>NZ_QJJR01000004.1 GCF_003201605.1 Streptohalobacillus salinus | reverse complement strand
TTCGAGCAACAAGATCAAGCCTACAAAGATTCAGTTTTACCGAAAGACGTGAAGAAACGTCTTGCCATTGAAATGGGTGCTTCACTTGGCTGGGATCGTTACGCTGGTGATGAAGGTGATATTCTTGCGATTGATCGCTTCGGTGCATCAGGTGAGGGTAACCAAGTTATGATCGAATATGGCTTTACCGTTGAAAATGTTGTTAAACGGTTTGAAGCTGTTCTAGACAAATAATTCTTACAGAGACGAGCCTGCCAATTGGTAGGCTCGTTTTTTAATTTCCAATTGAGTTAGTTGAAAAGTTAATGAAGAGTGGTTATAAAAATAAGTTTAGATTACCAGTGATGGCTAATAATCAAATGAATTTTTAGCTTTTTATTGTATTATCAGCAAATCTTTAATATACTATATAAGAAATGAATTGAAGGAGGCAGGCATATATGACATTAGGTATCGGTTGGGTGATTCTAATCGCAATCATCGCAATCTTAGCTGGTGCGGCACTTGGATTCTTCATTGCTAGAAAGTATATGATGAATTATTTAAAGAAAAACCCACCTATTAATGAACAAATGTTACGTACACTGATGATGCAAATGGGTCAAAAGCCATCGCAGAAGAAAATTAATCAAATGATGCGCGCAATGAACAACCAAAATCAAGGGAAATAATCAATTTATTGATTTTTAATACATTGCCAAAGCTCTGTTGTAATCGCAACAGAGCTTTTTTATCGCAAATTCTAAAAAGTACATCGATAAATGTACCTAGTTAAGCGACCAGTTAAGAAGTGATTATTGTCAAAATATTTTACATATTTACGTTTATCCTTTAAAATAGGGTAGGGAGAGAACTGTCGCTGCTAAAATCCGACAGTTTTTTAGCGAGATATGACTTACATAGGAGGTAAAAATTACATGATAAATACTAAAAAAACATTTGAACTGAATGGTCAAACATTTAACTATTTTCAATTGAAAGCACTAGAAGAAGCAGGTAAAGGGAAAATTGAACGTTTACCGTTTTCAATTCGCGTATTACTTGAATCACTCTTACGTCAATATGACGGACGGGTGATTAATGATGAACATATCGAAGGGTTAGCGAAATGGGGGAAAGTCGAAAAAACAGATGTACCATTTAAACCTTCACGTGTTATTCTCCAAGATTTCACTGGCGTTCCAGCCGTGGTAGATTTAGCTTCATTACGTAAAGCAATGGTCGACATGGGTGGCGAAGCTAATAAGATTAATCCTGAAGTACCTGTTGATTTGGTAATTGACCACTCGGTACAAGTTGATGAGTTTGGGACAAACCATGCATTACTTGCCAATATGGAACTTGAATTCGAGCGTAACATTGAACGTTATCAATTCTTAAACTGGGCACAAAAAGCCTTTGATAACTATCGTGCAGTACCACCAGCAACTGGTATTGTTCACCAAGTTAACTTAGAATATATTGCAAGTGTAGTCCACAAACTTAAAAATGACGATGGTACATTTGATGCCTTCCCTGATACATTAGTCGGAACAGATTCTCATACAACGATGATTAACGGTCTTGGTGTCCTTGGTTGGGGTGTCGGTGGTATCGAAGCAGAAGCTGGCATGTTAGGTCAACCTTCTTATTTCCCTGCACCCGATGTCATTGGTGTTAAGTTTACGGGATCTATGCCTAACGGCATTACTGCAACCGATCTTGCTTTAAAGGTCACACAAGTATTACGCGAGAAGAAAGTTGTTGGTAAATTTGTTGAATACTTCGGTCCTGGCTTAAAGGAAATGCCTTTAGCTGACCGTGCAACCATATCTAATATGGCACCTGAATACGGGGCAACATGTGGATTCTTCCCCGTTGATGAAGAATCTCTAAACTATATGCGTCTAACAGGCCGTGATGAAGAACAAATCGACCTTGTTGAAGCATACTGTAAAGCCAACGATTTATGGTATGATTCATCGATGCCTGATCCTGAATTTACAGATTTAGTTGAAGTGAATCTGTCGGATTTAGAACCAAGTTTATCTGGACCTAAACGTCCACAAGATTTAATTTTACTATCTGACATGAAAAAATCGTTCAATGACTCAATTACAGCGCCTGCTGGTAATCAAGGGTTTGGTTTATCAGAAGAAGAATTTGAGAAAACAGCCACAGTTGAACATGAAAATGGCGAAACTTCTGTGATGAAAACAGGTGCACTAGCAATTGCAGCGATCACATCATGTACAAACACTTCAAATCCATACGTTATGCTAGGGTCCGGCTTACTGGCACGAAATGCAGTTAAGAAAGGGTTAACGGTACCAGCGTATGTGAAAACGTCACTCGCACCAGGTTCTAAGGTCGTGACACGCTACCTAGAAGATGCAGGCCTCATGCCGTATCTCGAAGAGCTAGGTTTTAATTTGGTCGGTTATGGTTGTACCACATGTATTGGTAACTCGGGTCCACTTGAGAAGGCTGTTGAAGAGGCAATTGTTGATAATGATTTAACTGTTGCATCCGTACTTTCAGGTAACCGTAATTTTGAAGGACGTATTCACCCGCTTGTTAAAGCAAATTACTTAGCATCACCACCACTTGTTGTTGCTTATGCACTAGCAGGTACCGTTGATGTTGATCTTAGAACAGAGCCGCTTGGCTATGATGAAAATAATGAACCTGTTTATTTTGATGACTTATGGCCATCTCTTGAAGAAATCAGAAATGAAGTCTTTAAAGTAGTTACGCCAGAAATTTTCAAAAAAGAATATGCGAATATTTTTAACTCAAATGAAAAATGGAACCAAATTGAAACAACAGATGAGCCGCTGTATGAATGGGATGATCAATCCACATATATTCAGAACCCACCATTCTTTGAAAACTTATCTGTTGAGCCAGATGTTGTTAAACCATTAAATGGTTTACGCGTCATCGGTAAATTTGGTGATTCGGTAACGACAGACCATATCTCTCCAGCAGGTGCAATCGCGAAAGACATGCCTGCAGGTCTTTACTTACAGGATAATGGTGTGACGCCTCGACACTTTAATTCATACGGCTCACGTCGAGGTAACCATCAAGTGATGATGCGTGGTACTTTTGGTAATATCCGTATTAAAAATAAACTTGCACCTGGCACAGAAGGTGGATTGACAACTTACTGGCCAACAGAAGAAGTCATGCCAATTTATGACGCCGCAATGAAGTATCAAGAAACGGATACTGGTCTTGTTGTTTTAGCAGGAAATGACTATGGAATGGGAAGTTCACGTGACTGGGCAGCTAAGGGCACGAATTTACTTGGCATTAAGACAGTGATTGCTGAAAGTTATGAGCGTATTCACCGTAGCAACCTTGTTATGATGGGTGTCTTGCCGTTACAATTCGATGAAGGTGAAAGCATCGATTCACTTGGCCTTACTGGTCGTGAGACGATTGATGTGAACATTGACCCGTCAGTTGAACCAAATCAACTGGTTGATGTTACTGCAACAGCAGAAGATGGCTCAGTTAAACAATTTAAAGCTGTCGCGCGTTTCGATAGTGATGTTGAAATTGACTACTATCGCCACGGTGGCATTCTGCAAATGGTGCTTAGAAATAAATTAAAAGAAGCATAAATATTATGGATCGTTCGAGAAGGAAGTCACTCATCATTTGGGTGACTTCTTTCATATGCGAATAAGTGTTTTAACCGATTTTTTTATGCTAAACTTAATAGAGAAAGAAAGGGGTAGAGACTATGACTAATCATCTCATCTTTTCAACAGTAAAAGAGGAAACGCTGTTAGACTGGACATCAATAAATGAACAACCGCCTTATCGCGAGATTGATTGCTTACGAGCGATTGATCAAATTCGTGCGGAGCCTGAACAACTATCAGATCGTGCAATTGCTGCTTTACACGTAATGCTAGCCTATCATCGCCTTCTGAGACATCAAGACACAGATCCGCTCTCAAGTAAGCTCTTAACCATTGCCAAAACTTACGATGAAGCCTTTCCAATGATCCAATCCTTAAACCAATTTAAAGACTTTTATCAAATTTTACAATATTTGCTCGTTTTACATGTCGAAACATGGTCAATAAGAGAGACTGATTTTGACCAAGCAAAGTTAAAAAAATTAACAGAGTGGCGTGCGGCAATCGAATTATTTCATGATGAAACACGGCATATTTCTATCTATCAAGTCAAGAACGATCAAGAGTTATCAAACATCTATCAAACTATCAAAGAACAATTATTAGATTTAGAAGAGATGTTCACGTCGAGTATTCAAAGGATTGAAAATAAAAAAACGGGGATACAAACGCAGGAAATCAACCAAAAGATCAAAAAATTAGCTGATATCATTCAACAATTTGATCGGACATTTCCAGCGTTATTTAATCAATCTGAACAGCAATCGCCCCTACAAAAATTAGAAGAGATGGTTGGGCTACATCAAGTCAAAAGCTACATGAAGCAATATTATCATTACTTAAAGTATCAACAAGATCGGAAAGCCCTTGGTTTTCAAATGATTGATGAACCTGGTTTGCATATGATCCTTACCGGTAATCCGGGAACTGGAAAAACGACAATTGCCCGACTGCTTGCAGAAATATACCATGAACTCGGCTTACTTGAAAATAATAAAGTGGTTGAAGTAAATCGCTCGCATCTGGTTGGTTCGTTTGTGGGTCAAAGTGAAGAAAACACGATGAACTATATTCGGGAAGCAGTTGGAGGAGTTCTCTTTATTGACGAAGCTTATAGTTTGCATCGACAAGATTCAAGTGGTAATGATTATGGTCAAGCTGTAATTGATACCCTTGTTTCCGCAATGACCAGTGGCGAATATGCCAATAAATTTGCAGTTATTTTAGCAGGGTATCCTGAAGAAATGCGACAATTTCTCTGGTCAAATCCAGGACTTAGAAGTCGATTTCCTGAGCAAAATTTAATTCATCTTCCTGACTTTAAAGTAAAAGAACTACTCGAGATTGCAGAAATCACTGCACTTGCTAACGACTACTTCTTCACAGAAACAGCATTGAATAGTTTTTATGGACTAATTGAACGTGCGAAAGTCGATGACACCTTCGGTAATGCTAGAACCGTCCGCGACCTCGTCATGAAGGCGATTTTTAAAAAGGGGGCTTCAATTTCTGTTGATGAAGAAGATGATTGGATAGATCACATGCATATTGAATCGAAAGATTTATCGGTGATGGAAGACGAGAAAGATGAAACGGCTCCGATGGAACAGCTTGATGGTTTAATTGGCTTAGCCAATATTAAAGAGGAAGTAAAAAAACTTTCTTCTTTTGTTTCAGTACAACAAACACGCAAGGAACAGGGCTATCCGACCGTGCCCATCCAATTACATGCTGTATTCTCCGGGCATCCAGGTACAGGTAAAACAACAGTTGCTAAAATTTATTCAAAGTTATTAAAAGAATGTGGTCTGTTAAAGCGCGGACACTTTGTGCTTGCATCACGTAGTGATTTAGTGGCTGGTTATGTGGGGCAGACCGCGATAAAAACTAAAAATAAAATTAGAGAGGCACTCGGAGGGGTGTTGTTTATCGATGAAGCCTATAGTTTATTTAGAGGTGAAAATGACTTTGGTAAAGAGGCTATCGATACCTTGGTTGATGAAATGACAAAACACAATGAAAATTTAGTCGTCATTTTAGCGGGTTATAAACAGGAAATGGAGCGCTTTATTGACAGCAATCCCGGACTAAGTTCTCGTTTTAAGAAATATTTTGATTTTAAAGATTACACGGCTGAAGAGTTATTGTCAATAAGCAGTTTTCACATTGCCCGTTACCAATATCATGTTGATGATTCGGTAACAAGCTACTTGCTAGAACGATTTACTGAAGAAGACATTAGTGGAAACGCTCGATTTGTCGTTAATCTTGTCGAAGAAGCGATTCAATTCCAAGCAATGCGTTTACAGAAAGAACTTGAAACAAATAAAGACGCATATAATCATTTAATAACGGACGATTTTAAACAAGCTTGGCAACAAGTGAAAGGAGCATAAGTTGTGAAAAAGGTGACGAAAGAAATTGAAGTGAGGTATCAAGAAACAGATCAAATGGGGGTTGTCTATCATGCGAACTATTTGATTTGGTTTGAAATTGGACGGACGGCTTTTATTCGTGAACTTGGTTTATCGTATGCGAAAATGGAAGCAAGACAGGTCGTTTCTCCTGTTACCCATGTTGAGATTGATTTTAAAAGACCGACCAAATACGGTGAACCCTGTTATGTGACAACTTGGGTGGAGAGCTATGATGGCCTGCGCACACGCTACTGCTACGAAGTGACCAATCAAGCAGGAGAGATTTGTGTGACTGGTGCAACCGATCATGTGATTGTTAAAAAAGATAATTTTAGACCAGTGTCGGTGCGGCGTATGTTCCCGGATTGGCATGAACGTTATTTAGAAGCGATGGTTGAATAAGCTCATGGCTTTTGGGTTAAAACGCCATGAATTAATCGCATGGAAGCAAGCGGTCGAAAATGGAGAAATCGCATTTATGACACATTTCTGGCAAGACCCTCGCTTTCCAGAGGCAACTTCAGTTACTAAGGTAGGTTGCAAAGACATTGAAAAGTTAAAAGCATGGGGGCAAAAACACGGACTCCCTGCCACATACATTCATGCTGATCCACTACACCCACATTTTGATTTGTTTCCACCGATTCAGAAACCGATTCTAAAAAAAGAAGGTTATCTCGATCAAATTGAACGCTTTAATTTATAAAACCTCGCGGTTATTGTTCGCTACAACAATAACCGCGAGGTTTTTCAATGATAACTTAATGGTGATTATGTTTAGTTTTCTTATCGGGTACCGGATCAAAACCACCCGGATGAAAGGGATGGCACTTTAGCACACGTTTTACTGCTAAGAAACCGCCTTTAAGTGCACCAAACTTTTCAATTGATTCTAATCCATACTGTGAACAGGTGGGTTGGAAACGGCAACTTGGAGGTGTAGCTGGACTGATATATTTTCTATACAAACGAATCATACCTAACAAAACCGATTTCATCGTTCATCCACACGTTTATCAAATGTGATACTAGCAAAAGCATCGTGAAGGTGAATCGACTCTTCGTTTCGACAACTAACTTTAAATGCAGCAGCAGCTTCCCACTCATAGATGTCAGCACTAACTAAACGCACCATATCCTCAACAAAGCGAGGGTTTTCATATGCATGTTCAGTGACAACTTTTTCATCTGGTCGCTTAAGGATGGGATGGATACGCGCACTGGCATTTGATTCCGCTGCCTCAAGTATAAAGTGCTTCCAATCTTCGATTGACTCATCAAAATCTGAGTGTAATTCTACTTCAACTTGCACAATACCACGTTGATTATGCGCACTATATTCACTGATTTCTTTAGAACAGGGACACAATGTTGTGATCGTTGCGGTTAGTCCTACTTCTACAGTATACGTATCAGGTGCCCTGTACGTCACTTTCGTGACTAAGTCAACGTGATTTAACCCAGATAAATGTGAATCAGGTGCTGGTTGTTGATAGAAATAAGGGACTGTTACTTCTAAGGTGGCATCCTCTGTTTTTAGTCGGTTGGCTAAAGCTTTCGTAAATGCTTTTAATGTTTTAAGTTTTAAATCAAGTTGATCATGACGGTAAGCCTCAGCCAATTGTTCAGTAAATCGGGACATGTTGGTCCCTTTACTGCCTTTATCTATTGACGAGTAAAACCCAAACGTAGCAATTGATGTTTGGAGTTGCGGCTCTTTTTCACCATATATCTTGACTGGATGTTTCACATTAGAAATTCCAACTTGATCAAGTTTAAAGAAATAATCGTCCTGTTTATTTTGAAGATCGACCATTGCATCTTTTACCGTTGGTTTTGTTCGTTTTCCTGGTGACGTTGAACCAAAGATGCGATGACGTTCTGCTTTTTTGGGTAATCTTTTTATCTGCTTTTGTTTGTTATTCAAATCGATGAACCCCTTTCAAAACAACGCTTTATCTAATGAGTATACGTTATGATGATTGTTTGTTTCAATCTTTTTAACTTATCATGCCATTTAGCGCCTGAATTTTCAATAAAAACTGCCTATCCATAGTAAAAACACCTTCCTAAGCTGATAGAAAGGTGTGACTATTTCTGTCGACTATATCCAGGTGATCTTAGGTTCTGTTTTATTTTTAATCCGTTTAATATTAGGGATATGACGATAAACGATGAATATAAATAATACCGCAGTTAAAATCATCAGACCAATATCATCTAAAACAAACGTTGTTAGCATCGCAATAAAACCGGTAACCATAGAAGAAAGTGAAACATATTTTGTTATATAAAGACTAAGGAAAAATGTTGCTAAAATGATAAAAAATAATAGCGGAGATAAAGCTAAAATTAATCCACCTGAAGTAGCAACTGCCTTGCCACCTTTAAAATTGGCGAACAACGGGAAGATATGACCGATCACCGCAAACACACCAATTATTAGCGGATTGACCGTGACTTGATCAAACAGCATTGGTAGAAGTACACTAATGGTTCCTTTTAAAACATCACTAATTGTTACAATCATTCCAGCTTTTTTTCCGAGGACCCGAAACGTGTTGGTACCGCCCAAATTGCCACTCCCGTGCTCTCGAATATCTACATTGTAAAAAGCTTTACCAACAATTAACCCAGATGGAATTGAACCTAATAAATAAGCGATAAGAATAAAAATAACGTATTGCCACATAAAAGTTCCTCGTTTCTCTTTTCGATTTTAGTCGCTTTATTTTAACACGATTTGCGGACAATGAAAAGCACAGATTGGTACCAGGTCTTAACTGGTATAATAAAGCAGCTTAACAGATGACCACTATAAAATGATTTGACCAACCTCTATTAAAAAGCTTAAACTAGGAGATAGACGATAAACTTTTGAAAAGAGGCGATCTCCATGCAACAACCCAATCATGAAACATTAAAACGTATTTTAACAAACGCGAAAACCATTGCAGTTGTCGGTTTGTCAGACAAACCTAATCGTACGTCTTATCAAGTAACGAAGGTGATGCAAAATGCGGGCTATAAGATAATACCGGTAAATCCAACAATTGAAGAAGCCCTTGGCGAAAAAGCAGTCGCATCCTTAGCTGATATTTCTGAACACGTAGATATAGTCAATGTATTTAGACGTTCTAATTTTCTTGAAGATATTACAAAGGCAGCGATTGAAATAGATGCAGATGTTGTCTGGGCACAAATGGGTGTGTATGATGGTGATGTGTTTAAGCGCTATCAAGATCAGATCGAAATTGTAATGGACACGTGTATTAAAGTTGCTTATTATGAGGTCATGCGCTAAACCGGAAATAGATTTATTAAATCCAACAATTCATGCTATACTAGAGATACGCGGCGATACAAACGTAAGTTCTATAGAATTTTGTATTGATTGACGGAAGGGGAAAGATCAGTTTGGTAGTTGAAAACAATTATAACGATGATTCGATACAGGTATTAGAAGGATTAGAAGCTGTTAGAAAACGACCTGGGATGTATATTGGTTCGACTGATGCACGGGGGTTACATCATTTGGTCTATGAAATCGTCGATAATGCAGTCGATGAAGCATTAGCGGGCTATGGTAACAAAATTGTTGTTACGATCCATGAAGATAACAGCATCACCATTAGTGATGAAGCACGTGGGATGCCAATTGGAATGCATCAATCTGGTAAATCAACACCTGAAGTGATTTTAACTGTTCTACATGCCGGAGGAAAGTTCGGTCAAGGCGGTTATAAAACGTCAGGGGGTTTACACGGGGTTGGTTCTTCTGTTGTGAATGCACTAAGTGAACAATTAGTCGTGACGATTCATCGCGATGGCAAGATTATGGAACAGCGCTTTGAGAACGGCGGAAAACCAGCGACCACGTTAAAACAAATCGGTAAAACAAAGAAAACTGGAACAACAATTTACTTTAAGCCTGATGCATCAATTTTCTCAACGACAAGTTTTCAGTATGAAATATTATCTGAGCGCCTTCGAGAATCGGCATTTCTCTTGAAAGGTTTAAATATCACCTTGATTGATCAACGTCATGATGTGACAGATGTCTATGAATACCCAGATGGTTTAAAATCATTTGTTGAGTATTTGAACGAAGACAAAGATGTCCTTCATCCTGTTGTAGCTATCGAAGGAGAGCATGCAGAGATTGAAGTTGATTTTTCATTTCAATTTAATGACGGTTATGCTGAGAGTATGTTAAGTTTTGTAAATAACGTACGTACTAAAGATGGGGGTACACACGAATCCGGCGCTCGTGCAGCTGTAACAAGAGTATTCAATGAATATGCACGTAAAAATAATATGTTAAAAGAGAAAGATAAAAACTTAGAAGGTAATGATATTCGTGAAGGTTTCACTTCGGTAATTAGTGTTCGTATTCCTGAAGAAAAACTTCAGTTTGAAGGCCAAACCAAAGGGAAACTTGGCACATCTGAAGCACGATCAAGTGTGGATAATGTTATCAGTGAGCATCTCGCCTACTTTTTAGAAGAGAACGCTGAATTGTCGCAACTGTTATTAAAGAAATCCATTCGCGCAAAAGAAGCACGTGAAGCAGCTCGAAAAGCACGTGAAGATGCACGATCTGGTAAAAAGAAAAAGCGTAAAGATGCCCTGTTAAGTGGTAAGTTAACACCTGCGCAGTCTAAAAACCCTAAACGAAATGAGTTATATTTAGTCGAAGGTGATTCTGCTGGGGGATCAGCAAAACAGGGACGAGATCGCAAATTTCAAGCCGTGTTACCGTTAAGAGGTAAAGTTGTTAATACGGAAAAAACTAAATTAGAAGATGTTATTAAAAATGAAGAAATTTCGACCATTATTCATACAATTGGTGCAGGTGTGGGTGGCGATTTTAACATTGAAGATATCCAATACGATAAAGTTATCATCATGACCGATGCTGATACAGACGGGGCACATATCCAAGTATTACTGCTCACATTCTTTTACCGATACATGCGTCCCCTTATCGAAGCTGGTAAAGTCTTTATTGCCTTACCCCCTTTATATAAAGTATCAAAAGGAAAAGGAAAAAAGTCAGAGCTTTACTACGCATGGAGTGACGAAGAGATGCGTGAAATATTGAAAAAAGTGAAGTCGGGTTATATTTTACAACGCTATAAAGGTTTAGGTGAAATGAATGCGGATCAACTTTGGGATACGACGATGAATCCTGAATCAAGAACTTTGATTCGCGTGACCATTGATGATTTGGCGCGTGCTGAACGCCGGGTGACGACATTGATGGGTGATAAAGTTGCCCCCCGACGAAAATGGATAGAAACACATGTTCAATTCGGTTTAGATGAGGAAACAAACATTATTGAAAATGAAAATATCCATACGGACTCGTAAGAGGAGGAACTGTTTTGTCAGAAGTAGAAAATTATTTAGACTTACCTTTAGAAGAAGTGATTGGTGACCGGTTCGGTCGCTATAGTAAATACATCATTCAAGAACGGGCCCTTCCTGATGCAAGAGATGGATTAAAACCGGTGCAGCGCCGGATTTTATTTGCGATGCATGAAGAACGAAACACCCATGATAAAGGCTTTAGAAAATCAGCAAAAACAGTGGGTACCGTTATCGGGAACTATCATCCACACGGTGATAGTTCCGTCTATGAGGCAATGGTACGCCTCTCTCAAGAGTGGAAAGTAAGAAATGCCCTTGTTGAAATGCACGGAAATAACGGGAGTGTTGATGGCGACCCACCAGCAGCTATGCGTTATACGGAAGCACGTTTGTCACCAATATCCGCAGAATTATTGCGTGACATTGATAAAGAAACAGTTGATTTCATTCCAAACTTTGATGATACCAATCATGAACCTGTTGTCTTACCCGCTCGCTTTCCAAATCTTTTAGTTAACGGTTCAACAGGGATTTCAGCCGGCTATGCAACAGATATTCCACCCCACAATTTAACCGAAGTTATTGATGCTGTGATTAAACGGATGGAAAACCCTGAAATCACAATAGATGAATTGTTAAAGGTAATGCGTGGTCCTGATTTCCCAACGGGTGGTATTATTCAAGGTGAAGAAGGTTTAAAACAAGCGTACAAAACCGGAAAAGGTAAAGTTGTTGTCCGTGGACGAGCACGAATTGAAAAACTTCGAAGCAAACGTGAACAAATCATTATTAATGAAATTCCTTACGAAGTGAACAAAGCAAGTCTAGTTAAGCGGATGGATGAATTAAAGCTTGATCGGAAAGTTGAAGGCATTGCCGAGATTCGTGATGAAACGGACCGAACTGGTATGCAAATTGTGATTGAGTTAAAGAAAGATGCAGATAGCGAAGGTATTCTGAACTTCTTTTATAAACATACTGATTTACAAGTGAACTATAACTTCAATATGGTCGCAATCTTAGATAAAACACCACGACAAATGAATTTAACTCAAATGCTTGATGCCTATATTAGTCATCAAAAAAACGTAATAACACGTGCATCAACGTTTGATTTAACAAAAGCTCAAAAACGACATCACATTGTTGAAGGTCTAATCATTGCTATATCTGTTTTGGATGAGCTGATTCAATCCATTCGTGAGAGTAAAGATAAACAAGATGCAAAAAAACGGATCAAACAGCAATTTGATTTTTCTGAAGAACAAGCCGAAGCCATTGTTAATTTGCAATTATATCGTTTAACAAACACAGATATCTCAGCGTTACAAAATGAATTAACAGCTTTGGAACAACAAATTGAAAAATTGACACGAATTTTGTCTGATGAAAAAGCGTTGTATCACGTCATTGTGACGGATTTAAAAGATATTAAAAAACGGTTTAAAACAGAACGCCTAACAACAATTGAAAAAGAAGTTGAAGAACTTAAAATCAATCTTGAAGTAATGATTGCATCAGAAGATGTTTTAGTCTCTGTCACCCGTGAAGGTTATATTAAACGCACTAGCTTACGTTCCTATCAAGCATCCAATGGTGATGGCTTAGCAATGAAAGAAGGAGATCGTTTAGTTGGCCTATTTGAAGTGAATACCACAGACACGATGCTGATGTTTACGGATCGTGGGCGTTATATTTATGCGCCGATTCATACGTTGCCGGATATTCGTTGGAAAGACCTTGCTCAACATGCTTCGAATCTTGCTGGTTTAGACCAGGGCGAAAAAATCGTTCAAGCCATGCCTGTTCGAGATTTTAATGATCAATCTTACTTAATATTCTTCACGAAAAACGGTATGGTTAAGCGCAGTGAACTTAAACTGTATGAGGCTTCTCGTTTTTCTAAACCATTAGTTGCTCTCAATCTAAAAAAAGATGATGCTCTAATTGATGTTGCACGCTCCAACGGATTACAAGATTTATTCGTTGTTTGCGATCGGGGCTACGGTCTACGCTTCAATGAAGCTGATGTATCCCCTGTCTCACAACGTGCTGCTGGTGTGAAGGCTATGAATTTGAAGAAAGATGAGCAGTTAGTAAAAGGACTTGTGATGGAAGGTGAGAGTGATGATACCTTCTTTAGTCTCGTGACTCAGCGCGGTGCAATGAAGCGTATGTATGTAACTGAATTCGAACAAGCAAAACGAGCAAATCGCGGTCAAATCATGTTAAGAGAACTAAAGGGAAAACCTCACCGCGTCGTTGGTTTTGAAGAAATAACACCTAATGACAAACTCATTTTAGTAACTACACGTGGTGATATAAGTGAACATCATCCCATGGCTCTTAGTATAAGTGACCGTTATAGCAACGGTTCCTTTGTACTCGATACCGACCAAGTTGGTGAAGTCCTCGATGTCTTTAAACAAGTCCTTTATCAAACACCGTTTAAAGACGAGTAATTCGGGAATATAAACGTGTAGTGAAATTGAGAGCAAAGCCAGCGTTTTGGTTTTGAAATAAAAGATAAAGGATGGTTCCCACATGATAGATGACATGTTATTTAAGCAAGCAATGGGTGAATTCGCCACTGGTGTCACGGTCGTAACGACAAAAACGTTTGATTCACAATTACCAACAGGAATCACAGTCAATGCTTTTATGTCTTTATCGATGGATCCAATGTTAGTTGCTATTTCAATTCGGAACAATGGATCAATCATTCGCTCTTTAAAGGAAGCGCATGCGTTTGGCATTAGTATCTTGAACAACGCACAAAAGGAGTTGTCTCAAATTTTTGCCAAACAAATTGAACAAAGCCAACCCGTTCGGTTCGATACTTTGAATGGAACGGATGTAATAGAAGATGCCCTTGTTCGGATGCGCTGTGTGACAGATGAAATCGTTGAAGCTGGTGATCACACCGTCTTCATCGCACATGTCACGGATATCGAAGTTAATGAGGGTAAACCTTTGCTTTATTACCAAGGAAAATATCATGAATTGAAATAATAGAACACCCTTTCTTTAGATGACAGGTAAAAGATGTCATTTAAGAAAGGGTGTTTTTGTAGGTTTACACTTAATTTTCAGAAAGGTAATGGGCGATCTGATCGAACCCGCGAGAAAGGGTGCTTGCCTCATGACTATCCGAACCGGGTATGAGGGGGATGCCTCTTTTTATTGCTGACTTTACAACAACTGGATTCGGATAAATTGTTTGACAATCCGGTTTGTATAAGCCGGCAGTGTTTAAATCTAAGTGATAGTTTCGTTTCATTACCTCATCTAAGATCGTATTTAGTTCATTTGTATATTGTTTGAAATTTGGGTAGACACGCTTAAATTTCTCAATCAAGGTTATATGACCGATTCGATTTGGTTTATACGGCCCTAAATCTGCTTTAATAGACTTTAGCAAGGTGGCATAGTACGTCTGGTAAACGGTATCGATGTCCCCAAATACATCAATTAATTCAGAAAATTGGTCGCTACTAAAGTCAAGGCAATAGTACGCCCCTTGAGGACTTTTTAACATATGAACAGAAAGAATGGCATCATCAATCTCTTCCCCGAATTGATTCAAAAAATCACTCGTTGCCTCTTCAAACCCTTCAATATAATCGACTTCAAAACCAATATTAATCGTGATTTTATCAGCATACTTAGTTTTAAGTTGCTTCAGCGTCGAAATATACGCTGAAACATCAGCTACATTCATGCCGCTATCTTTATTTGGTGTAGGATCGATGAAACCATCTGGTAGAGGTGCATGTTCCGTAAAACTAATCGCCTTTAACCCTTGCATAAGTGCTGTGTTGATATATTCTTCAAATGCATCAGTTGTACCGTGCGGACAAAAGGGCGTATGTACATGATAATCCCCGAAATTAGTCATTTAAAAACCTCCTTGTTTCCTATATGATATAATTAACAGAACAATTTGAAAAGAAAAAAAGGTTGACCTCGAAAAAAGATGATGTTAAAGTAAGTACAATAATCAATATACTTTACTGAAGTAAAGTGGTAAAGTGTTAAAGGAATGGACGTGATAAGATGTTTTTACCAGCAGGAAGTCAGGATCAAATCGGACATTTACTTGACCGTAAAGCAAAAGTATATCAGCTTTTTAGAAAGGTTGCGAAAAAACGCGCTTACAAACCGATTGAAACGCCCGTAGTAGAGTATGCAGAAACGTTTACCAACAAGCATGTCGGAATGGCGTTTCACACCTTACTGAAATGGTTTGATCGCGATGGTGAAATCGAGGTGTTACGGCCAGATTGGACGACTGCTATTGCACGTGCCCTTGTTAATCAGGACCCTAAACAACTCAAATGGTTCTACCAAGGTTCAGTCTATCGTCAAGATAAAGATGGAATCGAATCAAATCAAGCTGGTATAGAAATCATTCGTTCTGAACCACTTTTCGGTGAAATTGAATCACTCTTTTTTGCGGTTGAATTTTTAAACCAGACACAAATTGACGAGTATTTAATTGAACTTGGTCATACTGGCATATATGAAGCAATTATTGCACCGCTACAACTATCTCATCAGGCAGAAAATAAACTACGTCAAGCGATGCATGATAAACAAACCGATGTTGTTCAACGTTTAACTGCATCTAACCCAGACGTATCAGAGCAACTTCATGCCTTGATTCATGCCTATGGTGATAAGGAAGTATTGGTTGCATTTAAAGAAAAATACCAAAGTCATCTGGAACTTACCGCAATCATTGAACATCTTCTGCAACTGATTAATGTTTTAAATCAGTTAGGCATTAATGATGTGATTGTTGATTTAGGGCGAGTAAAGGAATTGCCATACTATAGTGGAACGATGTTCCGTGGCTATATTAAAGATTCAGGTCAATCATGCTTTTCAGGAGGCCGTTATGATTCGCTCTACCATCAGTTCGATCAAAAAATATCTGCAGTTGGATTGGCTTTTGATGTCGACATTCTAGCTGAACACATTAAAGATGAAACACAGCCACGCAGGGTTTGTCTGTTAGCAAGTGAAGCGACCCATGTAGTCGCAGAATTAAAAAGTCAATCGTATCAAGATGAAATCGTAGACATTGTCTATCAACAGGATCTAACGATTGAGTATGATGAAGTTATTGATTTGAGAAATGAGGGATCGGATTGAAACCAGTCATTGCATTAACAAAAGGACGCTTAGAAACACAATTTTTAAAATACTTTAGTGGACTAGGCTTTGATATTGAACCGATTGTAAATAAGGGCAGAAAACTTCGAGTCGAAACCGATGATCTACAATTTATTTTTGCAAAAGGACCAGATGTCGTGACTTATGTACAATACGGCATTGCTGATTTAGGCATTGTAGGTGGTGATATATTGGCAGAGTATACGGCAGATGTCTATGATTTGCTACCATTACCTTTTGGTGCTTGTCGAATGGCTGTAGCAACCGAAAAGGGGAAAGTGTGGCCTGATCAGAAAAAAACAATAGCCAGTAAATATACTGGAATCACCAAGGCCTTTTTTAAAGAAAAGGGCGAATCGGTTGAAATCATTAAATTAGAGGGTTCTGTTGAGCTTGCACCGATTCTAGGTTTAGCCGATGCGATTGTTGATATTGTTGAAACAGGTACCACACTTAAGGAAAACGGCTTAGTCATTGATGAAGAATTTATGCATTTTAGCGCGCGGTTAATTGCTAATCGATCATCACTAAAAATTAAGCGAGAAGAATTAATGCCAATCATTGAAAAATTAAGTAATCAGGAGGGTGCTCAGTGATTAAACAATTAACAAAGAAAAGCTTTCTTGATCAGTTAAATAAGCAGGCCGCTCCTAGTCAAGATAAAGAAACCATTTTTGAAACAGCTAAAACAGTGATTCAAGCCATTCGAGAAGAAAAAGATGCTGCTTTATTTCAATATATTGAAAAATTTGATGGCCCCCTTACTGGGGATATCGAAGTGTCGAAGGAGGAGCGTAAAGCAGCTTGGGAGAAAGTTGATCAAAGAACGATTCAAGCACTTGAACGCGCAGCGGCGAACATTCGAAAATTCCATCAAAAACAAATCAAAGAATCAAAGTTCATGCAGCATGATGCAGAGATTGTTTCAGGACAGCTGTATCGCCCTATCGAAAAAGTCGGCATTTATGTCCCTGGGGGAACAGCCTGTTACCCATCATCAGTCCTTATGAACGCGATTCCGGCAGCACTAGCGGGTGTTGAGAAAGTGATTATGGTTTCTCCAGCACGTCAAGGCGGAGAAATTGCACCCATCCTCTCAGTAGCCGCAGATATTAGTGGTGTTGATACGATTTATAAGGTTGGAGGCATTCAAGCAGTTGCTGCTTTGAGCTACGGAACCGAATCAGTTGAAAAAGTTGATAAAATTGTTGGTCCTGGCAATGCTTACGTGGCTGCTGCGAAATCACTAGTGTACGGAGATGTCGGCATTGATATGATTGCAGGTCCTTCAGAAGTCGCAATTATTGCAGATGAATCAGCAAAAGCTAAACACATCGCGAGTGACTTAATTGCCCAAGCTGAACATGACACGTTAGCACGCGCCTATCTATTTACGACCTCTAAAAGCTTGATAGAAGAAACCGAACGTGAATTAGTGGAGCAGCTTGAGGCTCTACCGCGCCAAGCGATTGCAACAGAAGCTTTAACTCGTTTTGGAGGGCTTGTCCTGGTAACGTCTTTAACCGAAGCTTTTGAGTTATCAAACCTAATGGCTCCCGAACACTTAGAAGTCCAAATTGATCATGCATTGGATTATTTACGTTTTATCAAGCATGCGGGCAGTGTCTTTCTCGGTCATTACACACCTGAATCGCTTGGTGATTATTATGCTGGTCCTAATCATGTATTGCCAACATCGGGCACGGCAAAATTCTCATCCGGGTTATCTGTTGATGATTTTGTAAAGAAGACTACCTTCTTGTATTACTCAAAAGAAGCTCTAGAACAGAGCAAAGACGACATCGTCACGATTGCAACGGAAGAACAATTAGCGGGCCACGCACGTGCCGTTTTAAAAAGATTTGAAGATTAAAATAGGCTTCACTTTATTATAGCCAATGATAAATTGTCGAAATGAGGGATATCATGCGTTATGCTGAAAAGAAAAGAGACACTTTAGAAACTCGAATTATGGTGAAAGTGAATTTAGATGAACAAGCACCCGTATCAATTGATACGGGCGTGGGCTTTTTTGACCACATGTTAACGTTGTTTGCTGCACATGGACGCTTTTCACTTGAGGTGAAAGCAGATGGTGATTTACATATTGACCCGCATCACACCGTTGAAGATGTAGGAATTGTAATTGGTCAACTTATTAAAGAGGCACTCGGTGATAAAAAACAAATCAATCGTTATGGAACCGCCTATGTACCGATGGATGAGTCTCTTGGGTTTGTTTCATTAGATATTAGTGGGCGGCCTTTTCTTGTCCTAGATGCAACCTTCGAAAATGAAAAGTTAGGTCAATTTGATACAGAATTGGTACGTGAGTTTTTACAAGCGTTTATGGTTCATGCCGGAATTACTTTACATGCACGTGTCTTATATGGATTAAATACACACCATAAAATTGAAGCGATTTTTAAAGCTCTAGGGAAAGCACTAGGAGAAGCGATCACAATTAATCCAGCAATTAAAGGGGTTAATTCAACAAAGGGGTTAATTGAATGATTGCGATTGTAGATTATGGCATGGGCAACGTCCTTAGTGTACGTCATGCTTTTGAAAAACTGGGTCACGAGGTCAGCTTAACAGATGATATAAACCAATTAAAAGAAGCGAGTCACATCGTTTTACCTGGTGTGGGTTCATTTAAAGCTGCAATGGAAGAGATTGAATCACGCGGCCTTAAAAATGACTTGATTGCTCTGGCAAAGACAAAGCCGTTTCTCGGCATCTGTCTCGGTATGCAACTGCTTTTCACCGCAAGTGAAGAAGTTGAACAAACAGCTGGATTAAACTTAATCCCCGGTGTCGTTCGGAAAATAAAAACCGATTATTTATTACCACATATCGGGTGGAATCAACTTACCATTTCTCATGAACATCATGCATTCCGGTATTTAGATCAAGCATTTGTTTACTTTGTTCATACCTATCAAGCAGACACAGATGCTAAATACGTGGTAGCTGAAGCAGAATATGGGGAACCGATTACGGCAATGGTTAGACGCAATAATATTTTTGGGATTCAATTTCATCCAGAAAAATCTGCGGATGTCGGCGCAAATATCTTAAAAACTTTTTTAGAAGAGGTGAGTACATGAAAATTTTACCAGCGATTGATTTGATGAATGGACAGTGTGTGCGTTTGTATCAAGGTGATTTTAATCAATCGGAACAAGTGGCAAAAGATCCAGTAGAACAGCTCAAACGTTTCATAGAAGATGGTGCTGAAATTGTTCATATTGTTGATTTAGACGGTGCACGTGATCAAAAGAAACGTCAATATCCATTAATTAAAACATTAGTAGAAGCAGCAAATGTGCCTATCGAAGTCGGCGGGGGTATTCGCTCAATGGAAGAAGTCGATCAATTAATCAATCTTGGTGTCGACCGGATTGTTTTAGGAACAGCGGCGATTGAAGATCCGGAGTTTTTAAAGCAAGCGTTAGCTAAATATCAAAAAAACATCGTTGTTGGCATTGATGCGAAAAACAAAAAAGTAGCTACGCATGGATGGGAAACAGTATCAGAACTGGATTACATTACTTTTGCAAAAGATATGGAAGCGCTAGGTGTAGAAACAATTGTGTTTACGGATATATCAAAAGATGGGACAATGGAAGGGCCGAGCATTGAACAGCTTCAAGCGATCCACACAGCGGTTAATTGTAAGATTGTAGCGAGTGGTGGGATAAGTAAACTGGAAGATTTAGAACAGTTGAAAGCGATAGGCATTGAAGAAGCGATTGTTGGCAAAGCAATCTATCAGGGTGCAATTGACCTAAAAGAGGCGGTTCGTCTATGATAGCAAAACGAATCATTCCCTGTCTCGATGTGAAAAATAATCAAGTCGTGAAAGGGACGAATTTTGTTGGTCTTCGCGAATTGGGCGACCCGATTGAAATGGCAAAAGGATACTCAGAACAGGGTGCTGATGAAATTGTCTTCTTAGATATTTCAGCGACGAATGAAGCCAGACAGACCATCACAGAGATGGTAAAGAAATGCGCCGTTAATATACACGTCCCCTTCACTGTTGGCGGTGGTGTAAGAACCATTGATGACGTCACCCGACTCTTACAAGCCGGTGCTGATAAAGTCGGGATGAATTCAGCTGCAGTTGTAAATCCTGATTTAATTAAACAATCAAGTGAGCGTTTTGGTAACCAGTGCATTGTTGTTGCAATTGATGCGAAAAAATTTGAGGATGGTTGGCATGTCATGACACATGGTGGCAGTAAAGACACGGGAATTGATGCGATTAAATGGGCTAAACAGGCAGAAACTTTCGGTGCAGGTGAAATTCTTTTAACCAGCGTTGATGCAGATGGTGTGAAAACGGGGTTTGATTTACCACTTACACAAGCAGTTGTTGATGCAGTGAGAATACCTGTGATTGCATCTGGTGGTGTTGGACACCCAGATCACTTTGCGGAAGTATTTAAAAAAACCGACGTTTCGGCTGGCTTAGCAGCATCAATCTTCCATGAGAATACGTATACCGTAAATGAAGTTAAAGAAGTATGTAAACGAGAAGGGGTGTTTATCCGTGAAACCTGATTTTTCAAAAGGACTTGTTCCTGCAATCGTTATCGATCATCAGACAAAAGACGTGCTCATGCTTGCTTATATGAATGAAGAAGCTTATCAAAAAACATTAGAAATTAATGAAACAGTATTTTACTCGCGTTCACGTGAAGAGTTATGGCACAAAGGGGCAACCTCAGGGAACACACAGCAGGTGATTTCAATTGTTCTTGATTGTGATCAAGATACGTTGTTAATTGAAGTTGATAAACATGGACCCGCCTGTCATACGGGGCGTGATTCTTGTTTCTTTCATACCGTTAGAGAATCGGATAACCAAGATTTTAACCCGAATATATTAGAAGATTTAACTAAAGAAATCAAAGAAAGAAAAGAAACACCAGAAGAAGGTTCCTATACGAATTATCTCTTTAACAAAGGTGTTGATAAAATAGGGAAGAAGTTAATTGAAGAAGCGGGTGAAGTTATCATCGCGGCTAAAAATGATGATAAAGATGAGTTAACTTTAGAAGTAAGTGACCTATTGTACCACACCTTTGTCATGATGGAAGAAATCGGTGTTGACTTTAACGATGTAAAAAAAGAATTAAGTAAACGATTTACCAAAAAAGGAAACAACAAAGGTGATCGTCAAGATATTAAGGAATGGTAAGCCAAAAGCCCACGCCGACAGCATAATTGCTATGCTCTCCGTGTGGGCTTTTTAGTTTGCAAATAAGCAGTTTACTATAAATTGAAGCACGTTTAAGTTTGTATGCTTAAGCAAATGACAGCTCGTTTTTTAATCTAATACCTTAACACCTATTATCTAGTAAACGCATTTCTTCATTTATCACAAGATAAATGAACGTGTTTACCTAACTAGCAAATGAAATACCTATACATCCCATGTTTTTTTAATGAAATGATCACGGCCAGATTTTTCGCGATCCGCAAGGTACGCTTTTTCGTGAGTCTTGTAATACTTTTGGTGGTAATCTTCAGCGGGATAAAAGTCTGTTGCAGGCAGTATTTCCGTTACGATTGTTGATTCGAAACGTCCGCTAGTTTCTAGTGCTTGTTTAGAGGCTTCAGCGTCTCTTTTTTGCGAATCATTGTGATAGAAGATGGCTGTACGATATTGTGGACCACGGTCGTGAAACTGTCCTTCGGCATCAGTTGGATCAATTTGCGGCCAGTATAAAGCGAGAATTTCTTGATAAGTGATTTTTTCTGCATCAAAGGTTATTTGTACGGCTTCGTAATGACCGCTATTTCCAGTTTTCACTTGTTGATAACTAGGGTTGTCGATATGACCACCTGTGTAACCCGAAACGACGTCATGAACACCGTCCCACTGGTCAAAAGGTTTAACCATACACCAAAAGCATCCCCCTGCAAAAGTAGCTAATTGTTTATTAGACATTGATGTTCTTCCTTTCTAAAACATTCCTTTAGGAAAATGTTCTGTAAAATAATTAATAACAAATTGATAAAAAACCTTCTCTGAAGGTGCTAGTTCGCGATGTTTTGGTGTAATCATTCCGACACTTCGTTTTAAATCCGGACTACTGATGGGAATTTGCACAGTGAATTCAGACACTGGCGCATGAATGGCGCTCTCAGGAAGAACGGTTATCCCTATACCAGCAGCGACCATCCCTTTAATTGCATCTAAATCTTCACCTTCGGTTGTCACGTGCGGTTCAAAGCCCACCGAATGACAAGCATCAATAACCATCTTCTCAAAAATATAACCTTTCGGAAAAAGAACAAAATCTTCTTCTTTGAGTTCAGTTAAATATAAGCTTTTGCGTTTACTAAGTCGGTGGTTATTTGGAGCTAATACATACATTTTTTCTTGGAAAAGTATATCACCATTAATATGTGGATCATCGGTTACTACTGGTCCAATAAAAGCAATATCAAGTTCACGATCTTTAATCGCATCAATTAAAAAATTATATGCCCCTTGGCGCAATTGAAAGTGAATATTAGGGTATTCTTTTTTAAAGGCTGATAGCAAATGGGGAAGAATTGAACTTGCTAAACTCGTTGGAAAGCCAATTTTAATTGATCCGCGCTCAGGATCAATGTATTCATCCATTTGTTTCTTCGCAAAATCAATGGCTTTCATTGCATCTTTGGCATGGGTTAAGAATATTTTCCCGATAGGTAACAGGCGAACGTTACGTCCTTCACGCTCAAATAATTGAATACCTAATTCATTTTCGAGATTAGCGATCTGACGACTAATTGCGGATTGAGCAACATGCAAATGTACCGCGGCTTCTGAGACATGTTCGCGTTCTGCGACTTCAATAAAATACTTTAATTGTCTAAATTCCATCTAATCATCTCCGTTTATTAATCTCAATATGAGATTATATCTATGGTTTATATATATTGTACATATAATTCGATAGAATTACAATAGAGCTAACATAAAAAAATAATAACTAGGGGGCAATCTGTATGCGATTTGATCAGATAGCTAAAGCACAAGGGATGTATCAACCACAATTTGAACGAGATAACTGTGGGATTGGATTATTCGCCCATATTAATGGGGAAAAAACACACAGAGCAGTAAAAAACGGGATTGAAATTTTATCAAAACTAGATCATCGTGGTGGCGGCGGAAGTGATCCGAATACAGGTGACGGTGCCGGAATTATGATTCAAATACCTGATCGCTTTTTCAGGAAAGTATGTCCTTCATTCGAATTACCAGATGCTGGTGATTACGGTGTGGGTATGTTTTTCTTTCACCAAGATGATTCAAACATTGATTTCTATAAAGAGAAAGCGCGTCAATTAGCTAATCAAACCGGTTTAACAACGATTGGGTGGCGAGTTGTACCAACAAATGTCGGAAAAATCGGAAAACTCGCACAAGAGTCAGCACCGCATGTTCAGCAATTCTTCGTGCAGAAAACAACGGATATGTCAGATGAGACATTCGGAAAAAAATTATATGTTTTAAGAAAGCAACTTGAAAAGGTTGCAAAAAAGCATGATCATGCCTTTTATATTCCGAGCTTCTCAAATCAAACAATCGTCTTTAAAGGCTTGTTAACCTCTTATCAGGTGGATCAATTTTACGTTGACTTAAAGGATCAAGATTTAGTTTCAGCATTCAGTTTGGTTCACTCACGTTTTAGTACAAATACCTTCCCGAGTTGGGAACGGGCCCATCCGAACCGTTACTTAATTCATAACGGTGAAATTAACACGTTGCGTGGAAATATCAATGGTATGAAGGCTAGAGAGAAACAATTAAAAAGTGATATTTTCGGTGATGATCTTACGAAGCTACTTCCTATATTGGACGAAGAAGGAAGTGACTCAGCCGTTCTTGATAATGCTTTGGAATTTTTAATGCTATCAGGTAAATCACCCGCACATGCAGCCATGATGTTGATTCCAGAACCGTGGCAACAAAATCCATTGATGGAAAAACAAAAGCGGGCGTTTTATGAGTATCACAGTGCATTAACTGAAGAATGGGATGGGCCGACCTCAATTACCTTTACGAATGGAAAGCAAATCGGAGCGATATTAGACCGTAATGGCCTCCGTCCAGCGCGTTATTATGTGACCCATGATGATGAATTAATTTATGCGTCTGAAGCTGGTGTGTTAGACATCGATGACGGTTCCGTAAAAATCAAAGACCGTCTTAAACCAGGGAAAATGTTATATGTTGACCTTGAAAAAGGGAAAATCATTTCTGATGAAGAATTGAAACAAGCGATCGTTAATCGTCACCCGTACCAATCATGGTTGGATAAACATGTTTTAGCCATTGATGAAAAAACGGCTAATAAAGTCGATGTGAGTGAAGGACTTGTATCAAAACAGTTAGCTTTTGGTTACACCAATGAAGTGATTGAGAACTACTTAATTCCTTCAATCACGACTAAAAAAGATCCGATTGGTGCCATGGGTACTGACACCCCATTGGCTGTTCTTTCCCAGCACAAACAATCACTATTTAATTACTTTAAACAACTGTTTGCCCAGGTAACAAATCCACCGATTGATGCCTACCGTGAAAAGTTAGTTACATCAACCAGCGTATGGTTAGGTCCTGAAGGGGATTATTTATCAGAATCACCGACGAATTGTCACCGGATTAAATTGCCACATCCCATTTTAAACCAAGCAAGTTTGGCAGCCATTGAAGCAGTTACTGAACCTGCGTTTAAAATGGAACAATTAGACTATTTATTTAAAAACGATTTAAAGAAAGCTTTAGAGCGTATGCAACAACAAGCATTAATGGCCATTGAGAGCGGGGCAGGTTTACTGAAGCTATCTGATAAGGGCATCAACAAAGATAAAAAAGTGATTCCTGTATTGCTTGCGGTATCAAGTTTACACCAATTTCTTATTCGTGAAGGCTTACGGACAAAGGTGAGCATTATCGTTGAAACGGGTGAAGCAAAAGAAGTTCATCATTTTGCCACATTAATTGGGTATGGTGCGGATGCAATTCTTCCGTACTTGGTTTATGAAACGTATCAAGATCTAGTAAATCAGCAGCAATTAACGGCACCTATTCACGAGGTAATGACAACGTATCAACAAGTCATGGTTGAAGGTATAGTGAAGGTTATGTCAAAAATGGGTATTTCAACAATTCAAAGTTATCGCGGCGCCCAAATTTTCGAAGCGATTGGCCTGCATCATGACGTAATCAACGAACACTTTACTGGAACTGCATCGGTCTTATCAGGTATTGATTTAGCGACGATTCAAACAGAAGCGGAAATGTTTCATGATGATGGTTTTAAAGAACGCTATTCTGAACAATTACCAGCCGGAAGTGAATTCCAATGGCGGAAAGCAGGTGAACATCACGCATACAATCCATTAACGTTAACGCAACTTCAATGGGCGGCAAGACGTGGTGATTACCAACTATTCAAGCGCTACTCAGATACCATGAACAATGAACAAGTCGGCTTTTTAAGACATCTCTTTACGTTTAAAGAAACAGAAGCAATTGACATTAATGAGGTTGAACCGATTGAAGCGATTCTTAAACGTTTTAAAACAGGTGCAATGAGCTATGGTTCTATTTCTGAAGAAGCCCACCAAACCCTTGCGATAGCAATGAACCGTATTGGTGGTAAGAGTAACTCAGGAGAAGGTGGTGAAAATCCAAACCGTTATCAGCGCCTTGAGAATGGAGATTGGAAGAACAGTGCCATTAAGCAAGTAGCGTCTGCGCGTTTCGGGGTTGATAGTCATTATTTAGTAAACGCCAATGAGTTACAAATCAAAATGGCGCAAGGTGCTAAACCAGGTGAGGGTGGTCACTTACCCGGTGAGAAAGTTTACCCGTGGATTGCTAAGACACGTAATGCAACGCCAGGTGTTGATCTCATTTCGCCACCACCACATCATGATATTTATTCAATTGAAGACTTAGCAGAATTAATATATGATCTGAAAAATGCAAACCGCCATGCCCGAATCAGCGTTAAATTAGCAGCTAAAAGCGGTGTGGGCACAATTGCTTCTGGTGTTGCAAAAGGAAATGCCGATGTCATTAGCATTGTCGGTTATGACGGCGGAACCGGTGCTTCTCCAAAGACAAGTATTAAACATGCGGGACTTCCATTTGAATTAGGTTTAACCGAGGCTCACCAAACCTTACTGATTAATGGTTTACGCGAGCGCGTCACGATTGAAACGGATGGTAAATTACTTACCGGACGTGATGTTGTTTTAGCTGCGATGTTTGGTGCTGAAGAATTTGGTTTTGCGACTGCACCGCTTGTGATTTTAGGTTGTGTGATGATGCGCGTATGTCATCTTGATACCTGTCCTGTAGGCGTTGCAACTCAAAATCCAGAGTTACGTGAACGGTTTAGTGGTAAACCAGAACATATCGTTAACTTTATGACTTATATCGCAACAGAAGTACGTGAGATTATGGCTAGTCTAGGTATTCGTAAAATGGACGAGCTTGTCGGTCGAACAGACTTACTCGTAGAAAATGACGTCAAAACAAACCATTGGAAAGCAAAACATCTCGAACTGGAGCGTTTAACCTATCAACCGATTAAGCACTGGGTATTAGAAAAAGAGTTACAAAATCATCAATTAGATGAAACTTTAGATGATTCAATTATTCTTCCTGTCGTCAGAGAAGCTATCAAGCAAAAGCAACATGTTTCATTAGACTTAGCAGTCACCAATGTCAATCGTGCCGTCGGAACAATTACCGGTGCTGAGATTAGTCGCTTACATGGGGCTTCCGGTTTGAAAGAAGATACGTTAGAGCTTAACTTATTTGGTTCTGCTGGTCAGAGTTTAGGTGCATTTATTCCAAGTGGTTTAACCTTAAACTTAACCGGTGATGCAAATGATTATACCGGTAAAGGGTTATCAGGCGGAAAAATTATTGTGAAAACAGATGAGGCACTCAGTGATAAGGCAGATGAGACGATTATTATTGGTAATGTTTGTTTCTACGGCGCAACACGAGGCGAAGCTTACATTAATGGTCAAGCTGGTGAACGGTTTGCCGTTAGAAATAGTGGCGCAACACTGGTTGTTGAAGGTGTCGGTGACCACGGTCTCGAATATATGACCGGTGGAGAAGTTGTTATTCTCGGTGAGACAGGCAAGAACTTAGCTGCTGGAATGTCTGGTGGCGAAGCATATCTATATGCACCAGAAAAACAGATAACAATTGCGAACATTAATCCAGAACTTGTGCATATCACACCGTCATTAACTGAAACACAAAAAGAAACAGTCAAACAACACATTCATAAGCATTACATGTATACACACTCTAAAAAGGCTGAACATTTATTGAAAAATTGGGATGTTGTTTCCGAACAATTTGTTCATCTTATTCCAAAAACATATAAAATTGTGACAACAGATATACGAGGATTTACAGATAAAGGACATCTGTTAGAAGAAGCGCAGATGCTAGCATTTAATGCAATTAAAGCTGAAAAACTTAAAAACAACACACAACCAGTGATTGAGTTACAGCCACAAAAGGAGGTCACTAAATAATGGGGAAAGCGACAGGATTTATTGAAATTAGCCGTGAACAACCAAAAGAACGCGATCCAAAAACACGCGTTAGTGATTGGGGGGGCTATCAAGAACGACTTGATGACGAGGCGTTAAAACGTCAAGGCGCTCGCTGCATGAGCTGTTCAATTCCTTTTTGTCATATGGGGCTTGAATTTAATAACACCACATCAGGATGCCCTATTCACAACTTGATTCCTGAATGGAATGACCTCGTCTATAAAGGGAAATGGAAAGAAGCATTAGAACGATTGATGCTAACAAATAATTTCCCTGAATTTACTGGCCGGGTTTGTCCAGCACCATGTGAGGGCGCTTGTACCGTCAGTATGAATGATGATGCAGTTGCGATTAAAAATATCGAACGTGCCATTATTGATAAAGGTTTTGAAATGGGCTATATTCAGCCGCGGATACCGAAAGAACGTACCGGTAAAAAAATTGCCATCATTGGTTCCGGACCAAGTGGACTTGCTTCTGCGGACCAACTAAACCAAGCGGGGCACTCGGTTGACGTGTATGAAAAATCAAACCGTGCAGGTGGTCTACTCACTTACGGTATTCCAAACATGAAATTAGAAAAAGATGTCGTGGCTCGTCGAATTAAACTGTTAGAAGATGAAGGGATTACCTTCGTGTTAAACACAGAGATTGGCAAAGATATCCAACCAGAAACACTAAAACGGGACTATGACAGTGTCATTGTTGCCACAGGTGCTCAACACGCCCGTGACTTACCGATTAAAGGGCGTGACTTAAACGGGATTCATTTGGCGATGGACTATTTGACTGATCAAACAAAAGCATTGCTTGATGATAAGCCAACAACATTAACTGCCAAAGAAAAAGATGTCATTGTCATTGGTGGTGGTGATACTGCTGCTGATTGTGTCGCAACTGCCTTGCGTCAAGGGGCAAAAAGTGTGCGTCAATTTGCGATTAATCCTGTACCACCAAAATTTAGACAACCGATGAATGAATGGCCAAGTTATCCCTTTATTTTTAAAAATGAATACGCACACCATGAAGCAAAAGCGATTTTTAATCAAGACATTCGTGAGTATTTAATTGAAACACATGCATTTATTGATGACGGTGAAGGTAATGTACAAGCACTATTCACGCGTCAATTGGAAGAAAAAGTAACAGATCAAGGGAATCAATATGAACGTGTTGAAAATGGTGATGACGTCTGGCCAGCACAACTAATTATTGTTGCCATCGGCTTTGTTGGGGCTGAAATGCCATTACTCGACCGCTTCGGTATCAAAACAGAGAACGGAAGAATAAGCGCGAAATATGGTCAATTCCGTACCAATATTGAAGGTGTCTTTGCTTCTGGTGACGCACGACGCGGACCTTCATTGATCGTTTGGGCGATCAATGAAGGAAGAGAAGTTGCAAAAGAAGTTGATGAGTATTTAATGGGTAAGAGTTATTTACCGTCGGTCAGAGAAAAGCAAGCCATTTAGTCCTACCATAGAAGAACGTTTCACGGTCACATCTCGATTGCTGTAAAAGCAAATGATGTGACCGTATTTTTGTAATTAATAGTTGGTGTTAATATCAACTCAATGTTATTTAAAAATTCGAAAACTATCTATTGTATTTTCAGAGCATTTAGGTCTACAATAGTAAAAGGTACATGTTCCATGTGCCACATTGATACGAAGGAGCGATTTATTTTGCAACAGATTTCAATCACAGAAAATCCTAATAAAAAAGATAAACCGAATGATAATGCCTTACAGTTCGGTAAAACATTTACTGATCACATGTTCATCATGGATTATGATAAAGAAATAGGCTGGCACGATGCCCGTGTTGTTCCCTATCAACCCCTCGCAATGGATCCAGCATCTATGGTATTCCATTATGGACAAACTGTATTTGAAGGCTTAAAAGCCTATCGGACAGATCGTGGGGACGTTCAATTGTTCAGACCAACAGAGAACATTGCTCGACTCAACCGGTCAAATGCTCGGATGTGTATCCCAGAGATCGATGCAGATACTGCACTTAAAGGCATTCAAACCTTAGTTGATATCGACCGCGATTGGGTGCCCCATTTAGAGGGAACGAGTTTGTATATCCGTCCATTTGTTATTGCTACTGAAGCCTATCTGGGGGTGGCCCCCGCAAGTAAGTATGCGTTTATGGTAATCCTTTCACCGGTTGGTGCTTACTATGATGCGGGAATTAACCCTGTTAAAATCGCTGTTGAAAATGAATACATTCGTGCAGTTAAAGGTGGGACTGGTGAAGCAAAAACTGCTGGTAATTACGCAGGCAGTATGGCAGCACAAGAGAAAGTGGCAGCGCTTGGTTATGCACAAGTTCTCTGGTTAGACGGTCATGAGAAGAAGTATATTGAAGAAGTGGGCAGCATGAATATCTTCTTTAAGATAAATGGTAAAGTGATCACCCCGCATTTAAGTGGTAGTATCTTACCTGGTGTAACGCGCAAATCAGTCATTCAGTTGCTAAATGACTGGGGTATTGCTGTTGAAGAACGACCGATCGCTTTAACTGAAGTCCTAGAAGCAAGTCGAAAGGGTGAATTAGAAGAAGCTTTTGGTGCGGGAACAGCCGCAGTCATTTCACCAATTGGCGAACTCTTTGCTGATGGCGAAAGTTATATCATCAATAATCACAAGACAGGTGATTTATCAAAACGTGTATATGAGACTTTAACAGGCATTCAATACGGCCGCATTGAAGACCCACACCAATGGATTGTTCGCGTCTAAATTTGCTTAATTGTACGTTGACAAGAATATCTTCCTTATGCATAATAGTAAATAATTATAAACCGTATATCAGAACCAATAATAAGAGACGAGTAAATGATTTATGTAGCGAAAGAGAGTGTGTTGCTTGGGCTGAAACGACCACACTACCTCTAATCATTGAACCTGCTCTTTAGGACGTTAAGGTGACTTAACCGCTCATTGAGAGAGCGATATCAATACTAAGAGGCTAAATCTAACTGGTTTAGCAATAATGGTGGTACCGCGGAAACCGTTTTTCGTCCATTGCAGATGATGTAATGGGTGAGAAGCGGTTTCTTTTAGTTAAGAAAGGATGGATAGGTGTGAATGAGAAACGTATAGTTGTCAAAATTGGTTCCAGTTCTTTAACTGAAAAAGATGGGGCATTGTCACTGACGAAACTAACAGATCATGCAGAAGCAATTGTCGAACTGATGAATCGTGGCTTAGAAGTTATCTTAATTTCATCTGGTGCGATTTCTGCAGGGTTTAGAGATCTAGGTTATTCAAGTCGACCCGTTACCGTTCAAGGAAAACAAGCAGCAGCGGCTGTTGGTCAAGGTTTATTAATTGAGGCGTATAGCCATTGTTTTAAACGACACGGCTACACGACGGCACAGTTACTACTCACACGCGACGTCTTTACCAACGAAGAACAATTTTCTAATGTGTATCAAACATTATCAGAATTATTAAAAAGAAAAGCGATACCCATCATCAATGAAAATGATTCAGTAGCTATTGATGAGTTAACATTTGGTGACAATGATATGCTCTCAAGTCAAGTCAGTGGCTTAATCAATGCAGACCAACTTATACTTTTAACGGATATCAATGGTATTTATGATAAAAATCCGAAAGAAGAGATAGACGCTAAACGTTACCAACATTTACCGTATATTTCCGAAACAATGATTAAACAGACAAGTCAAAATTCAGGATCAAAAGTCGGTACAGGAGGGATGCAGTCAAAATTAATCGCCGCTCAGTTAGCGAATACTCTAGGAGTAAATTGTTTTGTTGGCACTGGTTCAGGGAAAATGAAACTAGTTGATATCTTAAACGGTGATGGTGACGGTACATACATTGGCATCAAAGAAACCGTTCACGTTAGAAAACATAAACAATGGATAGCCTTTCATTCTGAACCGAAGGGACGCATTTTGATTGATCAAGGTGCTAAAACCGCACTCTTAACAGATGGGAAAAGTTTACTTTCACCAGGAATAATTGCGATTGAAGGTGATTTTAATCAAGATGACGTTGTCAATGTGTACCACGATAAACAGCAACTTGCAAAAGGACAAGTGAATTATTCATCCGATCAACTTAGACAAGTACGCGGACTAAGTAGCAAAGAAGCAATGTTGTTAACAGGTTGCGCAAAACCAGAAGTGATTCACCGCAATCAATTAATCTTAACCATTCAGGAGGGAACCGAATGAGTCAACTACAAGAGATTGGAAAAAGAGCTAAACAGACTACCCAAGCCTTAGCAAGAGCCTCAACGGAAGCTAAAAACCAAGCGTTACTCCTTATTTCAGAGGCGCTTATCGCAGAGCAATCAGCGATTTTAACAGCAAATGAACAAGATTTAGTAAATGCTAAAGAAAAGGGGATTTCTCCTTCTGTAATCGACCGTATTCGCTTAACAGAAGCGCGGATTAATGATATAAGCACAGCACTTCAAGCGTTAACCACACTTACCGATCCAATTGGAACAACGCTTGAAACCTTTACGCGACCAAATGGTTTAAAAATCAAAAAAATCGCTGTTCCGATTGGTGTGGTTGGAATTATTTATGAAGCGCGGCCTAATGTTACCGTTGATGCCGCTAGCCTTTGTTTAAAAACCGGAAATGCGGTCATATTGCGCGGTTCCTCATCTGCGATTCATTCAAATAAAGCGATTGTTAAGGTTATTCAACAAGCCCTTACCGACTCAGAGCTGCCTAGAGATAGCGTACAATTAATTGAAGATACGCGCAGAGAGACAGCTGAAGAGATGTTTCGCCTGAATGATTACCTCGATGTCTTAATTCCGCGGGGGAGTAAAAACTTAATTGATACCGTCGTTAAAAAGTCCTCAGTGCCTGTTCTTGAAACGGGCGCAGGAAACTGCCATATGTATCTTGATGAGAGCGCAGATGTTGAGATGGCGATTGAGTTAGTTATCAATGCGAAAACCCAACGACCATCGGTTTGCAATGCGATTGAAACGGTTATATTACATGAAGATTTTCTTCATGCTCACGGACAGCAACTCATCAACGCACTTAAAAAACATGGCGTCCTTCTTCATGGTGATGAAAAAGCGCAAATGGTTGACCCTTCGATAACACTAGCAAGTGTCGAAGATTACGAAACAGAATATTTAGATTTAGAACTTGCGATTAAGACGGTAAAGTCAACAGCAGAAGCCATTGCACATATTCATAAGTACGGAACAAAACACTCTGAAGCGATTATCACAAACGATGAAAACCAAGCAAATCAATTTTTAACTGAAGTTGATGCTGCTTGTGTTTATCACAATGCCTCTACACGCTTCACAGATGGGTTTGAATTTGGTTTTGGTGCGGAAATCGGGATAAGTACCCAGAAACTGCACGCGCGTGGCCCAATGGGGTTAAATGCCTTAACTTCAACCAAATACTTATTGTATGGTAATGGCCAATATAAGCACTAAATAGCATGGCTCGATAATCAATGCGTGACCTTTAGAAAAACCAATCCCGTCGTTAAACTTCTGACGGGATTGGTTTTAAAATGGATGTTGATGGATGATCAGGTAAAAAACGGCATACACTTTAAGCTTTGGTAGGGGCAACGATTTCAACCTTGATTCGATCAGGGTCTTCAACGAAGACCGCGTAATAGTCCGGCCCACCCGCATAGGGGTGCTGATCTTGGTACAGTATCTGATACCCTTTAGCCCGCAATGCTTCGGTGATTAAATCAACCTGTGTTCGTGATGCGGCGTGAAAAGCCAAATGGTTAAGCCCTATTTGTTTTCGGTGATAGGGTGGTGTTTTATAAGCTTCTTCTGCTTCAACAAAGACCAGGTATGTGTCATTAAGTTTCCAACTTTGACCACCAGTAAATGATTGGTAGGGTTGATAGTTTAAAGTTTCTAGTAACCAGCCCCAAAATTCAAGGCTTGCTGATAAATTCGAGACATAAAGTTCAATGTGATGGAGCATGCCTGGTTTCATGTCATTCTCCTTCTCCTTTTGATGTGGTGCCTTTTATTTTAACAAAGATTGTTCCACTCGGACAGTGTTTCCATGAAAGCAAGGAAAAATCTTAACCAGCGATTAAGCCGTTTGAAATTCTACGTGAAAATCATTATTAAATCATGTACAATATATGAAGACAATGAATTTATAAATAAGGAGAGATAAACGTGAGTAAAACATTGATTTTCGGTCACAAAAATCCCGATACCGATACGATTGCTTCTGCGATCAGTTATGCGTATCTAAAAGAACAATTAAATGAAGAGGCGGAAGCCGTACGACTAGGTGATGTAAATAAAGAAACAGCCTTTGCGCTTGAGTACTTCAACCAAGCCGTGCCTCGAATGGTTGATACAGTCGCAAACGAAGTGTCTCAAGTGATTCTTGTTGACCACAATGAAATGCAACAAAGTGTGATTGACTTAGATAAGGTTACCATTAAGGAAGTGATTGACCATCACCGCATAGCTAACTTTGAAACGAATGAACCGCTTTATTACCGTGCTGAACCTGTTGGTTGCACAGCTACTATTCTCAATAAATTATTTAAAGAACATAACGTGGCTATTCCAAAAGCGATTGCTGGATTAATGCTTTCAGCCATTGTTTCTGATTCATTATTATTTAAATCACCGACATGTACCGATCAAGATATCTCAGCAGCCAAAGAACTCGCTGACATTGCCGAAGTTGACATTGAGATCTATGGCTTAGAGTTATTAAAGGCTGGCGCGGACTTAAGTGATAAATCTGTTGAAGATTTATTGTTGTTTGATGCAAAAGCGTTCAAAATGGGAAGTAGTGTTGTGGAAATTGGCCAAGTAAACACTGTTGACCCTGAAGAGTTATTACTACAAAAAGATGCGATTAAAAGCGCAATCACTGAACGATTAACAACACAAAAGCTTGATTTATTTGTTTTCGTCATCACGAATATCTTAACAAATGATTCAATCATTCTCACATTAGGTGCTAAACAAGATGCTGTTGAACAAGCTTTTCATGTAACACTTGTTGATGATGTGGCAACACTACCTGGGGTTGTTTCGCGTAAAAAACAAATCGTTCCGCAATTAACAGAAGCACTGTCCTAGTACAGATTTACGTGACACAGAAAAAGGATACGTCCATTTGGTTCAGTATCCTTTTTCTTTAGTTGCTATTTTCAGAATAGTTTTCGTTTTACGAAAATTATGATAGGATGAAGCTACCAAGCTAGATACAAAAAGGGGGTCCACGACTTATGGATGCGAACCAAGATACCATTGATGTTAAAGATATTGTTATTGCTCATCAGTTAATAAAAGATGTTGTCAAAAAAACGCCACTGATTAAAGATCCAATTCTTTCAGAGAAATATGACTGTAACGTCTACTTAAAGCGTGAAGATTTACAGGTCGTGCGCTCATTCAAAATTCGTGGTGCATACCATTTTATGCAAAGTTTAAAACCAGATGAATTAAAAAACGGCGTAGTCTGTGCAAGTGCAGGTAACCATGCCCAAGGTGTTGCTTATTCTTGTCAAGCGATGGGGGTTAAAGGGAAGATTTTTATGCCGACGACGACACCCCGACAGAAAGTGGATCGTGTCCGCTTTTTTGGTGGAGATGCCGTTGATATTATTTTAACAGGCGATACGTTTGATGATGCAAGTGATGAATCTAAAGCTTATGCAGAAGCCCATGAGATGACGTTTATTCATCCTTTTGATGATTATCGAACCATTGCTGGACAAGGAACGATCGGTCTGGAAATTTTAGAATCTATCAATGAGCCAATTTCGCACATGTTTATGTCTGTTGGTGGTGGCGGCTTAATTTCTGGTGTGAGTACATATGTAAAGAGCATCAGTCCAGAAACGAAAATTATCGGCGTCGAACCTGCAGGAGCAGCTTCCATGCAAGCATCATTTAAAGCAAATAAAGTAGTGAAATTAGATTACGTTGATAAATTTGTCGATGGCGCTAGCGTAAAACGGATCGGTGATTTAACATTTAAAATCAGTAAACCACTTGTGGATGGATTTGCAACCATTCCTGAAGGACGGATATGCACAACTATTCTTGACCTATACAATGAAAATGCTATTGTTACAGAACCAGCAGGGGCGATGCCGGTATCTGCCTTAGAAGATTATAAGGATGAAATCAAAGGGAAAAATGTTGTTGTAATTGTCAGCGGTGGGAATAACGATATCGACCGGATGCAGGACATTAAAGAACGCTCCTTAATTTATGAAGGTTATAAACACTACTTCATTGTTAGTTTTCCACAGCGAGCGGGTGCACTGCGTCAATTTCTGACTGACGTATTAGGGGCAGATGACGATATTACTCGTTTTGAGTATACAAAAAAGAATAATCGTGACCGCGGTCCAGTCCTTGTCGGTGTTGAGTTGAAGAATAAAGAAGACTATCAGCCGCTCATTCGACGCATGGAGCAAAAAGGGTTCAATTATATCGAGATAAACAAAGATCAAGATCTGTTCCAACTACTTATTTAAATCGCTTAAATATGCTATACTATGAAAAGAGAGGCACCTCTTGTTTACAGCAGGTTTTCCTCTCTTTTTTGTGTGGAGGTGTTGAAGATATTGAAAATCAAAATGTTAGTTCAAACCCAGTACAAATCAGAGCTTTTGCGCCAAGGTAAAATTTATGATATCAATGAGGAAACGGCAAAACGTTGGCTGCTTAGTAAGTTAGCAGAGCCTGTTAAAGCAGGTAAAACCAATCAAAACAGAGCTTGAAATTGTGCTTTAAAATGTGCACGATCCCGTTCAGTGAATGCGCGCGGTCCTTTTGTTTTCGCTCCGCTTTTGCGCAATTGCTGATTGAGGTATCTTGACTCGAGCAAGCGATTAATCGTTTCTGTGCTGTAATGGTTGCCTGAAGGATGGATGACTTTCGCCTCTTTCGTGAGCGCAAGTGAAGCAAGACCATAATCTTGGGTGACAAGAACGTCGCCTTTTTGGATTAACGACATAATACGGTAATCCGCCGCTTCACTCGCCGAGTCGACATATATTTCTTTGACGAACTCTGGATAGCGTTTATGACTAAAATGCGCGTAACTTTTTACTAAGCGTACCTGTTTGTTTTGAATTGAGGCAACGTCAATGACAATATCGGTCACAGGACATGCATCAGCATCAATGAATATCAAATAAATCACCCTTTGTACTATAACAGTTTTTTGAAGCCTTTTTTACTATAACATGAAACGGAGTGAACTGCATGAGTGAATTACAAGCGGGTCAAATTTTGACCTTACCAGTAAAACGTGTGATTGATACGGGTTACGTATTAGGTGACACTGAGGAAGTATTACTGCACCAAAATGAAGCTAAGGCTACGCTAACAACAAATGATGAGGTTGAAGTGTATCTTTATCATGACAAAAAACAACAATTAATCGCAACGACCACATTGCCACACGTGCGCTTTGATATCTTTGATTGGGCCGAAGTGACTGAAATTAAAGAAGGTTTAGGTGTCTTTGTTGATACTGGGACGAGCCGTCACGTCTTAGTTTCAAGTGACGATCTTCCTGAGTTGCGGTCCATTTGGCCGGAAGTTGGTGACGTGTTATATGTTACTTTAAAACTAGACAAGCGGGGCCGGTTGCTTGCTGATCCCGTTCGTGAGGAAGATTTTGAAGGTAACTGGGACATTGCTCCTGAGTCACTATTCAATCAAGACATTAAAGGCCGCGTCTTCCGCTCGGGACGTGAAGGTGCCGTTGTTATCACAGAAGAAGGCTACCGTGGTTTTATTCACAACAGTGAACGGAAACGTGATCCACGCATCGGTGAATGGATTGAAGGACGTATCATTAAAGTGAAAGAGGATGGCAGTTTAAACATTAGCTTGTTGCCAAGAAAGCAAGATGCTCAAGCGACAGATGCCGCTACCTTACTCGCTTATTTGGAAGCACATGACGATGAAATGTCATTTGACAATAAGAGTGAACCAGAGCTGATTCAAACCACCTTCAATATGAGTAAAGCAGCCTTTAAACGGGCAATCGGTTTATTATTAAAAGAACGTTTAATAAAACAATCAGATGGTAAAACATATCTAATCAAAGAGTGATTGGTTCAAAAGTCTTGGTCACCCATTTATAATTAGGACTTGAGACACAATTCAACAAGTTTTTTTGATTTTTTCTTCCTATTAACTACAGGGCAATTTATAAACAGCTGAAATGAATAAACAAATCAAAATTATTTGAACAGAATCACTAGAACAGATATAATAGTAATGCTTGAAGCTTTTTAGTCTTTAGAACATGGCTTGCTGGAAGATAGGGGGTGCGGATGAAAAATGCGTGTGAATACCATTGATGAAGTTAAGACGATTGAACGAGAAGCGGAAACGCTTGAACGTGATTACAAAGACAAACTCAAACAAATGGAAGTAGAGACAGATGAAAAAATTAAAGAGATGAAGGAGAAGGTGGAAGCCGACCTTGCTCAATTCACTCATCAACAAGCATCAAAAAAAGAAGAAAAGCTTGAGAAATTAAAAGTTGCGATTAACGAAGAACAACAAAAAGATATCGATCAACTTAAAACGAATTTTAAAACAAAAGAAGATAAGTTGGTTAATGCGGTTATTGAGGAGGTTATGAGGACATATGGCAATAGCTAAAATGAACAAACTGACACTCATATCTTTCCATGAACACAAAGATACATTGTTGCAATCTATTCAAGCGTTACAAAGCTTTGAAGTTGTTGATCTTCCATCATCAGATATCGGTGACTATCAAGTCTCACCACATGAAATTGATGGGTTAGAAACAATCATTAAAAAGTTTGAAACGCGTATTGATCAAGTTCAAGCTTCTATTGACTTTCTACAATCCTATCTACCTAAACGTCCATTATTCAAGAAATTGCGTGAGAAACGAAAAGCGTTTACGCTTGAAGAGCTTGAGCAAGAAATATTTACTTTCTCGCCCAAAACGCTCGTGGATGATATTTTAGACAAAGAAAGAAAACTCGATCAAATTCGAGAACTTGAAAAAGATTTGCACGAAAAAGAAACGTATTTTACCCTTTGGAAAAAGTTAGCGTTTAGTGCAGATGCCATTGATCAGATGCGACATGTAAAAGGTAGTGTCGGTATCATCCCTCAACATGTTCAAAATGAATACATGAATATGTTGAAAGAATCAAATTTACTTTATGTCGAAGAAGTCTATCAAGATAATGATGAACACGGGGTAGTGGTTTACTATGATCGTGATCAAGAAACTGATGTTAAAAAACTTCTTAATGAAGCGCACTTTGATAACCAAACTGAATATTTCCAAATCAGCGCAGGTGATCAACTCGAACATGTTAAGCAAGAACTTGCAGCCCACAAGGAAGAGAAGCGTCTCATAAAAGAAGCGTTGCAACAAATGACCACAGAAGAATGGCAACTCATGTTAACTGAAGAGTATTACGAAGCAAAGCTTCAACGCGAGCGTAGTAAGCTTTTACTTGTTGATGAGAAACATTTATTTGTTATGGAAGGTTGGTTAGAAGCAGAACGAGTCGATGGATTCAAAACAGCCGTTCAAAATGTTCTTCCCGACACAGATGTGGCGGTCATGGTTAGTGAAGTTGTTGAAGAAGAGTACGACGATGTACCTGTCGTTCTAAAAAACAATGATTTTGTTTCGCCATTTGAAAGCATCACATCCATGTATAATTTACCAAAATACAATGAAATTGATCCAACACCATTCCTTGCCCCTTTTTACTTGGTATTCTTTGGGATGATGGCCGCTGATGTCGGTTATGGATTACTTTTATGGCTAGCAACTTTTGTCGTCTTGAAATTCACTGAAATTGCACCAGCAATGAAGAAAAACATGAAGTTTTTCCATTTACTATCTTACCCAACAATTATTTGGGGCTTAATATACGGATCATTCTTCGGTGCTGAGTTGCCATTCGTGTTACTTTCAACTACAGATGACGTTATTTCAATTCTTGTTATCTCAGTCATTTTTGGTATCACACAGATTTTCTTCGGTTTAGGTATCAATACGTACCTAAAACTAAAACACAATGACAAGTACGGCGCATTTGCTGATGGCATTGGTTGGATTGGTATTTTCGTTGGTCTAATTCTTCTGTTAGCAGGTAACATGTTACTTGAAAATGAATTATTAGGAACGATTGGTGGTATTATTGCCATTGTCAGTGCACTCGGTATAATCCTTGCTTCAACGCTCGGCTCAGACAATAAAGGGCTAGGTGTTGGTTTAGGTGTATACAATCTATATGGTATTACAGGCTATGTCGGTGATATTGTAAGTTATACACGTCTAATGGCCTTAGGTGTTTCGAGTGGGAGTATCGCCTTAGCTTTTAACATGATTATTGGCTTTATTCCAGGTGCTGGTCGCTTTACAATTGGGATTGTTCTATTTATCGTGTTGCATTCAGTTAACTTAGGGTTAACCATGCTTAGTGCTTATGTGCACGGCGCGCGTTTAATCTTTGTCGAATTCTTCGGTAAGTTTTATGAAGGTGGCGGCAAAGCGCTCAATCCTTTAAAAGTTACTGAAAAATATATTCAACTAAAAAATCAAAAAGAATCATAAAGAGATACGGAGGAATTATATTATGGAAAACTGGTTAACATTTTTTATCGAAAATAACGGTGGTCAAATTTTTGCAGCTTTAGGTATCGCATTTGCAGTAATCTTTTCAGGTATGGGTTCGGCAAAAGGTGTTGGGATGACAGGTGAAGCTGCGGCATCACTTATTAAAGAACAACCTGAAAAATTTGGTAAATCTTTAATTCTTCAATTGCTACCAGGTACGCAAGGTTTATACGGATTCGTTATTGGTTTCTTAATTTACCTAAACATGTCAGCTGATATGGCATTCTCTGATGGACTATTTATGTTAATGGCTGCTATGCCAATCGCATTTACAGGCTTAACTGCAGGTATTGCACAAGGGCGTGTCTCAACAGCAGCTGTTCAAATCTTAGCAAAAAGAGAAGAACAAAACTCAAAAGGTATCATTTACTCAGCGATGGTTGAAACTTATGCAATCTTAGGGTTCGTTATTTCCTTCTTACTTGTTTTAGCATAAGATAAAAAATAGTGAGAGGATGGGGACTATGAAAGATTTACAAGCTTTGTCCACACAAATTTTGGCGAAAACCAAAACGGAAGGACAAAACAGATTAGATGAGTACGAAAAAGTTGCTAATGACAAAATTGAAGAACAACGTCAAAAGCTTGTGGAAAGTCAAAAAAATCGTGAAGAGCAGATTGAACGTCAAATGACGAATGACTATGAACGAGAAGCACAAACATTAGCAAATCAGAAAAGAAATGCTGTCCTTAGCACGAAACAATCGTTACTAAATAATGTGTTCAATCAAGCCGCTAACAAAATGGCTAACTGGGATGGGGAAAGATTGTCTATCTTCTTAGCTAGTGTGTTAAAAGATCTTGATAAAACGATTGATTGGATGATTGTTCCTGGTGAACGTTCGAAGGACGTTTTTAAATCAGATGAGGTAACAGCTGTTATTGATCAATACACTAACGTAACACTTGCAAATGAAACAGTTAAACAAAAGGCTGGTTTCTTGTTGCAACATGGTGGTATTGACTACAACTTCTGTTTTGATGTGCTTGTTCAAGAGTTGAAAAAAGAATTTTCTCCACAACTTGCAGCCTTAGCATTTAAAACTAATGAATAAGGGGGGAGAATAGATGCAAGATACTCAATACAAGGGCGTCAATACCTTACTTCGTGTGTATGAAACACAACTTCTTACACGCGAAGATTATGAAAAGATGCTTCGTGCAGAAAACTTAAGCGAAGCACTTGAAGCATTAAAAAGCACTGAATATTTAATCGATGAACAAGAACTTTTAGAACATAAAACGTTTGATGGTTTTCTCATGCAACGATTAAAAAATCTCTATGAAGAACTTTATTCCGTTACACCGGACTCAGAGGTTGTGCAAATTTATACATTGCGGTACACGTACCACAACTTAAAAGTGCTACTTAAACAGAAGTTTACAGACCAAGACTTGGAGCATTTATTGATTCATATCGGTAAATATCCTGTGTCTACCCTACGTCATCTCGTTAACACAGGCCAATCTGACGAATTAAACCCGATCATGATTGAAGGGGTCACTGGGGCAATCGAAGACTTCGAAACGTATGGCCGTCTAGAAACAGCAGATGTGTTTATGGATACTTACTATTACAAACATATGCGTGCCATCACTGACCGTTTAAACAATGCGACCATTACTAAAATGGCCGATGCGATGATTGACCTTGATAATCTATCAACAGTTGTTCGAAGTATTAATCAAAACAAATCACGTTCGTTCTTGCACACGGTCTTATCTAGTTCGGGAACAATTCCAAAAAAAGCGTTAATTGATGCGGCCGATGATGGTGCTATCAATGTGTTAAATTCATTGTACTTAGACAAAACGTATTCCAAACGTTTGGAAGCCGTAGTTGTTGAATCAAAAGATAACATTAATCCAATGGTTCTTGATAAAGTCATTGATGAAATTGTTGATGATTTGATGGAAGAAGCAAAGTATCAAGCCTTTGGACCCATGCCAGTTATGGCATTTATGTTCGCAATTGAAAAGGAAGTAACAAATATCCGCTTAATTCTTGTCGGAAAAGACAATCAAATTGACGAAGATATTATTAGAGAAAGGATGCGACCAATTTATGGCTCATAAGATAGCAGTAGTAGGAGACAAAGATTCGGTCTTACCTTTCAAAATCTTAGGATTTGATGTGTTTGCTTCTGCAACACCACGTATTGCTAGAGAGACCATTGATCGATTAGCTGGTGAACAATACGGGGTTATTTATTTAACAGAAGCGATGGCAAAGGAAATACCGGATACAATTAAACGTTATGATGCAGAAGTTCAACCTGCGATTATTCTTATTCCGAATCATAAAGGTTCATTGAATATCGGCAAAGGCCGAATTAGAAAGAATATGGAAAAAGCAGTTGGACAAGACATCTTATAATTAGGAGGGGACTTATTTGAAGAAAGGGAATATAGTTAAAGTTTCCGGTCCTTTAGTAATGGCAGAAGGTATGGAGCATGCAAATATCCAGGACCTTTGTTATGTTGGGGACATGCGATTAGTAGGTGAGATCATAGAAATGCGTTATGATGTTGCTTCAATCCAAGTATACGAAGAAACCTCTGGAGTAGGACCTGGTGAACCTGTAGAAACAACAGGAGAAGCCTTGTCTGTCGAATTAGGACCAGGGATTGTTTCACAAATGTTCGATGGGATTCAACGTCCACTCGATTCATTTAAAGAACAAACAAACAGTAACTACCTGATTAGAGGGGTAAATATTTCATCACTAGATCGTGAGAAAAAATGGGCTTTTAAAGCCACCAAAAAAGTCGGCGATGTTGTTGAGCCTGGGGATATTGTTGGGACCGTTCAAGAAACGAAAGTTATTGAACACCGCATCCTTGTACCACATGGTGTCCAAGGTACACTTACAGCGCTAGCAGACGGGGACTATTCACTTGAAGATGTTGTCTTTAAAGTGGACACAGAAGATGGAGAGAAAGAACTTACCATGCTTCAGCGCTGGCCAGTACGTCGGGGACGTCCGTTTAAGAAGAAATTAAACCCTGATAAACCGATGTTAACTGGACAACGCGTGATTGATACATTCTTCCCAATCACAAAAGGTGGGGCTGCAGCGGTACCAGGACCTTTTGGTGCTGGTAAAACAGTTGTTCAACACCAGATTGCGAAATTTAGTGACGTGGACCTCGTTGTTTATGTTGGTTGTGGGGAACGCGGGAATGAGATGACAGATGTACTCAACGAGTTCCCAGAACTTGTTGATCCAAACACTGGTGAATCATTGATGGAACGGACAATTTTAATTGCAAACACATCAAATATGCCAGTAGCGGCCCGTGAGGCGTCTATTTATACAGGAATTACGATCGCAGAATACTTCCGTGATATGGGATACAGTGTTGCGATCATGGCTGACTCAACATCACGTTGGGCGGAAGCACTTCGGGAAATGTCTGGTCGTCTTGAAGAAATGCCAGGTGACGAAGGTTATCCTGCTTATCTTGGTAGCCGGATTGCAGAATATTACGAACGTGCCGGACGTATTCAAACATTTGGCTCAGACGAGCGTGAAGGCTCCATTACAGCAATTGGTGCCGTATCACCTCCAGGTGGGGATACCTCTGAACCAGTGACGCAAAATACCTTACGTGTTGTTAAAGTTTTCTGGGCACTTGATTCATCCCTTGCACAGAAACGTCACTTCCCATCGGTCAACTGGTTAACTTCTTACTCACTCTATCTAGATGATGTTGGTAAGTTTATGGACCAAGAACTCGATACAGGTTGGGCGGAAATGGTTCAACACTCAATGAATATTTTACAAGAAGAGTCAGAACTACAAGAGATTGTTCGTCTAGTTGGTCTTGAATCCTTATCTGAAAAAGACCGCTTAACCATGCTTGTGGCTCAATCACTCCGTGAAGACTATTTACAGCAAAATGCATTTGACGATATCGATACGTTTACATCACGCACCAAACAATATTATATGCTTGACTTAATTCTTTCTTTTGAGGAAGAAGCACGTGAAGCAATGCGCTTAGGTGCATACTATAAAGAAATCCTTGAAGGTACAAGTGACTTACGTGATCGAATTGCACGTTCACGCTCGATACCTGAAGACAATCTTGAAAAAATCACACAAATTAAAACAGATATGAAAGAACTAATTCACCAAATAGTTGCTGAAGGAGGTATGACGCAGAATGCTTAAAGAATACAAAACAGTTAGCGAAGTCGTTGGACCTCTGATGGCCGTAGAAGGTGTAGAAGGCGTCAAATTCGATGAGCTTGTCGAAGTACAACTTCAAACCGGTGAAATACGTCACGGACAAGTGCTCGAAGTTAATCGCGATAAAGCGATGGTTCAGATTTTTGAAGGACCAAGTGGGATTAACATTAAAGATACAAAGGTACGCTTCCGTGGTAAGCCACTATCATTAGATGTATCTGAAGATATGGTTGGTCGTGTATTTAGTGGGATGGGTGAACCGAAAGATGGTGGACCTGAAATTATCCCTGAAAAAAGTTTAGACGTCAATGGTCAAGCAATTAATCCAATTGCACGTGATTATCCGGATGAGTTTATTCAGACAGGTATTTCTGCGATTGACCACTTGAACACATTAGTACGTGGACAAAAATTACCCGTTTTCTCTGGTTCAGGTTTACCACACAAGGAATTGGCAGCACAAATTGCGCGTCAAGCCGCAGTGAAAAATAGCGATGAAAAATTTGCCGTTGTCTTCGCTGCAATGGGGGTAACCTTCGATGAAGCTGATTTCTTCATGGAAGATTTCCGTAAAACTGGCGCAATTGACCGTTCTGTTATGTTTATTAATTTAGCGGATGATCCTGCTATTGAACGGATCGCAACACCTAAAATGGCACTGACAACTGCTGAATATCTAGCCTTTGAAAAAGACATGCACGTTCTTGTTATTATGACGGACATGACTTACTATTGTGAGGCTTTGCGTGAAATTTCTGCAGCACGTCGTGAGGTGCCAGGTCGTCGTGGTTATCCAGGTTACTTATATACCAACCTTTCGACCATCTATGAGCGTGCAGGACGTCTCATTGGCAAAAAAGGATCTGTAACACAGATTCCTATTCTATCCATGCCAGAAGATGATATTACCCACCCAATCCCTGACTTAACTGGTTATATTACTGAAGGTCAAATTATTTTGAGTCGTGACCTTAATAACCAAGGCTTTAAGCCACCGATTAATGTGCTTCCTTCATTATCACGTCTAAAAGATAAAGGGACGGGTGAGGGTAAAACACGCAAGGATCACGCCCCAACAATGAATCAATTATTTGCAGCCTATGCGAAAGGTATAGAAGCAAAAGAATTGGCCGTTGTCCTAGGTGAGTCAGCTTTATCTGAGACAGATAAGTTATATGTTGAATTTACGAAACGATTCGAAGAAGACTACATTAATCAAGGCTTCTACACGAACCGTTCAATCGAGGAAACCTTAACACTCGGATGGGAATTATTATCAATCCTACCTCGCACTGAACTTAAACGGATTAAGAGTGAATTGATCGAAGAGTTTATGCCGGAAGGAGAGTGATCGGCCTATGGCTAGATTGAACGTCAAGCCAACCCGGATGGAGTTATCCAACCTAAAAGACCGTCTATCTATTTCTACTCGGGGTCATAAGCTTTTAAAGGATAAACAAGATGAATTAATGCGTCAGTTTATTGTCTTGATTCGTAAAAACAATGAGTTGCGCGATGAAGTGGAAACAGAACTTACTGAGTCTATGCGCGCATTTGTTATTGCGAAATCACTTTTAAATGAATCATTCATCGAAGAATTATTTTCAGTACCTGATACATCGGTCACCCTTGATATTCAAGAAAAGAATATTATGAGTGTCATGGTGCCAGAAATGAACTTTACTGTAGATGAAGATGATAAAGAATCTGAAATGAAATATGGTTTGTTAAACTCAAACAGTGAGTTAGATGATTCGATTGATCGCATTAGCGTTATTTTGCCTAAACTATTAAAGCTTTCTGAGATCGAAAAAACGTGTCAATTAATGGCTGATGAAATTGAAAAGACACGGCGTCGAGTTAACGCGCTGGAGTACTTGAAAATTCCACAACTTAAAGAGACGATTCATTACATTCAAATGAAACTTGAAGAAGATGAACGTGCTAACATTACACGCATTATGAAAGTGAAAGATATGGGTCAGTAAATGCTATAAAATAGTAAGAGGGTGATGTTATGTAGCTACATAACATCACCCTCTTTATCTGTATGATTGCTCTCAGATTATTCTTTGTCTGTCTGGATGAACCAAGATCTGTGGCCAACATAAATACTTTGATGATTCTGAAAAGGAGATTTTGCTTGAAAACTCTAAAATGGCTTTTTTTACTATGACTCTTTTACATTTTCGTTGCTATTATCATCTAAGCTGTCATTAAGTATCTAAAAGAATAACAACAAACAAGCACAACAGTCCACAATTGAATGCTATACCGGTTCAGTGGTTCATTAGACTGATTTAGTCATGCTTAAAAGCCCACCACTACTTTTGAAAAACCAGGTAGTGGTGGGCTTTAAATAAAACATCTTGTAAAACAGGCTTAACTTTTAGATAAAGCCAAGTCAATGATTTCAATTTCAGCTGGATTAACAGGAATAAGCGGTAAACGCACATTGCCAACTGGCCAACCATTACGTGTTAAGGCATATTTAACACCCGTAGGATTTGGCGCAATAAATAAGGCTTTAATGATTGGCGCAATCGCTTGTTGGATTTCCGTTGCTTCTTGTACCTCACCACGTTGATAGTGATCGATCAACGCGCGCATTTCATTGCCAACAATGTGCGAGGCCACACTGATAATTCCTGTTCCTCCGAGTGCGATAATCGGTAGTAGAAGATTGTCATCACCGCTATACACGTCAAAATCAGCAGGCGTTTCCTTAATGATTTGACTAATTAAGTCTAAATCACCGGTTGCTTCTTTAATCGCAACAATATTATCAATTTCTTGTAGACGCAAGATCGTCTCTAGTTCCAAACGGACAATCGTCCGCCCTGGAATGTTGTAGAGGATAACGGGCTTCGTTGTAGCAGCTGCAATCGTTTTAAAATGCTGATACATGCCTTCTTGTGATGGCTTGTTGTAATAAGGTGTGACTAGCATGATTGCGTCGACACCTGCATGCTCTGCTTCTTTCGTTAACTCAACCGATTGTGCAGTATTATTCGATCCTGTACCCGCGATTACTGGCACGCGACCGTTAACAACCGTAACAACAAATTTGAGGAAATCAATCTTTTCTTCATGGGTTAAAGTCGGTGATTCGCCGGTTGTTCCAACGGCTACAATGCCTTCCGTTCCGTTTGCTAGTAAATATTCAATTAAGTCTGTGGTTACCTGATAGTCAATCTGATTGGACTGATCAAAAGGCGTAACCATTGCTGTTAGTACTTTACCAAACTTCATTATATACACCTCTTATTCATCTTAGTCATTCTCTGTTGGATAAAGACACTCAACGGATGGTATGTATTCCTATGACAAACAAATAGCAGCTCAGAGCAAAGGTGAGCTGCAACATAATTGATTATCAAAAATGATTGTTGAGTTAGCCCTCCATATAGATTTACTATATGACAACATAGCATTTCTTAAACGCTACACCAGCGCTGTTAGTTTTAAGTCTAACATCACTTCGGCAAAGCCTCCTTTTTGTAAATGGTCAACCGTGCTTAATCACGTCTCACTTACATACTGATCGTCTTTGCAACCTCTATACCCGCTTCAATACGAGATTGAAGATTATGTGAATGTGGTTTCACTATATCAAAAAAAGCGGCTCATGACAATTGTTTTCATTTGATTTTATTCGAATTGATAACTATGATACGCTTATTATTGTATTTTTTCCTTCAACTCGATTAAAATAGATTTGACCATAAGAGGAAGTGAAACATCATGAGAAGGTTCAAATTAAGTCAAAAGCAAAGCTTTTTCAAAATTCTCCTATTAAATTTCAGTATTGTATCTTTTTTAGCAATTGCGTTAATTTGGGCATCAAGCGCCATCTTAACCAATTTCACAAAAGACTATTACGATGAAATGATCATATCGACAACAGAGCGCTTTAATCATCACTTCAACGTTTTAACCGATGAATTAGAAGGGCTAGTTTCGCATGCAGAAACTCAAGAACGCTTACTAAGTAGAGATCGGCTCGAAAAAAGAGCGGGCTTACTGGATCTGATTCGTTATTCCAATATGGTAGATTACGGCTTGATAATTAATGAGGATCAACTCATTGAGGTCTCTGTCTTTCACGGTACTGTTGGCGCTAACGACATTGATGAAACAGAGGTTGTGCGTGTCGATGAACCGTCGCTTGAACGAGCACGTATGATTGCCAAACCTAACTTACTCGAATACATTATTCCCTTACCACAGACCAATGAACAACTTCACTTATTTATCGATTTATCGATTAATCAAACGATGCAATCTTTTTTTCAATCCATTTCTTTTGCTAACGACTATTATTTAGCTATCTTAGATAAAGCGGAACAACCTGTCTATACCTATAATGCTCTATCTAATCCTAACCCACTGGATCACTTAAAACCGTTAGTTCATGAAACTTTGAATCAAACCACGCATCCATTTGAACCGCGTCTCATGCATGATGAAAGATCAGGTTATGCAGTTAGTCATCAAACGCTTGCACGTACAGACTGGCATTTATTATTGATTGTCCCTGAACATTTATCTCAACAATTTATTAGTGACCTAAACCAGTTGTTACTTCCTGTCTTAATTGGCTTGTCTGTCCTTCTGTTCTTAGTAATATCTATAGTCACTTATCGCAATCAGCGACCTTATCAACAACTTTTAACTGCGATTCAAGCCGTTAGTTCCGGTGATTATCAACACCGGATTGATGCAGTGAACCCAAATCAGCAGATTGGTTCCATTAATCAACAATTTAATGAAATGGTTCATCAATTAGAGCAGTATCGTTATGATGTCTTTAAGAAAGAAGACAGCCTTCAAAGACAAAAAGCTTTTCTCGATCGGATCATTAACACAAGTCCTACTTTAATCTATACCATGACTGTCGATGGTCGTTATACAATGGTCAACAATAGCTATGCCAACGTGTACGGACTTACACCAGAAGAAATGGTTGGAAAGAACATTAAGGGTATCAAAGCGCTGGTGCATCGTGCCGAAAAAGATATAACCATTAATCATCACATTCTTGATACCCACGCCAGTATGGAGTATGAAGACCATCATGTGGGTACAAACGGTGTTGAACATTGGTATCAGGTGATCAAACAACCATTTTTAGGACTAAGTGGCAACGAAACGGAAATCCTATTAATTGCAACCGACATCACAACAATTCGTGAACAACAAGCGTTAATCGAGCATCAAGTGTATCATGATGAGTTAACCGCGATAGGGAATCGTAAATTGTTCAAAAAACAAATAAAAGCAGCGATTGACATGTCCGATCAAGGAAACAATAGTTTTGCGGTGATGTTTTTAGATTTAGACCGTTTCAAATATGTCAATGACACCTTTGGTCATGACGCTGGTGATCAATTGTTGATTGAAGTCGCTCATCGCATTGAAGCAACCCTTGGTGAAAAAGATCAAGTGTTTCGTTTTGGTGGGGATGAATTTACCATCATTGCTAACTATGATGAAAGTCGTTTAGAAATTAATGAACTTGCCAATCAATTAATCAGAGCGTTAACCCAACCTTATCTATTTGATGGCCATGCTTTTGTTGTAACGGCTAGCATTGGAATTAGTTTGTATCCAAAACACACGCAAACCATTAATGAGTTAACAAAATTCGCAGATTTAAGTATGTATCAAGCAAAACAACAGGGAAAAAACACGTATCGTATCTACACCAAAGAATTACAGACTGAAGTATCTCAAGCCATACGACTGGAAACCGATCTCTATCAAGCTGTCGCCCGTGATGAAATCCTCGTAAAGTATCAACCAATCTTTAGTAAGGATACCCAGGCTTTAGTCGCCGTTGAAGCATTGATCCGTTGGGAGCATTCAAAACTTGGCCTTATTTCACCACAGACATTCTTACCCATTAGTGAACAAAACGGGTTGATTCACTCCATCGGTTTAAGTGCAATTAAAGATGCCATCAATACTGTTGCTGAGTACAATCAGCAACATACTGTGCCGATTGATCTGCACATTAACCTTAGCGAAACACAGTTACTTAATATGTTGACACATGATCGCATTGAGCAATTGACTAATGATTATGGTCTGGCAGCTGAGCATTTGGTCATTGAAGTAGAAGAAACACTAGTGACTAAACTCAAGTCACCGGTCCAAAAAATTCTGATGATGTATCAAACCTCGGGTTTTCGGATTGCCATCGATCATTTTGATGAAAATTACATTACGAGTCAAAAGCTTAAACGCTTACCGGTTAACGTGATAAAAATTAGTCAGACTGTATTGAATGATTTACTCGATTCAACGGCTGATCTAGCAGCATTTCAACGGATGATAGAACATGCGCACACGCTCAATATTCGAGTCATTCAAGAAGGAATTGAAACAGAAGAACAAGCCCGTTATCTGCTAGCATATCCGATAGACGCTTGGCAAGGTTTCTTATTTAGTCAGCCTTTAACTAAAGATTATTTTAAGCAACTCTATTGACTTATTGGACTAAACCGATTAAAATAACAATTAAATATTTTAATTGACGATTCAAATAATTCTGTCAATTTAAATATAACTATTCTAAAAGGTGGTGTCAAAGCATGGGAAACGAAATCAGAAAACAAGTTGAAGTTGGCGATTGGGTAAAGCTTCGCACAAAGAAAGGCGAACGCATTCATGGTTTCATTGAAAAAGAAATGACAGATGAGGAGGTCGTACAATTACGTGTGATCGCGAGTGATAATCATCTCTTAAGTGGCCATAGTATCCAAGTCCATACCGTTAAACTTGAAGTCGAACCGATCAGTAAATATCATACATTAGGAGAACTTGAACAATTAATCGATCTTGCACTCTTAACAAATGATAAAACATGGTTTGACGCACTTTCAGATCAATACAATTATTTAAAAAGAGAAGTTGAAAACGAACGTCATATCGATTATACCGGTGTGTCACATATATAATAGTAAAGTCTTTGGTTCAAATGCGAACCAAAGACTTTTTTTGTCGCATCAGAAAACATAACTTTTCGGTTTGGATTGTGATCGCACATGCATAAACTTTTCTGATAAGAAGTTTCTCTCGTTCTGCGCTAAATCTAGAATAATAGTCTCTCGCTACAACGAGATCGTCTAAGTTTTTCATAATGACTTCGATTGACAGAAGACAAAATCTGTGTTAAAAAATATATATTAGCACTCATAACAGTTAAGTGCTAATAATACATTAACCAAGATAAGAGGGGATTAAATAATGGCAAAACAACAGTTTGAAGCAGAGTCAAGACGACTACTCGACATGATGATCAATTCAATCTATTCGAAGCGAGAAGTTTTTTTACGCGAATTAATTTCCAATGCAAGTGATGCGATTGATAAAATGTATTACCGTGCATTAACGGATGATTCGATAACGTTTAATCAATCCGATTACTACATAAAAATCGATGTTAACAAAGATGAACGTGAATTGACTGTACAGGACACAGGGATTGGGATGACAAAAGAAGAACTTGAATCCAACTTAGGGGTCATTGCAAAAAGTGGCTCATTAGCATTCAAAAAAGAAAACGAAATCAAAGATGGCTATGACATCATTGGGCAGTTCGGTGTCGGTTTCTATGCTGCTTTTATGGTTGCTGACGAGGTAACAGTTATCTCTAGGGCACTTGGTAGTGAACAAGCCTACCGCTGGCATTCAGAGGGTGCTGATGGGTTTACAATTGAAGATGCTGAGAAAGACAGCATTGGGACAACAATTACCCTTAAAGTGAAAGAAAGCAGTGAAGATGATGACTTTGATCAATTCCTAGATGAACAGCAACTTCAACAAATCGTGAAAAAGTATTCAGACTTTATTCGCTACCCAATAAAAATGGAACTCACAGAAGAACAATTAAAAGCAGATAGTGACGATGAGTATGAGACCGTCGTCGAAGAAAAAACTGTCAACAGCATGGTGCCGATCTGGAAGAAAAATAAAACAGAATTAACTGATGAAGACTATCATGAATTTTATAAAGAAAAGCACTACGGGTTTGATGATCCACTGACCCATGTCCATTTATCCGTTGATGGGAATATTCGCTATCAAGCGATTTTATATATCCCTGAATCAGCACCTTATAACTATTATTCACAAGAATATGAAAAGGGCTTAGAACTATATTCAAATGGTGTACTGATTATGAACAAAGCACCTGAGTTATTACCTGATTACTTTAGTTTTGTGAAAGGATTAGTTGATTCCGAAGACCTATCACTAAATATTTCACGTGAAATGCTGCAACATGACCGTCAACTGAAATTAATCGAGAAAAACTTAGTCAAAAAAATCAAGCAAGAATTGAAAAAGTTATTAATGAATGACCGTGAGAAATATGAAACGTTCTTTAAGGCGTTCGGCCGTCAATTAAAATACGGTGTCTACAGTGACTTTGGTCAAAACAAAGACACACTGAAAGATTTGCTCTTATTTTACTCATCAACTGAAGAGACACTTGTCACCTTACAAGAATACGTTGATCGGATGAAAGAAGATCAAACCATTATCTACTATGCAACGGGTGAATCGCATGCACGTATCGAGAACTTACCACAAACAGAAATGGTCAAAGATAAAGGGTTTGAAATCCTTTACTTAACTGATGATATTGATGAATTCGCACTTAAAATGTTACAAGAATACGAAGGCAAAACATTTAAATCCGTATCAAGCGGTGATTTAGAGCTAGGTGATGACGATGAAACAAACGCACCTGAGGTTACTGATGAAGATCAAAAAATCTTTGATAAAATGAAAGAACAGTTAAGTGGTAAAGTTTCTGACGTGCGTCCATCAAAACGACTTAAAACGCACCCGGTTTGTTTAACAAATGAAGGGGACATTTCAATCGAAATGGAAAAAGTCTTAAGTATGATGCCAGAAAATCAAGGTGTTAAAGCGGATAAAGTATTAGAAATTAATACCAATCACCAGATTTTCAATCAATTAAAAGAAAACGCCTTGGAAAATGAAGACTTAATTGCCACTTATGCAAATATTCTTTATAACCAAGCATTGCTGATTGAAGGTCTGCCAGTAGAGGATCCTGTTAGCTACGCCAACGATGTCTGGAAAGTGATGAAATAGCCCTTGACATTCATCTTGACTATGTTACATTAAACGTATAAAAATTCATATAAACAAAAACCACTAGGGGTGTCACCGATAAGTGACTGAGATCGAAGTAAAGGCTTTGAGACTCTTAGAACCTGATCTAGTTTATGCTAGCGTAGGGAAGTGGCTCTTGATTAAACGTCTTACTTTTTATAATCAAACCACTTCAGGCTTTATTTGAAGTGGTTTTTGTTTATAAAAGAAGGAGAGAAAACGATGAAGTTTTCAGAAGAATTAAGACAAGAGGCAGATCCGATTTGGCAAGCAAGTTTTAATCACCCGTTCGTCCAAGGCATTGGGGACGGTACCTTACCGCTTGATCGGTTTCGTTATTATGTGTTACAAGATTCCTATTACTTAACGCACTTCGCCAAAAACCAAGCATTAGCGGCTGCAAAAGCTGAGGACTTGGCTGTCACCAATCGATTAGCCATGCATGCCCAAGGCACATACGAGGCGGAGATGAGTTTACATCGAACCTTTCGAACACTGTTAGGAATTACTGATGAAGACATGAAAAACTTCGAACCTGCACCGACCGCTTACGCTTACACTTCTCATATGTACCGTGCAGGACAGTTCGGTCATTTAGGTGATATTATCGCTGCCATTTTGCCATGTTATTGGCTATACTATGAAATCGGCGAAAAGTTAAAACATAAAAGACCGAATGAACCGATCTATCAGACATGGATCGATACGTATGGATCAGAATGGTTCACTGAACTTGTCCATGAACAAATCAATCGCTTAGATGAGATTGCAGCCACCGTTACTGAAGCTGAACGCGAACGAATGAAAGGTCATTTTTTAAAAAGCAGTCAATATGAATATATGTTTTGGGAAATGGCCTATACGTTAGAGAAATGGCCAATGGAGGCTTATCAGAAAACACCAATTCGCTAATAAAAATTACCATATGCTTTAAAATGAATAGGCGATTTTAAACTCAGCTAAAAGCCCCTTTGACGCATTCGCGAAAGGGGCTTTTAGCATAGGTTGGGATCCGGAGCGTTTAAGTTTTTTCTTTAACAAGGCTAACTCTGTGAACACCTCTGCATAGTTAGAGACTAAAGTGTTCGAGACTTCGGTCAACGATGTCTTGGTTGATCCCGATATATCGCAACGTAATATCCGGGGAAGCGTGATTAAAGATGTCTTGTAAGAGCGCGACATTTTTATTGATGGTATAATGCCAAAATCCAAATGTTTTTCTCATGCTGTGGGTGCCGAAATTTTGTACACCTACCGCTTTCGCTGCCTCACTTAAAACTTTATATGCCTGGATGCGTTGAATCGGTAGACCTGTCTTATAAGAAGGGAAGAGATAATCACCATCTTCCATTTCTGCTGCATATGTATCAATTAACTGGCGCAGTTCTAAGTTGATTAAAAATCGCTTCGTTTTGTTTGTCTTTTTTTCTTTTAAGATGATATGCGTTTTATCGCGCACATCATTAACGCGTAAGGGTAATAAATCACTGATTCTAAGTCCGGTGTTAATGCCCATCACAAACAGAAAATAATTGCGTTCTGATTTTCTTCTTAGTGTCTCTTTCATCGCTTGAATTAAAACTTTATCACGAATCGGTTCAACCGTCTGCATCCCCCGACTAATTAAAGCATGATAATCCGACTGAATAGTTACTTGGCGGGCCGGGTCTTTAATTTTAGAAGCGTTTAATTTTTGAATTTTATCCTTTAGCTGATAATCACCGAATTTAGCTAATAAATAGTCATACTCACCCGTTGTTAAATAAACGTACTTCGCCACTTGTTGTTTGTTCATGAGGACTTCCTCCTTTTTCCATTCTCTTCAATTTATTGATCACGCCATATTTTACGTTAATCGGGTTATCACACACAAAAATGGAACTCATTGCGTTAAAATGCCTTCTGACAACAAACGAACAATTGTTCTTATTTTGGGTATACACTAACTAAATCAACCATCTAGTTCTAAATAGCAAACGGTTCTGGTGAATCAAAAAATTGACAGGCGCATAACGATAATTTATCGCTTTATTGCGATAAATTATATTTCCATAATTTCTCGGAACGAAAAACATTGTTATGTTTCATGATAATATTTTACAGTGCGATTATTCACTGTAATACCCTTATTCTATCACGTTTTCATCTTTTTTCACAATGAAACATAATATCTATTATGTTTCATTAAAAATTAGCGTTAATATTTAGAAAATAACGTGAATGGGCAATTGTCTTGACCAGCGTGTTTTCGTTTGCTAAATTTATAAAGCAAGTGAAAAGGAGGAAGTGTTTGATGAAAAAATATATAGCCATAATTGTTGGCTCGTTAATTATTGCCCTCGCATATAATTTGTTTCTTATTCCTTCAGGTGTTCTTAGTGCAGGGGTTAGTGGTTTAGCAATTTTAGTCAGTTTAATTTCTCCATTTGATACTAGCCTTCTTAACATTGTCTTTAATATTCCGATTTTTATAATAGGCTACTACTTCTTAGGTAAACAGGTGACCTTTAATACATTTTTAGTAGTTATCACCTTATCCTTTTTTCTATTTATCGTCCCAATTTATGACTTGGCCAACGATTTATTGCTTGGCAGCATCTTTGGTGGTGTGATTACTGGTCTTGGCATTGGTGTGATTTTGAAATTTTCTAGTTCAAGTGGGGGTTTTGATATCATTGCCATGATCGTCTCACGTGTGAGTAACATGAGTATTGGGTTACTCCTAACTGCGATGAACGGTGTGATTGTGTTGATTTCCGGCCTTGTGTTTGACTGGACGATTGCCCTCTATACCATGTTAAATATCTACATCACTGGACGAGTAATTGATACGATTCATACCAACCATATTAAATTAACCATGCATATTGTCACAACCGAAGGTGAAGCGATCCGCAAAGAACTACTGGAAGCCATCTATCGCGGCATCACGCTCTCTAAAGGACAAGGTGGCTATACCTTAGAAGAGAAGGATCTTTTAATGATGGTTGTCACTCGCTACGAAACAAATACAATTAAGGATATTGTCAGAAAACATGATCCAAAAGCATTCATTAATATTTTTGAAACCGTTGAGATTGACGGGGAATTTGCGAAAAACTAAAATAAGCCAGGGGCATTATTTATGCCCCTGGCTTATTTTGGTTTTGTATCCATCTACTTGGTTAATCTTTTCTATGTGTTAATCTTTAAGCGACGGTTGACATAAACCCTTCGAAAACAACAGCAAAGAGAATGATGACCACGCCGATTAGTGCATGCACACGTTTTTCGTTGATTCCTGTTTTTTCTAAAATGAAAATAATGCTCCCAACAATGATCAGGTAACTAGCACTTCTCGTATAATACGAAGCATTTATCATAAAAACAGTGAAAAACCGCTCAAAAAGCCCTGCGATTATTCCGAAACTGGCTAAGATTAGTGGCATACGCATTTTCCAGTACATCTTATCTAACCTCCTTCGGTATCAGCACTTAACATCTTGCATAAAAATTATGTTGCCCTACACTTATGTAGTAATCACCACGCCAGATCTTCCTTCTAATGATGCGAGATTTGGATTATTTCTGGAAAAAGCGGTTCACTTTTAAGATAACACATACAGCAAGATTAGGAAACAATAAAAAGTGAATAAAACTACCGAATAAGATTCGTAAGCATAGATGAAATTGTCATACTGACAACCATTTATGCTTACTTAAACGTGTGGGAAGATATTCACAGCACAAAGGTATAAACAAAGTAGAGACCGTGCATTATAATATTTATATAATGATCATAAGAGGCGATTCCTATTATGCGTAAACAAGTTACAAAGCCGCGGTATAGCTTAGCAATAAGAATTCCACAGCAATTAGCCGAGGAACTTCATATATATAAAGTGGAAAAGAAGTTAGGACCATTCCTTGAACTTTTTTTACAGCAATGTTAACGTGAAGATAGAAAAGTTGAGCTGTTACTTTACGTATTGATGAAAAAAGGGGGGCCTTATGCGAAAACAGGTGAGAAGTAAAAGCGTCATTTGGGTTGTTGTGGTATTGGCTATGTTTCTGATTGGGACAAGTATGTTACTCTATCAAGAACAACAAGCAGATGAGCAAGCGTATCAACGTCTATTAAATCATTTTTATATGGAAGTGGAAAAGAGTCTACACATCACTTCACTCATATCAGAAAACGATACGGCCGATGATGCGTATATGGACCGACTCTTTATTAATCTAGAGGTTAGCTTGAATAATATGACGACATTATTAGACTTTGCTGAAATTGCAGTTGATGATACAAACTTTCCCAATGGTGATTTTGCTGTAATAGCTGCTTACACTGATGTAGATGATTACGGAAAAGAAGCATATGTTGTCCATTTACAAGAGATCTTAATGGGCGTGAAAAGCGCGATGTATTCGGAAGAACATAACCAAGAGGATCCTAATCTTACCACAGAGGCCTTTAACACAATTGTTAAAGAAGCAACAGACCAAGCTTCGGCGTTTTTTAATTGAGCTTAAATCAAGTCATAGCAAATGAATTTAGAGATGTTCAGTAAAACACTGAACATCCTTATTTTTATCATACGTAATGATTTGAATTCACCGCCATTAACGTCTTTGTCTCTTTAATGACTTTGAGCGATTGTCTCTATTAATTATGTAAGGGGCGTTCCTTACATTTTCTTTACTGTTTTACAGAAAATATGTATAATAATATGTCATTACACGTCTATTTATCAAGTTATATACCTAACCGCTTAACATATTAATCGCACGCATCTAAAATCGCAAGGAGTGGCTCCAATTGGTAAAAAACAATGACCAATTTCTTTTTTTGTATCACATGCATATTTATCTAATCTATATAGCGGGTATTTGTCTTGTGATCTATCCGATAGTCCCAACTTTTCAACTGCAGGAAATGATTTTAATTCCAGTCCTCGCATCATACTATCTGTCTCCCATTCTTTTCTTCATCATGTTATACGAGAATAAAAAATTCTATGGATATCGAACATTCAAAAAGAAACAATTGTCGCATATCATTATTTCCGTACTGATATATTTTCTATTTATTCTCTCGCCCTTTTTTTAACTTATCCGCGTAGAAAAATGGCAGCAACATATCATACAAGATAGAAATGAAGGTCATGGATGTCGTCCATTTAAAACGAACACTTGCATAATAAATGCAAATAAGGCTATAGTGATAAAGGAATGAAAAGAAGGGGAGTAGAGAAGCTTTATGTTTTATTTATTGCTAGCCATTATTTGTAGTGCCTCGATTGCACTAATCTTTAAGTACACAGAGACACGGCAGACAAATCGTTACGTTATTACAAGCGCCAATTATTTCATTGCTTTTACGACAACTATTGTCATGATGATGACAAAGGGCTTGTTGAACGATTTTTCACTTGATGTTGATTTCCTCAGTGCGTTTAGCGCTGTTGTAAACTCAGATAACGTTTTGTTGTCACCAGCTTCAAGCATCCTTTGGGCACTCATGATTGGATCTGTTGCGGGCGTGTTTTTCTTTTTATCTTTTCTTTATTATCAAAAAAGCGTACGAGAAAACGGCGTAGGTCTATCTGGCACGATTGCAAAATTAGGTATTTTAATTCCGATGATTTTTTCTATTATTATTTGGCAAGAGTTACCGACAATGATTCAGTGGATCGGGATTGTTCTTGCACTTATATCTATTCTAATCGTCAACTTATCACCCGAATCACTTGAGCGCTTTGATTTAAAGCCAACGTTGCTATTGCTGTTTGTGTTTGGCGGCATCGCAGAGTTTTCGAATAAGATCTATCAGAAGTATGCGTTAAATGATTATAAAGATGTCTTTCTATTCGCGATATTTTTTATCGCGTTTATCATCAGCACTACATATGCTTATAAAAAGCAAGGTGACTTAAGAAAACGTGACATTATAACCGGCTTTTTAGTTGGTATTCCAAACTTGTTCTCATCGTACTTTTTAATTCTTGCCTTGGATACATTAAAAACATCCGTTGTCTTTCCAATTTACAGCGCCGGCAGTATCGTATTGATTACCATTGGCGGATTTGTGTTGTTCAATGAAACCATTAAGCGAAAAAATAAAGTTGCGATTGCTTTAACTATCGTCGCTTTAATTTTAATCAACCTATAATTCAGACACCAAAGACCTAACATAAACATTTTGTTAGGTTTTTTCTTATAGCGTGTATTTTTTATCAGATATTTGCTATGATAGTAATAATCCAATAACCCCCAATTTATCAATAAATGTGTAAGAGATGCTTGTAAAAGTAAATAATTAGAAGAAATACGATGTGTATCAATTGGATCTCCTTGTGAACATTTATCTCGCTGTATTACTAATTATTTTATTGATTGTTTGGAGACTTCTATTAGACTTTTTTAAGAAAACTGATCCTTATGACGGTTCTATCATGCAAGCTCTCTCCATTCAACTTCGCATGCAGATTATTGCTACCATCAGTTGAGTTTTCTACTACATACAGATCAACGCTATTCTTTTTAACAGTGTGATCATTGTTGGTATTCTTATAAGTCTTTATACCGATTCTCGATTGATAATCTATGATCACTCGATCGCGGCTTTTTAAATAAAGGCTATCTTGTATCATTGATATCAATGATGAGGTCTGATAAAAAATATACGAGGGAAGTAATCGGTTCGAAAAACTTCCTAGCTATTAATTAATTTCAGCTTAGACTGAAAATGCACTTAATTTCCCCGTTAATCAAGAAGCGGTTAATTATTGCGAGAAAGATGTTGCGACTGATAAGTTATAAACGAATGATTAGCCATGTTTTTAAATTTTATTTTGGAGGACGATTCAATGAACGTGTTTCGCGTTAAGTATTTCCCGACTTATTTTGCCTCAAGAAGTTTTGCCAACCTGAGTGACAGCATTTATTCCATTGCAATATTATGGTTAATTCAAACATCCACACTGGACGCTTCAATGAACGGCTTTGTTTATGCGGCCATTAGTTCCGCCGCTTTATGCAGTATCTTCTTCGGACCGGTCGTTGATCGTTATGCGGCCGCAACACTCGCTGGTATCGCTTTACTATTCCAAGCAGTGATTGTGTTTACGATTCCCTTAATTTTTTCTACTGATCTTTTTATTATTGCACTGATTATCGGTCTCGTTTTTATTGCGTCTTTATTTTCCGCACTGTACTACCCAGCAAATAATAAGTTGTTAACACTGTTAATACATGAACCGGACCAACTTCAAGCAGCTAATGCGGCGATTGGTTCATCTGATCAAGTCATCAACTTAATCGGCTACTTAGCTGGTGGAGCATTGATTGGATGGTTAGGTATTCAAAACGCCTATCTATTGTCAGCTGCTTTATTTTTACTTGCCGGCGTGAGTTTTCTTGGACTATTAACTAAAAAGACAGCTCAATTTCAACAGGAAAAAAATCTCCCATCTTCTACACATCAGTCATCGATAAAGGAGCGGTTCAGTCTATATCTATCAGAGATTAAAGCAGGTTTTTCATTCATTAATCAAAGCCGTTATTTAAAAATCATCCTCCCATCAACAATCATATCAGGAGCGATTATTGCCCTATTAATTATAATTTTACCGATGATCGGTGAACAGTATGGTTCTGCGTTATACTACAGTGGCCTTTATGTTGCCTTTTTCATCGGGTTCTTTATCGGAGCGATTCTTTCCAACGCACTAAAGGCAAAGGGATTATATGTGGCCATTGCCTGGCTCGGTAACGGTTTGGCGCTTGTGTTATTTGGCTTAGCTCCTAATTGGTGGTTGACCGCGACATCTTTACTTTTATTCGGAACCTGTTCTGGGGTGATGAATGTGATCCAAATGTCGTTAATTCAAGTCATGACACCTGCACATCTCATGGGTAGAGTTATGGCCACATTAAGTACCGTCAATAATGTTGCCACACCAATTGGGAGTTTAATTGGCGGGTTATTGCTTCTAAGTTTTGATGTTCAGTCAATTATTATCACAAGTGCGATTATCTTTATCTTATTAAGTGGTTATTTGTTGTCACAATCACATTTTACCCAGTTTGATACCGATGATGCCAAGCAGTTTAAAACGAGCTTTGATTCATGAATCAGCAACAAACTGATAAAAGAAGAGGTATCAGAAAGGAGGAACGGTCAATGCAGGAAACAGGTATGTCAAAGAAGCAAGGTGACTTGAAAGATGGTTTGTTTACTAATGTCATGCGGGCATTATTTATGATTCTGTTATCGATATTTTTATATTTAGTTTACGTATCATTTAATGATCCGATTGAGGCGCTTTATATCAATTCATTTGTCTTTATTATCATGACCATTTCAGTAATAGGGCTGATCCTATTCATCATTACCCAAATAACTAAAGTGATAGCATCAAAGCCGTTTGGACTTTTGATCATGTCTTTCGTCAATACTGCCCTTATATTCTTTTTCATCTATCAACTATTTGCTCCTTACTTTTATTCAACAGAAACTCTGGAGCAAACAGGAATCAATGCCATCAAAACCTACTACCAATTATCCGATGATAAATTATCAGAAGACCAACGTGAAAAGATGTTGACAACAACTTTTACAAATAACACTGCCTTTTCTATGATGCAAAGAGAAAACTATCCAAACACTAAACTACAAAAGATAGATATTCAAACGATAGAGCGTGAGTATTACCTATACTATCTGACCGCTTCGATTGAGATTGAAGAAGATTCATCAACAAAGAATCAGCTATATCAATTTGAATTCAAAAGTGAAAGCGGACGATTTAAAATCAATGGGATAAAGGCTTTAGATAACAACTAAATCAAAATCACTTTTGAAACATTCTGACACGAGCGATTATTCTACCAAGACCGATCCAGAGCGATGAATGATTGATCTATTCATTTGGAGTGACAGGCTAGTCACACACCTCTTTAAATCATCACCCTCAAAGCAAAAGCCCAGCCTTAAGCAATAGGTCTGGGCTTTTAGTCTTCCTATTCACACATCTATTTTAACCGCATAATGTAATTCCACAAACTGATTAAAGTTTCTCATCTCTTTTAATTCAAGGTTAACCGCCACATCTTGCCTTTTAAATAAAGGAATACCCTTGCCCAATAATGTCGGGGCAATAGTCACAATAATCTCATCTATAAGATCCACTTGTAAAAAGGACTGGACTAAGTCGCCACCACCGACAAGCCAAATGTTTTTTCCCTCTTTATTTTTCAGCTGTTGCATAAATAATGCCATGTTTTCTTTCACAAACATGACATCGTCCGCATCTTCAACCGCAGACCTGGTAAATACAAACGTCGCTTTCCCCTTGTAAGGAAACTCATCTAAATTTTGGCGCATCACCCAATCATATGTTTTCTTTCCCATCAATACGGTATCGACCGTGTCATAAAACTCGGAAAAACCATTGTCACCTTCACCTTCAACACGCTCAAGCCAATCGAGCGATTCATCTTCAGTAGCAATATAACCATCCAAACTGGATGCGATAAAAAGAACAACGTTACGTTTTGCTGACACGTGATCACCCCCTCATCTACATATAAAACCAGCATGAATGACTCATAAGAACAGCCATGCTGGTTTTTTAATGACTTATAATTTCTTCACGATGGAAGACTTTAAATAAATGCTACCGAATTTATCAACTTTCCCGTCAATGTCATGACCATTGTGTGGATCGTCTAAAATACGAATACCTTTCGCCTTTGTGCCACGTTTAATCGTATCTTTACCTAATTTTACATCAGTAATAAGGGTGACATCATCACCGGTTGTTAACACATTACCAACGGCATCTTTCACCGCTTCTTCTTTCAAACTTTCATCGGTCCATACGTGACCACATTCAGGACAATTGTATGCGACCCCATCATCATAACCATATTCACTACCACAACTTGGACATTCGTGCATAAATTCGCCACCAATCTTTTAATATAGCGTTATTATACACGGATTTAGCTAATTGAACAATGTGCTGATGCAACCATGATTTCGGATGAAAAGCTTGCATGAGGATGTAGCGAGTCGTATAGTAGGATGTAAAGAAAAAAAGGGGGACGAACCATGGAACCATACGTTGACGATGAGGTTCTAATTCAAATCATTAAAACCCAACACAGCATTCTTCATTTACTCAATCATACGTTAAATGACACCGTGACCCATCAGCGGTCGTTACCAAAACAAGAACAAAACAAAGATCTGATTCACTTAGCCGAACAGACCCGCCGTGTGATTGCACGTAAACCAAAACTAAAGGCAGCCTATAATAAGTTAAAAGACGACCCGCGTTTTGCGTTTGATGGCTATTTAGAATAACGAAAGTGGGGATCGGAATTGATTCAACAGATTAAAACGATTCAGACGTTACCAAAAGCAACAATTGAACAGTTACATGCGCTGCAACAACTCAGCTATACGAGTGAACAACAGCTACTGACTATCGATCCTTTTCCGCCGCTCTTAGAAACAATCAATGCGTTAGCGACGTCCGCCGATGCGCTTATCATTCGGTTAGAATCGGGACAGATCGTTGGTTTTTTACAGTACGACAGCACACGAGAAGACGTTGTCATTAATAAACTCGTTGTTCATCCTGATTATTTCAGACAAGGGATTGGCAGTGACCTACTCGAAACACTAATTGAAGATAAAAGGAACACGTCCATCCAAGTCGAAACCGCAGCTAAGAATACACCAGCGATCAAGCTCTATCAAAAATATGGCTTTCACAAAGCCGCCCAATTTTATGCCGCTGAAGGGCTGCAACTTCTCAGACTGGTTAGGCCATAAAAAGAACAGATCAACTAAAGGGAGACGACATAACGATGCACGTACTTACTGATTTATTTTTTACATTTGCGAAGATTGGCGCGATAACGTTTGGCGGGGGCTATGCGATGTTACCGATTCTCCAGCGCGAAGTCGTCGAAATAAAGCAATGGGTCACTGATGAAGAATTAATGGATTACTATGCGATTGGGCAAACAACACCAGGAATTATTGCAATCAATACTGCAACATTTATCGGTCAAAAAACAAAAGGCACATTAGGGGGGATTGCGGCAACGTTAGGTGTCGTGTTTCCGTCACTCATCATTATCAGTGTGATTGCATATTTTTTACAGAACTTCACCGATTCGACATTGCTTCAATCTGCCTTTAGCGGAATCCGTGTCAGTGTCTACGTGTTGATTTTACATGCCGTGATGAAACTGTGGAAAAATGCCATCGTTGACCGAGCCGGAATTATGATCTTCATTGTTGTCTTTAGTTTAGCAGCGTTCACACCGTTATCACCTGTCTATATGGTGATAGGAAGTGGCGTTGTTGGGCTTATTCTCAAACAATGGTTGCAGAAGGAGCGGGGGCAATGATTTTTTTAACACTTTATTTAGAATTTTTTAAAACCGGTTTATTTGCTGTGGGTGGTGGACTTGCTACGCTGCCGTTTCTTTATGATTTATCCGATCGTTACGGCTGGTTTACCCACCAACAACTAGCTGATATGATTGCCGTCTCCGAATCAACACCAGGAGCCATTGGGGTTAATATGGCCACTTATGCAGGATTTGCAACAGCTGGTCCACTTGGCGCCATCGTTGCGACACTTGGCCTGGTATCACCATCTTTGGTAGTGATTATCATCATCGCCCATATATTTGACCGGTTTAAAGCAAATCCTTTCGTTACGGCGGTATTTTATGGTTTGCGTCCAGCATCAACAGCACTAATCGCAGCGGCTGGCTTTTCTGTTTTTATCATGGATGTTTTTTCTTTTGAGCTTTATACATCGCTTGCTTCACTCGGACAGGTTGTGAACTGGCCATCCATCTTTCTTGCGTTGGTTATCTTCATCATGATGCGTCACCGCTTGTTAAAGCAGCTTCATCCCGTTGTTTTTATTGCCTTTGCTGCGCTTGTCGGTATTCTCTTTTCTTTTTAACACCCATGGTTACATTTAATTGCGATATCGAGGTTAAAAAATCGATAGTAACGGGAATAGTACTACTGGAAAGATGTATGACTTAAAAAGGAGGCATGGATGATGCAATTATTAAAAGCTTTATTTGCGATGCTACTAACTTTCTTTCTACTAACAGCATGCGGCACAATGGATGACGATAACGAAGAGAACACAGGAACAAATGACCAAACAGAGGATATGACAAGTGACGAGGACGAGATCGACTCAGATGACGAGACTGATTCAGATGACGATCCCTCCGACGACATGGATGATGAGGAAACAGATGACGACCAACCATCACTGCCTGATTTAGCGGAAGAAAAGACTGTGACCATGCAAATAGAAGGCATGGAAGAAACAATACAAGTTGACTTGCATCAAGATGAAGCAGCAGACTTTTCTGTGTATGTACCGGAAGACATGTTGGCTGAATTTGATGACGGGAACATTGACATCTTTACCAATTTTACTGCCACATTAAATCGAGACGCGCGCTTCTTTATTTATGAGGAAGATCAAGACGATATGCTTGAGTTATTAAACGCGCAAGGATTTACCGCAGAAGGTGTCGAAGATGATGCGTTTGTTTACACCAATTCTCTAGCGGAATGGGTGTTAGCAAAAGATGGATTTACCGGTCGCGTTAGTCAACAAACACATGGTGACGAAACCTTTATGCTCGGTTATCATTACCCCGTTGAATATGGTGATGGGTTTAGTGCCCGAAGCGCGATTATTGTTGATGAACTTGTTTGGCATAAGCCATAACCGCATTTCGTTTAGGCATCAAAACGAAGCAGACCTAGTCATTGGCTGCTTCGTTTTTTTTTCTTCATTCGCAACCCTTTCTTCATACCTTCTTCACAGGTTCATGTTACACTAAATAAAAACAGACAGTAACGGTAATAGCAAGTAAAATAGTAGCCAGTTATAAACTGACAGCGCTACGAAAAGAAGGGGGGCGGCCACAATGACACACATCCTGATTGTTGATGACGAACCGGTGATTCTCGAGGTGTTAACCGCCTATTTTGAAAAAGAAGGTTGGCAAGTCACCACGGCAGCAACAGGGCACGAAGCCCTCATGCGCTTTCAGGAAACCGTGTTTGATTTAATTGTTTTAGATTTAATGCTTCCAGATTTAAGCGGGGAATCCGTAAATGATACAATTCGAAAAGACAGTGACGTACCGATTATTATGTTAACCGCTAAAACAAAAGAAGAAGAATTAATTGCAGGGATTGAACGCGGTGCTGATGATTACATCAAGAAACCGTTTAGTCCAAAAGAAGTGGTAATCCGAATTAAAGCACAACTAAGACGGCGACAAAAACAAGCCGCAACGGTTTACAGTTATCAAGCGCTCACCCTCAATCCATCAAGTTATGAAGCGCATTTAAATGGCGATGCGTTACGTTTAACGCCAAATGAATTCGAACTGTTGGCGCTTTTTATCAAGCATCCCGGTCAAGTCTTCAGCCGTGAAGCATTACTTGAAGCAATTGATGACGAAGGGATGATTTACGAAGGGTATGATCGAACCATTGATACGCACATTAAAAACTTACGTAAGAAAATTGAGCCAGATCGTAAACACCCGCGTTACATACAGACAGTGTTTGGTAGAGGCTATAAGTTCGGGGGCACATCGTAATGATTAAGCTGAAACGTTGGTTAACTCATCAATCCACCCAAAGAAAACTGATGCTCGCCTTAATCACGGTTGCATCGATTGGAATCTTGATCGTTAGTCTGAGCTTTTTATTTAGTTTTGAACGCCAGTTTAATCAATACCTTGATCAAGGACGTGAAGAAGCCGCTGAAGAGTTATTATTTGTGTTAGCTGAGAACGACCCAACCTTAATTGATCAAGAATTGCACCGGCAAGGGATGAATGGCTTGTTTTTTAAGTTAGAGGATCCTGAGGGGGATGTCATCTTTGATTCAACCCAAATGAATATGATGGGGAATATGAATGGGCGAATGCGTCAACAATCGGACATGATGCACAATAATTTAGCTGCACAGTTAACAGATGAAACACTGACTGTTTCTTTAGATAACGAACCGCATCAATTAACAATCTACTACCCGGCAACTTATTCAGCGATTGAACTGAATTTTTTAGAAGCGATGCAATCAACGTTAGTCATTGCGATCGTGGTGACGATTGTGCTTTCAATCCTCTTTAGTTATTTGTTCGTTAAACCATTAACTCGTAATTTCCGTCACTTATCAGCAGCACTCTCGACACTTACAACATCTAAAAAAGCAAAAGCAATTGATGTTGAAGCATTTTCTAATGATTTAAAACCGGTCGCAGAGGCTTTTAATACACTACAGCTTACCTTGCAACAAGAAGCGGCTTTAAGGGAACGTTTTACAGGTGACTTGGCTCATGAATTAAGAACACCACTGGCGACCTTACAAAGCCAACTAGAAGCAATTCAAGACGGTGTATTTGAAGCAACACCTGAGCGTATGAATCAGTTTCATCATGAGTTGATGCGCTTGGTCCGCTTAGTGAATGAACTCGAGCAACTGATCCAAGCAGAAAACCCACAATTGTCACTGAAGGTAACGTCGTTTGATGTGACGGTACTCTTCGCTGAAGTAACGGCTCAGTTTGAAACGTTGTTAAGTCAACATCAGATTGAGGTTATCCAAACGGTAACTGGTGACAACCACTTAAGCGCTGACCGCGATAAAGTGCAACAGATGTTAACAAACCTATTGATGAATGCGATTAAATATAGTCCGAAAGCAAGTACAATTACTTTAAGCTATACCACAACCTCATCAAGACCTATCATAGCAGTGACTGATCAAGGACCCGGTATTGACCAATCACATTTACCGTTTATCACTGAGCGCTTTTATCGTGGTGATGCAAGTCGTGACCGCAAATCTGGTGGGATTGGTATCGGATTAAGTATCGTCAAAGCGTTACTTGAACGGCACAACGGAGAATTATTGATTGAAAGTGCGAGCGGAAGCGGAACGACTGTCTATTTATCATTTCCCAGTCAACAAAAGCAGGCATAAAAGTTTTTTGAACCGTTTCATTCCAAAGCACGTTTGCCTATAGATTGATAGCATTTAAAAACACAAGGCCCAAAAGCAGCGCCTTGTGTTTTTTTGTTTGTAGACCATGAAACGTTAAGGCAATCCATGCTTGACTGAAAATTTATCTTTCCTGTTGCGCACACAATGCCGGCACCCGTGTTTACGTTAAGGATAAAAATTGGCACAGACAATTGTTGGTTTATGACAGCTATGCTATGATTTAACTATAACTAATTGTACCAGGAGGGGATTCACTTGAAAAAAGGGGTTATTGTTTCGTTTGTGGGGTTGATTTTCATCATTACCCTGTTAATTATTGAGTTACAAGAAAGTCAAATGACCTATTATAAACTCGATACGCAATTAGGTGATCTAAACTTAAACCATTTTCGGATTGTTGCAGGTGGAGGTCAGCTGATTATCCCAGGTGGCTATGAATTACAACCGTTAGTTGCAGAAGAAATGACGGAACTTTCTTTTACGATTACATTAAACCAAACCATGATTTATTCATCATTAATGAGTGGATTTGAAGACGCATTCACGAGTGAATGGAGTGACCGAACACTTAAGCTTGAACAATTCGATCTTAAGCATGAAAACATCAATGTAAAACCATCCGATTCGTTAAACATTACGTTATCTTATTACTTAGATAATGAATTACAAACAGTCACAAAATCATTTTCGATGGATGAACTTGCTTATGATTTTACATAGACAAGACGGGCGTGTTAAAAGAAGATTAAAAAGCTTCTGCACTAAACCTCTTTTTATCAAAACCACTTATTTTAGACGAATACAGGGGTCTAGCCAAACTTAGAAGTTAAAATTAAGGTGAAACCACCAGATACGCTAAATGAGCCAAATGCAAGGCGGCTTGCAATAAAAAGGAAAAAAGAGATCATATTCAGTTAACCATTAGCGTAGATAAGAAAGGAAAGGGTTGAATCTGTGCGCTCAAGGAGGAACGCAAGTGAAAAAGCCAGATGAATCAGAAAAAAGTGCCTATCAAAAAGCTGCAGTAATCGCATTCTCTTTTTACGCTACAGCTTTATTTGTGATAGCAGTAGCAAATTATCTTTCTAACAAGCGACTAGGTCTCATTTTTACTGTTTTCATCATCGGACAGCTGCTTTTTTTGGTATGGCGCTCATCGAGAAAAATAAAATTAAAAAACAGTGATTCGTTAACATCGCCACTGTCTAAATAGATCCTGTCGGATATATCGAACCATCACTTCAAACAATAGCCACTTACAGATAGAATCCTGTAAGTGGCTATAGATACCTTTTAAAACACACGCTTTAGCGTTCGATCAACATTGAAATCCCTATCCCACCACCGACACATAAACTTGCAATGCCTGAGTGACTCTCGCGTTTTAACATTTCATGAATGAGGGTAACAAGTATGCGTGAACCTGAGGCACCAATTGGGTGACCAAGTGCAATCGCACCACCATTGACGTTCACTTTATCTTCGTCGATACCTAAATCGCGTAAGACGGGTATGCTTTGAGCAGCAAACGCTTCGTTAAATTCAAATAAATCAACCGCAGCTAAATCAATCCCCGATTTTTCAACCAGTTTTTTTGTCGAATAGTAGGGGGTGTACCCCATGTACTGCGGATCCATACCCATTTCCGCATCAGCCTTAATTTCTGCAAGGTAAGGGATGCCCTCACGTTCTGCTTTTGTTTTAGACATTAAGACGAGTGCCGCCGCACCATCATTTATCCCCGAAGCATTACCAGCAGTGACCGTTCCACCTTCTAAGAACGGGGTCCGTAACTGAGCCAAGTCTTCAATCGTAACCTCACCACGAATATACTCATCATTCTGAAATAATACCTGGTCACCTGATTCAGTCGTCACTTCAATCGGAACAATCTCATCAGTAAACCGACCACTATCACGGGCGTGTTTCGCTTTATGTTGTGAATGAACAGCAAATTGATCTTGTTCTTCACGGGTAACTTGATATCGGTTCGCGACGTTTTCAGCCGTGATGCCCATGTGCACCGAGCTAAAAGCATCGGTAAGACCATCGTGTACCATGGCGTCAACAAACTTTTTATTTTCCGTCGTTTTGTCCCAGCGGTAGTTATCGATCATATGCGGGGCACGACTCATGTTTTCTGTTCCACCAACAACCACGACCTCAGCTTCTCCTAGTTGAATCTGTTGTTTACCTAATATCACAGCTTTTAAGCCTGACCCACAAACTTCATTAATTGTCATTGCGGGTACGTGGTAAGGAATACCGGCATCAATCGCAATTTGTCTAGCGACGTTTTGGCCTGTTCCTGCCTGTAGGACATTACCGAATATAACTGTATCAACGTATTCCGGACTAACTTCTGCTTGTTTTAATGCTGCTGTAACTGTATGCGCACCAAGGGTACGTGCAGTTGTATGTTTTAACTGACCGCCAAATTTCCCAATCGGGGTCCGGCAGGCACTAACGATTACTACTTTTTCCATGTGTGGCACATCCTCTACATTTAAAATCATATATCATGACAAAGAAAGCGTCTCTTTGCTATAGTAAGACTACCTAAGTATAACAAAAAGTTAAAAATATCGACATTATTTTGTCTAAAAAATGTTATAGTTAATACGGGGTAACAAGCGTAAACAGAAACATGCGTATTGTATGCTTTTTTTATGCTTTAAAGAGACTAGAAAAAAGGGTGTGAATCAATTGAAAATAGGTATTGATAAAATTGGCTTTTTTGCGCCACACATGTATGTAGAAACAAGTGATTTAGCGGTGGCACGTGGGGTTGAACCAGAAAAATTCACCATTGGCATTGGTCAGGAAAGAATGGCGGTAGCACCAAAGTCACAAGATGCGGTCTCCTTAGCCGCTAATGCCGCACAAACTATTTTAACTGATGAGGACAAACAAGCGATTGACTATATCATTTTCGCGACTGAAACCGGTGTTGACCATTCAAAAGCTGCTTCAACATATATTCATGACTTACTTGGCATTAATCCTTACGCTCGAGCGGTAGAAGTAAAACAGGCATGTTACAGTGCAACGGCTGGTTTACAAACAGCACGTGGTCATATCGCTTTAAATCCAGATAGTAAAGTATTGGTATTAGGGTCAGATATCTCTCGCTATGGGTTAAATACAGCTGGTGAGATTACTCAGGGAGCTGGGGCTGTCGCTTTTGTTGTCGCCAAAGATCCTCGGGTTATGGCGATTGAACCCACTAGCGTTTATAAAACGGAGGAAGCCATGGACTTCTGGCGACCGCTTTACTCAGAAACGGCGTTTGTGCAGGGGAAATTCTCAGTTGATCAATACATTAATTTCTTTGATGACTTATTACAACGCTATCAAGAAAAAACCGGACTTCATTTGAGTGACTTTCATGCGCTACTCTTCCATTTACCTTATACGAAAATGGGCTTAAAAGCATTGCGTGCTGCGGTTGAAGATGCAAATGAAGCGGACCGTGAACGGTTACTTAATAATTTCAACATCAGCAAACATTACAACGCGATTGTCGGTAATATTTACACCGGTTCATTATATTTATCATTACTTTCCTTGATAGAAAATAGTCAAACATTACAGGCAGGTGACCGGATTGGCTTATTCAGCTATGGGTCTGGTTCTGTCGGCGAATTTTTCACCGGTGTCATGGTAACTGGCTTTCAAGATCATTTAAATACCGCAACACATGAAACAATGCTTAAAAACCGTCAAGCGATCAGTGTGGCTGACTACGAAGCAATCTTTAATGACAAAGCACCTGTTGGGCAAGTTTCTTTTGAGATTGATACGACAACTGATCCCGCACCGTTTGTTTTTACTGGTGTTAAAGATCACATGCGCCAATATAAACATCAAGCATAGTAATCAAACACAAAAGCGAGTGACATAGTGTCACTCGCTTTTACATTTAACCTGTACGATACCAATCAGAAATAACCATCGATGGACAAAGAAAGAAGGAGGATTCATGTCACAATTTTTCATTGCTCTTACATTAGTGCTCGGTAGTTTACTCTTTATTACCGGAAAAAAACAAGGATTGAAGAGCTTAATTTGGATAGGTATTCTATTGCTGGGCCTGTTCTTTATCGCTCTGATTCAGTTGTTATTATTTATGTTTAACTAGCAGTTCATTCGACCATTGCTGTTTATTATTGATCGCGATAAGCCTTTAGTAACTTTTCAGCGACGGCTAAATTCATTAGGGGTTCTTGTTTTAATTGTTTGGTAATGGCTTCAATTTCTTTACCTTTTGCACCAGCTACCATCGCTAACGATTTTGCTTGTAGCGACATATGACCTTTTTGAATACCTTCTGTGACAAGCGCACGTAATGCTGAAAAATTCTGAGCAAGTCCTACAGATGCAATGATCCCTGCCAGTTCACTTGCAGTGGGCTTATTTAGCATCGAATGCGCAAACTGAGCACCAGGATGAATAGATATTGAACCACCAACCGTGCCTATTGCCATTGGCACCGTAATTGTCCCAACTAAATTAGCTTGATCGTCAACATACCAATTCGTTAGCGCGCGATATTGGCCACTACGACTTGCAAACGCATGAATACCTGCAGCAATCGCACGTGTGTCATTGCCAGTAGCTAACACAACTGCGTCAATTCCATTCATGATGCCTTTATTATGGGTCACCGCGCGGTAAGGATCTGCAATCGCAAATTGATTTGCTTCAACAATACGATCTCTTACTTCTTCACCAGGAATCTCTGCCCGGGACAAAAGAGTAGGGGGGATAATGCACGTTGAAGTCACTGTGTTTTCAGTCGCATAATTCGATAAAATTCCCATTAAGCAATCGCCACCAGTGATTAATTCAAGTTCATCTTTGATCGCTTCAACCATTGTGTTCACCATATTTGCGCCCATAGCCTCACTTGTATCCACTAATAAGTGAACAATAAAGAAATCTGGGGTGCCTTGAACTTGATTTTCATCTATTAGACGCACGTCAATAGCCTTCACACCACCACCGCGTCTCACAATTGAAGGATGAGCTTGATGAGCGAGCTCAATCAATCTTTCACGTGCTTCATAGACACGTTCTTTCTTGTCATGGGGATCACTAACATTTCGTAAGGCAACCTGACCAACCATGAGTCGCTGATCTTGATACGTCGTAAATCCACCCGAAGCTTTAATTGTTTTGGCACCAAAGCTTGCTGCTGCAATGACTGAAGGTTCTTCAGTAGCCATTGGTACATCGTAAATTTGATCATTAATTACAAAATTAAGCCCAAGTCCTAAGGGGAGTTGATAGGTACCAATTTGATTTTCAATCATGTGATTTGCAGTATCATCGGATAACAGAAGTGATGTTTTAAATTGTTCAACAGTTTCTGCATCAATACGAGACGTGTCAATTAAATTTTGAATCCGTTCATTAAGTGATTTTTTGTAGAACTTTTCCAATGGGGCATGTGTCATTTCTAGACCTCCAATAATAATGTATCGCGCAAAAAAATGCGCGGCTATATTTTAAAAAGATTTAATGAATATTGGTTCATTTATTCTGTATTATATCATAATTATCATACACCACTCACTTAGAACCTATTCACTAACGAACAATTATAGTATACTTGTTGCAAGAAATGAGGCGCTTTTCATAAAGTTAATTACTTATTAACAATGTTACCTATGTGAAGATCTACAGTGTAAGCGAAAATCATTTTTGAACAGCGTTATGACAATAAATAAGACGACTTGGTTACTTCAAAATGCTTATAAATCAATATGAAATTACCTTAAGAAGGGTGTGGACACAATGGAATCACTTTATAGTTTTAATCAAAGCGCATATCCGTTTGAATTATTTTCTTTGTCACATATGAGTATGATTCTAGTGACGATCATCTTATTAGTCCTACTTTACTTCTTAAGAGATAGAGCGACCCGCAAGACAAAAACATATATAAAGTATACATTAATCGCCGCATTAATAGGTGGAGAGGTATTCTTTCATGGGTGGTATTTAGCGAACAACAGGTGGGACATCATTTACAATTTACCTCTGCAACTTTCTTCAATATCGATATATTTATGTACTTTCATGTTAGTCACGAAGAATTACAGAGTCTTCGAGATTTCTTTTTTTATTAGTATGACAAGCGCTTTAATCGCCATCATAACACCAGAACTATTCTTCGGTGCACCACATTTGCGTTTCTTTCAGTTTTTTATTGTTCATATTGCCATTGTTCTTGCTTGCTTTTACATGGTCTGGTTCGAAGGGTATAAAGCCACTGCAACATCGGTGATAAGAGCATTTTTAGTTCTCAACTTTATTGTTGGATGCGTTTTTATCATCAATCACTTAACTGGTGCTAACTATATGTTTCTAAGCAGGAAACCTAACAATGCAACTGTTATTGATTTGCTAGGTCCATATCCATGGTACATTCTTGCACTCGAAGCCATCGCATTATCTTCATTTATACTGTTATATCTCGCATTGTTTAAAAGAAAAACAAAGAGGGGAGACTAGCTTACAATTAGCCCGTTGAGTTAAGCTACCAGAGAGATTTATGCATCTTGATTTATTTTCTCGTGTAAAAGATAAATGACACTATAACTGATTACTTTAATAGAATGTCGCGAAGCACTTGTAATTAAGGGGTTTTAATTAATGGTACTGAGAGCTATCGTCGAGAAGTTTGATTGAATATGTAATTTCATTACTAACACAAACGAACGGTCTGGAGGCTGCATTACCACCAGGATTACAGAGAATGAATGGACATTATTCAATAGTAAATAAAGATGGAAAGAATTATTTATGCGGATACATAAGCGAATGACATGTATCATCGTATCTGCTGATATGTTGTTTTCACGATCGATGTAAGAAGAAAGGGTGAAGTCGAAGTAAGATCAACCTAAGCAATAATTTTTATAAATTAATTCTAGTTTACATAATATATATTATCGGAAGTTAAACTAAAAGGACAATCTCACATCTCATAAGTAAAGTATACTTGAGACAGTGAGACAAAATTGAAATTTCAAAGCTTTTCAAAAACCTTAATAAAATTCAGCTATTTACATGAACTTTTACCTTCATCAATTAAATATGCTAATCAGTCTTGTTTAATAAACACAAATGTGTCAACTGATGAATGTTCAGTACTAAAGCTAAAGTTTAAACGATTAAATCCTTTCATCTTTTCAACATCAGTAATCTGGTTCTCAGCTAAAAATCTAACCATTTCACCACGTGCCATCTTTACTAATGTGCCTTTTTCTTTAACTTTTCCATCCTTTAATTCACCAAATACACACGTAATAATTTGCGCTGATTCATTGTATTTCGTAATTGTTTGACTGTACTCTTTAGAAGCTAAATTAATGATGGTATTCGTCTCACTAAGCAATTGCTTTGCTAATTGATCGGACCAAAAATGATAAACTGATTTATATGTATCGTCATGTAGTTTTGCTTGCATTTCAAGGCGATATGGCGTCACCCCATCAAAGGGTCTTAAGATACCGTAAAAACCTGACAGGATCCTTAAATGCTCTTGTAAGTAATCAAATTGTTGCTGTTCAAATACATCCGGTCCCATATGTTGATATTGAATACCTTCATACGATAAAATTGCCGGTGTTAAATTAGATTCTAGATCCATACCTTGAATCCGTTCATAATTTTCTGTCGATATTTTGTCACTTGCTTTCCAAATCTTTTTTAACTCTTCATAACTTAGTGTCTGTAAATACGTTAACAGTTCTTTCGTTTGATCTAAAAACTGTGGATATTGTTCATATGTAAATGCATCGGTATCTACCTTCATCTTCTTTGCAGGTGAGATAATTATTCGCATACTGCTTCCCTTCCCTTTTTAAAACTATTATTAATTTTGGAATCATTCAATTCAGCATGGCTCTAAAACGCGTATTGTGTGATTTCAACATCATCCAAAGTTTTGGAATCATTCAATTCAGCATGGCTCTAAAACAATGAACTTCCCCTGTTCCTGAATCAGCAAGTTTTGGAATCATTCAATTCAGCATGGCTCTAAAACCCAGTGTTCACACGACGTTTTCATGTTATCGTTTTGGAATCATTCAATTCAGCATGGCTCTAAAACAAACAGGAAGTACAAGCGATTGCTTTGACAGTTTTGGAATCATTCAATTCAGCATGGCTCTAAAACTCACTTTATTACGACTAACGCCCAAATGCGGTTTTGGAATCATTCAATTCAGCATGGCTCTAAAACGAGAATGACAGCATCGCTACAAAGATTACTGTTTTGGAATCATTCAATTCAGCATGGCTCTAAAACGCCCAAGTTAACTGATATACCTGTTTGATCGTTTTGGAATCATTCAATTCAGCATGGCTCTAAAACTCACAGTAAACGGTATACATTAAATCGCCCGTTTTGGAATCATTCAATTCAGCATGGCTCTAAAACGTGTGATGAAATCATTGTTATCGGTGACCGGTTTTGGAATCATTCAATTCAGCATGGCTCTAAAACGTGTGAAGGATAGCGAATCACCGGTCTTGAGTTTTGGAATCATTCAATTCAGCATGGCTCTAAAACATAACAGTATTTCAATCATCAAAAAAACAAGTTTTGGAATCATTCAATTCAGCATGGCTCTAAAACCCTCGCAGGTAAAAAAGTTAAGGTTTCGTAATCGCGCCATTCACCCATAGCAAAGCTTCAGAATTGAATGATTTATGATTTAATGTTTAATTTTCAAGGACCATTTCTTATAATTATAACACTTTTTCATAGCTGAGATAATAATCTTCATCTAAAATATATTGATAAAGTTCTTGAATTGTTCTTGGCTCAATAAACAATGCCGTAACACTATTTAGCGATAGATAGCTGCGCGTTTCCTCTATTTGTACTTTTGTTAGGTATGAACATACATTAACAAAGATCAATAGCTTTTTTCTTGATTGATATTTAAATAGCTGGATGATATCTGCGATCTTGTCATTAACAGATACCGCTTGATTATTGATTTTTATATTTAAGGCTTTGAATAATGCTGGAAAAGTAATCTCCGTTGTTTGAATATCTAAGTCATGCTCTAGTAATTGATCACTGATGATGTCATTAATGGACATCATCAGCTTCTCTAATTCAGTTTTGACCATTGGCTCATCATTTAATTGTGATTCAAGATCTGTATATATGTGCTTTAAAATCGTCGCGGAATTTAATTCAAACCCTAAAATATCCGTGATAACAAGTAGTTCAGATGCTTTAAGCGATTGATAGCTTTGATCATATAGCTTTAAAGGGCTGTCTTCATAATTAAAAATTGCTTGGACAAAGTCTGAAAATAAGGTCGCATTGTCTAACACCAATATTGGTGATTTTTCTAATGTGATGGATTCATCAAACACTGGATAATTAAGTTTCATCATAATCATCTCCTAAAAAGACAATGCGTTGGTCTGTATTAGCGATTGAACTATCTTTTTCACCACTTAAGTAAATCATTTTGGCAAATTGCTTTTCCGTTACGGTTAACAACGTGATTAAACCGGACGTCGGTGTATGCTTTTTTAAGCGGGCGACCATTCCCGCTTTCGCCGTGCCATTTAATAAGATCTTACTGTAAACAGAGAATTGATGCATGATAAAACCTTCGTCTATTAAAAATTTCCTGAATTTACGGTAAAGCTTTCGTTCTTTGGCGGTTTCTGTTGGCATATCAAACATAAGAATCATACGCATATAGCGATAACTCATACCTTGAACACGGGAATATCAGTTAGTTCCGCTTCACCATTTAGTACTTTAATGACTTTTTTCGTATAGTCTTGCACGATATTCGTCAAGTACATTTGTTGGAAATTATAGACGTAGTTATTCGTAAACAGCTTAAAGAGTTGTCGCTTGATCTGCATGAACTCTTTGTCTCTATGCTCAAAGACAATTTGGTCCACTAATGGTCGGAATGGTTCCATAATGTCACTTGCTAAATTAAAATCATTAAACTGATTCACGTGTTTCATGCCGATTTGCGTTAAACAACCCGCCTTCACGATCTCACGCGCAAACACGCTGAGCAGCAGTGTATATCCATAATCTAATGCAGCGTTTATTGTCATCTTTAGTTCACGAGAGAATGAGTTATCGAATAGCGATTGAAAATATATTCGCGCCGCATGACCTTCACGATTCGTCGGATCAAACAACTCCAATCCGTCATATAAACTTAAAATCGATTGCGACTTCTCATAATGCTCAATTTCCCTTAAATAAAGATGTTGATTGAGAATTTTTTGCGCAATAATCTCCGTCCAAACCGTTTGTCTTTTTTCTTCTTCCCACACGACTTGTTTTGCAAGTTGCAGACTACTATCATGTCTACCAAAATAAGGCATCAATTTTGCGGATGGTAAACGTTTGTCATCACAGAATATCACCAGAATATTCTCATCTACTAAGCGTTTTAACAACATCGTTGTTAACGTTATATCTGTTGTCTCAAGTATCAAGATATCAATCTCTGATAAGTGGATCACTTCTTGCTTTTCAGAGGTTTTAAACAGTAACGCGTTATTTTTATAAGCCAGTTTTGAATGTTGATTGACTACAACTGTTCGCCACCCCATACTTAGACCTCTTTTCTTGTTTCGTATAGGCCGGTAACTGATTGGAAAATAATCGTCGCATCTAATAGCTCTTTAACACTGGTATAGCGTTTACGATCGATTTTCGTTTCAAAGAAAGTAAATGCCGACGGTGCTCCCATTTTATTATAATCCATTAAGTTGATAAACGACGTGGCCAAATGACTAGCTTCTGCCTGATCAAATGCACGCTTGAAAACATCGGTAATTTTTTTATCATTCGCTGCTGCAAGTATATACTGACGGCTAAAATTGAGCACGTCATCAAGTAACTCTTTAAATTGCTCTTTATGACTCTCTATATACATTTCATGATCAACATTTTTAAATGACGAATCAATATATCTTCTACAATGATAAAGCAATGTCACTAAATGACTTGGTAACACCATTTGATTTCCTTTCTGTGTTTCATTTGCACTCGCTAAAAGACGATGTCTTTTATTCTCTAACTCAAATAATGCATATTTAGGCAGTTTGAAAGCAACCTGAGGATTGTTGTAGCCCTTACTTTCAAGATATTTGATCTGATCCGCTTCAAATAATTGCTGATCCATAATAGTGATTCCAATGATATCTTTCATTACTTTGTTCTGTTTGCCTTTTTCATAAGTGAAAATAACAGAATAGGCCACATTAGGACTATCAAAACCACCATATTTTTTAGGGTCCCAATCATTTTTTCGTGGAATTAATTTATTGGAATTCCCCATTGGTTGTACTGTTGCTTTAGAGAAGTTTCCAGTTTGAACTTCAACTTTCTTCGCAATATTCATCTGATGATAATTCAATACACGATTAATCTTAGCTAAATCCCTCGATTTATTCCAGGCGATTTCTCCATTTTCATCAGGCAGTTTATCTTCTTTACTGAATCGCTCAATTAAGTTCGTGTAAAATTGCTTTTTCGCCGTTGCTTTATTTTCTTTAAACGCACTTGTTTTACGATATTCCCCATAGACAAAGTCAGGTATGAGCTGCGGATATACTCTCATGAGTAACCGAGCTACTACCGCATTTAAATAGGCATCATGCGCATGGTGATAATCATTGATTTCCCGGACTTTATATAAACCAAAGGCTTGTCTAAACTGACTCGTTAACGCGGACTTTAATGTCACAATTTTAACGGCTGGTTCATCTAACTCAGGATTGTTATAACGTTGATGCAAGATGCTTGCGACATGCTTTGTTATTTGCTGTGTTTCAACGAGTTGCCTTCTAATGAATCCCGCTTTATCATCGTCTGTTAGTCCCCCGCGCTCTGCTTTCGTGAGATTCTCAAATTTACGCTTGCTGATGAGTTTTGAGCGATAAAGCGAAGTCCAATAAGGCTTCATGTTGCGGACCACATCTTTATTCGGGACATTATCTGATTTGCCACGATTTAATTTAGACGATACTAATACGCGGTTATCAATCGAATTATCTGTCGTGAAACTTCTCGGGATAATGTGGTCAATATCATAATTCGATAATTTATTAATATCGAGTTCTTGATTGGTATACATATCTCTGCCGTTTTGAAGGTAGTAAAGATATAAGCGATCATTTTTAAGCATGTCTTGATCGACCGGATGTTTTTTCAGTAAGTCACTTTTAAGTTCTTTTAACGCACCTTCAACGTTCTTTAAACGTTCTTTTGCATTTCGTTGCCCTTGAGACGTTGTTTGGTTCTCACGTGCCATTTCGATCACAATCGATTCTGGCTCATACCCCATAATCTCAACAATCTCATCAACAATCTTTAAGCTCTGCAAGATCCCTTTCTTAATCGCTGGGCTACCAGGGATTTGATCAACCGCGTCTTTTAAATCATTTGACTCGAGATTGAGACGTGCTTCTTCAATCGTCTTTTTAAACGACACGTCATCATCATTGATCAGTTGCATGAAGTTGCGGTTAATATTTTTCTTCGGACGATCATCTTCGACTAAATAGTCAAGAATCGTCTTTTGCGTCTGTTCATCTTTTATACCGTGGATCAGTTTTGCTGATAATCTTCCCCATCCGGTATAATGGCGACGCTCTAACTTCTTAAGCGTTGCTTGATCAAACAAATCACTAAACGATTCGAGTTGTTTACGAATCATTTCTCGGTCTTCAAAAACGGTTAAAATTTTAACTAAGTCTTCAAGTCGATTCGCATATTTCTCATTATCTAAGATGTCACGAGAAATATTTAGTTTTAACAAGTCATGATAGGTTTTTAATGACGCATTAAATTTCTTCTCAATCCCCTGCACTTTCGGGTTCTCAAGTAGATAGTCATTTCTTAAATAATCCTCAAATACTTTAAGTGAGACTGTGCGATGCCCTTTAAACAGGTTTTGATAAATATCTCGTTTTTCTTCGCTTGAAAAGTTACATATTTGCCCCTGGTCGTCTGAGTATCTTACTTTCGTCAATTCATTGAATACATTAAACTTCTGCAACAACAAACTATGTTTGGGTAACACTTTTTCTCCAGGTAAATACGTGTCATCGTTCGTCAGTTTTTCAATAAACTGCTCAGCTGAACCAACAAGATTTACCTCATCTTTTATATTCCACGGTCTAACTGCTTCACTGCCTTTACGTTCCATCCAGGCAAACTCACTTTGGCCTTTTGTTTTTGCGAGTGGACCAACATAATAGGGAATGCGAAATGTTACAAGCGATTCAATCTTCCCTTTATTTTCTAATAAGAACGGGTAGAACCGTCCTTGTTTTTCGATGATTGTTTTTAGTTCGTGTAAATGGATTTGATGAGGAATGACCCCATTATCATACGTCCGTTGTTTTCTAAGGAAACGTTCTTCATCGATTTTTTTAATAAAGGCCTCGGATCCATCTGCTTTACTTAATTCTTTTTTCATAAATTTATAAAAGTTTTCTTCGGTTGTTTTACCTTCAATATAACCAGCGTAACCATCCGTTGCTTTATTTCTAAAGATATCAAAAGAGCGCTCTGGTAGCTCGGCTTTCACTAGCGTTTTCAGTGCCTGTAAGTCTTGTTTATGTTCAGCGTAGCGTGCGATCATTGAACTCGACAGCGGTGCTTTTGTATTCGGTTCAGCTCCGTCTAAAATGCCAGATAACTCAATCGCGTCATGAACATCTTTAGCAGCAAGGAACAGCTCTCGGTAATCTTCACCGATTTCTGAAAGCAAGCTCTCAACATCTTCTTCGTACGCTTCTTTTCCCATGTCTAATTTGCGGTCTTCTTCAAGTGAAAACGGCTTTTTGAAATTCCCTTGATTCCCAACAATTAATTTCAAAAATTGATGGAACGTCCCGTTTGACTTTTCTGTCTCAACTTTATGTACGACACGTTCTGCTTTTCTTGATTTCGATACTTTAGCCGTTAATTCCGCTTCAACAGATAATCCTTCTGGAATCCGATTAATGTAAGTGTCATCAGGTTGCAGATGGAAGGCTTGGTTATAGAGGTGGAGAAAGGCTTTAAACGTCTCTCCGACCGCATCATTTGATGCATGTTCCGTGCTTAACTCGCCTTCGATAAGAAAATGCCCGCGGAACTTAATGATATGCGCAAGTGCTAAGTAAACTAAGCGAAGATCTGCTTGTTCATTGCTATCTACTAAATATTTTCGTAAGTGATAAATGGTTGGAAACTGTTTATAATAGGCAATATCTTCTGTCATCGTACCGAAAACCGGATGACGGTCATGATCTTTATCCATCGGAACAAGAAAACTTTCTGTAAGACGTTGGAAGAAGTTTTTATCGACTTTTTGCATGTCATCCATAAAGAAGGTCTGTAAATAATGCAGGCGGTTTTTACGTCGGCGCAGACGACGTCGCGTTGTTCGGTTTACACGGCGTTCTTCTGCAGTAACACCTTCATCGAATAGTCGAACACCCCAAAAGTTTTTCTTCATCGATCCTTTATCATGATCACCATTAATTTTCATTCGTCTTCTAATCAGGTCATGATCGTCTCTTGTCACTGCCCACCCGACACTGTTTGTTCCGATATCAAGGCCAATCGTGTACTGCTTTTTCATCCAGAATCTCTCCTTTATTGTGAAATCCAACCGATTTTTAAAAAAGCCTTTTCAAAATTGTTTTTGTTTGCTACAATATATGTGTTGGAATTATTCAATTCAACATGGCGAGTTAAAATAAGGCTTTGTCCGAAATCAACTGAAAAGTTGCGCTGTCTCGGCGCTTTTTTTTTTTCGCTTTTTTATATATGATGTAGTTAACTTGCACAGTTATCTTGAAATCACACATGACTATGTAACTATATTTATCGTATCACAATTCCAATTATTTTCAAATAGTTTTCAAATTTAAACCAAATTTATTAATCAAAAACCAACCGATTTTCAATTTTTAATTGAAAGCTGGTTGGTTTTTGATATTTAGGACAGTTTAACTTTTATGTAATGAGGAGCTAAGGAACGATTATCGCTTACTTAATGTTTTGACCAATGGCGTTCGATTGAATGACATAAAAAAATTTAGCCCTGCTTTCACTAATAGCCTAGATTCGCATATGGAGACTAAACATAATTTCATTTCATCTATATCCGAATGCGCATTAAATGACCTAGGTATTTGGATATAGAAATCCTATTCAACCTAATATTTGAAATGTTCATAAAATTGTCGTTTTATATTTACAAACATTTAATTGTTATCCTTACCGATACACTATATAATAAGGATTAGCGCATTTATCTCCTTTAAAGATGAGCGCTGATATTTAGGAGGCGTTTGTTAATGAAAGGAACAGTTGTAGGTACATGGATAAAAACACTTAAGCGTTTATACCCAGAAGACATTGTTAATGAGAAAATGAGACAAGCCGATATGGATCCAAGCAAGCCAATCTCCCCGCTTGATGATATTAGTGATGATAAAGTTATTGCATTTACCAAAGGAATCGCTAATCACTTCTCAATCAGTGAGTCAGAATTATGGCGCGCTATTGGTAAAGATAACATCCAAGCATTTTATGAAGGTTATGGTGCTTTCTTTAGAAAGCCAAACCTTTATCAATTTCTAGATTCCATGAATGATGTCCATCAAGTCGTGCGAAAACGGATTGCTGGTTCAAAACCACCCATCTTAGATATGAAAATCATTAGTAAGCATCAAGTCCTACTTACCTACCGTTCCAAGCGCGGAATGTTTAGTTACCTTCACGGACTATTAGAAGGCGCGAAAGAACATTTTAACGAAGATATGCAAGTAGTAGAACAGTCACGGACAGCTGATGAAATGGTGGTTCAATTAACGTTCCCTTATGAAGTGCGTAAACGTAAAAAATATCGTTTTAACCAACTTTTATCCTTTGGATTTATTAAAGATGTGGGCACAAAAGCAACACTTTTCGCCATAATCATTGGTTTTATTACTGCTTTTTTCACTAGAAATCTTCCCTTTGCGTACTTAATTGCACCAGGGGTAACAGCTGCAGCTGGGTGGTTCGCTTTTAAGGGTTTACAAAGACCATTACAGGCCATCTATGAAGAGCTTGACAGTTTGACTGATAAAGAGTTCATGGTTACGACTGAAATTAACAGTGGTCGTGATATGTACCAAACGATTCACGAACGCTTGAATACATATAAAGCTAATGTCCAAGAAGATTTCATCGGTTTTAACAGCATGACAGAAGAAATGCAGGGCTTTAGTGTAACATTAAGAGAAATTTCTACTACTATGGACGACACAAGTAAAGACATCGCTGGTGTCGTTGAAGAACTTGCTCAAACCGCAACTACACAAGCCGATGAAACTGAACAGAGTGTAACGTTATTACAACAGAACATTGATAGCATTCAATCCATTTCCGCTCAAGAAAATCAAAATAAAACAGAACTTGAAGCAGCTTTGACAATGATTCAATCCTCGTTCTCAGGGTTAAATCATACGGTTAACCGCTTGACACGTATTCTTACATCGTTTGAACAGGTGAAAAATGAAAGCATCAATCTTAAAGAAAAAGGTAAAGAAATTGAAGAAATTGCGAATTTTGTTTCTGATATCAGTTACCAAACAAACCTTCTCGCCTTAAATGCATCCATTGAGGCTGCAAGAGCCGGAGAAATGGGCAAAGGGTTTAACGTTGTTGCTGGTGAAGTACGAAAACTTGCTAACCAGTCTGAAACAGCCGCAGACAAAATCAAACAAAATATCTACGGGTTTCTCGGTGATATGGATACGATGGTCGATAACTTAACTGAACAACACGATGTGATCCAAGGTGAAAGTCAATCGATTAAAGATGCGATCAGTCAAACTGAGTCTTCTTATGGGAAGATTGAGACGGTTAGCGATAAAATGCTTGCCTCGGCAACTGAATTAAAAGAGCAATCTGTTAAAATCGGTCAACTATTTACCACAATTGAGTCTTTGGCTGCTATTGCTGTTGAAAATTCAGCATCAACTGAAGAAGTAAGCTCAAATGTTACAAGCTATTCATCGGAAATCGAAAAATTAACTGCTGGCATAGACGACTTTAAGGCAATTACTGATGAATTTAAGAATTACTTGTCGATGTATAAGCTATAGAGTTATTAGCAATAATTGATTTAACCCGTCTTTCGCTTTCATGAAGACGGGTTTTATCACCACGTTAGAGGATCCACCCTCTTTTATTTAATTAGCTATATTAATTGCCGGATTTTTTTAGCATCAACCACATCTGACAAGTCAATAAAATAATCAAGTTGCCACGTCTGTGTTTGACTGGCCGTATCATTTAAATCTTTCGACCACGGCGGATAAATTCTAAATGCCATCTTTCCTTTTTGACTCGCAGTTTGTAAAATACCTTTTTCTATTAAGGTCCACCTTGGAATAATAAACAGACCGATTTGAGGACCGTCGATCACAGTGATGATTAGTTTTCCAGGCATATTCTGATCATTATAAGTTTGATTCTTATTAAATTTATTCTTTTCCCACAGTGCCACAAAGTAACCTTTTTTCTTTGGTGTTAATTTAGCGCGTCGACACCGGTATAACGTTTGATTAATTTCCACTAGGATCGCTTCATAATCTTTATTTTGGTCTTCATAACCCTTTATAGAAAGATCAAGATCCTCGATGTCTCGAAACATTTCTAATAATAACTTTTCAGAATCCACTTAAGTACGCCCCATTCATATTTTTTTATCTTTTAATAGCTTTTAGCTTCTAAATAACTGACACCTTCTCTTCAGTTAGATGATGTTGACATTAAACAAAAATATAGTGCTTACTTATTAAAAAATCTTCTTGGTAATTCTGCATCCGATTTATCTTGCTACCTTTAACAAAGCAACTAATCATTTCATTCGTGTAAACACGATATTCATCGCATGTGATGCCCCGTGGTCTAAAAATAAATCAATCGATCTCTCTTTCGATTACAAAATAGTTGTTTTCATGATATACATTCGTTATAATCTAACTATAGAAACTCGTTCACACAATCAATTGAGTGATTTCAAAACGTATGCATTACCATAAAAAAAGCTGCTAGTGCGCCAACACTAACAGCATAATAGACTTACTCCCTTCAAGGGGGTCAGTACATCGACATAATAATCCGCCGAGGTCTCAAACTCATAGGCGGATTATTTTTTTGTGTTGTTAACGGCAAGTACTGCAACGATCAACACAGAAAAATTAATCATGATGGTTAACGTTTCAAATACCGTCATGCAGCATCACCCCCTTTCGAAGAAAAGGTAGGGTGAGTACTGAACCGCCCATGAGTTAGTAAATCTATTGGTAAAATTATAACATACTACGTGGCATTGAATCCAGTCGAATGCGAACGTATTTTCGTACCCGTTAAATCCTCATTCTTATTCCCTATCCCCGCTATTCCTTTGTTCAATAACGGTTGCAGTTAACGTGCGTAAATTAAAGATATAGAAAGTTACAATACTTGCGATGATGATAAGCATTACCCTTACGGCAACTAAAGGTACAATCAATAATGTGAGCGTCATTGACACCCAAAGTAATACGATTGCCAGTTGTTTTGTCCGCTTTGGAATGGCACGGTATTTAATGTAGTTACGAATATACGCGCCAAATATTCGATGATTAAGCAACCATCGATGCAAACGCTGAGAACTTCGCACATAGAAGTAGGCTGTAAGTAAAAGAAATGGCGTTGTTGGTAATACCGGCAACACCATGCCGATCACACCCAGAACAAGGGAAATTGACCCCATGATTATATATATTGCTTTTAAAAACATCGAACTGCCTCACCTTCATTTATCTGTAATGATTTATCTAACTGTCTCTTTATTTTAGCTTACAACGTTAAAAAGTAAAAGCTGTGCTCATTATTTTTTGTCTGAGATAACAACAAGAGCAAACACAGTCAACCGCTTATCATGGTTGACTGTGTTTTAATCCATCATCTGCAACAAGTTGTCCTGAGCATGTAACAAGTAGTACCTAACCGCCAGGATGTATCGATCTAGCGACAAAGTATAACTGATCATATCTAGGCTTTTTTTTAGCTACCTTAAAAAAAGCTTGAGAAAAAGCAATCGATGACATGCAGTAAGTAAGCCAGCGCTTGCCCAAAGGCGATTCTTCTCCTCCTTACTTCACTTTCCTTCTCCAAAATGGCCACTTGCCTGACCAGCATAAGCTAATTTAATTACGGCACTTAGACCACCAAGGCCAGCACCAACAATAAGGGTTTGTTTCATTGACCAAACCCATCCTCTCAACATCTGAGTTGTCTCAAACGTTTACGGCTTCTCCAAACGTCAAGCTGTCAAAACGTCCCACTGAAACGTTCCTTCAAATGTGTAAAACCACTGACGAAACTGACGCCCTTTTATTTTCGGATAGCGTAGCGAAACTTTCCCTCCACTAACGCAATAAAGCTTAAGCTCATGGCACCAATGATAAACTCACCATGACGAACACTAAGCATGCCAAATAAAAACAACATCAGTTGAAAGACAAAGATAACCGCGCGATGCATTTGAGCAGAACGTTTGTATAACGGAAACAATAAACTCAACAAGGCACCCACAATAAACCAGCTAATAAAATTGGTGATGGGAATACCAAAATAACTAAATGATCCCGGTTGACTCCACACCCAGTAATGTTCAAAGACAGCCACCGGATCTAAAATCAAATCCATGATCACAATCCAAAAGCCTGTTTCAAGTGCACGCAACCACTTATTTTGTTGTGAGGACAATAATAACGCATTTAATAACACACCAACCCAAGCTAAGGCAATGGTGAAAGGAACACCGAGAATGCGGGGGCCGAGTGTTGAATAGTAATCATAATCACCGAATGGAAAACCAGTTTCAACGCTTAATACCTCAATAAAGAACGTTGATAAAGCAACAATTCCTAAACCAATAAGTAACCGTCGATCACGTCGTTGATACCGCCACAGAAATTCAATCATGCTTAAACCATATAAGATCAAAAAGATAGGTTTAGAAAAGGCTAAATCCTCCGGTACAGTAAAGAACACTTGAAGCATAAAACCTATGGTATACCAGATGAGAAATAACGGCAATATAATTGGGTTTTTCATCGAGAAACCTCCCATGTATACGATACGTATAACTACTTAGGCTACTATACCCTATCTAAGCATTCTTAACCTTCATCGTATGAACAATATCTAAATCGATCAATGATGGTAAGTCTATGACACCACGATTAAATGGTTTCGTCTACTTTCAGTTATTTCAATAGTTGTACTTATTAAGATTCAACCGTGTGAACCATCCAATTTGAAAGTTAATGCAATGAACTAAAAAAATATGTTAAACTCGACTAATGTCATTATAAAATTAAGCTAGTCTTAACTATTCAAACATTAATTAAGATCATAAAACCCTTCACAGTGTTGATGATTTTAATAGCGAATAAGGGGGTGATTTTTTGATGAAAAAGTATAATTATTGGGCATTCTATTCGTCCATCTTCCTCTTAATCGTTTCTATTCATGCATATTATGCTTCAATTAATCAAATTTGGTCAATTGCTCCACCTGTACTTGTGTTGTTTTTCCTCTCACTTCTCACCTTGATTATTGGATTACTTGGATTTAGAGATAAAACAAGTAAAGCTGCACGTATCAGAAGCTGGCTGAGTATATTTTTTTCCTGCATTCTTTCTGTCACCCTCATACTCGGACTATTCGTGAATGTGTATGCAAAAGAAGCGATTGTTACTTCACAATCACCCGGTTCAACCTATACGATCGAATTTTACACACTTAATGGTGGTGCGGCTAGTTCACTATCTGTACAAGGCGTATTAAACGGGCCATTGTGGTTTAAAAAGAACCTCTACCATGATAATAATCAGGATAGCATCGAGGTAGAATGGCAGAGCGAGCATGTGGTAAGCATTAACAATCATTTACTTGATTTGAGTAAAGGCAACACGTTCCGAGACTAGCTAGATCTCTCTTTTTTCTGATAGCATTATAAACAGAGCAACACGAGTCTTCATCCTATGTTTAAAAACTCCTAGCTTGATGCAAACCCTTAGTGAATGAGTAGCGTTTGCTAAGGGTTTAAAAGAGCTATTAGTCCCGCCTGACACAGAAGCAAATACGCGTGTGGACCGTCAGGTGTTGCCTTAGTTGTCATTAATTTATGCAGGCCAGTCTGCTTTCTAGCAAGCGAGAGGGCCCAAGCGTTCCCATAGACTTGATCACTAAAAACGCCTAAGTCACTGACTTAGGCGTTTTTAAAAGTGATTATTTTTGTTTGCGCATCATTTCTAAATAGACAACAGGTTGGTCTACTTTTACTTTCGTGATCATCATCGCATGTTTTGCCCGTTCAAGGGGTTCGCCTTTTTCATCATACAATTCGGTGATTGTTTGCTTGAAATGATGAAAGTTCGGGCCAAAGAACTCGACGTCATCTCCCACACCAAAGTTGTTACGCTGTTGAATGGTGGCGATTTGTGTTGTGGCGTCATAATCTAAGACAAGTCCTGCGAAATCATATTTCGGTAGACGCTCTGGTTTCCCATATAATTGATCTTTGGAGGTCGGTTCACCGTAATAAAATGCCGTTGAAAGGTTGCGCTGAGCAGCTTTCCAAATTTCATCGACCCATTCCTGTTTCAACTGATAATTATCAGGGTCTTCAAAATAAGCATCAATAATTGTGCGGTAGACGTTAACTACTGTTGCAACATAGTGAATCGACTTCATCCGTCCTTCAATTTTCAGTGAATCCACACCCGCCTCGATTAAATCAGGTAAATGTTCAACCATACTTAAATCTTGCGAGCTCATTGTATAGAGTTCCTCTGCTTCTTCTGAGACTTCTGTGTCGGTTTCAACGCCGTTTTCGAATAAATCATACTTCCAACGACATGACTGCGCACAGCCACCACGATTCGCATCACGTGAAGTCATATGGTTGCTTAGAACGCAGCGACCCGAATAGGAAATACACATGGCCCCATGAATAAACGCTTCGATTTCAATGTCCACTTTTTCTTTCATTTCACGAATTTCTGCCACAGATACTTCGCGTGCTAACACGACCCGTGGTGAGCCTTCGTTCTTCCAGAACTCAGCGGTCTTCCAGTTAGCAATCGAAGCTTGCGTCGAAATGTGGACCTCAAGGTCTGGTGCTGCTTCTTTACATGCCTGAATGAGCGCAGGATCAGCGGCGATGACAGCTGAAATCCCTATTTCGTAAAGTTTCTTGAAGTAGTCAGCGGCACCCGCTAAATTTTCGTTATGGGCAATGATGTTTGTCGCCACATAAACTTTCGCATTGTATTGTTTCGCAAAGGCAACGCCTTCAGCCATTTCCTCAAAAGTGAAGTTTCCCGCATTTGACCGTAAGCCGAACTGTTTTCCACCAATATAGACCGCATCCGCGCCGTAATGGATAGCAAATTTTAATTTTTCTAGGTTACCTGCCGGGGCAAGTAACTCTGGTTTTTGTTTAAGTTTCTGCATTTTCCTTACCCCTTTTTAATAAATCTGTTCTTTAAAGTAGAAGCCCGTGTTTAACTTACGTGCGTCTGGTTGGATTTGATAGATTGCTTGACGATACCCGGCTTTTTTCATTTGATAAACAGCTGGGTCATCTAAATACGCATCGATAGCTTCGCGATATATTTTAACGATTTGTTCATTGTAGTCTGTCGATTTCAATAACCCTTCAATTTTCAATCCATCTATCTTACCCGCTAAAATTTCATCCAGGTAATCAATCATCATTAAATCTTCCGTACTCATAATGTGTGTCCCGTTGCTATCTTCAAAAATCGGATAATGGGTTTCTGATTTTTTATCTTCTCGGATATAGCGTTCGATTTCCGGATCATATGGTCGATCAATATGATCATAATAATTCTTAACTAACTTGCGTTTTGATTGGAAAATACAGGTCATACCGTGCACTTGAATATCGACGGCACGGTCAAGATGTTGCTTAATCTCAATCGACGCATCTAGGCGTAACTCATTGGATAATGCTGCCCGTCTTAGACCACGCGCAGACCAAAACCGTAAAGTTTGGTAATTGGTTGATAATGTTGCTGGGTTCCAGATCAGTGGCAGGCTCACGTCTAAATCTTGCAGTAATTGATAAATCGATTGATCACCCGCGACGATACCATCGACCTGCATGTCATTAATCGCAATCAAATAATCAGGTAATGTCTGTAAATGCTCATTATGGTAAATCGCATTGACCATCACATAAACTTTTTTATCTAGTTCGTGGGCAAATTGCGTAATTTCTTCTATCATTGCGATGCTGAAGTCACCAGCTATCCGGTTTCCAAATTGTTGATTCCCAACAAATACGGCATCGGCGCCGGCAGCTAAAACACGTTTTGCTTCATCTAAATCTTTTGCTGTTGCTTGTAATTCTGGTTGATACTCAGTTGTCATTTTTGTCACCTCAACATACAGTCTAATCGTTATTATAAAGGAAACAGTCGAAATAAGTTGTGACATTTATCACACCTATTTAAACTTTTTAATATAAATACTCAACTTTTTAATGTATCGACCTATCAAGGTCAGATCTACAAAAAAATGAGTTGTGTTTAATCAAGAGTCTGAGTGGGAAATGTAAGATATAACTAAAGTTATTAAGAAAGGAGTGATGGCGCATGGATCAGTTGCATGCACACCTAAACATACAGGGACGCGTACAAGGCGTTGGGTTTAGATTTATGACACAAAAGAAAGCGAAAGAAATCGGTGTGTTTGGCTATGTGAAGAACTTAATGGACGGTTCAGTTGAGGTTGAAATCGAAGGTGATGTGGATAAAGTCTATCAACTGATTGATCACTTAAAAGAAGGGCCTAGCCCTAGTGCTGATGTAACAAACGTTGATATTGATGTGACTGAAGAATTATCAGGTTTTAATGAATTCAAAGTCATTCATTAAGAAAAAAACAAACCAAAAGACCGTGTCCATCGATAAGTGGATACGGCCTTTTCGTTGCATTGATCTAAGACATACTTTTTAGCTTTCTTCAAAAAACTGACGATTCAGTGCGATATATTCGTGCTCATCTTCTGGCACTTCATCTTCCATGAAAATCGCATCAACCGGACATACCGCTTCACATGCGCCACAATCAATACAAATATCTGGGTCGATAAAGTACATCTCATCGCCCTCTTCAATACAGTCTACGGGACACACTTCTTGACACTCTCCCGCTTTTTCACCAATACATCCTGACGTAATAACAAATGCCATACGGCTACGCCTCCTTATCTACTTTAAGTTCACTGCCCACTTATCCCATGAGCAATTACCAAACGTGATTTACTTCTCTATGATCGCCATCAATATGGACGATAAAAACATCGGGATTTTTAAGGACTTGCCAATCACCAAAGTTATAGTCTGGGTTAATTTCATGTAAGTACAGACCCAAGAGATTGCCATGCGTAACAAGAATAACCGGCTCATCATCTTCATTAACCTCGTCAATCACTGTTTTAAACCGCTTTAAAGCATCGGTCGCTGATTCGCCACCAGGTAACTTATAATTTGGGTCTTCAAAGGATTCTTTTACAACTGCCATCCAATCATCAACAGGCTCATCACTCAAAATTCGTTCTTGCAAGCGAGGATCTCGCTCAATTTTGACATCATGTTTTCTTGCATAAGGACGAATGGTTTCTACTGCTCGCATGTAAGGACTTGTGATTACTTTTTTCGGAAACAATTCTTCTTTTTCTAAGTATTCAGCCAAACGACGGGCTTGGTTCACCCCTAAATTAGTCAGTGGGGTATCTTTATGTTGACCTTCTGCATGACAATGACGAACAAGAACGATTTTTTTCATGAGCTCATCTCCCTAGGCGCTAGTATCGTATAACAATTAACTTACCCTTATCTATTACCTTAAATTCACCTTAAAAAACGTCGTCTATTCAATTTCTTCAGAAAAATAATTTTTCCGAAAGCCTCCGATACGATTGGAGTTATCAATGATGAAATAAAATTCATCGGTTTCATTCTTTACATCGTAAACTTTACCTGGTGTCAACATGTTATCCACGACAAATTTCTTTGCGTCGGCATGCACACACTTGATTTGTTTAATGGTATCTCTTTGTTCCCACCCTTTATGAATCACGGCAACGTACGCCCCCTTTTTCACTCAAAATTGATACACGTGTTTATTTTATCATGTTTTCCCTTGAAAAATAAGTGTTACTTAGTAAAACAAAGCAAAAATTTACTTAACTAGTCGCCTTATCAATGAACGCAAGCTCAGTACCTAGCATTTCATGCCTTAACCATCAGGCATACGTCGCGTCACTGCGTTATGACCAGTCCTAGCAAAAGCAAAAACAAGCTATGCTTCTTTTTGCCACACGTCATGCGAATGTGCTGCTTAATAGCAAAAAACACGGCGGTTCTAAAAGAACACACCGCGTTAATTTTTGATCACCTAATACACCATGATACCTAGAAACTATACTTAATGACGGTATTTAAGGGCTAAGCCTTTTAAGAAGTTTCTCACGTAACGGTCCCCACAAGGTTTATAGTTACGGTGACCTTCTTTTCTTAGCACAGCACTTAGCTCACTACTTGAAATATTAACCCCTGCTTCAGATAAAAGCTGAAGCATATCATCACTTGTAAGTGTCAGCGCAATCTTGACTTTCTTTAGCACAACGTTGTTAACATTCTCATCCGTTAAGGCCTGCTTTTGCGGGGCTTTTTTCGCTTGGTCTTGTTGGCCACGTTTGAAAATAATTAACCCGTCTAAGAAAGCATTTAATTGTTCGTAATCACAATCGATTTCATACTCATTTTCTGTATGGGTGTCTGTTTGATTGGATTGAGGATTGCTTTTTGTTAACATACGTTGTACTGTTTCTTTTGAAATCAGATAATCACCAAGCTTAAAAATATCAACCATTTCTTCATCTTTTAAATCAAGCGCATATCTTAACCTTACCAATAGATCATTATTATTCATGATAAACCTCCGTTAGTTGTCTACTTCTTTCGTTCATTGCATGTAGGAACCACCTTATGTATCCGCACGTCTAGGTTATCCATCTAGTTTGCAAAGTAAAAAGTATTTGATTGGATCGACTCCATCTTAAAGCGCTAGTAAACAAATCATCCAATTTACGCTCAGTATTTCAGTCCTTTTATTTTCCTCTATCCCTATTCTTTTTAATGCAACTAGCATGTCTTTGAACCTACTATGTTTTTCAACTTCGAACTCATCTCTTAATTCGAATTCAAACCAAACACTCGCGTTCCCAACTTTTCTTTTGTTAGCTGTTCAAGATGTATGACTTCTTCCCTTAAAGATGAATTTGGAACAACATTCAATATACTAAATCTAAATTTCTTGTATCGTAATGGATCATCACTCAACAGTTCAATCAGGATTTTATTACCCCCATGCTTTGTTTGAATATAATTCCTCCATCTGCCCCATAACCCTTCTTTTCCGTAAGCAGAACCAATGTATTGCTGGCCAGTCGTTGTGTCAAGCAGCAAATAGACGCCATACACATTTGAAAGCATCGTTCTCCACTGTTTGTTCACATCGGGGTACTGGACAATCTTTTCTAGCTCAGTAAAATCTAGAAGTACATTTTCATAACTTAGAAACGACTTTGCATACCCTCTTGGTAGGATTTCAATGATTTCTTTATCAATTTTTTTCTGACACCATGAAACTGTAGAACCTCCCCAATCAATAACCAACCGCTCTTCTAAGTCAGCAAGAGTATCATCTCTAATGAGGTCATACATGAAGTATGGTCCCGTTCCCCAATTTTCTAAATCAATGATGGGTTGAAGGGTTTCAGGTAAATTAGTCGCCTCTTTAACTTGATTCACTTTATAGACACCTTGCAATACAGCTTTCTTACCTTCCATGCCTTTAAATGTGATAATATATTCAGCATCTTTGAATACATCTGTCTTCTGGTAGGATTGATATAGCTCAAATGCTCCCGAGTCAACGAGATTTTTAATCTCTTTTCTATTAGTCGTATGTCTAACAACTTTAATGTTTTTGTTAAAGAATCCTTCTAATTGAAGAATATCAGCTAGTAACACTTATCCCTTCACCCCCATTTTTCACAAATGAACACTCTTCAAAAATTGAAAGTATTCATGGTTCATCAATATCATAGCTTAAGTAATTTCCCCAAAAGGTCTCTCCATTCGCTTTGCACCATCTGTTGCACGTTTTCAAATGTTGTAATACCAGTAAAGCTCACCTTGCGAAACTGCTGTAAATTCCTTAAACGTCATCATATGAATCCACAATCAACACATTGATTTTTTCAGCAACACGTTCAATATGAGTATCATTCAAATTATGAGAGAGCACCTTTTTCCTAATGAATGCCTGATCTCATTCATTAACAGGAGGGTGCTCTCACTACTTTGATATTAAACCGATGAACCACTGCTCACATGGAGGCGAGTGAGTTAGACTTTATTTGACGCTCATCTATCTTTGATAATCATCGGTATGCATTCAACTATTCTTTATTAAACAGATGGAGATACTCACCGTAACCCTCTGCTTCTAAATCTTCTTTCTTAATGAATTTTAGCGCAGCTGAATTCATACAGTAACGCGCCCCTCCCGTTTCTTTTGGTCCATCATCAAAGACATGACCTAAATGGGCATCTGATGTTTTTGTACGCACTTCAATTCGGCGCATGCCGTGCCGAGTATCCATTTTTTCTTCTAACTCATTGGCCTGGATGGGTTTTGTGAAACTTGGCCAACCACAACCCGCATCATATTGGTCGGTTGAAGAGAATAGTGCTTCGCCACTAATCGGATCGACATAAATACCTGCAGCAGTATTATCATGATAGGCATTCTTAAACGGTGGTTCTGTTCCTTCTTCTTTCATCACATGATAGCTCATTGGCGAGAGGATCTTCTTTAACTCCGCGTCACTGTATTGTTTTTTCCACGTGTCACGAATAAAAGCTTCTCGTCCAGAGCCTTTTTTATAAAGACGGTAGTGAAAACCATTTTTCTTGTAGTAATCTTGATGTTTATCTTCAGCCGGATAAAACGGCTTTGCTGGTAAAATACGCGTTTTTACTGACGCTGTAAACGGACCTTCTTCATCAAGTTGTTGCTTTGATGCTTCGGCCAACTGTTTTTGTTCATCGTTATGGTAAAAAATCGCGGTGCGATAAGAATCGCCCCGATCATGGAACTGACCTCCATCATCCGTAGGATCAATCTGTTGCCAAAACAAGCGTAGTAACTTTTCATATGGAAAGATCGCTGGGTCATAAGTGATCTGGACCGCTTCAACATGGCCCGTCTTGTTGGAACAGACTTGTTCATAGGTTGGATTCGGTAAATCGCCCCCTGTGTAACCTGAAACAACGTCAATAATACCTGGTTGTTCGTCAAATGGCTCGACCATACACCAGAAACAACCACCTGCGAATGTTGCAATTTGTTCTGTCATTGTCATCCCTCCTATCTCTCATTTTACTGAATATTTGTGTTAATACCAACCAATACACTCAGAGAAACAAAAAACATCGATGTCACGCAATACCTCTTCACTCCCTAGACAACTGCTCAACATCTCTAGCTAGGCATTTCCATGGAATGGTTTTGCTTGAAATCTCTGTTTTTAAACCCAATGACCCAAGCATCACCTGTTTATTATCACCATTTTTTCCGTTTAAAATAACTCAGCATACCAAAAGCGATCGCACCACAAACGATGACAAAGACATAAATCCCATAAGGGCTCCTCAGCCCAGGAAAATGAGTAAAGTTCATTCCAAATATGCCCGCTAAAAAAGATAGTGGGATAAAGATGACAGAAAATGTGGTCAAGGTCATCATTGTTTTGTTAAGTTCATTACTGACTTTTGCCATTTGCATCTCGTAAAGCGAATTAATCATCTCTCGATGAGACTTAAGCGAATCGCTGATTTGGCTTAGGTGATCAATCACATCCGCATAATAAGGAATGCTCTCTTTTTTGAAATAAGGATTCTCAGTTTTGGTGAAATTATAGATTGCGTCTTTGATCGGTGTAACCGCATTAACCATATATAAAAGTTCTTTTCTCAGTCTGTAGATCTCACTCATATCCGGTTCGTTTTCTTCAAGCGCGCTTAGTTCCACATCATTAAACGCTGCATAGGACGTGTTAACTACTGGGTAGTAGTGGTCCGTAAGTACATCAATAAGCGTATAAAACAGAAAATCGACGCCCAATTCCCTGGTGCGTTCATTGCCCTCTTTAAGTCTTTTTCTAACCGTATCAAAAACATCACCAGGTAGCTCTTGAAAAGAGAGGAGTAAATTCTCTTTAAGAAAAATCGAGATGTGTTCATGTTTTACTTCATCACCCGCAAGATAAATCATCTTGAATATGGAAAACAGATAATCCTCTTTGATTTCGATCTTGCTGCGCTGGGAGACGTGCACCACATCTTCAAGATCCATATCATGAATTTGAAATTTTTCGCCAATTTCTCGAATCAAATCGATATCATGAAGACCTGTGATATTAATCCAATATTTTTTATCTTTGATAATAAGTTCATCCAAACTTGCCAGTTGTTTTTTAACATAATGATCCTGATCATATTCGATGACGTCAATTTGAACATTGACATCATTATGTGGACCTCGATAACTAAGTGTGCCTGGTGGTTCTCCTATTGTTGCTTTCTTATGTGCGCTTAATTTAAATGGGTCTTTGAGATGCACGGGCTACCTCCTTGATTATGTATTTACTCCTTTATCTTACATGATTTGATCCGGAATAACTAGAACTGAAAACCGTGATGTCACGAAACACAACGCATAAGTGTAAAATGATTAGAAAGTTATGTTAAACTTATCTAAACAGGATTTATACTCTGACCCTAAGGAAGCAAACCACCATAAAAGCGAGGCGATTATTTGAAAAACCTATTAGTGTGTATCGGCTTCATTTTATTCTTAGTCGGATGCACCGATGTGAGAGAAGCAGATCAACCAGATGCGAGTATGAGCTTAGAAGAACAGATAAAAACAGTTATGAACCAACATGACTACCCGCCGCACACGATCATTAATTATCAAATTAAACACGATTATATTTATGTGTTTACCGACGTGAATCACGCATTAAACGTTGCCGTACTTGAGTATGCCTCGGATCAAGTCGAATGGATTATGGGTTATGATTCGATTAGTAAAATGTCAATTCTAGATCCAGCATATGATGATATGCCCGTGCTCACGGTTATAAAAACAGATGATCCGGCTATAACTGTTGTTGAAGTACTAGGTGAACCTGCGTTTGCCTTTCAATCCTTTGAAACCGTTACCGATGATTACAGAATCGGTGCCAAGTACTGGATTCACTTTACAGAGATGAAGCAAGCATACGTAGATTTCGAAAACCAAAACCTTCCCGTTCATTCCGTTGAATTGTTTTATGATTAAACATAGCTCTAATACCAGCCTCTCCATCTGAGAAAACATCAAAAAGACCCGTGCGCTTACCTTTCAAGCACGGGTCTTTTATGCAAAATCATTTATAAACGTTGAGATATAGGTTTAACAACGACTAACTTAATACTAATTCACACTATAAAGTGACAACAATTGATAAATAATAATCGTCTCACCATCACGCCAGGTTAATTCTTTAATTTCTCCAAAACCAATTTGATCAGACGTTTGATGGCGTCTAATTTCAATCCGATCATTGATTGGGTGTAGGCGATAACCATCCAATGTTAAAACAAAACGATTGTCTGAATCGCCCACTCGTTTTTCTTTTCCTTCGGTAATTAATGCCCATTCTAACGTTAATGGCATTGACATCAGTCATCCCTCATTTCATTTGTAATCCATTTAAACACGAAAAGCTGCATGTGAGCCTTGCGGTGATGTTTCTATCACTAGTTTAGCATATATTTCTTCTTTTAGCTGAGGAACATGTGAAATAATCCCTAAAATTCGGTCGTTTTGTTGCAACCCTTTTAACGTGTTGATGGCTTGATCAAGCGACACCTCATCAAGTGTACCAAACCCTTCATCAATAAACAGCGTATCAAGCTGTATGCCACCAGCGTGTTCTTGGACGACATCGGCCATTCCTAGTGCTAAACTAAGTGATGCTTTAAAGCCCTCGCCCCCAGACAGGGTCTTTACTGAGCGAACTTTTGAGGTATGGAAATCAATCACTTCTAAATCAAGTCCACTTTGCGCCCCGCGTTTAGCAACATCTGCACTCCGCTTTAGTTGGTAGCGATGATCGGTCAAATCATTGAGGCGACTGTTTGCCTTAATAATTATCTCGTCAAGAAAGGCTGACAATACATAGCGTTCAAATGATAGTTTTAAATGATTATCCCCTCGACTAAGACTGCTTAGATGTTCATAATCTTGATAGGTCTTAAGTTCAAGCGCGCGTTCTTTTAATAAATCGGTAATCTCTTGGTGTAGCTTTAAAAGATGCTTGGTCTCTGATTGAAGCGTTACATGCTGATCCCGGAGCGCTTGATGCTGGTCACGTTGCTGTTTTAGTGCATTACGTTTGGCCTCAAGGTCAGGGCGGACTTGTTCGTGCAGCTTTTCTTCTAGCTGTTTGAGCCTAGCTTTTACTTGATTGAATGTTTGCTCATAGTCATCAATCTCCGTTTGAATCGCTTCAATTTCTTCGTCTGTTAACTTCGCTAAGACATAGTCATTATGGTGCTGAAAATTTAACCGCTGTTGTTCTCTCTTAAAAGCGGCCTCTGCTTCCTTGTATTTAAGTGAAAGTGTCCGAAGAAATTCCTCTGCAGCCGTTAATTTTGTTTCGCTATTACTGTAGCGCTCATTTAATGTTTGTACAGCTTTCTCAGCTTGAGTAAGTTGTTCAAAGAAATGTGTCAATGCTGCTTCTTTTTCAACAAGTGTCTGCTTAAATGCTGTAAAGCTAAGAGACGTCTTTGGTAACTTTGATTCTTTTTCTTCAATCACCGCACTTAAGCGATCGCACTTACTCATCGCAGTTTGCCGCTGTTCTGCCTGCTGTTGTTGGACTTTCGTAACCCGATCCAATTCGTTTTTGAGGCTGTCTTGTTGATTAATTTCAGCGTTAAGCGCTTGTTTTTTCGCTTGTTTTTCCTGATATTTCTTCGTTAACTCGTCATGGGTTGCTTTTGTTGTTGAAATGGCTGTGGTTAAATCAACGTGTGTTGTATCTTCAGGTAATTGAAGCATCTCAAAGTAATGATTCACAAGCTGTCGTTTGGCCTCACCGGCTGCTTTTTTATCTAAAAGTAACCCTTCTTGTGCTTTCAATTGTTCAATCGCTTGCTCTTTTTCTTCGGTCAGCTTTGCTAAAGCTTCATCTGAGACCGACGCTTCGGCCGCTGTTGCTAAGGCGGGATGTGATGTTGACCCACAAACAGGGCATGGCTCATCCGCTTGCAGTGCTGTCGCTAGATGGTACGCTTGATTCTCATGCCACAATCGGAGGGCTTTCGCTTCTTTTTCAGTCGCTGCTTTCACCGCCACTTCTAATTGATTGTACGTGAGTTTTAGTCGTTTATACTCAGCGATTAATTGCTCGAGTAATTGGTAGGCTGATGCTGCTTGCTCCAACGACTTCATGCGCTCATTCTGTTGATTCATTTCCCCGTTCAAGGTATATAATTGCTCATTAACCGGATCGAGCGCGCTTCGCGCCTGATCAATTGCGGTTTGTTTTTTACGGGCTTTGTCTTCTTCCTTTTTCGTTTCATTGATTGCCGTTTCTAACGTTTTTAAGCGCTGCTGTTCAGTTCGTAACGTTTCTTTTAACGCTTCAACGGTTTCCCACTCCGTTAATTGCTCTTCTTCACGCTTTAATTGCTCGCGTTCTGTTTGTTTTTCTTCTGTTTTAGCTTCCAATGTTTTTAAGTGTGTGCGTTTTTCTGTTAGATGTTGCTTTAATTGTTTGACGTCTTGCTCAATCAAAGTCACTGCGTCGCTTTGGTCCTTAACCTCGTTGTGTCGTATCGTTACCTGTTGTTCATAAGGAACTAGTTCACGTGCTTGTTTCGCTCGTATTAATTGCCGCTTCTTTTCTTCTTGACTAGTTTTCATCTCCAAGAGATGGGCTTCTTTTTCTTTATGGGCGTCTAGTTCTTCAAATAGTTGATGCCGTTGTTCTGCTTCCGATAAACGACCTTCCGCCTTGGCAATGCTCTGCTTCTCGACAGCGATTTCATCATCGAGCTGCTTCACTCGTTTCTGTTTCGTGTCGATTTGTGCTACGAGTTCCGTTTGCAAGGCTTGATCGGTCGACGCGGTAATCATCTCCTCAGAAAATCCAGCCGCTTTAAACAGATAAGCAAGCTCATGCTTAAACTGGTCAAGCCGCTCTTTTTGTTGTTTCGTTTCATTTTTTAACCATTCCTGCAAATCACGGTACATATACGTTTTAAAGATCTTTTGTAAGATGGCTTCGCGTTCAGAACTATTCTCACTGATTAACCGGCGAAACTCACCTTGCGGAATCATAATCATTTTTAAAAACTGATGGTAGTCTAAGCCAATCAATGTTTCGATTTTTTCATTGACATCTTTAATCTTAGACTCCAATAAGACCTCTTCGCCGTTTTCGTCATAGGTCAACAATGTCGCTTGGGTCGGTTCTTCTTTTAAACCTTCTCCCCGTGTCTTCGGCAACCATTGCTTCGGACTCCTGGTCACTGTATAACGCTGATTCTTTAAGCGAAAGGTAAAGGAAACATAGGTTTTTGTATCGACGCCACTAAAGTCTGAGCGCAGCGTGTCATGATCACGGTCTTCACCACTGGCGCGTCCATATAAACCATAAGTAATCGCATCAAAAATCGTTGTCTTTCCCCCGCCCGTTGGTCCCGTAATCAAGAATATCGATTCTTGACCAAGCAACTGAAAGTCTAGCGTCTGTTTGTCTTTGTATGGACCAAATGCCTGCATGGTTAACGATAAAACGCGCATCTTATTCGCCCCTTTCTTTATCAGCGAGTGCTTGAATGGCTTGGTCGATAATGGCTTGTCGCTCTTCTGTCAATGGTTCGCCGATCATATCTTGATAAAAGCGCGAAAATAAGGCGCGCTTCGATAACGTTTGTTTTGCGCGCATATCGGCCAATTGATCAAGCTGCCGATCACTTTTCGGTCTTATCTGTTCAAGTCTTAGGACATTGGGGAACTTCTTTCTTAGCTCACTCATCACATCCAATACTTCAGCGTCATCAAACAAGCGGACCAATAGATAGTCGTCGGATGCCGGTTCTTCAGCCATCAATTCTTCAAAGAGACCTTCAATGATACGTAAATCCCGGCGTGGGCTAAATGGTAGCCGACGTATCGACACCTTGCCTTTTTCCAGTAGTTCAACAAGCACCGCTGACTTTTTATGATTTGCTTCAGAAAAGGAATACTTCATTAATGAGCCACTATACTGAATATGGTCATGTTTCACCTTCTGTGGTTGGTGCAAATGCCCAAGCGCCACATAATCAAAAGCTTTGAATAAGTCAGCATCAACATAAGGTGAACCACCCACCATCGATAACCGATCTTCTGAATCTGACTCCATCCCACCTGCCATAAACGTATGCGCCAGGACGACGTGCCGCTCATTATCATCGATGCTTGATTCAATTTGTTCAATCACTTTTTCAGTTGCTTGCTGGTGGGTGACGATCCGCTCATCAAGAAACCATTGGTTCACTTCTTCCGGTTCAAAGTAAGGAATCAAATGGAAGGTCACAGGTCCGTATTGATCGTAAAAAGTTAGCGCTTCGACGTCTTTTTTTAACTTTGTTTCGATATACAATTGATTTTCTTTAAATAATTGATGACCGAACTGTAACCGGTCTGGGCTGTCATGATTGCCTGAGGTGATTAAGACTGGCAATTGAAAATCTTTAACAAGCCTGGTCAGGGTTTGGTCAAGTAAATCGACAGCTTCTTTTGGCGGAATCGATCGGTCATAAATATCACCTGGAATAATTAATAGATCCGGCTGTTCTGTTTCAATCATGGTAAATAATTGGTTTAGTTGCTCGCGTTGGTCAGCCGTCATATGCACGGCATTAACAATTTTACCTAAGTGCCAATCTGCGGTATGTAAAATTTTCATCACTACACCTCATTTTTCGATTGAAAAAGAGCCCAAACAGTTGGTTTAAGCTCTTTGTCTTGCTATTTTTCGCGTTGTTCTAAATAATCTGACCATAACTCGTCAAAGGTAACAATCGCTCGGTTAAACGGAATGTTCCATTCTAAATAACGACTAATCTCGTCGTAATCTGAAGATGTCTTTGGAAAGTCATGGTCTTGAAACATCCAGTCGGCCAGTTCGCGTTCATCGGACTTTTGCTTTAAACCTCTGTAACGCATCATATATGGATAGAAAGCTTGTACCATCAGTTAGTTTCCTCATTTCGGTCGTATTGAATGAAATAGTAATCATATGGATTGGCAGCATTCTTCAGCCCTTTCTCACGGGCCGTTTCAGTAAACGACGCGTGACGGTAATCGGGGAAATAGGTGTCCCCGTTAAAGGCATGATCAATGTAGGTAATATACAGGCGATCGGCTGCCGGTAAGAATCGTTGATATATTTCTCCACCACCGATAATCATGACTTCATCATCCCGTCTCTTTAACTCCTCAATCAGGCGATCAACATCATGTTCAACCCGACACCCCTCTGCTTGGTAATCTTGATTGCGGGTAACAATAATATGATCACGCTTCGGCAACGGACCGTTAAAACTTTCAAACGTCTTTCGTCCCATTACAATCGTTTTATTTAAGGTCATCTCTTTAAAAAACTGTAAATCAAGTGGAAGTGACCACGGCATCCAATTATCTTTACCGATCACAAAATCTTTACCGTGGGCAGCAATCATCGCTATCATGTTCGTGTCCTCCTTAGACCGCAATCGGTGCTTTGATGGGTGGGTGTGATTGATAACCCTCAATCTTAAGGTCTGCCAATTCCACATCAAAAATCGATCCGAGTTGTTCATTGATTTTTAAGGTCGGTAGCTCATACATCTGTCGACGTAATTGTTCGTTGACTTGGGTCTCGTGGTTGCTGTAGATATGTGCATCACCGAGGGTATGAATAAATTCACCAACCTCAAGACCGACTTCTTTTGCCATCAAGTGGGTAAGTAAGGCATAACTTGCAATATTAAACGGCACACCAAGGAAGATATCAGCGCTGCGTTGATACAATTGACACGATAACTTCCCATCAGCAACATAAAACTGAAACAAAGCGTGACAAGGCGGTAAGGCCATGTTTGAGGGGATGTCCTCCGGATTCCAGGCGGTTACTAAATGGCGCCGCGAGTCTGGACTTGTTTTCAATGATGCAATCACATCGCTCAGTTGGTCAATCGTCTCGCCACGTGAGGTTTCCCAGTGCCGCCACTGTTTTCCGTAAACTGGACCCAAGTCACCAAATTCGGCCGCAAATTGATCATCGGTCAATATTTGTTCTTTAAAGCGCGTCATTGCCGCTTGATAGGCTGCTTTAAATGAATCATCCACTAATTGACGCCGGCCAAAATCAGTCATGTCTGGTCCGCGGTAACTAGCACTCTCGACCCAACGTTTAAATGCCCATTCATTCCAGATGTTATTATTATTTTCGAGTAAATAACGAATATTCGTGTCACCGCGTAAAAACCAAATTAATTCGGAAGCAATTAAGTTGAAATTGATTTTTTTGGTCGTTAGTAGCGGGAAACCTTCTTGTAAATCAAAGCGCATTTGGTAGCCAAACACTGACATGGTCCCGGTGCCGGTACGATCACTTTTGCGATGGCCCTTAGCGAGCACGTGTTGGCATAAATCTAAGTACTGTTGTTCATTAACTGTCATGGCTTGTTCCTCCTAGTGATACTTATAACGGGGTGATATTTCTCATGTGATGTAGTTATAAGCTTGTTTCTTGTTCATATGCATCATAAAACGCATGCATGACTTCATCGCGTGTGGTAGCGAGTTGCTTAGCGTAGGAAGTATTTAACAAGGCTTTAATTTTAAATAATTTGTCATGAAAGTGTTGCATCGTTTCGGTTATTGGTCGGCCTTTAGCTTGGCCGTATGTAAGCGTTCGAATAATGCCTATTGCACCAATCGCATCGAGGCGATCGGCATCTTGCACAACTTTCGCAAGCGTTGTTGCTGCACACATTCCTTTACTAAAAGAAACGGAATCAATCGCGTCAACCATGCGCGTGATTGTCTGTTGATCAAAGCCTTGTTCTGCTAAAAAAGCTACCAATCGCTGTTGTTCTCGGCTAGGGTCTTCGGTTAATTTATGATCGTATACATCATGGACCAGTCCAATAATTTCAGCTAAGAAAGGCTCACTTGCTTCTTTTTCTGCCAGCTCCCGACTTAACCGACTTACCCGAACCATGTGGGCAAAATCATGACCTGTTTCATCCGTTAAAAACTCATTTTTCACCCATGCTCGTACCTTTTCTAGTACCAGACGTTCATTCATCTGTCTTCTCCCCTTGTTAGCTTTCCTTGACGTCATAAATAATTTAAGCTATCATTTTTAGCAACTAATCAGAATGATTTCAACCCGTTACTTCGCTTCAAAATAACACCTAAATTCTTGCGATAATAATAGTTCAGTTTGGTTTATTTTAAAGGTTTACCTGCTTAAATTCAAGCAATAGATAATTCAGATAGAGAGAGAGCGTGAATAACATGCAAACAGGAAAAGTAAAGTGGTTCAATAGCGACAAGGGCTATGGATTTATTGAAGCAGATGATGGCCAAGAGTTGTTCGTTCATTATACAGCCATTCAAGAAGAAGGTTTTAAAGCCTTGGACGAAGGACAAATGGTGTCGTTTCAAATCATTGAAAGCCATCGTGGCCTTGAGGCCATTAACGTTTCAAAAAATTAATCTAGGCAGAGTTTTATCTCTGCGACATATATTAAGGTAGATTAATCATCTTATACGGAAAGATGGTGGAATAAATGATTGAATTATACACTGATGGTGCGTCAATGGGTCTAAGCGGACCGAGTGGACTCGGTTTTGTTGCTAAAAATAAGCAATTCTGTTTAGAAGGCTACCGCTACATGCCTCGCTTAACAAACCATGAAGCGGAGTTTCATGCCTTATTGTTCGCGCTTGAAGCCTTACCATTAGACACTAATGGGGAGATTCTCTCAATTCGCTCCGACTCTAAAATACTTGTCGATACGATTGAGAAGGCGTACACGAGAAACCCTCGTTTTTTAACCATATATCAAGCGATTGAACGTCACCTCGACAGCTATGCCCATGTTTTTATCAAATGGATTCCTGACATGAAAAATAAACGTGCAGATCAACTGGCACGCTTAGGACTACACACAAAATCCGAAAAAATCACGTCATGTTCTTAACGGTTAGTAGCCGTTTTGCCTCATGACGATTTTTTATTTCATGTTCATGGAATAACTCAAGTAAACTAATGTAAAAGGAACCATCAAATTGACGTTTTAACCGCAAGGTGGTTTCAATCGCGAAGCTGACACACCAGTCATCAGCATTGGTTAATTTCTTGCCAAAATATATAAACCGGATATCTTCATCTGGTAACTTAAATCCTTTTACCCATAACGTTTCAAGATAATCAACAAGCGTCACCAACTGATCCCTCTTTTCTGCACGTCTTTTTTATAGTATACCTTAAGAAGAAAGATAAAGAAAGCAAAAAGGAACAAACGTTCCTAATCACTTTCTTAATCATTCAATGATTGCAACTTTGGGGCACCCTTTAAAAATAGATTTCTTTATACATTTACTTGATCTGATAAATATCAGTGTATTTATCCGTTAAATAGTGGATTAAATAATCAGGGTTTAATCCTTCTCCCGTCATATCTTCTATTAATTCTAACGGCTTTTTCATCTTACCATGACGATGAACATGTTCAGTCAACCATTCACGAATTGGTGAATAGTCCCCCATTTTAATCATCATTGGCATGTGGATATCCGTCTCAATGCGTTTATATATTTGTGCCGCATACATATAACCTAATAAATAAGTTGGGAAGTAGCCGAAATCTCCAGCTGCCCAGTGAATATCTTGTAAGACGCCGTCAATATCCTGATCCGGGCGTATGCCTAAGTAAGCCTCCATTTTATCATTCCACGCCTTTGGTAATTCCTGCACCGTTAGCGAACCATCAATTAATTCCTTTTCAAGTTCATAACGTAAAATAATATGCATTGCATAGGTGAGTTCATCAGCTTCAATGCGAATAAAGCTCGGTTTAACCTCGTTAACCGCCCGGTAAAAGCTTTGCTTCTCCAACGTTTGAAACGCTGCAGGGGCATGACTTAAGAAGTGCTTAAACTGACTATCCCAAAAATCATTCGAGCGACCAATAAAGTTTTCCCAGAACAACGATTGTGACTCATGAATACCCATCGATGCACCATCGGCAAGGACGGTGTGGTGGAGCGCTTCATCAAAGTTTTGTTCGTAAAGGGCATGACCACCTTCATGGATGGTACCAAACAAGGCCGTTCTAAAATCACGCTCATCATAACGGGTGGTGACGCGGACGTCAAACGGATGAATCCCAATCGCAAAGGGATGAATCGTCTCATCAAGTCGACCTTTATCAAAATCAAAGCCCATGCGATCTAAAATAGATAGTGCGAATGCTTTTTGATCATCTTTAGGAAAATGATGCAAGATTTGTTGAACATCCACATCCACCGCTTGGTCTTCAATCGCTTTTATTAGCGGCACAAGTGCGTCTTTTAATGTTTCAAAGACAGGGTCTAAAATTGCTGTCGTAAGGCCCGGTTCATAACTGTTTAATAAACCATCATACAAATGCCCTTCATAGCCCCAGTAGTGACTAAATGACTTGTTATAAGCAATCAACTGTTCTAGGTAAGGGGCGAGCATCTCAAAGTCATTCGCTTCTCTTGCCTCTTGCCAAGCCGCTTCTGATTTTGCTTGAACAACGACAAACTGGCGGTACTCCGCTTGCGGTATCTTTACATTACGTTGATAGTCTTCTTCTGCAACAGCGATTGCTTTTAGAATTAGTGGATCACTTGTTTGGGTAGGGACGGTCTCAATCATTTCTTTTAAGTCATCTGACGTTTGCATTTGATAGATTTTATCACTTAAAACACCAACGACATCCGTGCGTTCTTCCATCGCCTTTTTTGGGATTTTGGTACGCATGTCCCAAAAGATTAAGTTGAGCGCCTCTTGATAAGCCTTCATTTCTTTCATATAAGCTTTAAATGCTTCGACTGACATGGATTAACCTCCTAACGAATTCGCTTACCAAAGAATTGGTAATAATCGACTTTAATAAAACCATTAAAGAGTTTTCGTTTCTTCGTTGCTTTTCTGCCAAATAATTGCTCAAACTGTTCATGTGAGGTCAAGACATAACTGCTCCACGATCTATTTTTTGCCATGGCTACCCCTAAATCACGATACATTTGTTTCACTTCTTCTTCATCGTTAAGTCGTTCACCGTAAGGTGGGTTCGAAATCAAGTAACCATTATCTTCTCGCGGATAAAAATCAACGGCTTGCATCTGTTTAAAAGTAATCAAATCTGCAAGCCCTGCTTCGATTGCATTTGCTTTAGCAATCTCAATCATCTTCGGATCTAAATCACTGCCAGTAATGTTTAATGGTTGATCATAGTTCGCTAATCGTTCCGCTTCTTCAAATGCCTCATCCCATAGCTTTTGTGGAATAAAATTCCAACCTTCACTTGCAAATTCACGGTTAAAACCTGGAGCAATGTTTTGGCCGATTAAAGCAGCTTCGATTAAAATCGTACCTGACCCGCAAAACAAATCAACGAGTGGGTACTCAGGCCGCCAGTTGGTCAGTTGCACTAACGCTGCCGCTAGTGTTTCTTTAAGCGGTGCTTCACCCTGTCCGACACGATAGCCTCGCTTATGCAAACCATTACCCGACGTGTCTAAGGTCAAAGTTACTTTATCTTTTAAAATTGCGACCTCAATCCGATGTAAAGCACCAGTTTCTGGCATGTTTAACGCGACGCCGTGACGTTGTTTCAACTTCTCTGCGACGGCTTTTTTAACGATCCGTTGACAATCTGGCACACTATAAAGTGTTGATTTAACTGATTTTCCGATGACTGGAAACTGTCCGTCCTCAGAAATATAAGCATCCCAATCTAGCGCTTTTGCGCCTTCAAATAACTGATCAAAGGTTTTGGCATAAAATTCCCCAACAATCACTTTTACCCGGTCTGCTGTTCTTAACCAGAGATTACAGCGAGGAATTGCACTAATATCTGCATCAAAAATAACCTTGCCATTTTCGACAGTTAAATCGGTATAACCTAAATTTTTGACTTCTTGTGCAACGACGGACTCAAGTCCCATCGCAGCTGTTGCTAATAATTTTACCTGTTGCATTGACGTCACCCTTTCTTTTTACCATTACGTACATATAAAAAACCTCCCTCAAACCGATGTCTAAGGAAGGTTGTTTGATCGATAAAGTGACCAATGAATGTTTTATAAGCCATGTTCTGTCCTAGAGCACTACAAACGGTGGTCAGCCTCGTGCCTTAGTGATAATCATCTATCTGCACAATCAAAGATTATGCCCTTGTTTCGGTTCAAATTCCCTAATCAAAGATGCCCCTACCAATATTTGGGTTGCTCACTCGTGGGGTTTACCGCGTTCCACTCAAACGGTTTCCCGTCTGACTACGTCACTGTGGCACTTTCAAGGTATTGTGAGCATATCCGAAGACGTAGCTCAGTTCCCTGCCGTCAGTCTCACCGAGTGAGACTGCCTTGACTTATTTATTCATCAAGCACGAACACTACAAGCATCACAGCTTGTGCGAGCATGGACTTTCCTCTACAAATAAAACATTTGCAGCGATCATCAAAACATTCATTAATTTTTTCGCTAATCTTTATTGTAACATCATTTACACTAAAAATCAGCTACCTTCGTTATCGATAGCGACGATTATTCTGTATATTTTTTACCGAAGACTGCTTTTTCTAAGTTAGAGACGCGCTTTAACATGTCATAATTCACTTGATGATTTGTTGATTGCACACGCGGACGCTGTGGTTGAGAACGATCTTCATCTTTACGTAATCGTTCATTTTCTTCCTTTAATGTTGTAATTTGTTTCATTAATTGTTCATAATCTTGAATGATGACATCTAAAAAGGCATCGACTTCTTCTTGATTGTAGCCGCGCATAGACGTCTTAAATTCTTTGTCTAAAATCTCTTTTGTTGTGAGTTGTGTTGTTAATTTTTCCATGATTGCTTCACCTCTATTTAGCATGTCTAATTACATCTTTATTCTCAATCATTCAATAAACGTTGTTTCCATTATAGCAAACTTTTTGGCTTTAGCTAGCTATATTCAACAATTTCTTTGATCAATCATAACAATCAACTAGTTAAAAGTCTTCTGTTAGCTCTCTGACGACATCATCTAAATCGAGTGGGGTGATAAATTCAAGCATTTGTTTATTGGCTTTTTGATAACGTTTTGCTTCGTCAAGATAGTATTTTACACTGCCAGGATTTATATCATCCACTAATATTAAACTAACATCGCTCTTGTCTAAAAAAAATTTGTTTTTTGCTTTAAATTGGCCTGGGTTTTTGTAATCACCTTGATATAACAGTTGATAATAGTCGACCATCTCCGTCAAGTGCTGATATTTTTCTTGATTCGCCTCGTTCCAGCGTGCATCCTGGTGATCAAACGGGGGAATAATCGCGACTTGAACCTGATAGTCTACCTGTAAATCCAAGACAACCTCAACCGCCCATAATTCAACGCCCAATTGACCACTGGTTAACACCCATTGGCCTCCTTGTTCAATAAACGTGACAATTTTTTGTTTTAAGGCATGTTTAACGTAATCGATCCGTGGGTCACTGTCTTGATGAATGCCCATCTCAAATGATTTATAACCCGTGACTGTCATAATCATAACTGTTTAATATGCCTCCATTTCTTGTTCAATGATGTCCAAAACATAATCAATCGATTTAATCAATTCCTGGTACCTTTTCTCATCTACATCATGATAATAGCTATGCATGATGATTAACTCAAAATTTTCTTTTGTTTGCGCTACTAATGATGGGTGCAGTTTCAATGACTGGTCTTTAATTGCTTCATTAATAATCTTTTCCCATTCATCCACCGCGGCAAAGATCGGCGTGGTTTGTTCTTTGACCTCATAAAAGAAGGCGTGTTTATCGGAACTTGGTTCAATTTGCTTTGTTTTATAAAGAACGACGAGTTTATTTTTCTCGTCATTTAATTGACGTGTTGCTGTTAAACTATTCATCATGACTCACCTACCTATCAATAATGTACCACATTGAGCCATTTTAAGTAAATGATAAACCGAGCGCTTTAATGAGATAAAACGTGCGCCATGGCCTATCTTTCCTCATGGAATGACTGGGGCTTAATTTCTATTTTTTTCGTTTTAGTTCTCACAAGTTATCATTTTCTGATATGATAACGGTATGCGGAGGGACAAACATGAATTATCCAAATGGTAAAAAACATAGTGCAACGAATAAAGAACATCACTTAGTTAAAAAACAAAGTTTTAGTAACCGCGGCATGACCTTAGAAGAGGATATTAATGTGACCAACCAAGTCTTGCATCAACAAAACAAATGTGTGGTCCACAAGAAACCGACGCCTGTTCAAATTGTTAAGGTTGATTATCCAAAACGAAGTGCTGCCGTGATAAAAGAAGCGTATTTTAAACAAGCATCAACGACCGATTATAACGGAGTCTATCGGGGACGTTACATCGATTTCGAGGCAAAAGAAACAAAAAATAAAACAGCCTTTCCCCTTACTAACTTTCACGCCCATCAAATTGAGCATATGCGGGAAGTTGTTGCACATGGTGGCATTAGTTTTGTTATTATTCGTTTCCAACCACATAATCGGACGTTCTTCTTACCCGCGATGAAACTTTTCGCATACTGGGAACGTCAATATAAAGGAGGACGAAAGTCTATCCCTTATCAGGATATCGTTGAACACGGTATCGAAATGCCCACCGGGTATCCTGTGATCGTTAATTATTTATCTGTTATCGATCAGTTGTTTTTTAGAATGGAGGAATAAACATGGCTGATAACAGTCAATCACGTACAGCAAAAAGACAAGCTGAGCAAACAAATAAAAAGCAAGTGAATAAAAAGCATACCTCACGTTTCAAGAAGGTGATGTTAACCATAGTTACCCTAGTATTAATCATTGGATTGTTTGTTGCTGGATTATTTATTTTTTACATTGTTCGGTCTCCTGAACTGGATCCAGACAAGCTAAGTGTTCCTGCATCAACAAAGGTCTATGATCAAAACAATGAACTTTTCGCCGATCTTGGAGAAGAGCAACGAGAAAAAGTCACCTATGAAGAATTGCCTGATTTTCTCATTGATGCCGTTCTAGCAACTGAAGATGTTCGTTATTTTGATCACTTCGGTATTGATTTGAAACGGATTGGTGGCGCAGTCCTTGCCAATATCTCTGATGGTTTTGGCGCAGAGGGTGGAAGTACGATTACCCAACAAGTAATCAAAGGGGCATTTTTGTATCCTGATAAAACATTGGAACGGAAAGTACAAGAACAATGGTTAGCGATCCAATTAGACGCTGCTTATTCAAAAGAAGCAATTTTGGAAATGTATTTAAATCGAATCTTTTACGGCTCGGGTGGTTACGGAATAAAAACAGCTGCGCGCAATTATTTTAATGTCGAAGACCTTAATGAGTTAACCTTGTCTCAAGCAGCACTCCTTGCTGGCCTTCCGCAACGACCATCTGCTTACGATCCAACCGTTAATCCTGATCTTGCTAAAGAACGGATGGAAACTGTCTTAACGCTAATGGTCCGCCACGGAAAAATTACTGAAACCGAAAAAGAAGAAGCATTAAACGTTGAGATTGAAGACATGCTTAATCTGCAGAGCGCCACCCGCACAGCCTATACAGCCTTTCTCGATCAAGTCCGGATTGAACTTGATGAGAAACTCGGCATTGATTTATACAATGATGGCGTTGAAGTATATACAACCTTAGACCCGAACGCTCAAAGCTATGTCGAATATTTATTATCAGAAGAAAGCCCCGTCCAATATCCAGACGAAGAATTGCAATCTGGTTTATCGGTCGTTGATACTAAGACAGGTGCGATTCAAGCGATTGGTGGTGGTAGAGACAGAACTGCCGGTGGGTTTAATATGGCAATTCAAGCTAAACGTCAACCAGGGTCTGCAATCAAACCCGTGTTATCTTACGGTCCTGCCGTTGAATATTTGGACTGGTCGACCTATCACCTGATGAATGATGATCAAGCATACCCAACCCAAGGCTCGTCAGATATTAAAAACGCAGGCAGTCGTTACCGAGGCTGGATTACTTTACGAGATGCCCTCACGCATTCATCAAATGTGGTTGCAGTGAAAACATTTGATGAAGTTGGTCGTTCGAATGCGACTGATTTTGCCGAACAACTCGGTATGCCGATTCCAGCTGATGGTTTAAATATTCGTGACGCCATCGGTGGCTCACAAATGAGTGTCTCTTCTCTTCAAATGGCTGGCGCATATAGCGCTTTTGGAAATGAAGGGCTCTACAATGAACCTTATGCTGTCACCAAAGTGGTTTTTCCTGATGGGCGTGAAGAAACATTAGCTTCAGAACCTATTGTCGCGATGTCTGAAGCAACAGCCTATATGGTGACGGATATGATGAAAAGCGTTGTTAGAAATGGAACCGGCCAATCTGCTGCAGTAAGTGGGTTACCTATCGCAGGTAAGACGGGAACTACAAATGATAATGTCGATAGCTGGTTCGCTGGACTAACGACAAACTACACCATCGCTGTGTGGACAGGTTATCATGAAGATGCAACACGTAGTGTACCTGATACGTCCATTTCACGACAGCTCTTTAAAAATATGATAACTGAGCTATCAAAAAATATTGAAACCTCGGACTTCACTCAGCCAAATTCAGTTGTTAGTGTAGCGATTGAAAAAGGCAGTAACCCTGCCGAACGCCCGAGTGACTTTACACCCGATGATCAAATTGTGACGGAGTTATTCAAAGCAGGAACGGAACCGACTGCCGTATCAGATGCGTATGAGCAGCTTGATCCAGTAGAGAATTTGACAGCTACCTATGATGAAGAAACCGCAACAATTGATGTCACTTGGGAACACGAATCCGAACAAGATGTTGAATACGAAGTCACCTATCAACAAGACGGGAACAACCAGTCAACGACAACTGAAGCGACTAACTATACAATCAATGAAGTGGTCGATGACACCAGTTATACAATTAATGTGACCGTCTTTAGTCAAGAAGATGTAACACTCACAAGTGAAACAAGAACCATTGACTTACAAATACCTGCAAGAGAAGAAGAAGAACCAGACGATGATGAAGTTGAAGAACCTGAACAACCGACCGAAGATGAAGAAGAACCAGATATCGATCAAGATAATGGAAACAATGGGAACGGAAATGGTGCAAATGATGATGAAGAAGAACCTGAAGCACCAATTGATGACGAAGAGCCTGTTGATCCTCCAGATGAGGTCGATGAAGCTGCCTAAATAACAAGCTAAAAAGCGTGGCCTCTTAGTCTAGAGCGCCTCGCTTTTTGTATAAAAAAAGTGTAGATAAGTTCGGTTTGATAGAAGGGCTTTATCGTTTTATCGCGAAAACGAACTGGCGTTGGGACCGATTCGACAAAGTTTCATCACAATCGAACCAATGTCATCGCACATGTTCACCAAATTAAAAAACGATGACCTGAACTATCCAGGTCATCGTTTTTTAAAATTTTTTGTTACTTCGCCCAAGGAAAAATCATTGGGACACGTTTTTTATAGGCTTCCCAGCCATGATATTTTTCCATGTTTTTTTCAAGCAATGGTGTTGATATTTTTATTAAGACCGTACTCATAATAAATGGTGACAGGATAAGTGAGCCATAATAAAAAACATTAATCGATCCCTCAATAAGCATCGCTAACCCGGCGAAATAAAGACCAATCCAAATCAGTATCTCTCCAAAATAATTCGGGTGACGTGTCACTGACCAAAGACCGGATTGAAGCAACTTACCTGAACCTTTTTTAATATGCTGTCGCAACTGTTCATCGCCAACAACTTCAAAGAATAAGCCAGTAAAAGCAACTAGTAATCCAATGTAGACGATGAATTGACTGAGTCCAGAGAAGTCAAATTCGTTATACTTAATGATTGCATAAGCTGCTGAACCAACGACAAAATTAATTATTCCTTGTACCATAAAAACGCGGAAAAAGGCAATAAGTACGACATGTTCGCCCCATTCTTTACGCCACTGAGCATATCGGAAATCTTCCGGTTTACCATAGTTTCGTCTGAGTAGACGAATACTTAGTCGCAGACCCCAAAATGTAATAAAGCCAACAACAACATAAGAAAGTGTGGTCGGCTTATCTGTAATAAATAAGGTGGCCCAACTACCTATCACAAATCCCATTCCCCAACCAATATCTACAATTGAGTTGTTTTTAATCGCTGTAGCAATTAGAAAAATGATTGTAAAGTATAGAAAAGTAATCCCCATTGGTAAGATAAGTCCGTTTAAAGCTAAAGCTGTAAAACCTTTTGTGGCAATAGCCAAAGTGATAATAAATAATAGTGGATAAATAACAAGACGCTTTTTGTCCATTTGATTGCTCCTTTTATAAAGTTTTTTTAAAAAATCACGACATTTCCTTTTCATCAATTAGCTCAAAAATAGGCGTTGGTGTGCTGTGAAGTAGTTCGTTGCGATGCCAACCCTGTTAAATGTAGATAGCGCATGATTTTAAGTCACTACCTAAGCGTTTGCAACTGTCTCACCCTTCCTTCTTAAATTGATCAGCAACAGTAACAACTAACTTATTTTTGTCGATGATAACTAAATGTTGTTCACTCCTTCATCTGTGGTTTTTTGTTTTCACGAAGTATTTAGCTAACTATGTTTGTAGGCTCACACTATGGTAGTATAAGACTACCTCATAGTTTAACATGACTCATCTAGAACTTTAACAAAAATGCTTGAAGATTTTCTCGACTAGAAGCCTAAATCACATAGTAATATACCGCCCACAATATCCCGAGCTATTACGTTAAGCTCCCATTCTATCAAGGAAGCGCACGTGATAATCAAGATTTTCAATGCGTCAATGTATTAATTCTTTACTTAGCCATCTCATCAATGATTTGTTTTTTTGCGATTAATTTTTCTAGCTCCTCAAATAGACCATTTAATTGTAAACAAGCATGATACTGATTTGGATGTTCATTAACATAAGCTAATCGTTCCTCGATATTAATTGGCTTATACCTGAGCATATGAATCGGAGTGGTGGGATCTGCGTCATTTAATTGATAGAGCGAGGTTTCGAAATCAGTTGCCGCCTCTTTCATTGGAGCAACTGTCGCTTGATACTGTTCAGTTTTATATAAGTTAACAAGCGCAGGATACGCTGTCTTCCAGTTTTCAATGATTGTTTGATTCATCGTCTCTCTCCTTTTTCCGTAGTCTTTTTTGTCCTTCTCGACACAAATCGAGTAATGGACAATTCGGGCAATTCGGGTTTCGCGCTTTACAATGATAACGACCAAAGAATATGAGACGGTGATGGGTATCACTCCAAGCTTCTTTTGGAATTTTCTTCATCAAGGTATTCTCCACTTCAATTGGACTGTCTTTCCAGCGACAAATACCTAATCGTTTACTGACACGCTCAACATGAGTATCCACTGCGATTGCAGGAATGTCAAAGGCTACAGACGCAACAACATTTGCGGTTTTACGCCCGACCCCCGCCAGTGTCTCTAATTCCTGTTTGCTCTTAGGTACTTGACCATCAAATTCGTCTAACAAAGTTTGAGCAAGTTTTTGAATGTTTTTCGCTTTATTACGATAAAGACCAATTGAACGAATATTCGCTTGTAATTCTTCTAACGGTACCGCTAGAAAATCCTCAGGCGTATGATACTTTTGAAACAAAGTTGCTGTCACTTTATTAACTAATTGATCGGTGCACTGAGCTGATAATAACACTGCAATCACCAACTCGAACGGATTATCATGAACAAGCTCACAGTCAGCTTCGGGGTACATGTCTTCAAGTGTATCTAACACACGCTTAATCTGAACCTTCGTTAACATGAACTCACCTCACTCATCTTCTTCTAGCCAATTGTAATAGATCGATGGATCACTTTTTTCTCTAGGCGTGTTCTCTGTTTGTGGCCGGTGAAAAGACTTGGCTTGTGCTTTTGCTTGTTCTTCAGTCTTAATTCCTTTTTTCGCCCAATCTGACAGAATCCGATCGATGTATTTAAAGTTTAACTTACTCATCAACACTGCTTCGCGCAATGCTTGTTTAATCAGTTTTATTTCATAGTTATCTTGATCAATCCAAATGTTAATCGTTTCAATTTCAAACGGTGATAGTACTCGACCAAATTCTTGTTCAAATAATTTGAAGATGGCAACACTATCATCTGTTGGCCCGACAGGTTTTTTTTCCGATTGCGTATATATTTTATTCCATAACGGTTCGAGTGAATACATCTCATCAACAATCCCGTCACCATTATCGACCTCTTCAATTGTCAACAAGTCTTTTTGCATCAATTGACGCAAATGCCGACTAATTAATTGATCATCAAACTTTGTTGATACGCCTATGTCTGAAGGTGTCGGGAAACGATTGCCTTCATGTTTAAAACGCATCAATTGTAAGATGACAAGCAATTCAGTTTCATCGATATGAAAGGATTGATAGTCTTTTAATAACGTATACGGTACGCTCATCTGATCGTGCAACACTGTTTCAAGACGCAATTTAGGCATCGTCAATCAAATCCCTTCTCTAATCATTTCATCTACACGTAACATTGAAAATAAAAACCCTCGACATTGTCATTCGAGGGTTTAATGATTTACTTGTAATAACACCTTATGGATAAAGACGGTTTAATAAACGCGGAAACGGAATCGTTTCACGTACGTGTTCGACACCACTAAACCAAGCTACTGTCCGTTCAAGCCCTAAACCAAACCCAGCATGAGGCACTGAACCGTATTTACGGAGCTCTAAATACCATAGGTAGGCGTCTCCTGATAATTTATGTTCATCGTAACGCTGTTGCATTAACGTCAAATCATCAATTCGTTGAGAGCCACCAATGATTTCTCCATAGCCTTCTGGGGCAATTAAATCAGCACAAAGCACAACATCTTCGTTCGTTGGGTCAGGCTTCATGTAGAATGCTTTAATGTTTTTTGGGTAATGGGTGATAAAGACAGGCTTTTCATACATTTCGGCAATCGCTGTTTCGTGTGGTGAACCAAAATCTTCACCCCACTTAATGTCATCAAAGCCTTTTTCTTGTAATAACTTTACCGCTTCATCATAGGTAATACGCGGAAATGGTGCTGTAATGTTTTTAAGTTTTTCGACGTCACGACCGAGTGTATCCAGTTCCAATTGACAGTTATCCACAACCGCTTTTGCTAGATAACTCACGTATTGTTCCTGAATTTCTAAACTTTCATCATGTTCCACAAATGCCATTTCTGGTTCAATCATCCAAAACTCGATTAAGTGACGACGTGTTTTTGATTTCTCTGCTCTAAAGGTTGGACCAAATGAGAACACTTTACCAAACGCCATCGCAGCTGCTTCCATATACAATTGACCACTTTGAGACAGATAAGCTTCTTCGTCAAAATATTGTGTGTGAAAAAGCTCCGTTGTACCTTCAGCTGCTGAACCAGTTAAGATTGGTGGATCAATTTTAATAAAATCATTGTTATTAAAAAATTCGTATGAAGCACGAATAATTTCATTACGTACTTTCATCACCGCGTGTTGACGTTTAGAACGCAACCATAAGTGGCGATGATCCATTAAAAACTCAGTCCCATGTTCTTTAGGTGTAATGGGGAAATCCACTGCTTCATGAATCAATTCCAGTTGATTAACTTGTAATTCATAACCAAACGGTGACCGTGTATCTTCCACAACCGTCCCTGTCACATAAACAGAGGATTCTTGTGTGATTGATTTTGCTAACTGAAATACCTCTTCGTCAACTGCTGCTTTCACAACGACACCTTGAATAAATCCGGTTCCATCACGTAGTTGTAAAAAAGCAATTTTTCCACTTGAGCGTTTATTTGCTAACCAGCAGCCAATCGTTACTTCTTCATTTAAATGTTCACTTACTTTACTAATCGTTGTTTTCAAAAAACTTCCCTCCAGCTCTCTCTGTTTCATTATCTGTTGCGATCTAAATTTCTGTGTGCCGTTTAATAAACTGATCGATGCGACGCATTGCTTCAGCCAATTGATCAGGTTCAATCACGTAAGACAGACGCACATTATCTGGTGCACCAAATCCCGTTCCTGGAACAAGTGCGACCTGTTCTTCTTCCAGCAAGGCTGTAGCAAAGGCACCGACGTCCTCAAACCCTGTCATCGTGATTGCTTCTTTTACATTCGGAAATAAATAAAAGGCACCTTGAGGTTTTACACAAGTAACACCAGGCAATTGCGTAATTAATTCATACGTATAGTCTAACCGCTCACTAAATGATGCCACCATCTGTTTTAATGTCGATTCATTCTCTGTGTAGGCAGCTAGCGCTGCATACTGTGAGATTGTCGTTGGGTTTGAAGTCGAATGACTAGCTAAATTTGTCATGGCTTTAATAATGGTTTTCCGTCCACATGCATAGCCAATCCGCCATCCAGTCATCGCATGTGATTTTGACACACCATTGATGACGACAGTCTGCTTTTGTAGCTGTTCGGATAAACTTGCAATCGATACATGTTCACGATCAGTATAAAGTAGTTTTTCATATATTTCATCGGAAACAATAATAATGTTGTGTTTAATACACACCTCACCAAGGGCCAGTAGTTCTTCTTTTGAATACATCATCCCGGTTGGATTACTTGGTGAATTAATAATAACAGCACGGGTTTTGTCAGTAATTGCTGACTCTAATTGTGCAGCTGTTAGTTTAAATTGATTTGTTTCTTCACCACGAACAAATACAGGTGTACCCTCTGCCAATTTTATTTGTTCAGGATAACTTACCCAGTACGGTGAAGGTACGATGACTTCGTCCCCTTTATTTAAGATGACTTGGAACAGTGTGTATAAGGCGTGTTTTGCACCTGTGGTCACAATAATTTGATCTGTTTCATAGTTGAGTTGATGATCGCGTAACATTTTAGCGGCGATCGCTTCACGAAGAGGTAAAATACCACCTGCTGGTGTGTAACGCGTCAGCCCTTGACGCATGGCTTTTTCTGCTGCATCGATAATATAGTCAGGTGTATCAAAATCAGGTTCACCTGCCCCTAGTCCAATCACATCATGTCCTGCTTCTTTCAGCGCCTTCGCTTTAGCTGTAATCGCTAAAGTGGCAGACGGTGTTAACGTTTGAACGCGATTTGCTAACTTCATCTGATCACCTTTTCCTTAAAAATTTTGCTTGAAAGAAATACCACTATCATATGTACCGTCATCTAATTGATAATAATCATAACGGAAACGCTGATTTCTATCGCTAGAAATTATTTCAAGCAAGGGGGTATTATTACGAAGCCCGATGTTAATATGACGAATGGTCTGATCGGCATACGTTTGATTAAACAGATCTACAACGTCAGATACAGCAACCCATTCCTCGCGCTTCTCTACTCTAATCGCAGCTTCTTGATCATTAGGATCAACAAATAATACCAAGTCACTTTGTTCACTTCTTGCTTCTACCACATGCAAATACTTTTCACCATGATACCGGTCAATTGATTGTATCGTATAATCTTCATCCATTGCTTCAACCCTTGCTCGTGTTGCTTCGAATGTATCAACCTTACTATGTTGAATTGTTTGATATAGCGTCGTGAAGTAAATCATCATGCCGATGAATAAAACAGCAAAAAAAGCGAGCGCTAACTTAAACCAATTAAGTTCGATAGATTGTGAAGACTGCCGTCTCATCGTCGTCCTCGTCTAATGCTAGACCGAACATTAAATCATCGTCTTTAAGTGTTCGATTTAGGCTATCCACTACTTTGTATAGGTCCGGGTTGTTCTGTAATTTCACGGTCGATAGTGTTTCGATTTTATCATGTCTCATCTATAATCAGCCCTTTTTAATTTAATTCATTTATTGTTGGTCAAACAAAAAAGCATGCTTTCAACAATAAACAATAATACTGCTTCTTATTATAGCAGGTTTTCGTCTGAAAAATAATGGCTTAGTCTACTTTTTATGAATTTCTATTGTTTTGCTGTTTATATCGACCCGCCTGCAAAAATTGTTCGGTTAGTTCTAAACATTCTGTGGTTCGACGATGATAGGTTGGCACGGCTGGAATCGAATCAATAAATGCTTTTCCATAGCGTTTTGTCATGAGCCGATCATCGCAAACAAAAATAATCCCTCGATCGCTCTCACTCCGTATCAGCCTGCCAAATCCTTGTTTAAAACGTAAGACTGCATCAGGCAAGGATAAATGCGTAAAACTATTTTTTCCTAGTTTTTCTAAATCTTCTTGTTTTCCTTTAACGATAGGTAAGTCTGGTGAATCAAAAGGCAAACGAGTAATCACGACACATTCTAGATCGTCACCCGGTAAATCTAGTCCTTCCCAGAAAGCGTTCGTCCCCAACAAGATGGTTTGATCAAATTGTTGAAAGCTTTTCTTTAATCGCTCATGGCTGCCACTTGAGATACCTTGGGCAATTAAGACATAATCATCTTCAAATAATTCCTTAAGCAAGAAGTACGTCTTTCTCAACATTTGATAACTGTTAAACAGGATTAACATTCGCCCTTTTGTGATTTCCGCTAGAGAAAAGACGGTTTCAGCGACCGCTTCGATGTAAGGATTTAAATCACGATCATTCATCAGTGGAAAATCATTCGGAATTAATAAACGGACCTGCTCTTCAATAGGGAAGTCAACGGGAATTTTATAACTCTTCACCGATTGTGCGTCTGTACCAAATTGCTGATGCAAATAATTGAATGATCCTTGAACACTTAAGGTTGCACTCGTTAACACCAACGTCTTTAATTGATCAATAAACAGCGCTTTTAGTGAGGCATCAATAGCCTTGGGCCGACTCTGCAAATAGACACGCCGCTTGCTCGCTAGGTCCTCAACCTCGACCCAACGATACCATGCGTCAATGGGTGTTAAGAAAAATGAGTGAAGCTGATGCTTTAAATCCATCCATAATTCAACAATGGGGTGCTTATTTAGCTGTGGACTCAGCTTAATGAGATCGATGATCATATGTTCAACACGTCGACTCATTTCAATCGCTAAATCAAAAAAGACTGGGTCATCTAATCGTTGCTGGTGCTTAACTTGACTCACACTTTCCTGATAATTTTTCAATCCATTCGTACTCGCTAAAAGTTGCATCAATTGATCGTATTCATACATCAAGTAAGTTACTTCATCCTGACAAGCTGATAGATCTACCACTTGCTGTGTTTGTGTTATGACTTGCTGCAGCGATTGATCAGTTAAAACTTGACCCAGCTCTTTTTCAACTACACTCGGAAAGTGGTGAGCTTCGTCGACAATCAAATGTTGCATCTTATCAACAATCTCATGGTTGATTCGCTTCAGATGACTGAGTAAGGCATGATTTACAATCACCAAGTCCGCGCCTTCTACGCTACGAAGCGTACGCCGGTAAAATGAAGGATCGGTCGCATCAGTATCATCTAAGAAGGTATCAAATCGGCATGAGACTTGTAAAAAGAAAGCTTCGCCACCGCGAGGAAGTTTAATTTCATCAATATCTCCTGTCGCCGTCTCTGTTAGCCAAACAAGCAAAATGCACTTGGTTAACAGTTGTTCATAGTTACTAAAACGATCATCAAACAGACGCTCACTAAATCGCTTAATATTCAAATAGTGTTTTTTTCCTTTTAATACAGTCACTTGAACCGGAAATGGGAAAAACGCTTGTAACCGAGGCAGTTCTTGGTCAACAATTTGTGATTGCAGTTGATTTAAGTATGTACTCACCCAAACGGTTTCTTTTTGCTGTTTTGCAAAATAGATGGCGGGAAACAGATAAGCTAATGTTTTCCCAATACCTGTCCCTGCTTCTATGTACGCATGCGTCTGACTGGTAAAGGCATGAAAAATTGCTTCCGCCATTAGCCGTTGGCCGGGGCGATATTGGTAACCTGTAAATGGACGGCTCTCAGCTTGCAAGAAGCGATCTAAATACTCACCAAATGCCGCTAATTTTTCTTCTTTACCTGCAACAAATTCATGTTTTTTCACAGCTAAACCGTGTAAAAAATCATACTGTAATGCATGCGCTTCTTTCGTTTTTGACGTTTCATGCTCTGCTTTTGCTTGTTCAAAAATGGCTGTCAAATCACTTTTCAAACGGCCAACAAAAGGAATTAACCGTTTTAAGGTCGTCAGTGGTAATCGAGCAATTTTATTAAGTAGCACTTCTAACAAACGGGCTGTTACATAAGCATCTGAAAGCGCGCGGTGCGGTGAATCATGAGCTAAGTTTAATTGTTCCGATAGATTAGATAATTTAAAACTTGATGATTCTGGTAGCAACATGCGACTTAACTCAACGGTATCAATAATTTTCGGTTGAATCGGAGTGATGCCGCACCGTTCAAACTCTGCATTTAAAAAACCTAAATCGAACGGGACATTATGCGCAACAAAATAACTATCTTTTAACAAATCACGTACCGTAGGGGCGATGTCGTCAAAACTTGGTTGCCCCATAACCATTTCATTTGATATGCCCGTGAGGTGGGTGATGAACCTTGAAATGTGTTTATCAGGATCAAGCAATTGCTGAAAGGTATCGACAATCTGATGATCTTGATACACAACCATACCGATTTCAATGATGCGATCTTTTTTTTGCGCTTGATTACCCGTCGTTTCTAAATCCACAACAACAAATCGATTCACCAGTCACACCTCCTTCGGGTTTCAATCGCTCCATGAAACTTAGCTTTATCGTTTTATTCATAGCTTGTTAATGGTGGCTCTTGATTAATCACTTCAATAATATTATTATCAGCATCCATTAAGCCAACTTTTGGCGAGAAAGTTACTAATTCTTCGTCTGATACACTGGCATATGATACGATGATTATCGTGTCATCAACTTCAACGAGACGGGCTGCTGCGCCATTAAGACAAATCATTCTGCTTCCTCTTTCACCAGCAATCACGTATGTTTCTAAGCGTGCCCCGTTATTATTGTTCACGATTTGTACTTTTTCATGTGGTAAAATATCGACTTCTTCTAATAATTCTGGATCAATGGTTATGCTACCGACATAATTTAAATTGGCCTCGGTAACCCGCGCCCGGTGTAATTTTGCTTTCATCATCGTTCGATACATCTGTTCTGCCTCCCAAGTTGTAAAACAATCATCTAGTTCACGATGTTCACAATCACGTTATCGATCAAGCGCGCACGTTGATACTTAATAGCAACGGCGACAATAACGGTTTGATTAATTGTAGTAATTGGTAAAAGTTCTGGATACGTAAGGACTTCAATATAGTCGATTGTCCCACCAGCCGCTTTGATCTTAGTCGCGACAGCCGCTGTTACTTTCTCGGCATCAGCTTCTCCGTTTATTATAGCTGTTTCTGCATGTTTTAGCGACTGATAAATCAGTGGGGCTTGTTTTCGTTCTGCCTCCGACAAATTGACATTACGACTGCTTTTTGCTAGGCCATCTGCCTCTCTTACCGTTGGAATCATGCGTAACTGGATGTTAAAATTCAATTGTTGGATCAATAAATCAACTACCGCTACTTGCTGAGCATCTTTCATCCCGAAATAAGTGAAGGTTGGCTCAACGATGTTAAACAATTTCGTAAGAACTGTGATCACCCCTTGAAAATGACCCGGACGTGTGCGATCACACAAGACCCCCACTCGTTGATTAATTGATAAATGAATACCCATTTCAGTAGGATACATCCTATCTATTGCGGGCATAAAAAGATAATCAACACCATTTTTTTGCGCAATGGTTTGGTCCCTCTTTTCATCGCGCGGATAGTTATCTAAATCTTCATTTTCACCAAATTGTAGCGGATTCACAAATACACTTAATACAACAATGTCCGCTTCTTTCTTCGCTGCTGCTAACAATGACGCATGGCCTTCATGTAAATAACCCATCGTCGGGACAAACCCAACTGTTTGACCCAATATTTGATGGTGCTTAACTTTTTCACGCATTTGAGTGATCGAATTAATGATTTCCATCTTCATCCTCCCAACGCAAAATTTGTTGTTCTTGAGACGAATAAGTATGTTTCAAGGCAGGAAACTGCCCGGTCTTTACCTCTTTCACATACTGCTTAAGTGCCTGTAGAACAGTTTCATTTAAATCCGCATATGTTTTTACGAATTTTGGTAAGCGCGCGCTGCCGTACTGTAACAGATCATGATAAACGAGAACTTGGCCATCACACGCTTGACTTGCACCAATACCGATCGTCGGAATCTTTAAATGATCAGCAACGAAGCGCGCCAATGGTTCTGGAATACCTTCAAGCACACACAAAATCGCACCACTTTTTTCGACTTTTTTCGCTTCTTCAATTAACTGTTTGGCACCTGCTTCTGTTTTACCTTGCACTTTAAAGCCGCCGAGTACATTGACAGCTTGTGGTGTGAGACCTAAATGCGCAACAACAGGTATCCCAGCACTGGTTAAGCGTGTGATAAGCTGACAGACCTCCGTTGATGCACCTTCTACTTTTAACGCTTGTGCACCGGTTGTTTGAAATAAACGCAGGGCATGAGTTAAACTCGTTTCCAGGGAAATATGATACGACATAAAGGGCATATCAACGACGATAAACGTGTCAGTCGCACCGCGTCGGGCTGCTTTGGCATGATGGACCATGTCGTCAATGGTGACCTCAACCGTTGAAGCATACCCAAGCATGACCATCCCCACCGAATCACCAACGAGCAAGAGATCAACCCCTGCTGCTTCAGCTAGTTTTGCTGAGGGGTAGTCATAGGCTGTGAGCATCGTGATCTTTTCACCCGCCTCTTTCATTGCTAAAAAATCCACATGTGATTTCATGTTATTCCCCCCTGAACCATTCTATGTCTGATGAGTATAATTTAACGTGTTCATGTTCCTCTATGACAACAACAAGGGCACCTTCAGCGCTTAACCCCTGCACAAGTCCTTTGACGCGTTCGTTCTGTTTAAGAAAGTAGACCGGTTGATTTAACTTAAATACATAGCGATTCCACTCTTTTTGAATAGGTACAAACCCTTCCGTTAAAAAGACCGTGTACCACTTTTCAAATGTCTCAAGCAGGCGCTGGATAAATACTTGTTTATCGAGCGTTTCCCCCGTCTCTTCGAATAATGAGGTGACTCGGTCCTGGAGTAATGGATCAAAGTCAGACGTTCGTTGATTTAGGTTCACACCAATACCAACAATCACATAATGAATTTGATCCATCTCCGCTTCCATTTCAGTTAAAACACCCGCTATTTTTTTTTGGTTAAGATAAATATCATTGGGCCATTTAATTTTTACATCGAGGTTGATCATTTGTTTAAACGTATCAACTAACGCAACCGCTGTTACTAACGTAAGCTTGGCCGCTTCAGTCGGAGCGAGTTGAGGCCGCAAGATAAAGCTAAGCCAAACCCCTTTTGCATCCGTAGAGTCAAACGGTCGCTGCATGCGTCCACGGCCATTTAACTGTTGATCAGCACTAATTACAAGCCCTTCATCAGCCCCAGCGCGGGCCCGTTCATGTGCGCGAACTTGCGTGGAATCAATCGATGGATAGTGTTCAATCGATTGACCGAGCCAATCTGAACTAAGGTTCCAGCGTAAGGTGTTCTCCGTCATATGCTTTGGTAAAGCGACTAGACGATAGCCTTTATTAGGAACCGCATCAAATGTATAGCCCTCTTCTTCCAATTGTTTGATATGTTTCCAAACCGCTGTACGGCTGCAGCTTAATTCATCTGATAACCACTGACCAGAAACATAACCCGACTGTTCCTGTGACAGTAAGCGAACTAAGCGTTCTCGGATTGATAATACCATTTGACCCACTCCTCAATTGCGCGTTTTTTATTCGGTAAAGACCCAGACACGACATTTTGTTCAATCACTTCTATCAGTTCTCGCAACCAAGGGCCTGGCGCTTTATCCGTTAAGAGTCGACGTAGATCATGGCCATCAACCGCAAGCTCTTGTCGTGATTGAATCGGTAACGCTTGTTTTTGATCGAGCAGATCATCCGGGCTAAGGTTTTCTCCAAAAATATGAAAAACTAAGACGCAAAAGCGGTGGATAGATGCTTTATCCAACTGATAAACAAGTCTATCACTAACCCCAGTTGATTGATAAAACATTAGCGTGTCATCTAAATCATTCATCACTTGTTTATCCTTATTTGATAACTTATATGCTTTGATAAAGGTTGATAAGTCAAATTGTTTTTCTAGATAAGCCAAGTAGACAAACCAATCGGTCAAGCCGTTAAACGGGCATTCACTCGCCCGTACTTTCATAATTAATGACGGCGAATCTTTGAAAACAGGTAAATAATCAAACAGACCAAGTGCTTCTGCTTGATGTAATCCCATCCGACAGTTTTCTGCTTGAATCAGTTTGTCTAGTTCAACCCGCACACGTTCAATTGCTAACGCTGTGATTAACGGCAGACGCGTTTGCATGGCTTCGTATGTGTTCGTTTCAATCATAAAGCCAAGCTGACTTGCAAAGCGGAGGGCGCGTAAAATCCGAAGTGGGTCTTCTTGAAACCGTTCCAGTGGTTCTCCCACCGCCCGAATCAATCGTGCTTGTAAATCAGCTTTTCCATCAAACGGATCGATAATTGTGCCCTGTTTATTTTCAGCCATGGCATTCATGGTGAAATCGCGACGTGATAAATCGGTTGTCAAATCGGTGACATAGCTCACTTCATCCGGATGACGAAAGTCAGAATAGCCTGCTTCTTCTCTGAAGGTGGTCACTTCAAAAGACAAATGATCCGCTCGGACAATCACGGTTCCATGTTCAATTCCGACTGGGATCACATGTTCAAATAGCGCTGTTACCTCTGTTGGTGTTGCATCTGTTGCCAGGTCAATGTCATTGACTGGTTTATTTAATAGTTTGTCTCGAACCGCACCACCGACAATATAAGCCTGAAAGCCAGCTTCGTTTAAGGTTGCGATGATTTTTTTGGCAACGTCATCAATTGTTTGCACCTTTTCACTTCCCATCTTCTGTCTTTACGCATGAAAAGACTGAATATCTACCCTCTATCATACAAAAGCACTGAACGATTGTAAACAGATGAAATCAGACGTTAACATTTAGTTCACACCTTAGTGACGACAAAGAAAAACAGCAGGAGCAACCTACTATTTTTCAAAAGGATAATCTATAAAAATAATAAAAAAGATGTCAGTGAGTTCTTTTAGTCAACAGTCTCTGCTTGACTTAAATCTTTTCACTGACATCAAATATTATGCAATGGATTTGTGCTGTCTATTACCACGTAGGTCTGACTCTTACATCGCTTCTTCTATACCTGCTAGTTGCATCTTATACATCTGATAATAGCTTCCTTTTTCATTTAATAACGACAGGTGCGTCCCGCGTTCAATAATTTCTCCCTTATTGAGCACGATAATTTGATCAGCATGCTGAATCGTTGATAAGCGGTGGGCGATGACAAGCATGGTCCGCCCTTCACTTAAAACGTTCATCGCTTCTTGAATCATCATTTCTGTTTCAGAGTCGATATTTGCCGTTGCCTCGTCCAGAATAAGAATTGCCGGATCAAATGCTAATGCCCGCGCAAATGATAGAAGTTGGCGCTGCCCGGTTGAGAATTCATTACCATTTTCTCCGACAGGCTCATCATACTGTCGTGGTAGCTTTTCGATAAAACGATCAGCCCCTACAGCTTTTAGGGACTCAATGGCTTTGTCTCTGCTAATACGTGGATCGTTTAATGTAACATTAGAGAGTACTGTCCCAGTAAAAATAAAAGGATCTTGTAAGACGATGGCCATATGTGCTCGTGTCTGTTGACGGGTGAGCGTTTGCGTATTGATATCGTCTAGTCGAACGGTACCGCTGTCAGGGTCATAGAATCGAAACAGTAAATTCATCACTGAACTTTTACCAGAACCGGTATGACCGACAAAGGCGGCTGTTTCTCCCGGTGCGATATGGAAAGACAAGTCATTTAAAATGGTCTCATCTTTGTCATAACCGAAAGTAACATGATTAAATCTTACGTCACCTTTTATTCTAGGTAAAGTATTTTCTTCAATCGCTTCTGTTTCTTCGTCAAGTAACTGAAAGACGCGCCCAGCAGAGACTCTCGCTTGTTCCAACTGAGGTAATTGATTGACCATTTGGGTCATTGGTTCAAAGAGCCGCGTTAAATAATCAACAAAAGCATAGAGTAAACCTGTTGAGACAAGCATGGACCCTGTTAAGGACTGGTTACCAAAGAACCAAATAAAACTAAGAAAAGCGATACCACGTAAGACGTTTACTAAGTTGTATGACGAAAGGGCTGATAATGCGACCATTTTCTTTTGGTAACGGTAATGTTTATCATTGAGCTGTTCAAACTCATTGGCCCGGTCATTCGTTCGTCTAAAGGCTTGAATAATCGGCATCGTTTGAATTGATTCATTAATCGAGGCATTAATATCACTGTTAACCGAACGAATCACTTCATTGTATTTCCCCGCATACGTTTTATAAAATTTCATAAATAGCATGAGCAGCGGCAACAACATGAGACTCATCGTTGCTAAGGTTGGGTTTAATAAATAAAGAGCAATAATAATACCCGCCATATAAATAAATCCGTTCACAAAGGTTTCAAGTACACGGACATACAGTTCTTTAATGGCTTCGGTGTCATTGGTTACACGTGCTAAAATTTTACCTGCCGGCATATTCACAAAGTATCGCATCGGTAAACGTTCAACCGTTTCAAAGACATCGTTGCGCATCGTTTGAATAATTTTATTTGCATGGACTTGTAGTAGATATGTTTTGGCATATTGGAAGACGGATGCAATTAAAATCAAACCAAGATAAAGGGCTAACCACAGCAAAATCGGTTGTACTTCCGGCGCGAAAAAGTTAGCTGCCGTACCAGCAGATAATTTTTTCGCCTGAAAATCTTCCGACTCAGACATAAGTAACGCTCCATCTTCTGACACACGAAGCGTCTCATCAACTGGCACCTTGCCTTCAGCTAAATAATAGTCACGGTTTACTTGAACAAATGTGACGGTATCGATCACCGAATCCTCTTGATTTAATCGATCGGCTCTTTTTAAGTAACGATCGTTAAGTTCAATCGTATCGTTATCATCGTTGTTAGTGACAGCAACCCATTCGGTTTGAACGCCAACGATGTGACGGTCTATCACTTGTTTAGCGATAAACGGTCCCGTCAGTTCTAAGGCAACTGCAATAATGAGGGCAATAAGCGCCAATGTAATTGTTTGTTTGTTAATGAAAAGATAGTGTAATAAACGTTTTTCTACAGAGGCTTTCATTCCGTCTCCACCTCCTCAGTCATTTGTTGAATCATAAATTGCTCTTTGTACCAACCGTCTTTGGCCATAAGCGTCTCATGGGTTCCATGTTCTGTGATTTCACCATCTGAGAGAACAATAATTTGGTCCGCATGGGTGACGGCTGATAAACGGTGGGCCGCAATTAACGTTGTTTTTTGTTGTCGCTCTGCTTTTAAATGGGCAATAATTGTTGCTTCTGTTTTACCATCAACGGCAGATAAGGCATCATCTAAAATTAATATCTCGGGTTCCATTAACAGCGCTCGCGCTAATGATAACCGTTGTTTTTGTCCGCCCGATAAAGTCACACCACTTTCTCCAACAAGTGTATCAAGACCTTTTGTAAGGGCATCGATGTCAGACTTTAACGAGGTCGATATGAGCATCTGATTAATCACATCATCAGACGCATCACCAACCCCAAATAAGAGATTCTCACGTACCGTTTTCGAGAACAAAATGTGTTGTTGCGGTACGTAGCCAATCCATTGACGCGTCGCATCAAGTGATAACTGATCAATCGGGACGTTATTAACCAGTAAGGCCCCTTCTGGTGCAGGGTATTGTCTTAATAGTTGTTTAAACAACGTCGTTTTACCTGCGCCAGTTTTACCGACAATCCCGATTGTTTCCCCTTGTTTTATATTTAAATTAACGGCTTTTAAGGCTGGCTCTTTTGAGCCTGGATAACGAAACGTCACGTCGTTAAATTGAATTGCTTCTGGTTTCTTAACTTCAACCGGTTGTGTTGGTTCCTTCACGTCTGATTGTTGTTTTAAGACATGATTAACCCGGTCGAGGGATGCGTTCCCACGCTGCATCACATTAATGAGTTCACCAATCGCAAACATCGGCCAGATCATCATTCCTAAATAGACGTTAAATGAAACCAAATCACCAATCGAAATGCGGTTGTCCATCACCATGATCGCCCCATACCCTAAGCCAATTGTGTAGGAAATACCAACAAGAATTTTCATCGTTGGTTCAAAAAAAGCTTCCATCTGGGCAACGGCTTTATTTTTGCTAAAGACGTCTTCTGTTTTTTCTTTAAAACGATCGAGGTCTTCTGCTTCTTGAACAAATGCTCTAGTGACACTAACCCCACGAATCGATTCAAGTGTGTAGTTATTTAAATCACTAAAAGCTTCCTGAGCATCGGTAAAACGCAGGTGAATAATTTCTCCGTACTTGTAAACGATCACAGCCATAATCGGCATCGGAATAAGGGCCATAAATGTTAATGTCCAATTCACGGTAAAACCCATCATTAAGACGATGAACGACATGTATACTGTTGAATCAACGAGAGTTAAAATACCAAAGCCCGATGTCATCATGATGGCCTTTAAATCGTTGGTGGCCCGAGCCATTAAGTCACCTGTCCGGTTTTTACTAAAGAACCGTGGGCTCATCATAAGAAAGTGACGCATTAATTTTGAACGTATTTGCCTTTCAAGCAACAAAGCGCCGCTAAATAAAGTATAATCCCATAAAAACATAATCGCATACGTTAATACGATTAATCCGCCATAGATGATCAGCGTCTCAGATAAAGCGTCCCTTGTCAGTTCGTTGAACTGAATGGCATCAATCGCATTCCCAATGAGTCTAGGTGGAATAAGGTCAAGGAAACTCGCGAACATGAGCGCCAAAATCGCTACCAAGTAACGTAACCATTGGTCTTTAAAAAACCAAGCTAACTTTTTAAACACTTGAAACATTGTTTTCACTCCTTTTCTAACACATCTACATTTGACTAGCCAAAACCTTCCCCTTGGCTATCATTTTTAACAGGTGTTCTTACTAACATTATTTTTTCCTCCTTTTCATTAGTCGGTGATTAAACGAAAAAAAAGCACAGACATTCGAGACGTCTGTGCTAAACAACCATCTAGAAGTGATGGGTGTACGCAAAAAAAGGTCACGAATATTCTCGTGACCACGTGCTTTGAAGATGTGCTAAATACATAGGACAACCCTACTTAAGGCTACAGAACGTAACGATAAAGACAGATAAGTCGAATCATTTAGATGAACATCATCTCAGCGGAGGTCACGGTGAAATCATTTACTTGTGTCATAGGTACCGGCTTTACAATGATTGGTTTCATGATCGTGACCTCCTTTTCGTTTATTTAATCAATAATCAAAGTATAGTCCTATCATACTTATCCGTCAACAGAAAAAAGCAAAAAAGACAAAAAAGTGCATAATATCCCAATTTCATCGTGAATGCGGGATGACCGTTAGTAAAAAGAGAGGCTTAAAGTCATCGATGATCCTTCATTACATAAAGATACCAGCTAGTATATAGCTTAAGCGACCGTAGTAATCGCTTGTGAGCAAGGTAACTGTCAATAGCAGACGACGCAATTACTCACCCTATCTTCAGAAAGTGCTATCGTTATAGCAAGCTTACTTATCCATTTACCTATAATTTACGGTTCAATCACTTATTGTTTTCATTTCAGATTTTCCTCGTAATCCTGTATCAAGAAAATTATTTTGCGTACGCTAAATAGTGATTCTTTAATCACAATCGCACGCGCTATAGGCAATGCGATAATTATTATGACGTTTAAAAACAAAAAATTAGACGCGTAGATATAAAAGTGTTGGTCGAGGACACATCACCCAATTTTTTGACGAAATAATTATGAACTAAAAGTTAAGCTTCCTGTAATAATAGACAAAAATAAAAAGCTAAGAAAAAAACTTAGCTTTTTACCTGGTAAATTTATTATGTTTTATTTACGCTTCATCTCTTGCAATTGTTCGCCAAGAAAAGAATCCGGCTTCAAGTGCACGAATCATGACTTCAGCACCAGCAAGATTTGTTACTAATGGAATTTCATAAACATCGCACAGCCGCATCAAAGCACTAATGTCTGGCTCGTGTGGTTGAGCGGTTAGCGGATCTTTAAAGAAAATAACCAAATCCATTTCATTTTCTGATATTTTTGCGCCAATTTGCTGGTCACCACCAAGTGGACCTGATTTAAAGCGGTGAATATCAAGACCTGTTGCTTCAGCAATTTTTTTACCTGTCGTTCCTGTCGCAAACAATTCATGTTCTTTTAAAATATGTCGATATGAAATTGAAAAATTTATGATTGACTCTTTCTTCTTATCATGTGCAATTAACGCGATTTTCATGATTACATTCGCCTCTTTTCATTTGATTAACGCTGTTTTAGTCATTGTCCATCATCAAGTGTTCGAGACCATAGACCAGTTTGTCCAGTCCCATCACATGATCAATCGCAAACTTAATGCCAGACATAAATGACTCACGATGCAAGGAATCATGTTTAATCGTTAAGTTCTCACCAGGTCCGGCAAAAATGACTTCTTGGTGGGCAACTAACCCCGGAAGACGTACGCTATGGATCCGCATGCCGTCGTAATCTGCGCCTCGCGCCCCATCAATTGTTTCATGTTCATCTGGATGACCTTGCGTTTTTTGTTTACGTGTTTCTTGAATCAATTCAGCCGTCTTTACAGCTGTACCTGAAGGTGCATCAAGTTTTTGATCATGATGTTTCTCTATGATCTCAACATCTGGGAAATACTTTGCAGCCATTTTAGAAAACTGCATCATAAGTACGGCACCCATCGCAAAATTCGGTGCAATAACTGCACCTAGCTTTTGTTCGCTACATTGCGCGGATAACGTGTCAATCTCCTCTTTAGTGAAACCTGTCGTGCCAACAACGGGGCGAACACCGTGCTTAATCGCTGCTGCGGTATGCTTATAGCCGACTTTGGGTGAAGTTAAATCAATCAGAACATCCGCCTCAACGTCAGTTAAACATACCTCAATATCATCATAGAACACTGCGTCAAAATCGGGCAATCCAGCAACTTCACTCACTTTTTGTCCTGTATGTTGGAGATCAACACAAGCAACAAGTGTCAAATCATCATGTTTCTTTATCATATGTAACGCTTCACTACCCATTTTTCCACTCGCACCTGCGACAACTACTTTTATTTTTTCCATTTGCTCACTCCTCTTTTTTGGTCCAACGTGTCTGATCGCGTGTTTCTATTTTAGACATGGCCCGGTCAAACGCTTCACTAAGGTCAATATCTAGCGCATTCGCAAACGATAATAACACAAAAAACACATCGCCAACTTCATCTTCAATGGTATTGTTATCTTCTGAATTCTTTTTCGGTTTCTCACCGTGGTAATGGTTAACCTCACGGGCAAGTTCACCAATTTCCTCTGTGAAACGAGCCATCATAGCTAAAGGTGAAAAATAACCTTCATCGAACTGTGAGATGAATTGATCAACTCTTTCTTGCATTGCTGTTACATCAGTTGATGGATTAGTCATAAGGCACTCACGATCACGTAAGTGATTCAACTCCTTCACTTAGATATTTGAATCATACGTCGTTTTCATTGTACAAAAATTCTGTCAATATGACAATCTTTCAGCATACTTCATTCTGACTAACCTTAGCTAACGTTTACCTTTTTCTTTAGATAATAAACCATGCCCAGGGTAACAATCGATAGCCAAAACGTGAAATAGCCGATTTCATACATATAATCTGACAACGAATGGTACCGTGGCATCATACTAAATAAATAATCAATCGCATCGTTGTGTAAGGTCCATACGGCTGTAATGGCTAAGTGCCACCACTTAAAACGATAGACCGGGAGATAGAGCAACCCTTGAATGGCCATTGCGCCATGCGAGAAAATCAGCATATAGCCAGCTGGCGAGAGCGATCCATTGACGACTAATGTCAAAAGGTTCATGACAACCGCCCAAATCCCGTACTTAAATAAAGTAACAACAGCTAAAGCCTCGATTAGTGGGACATGTTTATTAAAGAGGTAGCACCCGATAAAAATAGTAAAAAATAAACTTGCTGTCGGTGAGTCAGGAACAAAGATTAAAAAATACCACGGGGTATCACTTAATTGTGGGCCGTACCAAATGTAGCCGTAAACGGTACCGAAAAAGTTAATGACAAATAAAACAATAAGAAAGGCACGTTGCCTTAAGAGATAATTAATTGTTTGGATCATGTTAGTATACCTTCTCTTTTCATGATGGGTTAATTTCTCAAACCATGCACCTGATCTTTATCAACTTGCAGGCTTTTAAGTTGTGCTGAGTAAAGTAGAAAAGCCGCTTCATCATTGCGATCTAACGCTGCATCGATTTGTGTTTGAATTGCCCGCTTCTGACTTTCATATAGCGAGGTTTCTAACCAGTTATCAATCGATTGCTTATCATCATCTGAAAGGTAAAAATCCCATGGCAAATACGGGTTCTCTTCAAGTACTTTCATGTAATGAATGTCACGCTTTCGATTTAAAAAATCTAATTCAATATAAAGTGGTTCATGTTTATTCATACGCATGTCATGAAACGCTTTTTCGACATCCGTACTGACTAACTTGTCTTTATAAAAAACAAAAGCGGGCCGATCTGAGCACTCTGCTGCAATAAACAATCCGCGCTCACACACATTTACTTCAAAGACAAAATGGACATGACTTAAAATTTGATGGTGTTTCAACAAATAGTTAAGCAACCAAAGTACTTCTTTTTGCTTGACACGGTAATGAATTAAAAAATGCTCAATAAAGGCATGTTTTTCAATCACTGATAAATCCATGATATACCCTTCCTTCTAGCTGTCTAATTGATCATTTAAGCGATCAAGGTATTGTTCCACTTCTGTATCCGTTGGCTCAAGCGCTAAGTATTCAGCTAACACATGCGTGGCCTCTTTTTGATGCCCCTCTTCGATAAGGAAATAACCATAAGCTTTTAAGAAATCCGCATCTTCTTTGAAATCTGGATAGGCTTCGCTGTAATAGCGGAACGCTTTTGGATAATTTTCTTCTGCTTCATAAGCTTTAGCAAGTTCCCACTTATAATACCCTTCTGCCTCACCTTGCTCTAAGATGTGGGTCAATAATTCAATGATTGCTTCTTCGTCGCCATCTTCTCGGTAATTCTCAATTAAGAACAAGACGGCTTCTTTATATCCAGGGTCAACAGCAACAGCTTCACGCGCATATTGATAACTATTTTCTGCTTCACCCGTTCGACGAGCGAGAGCTGCAATCGTTAATAACAACTCTTTATTTAACGGATCAAATTCGAGCCCTTTTTTACTAATCGCGTATGCTTCTTTAATTAAGCCTTCTTCTTCATAAGCATCGGCAAGATAAGGGTATACTGACGCATATTCAGGATCTAAATCAATCAACGTCTCCCATGCTTTAATTGCAATATCATAGCGATGCGACTGGAACCCAACAAAACCATATCGGAAAAGATGCTCTGGGTCATCAGTATAGACGGTTTGATAATGTTCAAGCGCATGTTCAAATTCTCCTACATTAGCATATGTCTCTGCTAAACGTAAGTCAATCGCAACATCTGCAATTTGATCCTTTTCTTGCTTCACTTTTTGATAATGAACCAGTGCTTTTTGATAATCCCCCGTTGAAAAGGCTAATTCTGCTCGAGCAAAATCAATCAAAATTTCATGGGGTGCCAACCGTTTTGCTTCAAGTAACTTTCGTTCAGCAACTTCAAAAAGGCCTTGTGCTTGGTATAAATCAGCTGCTGTGAGTAAACTCGGTAAATAATAATCATCTTCAGGATCAATTTCCGCCAGTAAATCAAGCGCTTCTTGATCTTCCTCTAAATCAATACAAACCTCACTAAGTACCCACTTTAATTCCGTTTCAGATGGAAACCTCAGTGATAAATCCATTAAAATTGCTTTCGCCTCTTTTAAGAAACCAAGTTGCACATATAAATCACTAATCACAAACAATTCATCATCATTTGCTTTCGGTTTAATTTGATCCAGCAAAAGTAACGCTTCTTCTGTTTTATTTTCTTCAATCATTTGTATTGCTTGATAGACATCTTCCATATTCAACAACCTTCCCTTAAACGAATAGTTTAATCATATCGAATTGTCGGCAGGTTTTCAATCAAAATGCCAAGTGACTGATATCACTTGGCATTAAATATGGTTATCTATTTTGTAACAGCGCTAAATGATCGAAAAATTGTGGATAAGAGACATTGATTGCCGCAGCATCGGTCAAAATTACAGTCCCTTCGGCAATGAGTGATGCGACTGCGATCATCATTCCAATTCGATGATCACCATAGGAATCAAGCGTAGCACCATGAAGCGGTGTCGGCCCCTCAATTACCATACCATCAGCCGTTGCGACAATGTTTGCTCCCATGGCTGTTAACGTATCAACAACGGTTTGAATCCGGTCTGTTTCTTTAAAACGTAATTCTTCTGCATCTTTAATAACCGTGCGCCCTTCTGCTTGCGTCGCTAACAGTGCAAGAATTGGTATTTCATCAATCATCCGTGGAATGATCTCACCTTCAATGACACTTGCTTTTGCGACTTGATGTTGAATGTTGATTTCACCAATCACTTCACCACCGACGTGCGCAGTCTCAGCAATATCAAGTGAAACACCCATCGTTTCAATCGCATCTAAAATACCTGTTCGCGTCACATTTAACCCCACATCTTTAATGGTGATCTCGCTATCTTTTACCAAAAGTGCAGCTACGATAAAGAAAGCCGCTGAAGAAATGTCACCAGGCACTTGAATTGCTGTTCCACGAAGAGATTGCTGGCCTTTTATGGTAATCGCAAGGCCATTCACGTTCACTTCCGCGCCAAATGCTTGTAACATATTCTCCGTGTGATCGCGGGTCTTTGTTGTTTCGATAACGGTTGTCTCACCTTCAGCAAGCAGTCCCGCAAGCAGCACGCCTGACTTTACTTGTGCACTCTTTACTTTCGGTCGAAAGGTAATCGGTTGTAACACTTGGCCTCTCACGGCAATTGGTAAGTACTTTCCCTGTTCACGTCCATCAATTAACGCCCCCATCTCCCGAAGAGGGTCATTAATTCGGTCCATCGGCCTTTTCGTTAACGATTGATCACCAAAAAGTGTCGTGTGAAAGTCAAGGCCGCTTAAAACCCCAAGTAAAAGACGCGCTGTTGTCCCAGAGTTACCTAAATCAATGGGTACGTTCGGTTCCTTTAATTCATGATAGCCTTTACTCCGAATAATGACGCGCTCACCGGTCTGTTCAATATCAACCCCCATAGCTCGAAAGGCAGCGATGGTTGTTAAGCAATCTTCACCTGTGAGAAAATTGGTAATTTCCGTGATACCCGTCGCCAGTGAACCAAAAATTATTGACCGGTGTGAGATTGATTTATCACCAGGTACGGCTAGAGTGCCAACTAATTGATTTGTCGTTTTGTTCAGATGTACGGTATTCATGTTACGCATCCCCTTTACGCTTCTAACATTGTTTCATAGCCTTCTTTAACGAGTAATCGATGACTGGCTAATTGATCCTCTTGTGATGTGAAGCTGATTCGCAAAACACCTGTAATGCCTTCTCTTATTTCTAGAATTTCAATATTTTTAATACTAATGCTTGCTTTAGCTAACAATGAAATAACTTTTTCTAATGCTCCGGATTGGTCAAAGATATCAACATACAAATCATAAAAAGCAGGGATTGCCCCTTTTCCCTTACGATCTAACCCGTCACGATATTCCCGTGCTTGTTCTAAGTAATGATACATCGCTGCTTGATCATCATGGTCAAGCAGCGTTTTTAATGTTTTCATTTCATGCATCCAATCGTCGATCAATCGTGATAATATCGTTTTATTTTGAAAGAAAATATCTTGCCACATGCTGGGGTTACTCGAGGCAATTCGGGTAATGTCTCTAAAACCACCAGCGGCTAAGGTTGGGATCATGGGGTGTTTTTCTTGCCACGTATGGGCTTGATTAACTAGCGCAGACGCAACAAGGTGTGGAAAATGTGAAATAACTGACGTCATTTCATCATGCTCCATCGCATCCAGTACCACAAATTTAGACTGGGTTGATTGCAATAAGTTTTTCAGCTGCGCAATGTGTTCATCGGTTGCCTTTTTTGTCGGTGATAACACATAAATTGCATTTTCAAACAAGTGACTTTTTGCTGCTTGAATTCCCTTCTTATGGGATCCAGCCATCGGGTGCCCACCAATAAAGGTAACATATGGCGATGCAATCGATTCAGCCATTGCCATAACATTTCCTTTTACACTTGCAACATCGGTAATAACGATGGGACGCTTAAACGGCATTGTTTTAATGCGTGCGATGAGGTCGACAGTAATCGAGACCGGACAGGCGAGAATACAGACATCTGCTTGTTGAATTGCTCGTTCAAAATCTGATGTTACGTGATCAACAATCTGTTGATCTTTGGCATATTTCAACGTTTGTGGATCGTGATCATACCCGGTTAACTCATGCAAGGTATGATTTTTTAAGTTCGCTGCTAACGAACCACCAATTAAACCGAGACCAGCGATTAATACCTTCTTCAAACCGTATCATCCTCAAGGGCACGTAAAAATGTTTTAATATGTGCTTCGAGTAACAACATATCATCCTTTTTACCAATAGTAATTCGTACAGAATTAGGGATACCTAACGCTTCACCTGAGCGCACAATGAAGCCATTCTTCAACAAGTAGTCAAACATTGAATCCCCAGAAACAGGTAGCTTAACTAAGACGAAATTGGTTTCACTGTCATAGTAGTCTAGATCCATCCGATCTAAAAATTCCATAAATTCAAATTTATTACGATTGGTTGTCTTAACTGTTTCCGTAATGAACGTTTGATCACGATATGCTTCAAGCGCAGCAAATTGCGCTAATTTAGTCGTATTAAATGGTCCTCTGGCAATGTTCAAGATATTTGCAACAGTCATATCACAAACCCCAAATCCAATGCGAAGACCAGCAAGCCCATAAGCTTTTGAGAAGGTACGTAAAACGACAAGGTTAGGATATTCTTTGATATAGGAAAGAGAGTCTGGTGCATCATCCGCACTAATATATTCTACATAAGCCTCATCCATCACCACCATCACATCACGCGGACATGCCTCTAAAAACGTTTCTAATGAAGGCTGATTAATGATGCATCCAGTGGGATTGTTTGGTGAGCATAACCATACCACACGTGTATTCTCGTCAATCGCATCCAACATGCCTTGTAAGTCATGATAGCCATTAATTAAAGGAATTTCTTTACTCGTAGCACCTTGAATGATTGCATTATGTTTATATTGCGGAAACGTTGGCGTTGCCATGATCGTATTGTCACCTTCATCTAAATAACTGCGACAAATAAAATCAATCACCTCATCCGAACCACAACCAAAAACAAGTTGATCACCGTCAATATTTAAATCTTGACTAATCTCTTCACGAATAGCTGTTGCATAACCATCTGGATAAAGCTCAAAGTGATTGGCTGAATCCTTTACGACTTGATCCACTTTACTGGAATAACCAAACGGATTTTCATTCGAGGCTAATTTAATAATTCGGTCCAGACCTAGTTCACGCTTTACCTCTTCAATTTGTTTTCCTGGTTTATATGCTGACATGCCATTAAATACTGATTTTGCCTTCATTGCATTCTCCCCTTTACTCATCCAATAAATCTGGTCGTAATTGTCGTGCATCGTGTTGATATATGTGTTTGATTGCCTGTTGTTCTTTTGAGGTATTTACTGTCATCATCACTCTTATACAATAAGGTAATCCCCCAGGTACTGACATTTCTTTCGTGCACATAACAGGAACAAACTGCCAACCCGGTAATTCTCTAATTGGCCGGGCGGGAAATGCTTGATCAATGTCATCTGTGACAGATACGATCACATGGGCCACGTCTTCGGGTTCAATCTTGTTTTTCTCTATCATGGTTTTTACAAGAGCTTCAGTTTGAGAATGGATGATTTTTGCATCGTTAGCCTCTACCGTGGTTGCACCTCGAATCCCACGAATCATCGAATCACCATCTTTCTCATGAATTCATCTAACCACTGTGACAATCGGGGTTCGTCCATATCGACCATAACCGGCTTCCCTAATTCTTCGAGTAAAACCATAGTGACGGTATCATTTTTTGATTTCTTATCACGTTTCATACGATTAATTAACGTTTGCGTAGTGATTTTGGGTAAACTTAGTGGGTAATTATTACGTTCTAACCATTGGAAGAAAGCCGTTCTTGGCAAGTCAACTTGAAAGGTCTTCTCACTCACCTCTAGAGCAAATAACATTCCAATCGCAACTGCTTCACCATGTGTTAAAACACCATAACCAAGTTCAGCTTCTAAAGCATGGCCTAAAGTATGACCAAAATTTAAAAACTGGCGAATGTTTGACTCTTTTTCGTCTAATTCAACAATATTTGCTTTTACACGAATACCCTGCAATAAATCACGCATGAGCGCTTCATCATTTAGTTGTTCGCCAAGTTGAACGGACTGAATCGTATTCCAAAATGGTGGGTGATGAATCATGCTGTGCTTAGCAATTTCCGCATACCCAGAACGAATTTCCGTAAATGGAATGGTGTGAAGTGTATCGACATCATAGACGACTGCGACTGGTGGATAAAACGCACCAATTAAGTTCTTGCCTGCAGGGTGGTTAATCGCAACTTTCCCTCCGACACTCGAATCATGTGCTAAAATTGTTGTTGGCATCTGTAAAAAATCAACACCTCGCATGTACGTCGCTGCCACGAATCCAGCTAAATCACCAATCATGCCACCACCTAACGCAATAATCAAACCGTGACGATCGAGTCCTGAATCAATCAGTTCAGTCATAACATCAAAATATAGACGACTATTTTTTGATCCTTCCCCTGCGGGAACAATCGTATAAGAAACTTTGTATGTACTACTTAAATGATTAATCACATCATCTAAGTACAGCGGTGCAACATTGCTATCCGAAATAATATAGACATGACTATGTGTATTAGGAATAAAGGTCTTCAATTGAAAACGAAGACCTTTCCCAATCGATACGTCATAGTCATGCGTACTGGTTTTTATCGTAATGGTTTCCATTAAAAGCACCTTACTTCTTCACGGTATTGGTCAATCGCTACCTGTAGCTTTTCAAATTGATCATTAGGGAATTGTTCTAGAATCGCGCGGGCAATTTCAAATGCCACCACATGTTCCATTACAACTGCCGCTGCAGGAACCGCACATGAATCAGAACGTTCAATGCTCGCGTTGAATACTTCTTTCGTCTCGATATCCACACTTTGCAAGGGTTTATACAGCGTAGGAATCGGCTTCATTACACCTTTAACTACAATTGGCATCCCTGAGGTCATTCCACCTTCAAACCCTCCTAAATTGTTCGTACGGCGCTTAAATCCTTCTTCTTCTGACCAGATGATTTCATCATGGACTTTACTCCCCGGTCTACGACTAGCTTCAAAACCAATTCCAAATTCAACACCTTTAAACGCATTGATACTTTGCACCGCAAAAGCAATTCGCGCATCCAATTTTCGATCATAGTGCACATAAGAACCAATGCCAGCAGGCATGCCTTCTACATGTACTTCACAGATACCTCCAATTGAATCGCCGTCTTTTTTCGCTTGATCTATAGCATCTTTCATCTGTTGCTCAACCGTCTTATCCAAACATCGCACCGATGATGCTTCTGACTGTTCAATCTTTTCTTCCATTGACAATTCTGGTTTATCTTGCGCAGTAATCCCAGCAATTTCATGAACAAATCCAACAATGTTTATTCCCAAATGATTAAGCATTGTTTTGGCGACCGCTCCAGCTGCTACACGCGCTGCCGTTTCCCGCGCAGATGAACGTTCCAGAATGTTTCGCATATCACGGTGACCATACTTGATTGCACCGTTTAAATCCGCATGACCTGGTCTCGGACGAGAAACTGTCCGTCTAATTTCTTTATCTACATCAACGGGGTCTTCACCCATGATATCTTCCCAATGTTTGAAATCATCATTTTTCACAACCATTGCAATCGGTGAACCTAACGTATAACCGTGACGAACACCCCCACAAATATCAACAAGATCTTTTTCAATTTGCATGCGTTTACCACGCCCATGACCTTTTTGTCGCCTTAAAAGTGACGCATTTATATTTGCGGATGTAAGTGGCATACCCGCAGGTACACCCTCAACAATCGTTGTTAATTGTTTACCATGTGATTCTCCAGCAGTAAGATAGCGCATCATTTTTCCCCCAATTTATCTAATTTTAGATTAATATAACATATCTAACGGTGTCTGTGTGGATTAAATTGATAGATAATTCATTTTTTTCGAATATTTCGCCTTATTTTTATGCCGTGTACTATACGTATCTTTTCCATTATAACAAAAAAAGGCGGGCTCTGTTTAAGCATCCGCCTCAAATAATTAAAAACCACTTAACCTTTAACAGATCACACCCACTTATTTCGCTAAATGTCGCTCATAGACAAAATAGGAATAAAGACGAAAATAGATAGGGAAAATAACCAAAAAGGCGAGCCACTTTGTTTGACCATCCGCAAACAAGCCCCAACCAATGGCAAATATGATTGAAATGCCTACGCTCAAATTGTATGAAAAACCGTTAATTGGTGTACGTGAAACATAAAAAGCTTGAACACCTTTAAGTTCTTTTATATAGCAATGCTCATGATAAGCCAAGACTTCAAATAAAGAAACGGATGTCACTAACTCATCCTTAGATTTTATGATTGTATGGCAGTGGTCACATATTACCGGTTTACTCATAACAAGCCCCTTTTCTTTTTAACTTGCTTTTATCTTTTATGTCTACTTAATTTTTCTCATAAAAGAAGGTATCAAGTACTTTGAAATGGTATCGCTCCGGATTAAAAATTTGTTCGGTCGAGCCAACAAAAAAGACACCATGGTCATATAAGCTATCTGAAAACTTATGATAAATTTCACTTTTCGCTTCTTCAGTAAAGTAGATCATCACATTGCGACAGACAATTAAATCAAAACCCTTTGGATAGGGATCATTCAATAGATTGTGTTTTTTAAAGGTGATGGCTTCCTTTAACTTTTCATCTAAATAGAAAAGATTATCTTTATGCGTGAAATATTTATCTTTTAAAGCTTGTGGTACTTCTTTTAGAGCCCGTTCCGTATAAATGCCTTCTTTAGCTCGCGCTAAGATCTTATCATCAATATCAGTCGCAAGAATTTCAACGTTTTTTAAGTCCATTTGTTGGCTTAACATCATCGCAATTGTGTAGGGCTCATCTCCTGTTGAACAAGCAGCACTCCAAACCTTTAGTTTTTTATTGTGCTTGATCAACTCAGGAATTATCGTTTTTTCTAACACATCCCAGCGACTTTTATTTCTGAAAAATTCTGAAACATTGATTGTCATTTTATCCAGAAATTCAGCCATCATTGTCTGGTCTTTATCTAAAGCAGTGAAATAGGCACTAAAATCCTTAAATCCTCGTTTATCACGCAATGATGTTAAACGTCGTTTCATTTGAACTTCTTTGTATAAGCTTAGATTTATACCGGTTTTTTTATTAATCGAATTAATAAATTGTTGATAATCTGGCATAACTAGTTCCTCTTCTCTAACAATGATATTAAGCAATAATTGCTTTAAAGTCACCACCCTACTATGACTTTAAAACAAGCGAAAATTAACGTTTTATCCGTACCAAAAGCAAGCCACATAAACGCAAGTATGCTTGACGCTGGTCATGATTATTAAGTTTTTTCGCATGATGCATGCTCTTATTTAAATAGTGACGTTGCCATTTTTCTGTCGCATCCACTGCTTGTGAAAAAATTTCACCGGACTGCAAACTTGCTTCAATCACAGAATCACCTGTTTTAAAGTATAACTGTAAGTTTTCCCTAAACTGAGTTGTTTGACTGGCCATTAAATAGGGCATCGTTAAAAAACCATTTTGTAGATCGTAGCGTGTATCTTTCCCTGCCGCCCCGTCAGCTAACACATCTTTTAAATCATCCTTAATTTGATAACTCATCCCAAAATATTCACCAAATAGTCGAAGGTGTTTGAGTTGAACCGATGAGACATCCATTAATAATGCTGAGGCTTCGCTAACTGTCCGAATGAACATCGCTGTCTTATTATTAATTACACGTAGATAGCTTCTTAACGAGACATCCGTTTGATAGCGTAAAGCTTGTTGATCACATTCCCCCGTTGTTATTGATACCATCAACTGACTAATACATCGATGAATCTGATCGTTATTTATATCGGTTAAAACAAGTAAACTTTGAGTAAATAAATAATTTCCCAGTTTCAGAGCTTCTAAGTTCCCGACCCGGCGATGCAGGGCTTGTCCTTCCCGACGCGTGTTTGCTTGATCGATGATATCATCATGGATCAGACTTGCTGTATGTAAATATTCCACGACTACAGCTAATTTTAAAGCATCTGCGCTCAGATTAACCTCGCCATGTGTCAAATAGACCAGTAATGGTCGTAATTGCTTGCCGCTAATCAGCAGCTCAATAAGATTATCTTTTAAAGGTGTATCAAGACTTTCCACGCCGATAATTAATGCGTGTTTAAGTGCATTAAAAAAATCGCTTTCTGAATCAATAAGTGGTAACGGAAATGTCTGCGACTTCAACTCCGTGCCTTGCTCTTTCATCTTAGCTGCATCTACTTGTTTAAACCAAGTAAAAATCGCTGCATCAATGTCATTGCAATCCCCCGTGGCCAGGTCATATTTTTCTAACCCCTTTAAAACGGGCTGGTAGCGCTTTACAGATCTCGTTTCAACAAGATAAGCATAGAAACGCGCACTATAATAATCGCCTGCCAGTACTAGGTCTAAATCATTCTGACGACTAGCCATCTGTTGATGAGCAAGTAGCGAGCGTCTTAAACAAATCAGTGCGCCTACCTCTTGATTAGTCAGTGCGTTAAACCATAACACGGTCGTCATTAATTGTTCAACAAATATGTGTTCTTTACGTCTATTTAACCAACTCAAATGAATAACCGGATGATGGTGACGGTCAACATCAGCGATTATTTCTTCTATGGTGAACGTATGATTACTCTGATTCTGTTTGACCATGACTCGTTTGAATTGTTGCTTTTCCTTTTATTTTCACTGCAGACGTATGGTCCGTGAATTGAACAACAAGCACTTCACCTTGATCTAGTTTTTCAGCATGATGAAATTTAGTTGCCTGACCTCTCGTAAGCCCAATCACTTGCACACCATTTTCTAACGCTTTAATAATCATAAAATCTGACTGCATCGCCATCGCTCCTCACGTGCTTTATTTGTAATAGAAAAAGGGTGCAGTAAACTGCACCCTTTTTACGCCCTATGTAAATTATTTTACGATTTCTTTAAGGGCTTTACCTGGTTTGAAAGCAGGTACTTTGCTCGCTGCGATTTCAATCTCAGCGCCAGTTTGTGGGTTACGGCCTTTACGGGCTGCACGTTCACGTACTTCAAAGTTACCAAAACCAATTAATTGTACTTTCTCACCATCTTTAAGTGAATCCATGATAGATTCAAAAACTGCATCTACAGCTTTTGTCGCATCTTTTTTAGATAGCTCGCTTTTTTCAGCAACAGCGTTAATTAGATCTGTCTTGTTCATGATATTCACCTCCTCCCGCATTTAAATTCGTGAAGCATTAGAATTTAAATGGTAATCATCCATTTGTTCACAAGTTTCTGTAATTCTACACTTCTTGTCATCAAGGAAATGATGACAAGCCTTATGATATACGACTTTTACCAGAAATTCAACAAAAATCGCAATAATAATTCAAAATATCCAGTTCTCGTCAAAAATATTTGAACTATTTCCCAATCGAGATAATACCACTTAAGTGATTTACAAATTACGTCGGCTTGCAATTATAAAAAGCTTATCATAGCAAGCCTTTCATTGCAAACGTTACCCATATATTTGCAGATTTTTAACGTAGTTTCAATTTAAGAAAGCTTAATTATTCGTTTGTTAAATATGCTTTTAAATAATGTGCTTTCAACATTTCATGAATTTCATCAGTTTCTGGTCGTTTCGTTCGCGTCATCAATTGATCAACCATTGCTTGCGCATCCGCATTTTCAAATAAAATTTGATAAATACCCGCGGTTATTGGCATATCAATCCCTTTTACTTTTGCTAAATGATAGGCAGCCTGTGCAGTTCGTACACCTTCGACGACCATTCCCATTTGTTCAAGAACATCATCTAAACTATTCCCTTTCGCAAGTAAATTTCCCGCACGCCAATTACGACTGTGCACACTCGTACATGTAACAATTAAGTCACCAATCCCAGTTAGACCAATAAACGTAAGTGGATCTGCGCCCATTGCTGTACCTAGTCGTGCAATTTCTGCTAAACCACGCGTAACAAGCGCAGCTTTTGCGTTATCACCATAGCCAAGGCCATCGGAAATACCAGCTCCTAGAGCAATAATATTCTTTAAAGAACCACCTAACTCAACACCCAAAACGTCTTTATTCGTATAGACACGAAAACGATCATTCATAAACAATTGCTGTGCATGTTCAGCACTCGCAATTGATTTTGATGAGGCACTGACGGTGGTTGGTTGTTTGACACTCACTTCTTCTGCGTGAGACGGTCCTGAAAGCACCACAATCTCATCATAACATGCAGCATCCAACTCTTCTTCCATCATTTCCGAAACGCGCTTAAACGTCTCCGGTTCGATTCCTTTTGTCCCATGAATTATCGTTACATGATGATCCAGAACCGCTTTGACTTGTTGACAAACCGGACGTATTGCTTTTGTCGGTAAGACGAAGACAACCGCACTCACCTCTTTAAGCGCAGCAACTAAATCGCTTGTTGCATGAATTGCTTCAGGTATGACAACATCTTTCAAATACGCTTTGTTTTGATGTGTTCGATTAATTTCTTCAGCATGTTCCGCCACATGGGTCCATAATCGTACCTCGTGACCATTATCATTTAGTACCATCGCGAGAGCCGTTCCCCAGCTCCCCGCACCTAAAACAGCGATTTTCTCCATACTATCACTCCTAACTTCTTCGACGCGCAAAGATTTTGATCGGTGTGCCTTCAAATCCAAATGCATCACGGATACGATTCTCTAAGAAACGTTCATATGAAAAGTGCATCAATTCCGGATCATTTACAAAAACGACAAAAGCAGGAGGTTTAACTGCCACTTGGGTTGTATAGAGAATTTTTAAACGACGTCCATGTGAGGTAGGGGTAGGATTCATCGCAACGGCATCCATAACCACATCATTTAACACATTTGTTTCGACACGACGGGCATGATTTTCACTTGCAACTAATACTTTAGGTATTAAGGTATGCAGGCGTTTTTTTGTCAATGCTGATAAGAATACGATTGGTGCATAGTCAAGGAATGGAAAGTGAACACGTACCTTTGCTTCAAAATCCTTCATTGCTTTTTCATCAGATTCAATGGTATCCCATTTATTCACAACAATCACAATTGCTTTACCCGCTTGGTGTGCATAGCCGGCGATTTTTTTATCTTGTTCGATAATGCCTTCATCTGCATCGATCAAGGTTAAAACAACATCTGAGCGTTCAATTGCTTTAAGGGCACGCAAGATACTGTAACGTTCGGTTGATTCATAAATCTTTCCACGCTTTCGCATACCTGCCGTATCGATAATAACAAAATCTTGCTCCTCTTTTGTAAATGGCGTGTCAATTGCATCACGTGTTGTGCCTGCAATTTCACTTACAATTACTCGCTCTTGTTGTAAGATCGCATTTACCAGTGATGATTTTCCAACGTTTGGTCGGCCAATCAAACTGAAATAGATGGTATCTTGATCTTTTGATTCCGTTTCTAGCGTCGGGAAATAGCTTACGACTTTATCCAACATATCACCGAGACCTAATCCATGTGTACCAGAGATTGGATAGGGTTCGCCAAATCCTAAACTATAAAACTCATATATTTCACTACGCATCTCAGGGTTATCTGTTTTGTTAACCGCTAGTACGACTGGTTTGTTTGATTTATACAAGATTTTCGCTACCTCTTCATCGGCTGCGGTAATGCCCTCACGGCCATTTACGATAAAGATGATAACATCTGCTTCACGAATCGCGACATCCGCTTGTTCGCGCATTTGAACCAATAACGGTTCGTCTCCTAGTTCGATACCACCGGTATCAATTAAATTAAATTCAGTTGTTAACCATTCTGCTTGTGCATAAATACGATCACGAGTGACGCCTGGGACATCCTCAACAATCGAAATACGCTCGCCTACAAGACGATTAAAAATTGTCGATTTACCAACATTCGGTCGACCTACAATTGCAACAATAGATTTACGCATGAAAGGTTCATCCTTTCTTTTATCCTTTATTGTTAGATACATCTAACTTATACAGTTTAGCAAAAGTTGCACCATTTAACAATCCATAATGCAAAATAGACATGCAGCAAGCTGCATGTCTAAAAAACTTCAAGATAAAGCGTAATTATTTTTTGAATTTATCAAGTTGATCACCAATCATATCACTGAATGAGAATCCTTGATCATCATCTTCTTTCTCATATGCTTTAAATTCTTTTTTGTTTTTTTCAGCTTCTAATTCTTTGATGCTTAATGAAATACGCTTGTCTTTCGGATTTACTTCAAGAACTTTCACATCAACCACTTGACCTTCTTCAAGTTTCTCTTGTGGTGTACCAATGTGCTCAGTAGAAATTTGCGAAATATGCACGAGACCTTCAACTTGTGGCAATACTTCAACAAATGCACCAAACTGCACTAAACGTTTCACTTTTCCTTCAACCACGTCACCTGGTTGAATCTTTTCAGCTACTTGTTCCCATGGGCCAGCTTGTGTCGCTTTCACTGATAACGAAATACGTTCTTTTTCTTTATCAACCGAAAGGATTTTAACTTTAATCGTTTCTCCCTCACTCACAACATCACTCGCTTTTTCAACATGTTCATGAGAAAGTTGAGAAATATGAACTAACCCATCAATGCCTCCTAAATCAACAAAGACACCAAAGTCAGTAAGACGCGCTACTTTGCCTTCAACAATCTGTCCTTCTTCTAACGTATCAAGAACTTCTTCTTTTTGTTTTGAAGTTTCTTCTTCAACCACCGCTCGGTGCGAAAGAATAACACGATTTTTCTCGCGATCTAATTCCTCTACTTTTAACGTTAATGTTTGGCCTTTATATTCTTCAAAATCATCAACAAAATGCGTTTCTACAAGTGAAGCAGGGATAAAACCACGTACACCTACATCAACGACAAGACCGCCTTTAACAACATCCTGGACAGTCGCTTCGAACACTTCACCTGCTGCTAATTTTGCTTCAAGTTCATCCCAAGCCTTTTCACTATCCACTGCACGTTTAGAAAGCACTGCTTTGCCTTCATCATCAATTTTAATGATTTTTAGTGTTAACTCATCATCCATATTTACCACTTCATTTGGTGACTCAATATGAATACTAGAAAGTTCATTAATAGGTACGACACCGTCGTCTTTTGAACCAAATGCAACCAAAACTGATTTGTCTTCAATCGCGACAACTTTTCCGGTTACAATTTCACCTGCTTCAAATGTTTTGAAATCTGATAAACTATTGTTCATTTCCTCCATCAAAAAAGCCTCCTTAGTTTACAACAAAAATTAAATCATCCAGTTTCTAAGTTCTAACATTTCAGTCAATTTGTCAAGTGATAACCATGTGATTTAACGATTATTTTCAATTAATTCAGATATTGCAGCCATTATTCTCTCCGTTACTTCTTTTGGATCGGCTTTTCGTTCGCGAAGTTCAGTCATATCAACTGGCGGACCATAAACAAGTTTCATTTGTCTACCAATCTTATATGGTCCAATTATAGCACATGGTACAACCACTGCATCTGATCGCAAAGCGAAAAAGCCAACGCCCGACATCCCTTTTTGTAGATCTCCTGTTTTGCTACGTGTGCCTTCCGGAAATAGTCCCAGCGCTTCACCATTCTTTAATAAGCCTAATGCCTTACGTAGCGCTTGTCGATCACTCATCCCGCGCTTGATTGGAAAAACTTTTAAACTCGTCATTAAGGCTGCTAACCATTTTTTATGAAATAATTCCTCTTTTGCAATAAAATGCACTTCTCGTTTAATTGAACTACCAAAAACAGGGGGATCCCAGTTCGAAATATGATTGGCACAAATGATTGCAGAACCTTCCTTTGGAATATATTCTCTTCCTTCAACCTTCATTCGAAAGAATGGTTTAAGTCCATACCAGACAACTGTTTTTACGAATTTTTGAAACGACATCTATTTCACCTTTTCTTGTATAATTTCTAGAATTAATTCTGTTACTTGTTCAATCGACATCGACGTCGTATCAAGCTCTATTGCATCGTCTGCCTTTATAAGCGGAGAAACAATGCGTTCTTGATCATGTTGATCACGTTTTCTAATTTCATCCTTTAATTGATCTAAGTCAGGTTCAAAACCTTTAGCCTTATTTTCATTGTAACGTCTTTCAGCACGTTCTTCTACAGAAGCAATCATAAAAATTTTAATCTCTGCATCTGGGATAACGTGCGTGCCAATGTCTCGACCGTCCATTACCACACCACGTTTTTCAGCCATTAATCGTTGTTGTTTAACCAATGCTTCACGAACCACACCGTGTGCAGCAACCTCCGACACGTTCTGTGTAACTTCATCTGAGCGAATCTCTTCCGTTACATCTTTACCGTTTACACGGACACGTTGGCCGTTCTCTGTGTGGCTCAGCTCCAGTTCAATTAATTCTACAATTTTTGCTAAAGCCTCTTCGCTCGCTAAATTAACGCCCTGACGTAAGGCAAGGTAAGTTACTGCGCGATACATTGCACCTGTATCGATATACGTATACTTTAATTGCTCGGCCACTTTTTTTGCCACGGTACTCTTTCCAGCTGCAGCCGGTCCATCAATAGCAATCGCTATTTTTTTGTTAATATTCATTTCAGTTGCTCCAATCTTTAACACGCGCTTTTTATCGGTTAGTTTGTCTACGGTTTTTTAATTGTGTTTCAAAACAATACTGAATTATTTTTTGTCGATCCTTTTCATCTATGTCGGTAAATTTCATCGATAAGGTCGCTGTCCGGTGATCTTTTTTTTGTTGTGTTCGAATTGCCTCAGTTGTCGCATAAATGTAATGATATTCAGTAGGTCCAGTGCGGAGAACGAGCACCGTTTTAAATGTTGTGCCCGGTTTAACTTTGATGCCATCTTTTAGATTTACGGCCACCCCACCCCCACTAATATCAGAGGTTAATGTTGAGAAGGAAGGGATTTCCATCCCTTGGTCTTCAAGGGCAATATCGATATTTGCATCAACGCGGACATATTCTCTGCGCTGGATTTTCTTCATTTTCTTTTCATCAAAATGCAACAACAACATCGGTAAATTCGCTTTCTTCCGGCCTTTAATTTCCGTAGAAAAATGAAATACCGCTTCTTGTTCACCGACGTAAAATGCTTCAAATGTTGTACCTTTCGGAAAAACATCGGTTCGCCCGGATTGTACATTTATTGGATAATCAATATAAAGGGTATGGCCTTGATGTTCGACAATACGGCATTTAAAGCGTGTCACTTCATCCTCTTTATTTCGTTGTTCTAACGTAAGGGTTGTCCCTATCTTTATCATGTGTTCACCTCTTAAATCGCATTAGATATATTCACTTTTACCTTTATTTTTCTAGAATAGCTTCAATCCGCGCTCGATGATAACCCGCTTCTAATAAAGCAAGTAACTTCAGACGTGCTTTCGGTCCTGACAAGCGTTTTACAAAAATTACACCTTTATCTTTTAAATCTTTCCCTCCGCCTGGATAGGCGTAAGTCGGTTGGACTACCCCTTTAAAACTGCGCGAGACCATCACAACAATAATGCCTTCCGCTACAATTTCTTCAATTACAGCAACGGTTTCAGGCGGTAAATTGCCTTGACCAAATCCTTCAATTACTAAACCATCAATCGGTAACGTTTGAATAGCTCGCATGAAAGCCTGATCCATTCCTGCAAATGCTTTAATAAGCGGAATGCATTTAGTGACGGTTTGGAAATGAATTTTTTCGCGCTCAATCCATTTATGATAAAAGTATACTTCTTGTTTCGTTAATATGCCAATCGGTCCAAACTGAGGACTTTGAAAAGTGGCAACAGAACTTGAAGACGTTTTTATACAATAGGCGCTCGAATGAATTTCATCATTCATCACAACGAGCACACCTTTATTCATTGATTCTGGATCTTTCGCTACTCGAACCGCACCAATTAAGTTGTACAGACCATCCGCACCCACTTCATTGCTTGACCGCATCGCACCCGTGATCACCACAGCCGCATCAACGGTTAAGTATAGATCAAGGAAATAGGCTGTTTCTTCTAATGTGTCTGTGCCATGGGTGACGACAACCCCTTGATATGGTTTTTCTTTTAATTTCATTTCAATATGTTTGGCTAGTTTGAGCATATGTGTCGGCGTAACATGAGGCGAAGGTAAGTCAAATAGATGATCTTCTTCAATGGATGCTGTTTGTTTAAGATACGCCAGGTTTTCTGATAATGGATGACTGTCCGAGGGGACTACAATACCTAGTGACTGATTTTCAGTCATTGAAATTGTCCCACCTGTGTGTATAATTAATATCTTTTCCATAGCTTACCTCCTTATACGACAACTTAAATAGTATATCACATGACTATCCTCTTTGACGGTTACAAAAGAAAAGAGACGCAGAAATATACGTCTCTCATTTATATCATTTAGTCGCCTCGACATCAGGTAAAAATAAACGGACATTTTTCTCCAAAATCATATCACTTACTGCAATTTCATTAATTTCTTGCACATCTTGTAATTGATACATATTCGGATAGAAACGATCAATGATTTGTACAAGCGTTTCATCTCCTTGAGTTAAATAAAAGCGTCCCGTTAATGTTTTACCAGTTCCGTCATTCCCATCGTAAAATGTCTTTGTTACTTCTTGTGACAGTTGATGGTGATCGGCATCGATCAATACTTCTTCTGATCTGTCATTTGCTCGAATAATTGGATCTTTACCATTTATTAAAAAATAGCTGCCCCAATAATTATATGTTAAGACGAGTACAACAATTAAAATAAATAATATGGCTAATAAACGAACCAATGCATAACTTACTTTAAAACGCACCTTCGCCTGTTTCTCTTCATGCACGTGACTTCTTGGTGGCAGTGCTAATACATCAATATCGCCTGGTTCACGGTCAGTAACGTGATCATCTTGCTCTATTTCTTCAAATTGTTCCCGTAATCGCTTTGCTTGATCTTCATTTTGTCCTGGCATCACAAACACCCTTCCCTGCTAAACATCTGAACTAATTTGTCATGCGATGTGGTAATAACTTCTGCTTCAGTTTCTCTTCCCATGTTAGCTGAAGATTTGATTGTTCTAAAATAGTTGGGGTAAAGTCAGTTAACTGAAACCCACACGACGAACAACAGCCCCATTTTGATGGCCTTACAACTGTTTGAAACGGCTGATATAATGCCTGACGTAAACAATCCTCTGTTGTTAAAAACTGATAAATATCCATAAGTTTTTGGCGCTTAAAGCGTTGACGCTTTCTAATCTGTATTTTCCATTCGGTAAATAACTGAGGTTGAATTCTTGTTTTGTTGATATCTTTATTATCATTGATTATCTGCTTATTTTCAAGATAGTTTTTTATAAACCGATAATTCACCTCATTTAGGCCTAATGCATTTGCCCATTCCATAAGGTCAAAGCTTGTTGATTCAGAACTAAATAAAGTTTGGTAGAGCTTATCGATCACTGACTCGTCAGGTAGTTCATTTTCAATAAGATGCTCTGGAATTTGAAAATCGTGGGGACCGAGAAGCGTTGCACTAACACTATGTTTACCATCTCGTCCAGCGCGACCAACTTCTTGAATAAAGCTTTCCAATTGTGTTGGCATATGATAATGAATAATTAAACGTATATCCGGTTTGTCTACTCCCATACCAAAGGCGCTTGTTGCACAGACTAAATCTAAGTCGCCGGCGATAAACTGCGTTTGAATCAATAGTCGATCTTTTTTATCAAGCTCACTATGGTAATACGCAATATTTCGATGCGGTAAGTGCGCACTTAACCAGTGACTTAGTCGTTCAGCTTCTTTTTTACTTGAGAAGTAAACCAAGCTAGGAACAAAAAAATCAGTTGCCCACTGCAATAACTGTTGGTCTTTGGCTTGTCGTGAGGCCATTTTTTCAACAACAAAGCTGATATTTTCACGGTCAATCGGATAAATGTGTTCAATAAAAGAAAAATTAGCAAAATGCTTTAAAATATCTTGTTTAACATCCGGTGTTAGTGTTGCTGTAAGCAATAACAGTGTCGGTTGACCTAAGCGATGGACAACCGGACTTATTTTTAAATAATCCGGTCTAAACTCATGGCCCCATTGTGAAACACAATGCGCTTCATCAACAACTACGTAAGCAATTGTTCGTGATTTCAAGTGATCAATCATCCATGATTCTTGGATGATTTCTGGGGATAAATACAATAATTTCAATGTCGAAAAAGAAGCAATAATCTTTTGACGCTCATCTCTTGTATTAAAGCTATTGATCGCCGCCACACGTTTAACACCACGTTTTTTCAAATTGTTAACTTGGTCTTCCATCAGTGAGAGTAGGGGAGTGATTACAACGGTTAAACCTTCTGACATTAACGCCGGGATCTGATAACAGAGTGATTTCCCCGCACCGGTTGGTAATGTTGCGATGACATCGTCACCAGCCTGTAAACTTTCAATAACTTCAAGTTGACCTGGACGGAACGTCTCATAATCAAAAATTCGACTAAGCACTTCTATCGCTGTCACAACAAACACCTCCTTTGAGATTGGAATTCTCATTAGTTAATTAGTGCTTTTTCCGGTGATAAATCTTTGCTAATACAAGCCGAATGGCGAGGTAGCTCACGGTATCATTAAGTGCTTGCTTAATTGTCGCCACCTTATAAGTATGCCGTTCATCTATTGCGGCAAGAATAAGTTCTTCCGCTGCTTCAGTCACATAGGGGCGAATATCAAACTGGGAACGATGGTAACATATCTCAACGAGATGATCTTCAATGGTACTTTGCTTTAAATTTCGATGTGTAGCAATTGCTTCTATATCAAATCCTCTTGCTAAATAACGACTGGTGATTGCAGCTGTTCGTGTAAGCTTAAGACCGTCTTCTTGATGATTAAGAAGTACGAACGAACCCAGCAAATCGTCTGATGACTGTTCTATTTGTTTAATTAATTGATGATACAAACCTAAAAGAATAAGCTCTACATCTTCGTTACTTAGTTGGTGTTTTGCTGTTAATTGTTGGATTGATTGCCCACTGGATTGGTATGCTGTCAGCCGTTCAACAAAAATCTCTGCGTAGCAAGCTTGGAATGGTAATAAATATTTATGAATGCGCTGATAAAGTTGTGTAAGCCAATCGTTAAGATTTGAACGATGCAAATGATAATGCTGCTTGATAAACTGCTGGACATCAGTAGCTTGCTGAATGGGATCAAAGGCATGTTGATTCATTGATAAATGGGTATACGTTTGAACAGCTAGCTCAAAACGCGCAATGAAGATTGGCGCGACTAAATAATACTCCAAGCCTTCCAACAGATGATTGACAGCTGACACTGGATTGTTTGTTAAAAAGGCGCGACCTTTTTCTGTCACAATCACTTTTTGATCGGCAATTTTTTTGATCCAGTTTTTAGATTCAAAAGAAAGGATTAGCTCATCATATTTATGACGATCAAGTGCAGGTAGTACGTGATAGTACTTTTCTAGTTGGTATAACCGTGTATCTTGAATCGTTTGTATCGAGCGCTTTCCGGTCATGATATGATAAAAAGCAGAAAGTGTTCGATCCCCGTTTATTTGATTTAAACCATGAAGACACAACCATTCAAACATTTGATGACATCCTTTTTTATCCATTGATTTTAAGGTCATGAATCTCGTACAATACATACTATACTCAATTATAGACGATTGATAGGAAAGCGTGGGAAAATGATGTGTTTTTATACAAAAGTTGATAAAGATTTATGTATTGCTTGTGGCTCTTGCGGGGCATTAGCCCCTGATATTTATGACTATGATGACGATGGACTTGCCTATAATCTGCTTGATGAAAACCAAGGCATCGCTAAAATACCCCAATTATTTGAGGACGATTTAATTGATGCAAAAGAGGCTTGTCCAACGGATGCCATCAGTTTAAAGCGTAACCCTTACAAGACAGAGTAACACTTTTCGGCTTTTATATCGCTTGAAAATGGGCTAGACGTTTAATGAATAAGCGTCTAGCCCATTTTTTGTTACTCGCTATACTCTAACCAATGCTCTAGCGTTGTAGGGTTAATCGCTAGTGGTACATCAAGCGGTGCATTTAATTGATACGCACCAACCGTTGAATCCACTCCCGCAATTGAGAAATTAACTGCATCAAAGTCAAAACTTTTGGCTGTCATCAAAATGCTCTCGATCATTTCAATCGTTGCGAGATTGTCACCGAACATATCATGTTCAGCAAAGGTCATTTGCAATAGACCTGTATCTGATAAATCCAGTTGATACTCAGCATCTGCCGGAATCGCACCGAACAATTTTAGTTCCTCATTACTCTCTTGCATATTAAATAAAGCTTCATCAATCGTCATGAAATTTTCGCCCGCCAACGTTTGTTCAACCGGCACCATATAGGTATGCGTCTCATCAAATCGATAATATTTATAGGCTACTTGTTTAACTGGCATAAATTCAAACGTACTTACCTCACCATAAGCACCTAGGTCGACATCATCTGTTTCACTTGTACGAATCGGGATTGACGTAGGCTCATCAGTCGCAAACATCGTTCTCAGAGTTTGTAAAAACAGCGTTGCTTGTGCAGAAGTTCCTGCTAACTGATCGGAATCATCGACAACGATTTCAGCTAATTGTTGATTTTGAAAACCGAAAGTAACGAGCGAAAAAGGTAAACTTGTAAGACCATGGGACTTGAAGTTTATCTCTCTAATTATTTCATTATAAAAAACTGCCTGTTCATTTGGTGTATTTATCATCGTCAAAGGAACAGCAAACATGACCGATTCATCCATCGCTCCAACGGGTGCCATCGGTAAATTCATGATGTCTTGTTCATCTTGAAATAAGACATGTTCCCCCCGTGTCACCTCATTTAAAGTTGTCTCTTCATGAAAGGTAAAAGCCAATGTGTCATCGGCATGCGTAGATTTTTCAAGGATTTCCATTGATACATCCTGTGACGTCGACATTTCTGCTTCCTCTAGATCTTCTGCTCGATTATTCGTGGTAGAATTAAAATTAAATCCTTCAGTAATAATAAATAATAATACAAGAACAAGCACTCCCATCAATGAAGGGACAATATAAAGCAGTGGCTTTCGATTTGGCTTACTATTTGAAAATTCTTTTTGTTTTATCTTTTGGTACCATTCTTCTTTTGACAACCCGTCATTTAATTTAGGCAATTTTTGGAGGTCATTAATTAATTGCTGATCCTTTTCATCAGTTGCACTCATGACGTCACCTCTTTTCATTCTGCTCGATTAAGTGCCGTAATTTTTTTAACGCTCGGTGCTGCGTTGTTTTCACCTTGCTCTCTGTCCATTCTAAAATTCTAGCTGTTTCGTGAATAGATAACGATTGGATAAAACGTAAGATGATAACATTTTTTTGATCAAGACTGCAGGCATCCAGATAATGATATATCATTTGAAGCTCTTCATTTAGAGCGGTAAGTTCTTCCGGCAAAGGGGCTTTATCAATCAATTGATTGGTTACTTCTTCATCGTCTTTAGAGAATAAACCAAAAAAAACTTGTTTTCGTCGTTGTTGTTTGCGGAAATAATCCATAACGGTATGGCGTGCAATAGAAAATAACCATGTTTTTTCACTGCTCTCACCTCGAAATTTTTCATACGCCTGCAACACTTTTATATAAGTTTCTTGCAATAAATCTTCAGTTATTGCTTTATCTTTCACCATGTAAAAAATATATTGATATACATCACGATGATACGTTTCATATAAATGATCAAATGTGGTCTTCAACACCAGACCCCCAATCTTTCTTAATAGATTTGTCGTTAGACATTAAAAAAAGGTTACACGTTAATGTTACCTTTTTTTAATATCCGCACGTGTCCTTACTTGTTGATGATTAAATCGTTTGAATAGCAGCAAAAATGGTTTGTATAACACGACAATAAAAATAATATTGCTTATTGCATGATTTAAATCAAACATAACGCCTGCGAGATAATAGCCCCAAAACTTCCCAGAAACCATGAAATTAATTAAGGCAAAAAAAAGCCCGTAGATAAAGCCAGATAAAACACCAAAACTAATAAGTACCGGGTAGGCATGTTTTTTCACTACTTTGCCAATAAGTCCAGCTATTAAACCAATCATTGACCAGGCAAGAATTTGCCAGAGGGTCCATAACCCCATGCCCATCATCATGTTCGATAAATATGTTGTTAAAGCAGCTAAAATCATTGCTTGCGTTGGCCCTAAAAAAAAGCCAGATAAAATAATGATCGCTGTTGTTGGCTGTCCACTAGGCACTTGTTGAAAGAAAATTCGACCCACTGCGCTCATCGCTGCTAATACAGCGATGAGGGTGAGTTGGTGGGTTGATAATTTCATTATCCTTCATACTCGTGCAAGTCAAAATGAACGACATCTTGATCCGCTAATTCATATTCTCCAGCACCGACATAAGCTTCTTCATCATTTACTTCATAGAACCAATAATGATTGTCATATTGTTCTTGTCCTTCGATGCCTTCAATAAAACCTTCGTCACTTTTTTGGATGTCATATTGCTCATCTAATACATCAAGTAAAATCGCGCCTTCCTCAACTGATAAGGTCTCATCAACTAATCGTTCTTCGTCATTATCAATCGAGATGATTACCGATATATCAATCTTATCATCAGACGCTGTCTCTGTATTACAACCGACAAGTAACAATAACCCAACAATTAAACTTAACCATACTTTTTTCATTTTTACATTCCTCCATTAATCTGGAGGATTAAACGCAAGCTAACCCGTAGGTCGTTGATAAACGCTCAATCCTCGAAGCATTTTATATAATAAAATAACTAGGTAGGTCTACTGGCTTGTAGCGTGCTACTATGAACCCTTCCCGCGAATGCAGTGGATGTGTTCAGTTCGATACTACTTACAGTTGCGAGGACAGCTTTGGACTTCCACCAAATTCCCTGTTAATCACCTATTTATTTATTAATGTTTATATGGGATGGTAAAACTAAACGTTGTACCGACCCCTTCATTACTATGAACGGAAATATCTCCACCATGCGTATACACAATCTCTTTCGCAATGGCTAGACCTAACCCTGTACCTTTTTTATTCTTTTTCTCTCTTGTGCGTGCTTTATCCGCTTTATAAAAACGTTCAAAAACAAATGGTAAATCATCAGCTGGAATACCCGTTCCAGTATCAATCACATCAAATTGACAAGCATCTCTCACACGTTTAACTTGAACGGTTACCTTACCCGACTCCGTATGTCTAATTGCGTTGTCAATTAAATTAGTCAGTACTTGTTCTAAACGATCGTAATCAAACGTGAGCTGTGTCAATGCTTGATCCATAACTTGATAATCGATCATGAGCCCTTTATCGCTTGCCTTTTTAGCAAACTTGCGGGTCACACGAATCAAAAATGCCTCAATCGGATACTCATCCAAGTGAAGTTCTAACTGACCAGATTTTATCCGCGCCAAGTCGAGTAGATCATTAACCAATCGGCCCATTCTTAGTGATTCATCGAGAATGATTGATGCTAATGATTGTTGGTCCTCAACGGTCGTTGAAACACCATCCACAATCGCTTCACTGTACCCTTGCACTAGAGAAATCGGGGTGCGAAGCTCATGACTAACGTTGGCGATAAATGACTCTCGCAGCTCATTTAATCGCTTCTCTTCAGTGATGTCTCTCACCACGCTTACCACACCTTGTAAGACTGTTTCACCAACGAGTGGTGTCGCCACAAGGACGTAATCCCGTCCGTGGATATGGATGTTGTGCATTACTGTTTCTTGATGGGTCATCACTGGATTAAATAATTCAAGTAAGCGTTGTGGAGCGATCGCTTCATCTGAATCTGAATCGTTTTGATAACGCATTGCCCGAATCAACGTTTCCCCTGGTTGATTGACTAATAAGATCTCGCCATCAAGATTGACGGTGATGACACCTTCTTGCATTGCTCCTATGATACGGTACAGTATTTGCTTTTCACGCTGCAATTGGTCCATTTGGTTCTTTAACTGACGACCCATCCGATTAAACGCCAAAGATACCTCTGCAACGTCATCGTTTTTATCAACGATTAATTTTGAAGAGAAATCAGCGTTCGCATAGGATAGTGCGAGTGTACGGATTTGCATTAGACGTTGATTTAATCGACGTGACAAGACGTATGCAAATAATGCCGTGATTCCTAGAATGAGCAGAATCGTGATGATATAGACCTGCTCATACTGAACAAGACGTGCCTCTACCTTTGCTATTGGCTGAGATGCATATAAATGACCGGTACGGGTTTCGATGTTAACTAAGGTAACCTGTTCACCCGCAACAGATGGTGGTAGATCGGCGGTATTGTGCAATAGATCTACAGCATCTGTTTGATCTTCACGAAAAACATAAATCAATCCCGGCAGTGTTACCGGTAACCAGGTTTGGTCGTTGGATAAACCTTCAAATGCTAGCAACGTTTCAGATAAGTGAGCCCGTTGCTGGTCAATGAGCGTTTCTTTTACCACGGGTCTAAGAACAATAAATAGGCCAAAGCTAATGACTATAAAAAGCACAAACAAATAAAACCAAAACTTACCGACAAGCCCGCGCCATATCATTACTCATCTTCCACTTCAAACTTGTAGCCAACGCCCCATACCGTTACAATCATTTGAGAAGCTGCTTTTGACACTTTACTGAGTTTTTCACGTAATCGCTTGACATGGGTATCCACTGTGCGTAGGTCGCCAAAAAATTCGTATTTCCATACTTCTTTTAAGAGTTGTTCACGATCATAAACACGATCTTGGTGACTCGCTAAAAAATAGAGCAACTCATATTCTTTCGGCGTCAATGTAATTTCTGTTTGATCTGCTGTCACTTTATGCGCGTCATTATCAATCGTCATGTGCTTGAAATCTAGCACATCTTTTGTCGAGGAAATTTGACCCATTGTTTCACCATTACCAGCGCGTCTAAGCATTGCTTTCACACGCAAGACCACTTCTCTAGGACTAAACGGCTTGACAACATAGTCATCAGCGCCAGCTTCAAACCCTTCAATCCGATTGGTCTCTTCTCCTTTGGCTGTTAACATCAAAATTGGTGTTGCTTTTTCAGCTCTGATGTTTTTACAGACGGTGATGCCATCTCGCTCCGGTAACATAAGATCCAAAAGGATCATTGAATAATCATTTTCTAAAGCTTTTTCTTCTCCCGTGATCCCATTGTTAGCCTCTTCAACGATAAATCCTTCACGTTCAAGATACATAGTTAGTAGTTTACGAATCCGATCCTCATCTTCAACCACTAAAATAGATTGCTCCATCTGATGAACCCCTTTCTACTCTGCACTTTAACCCATCCATCTTTATACTTATTTCTTATCTCTTAGCGCATATGCGCGTAATTGCTTCACTTCATGTGGTGTCAGTTCTCGATATGCGCCTGATTTTAACCCCTTTAAATCAAGAAAGCCATACCGTTCACGTTTTAATTTTTGTACATCATAGCCAGTTGCTTCAAACATACGTCTGACCTGTCTGTTTTTTCCTTCATGTAGAATCACTTCCACAATTGATGTTCCTTTTTCATGATCAGCAGAAATAATTCGTGCCGAAATGGCTTGTAATTTTTCTCCGTCTGATTTCACACCACGGGTAAAGCGATTCAATTCTGTTTTAGTTGGAATTCCCTTTACTTTTGCCACATAAACTTTTTCTATTTCATAACTCGGGTGCATCAGTAATTGGGTTAACTCACCATCATTGGTTAACAATAGTAACCCTGACGTATCATAGTCAAGTCGACCGACAGGATATACGCGTTCTTGAATGGCAGGAATCAAGTCTGTTACAACCGTCCGATTTTTATCATCACTTACACTTGAAATGACACCACGTGGTTTGTAAAGTAAATAATGGACCGGCTCTTCTTTTGTCAATGGTACTTCATCGACTTGCACTTTATCTTGATTCGTCACTTTTGTTCCTAATTCAGTGACGACTTTCCCGTTCACTTTCACCCGTCCCTCAGTAATCATTGTTTCTGCTTTACGCCGCGAAGCGACACCGCTGTGTGCGATCACCTTTTGTAAACGTTCTTCAAATTGTTCCATCTCATCATTCCTTTTTATTTATTACCTTATCCTTCACTAGCTTTGTTTCGAAAAAAATAAATCCTCTTCATCTTCAAACGATAGCTCACTGATCTGCTCAGTAAGTGGTGGTAGTTCGTCAATCGATTTCAGTCCGAAATAAGTTAAAAAATCAACACTTGTTTTAAACATCATTGGACGACCCAAAACGTCTTTCTTGCCTGCTTCTTCGATTAATCCTCTTGATAGTAAGGTCTGGATAGGGCGGTCACTCTTAACCCCACGCACCTCTTCAACTTCTAATCGTGTCATCGGTTGATTGTAGGCAACGATTGCTAAGGTTTCTAGACTTGCTTGTGATAATTTTTGCCTTTGATTCCCCGTCACTAAAGCTCTAAGATAATCTGCATGTTCAGCTTTTGTGGTCAAGTAATATCGATCGTCCGCTTCAATCAATTGAATACCTCGTGAATCATCGTGATAAAAATCATTGATTATTTCTATTAAAGTCATCGCTTTATCCATTGGCACTTCTAATGTCTGACTGATTTGTTTCAACGACACACCATCAGAGCCCGAAACAAACAATAAGCTTTCTAAAATACCTTGATACACTTTGTCATTCAATCACTACGACCTCCATTTATATATCTTTAACGCATCAAATGTCGATTGTTGTTCGCAATAAATCTGACGTTCTTTCATTAATTCTAACATAGCTATAAATGTAATCACCATATGACTTTTGGATGGGTAAGGAAACAATTCATCAAAAATAATGCCATCCGGGTATTCATTAAGTACGTCTAACACTTGTTCCATTCGCTTCTTAATCGGAATATCGACTTTTTCTATTGTTCGGGTCATCGGCTGCTGCCATTTTTTTCGTTCAAATACTTTTTGCATGGCCGCTAACATATCGTATATCGAGCCCGTTTCATTCATCGGAACGACCGCAGCCTCAACCGACACTTTTTCTGGTGGCCGTGTATAGCTTTCTTTACTATCATCAGCACGTTCCTTTAAATCAGAGGCAACCTCTTTATATTTTCGATACTCAATCAACCGTTCAATTAGAGCTTCTCGTGGATCTTCCTCTTCTTCTTCGTATGTGTAGTCATCATCTAGCTCTGGATGTGGCAATAACATCGTACTCTTGATTTGTAACAGCGTGGCAGCCATGACTAAATATTCACTAGCAATGTTTAGTTCTAACTCTTGCATGGTATGAATGAATTCCATGTACTGTTTAGTCACTTGTGCAACAGGTAGATCATATATATCAATTTCATAGCGATTGATCAGATGGAGCAACAAATCTAATGGTCCTTCAAATACATCTAAATTCACTTGATAATGTTTTACCATTTTCTCTCTCCTCACGTCACAATCGCCCATTACAAATTTCTTATAGTATAGCATACATCACACACTTGACAGTAAAATACCACAGACTAAGCTGTGGTATTTTAACGTTTTTATTTACATTTGCTTAAAAAGGCTTCTGTTAGTTCATTTGGTTCAATCGCATGTGTATCTCCGAAACGTGTGCATATTGCATTTACCATCGCTTGACCGATCCCTGCATCACGGTGAGAAGGATTTACACTAATATGCTGGACAGTGACCAGCTTTTTCGTATCATCAACTAAAATCCCAATTGCTCCAACCATGTCTTCGTTTTCCTTCCACAAGAACAATTGCTGTTGATCATCTTCCATGTAGTCTTTCATCGTTTCTTGCAAAACTTTTACATCTTTTTCCAAAGGCATAAACGATAGTAAGCCCATTGCGATTTTTTCCATTGATTTTTTAAAACGTATTAACATAGTAACCCCTTACTAGACCAATCATTTAGTCTTTTAGCATTTTGTAAAGAAGAAGCAAACGTATACTTCCTTTACGACCTGTCTATTATACACTGGTTTTTAAACTTCCTCAACAACGACTGTTTCCATTGCATCCCCTTGCTTGATGCGAAGTACAGTATCCAAACCTTCTGTTACTTGACCAAACACAGTGTGTACCCCATCTAAGTGCGGTTGTGGTTCATGAACAAGGAAGAACTGGCTTCCACCGGTATCTTTACCTGCATGCGCCATTGACAGTGATCCGGCAATATGTTTATGCGGGTTCCCGTCTGTTTCACAGTCGATTGTATAGCCTGGTCCACCCATGCCTGTTCCTGTTGGATCGCCACCTTGAGCAACAAATCCAGGAATAACACGGTGGAATATTACCCCATTGTAAAACCCTTGATTTGCTAATTTCTCGAAATTTTCAACTGTACCTGGTGCTGCATCTGCAAATAAATCAATGATAATTTTTTCACCATTTTCAAATGTAATCGTTGCTTGTTTAGACATCTATTGTCTCCTCCTCATTATTCGTATGATAAATCATTTTTGACTAGGTCTTCATAAGATTCACGTTTCACCACAAGTTTTGCTTGTTGGTGCTCAACAAATACAACCGCAGCTTTTGGAAAGCGATTGTAGTGGCTAGACATCGAATAACCGTATGCGCCTGTACTAAATACAGCTAGTATATCACCTGCTTTTACTTCTGGCAATAACACGTCCCACATTAACATATCCCCGGATTCACAACATTTTCCGGCAACTGATGCTTGATAAGTAGGCGCTTCAGTTATTTTATTTGCCACACAAGCATCATACTTTGCTTGGTAAAGCGCAGGTCTAATATTATCGGTCATACCACCATCAATGGCTACATAGTTTCTTACATTCGGGATTTCTTTTTTTGATCCGACTGTGTATAAGGTAATTGCCGCATCTCCAACAATGGCTCGACCCGGTTCAATCCAAATTTCAGGATACAACAACTGATAGTGATCAATTTCTTCTTGGACTTGTTCGACCAACGCTTTTACATAAGATGATAATTCGAGTGGTTCATCTTCATCTGTATATTTGATACCGAAGCCGCCACCTAAATTCAATACTTCAGCATTGAAGCCATCGCGTACATGCCATTCATTTAATGTTTCATACAAGCGCTTAATGGCCATCAGGAAACCGTCGGTTTCAAATATTTGTGAGCCGATGTGGCAATGCAAGCCTTTCAAATGAACATGTGGATTTAATTTAAGTAGTTCATAAGCCTCTCTTGCTTGTTTTGTGAGATCAAAGCCAAATTTAGAATCTTCATTACCGGTTAAAATATAATCGTGCGTATGCGCTTCAATACCAGGTGTGACCCTTAGTAAAACATCAATGTCTTGTTTATATTCCATTAACAATTCCTGTAACAATTCGATCTCATGAAAATTATCAACCACAATGCAGCCGATTTTATGCTTAATCGCCATCTCTAATTCATGACGGGCTTTATTATTTCCATGCATGTGTACTTTATCCATAGGGAATCCAGCTTGAATTGCGGTAAAGAGTTCGCCTTCAGATACAACATCTAAGCTTAATCCTTCTTGTTTTGCTACTTGTAACATTGCCACCGATGAAAAAGCTTTACTCGCGTATGCCACTTGTGCTTTGACATTTAGTGCTTTAAATCCTTCAACGAATGCACGCGCATTTTTCCTAATCCGTTCCACGTCATAAACAAATAATGGTGTGCCGTATTGGTTTGCTAAATCTACCGTATCCATTCCAGCATAAACCATATGACCTTTTGTATTCATTTCTATTCTCTCTCGCATCCCCATTCCCCCTCAAATCCGATAGTACATGATGGTTATCATCTTTATAAAGAATAGGCTTAATTTATCACATATACCGAATCGAATCAACTATCTATGATAAACTCAGATGATATTGTTATGCTCGCGGATGAAATTGTTGATAGACCTCACGCAATCGTTGGTTTGTAATGTGTGTATAAATCTGTGTAGTCGAGATGTCTGTGTGTCCAAGCATTTCCTGAACTGCCCGTAAATCAGCTCCATTTTCTAATAAATGGGTTGCAAAGGAGTGGCGCAACATGTGCGGCGAAATGTCCTTGTTGACACCCTTATCTCTTGCTAATTGTTTAAGGATTTTAAAAAAGCCTTGTCGTGAGAGTGCGTTTCCGTGATGATTAACAAATAATTCTTCGGTTTTCTTATGTTTCGTCAATGTTGGTCTGCCACTTCTCAGGTACTGCACGACTGCGTCGGTTGCTTCTTCCCCTAATGGAACGATCCGCTCCTTACTGCCTTTACCAATCAGCCGGACAAATCCCATCTCTAAGTGAACATCCGCTATGGTAAGTGAGACACACTCCGTCACCCTAAGACCAGTTGCATACATTAATTCAAGCATCGCTTTATTCCGGAGAGATAAAGGATCTTCTCCTTCAATTGCGAGTAGTGCATCAATGTCATCTGTTGATAGCACTTTCGGTAGGTAACGGGCCTTTTTAGGCGTCTCAATGTGCAGGCTCGCATCTATGGACGCACGTTTTTCTCTTTTTAAAAACTGGTGGAATAACCGTAATGATGACAGGGTTCTTGAAAGTGTTGCCTGACTTTTACCTTGATCATTCAATACATATAAATAATTCAACAACTGGTCTCGTGTGACAGATTCCCACGACGCAATTTGTTCTACCGAGCTTAAATGAGATTGGTAGTAGGTTAAATCTCGCAAGTATGATTCACAGGTATTGTCAGATAAACCGCGTTCAATCTTGATGTAATGCAAAAAATCTTCAATATCATCCCGCATGTTATCCCCCCTTAACAAATGATAAATAGAAAAGATCACAGCAACTGCCTGTGATCTTCACAATGTTTATTCTAATTCTTTTTGCTGGCATTTGCGACAGATGCCGTGAAACGTGAGACGGTGATCTTTCACCTTAAACTGCCAATCACGTTCAACGATTTTTTCAACGTCTTCCAGTAAATCTTCAACAATTTCTTCAACCGTGCCGCATTCCATGCAGACAAGATGATGATGAAAGTGAGCAGCGCCCTCTTTTCTTAAATCATAGCGAGAAACTCCATCGCCAAAATTTATCTTATCAACAATTTTTAATTCAGATAATAATTCTAAGGTCCGATAAACCGTAGCTAAACCAATTTCCGGTGCTTTCTCTTTGACTAACAAGTAAACATCTTCAGCACTTAAATGGTCTTCCTCTCGTTCTAATAACACGCGAACGGTCGCTTCGCGTTGTGGTGTTAATTTATAACTTTGTGCATGTAATAGTTTCTTGATCCGCTCAATTCGGTGTTCCATAACGCAAACCTCCCCTGCTTTCTCAATTATAAGGTGAACAAACAAAGGTGTCAATTAAAATCATTATAATTTGTGAATGATTCTCAATTGATTTAATAAGAATGATTTTAAACTATTTATTGAGAAGTCTGACTCTATCTGCTAAATAATTGAGACACATAGGGATTAATAGCCTCTCAGTTTGAGTAATTGAACAGCATACATCGTTTTTAAATCGTGAATCCGACGATCTACTATGGCTTGATCCAGTTCTTCCATCGTCATCGTATGTAAATCAACAAATTCATCTTCATCTAATGCCTTTTTCTCTTCAAGCGGAACAAGCTGATCAGTGAAATACAGATAAATGAGCTCATCGCAAAAGCCAGGTGTTGTATAAAAAGACGTGACTAGTTCTAAATGATTGGTCGTAAAACCGGTCTCTTCTTCTAGCTCACGTAGCGCACACAAATCAGGCGCTTCACCAGATTCTAATTTACCAGCCGGTACTTCAATGAGCTGTTTCTCTAACGGTTTGCGAAACTGTTCAACCATTAAAAACCGTTGATCAGGTGTTACCGCGATAATGGCTACAGCCCCCTGATGCTTGACTAATTCTCGAATGGACGTTTCCCCGTTCGGTAATTGTACATCATCAACGGATACATCAATCACTCGTCCCTTAAAGATTGGTGTTGATTTAATTGTTTTTTCTTCGTATTTACACATCTTAATGCCTCCTATTAGTTAAATTTATTTGTGTCCATACCACTTTCCTCTAGAAGTTCAGCAAAGCTTTTGTTCTTCTCACGTTCAAGTTTTTCTGCTTCGCTTCTCTTTTTTTGCGCGGCTTGGTCCGCCGCTTCTTGTTCAAGCAAATTCGATTTTAATGTGGTTAATTTAGAAAACTTGTCTTCACCTACTCGTGCTGCAAACGTCTCTTTTATTTGCTTTTCTTCACGTTTTCTCACTGTAATCACCTTCTTTAGTTCAATAAATAGATTATTTACTATCAGTGTACCATAAGGACAGTCGTACTTGAATTCGCAACCTGATAAGGTCGTGTTTATTTTTTTATTCACTCACTAAACAACAACGGGCTTCACTTTTTATCAAACTGTCTCGCCATGATTGTTTCAAAGAGACTCGGAGCTAAGTGGTATAGACTAGTTCCAATGCTCATCCAGCCCGGTAAGTTTATCTCACGCTTTTTTGTAAAGAGATGCTGAATAATTTTTTGACTGACACGATCTGGGTCAAGCATGATCGCGGCAACTTGGTCTTGATAACTTCCTGATTGATCTGCTTCCGTAAAAAAGGCAGTTTTCACTGGCCCTAAATTAACCGTCATCACTTGGACGGGTAACTTTTTCAGTTCAAGTCGCAAAGCATTACTATACCCAATGACTGCAGACTTCGTACTTGCATAAGTACTTGCTTTTGGTGTAGCAATCTTACCAGCAAAAGAAGCAATGTTAACAATTTGCGCTGAGGTACGTGTCCTTAGGTGCGGAAGTAATACGCGATTAAGTTCGATAATCGCCAACACATTTAACCGGAACATTTTTTCCGTAATCTCAGCAGATGTATCTGCCGCATACGCGAACAATCCAAACCCTGCATTGTTTATAATGCCATCAATTTGCTTCGTTTTAATTAATACTTGCTCAATAAGAGTGGGAATCCCTTCTGTATTTGTTAGGTCGTAGGGGAAATACCAGCAATTGATGCGATGCTTGCTCATTAACCGATCAGTAATATCTGCTAACTTTTCTTTATTCCGACTAATAAGGACGAGGTTTGCCCCTTGTTCAGCTAACTGCTCGCTTAAACTTAGCCCAATGCCACTTGTTGCACCTGTTACAATTATTGTTTTATTTTCTAAATCCATAAATTTCGTCTCCCTTGTTACTGTTACTTTATCTTATATTATGCTACTCTTTTTAAGAGACTGCAAATAATAACGAGGTGATTTGATTGAGCTTAATAATAGCCCATCGTGGATTCAGTAATGCCTTCCCAGAAAATACTGCAGCGAGTTTTGATGCAGCGCTTAAGGCGGGTGCTGACGGTATTGAACTTGATGTCCATTTATCGAAAGATAACATACCCGTTGTGATTCATGACAAATCTGTCGATCGTGTCACGCGTCATTCAGGTTACATTAGAAATTACACCCTTAAAGAACTTGAGGCGATGGATAATGGATCGTGGTTTAACACAGCGTTTAGTACCATGCGAATCCAATCCTTAGCGGATGTGGTAACAGAGATCAATGACGCAACACTTACCTTGAATATCGAGCTTAAGCCTTCTCGAAATAATCGTGCCCATTTAGCAGAAAAAGTGTATGACGTTGTTCAACAATCGCAAACTGCAACACAGATTATCTATTCAAGCTTTGACTTACATTATCTCAAGCAATTAAAAGCGATTGATGCCAACGTGATGACTGCTTTACTAACAAAGGAACGACTCCATAAGCGGCTCTTAAAGAAGCACAGCCCCTATATAGATGGGGTTCATTTGTTAGAAAAAGCTTACCAATCTTCGTTTTACACCTTATTACAATCACTCGATGTGTACCTTGCCGTTTACACAGTTAATGATGAACAGCAACTGATGCATCTATTGAGAAGTGGTTGTGATATGGTAATTACAGATGTACCAAATAAAGCGATTGCGATCCAGCACGCTTTAATGAAATAATCATTAGGAGGAATCAACATGGTCATGTTATTTGAAAGTAGTACGATTAAAAATATTACCATTAAGAATCGTGTGATGATGGCACCAATGTGCATGTTTTCAGTAGAGAAAGAAGACGGTATTGTGACACCTTTTCATCTCACACATTATGAATCACGTGCACTCGGTCAAGTCGGTTTAATAATGGTCGAGGCAACAAGCGTCACTGCAGATGGTCGCATAAGCCCGTTAGATCTTGGTATTTGGAGTGATGAACAAATCGAAGGCTTACATACACTAACATCACGTATACATGCGCATGGTTCAACTGCGGCCATTCAACTCGGACATGCTGGGCGCAAAGCTAAAACGAATCAACCTGCCTATGCCCCAAGTGCCGTTGCCTTTAGCGAAGATGAAGCGATCCCAACTGAAATGAACGAAGAAAAAGTAACTGAAACAATTGATGCTTTTAAAGCAGCAGCACTTCGAGCGAAAGAAAGTGGGTTTGATATTATTGAAATTCATGGCGCTCATGGTTACTTAATCAATCAATTCCTCTCTCCTCTTGCTAATACTCGTACTGATCGCTACGGGGGAACGCGGGAAGGACGCTATCAGTTTTTACGCGAAACCATAACAGCGATTCAGTCTGTTTTCGAGGGACCACTATTCGTCCGCATTTCTGCAGAAGAATATCATAAGGATGGTAACACAATGGATGACTTTATTTACTTCGCTAAGGAAATGAAAAAACAAGGCGTTGATTTAATTGATGTAAGTACAGGTGGACTTGTCCAAGCACCCATTGATGTTTTTCCTGGGTATCAAGTACCGCACGCTGAGACCATTAAAAAAGCAGCACAGATTAAAACAAGTGCTGTTGGTTTAATCACCAGTGGTCGACAAGCAGAAGAAATCTTAAAAAATCAACGAGCTGATTTCATTTGCGTTGGCCGTGCTCTGCTCAATGATCCTTATTGGCCGAAACGTGCCGCTGAAGAACTTGGCTACGTCATTGAAGCACCAAAACCATATGCGAGAGGTTGGGCTTAGATGGAGGTAACCTTTCTCGGGACCGGTGCTGGCATGCCTTCAAAATTACGCAACGTATCAAGTATCGCACTTGATTTGCGTGCGATCAATCGAAGCATTTGGTTATTTGATTGCGGTGAGGGAACACAACATCAAATATTAAAAACGACGATTAAACCCGGCCGAATCGAAAAGATTTTTATTACTCATCTTCACGGTGACCATATTTATGGTTTGCTCGGTTTACTGAGCAGTCGTTCATTTCAGGATGGTCACTCACCTGTCGAAATTTATGGACCTGCTGGGCTTCAGACCTTCATTGAGACAAGTTTTAAAATTAGTCACACACATTTGCAGTACCCGCTTGATTTCTTTACCGTTAATGATAACGATGTCTACATCTTTGATGGTCTGAAAGTACGTGTTAAGAAACTCACCCACGGCATTGATTCATTTGGTTACCAAGTGATTGAGAACGATCAGCTCGGTGAGCTGCAAGTCGATAAGTTAAAAAGTCGAGGCATTTCTCCAGGACCAATGTATCAAACCATTAAATCTCAGCATGTCACTACTTTGGAAAACGGCGAAACCGTTAAGCGTGAAGATGTTATCGGTCCTGACAAGCCTGGACGCATTGTAACTATATTAGGAGATACAAAACAGCCCACGCAATTTGTTGACTTCGTAAAGAATAGTGATTTACTCATTGCAGAGGCAACTTTCGCCTCAGATTTGCCAAGCTTAGCCGAACAATTCTTTCACAGCACCATCACTGAAACGACACAACTGGCTCGGTTAGCTAACGTCAAACAATTGTGTTTAACCCACATCTCACAGCGGTACACAGCAAAAGATCAGCTCGACTTGGAACAAGAAGCAAAAGCACAGTTTACTAACACCCAGATAGCAATAGATCTACTGACCCTAAACGTTGTCAAACCTTAAAAATAGAAGGTTGAAAGGTCGAGCTAAATCTGGTGACATTTCTGAGTTGATAATTGTAATTGAGATAAATTTTAAAAGGAAGATAACCCCTTGACACTTAGGCAACATGACTGAGTCAATGTCTACTCGCTACTTAGCACTGGAGGGCAAATACCGTGAACGCACACAAACCAAAACGTCGAAAAAAGGTACTGAAAAATATCCTGATTACTAACATAATACTTCTCAGCCTTCTTGGATATGGAATATATCGTGCGTTTTTTGATATGAGTAGCTTACCAACAGGCGAATTCCTTACAGAAGAAACATCACCAGATGGTAACTATACATTAAAAGCCTATCTTGCGAACGGCGGTGCCACAACTGCATATGCAATACGTGGAGAATTAGTATTCAACACCAGTAAAGGTCAAACGAAAAATATCTATTGGAATTACCGTGAGTCAACTGCTGAAATTGAATGGAAAGACAATTATACAGTTATGATCAATGGGCATACCTTAAATGTACCAAGTGAAAAGTATGATTTCAGAAACCGCTAAGTTGTTATCTTCCCATCCAAGACCTGGGATCGACAAGAAAAATGATGCGCTTTTTAATTCGTATCAAAAAAGAAAAGTAGGCTAAGTCGTATTCAATCCTACGACTTAGCCTATTTCCATGATGACCCCCATTTATTCATAGCTAGCGCTGTGGATCGAAATCAGAAACAACACATTATTTAGATGTGCGATAATCATCTAAGAAATCTTTTTGAAAACTTGTGCGTGGTTGTTGTTCCGTTGTTGACTGCAATTTTTTAAACGTCGTTTTCCCATAACGCTCCGTTAATTGATCAATGGTACGTTGCAGTCCCTCATCTTTCAACATTTCTTGATAATGAAACAAATCGAGTTGTTCAACGATTTCTGATTTATCGACTAGCCCTTGCACAGTTACACCTAAGAGTCTAATCGGTTCATTATTCCAATGTGTTTCAAATAAATCAACGGCCACCTGGTAAATCGCTTGTTCTTGATGTAAAAATTTCGCCAGCGTGATACTTCGGGTGATTGTTTTTCGATCATAATAACGAATCATAAGTTGTACTGTTTGACCAACCACTTCTTTTCTAATTAATCGCTCTGAAACTTTTTTCGACAACTTACGCAGTAAACCTAAAATCGTTGCTTCTTCTACCGTATCCTCTGGTAACGTTTCTGAATTACCAATGCTTTTAAATTCAAAGACAGCATCTGGATCAACAGGTCGTTTGTCTTCTCCCTTTGCCTTTTGTTGAAGTCGGACGCCGTTGACACCAAATACGCGCTTTAATAGATAAGGATCAGCATCAACAAGGTCTTGAATCGTATAGATATTTTGATCATTAAATTTAGCTTTTGTCTTTTCGCCTACACCATGCATTTCTCCGATATCTAACGGCCATAATACATCTTTAAGTTCTCGCTTTCGAATAATTGTAATCCCCATTGGTTTCTTCATATCTGAACCCATTTTAGCTAAAAACTTATTGGGTGCAATACCGATACTACAAGGTAAATCGAGCTCAGCTTTAAGCCGCTGCTGTAACTGGGAAGCAATCTCAATTGGTGAACCAAGATGACTGCAATCCGTCACATCAATGTAGCCTTCATCTATTGAAACAGGTTGAACAAGATCAGTAATTTCAGCCATTATTTTAAACAGTTCACGCGACATTTTTCGGTACCGTTCAAAATTCGGTGGCAGTACAATCAGTTCTGGGCATAGACGTCGAGCTTGCCAGAGCGGCATGGTTGTTTTGACACCTTTGGCTCGGGCTTCGTAACTACTAGTAACAATAATTCCTCGTCGCTCTTCTGGGTTACCAGCAATTGCGATCGCTTTGGTTTTTAATGACGGATCATATGCCATTTCAACAGACGCATAAAAACTATTCATATCAACATGAAAAATAACACGACCATTTTTCGGATACCATTTTGACATTTCGACTTCCCCCAAAGAACATTTGTTCTTTAATTATAGCACGAGAGCTTAGCAATTTAAACTGCTAAGCTCTCGTGTTTGTTTGTGTTTAACGCTCGCTTTTCACTTCTTCAATAACGGCCAATACCATTTCAGTGACTTTAACGAGCTCATCAATCGGCATGGTTTCACTTTTAGTATGGATATCTCGGTAACCAACAGCTAAATTAACGGTTGGAATACCAAATCCAGCAATAATATTTGCATCACTTCCGCCACCACTTGTTTTTAAAACAGGCGTACGATTAATTGCTTTCGCTGCACGTTTAGCTATCTCAACAACTAGGTCGCCATCAACCTGTTTAAAACCAGGATACATCACATCCGTTTCAACTTCCACACTACCTCCCATTTCTGATGCAACGGATTCAAAAGCTTCAATCATTTTATCAATTTGTCCTTGAACTTTTGCTGGTTCAAGTGAGCGCGCTTCTGCTAGAATTTCAACTTCATCACAAACAATATTTGTCTTTTGGCCTCCTTGGAAGCGACCAATATTGGCAGTTGTTTCTTTATCAATTCTGCCCAAAGGCATTTTCGCAATCGCTTTTGCGGCCATTGTAATCGCTGAAATTCCTTTTTCAGGAGCAATTCCCGCATGTGCAGTCTTCCCACGGACTGTTGCTAATAGTTTCATTTGAGTTGGTGCTGCTACAATAATGTTTCCTACTGGACCATCACTATCTAAGGCATAACCAAACTTTGCTTTAATCATGGAACGTTCCAAAGCTTTCGCACCAACTAGACCAGACTCTTCACCTACCGTTATGACAAACTGAATCGGACCATGGTCAATGTTCTCATCTTTAAGCACTTGAATGGTCTCAATAATAGCTGCTATCCCCGTTTTATCGTCTGCGCCCAGGATGGTTGTTCCATCAGAGGTGATTTCTTCTTCAGTAACAATTGGTTTTACGCCTTTTCCGGGAACAACGGTGTCCATATGCGCCGTGAAATAAATCATCGGATACTTTGGATTTCCGGGCAAGGTACAAATTAAATTATTCGCACCAAAGCCTGTTTTTTCTTTAGCATTATCTTCCTCTACCTCAAGCCCTAAGTACTCGAATTTCTTTTTTAATAATTGCTGAATGTTCGCTTCATCCCCAGTTTCTGAGTCGATTTGTATCCAATTCAAAAAATCTTTAACTAATCTGGCTTTGTTTATCATTTGTATGCTCCTCTTCTTATTCTTTTCTACGTTACTACGTTAGCTTACTTAAGGTGATTTTGTCAATTTGATATATTTTCGTATCAATTACTTGTAAGTTTAAGCAATTCAAGCTAAAATACAAATAGAATGTCCTGTCAAAGGAGGTAATAATCATGACTAAAACAACTCACAATAAACAAGTACCGCGTAAGCCTTCAAAACGTGAACGTCGCAATAAAATCATTGTCTACATTATGATTGTCGCAATGGTTGGCTCATTAGTGACTTCAGGTCTATATTTCTTAATTTAAAAAATCAAACATGAAGCCCCTTAACCATCTGGTTAAGGGGTTTCTATTATTTGCTTATTCATTCGCTGTTTTAATTGTTTGATTTTTAACGGTTAAATAATGATTGATTTCCGTTAATAACTGAAACAAGTCCGCCCGCACTTCGAATTCTTCGCGTGTTTGTGGTAAATCTTGACGTTCAAAACGTTTTAGCAAGTCATCCACTTGTTCGAGATGATATTGGACTGGATTTGTCGGATAGATCGCATCAGCCATATCATCAAACAAGTCCGCAATTTGCTGCGCTTGTTTAACAGTTACAAGTTTGGGTTTAATTAATTTCGCCATACGTTCAAGTGCTAATAGCTGAATCTCACGCATTGCAAAATAATTTTTTAGCCAACTTTCTTGACGGTTAAAATTATTCTCTTGGTCACGTTGAACCAAGTCACTCGCTTGATTAAAGAGCTGACGCGTTTGTGCTAATAATTCTAGTGATAGCGTCGCTCGGTCTCCTCTTAAAAAACCAGCGATTTCTCGAAATAATTGTTGATAATTTGCTTCTACTTGATTTTTAACTTCTTGAAACGAATTATCCAGATTTGGCATGTATAAGTTAAGAATAAGTGCCAAGCCAATTCCGATGAACATTAAGGCTATCTCATTAATAACAAGCGGAATATCAACTGTTTCTGCTGCATAAAAATGAAATAAAATTACTAAGCTCGTAACAATACCTGGAGCTATTTTCAACCAGTTTGTTACTGGAATAAATAAAATCAGTAAGATACCGACAGTTAGTGGATTATAGCCAAGGCCTTCAAAGATGACGAAGGCAAATACAATCGATAGCAACCCTGCTGCAATCCGGTGCCAAGCAGTTAAGAACGATTGCTTCCGCGTTGGTTGTATACAAAGCACCGCGATAATTCCAGCTGAACCTACACCTTCTAATTGCAACAGCTCGGCAATTAAAATTGCGAGTGGTGCAGCAATTGCTGTTTTTAATGTTCTGTATCCAATTTTCACATAAACGCCCCCTAAAAAAACGACATGATTAATATTTTCTCTCACTATTATACACAATAATAGTGAGAGATGGGTGGATGACGATTATGTTTATAGCTCAAATGATTTCATGGATTGATCGAGTTCAAACGCCTGTATTTTTAATTGATCTGCATCTTCATTTAACTGTTGAGCCGACGTTTTTTGTTGTTCAATAATGGCTGTAGTTTCTTCGATACTCGCCAAACTTTCTTCGGAAATTGCAGAAATGTCTTGAATGCCACTATGAATGGATTCCGTTTGCCCTTGAATGCCATCGACTTTTTGGTCAACGACAGCAACTGATTGATTAATTTGCTTGATTTGTTCGTTGATTTTAGTGAAATAGCCCTGCATTGTTTTTAATTCTGCCATTCCTTTTTCTGCTTCTAATTCAGTCTCAGTTAAAGATGCTTTTACCAGTGTGGACTCTGCCGTCATTTCTTTAACAACGGTTTGAATTTCTACTGCCGAGTCACTTACTTGTTCAGCTAATTTTCTAATTTCATCCGCAACAACACTAAAGCCTTTACCTGCTTCACCTGCACGTGCAGCTTCAATGGCCGCATTAAGTGCTAACAAATTTGTTTGGGCCGAGATATCGTTGATTAATGTCGTTAATTGCTCGACTGCTTGCGTTTTTAGATTTAATGCGTCCATTCGCGTATTTGATTCAACCACGTCTGTATTAATCGCACCCATTTGAGAAACGGAACGTGTCATTTGATTGATACCATCTGTCGTAATTTTTTTAACATCATCTGCATGTGTTGTTAAATGGTTCGTTTCTTCTTTAATGACCGTAACTGCTTGTTCTAAATCGCGTGTTTTCTCAGTCATTTCTGTTGTGTAATAAGCTTCCGATTCTGCACCTTTGGCAAGCTCATGAATCGTTCTAGCCACTTGCTCTAAGCCCGTTGATAGCTCTTCACTTCGCTTTTTAAGTGCAGATGACTGATTATCAATCGTTGTTGAAACTGCTTTCGACTGAGTAACCATCTGATTCAGTTCTTTGACCATCACAATAAGCGCATCGCTTAATTGTTTAATTTCGCTTTTGGCTTTTAATTGTATCGATTGAGTTAAATCACCTTTCGAAACATTTGATGCAACATTAGATAAGTACTTAACCTGACGTGCAATCGACTGGGCAATTAAGTATGTAATAATAATTACAAGCACTAAGGTTATACCTGCAACACTTAATAAAATCATCTGTAATGTTTCAATCGATTGTAAAATGGCTGCTTTTGATTCACTGACTAAGAGAATCCAATCATTTCCTTGGTAGTCGCCATAGCCCTGACTTGTGCTATAGCCGATTAAGCTATCTACCCCGTTGCTTGCTTCCAAATCAAAGACACCATTGGCTTGTGCATCTAATGTCTCAATTGATTGATACAGTGGTGAATCGTAGTCAAGCGTTGCAACACTATCTTCCTCAGTAACTGAAGCAGTTGATACTGTATCTGCTAATTTCTCCCCTTCACGATTAATTAATTCGACCGTTGATGTTTCAGAAACGATAGCATTAACTTCTTGCCAAATATGACTGATGGACATCGTTCCAACAAGAAATTGATCTGCGCCTATTTCCTGATAGAAATTAAGTACATAATCATTTAATCGCTGATCATAAACAATATCAGATAACATACTTTCTGATGGGTCGACAGAGGCGGATTCTGATATCGCATCCGCATCGACATATTCAAATCGATCAAAATATGTATAACTATTCACCAAAAAAGATACATCACTTGTTGAGGGGTTGTTTGAACTTAAGTTATGACTTTGAACGAGTGTTTCGATATCATTCATACGTTCAAATATAAAACGATCAATCGTCTCCATATGTAAGTGCGCCGATTCTTCAACTTTCAAACTAACCTCTTCTTCTAATGCATTTGAAGCAAACACAAAAATAAAAACACCGACAATCATTAGCGGTAGTAAACTAATTAATCCAAATGATATTAATAGCCGTTGTCTAATACCCATCCCTTGAATTTTTTCGTGCTTTTTCTCTGTTTTTTTTCTTTTCTCAATCTTCTTACGCATGCGTACACCCCTTTTCTTATGTGAAACAATTAACAATTATACTATACAAACCTTAAAATTAGAATAGTTTCCAAGAATTGTTCACAAATTAAAAACACTTCATCTGATTCTCATCAAATGAAGTGTTTCAATTCTAATAGATTGGTGTCGTATCGCCTGAAATATTTTCTAAGATTTCTTTAACATGTGACATGAATTTACCACAAATCACACCATCTAAGATTCGATGGTCAAGTGACAAACATAAATTCACCATATCTCTGGCAGCAAACATGTCATTTATAATAACCGGACGCTTAACAATTGACTCCACCTGTAAAATTGCAGCTTGCGGGTAATTAATAACGCCCATTGACTGCACCGAACCAAATGTTCCAGTATTATTCATTGTAAATGTCCCATCTTCCATATCTGCTTTACTTAGTTGACCATGGCGTGCCTTATGGGCAAGCACATGCACCTCTTTAGCAATTCCTTTAATACTCTTTTCATCTACATTCTTAATCACTGGGACATACAGTTCAGTATCATTGCCTACAGCAATCGATAAATTAATATCTTTATGCTGAACAATCTTATCCCCTTGCCAAGAACTATTAAGTTGTGGGAACTTTTTCAATGCTTTTGCGACAGCATTTAAGAAAAATGCAAAGTAGGAAAGGTTATAGCCCTCACTTGCTTTAAAAGCCTCTTTTTCAGCATTTCGGTAATTCACAAGATTGGTGACATCAACTTCAATCATCATCCATGCGTGTGGAATTTCTGTTGTTGAGCGCACCATGTTTTCAGCAATCGCTTTTCTTATTCCAGTTACCGGGATTTCGTGATCAGCTGTAAAGGATGGCTTTGGTTTTTCTTTTTTCGTCCACTTTGACTTTGCAATATCTGGTTCTGATTCAGTAGGAACTGACTCTACCTTCACAGGATGTTCTGTTTGACTTAAGTAAGCTTGAATATCTTTTTTGGTAATACGTCTACCTGATCCTGTTCCCTTCACTTTGTCTAATGGCACTTGATGCTCTTGTGCTAAGCGCATGACAACAGGAGATAACCGTGGTGAGGCATTAGAATCAACCTCTTCTGTTTGTGTTTCACTAGCGACAGTGGCATCGTTATTGTTATCGTCACGACCAGTTGGTGCTTCACCTTCAACAACTATCGTACAGATTTCAGTGCCTACCGCTACCGTTTCGCCTTCTTCTACTAAGAGTGTCTCCACCTGGCCACTAAAACTTGAAGGGACTTCTGCATTCACTTTATCGGTCATAACTTCAAGTAAAGGTTGATATAATTCAACGACATCGCCTTTTTTTATTAACCATTGACTAATGGTGCCCTCTGTTACGCTTTCACCAAGTTGTGGCATCGTTATTGTCTTTATCATTCATGTCACATCCCTTCAATTAAAACTGAGCAAGCTTCAACATTGCGCTTTTTATTTTTTCTTGGTCAACCATAAAAGCTTTTTCTAATGGTGGTGCATATGGCATAGCTGGCACGTTCGGTGCTGCAAGGCGTGTAATCGGCGCATCTAAATCAAATAGACATTCTTCACCAACTATCGCAGCCACTTCACTAATGATTGAACCTTCTTTATTATCTTCTGTAATTAAAAGTACTTTTCCTGTTTTTTTACTCGCTTCAATGATTGTCTCTTTATCGAGTGGGTAAACACATCTTAGATCAATCAATTCTGTTGAGACACCCGTCTCCTTTAATTCCTCAGCTGCTTGTTTAGCAAATTCAACACATAAGCCATACGTAATCACCGTGATATCTTCACCTTCCAAGACACGATTCGCTTTCCCTATTTCAATCACATCTTGATCATCAGCAACCTCTTCTTTTAATAAACGATAGGCTCGTTTATGTTCGAAAAATAAGACCGGATCCGGGTCTCGGATAGCTGCTTTCAACAACCCTAATGCATCGCTCGGTGTTGAGGGCATAACAATTTTTAAACCTGGCTGTGAAGCAAAGATTGCTTCAATCGATTGTGAGTGATATAAAGCACCATGTACCCCACCACCATATGGTGCACGAATCGTAATCGGACATGTCCAATCGTTATTTGAACGATAACGTAATTTAGCTGCTTCAGAAACAATCTGATTAACAGCCGGCAAAATGAAGTCTGCAAATTGAATTTCGGCTACTGGAATCATCCCGTACATCGCTGCTCCAATACCAACACCAGCAATTGCTGATTCTGCCAACGGTGTATCCATCACACGCTCATCTCCAAATTGTTCGTGAAGACCTTCAGTTGCTTTAAATACACCGCCGCGTTTACCGACATCCTCACCTAATATAAAGACACGCTCATCACGTTCCATCTCTTCCCGCATTGCTCGATTTATCGCTTCTATATATGAAATCACTGCCACTATGTTTACCTCCCTACTGATACACCGCATCAAAGAGTGTTTCAGCACTCGCATACGGCTCCTCTTCTGCTTCAATTGTTGCCTGATTGATTTCTTCTTTTATTGCTTGTTCCATGTCACTTTCAACAGACTCCGTCAAAATATTTTGTTCAACTAAATATTCTCTAAACGTTATGAAACCATCGCGAGCTTTTGCAGCATCAACTTCTTCTTTTGTCCGATAGGTCATATCATTATCATCACTTGAATGAGGTGTTAAACGATAAGTTAGTGCTTCAATTAAACTTGGACCTTCACCTTCAATTGCACGCGTGCGTGCGTCTTTAACGGCCTTATAAACGGCAAATGGATCATTACCATCAATTGTCTCACCATGCATACCATAACCAATTGCACGATCCGATATTTGTTTACAAGCCACTTGCTTATCCAAACCTACAGAAATAGCATATTGATTATTTTCAACAAACACTATCGCAGGTAATTTATGAACACTTGCGAAGTTTAGCCCTTCATGAAAATCCCCCTGATTACTTGAGCCCTCACCTAATGACACAAAAGAAACAGCCTTTTCCTTGTTCATCTTTAATGCAAGTCCTATTCCCACTGCATGCGGAATTTGTGTCGTAACGGGTGAGGATCCTGATAACATTTTTAGGCGTTTGCAGCCAAAGTGCCCGGGCATTTGGCGACCACCTGAGTTAGGATCACTTGCTTTTGCATATGCTTGTAACATCAATTCTTTAATGGTCATTCCCATCGCAAGGACAACACCAACATCTCTGTAGTAAGGTGCGGTATAATCAGATCCTTTCTCTAAAGCAAAGCTTGCCGCTACTTGAGCAACTTCTTGTCCTTGACAAGAAACCACAAAGGGAATTTTTCCAGCACGATTTAAAATCCACATCCGTTCATCAACACGTCTTGCCGCTAATACCAAACGGTACATCGCTAATACTTCATCATCTGTTAACCCCACTGCTTTATGTTTTGTCATTTCACTTACCTCCTTAACCATGAATAATCTTGCCTTTTAACCCTAACGCCGCTTCTTCGATCGCTTCTGTTAACGATGGATGCGGGTGAATCGTCGCACCAATCTCTTCAATTGAGGCATTGACTAACATCGCAAGACCAGCCTCTGCAATCATTTCAGTTACCTTTGCCCCAATCATATGGACACCTAATAAATCATCGGTATCTTCATTCATGACGATTTTTATGAAACCGTCTTCTTTTCCTTCAATTTTTGCTTTACCATTCGCTCTAAACGGTACCGAGAAAACCTTCACTTTGGCAAAAGCATCTTTCGCTTCTTTTTCAGTTAGACCAACCGTTGCGATTTCTGGTTCAGAATACACACAACTACTGACATTTGCTAAACTTTCTGCAAAAGGATGTTCACCGGCAATTGTTTCAACGCAGTACTTTCCTTCATGCGCAGCGACATGAGCAAGCTGCAATCCGCCAATACAATCTCCAACAGCATAGATATGCTTCTCTTTTGTACGAAAGTTCTCATCAACTTGAATAAACCCTTGTTGATCCTGTTCGATTGCTGTATTTTCTAAGCCAATTCCGATTGTATTCGGTTGGCGTCCAATCGAAACAAGGACCACCTCAGCTTGCAATGACTTGGTTTCTTCATCGGTTATAAGTGTTGTCTTAAATTGTTGCTCAGTCACTTCAAATGCTTCCATCGCTGCACCTGTATATATTCTACACCCGCGTTTTACTAGTGCTTGCTTAAGTGTTTGTTGAATCGAATGGTCAAAGTTAGGTAACAACTGATTTGCTTGTTCAACCAGTGTCACGTTAACGCCATAATCCAGTAACATCGATGCCCATTCACAACCGATTACACCACCGCCAATGATAACAATCTCCTTAGGTAGTGCTTCCATTGTCAATAAATCATCAGACGATAACACAACCTTCCCATCAAAAGGGAGGTTTGGAAGTGCCTTTGGTTTCGCCCCAGTTGCTAGTAAGACTGATTCTCCGATCAACATTTGATTCTCGCTGTTTTTAATTTCAACCGATACTGTGCCCGGTTGTGGTGAAAAGATTGATGGACCTAGCAAGCGCCCATAACCTTGGTAAATATCGACCTGATGTTTTTTCATCAGTTGCTGTACACCTTCGTAAAGCGCAGTAACGGTTTCTTCTTTATTAGATTGAACTTTTGAAAAATCAAAAGAAATGTTATCAGCGTAAACGCCATAATTTGAACTATTTTTTAAAGTTTGATAGATTTCAGCACTTTTAAGTAATGCTTTAGTGGGAATACATCCTTTGTGTAAGCAAGTACCACCTAATTTTTCAGCTTCCACGAGGGCAACAGTCATCCCCAATTGACGGGCACGAATGGCTGATACATATCCACCCATACCACCACCCAATATGACTAGGTCATAATTTTTAGACATAAAAAAATCTCCTTTTAAATAGGACTTTTCATTTTCAATTCATGTTAATCTTATCGCTAATTAGTAAATTTCGCAAGTGATAATTTATATATGTTAATAGTACCAGGTTTTAATTCAATAAAAAAACCGTGATAAAATTCCCCATATAGGAAATCTTATCACGATGCTTTACTCAAAAAATACATGATACAATGATTGAACGGCTCGTTCGACGCCTTCTTCCTTAATACCAAACATCATTGATACTTCACTAGAGCCCTGGTTAATCATTTCTAAGTTTACATTTGCATCCTGGAATGCTCTTGTTGCTTTTGCAGCAGTACCTACGAAACTATGCATCCCTTCACCCACAATCATAACAAGCGCCAATCCCCGATCGATGTATACCATGTCCGGTTTTAACTCCTTATTGATTCGATTAATAACGACTTGTTCTTTCTCATCCGTTAATTGATCTTCACGTATAATAACTGACAAATCATCAATCCCAGAAGGAGTATGTTCAAAGGAAATACCTTCATCTTCCAATATATTTAACAATCGACGTCCAAAACCAATTTCACGGTTCATTAAGTACTTACTAACATATAGACTAACAAAACCATCATCACTTGCAATGCCCACGACTGATTGGGCTTGCTCTGGTTTTTCTGAAACAATCATCGTGCCTCTTCCAGATGGATTATTGGTATTTTTAATACAAACTGGAATTTTACCTTTAAATGCTGGTATGAGCGCTTCTGCATGAAACACGGAAAAGCCCGCATACGATAACTCACGCATTTCTTTATAGGTTAAAGTGTGAATCTCTTTTGGATGAGGTACAAACTGTGGATTAACACAATAGACTGAATCAACGTCAGTAAAATTCTCATATAAGTCCGCATGTACACCCGCAGCAACAATGGAACCGGTAATATCTGAGCCACCTCGTGAGAAAGTTACTAGCTTTCCTGCTTTGGTGTAACCGAAAAAGCCTGGAATGATTAAAATCTCATTTGCTTCTCTTAACTTATACAAAATCGGAAAACTTTCGTCTAATATTTGTGCGCCACCAGGTTCATCACTTAAAATCAATCCTGCATCCTTAGGATTTACATATTTTGCATTTAACCCTTCTTTGACCAGGTACTCACTTAATATTTTGGCTAACGTATCTTCACCAATTGCTTTAATCGCATCTAACTTAAACGCCAAATCTCCACCTTGGTGAGTAATAAATTCAACCTGTTTAACAATGTCTTTTAAGACATGCTTTGATAGATCTAATTCAATTAAAATGGATTCGAATCTCTCTAAAACATTATTTAGCTCTGTTGTATAATCTTCACCTTTACGATAAGCATCGCCTAAAGCGATCAGTAAATCCGTTACTTTAATATCCTCGCTTAGTCGCTTACCTGGTGCTGAAACAACAACAATGCGCCGATCTTTGTCCGCTTTAATTATATTGGCTACTTTTTTTAATTGTTCAGCATTTGCAACTGAACTTCCCCCGAATTTAGCTACTTTCATCGTATACAACTCCAATATCTTTATAGTAGTTTAAATAATATCATACCTTACAGTAAAATGTTACAGTAAAATTCTGATTATTTAAAAAACCATTAATTTTTGTATGTTTACATACTTTTAAAGGTATAAGTGGGGCAATTAAGATGACGGGTATCCTTTCCTTTGCCCGAAGGTGATTCATCTCTCACTTACGCTTTGGGCTTTGGGCTTTGGGCTTTGGGCTTTGGGCTTTGGGCTTTGGGCTTTGGGCTTTGGGCTTTGGGCTTTGGGCTTTGGGCTTTGGGCTTCGCCCTTCACATTTCTTGAAGTGGGGGGCGAAGCCTATATTTAGATAAAAAAGAAGAATGATTTGATCATTCTCCCTTGAAAATATTCGCATGGGTAATTAGCGATTTTGCATGTTCTAACGATGTATCTGTGATTTCTTTTCCAGTCATCATACGTGCGAGTTCTTCTTCTCTTTCAGCTGATTCAAGCTCAACCACGCTTGTCGACGTATGTGTGTCAGTTACATGTTTTTCAATTCGCAAATGACGGTCTGCCATCGCAGCCACTTGTGGCAAGTGAGAAATACAAAGCACTTGCGAACCCAGGCCAATTGAAGCGATTTTTTCTGCTATAGCTTGTGCGACGCGACCACTTACCCCTGTGTCAACTTCATCAAAAATCACACTCGTCACACCTTGGTGTTTACTAAATATCTTTTTAAGTGCTAGCATAATGCGTGACAGTTCACCACCAGAAGCAACTTTATTTAGTGGTTTTAATGGCTCACCAGGGTTTGTTGTTAATAAAAACTGAACGTCATTAAAACCATTTTCAGTTAATCTAACTGCGGTTCCGTTAATTCTCACCGGTGACTTTTCTGCCTTTTTAAGCGAGACATCCACTTTAAATTCAGCTTTATCTAAATATAGATCGGTCAGTTCACTTTTAATTTGATCGCTTAGTGTTAATGCGGCTTTTCGTCTTAACTCATCGATATGACGTGCTTCAGCAAGCGCATCTTCCCTTAACGATTCACTTTCTTTTGATAATTTGTCTAATGACATATCTCGATCATTGATCTGATCAATTTCATCTTCAATCGAAGCTTGATACTCTAACATTTCTTCAACATTCACACCATATTTACGCATCAAACGATTCAACTCGTTCAAGCGCGATTCAATCAGATTTAATCGCTCTGGGTCAAATTCAAATTGGTCTAAGTAATCACGTAAACGATGCGTTGCATCTTCAACCATATAAAATGCTTCAGAAAAATTAATTTGGACAGGCTTTAACTCTTGATCAAATTCAGCAGCATGCTCAATGTTACTAAAAGCTAACGTTAACCAATCGTTTGCTCGGTGTTCTAAAGACAACGCATCATGCGCTTCTTTAATATTGTCATAAATTTTCTCCGCATGACTCAGGCGTTCCCGTTCTTCTTCAAGCTCGATATCTTCCCCAGGTACCAATTCAGCATCTTGTAATTCACGTAATTGGAAAGATAATAAGTCTAAGCGCTGAATCATTTCCTTCTCATTATCTTTCAATTGACGCATCCGTTGTTGTACCTTCTTCCATTGGTGAAAAACTTTATGATAGTCTGATTGAACTTCTTTTAATTCATCTTCACTATACAAATCAAGTAATTCAATATGACGTTCTTGATCCATTAATGATTGTGTTTCATGTTGGGTATGAATATCAATTAATACTCGTCCAAACTCTCTTAAGATAGCCAGCGTCACTAAATGCCCATTAATACGACATACGCTTTTGCCTGATTCAGAAATGGTCCGATGCAACACAATCATTTGATCGTTGATTTCAATACCAAATTGTCCAGCAACCCGGTAAACAGGGTGATGCTTGTCTTCAATACTAAATAGACCTTCTAAAATGGCCTTTTTAGCTCCATATCGGACAAATTCAACAGAACCTCTGCCACCCGCCAGTAACTGTATCGCATCAATAATAATCGACTTACCAGCACCTGTTTCCCCTGTTAAAACTGTGAGACCTGTCTTGAACTCTACTTCTAATTGATCAATAATCGCAAAATCCTTGATTGATAATTCGGTTAACATGCATCTCTTCCCTTCTTTACTATCCTATAGCATTTCTAGAAAGCGTGTTTCAATTGAATTCGTAACGTTCTCATCGCGACAAATAACTAGAATTGTATCATCACCACAGATCGTTCCTAATATTTCATCCCAGTCTAAATTATCAATAAGTGCACCTAACGCATTTGCATTTCCTGGTAATGTTTTTATGACCAGAAAGTGAGTCGCTTTGTCAATTCGAACAAACGCATCACGCATTAAGCGCTTTAATTTCTCTAAAGGATTAAAACGTTGATCTGCCGGTAAACTGTATTTATAGCGACCATTACTTGTCGGTACTTTAACTAGGTGTAACTCTTTAATGTCCCGAGAAATTGTCGCTTGTGTTACAACATAACCTTCACTTCGAAGTGCTTCAACTAATTCATCTTGTGTCTCTACTTCATTTGAAGTGATATATTCACGAATTTTAATTAAACGTTGACCTTTATTCATTTTATTACCTCACCTTTATTTTTTTAAGGCTACATGTGCCTCTTCAACAACATTATCGACGAATGAGTTAACATCTTCCACCAACTTCGGATTGTTCACACGTTGTATATGTGCTAAAAATTCTATATTTCCGTCACCACCTGTAATCGGTGAGTAAGTTAAGTCAATAAGGTTAAAGCTTTCAGCATAAAATAACTTCAGAACTTTAGCCAACACCTCATGATGAACTTGTTTGTCTTTAACAATTCCTTTTTTACCGACTTGATCACGTCCAGCTTCGAATTGTGGCTTAATTAAAACGACACAATCACCTTCAAGTGCAATAATCGCTTTTAGTGGCGGGATAATAAGAGACAGTGAAATAAAGGAGACATCAATCGTTGCAAAATCTGGTTGGCCTTCTTTAAACATGTCCAGCGTTGCGTGTCTAAAATTCGTTCGTTCCATAACAACAACCCGCGGATCATTCCTTAGCTTCCATGCTAATTGGTTATAGCCAACATCTAAGGCATAGCTCAGTTTCACACCATTCATTAAACCACAATCAGTAAAACCTCCTGTTGAGGATCCAATATCTAACATCACTCTCCCTGTCACATCAAGTTTGAAATATGATAAAGCCTTTTCTAATTTCAAACCCCCCCGACCAACATAAGGCATGACCTTCCCTTTAACAGTTAGCGGAATGTCTTCATTGACTTTCACACCTGGCTTATCAAGTCGTTCTGTATCTGAAAAAACGAGCCCCGCCATAATTGAACGTTTAGCTTTTTCTCGCGTTTCGGCTAATCCGCGGTCAACCAATAAAACATCTAATCTAACTTTATTAACCTTCATATCATATCGAACCCTTTATATTAGTATCCGTTGCACTGTCATGTTACGTTTAGCTGATACTTTATTTTTTTAGTACTTTTATTTTAAAACGGTGGTCTAATACCGCAATGACTTTCCCTACAAACCCAAGAATTTCAGTTGCATAATTGATTGCTAAATATTTACCAATTGCTTTCCCACCAACAGTTAGCGCTGCCACTATACTTGTGAGTAAAACGTTTATTGAAATTTGCATGAAACTACCATCTGAATGGCCAAAAAGACGCGCAAGTTGTAAAACCACTAAGGCTGCTGCTGTCCCACTAATGATACCTGAAATGTCACCTACCACGTCATTACAAAAACTAGCAAAGCGATCTGCATTACGCACAATTAAAACTGCTTCTTTTGCACCATATACACGCTCAGCGGCCATGGCATGAAGTGGTTCTTCTTTCGCAGCAGTTGCTGCAACCCCTAATGTATCAAAGAAGACACCCATAAAAACAATAATTAACACAATGACTAAACCGATATACCAGCCAACGCCACCTAATATGGATGATGAGATAACTGAAAAAATTGCCGCTAACACAAACGTGATAACGGCAATACTTATGCTGAATTTTAGCGCTTTATTGAGTTGCGTTTTAGATTTCGCCATTATACAAACCTCATTTATAATATATGTAAGTGGAATGGTCATCTGATAAGTAAAAACTGCGGCTTAGGTCCAGTAGGTTTTCCCAAGTGCATACCGAATGTTGCCATTCTGGCGGTTCCCCTTTAAATGCACCTTAACTTCGTTACCGAAAGCTAGACTGGATTACCACTTAGGTCGCACTATAATCCTTAGCAGATGTCGTTTGAACAGTCTAGGAGATTTCCTCGACAATTCTTAACCATTTCCTAGCCTCTTTTGCAATCCCGATTTCATGCAGACGACTTAAATGATAAAGTTGGCCAACTTAATATTAAGCTATATACTGCAATCCCCTCAGTGATCACTCAAGGCAGGCTACGCTGTCAGTTGGAATCCCATTAGATCCACTTAACAGGTTCATACCCCATTCCATCCTGTTTTTTTGGCTAAAAAAACACAACAGAGATGGGCCTCCGCGGAAGTAGGGTCAACGCCCACATGCCTTTGTGGATCGCCCTACAACCTTAACTCCCAGCACCGACCCAAGGCTGGGCGCCTCAAGCCGACACAAGGAACTTCATCGATATGCCCTTTGGCAGATTTTTAGGCCTGCCTTCAGAAATGGAGAATCGACTAGAATACTGCACCATTCCAATAAAAACTATTATAGCATTTTTTAGATTTTTTGACTATCATTTGATGCAGATGACTAGCGATCACGATTACTTAAATAAGTAATAAATTGTGTAAGTAAAGTTTCATTAACACCCGCTTTTTCTAACATACGACGGGATATACCTACTTGTTTTTGCTTTTCGCTCTCAGCACCTTTGACTCCTAACAATTTCGGATAGGTGCTTTTTAAGTTCGCTTCGTCACTACCCGCTGGTTTCCCGAGCGTGACTGTATCACTAGTCACATCCAGAATATCATCTTGAATTTGAAAAGTTAAACCAATCGCTTTTGCTGCCTCTTTCAGTGCGTCTATGGTATCCAAAGGAGCTCCAGCTAAATACGCCCCCATTTCCATTGCATAAACAAGTAATTGACCCGTTTTCAGATGATGAATGTCTTCAAGTTGCGTCAAATCAATTGGCGTGTTTTCAAAGTGTAAATCTAGACTTTGACCACCCACCATACCTTTTGCACCACTCACCTCACTTAGACGGCTTAAGGCAAATACCTTCTCTTCAGCCGATAAGCTGACCGCATTGGTAATGCATTGAAAACTAAGTGTCAAAAGAGCATCCCCTGCTAAGATAGCTGTTGCCTCATCAAATGCCTTATGATTTGTTTGCTGACCGCGTCGGTAGTCATCATCATCCATAGCTGGTAAATCATCATGAATCAGTGAATACGTATGTACGAGCTCTAACGCTATCGCTACGGGCTTAACTTTATCAATTGAACCCTCACATGCTAATGTTGTTAGATACATTAAAATCGGCCGAACCCGTTTACCGCCAGCTTCGATGGAGTATTGCATTGATGCTTTTAAGTGCTCATGAATGTCTAGTTCTTCGATACAAGCAAGTAAATCTTGATCAATGCTCGCTTTATACTGGGAGATTATTGGCATCAATTGTTCAGCCATCAATTAGACCTCCTCGTCATCGAGTGGTACTTTGTTGTTATTTTCGTCAATGAGTGAAACAACCTTATCTTCAACATGTTTTAAGCGTTCATCGCACCATTTTGATAGTTCAATGCCTTTTTGATAGTAGTCCACAGCTTCTTCAAGCGGAATGTCTGCTTTCTCCAATTTCTCGACTATATTTTCTAACTCACTCATTACGTCATCAAAACTCTTTTCTTTCGCCATTCTTTTTCCCTCCTGTTACATTATCCTTTTCTTCAATCCCCCATACTTGACAATCTAAATCACCATCACGTAAACGTAAGGTTAAGGAATCACCAGGTACGATTTGTTTCACTGACTTAACCAGTTGTTTGTTTTTGTCATAGCTTAAACTATAACCCCGCTGCATGATTTTTAAGGGACTAAGGAGTTCCAATTTATTCAACTGAGTTTGGAAACGCTGCAAATGCCTCTGGTATTGTTGATAGAAGTTCGTCTCAATTTGTTTTTTACGCTGGTCTATTTTCACTTGTTCTTGTTTGACTAAATGCTTTAAGTCAACGGTTTCAATTCGCTTTACCAAGTAATCAAAAGCTTGTCGTTTTTCTACAGCCTGACGAAGTGAAGCTTTTTGTAAACGATCGACCATACGATCAAGTTCTTGTTCTTTCTCATTGATTAATTGTTTTGGGTACTTAAAGGCATAACTTGAAGTTAAGCGTTCGAGTTGATATTTTTTATCTTTTAACCGTTGCATTAATTGCTCGTCTAATTTACCGGTTAGTTGCTTCAATTCTCTTGTCACTTCAACAAGTGAAGGAACTGCTAGTTCCGCAGCCGCTGTTGGGGTTGGTGCCCGTAAATCACTGACAAAATCAGCAATCGTGAAATCTGTTTCGTGTCCTATTCCAGTAATAATCGGAATCGATGATTCTGCAATCGTACGGGCTACCATTTCTTCATTAAAAGCCCATAGTTCTTCAATTGAACCACCACCACGTCCTAAAATAATCGTATCGGCAGAAGCTTCTTGATTGATTTGTTTCAAACGATCAACGATTTCAAATTTCGCGTCATTTCCTTGGACCAGTGTTTGATAAACCGTCACATCTACAATCGGATACCTTCGCATAATCGTCGAGATAATATCTCTAACAGCCGCTCCTGTTTTTGCGGTCACGATCGCAATCCGCTTAGGGAATTTAACAATTGGGAGCTTCCGTGTTTCTGAGAAAAGACCTTCCCGTTCTAAATTAGCCTTTAGCTGTTCATAAGCCACATGTAAGGCACCAACGCCATCAGGAATCATCTCATGCACATATAATTGATATTGACCCTGTGCTTCATAAACGCTAACTTGCCCCTTAACAATAACGTCCATACCATTCTCTGGTTGAAAGTTTAAAGCACGATTATAGCCATTAAACATAACGGCCATAATTCGTGCTTGATCATCCTTTAAGGTGAAGTACATATGTCCACGGTTATGATGCTTAAAATTTGAAATTTCAGCTCTTAACCAAACGGTTGTTAAGTGTTGATCTAATTCGAATTTTCGTTTTATGTAACGCGTGAGTGCACTCACCGTTAAATATTGATCAGTCATCTACAACACCCTATTACTTTTTATTTTGATTCACACAGGCTTTAATTGTATTCTTCATTAACATCGTAATTGTCATTGGACCTACACCTTTTGGTACCGGGGTAATGTATGAAGCCACTTCACGAACCGACTCAAAATCAACATCGCCCGTTAATGTCCCTGCTTCTGTCCGGTTGACACCGACATCAATAACGACAGCGCCTGGCTTAACATACTCTTGCGTAATCATCCCTGCCCGGCCTACTGCAACGACTAAAACATCTGCTTTTTTCGTCAAGGCTTGCATATCTTTTGTGCGTGAATGCGTATAAGTTACTGTCGCATGTTCATTTAAAAGCAGTTGTCCTACTGGCTTACCAACAATATTACTGCGACCGACAATGACTGCATGTTTACCTTCAAGATCAATTTCTTTAGATTTTAACATCGTAATGATTCCAAACGGTGTACACGGCAAGAATGTTTCTTGGCCTGTTAACATCCGACCAATACTGATCGGGTGAAAGCCGTCGACATCTTTACTCGGATCAATTGCTTCAATAATTGCTTGTTCATTTATTTGTTTAGGTAACGGCAATTGAACTAATATACCGTTGACGCTTTGGTCCTGATTTAATTTGCTAATCAAGCTAAGTAACGCTTCCTCTGTTGTTGAATCAGGTAAAGTTATTAATTCCGAATCAATCCCGATAAAGTCGGCTGCCTTTTGCTTCCCAGACACATACGATCTCGAGGCAGGATCATCACCAATAAGAACAACGACTAAACGCGGTTGTAACCCTTCTTCTTTTAACGCTGTTACTTCTTCCTTCATTGCTTCACGTAATGATTGTGCAAGTTGATCACCATAAATTACTTCTGCAGCCAAAAACGTCATCCCCTTTTTATTTGTTTATTTTTGAGAGTACGCCATTCACAAACTTTCCAGACTGATCATCGCCATACACCTTAGCTAGTTCAACCGCCTCGTTTATCGCTACCCCAACTGGGGTATCAATAGCTGATGTCATCTCGAACGTTGCAATCCGCAATAACGTTTTTTCGACATTTGCTAATCGCTTAAACGACCAGTTCTCTAAAGCATCTGTGATTTGTTCGTCAATGTCGCTTTTATTTTCAACAACACCATAAATAAGTGCTGTAAGAAACTCATTCGCTTCTTCCCCGTCCATGCTTAACTCAAGTGCAACCCTCGGATCAAAATCCTCATTATCAATAGAGAAAAGGACTTGGAAAGCTTTTTCTCTGGCTAATCTTCGATTCATATTTATTCTCCTTGTTCAAACAGTCTACTCACTCGTTTACTTCTACTAAAGATTAATATTATCACATGTACCCCACATTAATAAAGATAAATCCATGATTCTTCATGATAAAATTGAAATTTAAAAATCACCAAAGGAGCGTCTACTCTCGTTTGGTGATTCAAGTCATTTTATTCTTCTGAAATGGGCTCTTCCTTATCCATCTGTACACCGACAACATGAACATTCACTTCTTCAACGCCTAATGATGTCATATTGATTAGTGCTTGTCGAATATTTGATTGGACTTTTTGTGCAACGACTGGAATGGTTACCCCGTAGTCAAATACAACAAAAACATCGATACGTACGCCTTCGTCAACTAATTCGACTTTAATACCTTTGCCCGGTGATTTAAGGCCAAATTTCTCAGCCATACCCACTGCAAAATTACCACGCGTTGCATAAACACCCTTAATTTCAGTTGTCGCAATTCCTGCGATGACCTCAATTACTTCAGGTGCAATCTCAACCTTGCCAAATTTTAAATCTTCACTAACGTGTAATGTTTGTTCACTCATCATCGATCTACCCCTTTAAACGTTAATCGAGCTGTTCTGTCTGCCGAAGAATTAATCATCAATAATCGGATTCTCCTCTAAAAACTTAGTGTTGAAATCACCAGACAAAAAGACAGGATGATTCATCACGCGTTTATGGAAGGGAATGGTTGTTTTTACCCCTTCAATGAAGAACTCATCAAGGGCTCTCTTCATACGGTCAATCGCTTCTGATCGTGAGTTTCCATAAGTGATTAGCTTGGCTACCATTGAATCATAGTACGGAGGGATTTTATACCCAGGATATACAGCTGAATCTACCCTTACGCCGAAGCCGCCTGGTGCTAAATAGAAGTCAATCGTGCCTGGTGTTGGCATAAATGAACGAAATGGATCTTCAGCATTGATTCGACACTCAATTGCCCAACCATCAAATTTAACATCGGCTTGTGTAAACCGTAACGGAATATCATCCGCGACATATATCTGTTCTTTAATTAAATCAACGCCTGTGACCATTTCTGTAACAGGATGTTCTACTTGTATGCGTGTGTTCATCTCCATAAAATAAAACTGGCTAGACTTTTTATCAAAGATAAATTCAACCGTACCTGCACCACGATAATCAACAGCTTCAGCTGCGGCTACAGCAGCTTGACCCATTTTCTCGCGTATACTGTCATTAATTGCGGGTGAAGGTGTTTCTTCGATTAGTTTTTGCAATCGACGTTGAACGGAACAATCTCTCTCTCCTAAGTGTATCACATTTCCAAAGTGGTCTGCCAGTACTTGTATCTCTACATGCGAAAAATCTTCGATGAATTTTTCAATATACACACCTGGGTTTCCAAATGCTTTTGCCGCTTCCTGTTCAGTAACGCGAATGGATTTAAGAAGCTGATCCCGCTCCCTGACCACACGAATTCCTTTTCCACCACCACCTGCAGTTGCTTTAATAATGACTGGATAACCAATTTTTTCAGCCGTTTCAATGGCATCTTCTTCTGACTGAATAATACCATTTGAACCTGGTACCACTGGAACATTCGCTTTTTTCATCGTTTCTCTTGCTACATCTTTAGTTCCCATTTTTTGAATCGCATAAACACTTGGTCCGATAAATCGTATGTTACACTTCTCGCATAACTCAGCAAAATCCGCATTCTCGGCTAAAAAACCATACCCTGGATGAATCGCGTCAACTTCTGTTAGATTAGCCACACTCATAATTGGCGTAAAGTTCAAATAGCTTTCTTGACTACTGGCTGGGCCAATACAATAAGCTTCATCAGCAAGTTGTACATGCAGCGCATCTCGATCTGCTTCTGAAAATATTGCAACAGTTTTAATGTTTAATTCTTTACAAGCACGAATAATACGTACAGCTATTTCTCCACGGTTTGCAATTAATATTTTATTAATCATAAATACATCTCCCCTCTAGGCCTTTTTTATGCCGAATAAAGGTTGATTGTATTCAACAAGCTCACCATTTTTAGCAAGAATTTCAACAATAGTGCCATCAACTTCAGCTTCAATCTCATTAAACAACTTCATCGCTTCAATAATACAAACCACACTTTTTTCTGTAACTGTATCGCCAACTTCGACATAAGGTGGTGTATCCGGTGAAGAAGTTAAGTAAAAAGTACCCACCATTGGCGAATGAATCACATGATCATAGTTCACTTCTTTTTCTGAATTCACCGCGACCGCTTCATCGTTTACAGGCTTCTGCTCGACCGGCGCTAGTGTTGGCTCGACAGTTGCTGGTTGTTGAACAGCAGTATGCGTCGTTTGATGGGTATCTTTTCGTAACGTTAATTTCCCTTCTTCTCCTTCATATGATAATTCTCGAATTGACGAAGCATCAACTGCTTCTATTAATTGTTTGACATCAGTTATATTAAACATGTTTATCTCTCCTATTTTTTCCGAAATTAAATAATAATTACTAAATATTAATAACAGGTACTAATCTTTCCTCTATTCATTCTATAAGATGTTGAACAAAAGTTCAAGAATTCTTTGTTTCTAGGAATTGCACTTCAATTGAAGTGTTGATATTGTGTTTTGCGAAAGAAAGAAAAACACTGATTAAATATTTAATCAGTGTTTGAATCATTATGCACGAGATACGTATTTACCATCTGTTGTACTAACAATTAACTTATCACCAGGGTTTACAAAGAAAGGAACCTGTACAGTTAATCCCGTTTCAGTCACTGCAGGTTTAGAACCTCCACTTGCTGTATCACCTTTAATTCCCGGCTCTGTTTCTGTTACTTCAAGTTCAACATTGTTCGGTAATTGAACACCCAGAATTTCGCCTTGATATGAAATAACATGCACTTCCATATTTTCTAGAATAAACTTTAATTCATATGCAATCTGTTTAGCGGGAATCTCCAATTGTTCATAAGACTCCATATCCATAAATGTGTGCATTTCACCTGAAGCATACAAATATTGCATTTTACGATTTTCAATATGTGCTTTTTCAACTTTCTCGCCACCACGAAACGTTTTTTCTTGAATATTCCCATTGCGCAAATTACGTAATTTTGAACGCACAAAGGCAGCCCCTTTGCCTGGCTTAACGTGTTGAAACTCCAATACTTGCCAGATGCCATTATCTACTTCGATTGTGAGGCCTGTTTTAAAATCATTCACTGAAATCATTCTATTTCCTCCTAGAATTTCTATTAACTATACTATAATAAGTTCTTTTGGTGCTTTATTCAAGCTTTTATTGCCTGTTTTAGTGATAATGATATCGTCTTCAATTCGACATCCACCTACATTCGGTACATAAATTCCTGGTTCAACTGTTACGACCATATTTTCTTCCAAAGTAATGGTTCCCATTGGTGATAAACGCGGGCCTTCATGCACTTCAAGACCCAGACCGTGGCCTGTACCGTGACCAAAGTATTCACCATAGCCTTTTGCTTTAATATAATCACGTGTTAACGCATCAGCTGCTTTACCGGTCATCCCTGCTTTTGTCCCTTTTAACCCCCGCAGATGTGCTTCCAGTACCGTGTCGAAAATTTCTTTTAATTGATCATTTATTTCACCCACAGCAAATGTCCGCGTCATATCTGAACAGTAACCTTGGTATAGCGCTCCAAAATCTAAGGTAACCAATTCTCCAGTTTCAATTTTCTTCTCAGAAGCTACACCATGTGGTAAAGCTGATCTATAACCCGACGCCACAATGATATCAAAGCTTGATGAGGTCGCCCCTTGTTGACGCATAAAGAACTCCAGTTCATTTGCGACTTCAATTTCTGTCATGCCTGGTTTTACAAAGTTCAAGATGTGTGCATACGCAGCGTCAGAAATATCTGCTGCTTTTTGCATAACTAATAATTCTTCTTCTGTTTTAATCATTCGAATAGTTGCAATAATATCTACTGTAGGGATTAGCTCTGCATCAATTTGATCTTTGTATTGATTTGCGACATCATACGTTAAATCATCAGCTTCAAAGGCTACCTTTTCAAGTTTGAGCTCACTAATAAGACGCGCTAATTCTTTTATAACGGATTGTTTATGTTCTACAATATTATACCCAACAGCCTGTGCATGAGCTTGTTCTGTATAACGAAAATCGGTAATAAAGAGTTGTTTGTCTAAAGTGATAAGGACAACACCAGCTGTTCCGGTAAAGCCACTGATGTATCGGCGATTAAAACCATTAGTAACAATGATTGCGTCGACATTTTTTTCTTTTAATTTAGTTCGTAACGTTGCTAATTTATTCACGATAACTCACCCTTCTTGATTTATCTTTGCCATTTAATAGTGTATCATAAGTAGTATGTTTTTTATAGTTGTACTAATTGTCTGAGTGGCTGCTTTCTTTTAGTAATCGATATTGATAGCCTCTCCTTTTGCAGACAAATAAAAAATTATTCTTGCAGCATCGCTGGAGCAATTGCTTCTCTGCTGCACACGTAATATTCATACTATGAAATGGGGTTACCTTATGGGTACTAAACGTCCGCTTATTGTTTACATCATTTTAGGATTTGCAATGCTTGGTTTTACCTATACACTCATATTTAATACCGGTGCATTCCTTCGTTCACTCGCTTTAACAGTCGCTATTTTAATTTCAATATACGGTGTAATCTACGTTTTCTTTCTAAGAAAACGAGTACCAACCGATATGAAAAAATATAAGCAAGCTGTTAAACAGTCTAAAAATCGACATAAACTAAAAAATAAGCGCAGTGTTTTAACACAATCCCGCCGAAAACGTAAAAAAAAGAAGAAAACATCTCACCTTCGTGTCATCGATGGAGAAAAGGCTAAGTCAAAAAAGACTTCTTTAAATAAATAAAAGCTTTTCTATACGATCAGAGGTGTTAAGCACTTAACAAATAAAATCCTAAGCGGTAGCCTCTGCTTAGGATTCCTTATTATACCTCATGGTCATTTAACTTTTTTAATGCTTCTACGCGCGCATCGTCTTCTTCAAAATAAGAAACAAGATCAACAATTCGATCAATTGAATTCCAACTTAAATGATGCTCAATGCCTTCCACATCATGATAGATGTTTTCTTCGTTCACACCAATAATTCGTAAAAACGATTCGAGCAGCGTATGTCGATCAACTAATCGCTTGCCCATTTGTTCGCCTTTATTGGTTAAGATTAAACCTCGGTATTTCTCGTAGTTCAAGTATCCATCTTTATCTAACTTTTGCACCATTTTTGTTACTGACGAAGGATGAACAGCAATCGCTTCTGCAATATCAGAAACCCTTGCATATCCTTTATTTTCGATAAGTAAATATATTTGTTCTATGTAATCTTCCATACTAGGCGTTGGCATAAACATCCTCCTATCATTATATAGTATACAATAAATTTGACCGATTAAAAAGGCTCTAAAGAAAAAACAACGCGAACGAAGGGATTCTAGTAAAATGTGTTTTCCCTTCATACCTTATCTATTATTCGATTAAAAAAGGAAAACGGTTCACTTTTAGAAAAAATCATCGTATAATGGTACCAGACTGAAAAAAAAGGGGAATAAAATTATGTATTTAACATTAGGTTTAGGATGGGATTGGATTGCATTAATTGCTTTTGTACTCATCTATCTCGGTTACACTGTTTATCGTTATTTAAAAACAAAAAAAATATTAACCACTTTATCCGAAGATCAGTTCAGAGAAGGCTATCGTAAAGCTCAATTAATTGATGTTCGCGAACAAAAAGAGTTTGATGCTGGCCATATATGGGGGGCAAGAAATATACCTGTCACTCAACTTAAGCAACGCAAAAAAGAATTAAGAAAAGACATGCCAATATATCTTTATTGTCAATCAGGTTCGCGTTCAGCAAGAGCTGCTTGGTTACTTCATAAAGAAGGTTATCAACAGATTTACGATCTCAAAGGTGGATTTAAAGATTGGAAAGGTAAAATAAAAAAGTCTGATAAAGCAAAATAATTGAACTCTGTGGTTAGGAGTCACTACCCTGTTTTGCATGTAAAAGAGAGAGCAGCTCAAAGCTACTCTCTCTTTTTATTGGTTATTTTATAGATATCTTCTCGAATTTTGTAATGATTTCATGCACAATAGCTCCAATTGATTTATCATCTGTGGTGACAACAATTTGACTTGTCTGCTGATACAGTTTTTCCCGTTGATAATACAAATGCTGCTTGTCACGTTTACTGTCTTGCCAAATAGGTCGTGCTTGATCACCTTGCAGTCGGCTAACGATTGTTTCCCACTCCGTTTTTAAGTAGACAACGACTTGATCTGATAAGTATGAGCGATTTTGCTCACGCTCAATTATTCCACCACCTGTCGCAATAACATGCTGTTTTAAAGGGACTTGACAGAGGGCCAACGTTTCCTGATCTCTAAAATAACCTTCCCCTGATTCGTTAAATATATCTGGAATTGATTGATGACATCGCTCAACAATTACTTCATCTGTATCTATATAATGATAACCTAGTTGATCTGCCAAATATTTACCGACGGTTGATTTTCCACAACCCATAAAGCCAATTAAAAAAACACTTGCATCACTGTCCATAGTCATCCCACCTCTTCTGATTTCTTCTATATAGCCAGTTATTTAATTAGTTGCAATTACTCTATCACTTTTCAAGTATTATCGCAATCATTGAAAAAAATCATCTACTAGTGATCTGAAATGACAAAGTCTCTCTGACTGACCTGTCTTTTTTATCTTGTGCTTCGTCTGAATATAAATTATGATGAAGGCGTTGTTTCAAAATGTTGAATGGAGGTGTAACTAGATCAATACTTTTGATCACTATTTAACTAAAATTTTAATTTATGCTGTCACTCACCACATCTCGGATTTTCATTTTATTCCAAGTGAAACAAACGTTTCACTCTTCGTACGCATCCAAGGAAAGCGTGTTGCTTATCAGCAAATTCCCTTAAGTTTTTATACGAGCTTTATCAATTACCTAAAGTATCAAGCGCAGATGGATATCGGAGAATCTCGCCATCCCCAAGATGGTACACTAACATGGTCCTTAAGTGAAACAACGGTCGATTTACGCATATCCACCCTGCCTGTCCGTCAATCAGAAAGTCTAGCAGTCCGCTTATTACCTCACAACCGCACAAGATCACTCAACGACTTATTGTTGTTCCCTCATCAAGTGAAAACACTGCAGAGATTAATCAACCGCACATCAGGTATTATCCTCTTGACAGGCCCTACTGGATCTGGAAAGACTACACTCCTCTATAGCTTGATTGATTACCTACTCGAACAACACGCTTATCAAACGATCTCACTTGAAGATCCAATCGAAAAAGATATGAAAAATTTTTTGCAAGTGCAAATAAACGAAAAAAGTGGCATGACTTATCAAACCGGATTGAAAGCCGCCCTGCGTCATGACCCCGACATTATAATGGTCGGTGAAATACGTGATGATAAAACAGCCGAATTCGTCTTTCATGCCGCTTATACAGGACACTTAGTCTTTTCCACACTTCACGCAAAGAATGCTGTAGGAACCATCCATCGCTTAATTGAGATGGGGGTTAAACCCATTGATATTGAACAAAATCTAATTGGCATTTGCGCCATTGAATTATTACCGTTGCACTTACAACAACGTCGCGCCGGTATTTTAGAGATTCTTGCAGGCGTTCCTTTAGAACGATACATGAAAAATCCACACATACTACCGGAACCTTTTGTCAATTTCAAATCACTTAAACGAAAGGCTTATGCTTATGGTTACATTGACACCCTTCCACAATAAAACTAAACAACTAAACCTTGATCAACAATTGCATTTCATTGAAGTTCTTGGACAACTGTTGCAGCAGCATTATTCAATTAATCAGGCTTTAATCATCATCCAATGGCAAAAACAATACCAACCACTTGCACAGTCACTATCACTTGCACTAACTAATGGCATCCGCTTTGATGTTGCCCTTAATCAAACTGGTTTTCATCATCAAATCGTCTCCTTTGTGCATTTTGCACTGATTCATGGAAACTTAACAGAAGCCTTTGTGGAAAGCACAGCACTAATCAAACAACAGCTCAGGATTCAACAATCTTTCAAAAAAACAATGCGTTATCCACTTATCTTAATCATGAGCTTCCTACTCATGCTGTTCTTTACCCAACACTACGTCTATCCTAATTTCCAGCAGTTATATCAAACAAATCAAGTAGAGTCATCACTATTGACCCTTTCCACTCAAGCCGTAGACATTGTTTTTAATTTACTCGTCATTAGTGCTTACCTATTAATTGCTGGTACAATCTTCATCCTTCTAAGTAAACGACTATTAAAGACAGCGAAACAACTCGCTATGCTTAGCCGTATTCCTATTGTGTTTCCATTGTTGCGCTACTATTTTAGTTTTATGCTTGCTACGCACATTGGTGCGTTACTTGAAAGTAAACTTTCTATTAAAGAGTGCTTTGTCGCTTTAACAGAAAAGCAGTCCACTAATTATTTTGCATTCATTACAAACCGGCTTGAGCAAGCCTTGAGCAATGGATCCAGTCTTGATTTTGCAGTCTTAAATGAAACCTTCTTGACTGAGGATCTTTATCAAATATTTAAAAAGCAAGAACCTCATCCACAATTAAAACGCGATTTAACTGCCTATACGCGTCTACTTTTAGATCAGTTAACACAAGCCGTTGATCGTAAGCTAACAATGATCCAACCGATTGTCTTTGTTACCATCGCTGTCAGTATCGTCTTGGTCTATTTATCCATTTTATTACCTATGTTAGACATGATTCAAATCGTTTAATAAGTTCTTAATTGCTTTAGTCGTATTCACCACTTAATTGCTACTTAGATGCTAACATGTTTTGAAATGCGTGGTCGAAATGTCTTTATTTTAAAAATAATCATGAGGAGTTGCACACATATGCACTTGAATCAAAACGAAGAAGGATTTACTTTAATCGAAATGTTAATTGTCATGAGTGTAATCGCTCTACTGCTCGTCTTAATTACCCCTCGACTCGGCAACCACAATGAGAACATTGCAAAAAAAAGCGATGAAGCGACGGTTAGTTTTGTTAACACACAAATACAAGCTTATTATCTCGATAATGGCGAGTATCCAGAATCTTTACAAGCGCTTGTAAATGACGACTATCTTAAAGCAGATATAATTGATCCTAATCGAATAGTATTAGCTTTTGAAACATCAGAAAATAAAAAAGTACATCTTGTTGAAGATGTCCCAGTCCCATAACCAAGTTGGCTTTACATTGATTGAACTATTAATTGTGCTAAGTTTCTTACAACTAATTCTGATGTTTTCCAGTTTTCATTACGCCAAATCACAAGACTTATATCAATTTCAGCTATGGTATGTTCAATTTGAGCATGACTTACTCTATGTACAAAAAAAGACTATGATAACCACGCTGGATATGACTATACAATTAAACCCAAACAGATATAACTACGAGATTAGGTATTCACCCATTTATTCTCCGGAAGAGATACGAACATATAATAAAGATTGGCAGTTAGAATTACTAACCACATCATATCATTTACGCTTTTCACGAAATGGAAACTTTAAATCGCCTGGACAAATGCGTTTGACAACAACTTATTATTCACACCAAATCTATTTTCCGTTTGGGAAAGGACGTGCGTATGTTATCACAAAAGAGCGCTGACGGTTTTTTACTGCTTGAGTGGTTAATCAATCTGTCTCTTTTAAGTGTTATTTTAAGTGCGACTATACCTTATCTTTATCAATTAAAGTTAGAAATGCATGAAAATCGAAATGAGCTAGCAATGACTCAGTATGTTTACTCGCAACTACAAGAAGAAACAGGCAGCGGTTTCCCTAAAGAAATAGAACAACTATACCTCAATACCTCTGTTAATATTGCCTATTCACAAGAACAAACCTTTTTAAAAGCAGTTGCAAGTTACGTGAATCACAGTGAGAAAACGATTGTCATCGACGTTTATTATGCGCCTTAATTCAAAGGGATTTACCCTTATTGAAGTACTTATTAGTTTACAAATCTTGTTGATTGTCCTAATGTTTTTGCCTTTACTCGTGCAAGCATTACAACCAGAAACAAATTATGCTCATTATGACACTGATCAATTTATTCGATTCCTCGAACGCGAAATACAAACAGGACAAATCATATCCGTTAAAAATCAGCAACTATTGATTTTAAATCATCAAAAACAAGTCGTCACAATTGAAAAATATCAAAGCGTCATTCGACGTCAAGTTAATCAAACAGGTCATGAAGTTTTATTACACCATGTAGATCAGTTCGATTTAACATTTGTAAATGCGCAATTAAATTTAACAGTTATTAAAAAGAATGGTGATAGAATTGCAACATCAATCGTTCCCTTTTATAAGCAATGAAAGAGGTTCCATCTCACTATACATTTTCTTTGTGAGTCAGCTGCTGAGCTTACTTTTTATTTTAATTACACTTGCTTATCAATCAGAGAAAAAGTTCATTCATCTTGAACGCGAACATCAAGACCATATGATGATCCATCAAATGACTTATCAAAACAGTATTGATACATGGTCATCGCAACCTGTACCTTCAACAGGTAATTATCAATTTCCTATCGGCACTGCCAAATATACCTTTTACCTTGAAGACGAGCAGTGGACATTAAACATTGTCAGTCAGACCTCCCCCCCTTATCAGCTATCACTTAATTATCCATTGGTCATAGAAAAAGAGTCAATCCCTTAAGTAAAGGGATTCGACTCTTTTTCTTCGCCAATCGTTGTTTCAGGCCCATGCCCGGGGTAAACAATGCATGCATCGTTTAATCGATAAAGTACACGAGTAATCGAATCTATCAGCACCTCTTTATTTCCTTGCGGTAAATCAAAACGACCTATCCCTCGTTTAAAAAGACAATCACCTGAAAAGACAACATTTTGTTGATCGAACACAAAGCTTACGCCACCCGGGGAGTGCCCTGGTGTATGTTTAACATCAAATTGAAAAGGGCCAATCGACAAGACGCCTTCGACCATAAAATGATCCGCCTCATTTGCAATAATTTCGCCTAATGGGAAATATGTCGATGCATTCAACTTAGGATCCATTAACCATGTTTTTTCTGCTTCATGTAAATAAACCGGGATATTATATGTCTCTCTTAACTGATCAACTGCACCTATGTGATCAAAATGCGCATGCGTTAACAGTATCGCAAGCGGTTCACTATCGAGTGTTTTAACCGTTTCCATTACTCGTTCAGCTTCTGCACCTGGATCAATAATTAGTGCTTTTCCTTGTTCGTTGATAACGTATCCATTCGTACCTAATTGACCGAGTGAAAGTTGTTTAATCTCCAATTGTTTTGACTCCTCTCCTAGTAAAAACATTAAAAAATAAGATGCGCCCTATTCAAGTTGAATAAGGCGCTCTTATTTTATTATTCATTGATGTCATGGAAGCGAAGTAAATCGCCATAAATGAGCTGGTCAGAAAAACCAAGTTCTTTTTGAACTTGTTCGCGAATACTAGCAAGTTCCTCAAGATTTTCTTCAGTTATTTCTCCCGTTTCAAGGTCATAGTAGTTCCCTTTCGCATAAATAACATCATTGGTAATAAATGAACCATCTCTTAAAGCAGTAAACGCCTTTTCTCTTGTTCCGAATAAGTTTGTCCCAAAACTTAACTCTTCAGTTTCGTCAATACCTAATAGATGAAGAAGTGTTGGCTTAATATCCACTTGTCCCGCCACGTCAGAAATAACTTCACCCTCATGACCTGGAATATGAATATAGAGAGGTACACGTTGTAACTGGACATGATCAAATGCTGTAATTTCATCTTTTTCAAGATAGGTAGCCATTGCACGATTGTGGAAATCACTAATACCATAGTGGTCACCCATCAAGACAATAATTGAATCCTCATATTCTCCTGACGCTTTCAGTGATGTGAAAAAATCTTCAATCGATTCATCTAAATAACGTGCTGTTTGAAAATAGTGATTCAATGTTTTTGAATTCGAATCAAATGGTGCAAGTGTTGCGTCTTCTTCATCCAACGTAAATGGATAATGATTCGTTAACGTAATCATACGTGTATAGTAAGGTTCTTCTAAATTCGTCAAATATTTCATCGACTGATCAAAGAAATCTTTATCTTTTAATCCCCAACCTACACTATTCTCATCAGTAACGTGATAGGCATTAATATCATAAAAGTGTTCAATGCCCATGTTTTCATACATGACATTTCGATTCCAGAAACTTGCACTATTTGCATGAAAAACAGATGTTGAATAATCATTTTGGGTTAACATTTCTGGAAGTGATTGGTACTCATTTTCACTATGAGTGAAATAAGCAGCTCCACTTGGCAAACTGTATAAACCTGACTCTACGATAAACTCAGAATCAGCTGTTTTCCCTTGTTCCGTTTGATGATAGAAATTCTCAAAGTAATAACTATCTTCAATTAAATCATTTAAAAATGGTGTCACTTCCTCACCATGCAAGGTGTTATTAATAACAAAGGATTGCAATGATTCTAAAGAAACAAATATGACGTTTTTATCTTCAGCAACGCCAAACATATCTGTATCTGTATGATCTGTCGTTTCAGTTTCAATATAGTCAAGGATTTCCGACAGTTCGTTACCATCTGCCAAGACGCGTTGCGCTTTAGATTTTGACTGTTGCACAACATCATAGAGGTGGAAATTAAATACACCAATATTTTTCACTAGATATTCACGATCAAACCCACGTTGTAACAATTGCGGGCGTTCAATCTCAGCTAAAATATAATTTCCTAGTAAGAGTATTATAGATAAGCTTAAAACTAAATATCTTTTCTTCGGGCGGAAACTAACGGTGTGAATGTCTCTTTTCTTAGAAGTTAAGTACCAAACAATCGCTAAATCTAAAAATAAGAAAATATCAAACCATTCAACAAGTGAAACTACACTTGATCCTAAATCAGCAGCATTGCTACCTTGAAATAAAATTGGAATTGTAAGAAAATCGCCAAAGTTTCGATAAAACACTAGGTTTAAATATAAAATAATCGAACCAAGTACCATCATTGTTCTAATATACTTAGGCTGTGTCTTTTCTTTCAACCAAACGCTTAGCGCTAAAATAAAGAACGCCATCACAAATGGGTTAATAAATATAATGATCTCTTGCATGATATTTTCTATATCCATCGTGAACATGAAACGATACATCACATATGTCTTTAAGCCAAATAACAAACTAGCTATAACATATAGTGATAAAAAATCTTTCTTTTTGAACATGTTTATTGTCCTCCTTAACGTCTATTCTCAATAATTGCTATAAACTAAAGTGAATAGACCCACCTTTATATGTTTTCCCTGATCTGATCACTTCAAACATATTTTGTTCGCATTAACTGTATAGACGTTATCTCTTTCCAAATGGTTACATTAAGATTGGTGTTGTTTTACTAAATAAGCGCCACCAATAATGCCAGCATCATTTCCAAGCTCAGCAATTTCAAACGAGGTACTTTCCACAATGCGCGGCAATGCATAACTTACGAAAGCTTTTTTTAATGGTTTTAAAAGTTCTTCACCAGCTTTTGACACACCGCCACCAATTACAATTTTTGAAGGGTTAACAATCGTTGTGATATTCGAAATAGCTAAACCTAAAACATCAACAACTTCAGCCACAATCTCTTGGGCAACACGGTCATTATTTTTGGTTGCATCAAATACGTCTTTAGCCGTTAATTTCTTTTTTTTCTCTAGTAATGGGGCAAGCTCAGTGTCAGAATCAGCTGTCACACGCGCTTGTGCAATTCGAGCGATGCCTGTAGCTGAGGTTATTGTTTCTAAACAACCACGGCGTCCACAATTACAAGGGACACCATTTTTCTCCATCGTCATATGACCAATTTCTCCAGCCATACCGTTCGTTCCACTTACAATTCTACCATTTACAATGATTCCGCCACCGACGCCAGTGCCTAACGTAATCGCGACCAGATTTTCAGCTAAATCACCTGAACCTAACCAATTTTCACCTAACGCAGCAATGTTTGCATCATTTTCTACATAAACAGGTAGATTTGAGAGGTCATGCAATAGCGTTCCAAGTGGGAAATCTAACCATCCTAAATTAACAGCTTGAGCGATTTCACCTGTATCTGTCACAACAAAACCTGGCGCGCCCACCCCGATGCCAAAACAAGCTTCTACGGGAATTGAATGTGTTGTTAACTTTGATTGTAGAGCGTTCCAAATATCATTCGGAATTTGATCGGATTCTTCTCCTGTCTTTGTTGTCACTTCCCATTTTTCGATAATTTTACCTTCCACAGATATTATTCCCATTTTAATTGTAGTACCACCAATATCGACACCTAAAAGATATTTTTTCATTCGATTCAATCCTCTCTTTAATTGGTTGATTTTTCGTGTAGTATAATTCGCAATGACTGATAATACTCATCATCAGTAAGTACACCTTCATGTCTTAGTGCCTTTAATTCAATTAGACTTAGTTCTAGCTCTGCATCACGATCACCCATATATGTATAAATTCCAAATCGTAATAATAATTTTTGCACATCATGGTACGTTTTCATTTTATCACCATTCCTATTATAACAAAAAAGCTCGTCAATTGGTAAACAAAGTCATCTTATAATTTACTCCACGATAATTAATTGATCAACCGGCTCATCGAAATACTCGTGATCAAAATGTTTAACCATTTGTTCTTTCCATACTAAAGATAACGACACACCGGAAAATGTTGCAAGAAAACGATCATAATAACCTCCACCATGACCAATTCGATAACGTGCTTCATCAAAGACCAAACCAGGGACAATCAATAAATCAATCTTGTCTTTATCAATTGGCGTTACGTGGTCTACGATTGGTTCTCTAATATTAAAATGACCAGGAGCAACATCATCAATAGATGATAGCGGATAAAATATCATTGTTTTAGTTTTTGGTTCACAAACAGGAACAACAATTTTCTTTCCTTCATTTAAAGCCTCTTGAATAATTAAGTCTGTATGCCACTCGTGTGATTGTGCTAAAGTAATTCCGATAATCGCGGCATTTTTATATACAGGTGCTTTCGTTAACGCGTTATGTAATGCATATGAAATCTCCGCTCTTTCACGCTCTGTTAAGTTACCTAAGATTTCTAACTGCTTTTTTCTTAGTTGGTATTTACTTTGTTCGCTCATATAAAAACCACCTTATATACAAAAAACTCTTATCTGCACCAATTGCGATAAGAGTTTTAGTGTACTTATTTTGTTTCGCGGTGAAGCGTATGTTTCATTAAACGTGGGCAATATTTCTTCATTTCAATACGCTCTGGGTTTGTACGTTTATTTTTTGTCGTAATGTAGTTACGATCGCCTGTTTCAGTACACGCTAAAGTGATGTTTACACGCATGATTATCCCTCCAAACTTTTCAGCTATCAAATATCAAAAATTATCATTTTCAGACTAATTCATATTACCAAACCTTTAAGAATAATTCAAGGGAAAAACAAATATATCTATTTGTTTTTTGCATAATCTTCCCTCGAATCTTTTTGCTGTCTTTTACTAAGTATGATATAACTAAAGGAGAAATAAAGGAGGTTGCCATGTTAACTGTTATTATTACATTACTTATTATAAGCACACTATTGTTTATTAGTTCATTTTTCGCCAGTGATCGATTTAAATCAATTGAAACGCAACTTGAACAATTGTCATTAAATCAAATGCAAGAAGCTTATCAATTAAAGAAAAAAATAAAAATTTTAGAAGAAGAGCTTATGCCTGAAGAACTTGATTTCAATTTCACTTCTCAACCTAAATCGCCACTTCAATCCAGAGTAGAGGCACTCTATGAGAACGGAAAGTCTATCAGTCAAATTAGTCAAATAACTCAACTGAGTGCTTACGATGTTGAAATTCTCATCAATCAATTAATTAAAACAAGATAAGAGGGATATGTTATGAAGCAATCATTACGATACTTTTCCTTAGGTCTGTTTGCAGCTACTCTCTCTATGCTTGTTTACTATTACTTTTTCTTTGAAACAGAAACAGTAATCGTTGAAAAAGAACAATCTACTCAGGAGATGATTGAAGCATTAACAGCCGAAGGTTATTATATTAGTGACCAAGAACACGAAACAACACCACAAGTAAATGAAAATAATACATCAATTGAAGAGAATGATCTTTCTGAAAATGATGAAGAAACTGAAGAAAGTACTGAGCCATCCTCCCCCGAACAACCCGATCAAAATTCGACCGATGAAGATACACCCGGCGATACGACATCAGAAACCGATAGTTTTATTCTTTCTATCCAGCCTGGTATGACAATTACAGAAGTAGCAAATTATTTAATGGTTGCTAGTTTAATTGACTCCAGAGATGAGTTCGTTACTTATCTCTACGACAACGGATACGGAACCAATATCCAAATTGGTGAGTTTGAACTAAACCGTGATATGTCCTTAGACGAAGTCGTTGAAACAATCGCAACGAAAGAGAATTAATAGTTGATTAAAGCGATGGCCAAGTTGGCCATCGCTTTAATCATTTTCTTCAGTAACGGTATTAGCTACCCCGTCTGCTAAGGTTTCATCTTCTGATACTGTAATCCCTTGATTATGTTCTGCTTTAATTTTAAAATACTCATCAACTAAACGGTTACCAATGTTGTGATGGATTCCATTTTGATCGTTACCAACGCCTGCACGTGGTACAACAATCGCAAATGCTAATTCCGGCTCCTCAAATGGTGCATACCCGACTAAAGTTAAATTGTTTGTGTACTGTTTTGCCCCATCTTCAGTAAATTCATTTTGAGCAGTACCCGTTTTAATCGCCACGTTGTAGGGGTTATTTGCCCAGTGTGTTCGACCTGTACCATCCGTAGCTGCTTGTCTAAATCCTTGTTGGACACGTTCGATATATCGTTCATCTACGGCAATACGATTGAGAGCGTTCGGACTATAACTTTCAAGCACAGGACCTAGTAACTCTTTATTTCCATTCGTTTCCCGCACTTCTTTGACGATACGCGGACTTAAACGGTAACCATCATTTGCAATTGTTGAAACATATTGTGCCAATTGCAGCGTTGTGAACGTATCATACTGGCCAATTGCGTAGTCCAACAGCAAACCACCATCTTGGATGTTCGTTCCAACATACCCTGTTGATTCAAAAGGTAAATCAATCCCTGTTTTAGATCCTAACCCGAATTGATGGAACGAATTACGCATTGTTTGAAAACTACTTCTGTCAAAATTATATAATGGTTCATCATAATTATATGTGGCGCCAGAAATCCGCATGGCAATTTCAAACATATAGACGTTGGATGATTGTTCCAATGCTCCCAAATCATTGATTAAACCAAAATCACGCCAAGATTTTTTAACTTGCGTCCCAGCAATTTTAATTGGTCGATCATTAAAAACTGTCCCAATATCAATAACATCCTGCTGATAACCTGTGAGCACGGTTGCTCCTTTTACAATTGATCCTGGTATATGGGCATCATAGATCGTCCGATATGCTTCATCAACATATTCATTATCACCACGGTTATAATGTGCTGCCGATAACGCCAGGACATCACCCGTCTGTGGATCTAAAACGGCTACCAACGCATCTGACATAAATCGATTTCGATAAGGATCCTGATTAATATACGTTTCAAGCTCGTCTTTAACAATTTCATCTAGCGCTGCTTGAAAATCCATATCTACAGTCAGAACTAGATCGTGTCCACTTTGGCCTTCACGCACGGTATTGGTACCTAATATATTTCCATCATTATCCGTTGTGTATTGGATAATTTCTTTACGACCTCTTAAATAAGATTCATATGATAATTCAAGCCCAGATTCTCCCACTCGGTCATTTAAACTGTAACCTAAGTTCAGGTAATATTCTTGATTATCCCTCGGGATTCCCGCGTCTGAGGAACTCACATTACCAATAAAACTTTGAAATAGGCTACCATATGGACGTACTCTATTCCAATCTATTTTTGCATCAATGCCCGGCAACTCTCCTAAATTCTCAGATATCAACGCGTACTCTTCTTCGGTGACACCCTCGTTTTTAATGGTATGAGCAGATAACTCGAACGCTTGATCTAATTCTTTTTTTATCGCCACAGTGTTTAACAGGTGCGGATCTGACCAATCAAACATGTTGTAATCCTCTGCAGTTATCAAATCTAACTCCCGTTGATAACGCGCACTTGCATCTAGCTCACTGTCCTCTTCACTTAATCGCTCTTGAACGGCTAGGCGGTGTTCTCGATCGTATACATACCAAAACTCTTTTTTATCACGCTCTCTAATTAACTCGTCTAAGTCTTCATCACTTTCTTCCATACGCATTAAAGCTGCTAACTTGTCAGCAATTTCTAACTTTGTTTGATTAGAATCACCGTTTTTAGGGGGCGTGTAAGTAATCGAGCGCACCGGCTCATTGTCCAACACTAATCGACCATAACGATCATACATAAGTCCTCTCGGGACTGCGATGGTTGATTTTGTATTCTCTGTCTCGTTTAATTTTTCTCTAGCTTCCTCACCATTTAATATTTGAACGACACCAAGTTGTAAGATGAGTACCGAGAAAAGAAGGAAGACAAACAGAAAGAAAACGTTTAATCTGATTGGAATGGTTGTTCTTTTTTTCTTTTTAGCCATAATCGACATCCTTATATTTGATTTCATATTGTGATTGATAAACGTACATGAATTTTAATTATAGCATGATTATCAGGTAAACAAAAAGAATCTCACCAATTAAGATGAGATTCTTTAAAAGTATTTGATTATTTTGCGTTGTTATAGAGTTCTCCAACCTTTTCCCAATTAACGATGTTCCAAAACGCTGAAATATATTCTGGACGCTTGTTTTGATACTTCAAGTAATACGCATGCTCCCAAACATCAATGCCAAGAATTGGGGTTTTACCGTCAGTAACTGGGTTATCTTGATTTGGTGTGCTCATAACTTCTAACTTACCGTTATTAACAACAAGCCATGCCCACCCTGAACCAAAGCGAGTCGCTGCAGTATTTTCAAATGTTTCTTTGAACGCATCAAAACCACCGAATTTTTCCTCAATCGCTTGTTTTAGTTCACCTGTTGGTTCTTTTCCACTATCCGGTGTAAGAACTGACCAGAACAAGCTATGGTTTAAGTGTCCACCACCGTTATTACGTACAGCTGTTTTAATATCTTCAGGCACTGAATTTAAATCAGCAACTAAATCCTCAATTGATTTTTCGCTTAATTCATCATGCCCTTCTAACGCAGCATTTAATTTAGTAACATAACCATTGTGGTGCTTCGTATGGTGAATGTTCATCGTTTCTTTATCGATATAAGGCTCTAGTGCATCGTATGCATAAGGTAATTCTGGTAATACAAATTTACTCATTGTTAAATTCCTCCTTGATATTTTTAAAGATTAAAGTTCACAAAATGTTCACTATTACTATACCCATACTTTAACAAAGATAAACATTTCAAGCAAACGTTTTGCTTCTCGCGTTTATCAAAATACGTCCGATTTATTTAGACATGTTTCGAATCCTTACTTACGTGATCAAATGGATCTTTCGTTGTTTGTTTCGATTGTTCAGCTTTTGAATCAGAAGACCCAAATTCCTCTAATTGAGCTAGCGCATCAACATCATCAACCGCCAAACCTTCTTTTGAATGATAGGTTTGATCTGCCTCATCCGTATCCGCATGATCAATACAAGTCGTTGTCGTTGGCAGTGCTTCTAAGCGTGCGTAGGCAATTGGTTTACCGCAAACTTCACACTTTCCGTATGTGCCAATTTCCATCCGCGTTAGGGCAGCTTTAATTTCTTCTAGGTATTGACGATCTTTTTCATTCAATGCTTGTTGTAACTCTTCATTATATAAGTCAGAACCTTCATCGCCTGGATGGTTATCATAATGAGATAGTTCAGTTGATGCTAATGTTTCTTCTTTATGTCGTTTAACTATTTCATGCAAGTTTTTTAATTCACTCTCTAACATTTTTTTTAAGTTTTTCTGTTTTTCCTTGTCCATCGACATCCCCACCTTTTCCAAGTATACTTACTCTCTTCTAGTTCCACTTTTCGATAAATTTAAACATAAAAAAGACAACTTAGCTAACTAAGTTGTCTTTTTAAGTGGCTCGGGACGGAATCGAACCGCCGACACACGGAGCTTCAATCCGTTGCTCTACCGACTGAGCTACCGAGCCTAAATATAAAATTGTAATGGCGGAGGAAGAGGGATTCGAACCCCCGCGAGCCGTGAAGCCCCTGTCGGTTTTCAAGACCGATCCCTTCAGCCGGACTTGGGTATTCCTCCGCGATACGTCAAATGGTGGACCCTGCAGGATTCGAACCTGCGACCGATCGGTTATGAGCCGATAGCTCTAACCAACTGAGCTAAGGGTCCTTTAATGGGGCGACCGGTGGGGATCGAACCCACGCATGTCGGAACCACAATCCGATGTGTTAACCACTTCACCACGACCGCCATTATAGAAAATCAACGTATTAAAATATTATGGTAGCGGCGGAGGGGATCGAACCCCCGACCTCACGGGTATGAACCGTACGCTCTAGCCAGCTGAGCTACACCGCCATAATGGCTCCACAGGTAGGACTCGAACCTACGACCGATCGGTTAACAGCCGATTGCTCTACCACTGAGCTACTGTGGAATAATCATCTTCTGAGCAACAATGAATAACTCAGCGACGTTTAATAATATATCACGTACAATTTAAATCGTCAATAGCTTTCTTTAAAAAGATAGATCAATTTGTGAGTTAGCTGTAATAACAACAGTTTGAGTAAGTATGAAAGGATTCATACTTACTCAAGACATGCTGTATTAATAATTTTTTAGTGAACTGTCTCAGGAATTTTTTCACCTAACACATCTTCAGCGATGTTCAAGGCATGGTCTCCAATCCGTTCTAAATTACTTAGAATATCCACATAAACGATACCAGAAGATCCCGTACAAGACCCTTCATTTAAACGAATAATATGTTTTTTGCGGAAAGATTTTTCCATGCGATCAATTTGATTCTCTAACTTAACAACCTCTAATGCTTTATCACGGTTCATTTCAGAAATTGATTCGATTGATTCGCGGAATGCGCGGTTTGTCAATTCAATCATCTCATTTAAATCTGCCTTAGCACCGTCGGTAATAACAATTTTATTAGAAACTTTAAACTGAACAAGCTCCACAACATTTTCAAAGTGATCACCGATTCGTTCGATATCACGTACGGAATTAATTAGAGCCGAGTGTTTCTCACTATCTTGATCAGAAAGTTGTGCCGAAGATAGTTGAATCAAATACTCCGTAATTTCACGGTCTAATTTATTTAATGCATTTTCAATTTGAAAGGCATTATCCGCATGTTTTTGATCATGATTGTTTAAAAATAGAGCTGTTTCCTCTAATCCACGGTATGCATATTCAGCCATTTTGATTATCTCTTCTTTTGCTTGTTCTAAAGCAAAACTAGGTGACTGTTGAATGAAAATTGGGTCCAAGTGCGTTGGCTCAAATTCCATAACAGAATCTTCACCAGGAATAAGTTTAGTTACAAGTGCAGCTAGTAAACCTATAAACGGGAAGAATAACAACACGTTTGCAAAGTTAAATATCCCGTGGGCAAATGCGATTGTCATTTCAGAATTCAGTACCAATTGTTCTGAAATATAGGATATGAGTGCTGTATAAGGATTAAGCAACATTAAAATAATAATTGCGCCTATCAGATTAAAAATCACGTGTGTTAAAGCCGCTCGACGGGCAGCAATTGATGCCCCAATTGAAGCAATAATAGCTGTGATCGTCGTACCAATGTTGTTACCAAATAGAACTGGCATTGCCGCATCAAGTTTAATCATTTCTTGCCCTAATAAGCTTTGCAATATCCCAATTGTAGCACTTGAGCTTTGGACAACAAATGTAAATACCATACCGATAACTACACCAAGTATTGGTACTTCCGACATTTGTACAGTCAGTTCACGGAAAGCTTCGAGGTCTCTTAAGGGGGATAATCCACTTCCCATTAAATCTAAACCGAAGAACAATGCACCAAATCCAAAGATTGTTTGACCATAATTTTGTAATTTTTGATTTTTAAAAAAGAATAACATCATTGCACCAAGAGCGAGGATCGGCAACGCGTATGCTTCTATATCAATACCGATAATGAAGGCAGTCACGGTCGTCCCAATATTCGCACCCATGATTACACCAATTGACTGGCGTAACGTCATAAAACCAGCATTTACTAAACCAACAGCTAGTACGGTCGTCCCTGAACTTGTTTGAATAAGTATCGTAACTACAATACCTGCAAGTACACCCATGAAAGGATTACTCGTAAACTTGTCTAGTAAATCTTTTAGTCGATCGCCGGCAGTTTTCTGAAGCCCTTCACCCATGTATTTAATACCGAGTAAGAAAATACCTAAACCACCAATAAACTCAAATAATATCGATTGAACATCTATTTCCACAATCATTCAATCCCTTCTCTTTTTAATATTACGATTGATTTGTTAATCATACAACAATCCTTCCCTATTATTAATGGTTTGTGAATGAAATGTAAATGGTTTCGTTAAAAACTTTACACTAAATTTACAAAGTAATTTTTCCGCAAAAAAACAATGTCATCGAATTATTGAAATTGACATTGTTTTTTTATCTTATTCTTCTGTTATTTCATCAACAAGAATACGCGTTCCATCGACTTGTTTAATAACTATCGGTGTCCCTTTTTCAATGTAGTGGCCATTTGTAATGGCACTAAATTCATTTTCATCAATTTCGATTCGACCAACCGGCCTTAGATCTGTAGCCGCGATACCACGTTTACCTATCAGCGCCTTAAAGGTTGGATTAATTGAACTGTATCCACGATCATCGGTCATTCGGTCGTTTAAGGCTATTTTATCCCATAATTGTCGCTTCGGTAATATTTTCAACCAAACTAAGCTTGCAACAGCACCTAATAATAGCCCAAGTACTGCATAAGTGCCGACGGTGAAGTTTGGAGAACTCATCCCAACTGATACAATCATCAAAACGCCACCAATTGCAGCTAATGTCCCATCATTAAGGTATTCACCATCAACAAATATTAATATGATACCACCAACGTAGACAATTCCCATTATGACAAACATCGATGGATCTAAGTACTGCAGAAAATATGTCGTAATGAGTCCTAACCCTAGCAAGAAGAAAATACCTTTCGCTCGAACAAGAAACTCCCCGAGTAAAAACATTGTTCCTAGACCTACCACGACGAAACTAAACCATTCTAACTCGAACCATTCCATTATAGCTACCCCCACTTCACCAAAATCTTAAAGTATTTAAATTCAATATCTCATCCTATTCTCTATTATGGCGATTGTGTTTGAATCTTTCAACTAATATTTACATTAACAAGCATAGATTCGGTTTATTACAAAGCGCCTGAACGATTAAACCCTCCCTATTTATCACAAAAAAAGAAAGAGCTGAAGGGATTCAACGCTTTCCCTTCAGCTCTATTTTAGTTTGCGATTGCAACTGCATCGTGTGTATTTGCTTTTGTTTGAATGACACGCGCATATTCACTTCTAGCTGTACCGTTTTTCGTCTTATAATTCTTCATACCAGCAATACCTCGATGGTATGCAGTTAAAGCTTCATCCCAATTGCCAAATTCACCATACAAGTGATCAAGATAGGTCACAGATAATTTAATAGCATAGTAAGGATCAAATAACATTTCCTTCTCATAAGGAAGACCCGCCATCTCTGCTATCCATGGTGCAGTATTCTCCATAAATTGAGACATGCCATAAGCATGACCATAAATCGTTTTTGGTCCTACTAAATCTGGCGAGAAGGTATGACCTGTTTCTACTTTTAAAAGCTCATACACAATGTATGGGTTAATGCCTTTAGCATCCGCTTCATTAATCATATAAACTGCCCAGCTCTTTTTGAATCGTTGATCACTATCTGCTACCATTTTAGTTGCCGTTTCTTCGACCATCTTCCAGTTAACCACCGTCACATCATTTGCTGACTTTTCTTGATCGACTAAATTAAAATGATCTTCTTTTCCTGCTTTATCAGTTGCGACCATCGGTTTTGCTTCTGCGTATGCGACAAATTTCTGTTGTTTCGTTAATTGCGTAGAAAATAACGTTAAGACTAAAATAATTGCGCTTGCTAGAATAAAAAGATTCTGTTTCATCCTTTTTCTTCCTTTCCGTAAGCCATTGAGCATTACAAAGCGATATGCTACACCAAACAATCCTAAATATCAAGTTAAACGTATTATCCATCCTATATTATGGTTATAAATAACTTAAATTATATTAAAATTACATAAAATAACTATACAACCCTAAATATATCCATGTGTATCATCTGACGGCTTCGTTGATTTTTATCAAAAAAAGGGCTTTAAACCACTATTAATACCTGTGATTTAAAGCCCTTACATTACTGATTCATGATCTTATTTTTTAAATTTTCATCAAATTTTTGATTTTTAAGCATTGCAATTTCAAATTGATACGGTGGTTTTTTATCTTTTTTCTCGACACCAACATAAGGTGTTTCTAAAATTTTAGGAATCGCTTTAAACGCATCATGATGTACAATTTCTGATAATGCATCAAAGCCAATGTGACCAAATCCAATGTTTTCATGACGATCTTTATGAGCGCCTACCGGATTTTTGCTGTCATTTACGTGAACAACTTTTATACGATCAATACCGACAATTTTATCAAATGTGTTTAACACACCCTCAAAATCATTGACAATATCATAACCTGCGTCATGTACGTGACACGTATCAAAACAAACACTTAAGCGTTCATTATCCGTAACACCATTAATGATTTCTGCCAATTCTTCGAAGCTACGGCCTATTTCAGTTCCTTTACCAGCCATCGTCTCTAATGCAATTTGAACATCATGGTGCTTTGATAATACCAAATTAAGGCCCTCAATAATGCGTGCAATGCCCTTCTCGCTACCTGCACCCACATGTGCACCAGGATGTAAAACAATTTGTTTTGCTCCTAGCGCTGCGGTACGCTCAATCTCACTTTGCATAAAATCCACACCTAGTTGGAATGTTTCAGGTTTTGTTGTATTACCTAAATTAATGATATAAGGGGCGTGAACCACCAAATCTTCAATACCATGTGCTTTCATATGAGCAATGCCAGCCTCAATATTTAACGCATCAATTGCTTTACGACGCGTATTCTGTGGTGCACCTGTATAAATCATCATTGCTGTCGATTGATAACTTGCCGCTTCTTCACTCGAGCCTAACAGCATCTTTTTTCCGCTCATTGATACGTGTGAACCTAACTTCATTGCGATAACCTACCTTTATTTTTTCTTGTTTTGCCGTTTCATTTGCTTTTTGATCTTCTCATGTTGCCATTTCATTTTCTTTTTGTAACCCGGTTTTACTTTATCTGGTTTACGAACGCGACGCCATGCCTCTTGGTCTACATCATGACCAGATTTTTTACGAAGGTTTCGTTCATTCCACGCTTTAATTTCTTTCCATTCACCCTTTACGATATCATACGTGGTGAATTCAATTTTGCGTGACGTTAATTTATTCAAGAGCGCTAAGTCTTCTTCATGGTATAAATTGATTGCCGTTCCTTCCATACCTGCACGTGCAGTACGGCCAATACGGTGAATATAAAATTCTTCTTCTTTTGGCATTTGCGCATTAATAACGTGACTCACACCTTTAATATCAATACCGCGCGCCGCTAAGTCAGTGGCTACAATGTATTGATATTTTAATGCTTGAATATCTTTAAGCACACGTTTTCGTTCACGCGCTTGCAACCCACCGTGTATCAATCCTGCCTTGATTTGACGTTTCTCTAAGGCCTTTGCTAATGCGTTTGCCGCCTCTTTACTGTTAACAAAAATGATCGCCAAATATGGATTAATTGCTTGAGCAATTTGGTACACAACATCTTCAATTTGACGGTGTCTTAATGGCACTAAACGGTGCTCAATCGTCTCAGGCGCAAAATGATCTTGTATATGGAAATTAGTTGGATTCGCCATGTACTTTTTCAAGAACGGCTGTAGTCGTTCAGGAATGGTTGCGGAGAATACCAATAATTGAATCGATTCCTTTGCCCGTACTAACATTTTATCGATCTCGGTAATTAAACCTAAATCGAGCATTAAGTCAGCTTCATCAATAACAAATGATTTAGCTGTGTACATATTAATCGCATCATCTTCGATTAAATCGAGTAATCGACCTGGTGTAGCAACAATAATTTGTGGTTGTGTTTTTAATTTTCCTAACGAACGTTTCTTATCCGTCCCACCAATAAACAATTTTGCAGACACATTATCTTCTAATTGAGCGTAATCAATAATCTTTTTCACTTCATCAAAGATTTGAGTCGCTAATTCTCTGGTTGGAGACGTGATGACAAATTGCACTTCCTCTTTATCCATTTCAAGTTGATTGAACAACGGTAAAAGAAAGGCATGTGTCTTACCTGACCCTGTATGCGATTGTCCAATGACACTTTCGTGTCTTAGCACTGCTGGAATGACTTTTTCTTGAATTGGCGTTGGATGATCAAAATGCAACTTATCAATCACTTGATGAACCCAATCGTCTAGTTTATATTCTTTAAAATTATGTTTTTCCATGTTAAACTCCCTTATTCTTTCATTATCTTGCCTATTATACCGGACTTTACAACAAATTGCACTGCATTTATCACCTTACACATACCTAAATGGATCTGTAGAATGATTTGTGCCATAAATCGGGATAGATAGTTGCGCCTCTTTACATGCATGATCAAAGAAAGACTGCATCTTCTCAATCATGACTGATTCAATGTAGTGGCCGGCATCAATCACCGCTAAACCTAATTCCTCAGCGATTTGGGCTTGATGAAAACCGATATCACCAGATATATAAGCATCAACACCTTGCTGATATGCCTGATCAATGAAATCATCCCCACTTCCACCAACGATAGCAATACGATTGATTGGTTGATCTAAATTACCGGTTACTCTTAACCCTTGTAATTGAAAGACGTCTTTGACAAAGTTAGCCAGACTTTCTAAGGTGTGAGGTTGACTTAAGGTCCCTATTCGACCCAGTCCATACATTTCCCCTTTATTTTCTAGTTTGATGAGATCATAAACGGGTTCTTCGTAGGGGTGTGATCCTTTTAATGCGGTCAATGCGTTTTCAATTTGACTCGCCTGAAGCAAATACTCTAGCTTCATTTCTTTGACCCGCTCTCTACGGCTACTTGTTCCAATATACGGATTTGCAGCATCAGTCGGACGAAACATCCCAGTACCTGTTGTTTGATAAACACACGCTTCATAATCACCAATATGACCGATCCCACTGCGAACAAGCGCATCATCGACAGCATTCACAGCATCTTCAGGTACAAACACTTGCAGTTTATACAGTCTTTGACTGCCTTCTTTGATAAAGATTTCTCGATGAATCAATGTTAATTGATCTGCAAGCATATCATTTATTCCACCATTAACAAGGTCTAAATTAGTGTGAGCGGCATATATAACGATGTTATGCGTTAAAGCTTTTTGCAGAATTCTCCCTATCGGTGTCTTTAAATCTACTTGCTTAAGCGATTTAAACAACAACGGATGGTGCGCAAAAATAAAGTTAGCATTAAGATTAATCGCTTCGTCAACGATAGCTTCTGTGACATCGAGTGTCGTCAATACACCCGTTACCGTTTGGTCAACATCCCCTACTTGAAGCCCTACATTATCCCAGCTGTAACTCAATGATTGCGGTACCCAGTTTTCAAATAAATCAATAATCGTTTGAGCTGTTGTCTTCATTAGTTAACACCTCTTTCGTCCATTGTAGTGCTTGGTTAAATTGATCCATTTTCGTTTGATCGATTTGTTTTCCTTTCTTTAACCCTTCTATAATACGGCTAATATTTTCTTGTTCGCGTCGCCATTTTGCAAGAAAAGCACTATTCTTTTCTTGCATTAAAAGCGGTCCAAAGTAACACTGTTTATCAGTCATTTGTTGATGTGTCGTTTTTTTATCAGCAATAATAACCTCGTAGATATGGCCGTCTTCTTCAAGAATTTCTTCAGCAGTTATATGAAAATACTGATCGTCTAACCAAGCTCTTAAATAATGACTATCCATATTTGGTTGAAGCACTAGACGCTTAACAGATGATAGTTTCCCTTCACCGTTTTCTAAAATAGAACGGATCAAGCCACCACCCATACCACAAATTACAACTGTATCGATTGCTTCTTCACGAATGACTGAAAGACCATCGCCTTTTCTTACATCGATTCGGTCTGTCAGTTGATAGCCGCTGACATGACTTTGAGCCGCTTGTTTTGGACCTTCATTTAATTCTCCCGCAATAGCGCGGGCCGTTTGATCAATTTGACAAACATAGATAGGCAGATAAGCATGATCACTGCCAATGTCGGCAAAAAAAGCACCTGATTGAATATAATTTGCTGCTGTCTTTAATCGATGTGATAATTTTACTGCTTCCATTCAACTTCCTCATTTCACTATAATAATAAGCCTATGCTTGCCGTTAAGATAATTAAGACTGTTAGTGCCATTAACCATTTGTCTTTCTTCTTAACAATGAGATAAATCCATAGGATAAATTGCGGAATAATTATGATAACAAGTGACACTACACCTTGATTATAAACATCTAAGACGACTAAACTAATCATCAAAATACTCATCATATAGACCGTTAAGGTGTAGTTTGCTGAGAGTATGGGAATCTTGACACTAATATAATAGAATAAACTTGCTAATAAAAATGCAGTAATGGCAATACCTAAGTCTAAACGCGGCGAGAATGGAATCAGAAACCGCGCGACTAAAATAATCGGGATTAAACTGACCATAACTAATGCATACAAATGTGGTAGGAACATTTTTTCTTTCGCCCGCTTTTCTACCTTTATGTTTCTTTTTTTAGCCAGGAGCGCATCTGTACCTTCTGATTTTGAGAGTGCATCCGCCTTATCCTGTTCACCCTCCGTATAAAGTGCCATTAAAAAATCGCAATAATGTTCCGGTAATAAGTGATTATCTTTCCAATATCTGATTTCATTAATAATCGTAATCTTACGTTGCTCATCCACCAGCAACACCTCTTTACTTTTCATATGTAAAAAAACAGTCAATCAAGTGTCAATTGATGCTCAACTGAGACTAGATTGACTTAAAGTCATCATTTTTATTCTAAAAAGTCTTTCAATCGCTTACTGCGCGATGGGTGACGTAGTTTACGCAATGCCTTTGCTTCAATTTGACGAATCCGCTCACGCGTAACACCAAATACTTTCCCTACCTCTTCTAACGTTCGCGTACGTCCATCATCAAGACCAAAACGAAGACGCAGCACATTTTCTTCGCGGTCAGTTAATGTATCAAGTACGTCCTCTAGTTGTTCTTTAAGAAGCTCATAAGCAGCATGATCTGACGGTGATGTTGCTTCTTGATCTTCGATAAAGTCACCTAAATGTGAGTCGTCCTCTTCACCAATTGGTGTTTCTAACGAAACAGGCTCTTGCGCTATTTTCAAGATTTCTCTCACTTTTTCAGGTGTTAAATCCATTTCATTACCGATTTCTTCTGGTGTGGGTTCCCGGCCGTAATCTTGTAGTAATTGTCGCTGAACACGAATTAATTTATTTATCGTTTCTACCATGTGAACTGGAATACGAATCGTACGTGCTTGGTCTGCAATGGCACGAGTAATTGCTTGACGAATCCACCAAGTTGCATAGGTACTAAACTTAAAACCTTTGCGATGGTCAAACTTTTCAACAGCCTTAATTAATCCCATGTTTCCTTCTTGTATTAAATCTAAGAATAGCATGCCACGTCCTACATAACGTTTCGCAATACTCACAACAAGACGTAAATTAGCCTCGGCTAAACGCTGCTTCGCTTCGCCATCGCCTTGTTCAATCTTTTCAGCAAGACTTACTTCTTCTTTTGCTGATAAAAGGTTCACACGACCAATTTCTTTCAAGTACATACGTACAGGGTCATTAATTTTTATCCCTAACGGCACACTTAAATCATTCAAATCAAATTCTTCTTCTTTTTTTATATCTTTTTCATCGGGGTCTTCTTCTTTGTCGGCAATTACCTCAACACCTTGCTCAGTTAACTGCTCATAAAATTCATCAATTTGATCAGAATCTAATTCAAAAATTGCTAAACGTTCTGCTACGTCATCATAGGCAATGACCCCAGTTTTCTTACCGATTTCCATTATTATTTCTTTAGCTTGGTCCAATGTTAGTTCCGGTTCATTTGCTTTTTGATCTTTAGGCTTTTTATCTGCCATAAAGAGTCCCCCTTCCATAATCCCTCAATGTTACGTGCGTTGTGACGACTGCATTTGTTTTTTTATTTGAACGATTTCCATACCGATTTGAACAGCTTTATCAACATCTTTATTCGCCTCTGCTGTTTTTAGTTCAGTTCGTAATCGCTTAATCACTGCTTTATCACCTTGTTCTGATTCTATTAAATAGATATAGTCTTCAATTTCTTGCCTAGATATGTCTGGTGAAATTGGGGCCATTGCTAATTCAATAACGAGTTGTTTTACTTGCTCGTCTTCCATTCGCTCAATAAATTGACTAATATTTGCTTCATTTCCTGCTTCATAAAATGCATATAGGTGGGTCACAATAACTTTGTGCAATTCAATATTAAAAGACGCCCCCAACCGGTGTTTAATCCGCTCAGCAATTGCCTCATCATAAAGCATGTAACCAATTAATTTACGCTCTGCATTATGATACGCCGGGAACAATGGTTGCTGCTTACGACGTTGTCTTTGGGGTTGATTAGGCTTTCGCTGCGATTCCGGTGTCATCTTTTGTCTGAGCGTTTGAATTTCTTCACGAATTGTATCCACTGACAACTGGTAGTTTGTCGCCAACTCATTTGCATAGTGATCTCGATCAACCGCTCTGTCTAATGTGGCAATTTTCTCAATCACTGCATTAATATAATTCATTAATTCTGCTTCTACTGATAAATTATATGATCGCTTCAATACTTGCATATAAAAGGACACATACGTAGCACTCTGATTAATAATCTCTTGTTTAAAACGATCGCCACCATATTTTTGGATATAACTATCTGGATCCAAGTTCTCCGGGATCGTCGCCACCCGCACGTCTAAGCCGACCTTATGAAACAAGTCAGCAGCTTTTATCGCCGCTTCAATACCTGCTTGGTCACCATCATAAGAAACAACCACCTCTTCAACATAACGTTTAATCAGCGCAGCTTGATGCTCAGTTAGTGATGTACCAAGCGAAGCAACACCGTTTAAAATCCCGTGTTGATCTGCGGTTATCACATCCATGTAACCTTCAAATAATACTGCTTGATTAACTTTTTTCATCTCACTCCGAGCAAGATCAAAATTAAATAACAGCTTGCTTTTTTGAAATAAACGTGAATCGGTACTGTTTAGATACTTTGGTTCATTACCTTCATGAATTGCTCGTCCCCCAAAACCAACGGTTTTACCTAAATGATTACGGATAGGGAATAACACCCGTCCCCTAAACCGATCATAAGGTTTTTGTTTATCGGTAGCACCTAATAAACCGGACTCAACAAGTTCGTCACTATCAAATGACTTTTTATGCAAGAAATCAATTGTTAAATCACTATTTGACGGCGCATATCCGAGTTGAAACTTTTTTATCGTTTCTTCGTTTACACCACGGTCAATCAAGTATTTTTTGGCCTCTTGACCTTCTTTTGTATGCTCTAACACATGGTGATAAAATTTTGTTAACCATTCATAGGCATTTAAACTAACTTGGTCATGCGAAGAGTGTTTTTGGTTGTATGCCCCCACTGTTGCTTCTGGAAGCTCAACACCACTTTTGTTTGCCAAGTGTTCAACAGCTTGAAAGAATGTAAAACCTTCTAACTCCATTAAAAAAGTGAAAACATTGCCACCTTTTCCACAACCAAAACAATGAAAGATCTGTTTTTCTTGTGTTACCGAAAAAGAAGGTGTTTTTTCACCATGGAACGGACAAAGTCCAAGATAATTACGGCCTTGTTTCTTTAAAGAGACATAGTCACTTACGACATCAACGATATCATTTGTTTTTCTTATCTCTTCAATCAACGTTTCAGGAATTTGATTTGCCATTAACATCACCAATCTTTTTGTTCATTATTATAACAAAATTCCTGTTCTTAATTACTCTTTACCTTTAAATAAGCTTTGTTAAACGTAACAATAGAAAATGAACACAGCTTCATTTCTGTATAAATACGCAAAGGTTCTCTTACACTATATTCGTGTTCCTTGATGAGAATTCCTGCCTCTTTATTAAAAATGTTAATTTATTTAAAAGAAAGACATCAATTATCAATTTGTCACAAACAATAATTATAGTACATTTACGTCAATAATGCTACTAATTTACTTATGTAATTTATGCCGATGCAGTGAACAAGCAAAAAACCCTTACCGTCTTTGATTATTTTAAAGACGGCAGGATTTCATATTAACGTAACATTTGTAATTGAAGAATGAGGTTAGCAGTTTCTTCGACCGCTTTATTAGAAACATCGATGACCGGACAGCCTAAAGCTTTAACGACCCCTTCAAAATAGTGAAGCTCTTTCTCAATCCGTTCAGTTTGTGCATAATTCGCACTAGCCTTTAACCCCAATGCCTTTAATCGTTCTTTTCGAATATCATTTAACTTTTTCGCATTAATTTTAAGACCAATACACTTACTTGGATCTGTTTGATAGAGTTCTTTAGGCGGTTCCACTTCTGGAACAATCGGTACATTCGCAACTTTAAAGCTTTTTAGTGCTAAATATTGACTTAGTGGTGTTTTAGAAGTTCTCGAAACACCAACAAGTACAATATCCGCTTGTTCAATACCACGTGGGTCCCGGCCGTCATCATACTTAACAGCAAACTCAATCGCTTCCACTCGTTTGAAGTACGCTTCATCGAGCTGATGACTTAATCCTGGTTTTAACCGCGGCTTTTTCTGAAACATGCGTTCCATTGCCTCAAGCATCGGTCCTAATATATCAATTGCTTCAAGTTCTAACTCAACTGATCGACGCTTAATGTATTGTCTCAAATCTGGATTCACGAGCGTGTAACCGACTATAGCGTTTTCTCTTGCAATCGTAAGTAATAAATGATTAATTTTTTCTTTGTCATTTATATAGGGTTCTCTCACTAATTCATATTCTCGATGATTTCCAAACTGAAGCAAGGCTGATTTGATAACTTTTTCAGCTGTTTCACCTAATGAATCAGAAATAAGATAAATGATCGGCTTATTCATAATAAGCACCCTTTCCTTAAGTTAAGCATGTTGTTTCCATTCAATATAAGTAAAGTCCGCAATCCGGTCGACCATTGTTTTAATCAACGCCAATAAAGCCAAACGATTCGCCTTAACAGTTTCGTCCTTGGCCATCACCATTGTTTCTTCAAAGAAATTATCAATCGCAGGGACTAAACTAGCAAGTAATTCAATTGCCTCTTGATAACGTTTTTCTTCAAAAAATTGATTGAATGACCCTTCCATATCTTTGATCCGCAGGTAAAGTTGCTCTTCAAATTCATTTTCAAAAAGCGTTGGTTTAACATCGTTTGTTGTTGCTTTTTTCGCCAAATTCATGGCCCTTACTATTGCTTCCTGTGTCGCTTTAAAACTTGGATCTTGACGTTTAGCTTCTAAAATTGACGCAATTTCAAAAGTGTCATGAACCACACCAAGATTGTTATGCATAACCGCTCTCATTGTATCGGCTTGGATATGGTTTTCCTTTGCTAAATACAACATCCGTTGCATGAAAAAGTCCTTCACTTGCATTTTTACCTGATCTGGATTCTCAATGTCGATGTCAGTGGTGATAAATAGTTCAAGCACATGATTTAATAACGTTTCAAATGACACGTTCCACTCCGCATGTTTTGCGATTTGAATCACACCTAATGATTGACGGCGTAAGGCATAAGGATCCTGCGACCCTGTTGGAATTAAACCAACAGCAATTGAACCAACAATCGTATCCATTTTATCAGCTACACTCAGAATCTGACCAATAGTCGTTGACGGGGTTTTGTCTTGGCTATGGCGTGGCATATATTGTTCGTTAATTGCCATTGCAACCTCTTCAGGTTCCCCCATGAGTAAGGCATATTTCTCACCCATGACCCCTTGTAAATTAGTGAATTCGTTTACCATTTGCGTTACTAAATCAAACTTACTGATTTCAGCAGCTCGAGAAACGTTTATTTGTGCAGCTTCATTTAGATCTAATTCATTGGCAATCGTCGTTGAAATTGCTGCAACGCGATTAACTTTTTCAGCCAATGTTCCTAATTTTTCTTGGAAGACCATACGCGTTAATTTTTCATTATTCTCTTCAATCGAGTGCTTTTGATCTTCTTCATAAAAGAAAACAGCATCTTTTAATCTAGCGTTGAGTACTTTTTCATTGCCACGGGCAACCGTCTCAATATGCTCAGCATTTCCGTTCCTTATTGCAATAAAGTAAGGTAGCAATTGACCAGCAACATCACGCACCGGGAAATAACGCTGATGCTCGCGCATTGAGGTAATAAGTGCTTCTTCTGGCACGATCAGAAATGCTGGATCAAAGTGACCTGAAAAGGCTGTTGGTAACTCAACCAGTTGCGTAACTTCTTCAAGTAAGTCCTCATCGATATTAATCTTCCAATTTTTTTCTGTTGCAATTGCTTCGATTTGATCGACAATGATTTGTTTACGCTGATCTACATTGGCAACGACATATTCTTGTCGTAGCAGCGATTCATAATCAGTAGCTGTTTTAAGCGCAACTGTCTTTCCTAAGAAACGATGACCTTTCGTGAATCGATCCGTTTTAACACCTTCAATTTCAAAAGGAATAATAGCTTCATCATTTAAGGCGAGTAACCATTTAATCGGACGCACAAAACGCAAGTTACGGTCAGCCCAGCGCATATTTTTCGGAAAGTTTAACGATAAGATTACAGATTTAAAGTCAGGCAAAATACTCGTTGCTTCTTTACCGCTAATAAATTTATTAACATAGACATATTCAACATCATTATACGTTTGGAAAAATAAGTTCTCGACAGGTTGTCCTTGACCTTTAGCAAATCCCATAGCCGCTTTGGTCCAATTACCTTCAGCATCAACAGCAATCGATTTTTGAGGTCCTTTTGCTTCTTCTGACAAATCGGGTTGCTCAGTTGCCAATCCTTTAATCAACACTGCTAAACGACGCGGCGTAACAAACGTGTCAATTGCTGTAAAACTTAACCGGGCATCATTTAGCCATGCGGATGTCTTTTCTAATAGCTGCGCTTCAGTGTCAGCTAAAAAACGTGCTGGCATCTCTTCTAAACCAACTTCAAATAAAACATTAGTTGACTCCATTTGTATCCTCCTTCAACATCGGAAAACCGAGCTTTTCTCGTTCATCGACATAAAGCTTCGCAATCTCACGCGCTAACACTCTGACTCTCCCAATGTAACCTGTTCGTTCAGTAACTGAGATTACACCTTTTGCATCTAACAAATTAAATGTATGCGAGCATTTCAGTACATAGTCATAAGCAGGAAAGACGAGTCCAGCTTCCATCGCACGCTTTGCTTCCTGTTCATATTTTCCAAATAAATCAAACAACATGTCTGTATCCGATACTTCAAAGGTATATTTTGAGTGTTCAAATTCCGGTTGATAAAAGATATCATGAACGGTAACGCCTTCTGTCCATGTTAAATCAAAGACGTTCTCTTTGTCTTGAATATATGAAGCCAACCGTTCCATTCCGTAAGTGATTTCCACAGCAACCGGTCGAGCTTCTAGCCCTCCAATTTGTTGGAAGTAAGTAAACTGGGTAATCTCCATCCCATCTAACCAAACTTCCCATCCCAGTCCGGCTGCGCCGAGTGTGGGGTTCTCCCAATTGTCTTCAACAAAACGAATATCATGCTTTAATGGATCAACCCCTAGTTTTTCTAACGATTCCAAATAAAGCTCTTGGATATTATCTGGTGAAGGTTTCATAATTACCTGGAATTGGTGGTGTTGATACAGACGGTTAGGATTTTCACCATAACGACCATCAGCTGGTCGACGTGAAGGTTCGACATACGCAACATTCCACGGCTCTGGTCCAAGACTCCGTAACAATGTCATCGGTGACATGGTTCCTGCTCCTTTTTCTGTATCATACGCTTGCATTAAAATACATCCTTGATTTGACCAATGTTCTTGTAATGTCAAAATCATTTCTTGAATATGCATGGTGATATCCTCCTTATAATTGAACGCGCTTTAAACACTTAAAAATCCCGTCCCTATGTCTTAAGTGTTTAAGACATAGGGACGGGATTTCCGCGGTTCCACCCTACTTACTAAAGCATTAGCGCTTTAGTCACTTTTACAATACGTGTTCAAGAGTGCCTATTCAAAAGTTTGGTTACACTTGGCTCTCACCATTCCAAGTTCGCTCAACTAACCGATTACTTTTTACTTTTCTCCATCGTCACACGCTTACTATCACATAAAATCGTAAGCGAACTTCATCAATTTGTCAAGCTAATTCAACTGATTAAGCTGGGCTAAAAACTTTCTTGACTTTAAAAAAATACCGCCGTGTTGATCTAAATAGTCGGCAAGCAACTGCTTTAAAACAACTTTATTTTCTAATTTAACTGATATGTTCTGTACCCGCTCAAGCCCGACCGTACTAAACATGCGTAACAGCTTCAATTGTTGAGGAGACAGTTTTACTGCATATTGATCCTGACTCACACAGCGATTACAAAGCGTCCCTCCTTGATGAATAGAGAAACAAACCAAGTCTTCTGTGCGACCACAATGTATGCAATGGTCAAGAATAGGTTGAAATCCTTGTAGCGCATACAACTTTATTTCATACATCATCAATATTACATCCGGATCTTTATCTTCTTCAATACCCGCTATTGATGCCTCTAACTGGTTGAAAATAAATGCATTCGGTTTCTTTTCATCAATTAATTTATCAGTTAATTCCGCTAGATAGCTGACATAAGCTGTTTTCACAATATCTTCTCTAATTTTCCGATGTGACATGATTACTTCCCCTTGTTGCATCACACCCATGCCACGACCAAGTTGGATTAAATACTCCCCGTGGATAAATGCTTGAGAAACAGCAGCCATTCGACTTTTAGGTTTTTTTGCCCCTCTTGCAATGACTGCTAGCTTTCCTAATCGTTTACTAAATAACGTGACGATCTTATGCGTTTCACCATAATCTTGCGTTCTTATGATAATGCCTTCTAGTTTCTCAAACATTTCTCAGCCATCCTTTAGTTCAATCTGGGTTAATAATCTTCCCGGTTAAAACCAAATTCATTTAAATAGCGGTCGTTGTTACGCCAATCTTTTTGAACTTTCACCCATAATTCGAGATATACTTTGTTTCCAAGCAGGCGCTCAATATCGCGGCGTGCATCGGAGCCGATTTTTTTAAGCATGCTTCCCTGTTTACCGATGATGATACCTTTTTGTGTGCTGCGCTCAACCACAATTACTGCGCGAACGAGTATTTTTTCATCAGGGTTTTTTTCGATATCTTCAATCACCACCGCAATCGAGTGCGGTACCTCTTCACGCGTTTGCTCGAGCACCTTTTCACGAATAAGTTCGCCTACAATAAATCGTTCCGGATGATCGGTCACTTGATCAGCTGGATAGTATTGCGGGCCTTCGGATAACTGATCTTTTAAGACGTCGAGCAAGTGATCGACATTATTTCCTTCGAGTGCTGAAATCGGTACGATTTCTTTAAATGGGTACTTATCTTTATAAATCGTGATTAATTCAAATAGTTTATCTGGATGAATACGATCAATTTTATTTATAATTAAATAAACTGGTTTTTTAATGTTTTCTAAACGATTTATGATGTATTGATCACCACGGCCAAAACCTTCTTCAGCATTAATCATGAACATAATTGCATCAACTTCATTTAATGTATTTTCTGCAAGTTTGACCATGAAATCTCCTAGTTTATGTTTAGGCTTGTGAATACCTGGTGTATCAATAAACACAATTTGGGCATCATCTAAGGTAAGTACACCTTGAATCGTATTACGTGTCGTTTGCGCTTTATCACTCATAATCGCAATTTTTTGACCAATCACACGGTTTAAAAATGTTGACTTTCCAACATTAGGTCGTCCCACAATTGTGATAAATCCTGATTTAAAGGGTTGTTCTGTCATTGTTGTTCCTCCATATTCTTAAAATACATAGCTAATGATTTTTGGTATAAAAATAATACATCCGATAATAAACGCAATCAAACTAGCGACCAATACCCCACCAGCAGTTAAATCTTTAATAATACCTACCTTTGGATGACGCTCAGGCGCCAGGTGATCTAACATTACTTCAACGGCGGTATTAAAGACTTCCGCTGTTAATACTAATCCAAATGTTAAAAAGAGTAAGACCCATTCCGTAAAGTTGACACGCAAGATAAAACCAAACACAATAACGACACAGACAATTAATGCGTGAACACGCATGTTAATTTCATTGGTCAGGGCATATTTCAATCCGTTGGCTGCATATTTTAATCCGACACTCTTCTTTTTAATTTCTTGATAATCCGAAGCCATGGAGAATATCCTCTTGTTTTTTTGTCATCATTTCTTCGTCATCCGCTTCAATATGATCATAACCCAATAAATGCAAAAACCCATGTAAAGCTAAGAAACCAAGTTCACGTTCAAAACTATGATTGTACTCCCTAGCTTGTTCTGTTGTGCGATCAATTGAAATAATTATATCACCTAACACCACAGGCATATCTGGGGTGTTAGCAATCACCATTTCTTCTTCATGTTCATCTTCTAAAGCAAAGGATATCACATCGGTTGGACGATCAATCCCACGATAATCGCGGTTAATTTCTTGGATTTTTTTATTATCAACAAAGCTAACGGCTACTTCGGTATCTCCCTTGATTGCTTCTTCTTTTGCAGCATGTTGCAATAACTGCTCAACTAAATCAAGATGTTTTTGTGTGACTTGATTAGTTTCGTCATTATATTCAATTAACATCTTTATCTTCCTCCTTGCCTGTTGGGTACTTGATTCTTGAATGATAAATACCGTTTAACGTTTCACTGATCGTATCCCTCACCTTTGATAATTCTTTAAAGGTTAACATCGAATCATCCAACTGATGATCTTGTAAGCGATCTTGAATAATGTTATCAATAAGTGCATCAATTCGTTTTTTACTCGGGTCATCCATCGAGCGGACTGCCGCTTCGACCGAATCACAAATTGAAATCACAGCACTTTCTTTTGTTTTTGGTTTTGGTCCTGGATAACGGAATTGATCAGGGCGTACATCATCTTTAGTCTCTTTCGCCTTATAATAAAAGTATTTCACTAGCGATGTGCCATGATGTTGTTCGGCAATATCAATAATTTCTTTTGGCAAATGATGCTCTTTCAAAATGCGTGACCCATCCAGTGGGTGTGACAAGATAATGGTTGCACTTTGTTCGGGCGCTAAAAAGTCATGCGGGTTCTGAATGCCCATTTGGTTTTCAATAAAGTAATGGGGATGATCAGTCTTACCGATATCATGAAAATAGGAGGCTACACGCGCAAACAATCCGTTTGCACCAATCGCTTCACAGGCTGCTTCACTTAAGTTTGCTACCATGACACTATGATGATAGGTGCCTGGGGCTTCTGTCAATATTTTTTTTAGCAGAGGATGGTTTGGGTTCGCCAAGGTAAGTAACTTCGCATCCGATAATATTCCCAAAATCGACTCAAAGAAAGGTAAGGTCCCAATTGTAACGATACCTGCAATAACAGCTGCTGCAACCCCATAACCACTGTATTGAAGTAAGTTAATCCATTGGTAACTCTCATAAGCCATTAAAATAAAACTTGTCACAACGAGCACATTTACAGTTAAAGTTAACACCATCGCTCTAATAAGTGTTACTTTTCCCTCAATTTGTTTTAATAACACCAACCCGCTTAACTGTGACAATAATAGATAAATACCGGCTTCCAAGTTTAAGGCTCCAGGGATTTCACCATTAAAAATAATTGTTGCCACAATGGCAAAGAAAATCGCATGAATAATTGCAATTCTTTCTCTAAATAACAATTTTAATAACATTGCCGAACCCGCAATTGGCATCAACAAATAAATATGATTATTATCTGTATAGAAGAAACTGCTAAATTTCATTACAACTAGGCTAAGCAGTACAATAATTAAGATAGCGATCCATTGTTTCAATTGTCTTCTTGTTTTTCTCATGTAAGTGAAATAACTATAACCTAATAAGCCCGTTAGTAATATAACAAATAAACCTAAGCCGACGATTGGATATACATTTCGGTCACTGTTAAGTAACCCTACGAGCTCTAGTTTAGAATATATATCATTCGTAATGGTTTGTCCTTCCCTCACAATGACCTCGCCGGCGCGAATCATTTGCGGTTCAACATTGTTAAGCGCTTGTCGTTCTGCATCCATTGTTCGTTCTATCGAGAAAAATGAATTCTCAACGAGTATCGATCGCCCTAACGTTTCTAGCGCATCACGGATATCATTAGGTAAGGAAGCATACTGGAACCGAGAGGCTAGTTCTTGTTTTTGTTCAACTAAATCTTCTCTAGTAATACCTTCATTAAACAATTCGTTCAGCGTCGTGGTAAGTAACGTGTAACTGCTACTGCGCTCACCTGCATCCATGTCGATCAAACGTGTTAATTCTTCTTCAGATAAAATTGTTGATAAGTCACTTGAGATAAGTTCGTTCATTTGTTGTAATTTCTCAGTCATCGATAAACTGCGATAGACTTCTTCGTCTTCAGTTTCCGGAGCTGTTTCATCCCCAGTTGAAGTTGGTTCTTCTTCAGTTTCTTCAACTAAGACTGGCTGATTAACAACCTCAATCGCATTAAAAAATTCCTCCACCATCGCCAACTGTTCCGTCGTTATGTCACCTAGGGTAACGTAACGATCCTCAACAGATTGAACAGCTTCACGTTGTTGACGTTCAGTTGCTTGCTGGTCTTCAATCGTAATCGGTGAACGGATTGTCTCAGTTGCTATACTAAATCGTTCCACTTCATAGGTCTCTGTAGACACGTTAGAAAAAGTAATCGCAAATAACGCAAGTGCTATCACGAATAACGTTAATAAGATTTCGATAATATGCCGATACGCTTTTAAGCTTTCTTTTAAAGATTTCACGATAAGTACTCCCTCATTTCGCATCTTTTGAATACTTAAGTTAGTCACTAATAGCTATATTTTACCACAAAATGACTAGTGAGTTATTAATTTTTTAAAATAAAGCACCTTAACGAAAAAGAAAAGCCATCAGTTTAATTGATGACCTTCTTAACAAAGCCCTAACTTATGCATCATCTTCACATGCTGCAATAATTTTTTGGACGATGGGATGTCGCACAACATCTTGTTGTTTTAGGTAAGTAAAACCAATATCTTCGACACCTTTTAATCGCGATTCAATATAGCGTAACCCAGATTCAATCCCTCGTGGTAAATCAATCTGAGTAATATCACCAGTTACCACCATTCTAGAACCAAACCCTAGACGCGTTAAAAACATTTTCATTTGCGCAGGTGTTGTATTCTGCGCTTCATCCAAGATAACAAAAGCATCATCTAAGGTACGTCCACGCATGTAGGCAAGTGGAGCAATCTCTATTGTTCCACGTTCAATTAAACGGGTGGTATGTTCATTACCAAGCACATCGTGCAGACTATCGTACAACGGTCGTAAATACGGATCGACTTTCTCTTTTAAATCACCAGGTAAAAATCCTAAGCTTTCTCCTGCTTCAACAGCTGGGCGTGTTAAGATAATTCGCTTAATCTCACCCTTTTTCAAAGCCCGTACAGCCATCACAACCGCTAAATACGTTTTCCCTGTACCAGCCGGGCCAATTCCAAAGACCAAATCATTATGACGCATCTGGTTGACGTAATCACGTTGGCCGATTGTTTTAACACGGATTGCTTTCCCTAGATTGTTGCGCATAATTTCTTCATCAAACAAGGTATACAGTTGATCAATATTATCTTTTTTTGCTAATTCAATCGCATAAATTACATCGCGTTCAGAAATAATAATATTCCGACGTACAATGCTTAACAACGCATGTAAAACATCTTCAACTACTTTTGCATCCGCTTCATCACCTTGAACACGAATTTCTTCCCCGCGGGTAATAATTGATATGTTTAGCGCTGTTTCTATTATTTTCAAATGATTATCTTCAGTTCCAAATAACATTTGACCTTCATGTTGGTCGTTTAATGCTAAATCGATTAAATGAATCGGTTCTGACATACTGTAAGCTCCTTGCAAAATACATATTCACATCAGCGAAGATGCGTACGTTTACTTTACCATTCTCTTCACTTAGTTGCAAAAATTTGATCACTGCTAAAAAAAGCAGCAAATCCTAGACAGGATTTGCTGCTTAAAATACTAAATTTGATTGTTACGGCCATAAGGTCGTTTTGCACGAGGTTTTGATAAAACCTCAGCCATAACAACACTAGATCTTACACCACCACGTAATAATTGCTTTTTGAGTGGTTGAGACGAATTTGCAGTTTTTCTTTTTTTGTTTGTTCTACTTTTTAATGGTGTTCGACGCTCAATTTTCTTTGCTTGCGAATTTTTTTGCGCCTGTTTTTGTTCTGATTGAAGGTTCAAACTTTCTCTCAGCCGTTCTAATTGATCTTGATGATCTCCGTCAGGCATCACCATCTCAGTCTCTGCCTCACCTCTGATTGGGTCGACACGGCCTGGATTCGGATTTGAAACCGTTGGTGTTTGTTTTGGCCTTTGTTCAGAGCGTCGTTGATCTTCTTTAGACTGATTACTTTTTGACTTAAATACACTTGAACCGATAACCAAAAGAAAGGTGATTAATGGGATTAGAACATCTTCCATCGTTAAAACTCCTCTCTTTCTATCTGCATTGTTTACTCTTCATCTGAATCGTCTTCAGTCATTTTACCGATTGAATCACGCATTTCAGTATCTGCACCAATGTTTTTATAGTTCATGTAGTCCATGACACCCATATGACCTGAGCGTAATGCTTCTGCAAGTGCAAGTGGTACATCAGCTTCTGCTTCAACCACTTTCGCACGCATTTCTTGAACACGCGCAACCATTTCTTGCTCTTCTGCCACAGCCATCGCACGACGTTCTTCCGCTTTTGCTTGGGCGATATTTTTATCTGCTTCTGCTTGATCCGTTTGCAGAATGGCACCAATGTTTTTACCGATATCAACATCAGCAATATCAATCGATAGAATTTCAAATGCTGTCCCAGCATCTAAACCACGATTTAGAACATTATGTGAAATCGAATCAGGATTTTCTAATACTTGCTTATGTGAATTTGAACTACCAATTGTACTAACAACACCTTCACCAACACGTGCGATGACTGTTTCTTCACCGGCACCACCGACAAGGCGATCAATATTTGCACGGACGGTAATACGTGCTTTTGCTTTAACTTCAATACCATCCATAGCAATACCTGCAATAAATGGCGTTTCAATAACTTTAGGGTTAACACTCATTTGAACCGCTTGTAAAACATCACGACCGGCTAAGTCAATCGCCGCCGCACGTTCAAAGCTAAGCTCAATGTTTGCTCGTTGCGCTGCAATTAAAGCATTAACGACGCGGTCAACATTACCACCCGCCAAATAGTGGGACTCTAATTGATTCGTATCGGCATCAACACCCGCTTTATGTGCTTTAATTAATGGGTTGATGACCCGTGCTGGTACAACGCGACGTAAGCGCATACCGACTAGTGTAAAGATACTTACTTTTGTCCCTGCTGCAATCGCACTAATCCATAGCGCAACTGGAATAAACGTTAACAAAATAACGAGTGCAATGATAATGACACCAATTAAAATAATTGGTAAGAAATCTGCTGCTGTGTTAAATCCTTGATCCATGTTTTATTCCTCCTTAGTTTCTTGTTCGCGAACAATAACTCTACCACCCGCTACTTTTACAATCATAACAGGTTGGTCTTGGGAAATAAATCCCCCTTCAGTAACAACATCGACACGTTCATGATTAAATCGCGCTGTCCCTGCAGGTCTTAGTGGTGTTAAGGTAACCCCGACTTGTCCAGCTAAATCTTTTCTTTCTTGGTTCGAGACATAGCCTCTCTCTGTTGTTTCTTGGTCAGATAAGATGATGTACCGCAATAATCCTTTTTGTAGGCCAATTCGTTTGTAAAGAATCACAGCTAACGTTAAGCTGACAACCATAGCGATTAAAATACTAAAGCTCATTGCTGCGACGTTCCCTGATGCCATAAATAGCGAGGCAATAATACTCAGTGTCCCTATTCCACCTAAAATCCCACCAGGGACAAAGAATTCAATGGCAACCAGGGCAATACCTACGATCAGTAATACAAACACTTCATAGCCAGCAAGACCCGCAACGGTATGGCCATAAAAGAATAAAATCAATGCGATAATACTCGTTGACCCAGCGACACCAAATCCAGGTGAGTACAGTTCAACAATCAAACCTAAGCCAGCTAAAGATAGGAGAATTGAAATCACGACAGAGTTGGTTAAAAACCGCGCAACATTCTCAGCCAATGTGACCTCGACCTCAACAATTTCAGCACCAGTCAAATCTAGTTCTGCTAAAAGCTCTGTTCGATGGTTCACTGTACCTTGAGAATAACCGACTTCAAGTGCTGCTGTGGGCCCAAGCGTTAAGTAACTACCTTCAGGTGCATTGTATTCTGGTAGATCGATGCTCGCATCTGCCATTGCTTCAGCATAAATACGTTCACGCCCCTTAGCTTCAGCAGCACTTCCCATCGCTTCTAACCAATATGACTGCGCTTTATCATCCGCAGCATTTCCGTCACCAGTGATGATGCCACTAGCCCCCATTGTTGCTTGTGGACTCATATATATGTTGTCTGCGAATAAGGCGATATAAGAACCTGCTGATAATGCACGATTCGTTATGTAAGCTGTGGTAGTAATCTCAATACCACTCAATAGATCTCCAATGTTACTCGCAGCATTAACGACTCCTCCGGGCGTGTTAATTTCAAAGATGATGTGATCAGCATTATTTTCTGTTGCCTCTTCAGTTGCACGTCTTAAAAATGCTTCTAAACCACGTTCAACTTCATCTTCAAGCGGCACAACATACACCAATTTACCTTCACCTGAAGCATCAGCAACGCTAGTAAAAAAAGCGACGCTTATTCCAACAATCATCACTAAACTTAAGAAAAATAACGTCAGTTTCCTCTTCATGTTTTCACCTCCTGTTTTAAAAAATTCCTAACAAAGACGATTGTTTCCAGGTTACTTTATCAGTATATCATGAAGAAAAAAAAAAGTCCTTATTCAATAATCGAATAAGGACTTTTTTACTTTTTTTGAGATTTCGCAATCGTCTATGATAAATGTTTTTGAACGAGTCTATTAACTTCAGTTCCATCCGCTTTGCCTTTTACTTTCGGCATCAACGCACCCATCACTTTACCCATCTCTTGCTTAGAAGTTGCACCAACGGATGCAATTGTTTCAACAACAATCGCTTCTAGCTCTTCTTCCGTAAGCTGTTTTGGCATGTAGACTTGCAAAATTTCAATCTCTTTAGCAAGATTATCTGCAAGATCGTCACGACCAGCTTCTTTAAATTCATGGAGGGAATCTTTACGTTGTTTTAGCTCACGAGCTAACACCGTCAATTCTTCTTCTTCTGATAAAGTATCTTTTCCAAGTTTTATCGCTTCGTTTTGAAGTGAAGCTTTGACCATGCGAATTACACTAAGCTTTTGCTTATCTTTACTTCGCATGGCGTCTTTCATATCTTGGTTAAGAGTTTCTAGTAATGACATTTCTTCCTACACCCTCTTAATAAGAAATATAATTTCTTATATGATATTACTTGCGTTTTCTAGCCGCCTCTGATTTCTTCTTACGACGAACACTAGGTTTTTCATAAAATTCACGCTTGCGGTATTCAGAGATTGTACCTGATTTTGACACACTGCGTTTAAAGCGACGAAGAGCATCTTCAAGAGACTCGTTTTTACGTACGCGAGTAGTATTTGACATGCTAATTTCCCTCCCTCCGAAGCATCCAACAGTTTTTACGGACACTTTACCTACTGGTAAAATGTCTCTATGACATTATAATATATAGCGATTTCAAGGTCAATGCTTTAATTTAAATGATGCAGATATTTCTTAGCTAATCTTGCTTTAAAGTGTGGTTAATTGCGGGTCTACTAATAGTTTAACAAATTCTCCATCGCTGAAGGGATAACCAGCTTTTGTGAGTTTAACTCTCACAATTTCACCAATTAGCGTTCTTTCTCCTTTAAACCTGAGCTTCATATAATTATCAGAATAGCCAATCAGATAATTCTCACCAGCAATTGTTTCAACTTCTTCTGGAATGACTTCCACAATTTCACCTTCAAAATTTGACGCATACTGTTTAGCCTGTTGTTCAGAAAGCGTCATCAACTGATGTACCCGGTCATGTTTTACTTCATCATCAACCTGGTCTTCCATTTTTGCTGCTGGCGTGCCGGTACGTTTAGAAAATGGAAAAACATGTAACTCAGAGAAGCCAATTGTTTGAATGAATTGATAGGTTTCATTAAATTCTGCTTCCGTTTCACCGGGGAAACCGACAATGACATCTGATGTGACAGCAAGTCCAGGTAAGGCTTCTTTTAAGCGATTAATTTGTTGCTGGTAGAAAGCTGTGGTGTACTTGCGGCGCATTCTTGTTAAAACGGAATCTGACCCTGCTTGTAAGGGCACGTGCAAGTGTCTAACAATTTTTTCGGAATCATCAATCACCCGCATGACTTTCTCTGTAATCTGACTGGCCTCAATTGATGAGATCCGAATCCGTTTTAATCCTTGCACTTTTGTTTCTAAATCATTCAATAGATCAGCAAAATCATAATCAGTAAAATCTTCACCATACCCAGCTGTATGAATCCCTGTTAAGACCACTTCTTTATAGCCAGCGTCAACCAGTTGCTGTGCTTGTTCAATTACATGTTCCGGTTCTCTAGAACGTAACAATCCCCTTGACCACGGAATGATACAAAACGTACAGAAATTGTTACACCCTTCTTGAATTTTAAGGTTTGCTCGGGTTCGATCGGAAAATTCTGGTACATCCATCTCTTCAAAGATACGATTTTTCATGATATTTGACACCCCGTTAACAGGCAGACGTGTCTCTTGATGTTCTTCTATGTAGGCAATCATTTTATTCCGGTCTTGCGTCCCTACAACGACATCAACACCAGGAATTTCCATGACCTCGCCGGGTGAGACTTGTGCATAACACCCTGTTACACAAACAACGGCTTCCGGATTTTTACGAATCGCTCGTCGAATGATTTGTCGAGATTTCTTATCCCCTGTATTAGTGACGGTACACGTATTGATCACATACACATCAGCAATCGACTCAAAATCAACCCGTTCATAGCCTTGTTTTTTAAATGACTGCCAAATACCTTCTGTTTCGTATTGATTCACTTTACAACCCAATGTATGAAAAGCAACGCTGGTCATTGTCTTCACTCCATTTCCTCGAAGTAATAAGATAGTGCGCTTAAAAAGTATAAAGGCGCTGTTTCAGTTCTCAAAATACGTGTCCCAAAACGAACCGGGTAAAACGCATGCTGATAAAATGCCGCAACTTCTGCTTCTGTTAAACCACCTTCAGGTCCAATCACAACAAGCACTGTATCCCCTGGGGTCATTTGATTAAAGTAATGACTTAACCGTTTTGAAGATAACGCACGTGTTGTTTCCTCATAAGCAATCAGTAAATGATCATATGCCGGCGCCTTCTCTAACAGATCTTTCAAGTGGTGAACCGGCTCAATAACCGGCATATGACTTCTGTGTGATTGTTCACTCGCTTCTTTAATGATTTTCTGCAGACGTTCTATCTTTTTTTTCTGTTTTTTTTCATCCCATTTCACAATTGCTCGTTCACTTTGGAAAGGAATGATAGCTGCTACACCTAGTTCTGTTGCTTTTTGTGCAATCAATTCCAGTTTATCACCTTTCGGCAAGCTTTGTACCAAGGTCACTTTAACAGCTAACTCCGTCTTTTCACTTAACCATTCTGAAACAGTGAGTTGAACAGCTTCACCCATCACAGTAATAACACAAATTGCCTGTCTAGCTGCATTATCACTACACAACACCTTATCACCTAAGGTCAAGCGCATTACCCGAGTGATATGATGGACATCCTCTCCAGAAATTAAAACATCCTGACCTTGCCAATTTTTCGAGTCAACAAAATAACGTTGCATCTATCGTCATCCTCATTTATTATTCTGATTTTCGGGCTGTAATTGACACCCAATCTTCCATTTCATTCACGTCTAAAATGGTAAAACCAGCTGCAATTAAACCTTCTTTCACTTGCGTTTTTTTCTGGCTGATAATTCCAGAAGCGATAAAGATACCGCCTGGCTTTAATAGATGGAACGCCTCTTTTTCAAATCGAAGAATAATCTCAGCGAGAATATTAGCAACAATCACGTCAGGAATGATCGCGATGTCGTCCAATAAGTTATTTTGCTTTACAGTGATTTGTTCCTGAACTTGATTGATTTTTGTATTGATACGCGCTGAGTCAACAGCTACTTGATCTAAGTCATATGCGTAGACCGTCTTTGCCCCAAGTTTAGCCGCTGCGATACTTAAAACTCCAGAGCCTGTCCCTACATCAATGACTGTTTGATCCGGTTTAATGTAACTTTCTAGCGCTTGCATGCTTAAAACGGTCGTTGGATGTGTACCTGTACCAAATGCCATCCCTGGATCTAACTCAATAATAATCTCATCAGTTGACACCGGCTGATAATCTTCCCAGGTCGGTGTAATTGTGATTTTATTTGAAATTTTCACCGGCTTATAATATTTTTTCCACGCAGTTGCCCATGCTTCTTCATTCACTTCACTGATCGAAACTTTGTTCATACCTAAATCAATATTATAGATTAACAGCTGATTAATTGCTTCTTTAATTTGTTCAACTGTCTCACCTAAGAAGCTATTTACTGGAAGGTACGCTTTTAAAATGACACCTTCTTCAGGATAATCGTTTGGGTCTAACTCATACATTTCACCAAAGGTTGTCGGTCTTTCTTTTAAAAGATCTTCAGCATCTTCAATCACAACACCACTTGCACCTGCCTCGTGCAAAATATTCGAAATCGGTTCAATTGCTTCATTTGTCGTATGAATACAAAATTCTGACCAGTTCATGACGCTTCACTCATTTCTCTATAATTTATTCACCTTTAAAAGCACGTTTCACCCGATCAAAAAAAGAATCACCATGCTCATCCATTGGCTCATTGCCACTTATTTCATTGAATTCGCGTAAAAGTTCTTTTTGACGATCTGAAAGATTTGTTGGTGTAATCACACGAATTTTGACATGTTGATCACCGTGACCATAGCCTCTTACATTCGGTGCGCCTTTACCTTTTAACCGGAATGTCTTACCTGTTTGTGTACCAGCCGGTACTTTCAGTTTCACTTTACCATGAACGGTAGGTACTTCAATCTCATCACCTAGCGCTGCCTGTGAGTAAGTAATTGGCATATCACAGAAAATATGATCGCCTTCACGTTGATAAAACTCATGCGGTTTTACTTGGACGACCACATACAAATCACCTGCTGGCCCTCCGTTTGCACCCGGTTCCCCTTTTCCAGGCACACGAATTTGTTGACCATTATCAATCCCTGCTGGAATGTTAATGTGAATTTTCTTTTGTTTTTTAACTTTACCACGACCATGGCAGGTTTCACATTTCTCTTTAATCTGCTTTCCGGTACCATTACAGTGATGGCAGACCCGTTTATTTACCACACGGCCAAATGGCGTATTCTGTTCAACATTAAGTTGACCTGAGCCATGACAATGTTGACATGTTTCTGGTTGCGTGCCTGGTTTTGCACCGGAACCAGCACATGTTTCACAGGTTTCTTCTTTTGGAATCGTAATGTCTGTTTCTTTACCAAAGATAGCTTCTTCAAAATTCAACACCATTGTATACTGTAGATCATTCCCTTGGCGTGGTGCATTTGGATCTCGTCGACCGCCACCACCACCAAAGAACATATCAAAGATATCGCTGAAACCACCGAAGTCTTCAGCGCCCCCGCCAAATCCGCCACCAAATCCTTGTGACTGTGGGCCGGCATGACCAAATTGATCATATTGTTGACGCTTCTGATCATTACTTAGTGTTTCATAAGCTTCTTTTGCTTCTTTAAATTTATCTTGTGCATCATCTTCTTTATTCACATCTGGATGATATTTTCGTGCCAGTTTTCGGTACGCTTTTTTTATTTCTTCTTTTGAGGCATCTTTAGATAGACCTAAAATTTCATAATAATCTCGTTTACTCAATTACTGTCACTCCCGTCTCTTGTATAGCATAAAGTTTATCATAACATTAGTTATTTAGTAAAAACAATAGGTTTTCACAATTGTCCATGGATTGAGGCAAGTCATAACAAGAAAAGAGTCAAAGCCAAGTAAAACCTGACTTTGACCTTATCTGTCACCTATTTATAAATTAATCTTCGTCAACTTCTTCATAATCTGCATCAACAACGTCGTCATCACTTGATTTAGATGCTTCACCTTCACCTTGTGCTTCTTGTTGTTGCTGTGCTTGCTCATAAAGCTTCACAGATAATGCTTGTACTTCAGCTTCTAGTGCTTCTTTTTTCGCTTTAATATCTTCTAGATCTTCTGATTCTAGTGCTGTTTTTAATTCATCTTTCGCTGTTTCAGCTTTTTGTTTTTCTTCCTCAGAAACGTTGTCAGCTAAATCTTTCAATGTTTTATCTGTTTGGAAGATTAATTGATCAGCTTCGTTACGTAAGTCGATCTCTTCACGGCGCTTTTTGTCTGCCTCTGCATTTTCTTCAGCATCTTTCACCATTTTTTCTACTTCTTCATCTGATAAGCCTGAAGATGATTTAATGGTAATTGATTGCTCTTTGTTTGTACCTAAATCCTTAGCACGAACATTTACGATACCATTTGCATCAATATCAAATGATACTTCAATTTGTGGCACACCACGTGGCGCTGGTGGAATATCTGTTAACTGGAAGCGACCCAGCGTTTTATTATCTTGTGCCATTTCACGCTCACCTTGCAAGACATGAATGTCTACGGCCGTTTGGCTATCCGCTGCTGTAGAGAACACTTGTGAATGACTTGTAGGAATCGTTGTGTTACGTTCAATTAATTTGGTTGTCACGCCACCCATGGTCTCAATACCAAGTGACAATGGTGTCACATCAAGTAAGACAACGTCTTTTACATCACCTTGTAAGACACCTCCTTGAATTGCCGCACCAAGTGCAACAACTTCATCTGGGTTAACCCCTTTAGAAGGCTCTTGTCCGGTTTCCTTTTTGATTGCTTCTTGTACGGCTGGAATACGTGTTGAACCACCAACAAGTAATACTTTGTGAATATCTTTAGCTGACAGGCCTGCGTCACGGAGTGCTTGACGTGTTGGTCCCATTGTACGCTCAACTAAATCTGCGGACAACTCTTCGAATTTAGCACGTGTTAAGTTCATTTCTAAGTGCAACGGGCCTGCGTCACCAGCTGTAATAAATGGCAATGACAATTGTGTTTGTCCGACACCAGATAAATCTTTTTTCGCTTTTTCTGCTGCATCTTTAAGACGTTGTAATGCCATTTTATCTTTTGATAAATCTATGCCATTTTCTTTCTTGAATTCTTTAACCATATAATCAATGATTACTTGGTCAAAGTCATCACCACCAAGACGGTTATCCCCTGCAGTTGCAACAACTTCAAACGTACCATCACCGATATCTAGGATAGACACGTCAAATGTACCACCACCAAGGTCATAAACAAGCACTGTTTGATCTTGATCACCTTTATCAATACCATAGGCTAAAGCTGCTGCAGTTGGCTCGTTAATGATCCGTTCTACTTCTAGACCAGCAATTTTACCAGCGTCTTTTGTTGCTTGTCGTTCAGCATCGTTAAAGTATGCTGGAACTGTAATTACTGCTTTTTCAACCGTCTCACCAAGATAGTCTTCAGCATAAGATTTAATGTACTGTAATATCGCAGCTGAAATTTCTTGTGGTGTATGTTCTTTTCCATCCACTTCTACTTTATAATCTGTACCCATGTGTCGTTTGATTGATTGAATCGTGTTAGGGTTTGTAATTGCTTGACGTTTAGCTACTTCACCCACTTGGCGTTCACCATTTTTGAATGATACAACAGAAGCTGTTGTACGGGCACCTTCTGGGTTAGGGATAACTTTTGCTTCCCCGCCTTCCATTACTGCCACACATGAATTTGTCGTTCCTAAGTCAATACCAATAATTTTACTCATTTTAAAATTTCCTCCTCATATTTGTTGATTATGTTTTCAATCTCTAGTTATTGATTTACTTTAACCATTGCTGGTCGAATGACACGGTCTTTCAACCGATACCCTTTTTGCAATGTTTCAATCACCGTATTGGTTGGTTGTGAATCATCTTCTACTTGGATAACTGCCTGATGTAAGTTCGGGTCAAAGGTTTCGCCGTCAGTTTCAATTGGCTCAACACCCGCTTGATTTAATGCTGTGATTAATTGGCGATAAACCATTTCAATGCCTTCAAAATAAGATTGAACTTTTTCATCATCTGGCTTGGTATCAAGTGCTCGCTCAAAGTTATCGACTACATTAAGTAGTTCAGTTGCTAAATCTTGAGATTTGTACTTTAAGTCAGCTGCTTTCTCTCGCTGCGTACGTTTACGGAAATTATCATACTCCGCTTGAATACGCAACATCTTATTTTTTAGTTCTTCATTTTCTTTTAGAACAGCTTGATAATCAGCCATACTAACTACCTCTGCTTCTATTGACTCATCAGTCTCCGTAGCCTCATCTTCAATGATTTCAATATCGTCATTGCTTGTATCTACAGTTTCCTCATCATGCATTGTTTCTTTTTCTTTCGACATGAGGGTCACCTCCTAGTTAAAATAAATTGTCTAGTTAATCAACGATCTCTACCAATTATGAAACGTATTCGTCATTTGCCCTGATAAAGCATTAAGTAGCGCAACGACTCTTGAATATTCCATTCGCTTTGGTCCCAATAAGGCAATTGTGCCATATTGATTTCCTTTTAAGGAATAGGTGGCGGTAATCAAACTACAATCGCTCATCTCAATCATTTGATTTTCGTGACCGATTGAAATATGAATCCCTCGGTCTTCGGACCGCAGAATATTCGCCATAATGTCTTCTTTCTCAATTACAGAATACAGTGAGTGAATTTTAGCAACATCGTTAAATTCAGGTTGAAGTAACATGTTTGTAATCCCACCAACATAGATATTCGTTGGCTGTTGATCAAGCAGTGCACCCTTTAAATAGTTGAAGGCTGTATTGATATCTTGGATATAATGATCTAAGATATGCGTTAATTCTTGTTTAAGCCGTTTATCCAAGTGAATGATGGGCACACCAACAAGTCGCTCATTTAATATATTTACGAGCTTTTCCAAATCATGCGGATTAATCGCTTGCGGAATCGTAAACGATCGATGCTCCACATGACCTGAACTAGTTACTAAAATAGCTACAGCCGTTGTCGTCGATAGATGGATGATTTGCAATTGCTTCAACGTTGTTTCATAGACTTCAGGACCTAAAATAATTGAGGTATAGTTGGTCAAGTCACTCAGCATGGATACTGAGTTTTGAATTACTTGTTCAAACTCGACCATATCTCGGTCAAAGACACTTGAAATCACATGACGATCCTCAGTCGATAAATGAACGGGATTCAACAAATGATCAACATAAAAACGATAGCCTTTTTCTGAAGGAATTCGTCCTGATGATGAATGCGTCTTTTCTAAGAAACCCATTTCTTCTAAATCAGCCATTTCATTACGAATTGTGGCCGGGCTGAAGGTCACTTCTTCTTTTTTTGAAATCGCACGTGATCCAATCGGCTGGGCTGTTTTAATGAACTCATCGATGATCACCTGCAAAATCAGTAATTGTCTCTTCGATAACATGGATGATCACTCCTGTTAGCACTCACCTCTTTCGAGTGCTAATTCTAATAATAAATTATCAAATTCATCACCACTTGTCAATCCAATTGCCTTAAAAATCTTTAATCACTTTATTTAAATCTAGATCTTCTGGCAATAAAAACTGTTGAAAGACTGAGTTACCAAAGAGTTGTCCGTGCTCAGTCATCCGAATTCCATCTCTAAATTCTTCGAGCCATCCCTTATCACAGAGGTCATTAATTTCTTGCTGATAAAGTTGATAGTAATCAAAGCCATAATGCTTTTTAAATGTTTCTCGACTTACACCCGAGCGTTTCCGTAAACCTAGAAAGAGGTGTTCTTCAATCGCTTCTTTCTTCCCAATGATTTCTTCATGGAGTACTGGTTTTCCTGATCTGTTTGCTTCCTTAAGATAAGCAGGAAACGGTCGTAAGTTAATCGTACGTATTCCTGGTAGATAGCCAGATGCACCGGCGCCAAAACCGTAGTAATGGGCATTGTCCCAGTAAGTTAAATTATGTTTACTCTCAAAACCCTGTTTTGCGAAATTACTTATTTCATATTGCTGTTTTCCATGTTTCTTCATTTCTGCAATTAATACCTCAAACATTTGCGCTTCAAGTTCTTCAGGGGCTTTGTGCAACTTCCCTTTCATATGTCGTTGATAAAAAATCGTCTTTGGTTCAATTTGCAGAGCATAGGATGAATAATGCGGTAAATCATAACTTAAGGCTTTTTCAAGCGAATACTTAAATCCTTCAAGCGTTTGTTCTGGTAACCCATACATCAAATCAATACTAATATTAGTAAGGCCATGTTTTTTTAAATCAGCTATATTTTTATCGACATCTTTGACCCGATGCAATCGCCCTAACATCTCTAAATGCGCATCATCAAACACTTGAACACCCATCGAAATACGGTTAACGCCATGTGATTTCAAAGCAATAATTTTTTCTTCATTTAAATCACCAGGATTTGCTTCAAATGTGTATTCTTCAACGTTATCCACATCAAAATGAGCATCAATCATTTCAAGCAAACGATTGAGTTGCTCGATGTTTAAGGCTGTTGGTGTTCCACCACCAACATAAATGGTCCGCATCGATTGCCGTTTATCTGATAGGTAATAATTCATTTCGTTTGCTAGTGCTTCTAAATAATCATCTGCCATTTTCTCTTCATAGAAAAATTTTGTGAAATCACAGTAGTAACAAATTTTTTCACAAAAGGGGATGTGGATATATGCGGATGTAATCATTACAATTACCTCTTTTCTTATATGTTGACTATAGTTAAACATATTTCACTATGATCTGACCAGTCGTACGACTAGTTAGACGAAATATGATGATTGATAGACGGATCGTTCGGTCAACTTGCTTATTTCTACTTGGTTTTTGAACGATCCCCACCATTTTCCTTGTGTTTTCACCCCTGATAGATTGTACCAAGAACGATAAAGAATCCCCCACCTAACAAACAGATGTTTACTAGGTGAGGGCTATTCAAAATTGTACCGTCCGGTTATTCATCATCCATTTGTAGTACGGCCATAAAGGCTTCTTGCGGTACTTCGACCGAACCAACCATTTTCATTCGTTTCTTACCTTCTTTTTGCTTTTCGAGTAATTTACGTTTACGTGAAATATCCCCACCATAGCATTTAGACAATACATTTTTACGCATTGCTTTAATCGTTGAACGCGCAACAATTTTATTGCCGACAGCAGCTTGAATCGGGACTTCAAATTGTTGACGTGGGATCAGACTTTTCAGTTTGTCAACAATTTGCTTACCGCGATTAAATGAGAAATCACGGTGTACGATAAATGACAAGGCATCAATGGTTTCACCATTTAATAAGATATCCATTTTCACAAGTTTCGATGTTTTATAATCAACAAGCTCATAATCAAATGAGGCATAACCTTTTGTTTGAGATTTTAATTTGTCAAAGAAATCATAAACAATTTCAGCTAAAGGAATCTCATAAACCACATTGACGCGATTATCATCAAGATATTTCATGTCGATAAAATCGCCACGCTTGTTCTGGCACAACTCCATCACTGGTCCAACATAATCATTTGGAACCATTACTGTTGCTTTAACATAAGGTTCCATAACGCGTTCAATCGCTTGATTATCAGGCATATAGGAAGGATTATCAATTGAAATCACTTCTCCATCTGTTTTTTCAACCTGATAAATTACACTTGGTGCGGTCGTGATCAGTTCAATGTTAAACTCACGCTCAATGCGTTCTTGAATAATTTCCATGTGTAACAGTCCTAAGAAACCACAACGGAATCCAAATCCAAGAGCTTGTGATGTTTCAGCTTCATATTGCAAAGCTGAGTCGTTTAGTTCCAAACGCTCAAGTGCTTCACGTAGATCATTGTATTTATTAGCATCAATTGGATACAACCCACAGAAAACCATCGGATTTAAACGTCGATATCCAGGTAAAGCTTCTGATGCTGGATTATTGGCAAGTGTTATCGTATCACCAACACGTGCGTCACCAACATTTTTAATGGATGCTGTTAAATAACCAACGTCTCCGACTTCTAATTTATCTAACTTAATTGGCTTCGGACTAAATACACCGATTTCATTTACTTCAAACTCTTTCCCCGTCGCCATCATGCGAATTTTATCACCTAACTTGACGGTTCCTTCCTTGATTCGCACATAAGAAACGACACCACGATACGGATCATAAAGAGAGTCAAAAATCATCGCTTGTAAAGGATGATCAACATCGCCTTCTGGTGCCGGAATACGGTCAACGACAGCTTCTAAGATAGCATCAATGCCAATACCGGATTTTGCACTTACAAGTAATGCTTCATCTCCATCAATACCAATTACATCGGTAATTTCCTGTTTAACACGTTCAGGATCAGCACTGGGTAAATCAATTTTGTTAATAACCGGTATGATTTCCAAATCATTATCTAGAGCTAAATATACATTAGCTAATGTTTGAGCTTCAATGCCTTGAGCCGCATCCACGACTAGAATCGCACCTTCACAAGCCGCTAAGCTACGCGATACTTCATAAGTAAAGTCGACATGCCCTGGTGTGTCAATTAAGTGAAAGATATATTCTTCACCATCTGTATGTTGATATTTTAATTGAACGGCATTCAATTTTATCGTGATGCCTCGTTCACGTTCTAAATCCATCGCATCTAACATCTGTTCTTTCATTTCACGTTGTGTTAATGCTTTTGTTTTCTCTAAAATACGGTCAGCCAATGTCGACTTTCCATGATCAATATGTGCAATAATTGAAAAATTACGCACGCGTTTTTGGTCTCTTGCTTTTGTCAAAATCATTCAACTCCTATTTTCGTCGGACACGCATACTAGCTTGATTATATCAGTGTGCGGCGAAGGATTCAATTCTTTTCTTGAAACTACACGTTAACAGATCTTTAGCATTGTTCAAGAACAGTTCATTCGTTATTCTAGCTATTGTTACTTGAAAAATATATTTATATTGAAATTCGCCCAACCTTTGGTACATTATCTCGAGTTTGACACTTAATTTAAAGGAAACCTCTCTAAACCCTTCAAAAACAAGGGTTTAGAGAGGTTTTGTGTTGTTATAAAAGTGAGTACTATTTCGTATTTCGGGATAGATTTAAATTATTTTCCATTTTATTAAATATATGTAAACATGTTCTCAATGTTCTTATTAAAACAATTATTTAAGCACTCTATTTTGTACACCATCGGCCACCGCGCTTCGCTTGCTGGCCCTATCTACACTAAAGTACCAATCGAACTTGAATGTGCGCCATGCAAACTTATACAATCTTTTTTTGCGCCGATAGATGGTTTTGTAGGTTGCGCTAAATAATAACTCATTCTAACACTTTTATTGATTAAACGCTGCTTTCGAGCACTTGACTGGTTAGAGGCTATACAGGCGTCGCGATGCGTCTCATTTGCACGTCCTTGTAATATCTTAACCATATCTAATCAACCGGATTTACTTCAATGCATCCCTCTTTTTTTCATGCGATAAGATACACGACGCTGGTTTGACTCAATCGCTCCCAAACTTCTAACACCTTCAGGTGAGTCTTTCATTCTCTTTTTCCAATCAAAAATACGGTCCCATTGGTTTTCAATATAACCTCTAAATACATGGTTTTTTTAATTGAGTTTCGTCTTCAATTGTGCTTTCAAATGTATCCACCCACAGTCGAAAACCATCTAAATCATGATTTTCGATAGCTTCTTTAACACCATCTTTCATCGTCAAGCGCTTTGCACCGAAGGTGCGAACAATGGATTAAGCGATATGATAACGGTCAAGTTGTGCTAAGACTGGATACACAGATTGAGCGAACGTCTCTTGAAATCGTTCGCTTCCATAACCTGCACCACCATCACTATTTGTAACAATTTGTGCGCGGTTAGCGCTTATTCGTCTTTCCAAAAACCATCCATAACTTCAGTGCTCATCATGACCATGTGGTGCTTCAAGGCTACACGTTTACCGCTCGTATGCCATCCCTCATAAACAATCGCTTGAGAAACTTCGATTTCCTTTTTACATAGACACCATCTGCTTCCGCGAATAAAAAATCCACCGGCTTGCCCTCTGGTAATTGATCTGCGATCTCAAGTTCTTCTAACATTTGCGCATCAGCGATTGCTTGAGCTTTACCGACTCGTTTAACAATGTTAGCGACACTCGTGTGACTTATGTCGACAGTCGTCCATTCACTAATCACGGGCGCTGTTTCACGATAATCTGTCTCTGATTCCATCTCTGCAACCTTAACTTCAACAAGCACACTATAGCGTTAATATTTAGCCATACTTAAATAAACGTCTAGTGGGAATTGGCTCATACCCCTATAATCGCGCATCGCTGTATATTTAAACGTCACAGGTTCCAAAGTAAAGTTAACGGTTTATTGTCCGAACGGACAACCATCCATTCTTTATCATTTCTTGGATATTTGATATAATATTCCTCATGAGAGAGCCTCTTTTCTAATGTTGGTGTGGTGACCTACATTAATAATAGAATGCTCTCTATTTGTGTCTACCAATAATTGATCCCTTCGAGAAACATTTTACACTTACTAATTTAATTGTCCTGATAAATAATTGATCTAAACTTAATCTTTTAATTTATTAGTCTGCTTCTCCATCCACTTTAATCTAGCCATCCATCCCCAGAGACCTGACGTTAACAATATAATACCAAAAACGATATATAACCAAGTCACATAACCACACTCCTTTATATGATTTTTAAATCAGCTACATAAATATGAATACCCTTAATTCCAAATATTAGTCTTATTTTTTTATTTAAAATTTAGTGATCCTACTAAAACATCAACTCATAATACCTTCACCCTTTCCCCCGTGTCCATTACCATTTTTCCCGTTCTGTTTTCCGTACTGATCTTACATAGACCGGCCGTGATTTCAGCTCTGTTTTCATAATTCTGAAGCGCTCTTCGATTTCCCACGCTGTTGATTCACGCGAATCAATGCTAAAGGATCAGATGTTAGGTTCGTACACATACCGTAGAATCCATCATATTGCGCTTCCTTTTCTATAAGGGATTCATCAAGTGTTACCTGCATATTTTCAGCTGTTTCACCGTCCGTTGTTGCGTGTTTAACTGTGACAAAACGTAACGGATCATTGGCACGTTTCTTTTTTAGTGACGAAGGATGATCCACTTTTTTTAAGGCGCGTTCAATTTGACGCTTACGAATAGTTTCTTGATAGTGCTTGTATTTCGGTGAGAAGGTTACAAGGAGTCGCTGTTCTAAATCATTTTCCTTTATCCATCTTTCTTTATAATACGTTTCTTTATTGTTTTGAACGTCTTTAATAGCCGTTAAATGAATCGGTTCGTCACTTGCTTTCGTCCGCCAACCCGAAGGGTCTAGTGCCCATTCTTTAAGGTGTTGTTTCAATTTTTTAATGGATTGTGTGGTAATAAATCCACGGCTACCTAACGTATTGTAAAGACGATTATTTTTAGAAGTACTTTTAAAATACGCATAATCAAGACCTCGTTTCGGTATTTTTTTACGCTTATTACAATATAGTACAAAAGAGTACTCGATATAAAAAATAAGCCGTATCAGGGCTTATGCGTGTTTTTAGAGAAATGAAGTATCAAACTCACGAATTCTTTTCTTGAAACTACACGTTAACAGATCTTTAGCATTGTTCAAGAACAGTTCATTCATTATTCTTGCTATTGTTACTTGAAAAATATATTTATATTGAAAATACGCCCAACCTTTGGTACAATATCATCTGTTCCATAATATATTTATGGATGTTTATAAGTGGAGGTGAAAATAAATGGCTAATATCAAATCAGCGAAAAAACGTATTCGTTTAAACGAAGATCGTCATACACTTAACGCACCAGTTAAATCTGAAATGCGTTCAAGCATCAAACGTGTTGAACAATTCGTATCTGAACATAGTGTTGAAGATGCTAAAACTGCACTTAAAAATGCAATTAAAAAAATTGACAAAGCAGTTTCAAAAGGTATCGTTCATCGCAACAATGGTGATCGTCAAAAATCACGCTTAACTAAAAAAGTTAACCAACTTGGTGCATAATGACCAGTAATGACCAACGTTAAAAGCGATCCTCTTTTCTAAAGAGGATCGTTTTTTGCATTTAAGTATACTAATGTTATCCTTAAATATCTTTACATGACTGGTTTTACTTTCCAATGAATCAACTGATACAGTAACATTTCAAATGCTAAGGGTTTATCCATTTTCCCTTGTTTTATCAACTGATCTGTTTCTCCGCAATAATCAATTGCGCGGTATAAGTCTTCAATTGTAAATCGTTTTGCTCGCTCCATTGACATCTTTACCACAAAACTATGCACGCGTAATTGTTGAGCAATTTGCTGTTGTTGATAACCTTTTTGCATCAAAATTTTAACCTGATAAATGGTACGTAATTGTGACGATAACAAGGCCAGTAATGCAATTTCTTCCTCGTTTGATCGACTCAAATCCTTGTAAATCTCTATGGCTTTTTTTATATCCTTTTCGATAACAGCATCGACTAACTTAAGGCCTGATGATTGTCCTAAATGTGAGACTAACGCCTGCGCATCTTCATAACTAATCGTTTCGTCATTTCCTTTAAACAGTGCTAATTTCTCCATTTCATTCTCTAACAGTTGCAAACGCGGACCAATCTCTTCTTGGATTAATTTCTTTGTTTGGCCATCTAAATTTAATGAAAACTGTGCCTCAAAGTGAGTCACCCATTTATCGATATCCCAATCATTAACGGCTTGACATTCAATAAAAGTGGCGTTCTTTTTTAGCTGTTTAGTAATTTTTTTACGCTCGTCCAGCTTTTGATACGGCACAACTAAAATGAGTGTTGAAAAATCAACAGGCTGCTCTTGATAACTCAACAAGATCTCACTATTATGTTCGACTTTAGATTTCGAGGGCTTAGCAGTTAAAAACATGCTATTTTCACAAACAACAACTTTTTTATCCCCAAAGAACGGGAAAGTCTCCGCTTCCATTATCGCTTCTTCGACCGGTTGTTCTTCTAGATCATAGGTTATCCACTGTTCTGTCTGCTCATCATTTGTTAATCGTTGCTCTACTATTGCTTTAATCATTGACTCTATTAAATAACGCTCTTCACCATATAAAACAAAGACCGCTGATTTCTTTAAAGTGTTCATTTGCTTTTTAGCTTCAAGATACTTCATCTTTTGGTCATTAGACGTCATCCGCCTAATGACGCACCCCCTCTCTCTATCCTTTACTTGTCTTACACGTCGAAGGATTCCTTTTAATACTAGCGTGGATGATGCGGTTTGACAAGAGGTGTTTCCTACCTTACTTACTAGAAAAGACTTCAATGCTTCCTTCTGGTTCTTTAATATGATAACGGTAGGTTACTGCACCGTTATGATCTGTACGATAAAGGTCAATCCCCTCGTGCAAGAAACGTTCAACCACCTTAGGATGTGGGTGATTAAAGCGATTATCCTTACCTACTGAAATGAATGCGACACTTGGTGTAATCTGACGTAGAAATTGTAAACTTGAAGACGTTCTACTGCCGTGATGTGGAACCATTAGGATATCAATGTCAAGTTCAGGATGGCGAACAATCATTTCTAGCTCAATTTTTTCTGTAATGTCACCCGTTAATAACCAATCCTTTGGACCAATCGTCGTTTTTAAAACAAGAGATTGATTGTTTTCATCTGCCGAATCACTTGTCGAAGATAACACCTCAAATATCTGACCGCGTATTTCAAATCTCTTTCCTTGATCAACTTGAATATGAGGAATATTAATGCCGTTTAATAACGTTGCATCAAAGTGGTTACTCGTAATTAATTGATCAATTTTAAAGTCTTGACTTAAAAAAGCTAAAGAGCCGATATGGTCATGATGGCCATGTGACAAAATAACCGCATCAATTTCGGTAATTCCTCTATTTATTAAAAATGGCTTTAGCCGAGTTTGATAGAGCTCATCCGAGGGGGTTTGATAATCGTTTAACATCGTCCCACCCACGTCGTAAAGAATGACCCCCTCTCGATAAGGTCGCTCAATTACTAAAACATTCGCTTGTGTGAAATCAAGCATTGTCACTTGACCAAACGGATTTAAATAAGGACGTATTTTAACGATCACTAATACGGTTATCAATAACACTAACCACCATCCAATTTTTCGTGACCGCCAACGTTCAATTTCAACCATTAAGAAAAAGGTAACAAGGCCTAATAAAAGAATAATATACATCGGTATTTCACCTAAAACTAAGGGGTAATAGAGATTTTGATCAACTACACTTATCCCCTTCATGAGTACCGCATCTAACACAATTATCAAAGGATCTAAAAGATAAAGGCCTATCGGAAAAACATGCGCCACAACAAATGTGATGAAGATAACCGGTAAAAAGAGCAGCGAAAAAAAAACGCTAACAAGAGGATTAAGTAAAAGACTGAGTGGATTTATTAAATAGAAGTGGAAAATTTGTAGCGGTAACGTCATTAAAAACGCGAGCAATCCAATAAATAACACTTGTTTATAGTTATCTTGCAAGCGTATGAGTATAGGTCGCGACAGCAATATCGCAAACGTAACAAGAAAAGAAAACTGGAACCCTAATTGCTGAAGCCATGAAGGTTGGATAACTACTAGGAAGATAAAGACCAGACTTAAGACATCAATTGCATCAAATCTTGTCTTGATAATCAGCGCAAGCGCTGATAATCCTCCCACTAAACTAGCACGAACAATTGATGGAGAACCACCTGCAATAAAAGGGAAAACAATAAATGTCACCACAAGAACGATACTGATTGTTTCCTTTGTAATGCCCAATAGTCTCGATAATAAAAAGCTAAGTCCAATAATAATTAAACTTAAGTGAAAGCCTGAAATCGCTAACAAGTGCGAAATATGCCAACGCGAAAAAAGCGCCTGTGCTTCTTCTTTAAGGTCAGATTTCTCTCCTAACACAAGTGCTTGAACCCACTTATTCGCTGTATCACTTAAGCGCTCCGACATACGTTCCATTAATTGTGCTCGCCATTTAAAAGGAACATGATAAAATTGCGCCCGATCATACGCAAATCGTTCTGCTTGAATAAGTGTTCGAATCTGTTTGGTTTTAAGGTAGTCGTGATAGTCAAACTGGCCAGGATTCGTCGCTTTTTCAATTGCTTCTACTTCTCCAACAACTGTATATAATAGTCCTGGATAAAGTGGTGTAGTTATCGTATCAAAATAACTAATCATCACCTTCTCATTTGTACCACTCCGCTTGGCAACCACCTGTTGATAGTCATGTCGATGATGCAATACTTCAACAATTTCGACAGTAAACGGCTGATTTACGACCATTTGAACGCGTTCTTCTGTTTGATTTAGTGCATCAAAACGGATCAAGACAATAAGTAAAAGTAAGGCTCCTATAAGGGCTTCTTTTAAAAACAATCGTCGGTCATAATATAGTAAAGCTAAGAAAAGCAGAGAAACAACTAAAAACGGCTTTCCCATGTTATATAAATGGAAAACATATAATCCACAAATGAGCCCAACAAACACATGACTTTTATGTTTCACCCTTCACCTCTATATCGCTTTTTTGTCTAGATTAAAGCAACGACAAATTGTCGCTGCTTCTCATCAAGGTTTCAATTATTCTAAATTCCGCACGAGATCAAGGGCTGCGGCATCCAGGGGTACATGTTCCGTTTTCACACTAGCTTCTTCAAACAACTCAATCGCGTAAGGATGATTTTTATAGTCTTTAGCATAATAAACTTTCACGATACCTGCTTGAATGATTGACTTACAACACTGTAAGCAGGGAAAGTGCGTCACATAAATTTCAGAGTTGTCTGTTGCCACACCAAATTTAGCACATTGCAATATGGCATTCATTTCTGCATGAATGGTCCGTACACAATGACCATCGATGACATAACAACCTTCATCAACACAATGAGCACTTCCTGAGACACTGCCATTGTATCCCCCAGCAATAATACGCTTATCCCGTACAATGGTCGCCCCTACCGTCAATCTTTCACAGGTACTTCTTAAGGCAATTAAATGTGTTTGCGCCATAAAATATTGATGCCATGATATTCGATTCAACTGAATTCCTCCTTGATTATTGAACAGTTACTAACTCTTCAAAATTCGCGACCATCTTTTCACCGATTCCTGACACCTGTGTTAAGTCACTTACCGATTCAAATCGTCCGTTGATTTCACGGTGCTCAATGATCTTTTGAGCCTTACTTGCACCAATGCCGGGTAAGGTTTCAAGTTGTTCTTGCGTCGCAACATTAACATTTATTTTATCATGAAACGTTGTTGAATAAAGGTCCAACTTCTCGCTATCTTCTTGATCATCAATATGAGGTACATAAATGATCATTTCATCACTCACACGTGCCGCTAAATTAACTTTAGACAAATCTGCTGTTTTCAAGAACCCACCAGCTTCCTCTACAACATCAACAACTCTTTCCTCACCCTTAACCCGATAAACACCCGGTTGATTCACTTCTCCTTTTATGTCGACATACATCGTCTCTTCACTAACGAATGTTTGGGTCACAACAGCTGAAACGTTATCACTGACAACCGTTTCAGACTGAGAAAGACCTTCAGTCTGGTCAATGTTTGCTTCTGACTCCACAGTCTGAATCGATAAATGCTTTAAAATCAACTCAAACAATAAACCGAACACGATGATGCTCACTATCAATACAAAAATGTGATTATCTTTGAACCAACTTTTCATAGTCCCCACCCTCATGAGATATGTCATAACGATATGTTAACTCTTTTATAACATAGGTCGCCTTAAACGTATAACCTCAAATGAATAGAAAAAAGCAGTACACCTCTCGAGGCACTGCTTTAATTGAAACAAATCAGCATATTCCTAAAAATCGACATGCTGATCGTTATAACTATTATTTTTTGGCGACAAAAAAGAAGCGTGCATCTTCATTATCGATATTTTCTAACGTGCGTTCATTCGGTTCGAAATCTTGATAAAGATGTACTGCTTTAAAACCGACCTGTCTTAAGGCATCCATATATGCAGACACAGTAAAGGTGCGCTGTTGATGCACTTCATCAAAACGTTGATACAGCTCCCCGTCCTGGATAAAAAAGGTCAGGTCATGGCGCATGGCGCCAGGGTATTGACCTGGCTCACAAAACCAAATATAACTATATCGCTCATCAACAACGGAATAGATTTCATTCACCATCTTCTCTACATGGCCCATACTGTGCACATCAAACAAAAAGACGCCTGAGTCATTAAGGGCGTGATATACGTTTGAAAACACTTGAGTCACGGACGAAAGATCGGGCAAATAGTTAACAACATCCAAATAACTAACAACTGCATCATAGTTATTGAATCCTTCAAGTGCGGTCATATCTTGCTGAATCCACTGAATGGATTGTTTTTCAGTTAAAGCGCGTTGACTTGCTTCAACGAGCATATCTTCAGATAGATCAACACCCGTCATCTGATAACCGGCTTTACTTAACAATACACTCATCTTCCCCGTACCGCATCCTAAATCTAACACACGTCTTGCTGAGGGTTTTAGGTGTTTTTTTGTGAAAGCTAGCCATTCTTGGTATGGCGTATCCTCCATCAACAAATCATAAATAACTGCTAATTGTTGATAAGCCATCTCTTTATTCCTCGCTTAAATTTAAATCGACCAAAGGGGCATCTCCCCATAAACGTTCTAAATTATAATAGCTACGCTCTTCTTGATGGAAGATATGACAAATAATATCACCTAAATCAACCAAGATCCAACGTGCTTTGTCAAAGCCTTCTAAGCGATTTACTGTGATCCCTAATTTTTCAGCTTGATCTTTTATTTCTCGTGCGATGGCTTGAACCTGACGCTCATTTGACGCATCTGTTATAAGGTAATAGTCCGCTACAGTGGTTAACTCACGCATATCAAGTGCTAAAATATCGCGTCCACGTTTATTATCAATCACTTCTGCAATTTGTTGTACTAGTTCTTCATTATTCATTAAAAATCCTCCAATTATACTAACGCATTATATAAATTTAATGTTTCTGGATATACTTTTCTTGACTTGCCGATTAAATATAACATTTGATTGCGAACAGCATGAAAAACAGCTTCATCCAAATCAGATTTAGCGATGGTCCTGATCTTATCAATACCAGGTATTTCTCTTCCAGGTTCGATATAATCAGCTAGATAGACGATTTTTTCTAGTGTAGTCATTTCAGCATGTCCAGTTGTATGCCAATAGATCGCTGATAAGACGGCATCATCATCGATACCTAACTCTGACTTAACTAGGATTGAAGCAACCGGACCATGCCAAAGTTCATGATGAAATTCCAATAGCAGATCAGGTAACGCTGACTGCAGAATGACCTGTTTCATTTCTTCAAGATTACGGTATTTACAATAATCATGAAAGACTGCCCCTAGCATTGCTTTTTGGGCATCAACATGGAAACGCGCTGCTAAATCAAGCGCTGTTTCAGTGACACGCTCTGTGTGTAGAAAACGTTGTTCAGTTAGATGTGGTTTAACTAAATTTAATGCTTCACGTTTTTTCATAGAGTTGTCGCTCCTTAATTCTTTGATAAACAGGTGTTGGTAGCAAATAACGTATCGGTTTATCATCCCGAATTCTTTCTCTAATTATCGTCGATGACAGATCAATTCCGACACTTTCAACAAAAATGAGAGGATACGTACTTTGCAGTTGATATTCTGGGCGTTTTACACCGACAAACTGGACAGATTTAACAAGTTGATCAATTTGATGCCAGTGCGGTAAATATTCAACCATATCAGCGCCAATAATAAAATAAAACGTAATATCTGGATGCATTGCTTTCAAAACATCAATTGTATCAATAGTATAAGACTTGCCACTTCGTTCTAGTTCGATGGGATTCACTTTGAAATACGACGTGTCTTGAATCGCAGCTTCAATCATTGATAAACGCTCTGCTGCTGAAACTCTTGCAGCCTGCTTATGCGGTGGTACTTGTGACGGTATGAACCAAATCTCATCTAAATTCAATGCATGATAGACATCATCAGCTATCACTAAATGTCCGATATGTGGCGGATCAAAGGTACCGCCTAAAATTCCTATTCGTTTCATTTAAAAGCCACCTTAAGGAAGTTGAATGGTTTTATTCTCTGCTGACAGTTTGTATAAGGTTATCACGTTACCTAACATTTGAACAAGTTCAGCTTCAGTACCTTCCAGTATCGCTTCTTTAACGTCATCTTTATCTTCCGGACAGTTTTGTAATACATTTACCTTAATTAGTTCGCGTTTTTCTAATGCTTCATTTATTTGAATCAGCATATTTTCATTGACGCCTTCTTTTCCAACCTGAAAAATCGGACGTAGTGGGTGAGACGTTTTTCTTAAATAGCGTTTCTGTTTTCCCGTTAACATGATTTAGTCATCCTTACTTTAATTTAATTTTTTTCGTGTATTCAGGTAAGATTGGTGTTAAGTCTGTAATTTTACCCGTCCATAGTTGAAAGCTTAATTTTGCTTGATTAATTAGCATTTCATGGCCGTAGTGAATCTGTCCACCAATGGACTCAGCCTCTGTTAAAAACTTCGTTTTTAGTGGCTTATAAACAATATCACTTACGATCGCTTGTGGTTGGAGCTGAGCCAAGTCAAGTGGTAGTTCGTCACTTTGGGGGTCCATGCCAACAGATGTCGTATTAATAATGAGATCAAACTTCTTTAGATTATGTTCCGCTTCTGTAATCGATTGTACGGTAATCAAACGATCACTTTCTAATTGCTCAACTAACGTCTGCGCACGCGCCTCGGTTCGGTTCGTCACAGTCAGTGACTGGAATGGTTCGTTAAGTAATGCAAACACAATTCCTCGGCTTGCACCACCAGCGCCGATAATCAATATCCGTGTATCACTGTGTAAAGCATCTGGGAAGTGTTGTTTTAAAGAAGCCAAGTAACCAGCACCATCTGTATTATAGCCGGACCATTTCCCATCTTTACAAACCACAGTATTCACAGCCCCAATCCGTTTCGCCGTTTCATCCATATCATCTAAATAGTCAATGATCTTTTCTTTATAAGGAATCGTCACATTAAAACCATCAATTCCTGATTGTTTCAGTGCTGCAATTGTTTGTGCAAACTGATCTGGTTTAATTTCTTTTAAGTGATAACTTGCATTTAATTGATGTTGTGAAATAAATTGTTGATGAATCCATGGCGACATCGAATGCCCTAACGGATACCCGATTAATAATAAGCGCATCTGGCACAGTCCTTTCTTTAAATCAATGCGGTCCGAATGGAAACAGATACGTCAGCAGGTGAAGAGATTGTAATCGTTATCGGTTCTGCAGGCACAGCAATCCAACCAAGCCCCGGTAAAACGATGTCGGTTTTCTCACCCGAAAGCTTAAACGTACGTTCTTGAAGGGGGGGATATTCTCCCCTTGAATCTTTTGAAGGAGGTGTCAACAACTCACCTAAATGGGTGTAATACAACTGATCTGCCTTCTCCAATTTAGTTCGGTGAATACTTAAACTATTTGCAAAATATAAGACAAATGGCTGTTTTTCACCTTTAATATAATCAATCCGAATTAATCCACCGACAAAGAGCGTTTGTTGTGAATTGATTTGATAGACCCGTGGTTTAATTTCTTTGGTCGGTGTAATCATTTTGATGTCTTCACTTGATAAATAGTGGGTTAACTGTTGTCGATTGATTACCCCTGGGGTGTCATACAGACTTGAACGCTCATCTAAGGGAATATCAATAAAACCAAGTGTTGTTCCCGGGAAGTAGGAGGTTGTGATCGCATCTTTTGCACCTGTTGATTCACTAATAAGATAATTAATAAAGGTCGATTTACCAACGTTGGTGCAACCTACCACATATACATCGCGCTTATTGCGATATGACTCTATTCCGTGCTTCACTTGATCGAATCCACGTCCTGTTTTAGAAGACACTAAAAAGACATCTTGTACAGTTAAACCCATATCTTTTGCAGACTTTTTCATCCACTGTTTTAAACGACTAAGGTTTGTTGATTTCGGAAGCAAATCAATTTTATTCCCAACTAATATAATCGGATTATTACCCGTCAGGCGATGCAAACTCTTGATAAAACTACCATTAAAATCAAACACATCAACGATTTTAACAACCAGACTTTTTGTTTTAGCAATCTGACTGATCATCTCAAGAAAGTCACCGTCAGTATATGGCACATCTTGCACTTCATTATAATGCTTCAATCGAAAACAACGCTGACAGATAACTGGTTCATTGCTCAGTGCTGATTGTGGCACAAAACCTGGTTTTTCTTTATTGTCTGACTGAATGGTTACACCGCACCCTTGACATACCAATTTTTCTTCTATCCCTGCCATTTCATCCAACCCCTTTTTTCTAACTTACGTAAAATAAATCGTTCTATTTTTCTATTTAATTTTGTCGCCTTGTCATCACTTTGTAAAATCGGCACCACAAGAATGGTGTGGAAGCCACTCCGGTTACCACCCCAAATGTCTGTCATGATTTGATCCCCAATGACGACAATCTCCTCTTTATTTAAGTCCATTTTCTTGCTAGACTTTAAAAAAGCACCACGTAACGGTTTATTTGCACGATACACATAAGGACGATTTAACGGGGACGAAAAAAGTTTGACCCGCTTTTTATCATTGTTCGAAACAATGGTCACTTTAATTCCGCTATCTTCCATGCTTTTAAGCCAGATTTTTATTTTGTCGGTTGCATGTGGCTCGTTCCAAGCAACAAGTGTATTATCCAAGTCAGTAATCACACCTTTAATGTTCTTTTCTTTTAACGACTCTGGTGTGATTTCAAATATATCTTTGACATGTTGATCGGGTAAAAATCTTTTTAACACGTTATACTCACCTCAACTATTAAATCCATTTGGTTTTATCAATCTACTGGGACTAAACACACAAACGGTCATTTTATCATTATACTATCATAACACGCCTTAAAACGTACGACAAACACTGTTTATCAACACAACAGAGATTAACGCATATTTTAAGCTATGTCACTGCAATGAATGACATAGCTTGAATATGTTTATTTGATTTTTTTAATTACACGCATGATTAACGTAGCCGCATGGGTCGCTGCCTGGTCTAGATATTGATCAAAAGATACCGATGAGGTTTTACCGGCAATATCAGACAAAGAACGTATGATCACAAATGGCACCTGGTATTGATAACAGACTTGAGCAATCGCTGCCGCTTCCATTTCAACTGCCATTGCCTCCGGGAAGTGATTTAAGACAACATAGGTCTGAGCTTCTGTTTGCATAAAACTATCACCTGTTGCAATTAATCCTTGTTTAGCCGTCACTTCATTCTTATCTTTGATGGCTGCTTCTGTTGCTTCGATCAATCGTAAGTCTGCCAGATAACGTTCAGGCATGCCAGGCACTTGGCCATACTGATAATTAAATGCCCTGACATCAACATCATGATGCACTACTTCCTTTCCAATCACCACATCACCAACAGATAGGGATTGATCTAAACCACCAGCAGAACCGGTATTAATTACCCATTCAACCTTAAAGCGATCAAGTAAAATTGTTGTGGCCAGTGCAGCATTCACTTTTCCAATACCAGATTTTAATAAAACAACCTCAATTCCATCGAGTTGACCTTCAATATATAGACAGTTTGCAATCGTTGTTTCTTTCGAGATGTTCATATGATCTTTTAATAGCTGAACCTCTTGGTCCATCGCTCCAATAATTCCAATAGTCACGCAAGTTACGTCCCTTCTCTTTCAATTCGTTATTCGGCTGTTTCAGATGTGTCTGTTTCTTCGGTTGCTTCAGTATTCGTTCCGTCTTCATTAGAATCAGAGTTAAACCGATCCATCTGATCATGTTCGACTAATAGATCGACCTTTTGAGGTTGCCACCCTTGATTTTCTACCCAGTCAATGTCAACACGGAAATGTTCATCCGTTCCTCGTTTGGTAAAAGTCGCACTTACTGAATCAGCACCGTTACCAGACACCCATAAATAAAGCATATCTGCTGCCTTAATATCAGTTGCTAAAGTAGCAGCTTCCAGCATCTCTTGCCAGTCAACCGAGTCTTGTTCCCAACTTGTGACATGCGGTTCTGATTGTGCAGTTTCAATCGCTGGCCATGCAGAAGAATAACTTGAGATTACATTTTCGTCTTCATTTGATTCTTGAAATGTTAATTCATAGTCATTTGGATTTAAACTAGGTTCTACTGCCTCTTCTGTTTCAGGCGCAGACACTTCTTCCTCATCACCTTCATCAATCGTTTTTTCATTTGATCCTGATTGACTCTCACCTTCCGAATCCTCACTAGAGCTTTCACTCGTTTCTACATTTTCATCCGTCACCGTTTCTTCTACAGCATCGTTTGCGTCTGTGTCTTGAAACATTAAGTATGCTGTCACTTGTGAACCAATAAAAAGTAGGATGCCGATGACTGCTAAGGATACGAAAATAATAAGCAATTTGCGATTTTTGCGTTTTTTTTCGAACCGTCTCGAACGAGAATACGTTGAATCATAATCATTCATATCATGTACCTCCAAACGTTTTTTAACGCGCCTTTACGTCATTAGAAAATCAACCTTAAACAGCTCAACCTACTCTAACTGTTTAGTCATTCTATTATACAATATCATAACATAAAAAAAGTGACCTTTTGGCCACTTTTTTGCTATTTTACTTCAATTATTTTTACGCGCATATCGCCACCGGGAGTTGGAACACTTACTTCTTGCCCCACTTCACAACCGATTAAAGCTTTTGCGATCGGTGAATCATTTGATATTTTACCCTCAAACGGATCAGCTTCAGCGCTTCCGACGATGACATACTCTTCTTTATCACCATCCGGTAATTCTTGAAAGATCACTTTACGTCCCAATTGAACGGTGGTTGAATCAGCATCATTTTTCTCAATAATCTTCGCATTGCGAATCATCGTTTCCACTTGTGTTATACGAGCCTCGACAAATGCTTGATCATCTTTAGCTGCATCATACTCGGAGTTTTCAGATAAATCGCCAAAATCACGGGCAACTTTGATACGTTCAACTACTTCTGGACGTCTTACAGATTTCAAGTGCTCTAATTCTTTGTTTAATTTTTCTAAACCTTCTTGTGTCATATAATAGCTTTTATCACTAGCCATTTCCTTACACTCCTTTAACAACAAAACTACCACTTCGATAGCTTTCATTATCTATATCTGTATGTCATTTCATAAAAAATGAAATGATACTAATCCATACTATGGCAGATTTTAGATGTGATTTCAATAGTTTTGTAAAGATATTTTAAAATTCAACATATTTATTAAAGATTTTTCTGCTTTTTTTGCAGAATTGTTTCAACTTTAGTTGCCATCAAGTCAATTGCGACATGATTTTCGCCGCCCTCAGGAATAATGATGTCTGCATAACGTTTTGTTGGCTCTATAAATTGAAGATGCATGGGTCTTACGACTGTTAAGTATTGCTCAATTACCGAATCAATCGTACGCCCGCGTTCGTTAATATCACGCAATAGCCGACGAATAATACGTAAATCAGCATCCGTATCAACAAATACCTTAATGTCCATCATGTCAACCAAGCGCTGATCTTCCAAAATAAGTATACCTTCTACAATAATAACTTCTTTAGGCTCAATCGCCATTGTTTCTTCACTTCTCGTGTGACGCTTGAAGTCATAGACAGGTTTCTTTATCGGTTCATGCTTTAATAACTGCTTAAGGTGTGCAATCAATAGATCATTGTCAAATGCGAATGGGTGATCATAGTTCGTTCTTAATCGTTCTTCAAACGGCAACTCAGATTGATCCTTATAGTAAAAATCTTGTTCAATAACGAGGACTGATTTATCTTCAAAACGATCACAAATTGCACGTGTTACTGATGTTTTTCCGGAACCAGATCCCCCTGCTACGCCGATTACAATTGGTCGATCACTAATTTCTGTCATAGTTATACCCCTTTAGTTTTACAAGTTATTGCGACCCCGTCTCCTACGGGGACAATGACTGTATGATATTGTTCTAAATGCATTAACCATTGATTGTAGCGGTCAATTTTTTCACTCAACTTTTTTAAACGTTTTGAAGCTGCGCCATCATCGACAACGTAACCTTTAAATAAAACATTGTCAGTAATAATAACCCCTTTTTCACCTAACGCCACAGCAAATGTTTCAAAAAAACGTTGATACTGTCCTTTAGCTGCATCAATAAAAATCATATCATAAGGCCCTTTATTTATTAACAGCTCTTGATGTTCAAACGCATCGCCGAATAAGAGATCAATTTGCTGATCAACATCAAACTGTCCCACATAATCAACCGCCCGTTGAAAACGTTCTTCATCACGTTCAATCGTTACAATCTCAGCCCGTTTATTAGCATCAGCCATTTGTAGTGCTGAGTAGCCTATGGCCGTTCCAATCTCTAAGATGCGCGCCGGTTGATGCAGACGAATCAACTGTTTCAAAAACTCAATGCCGTCGCGTTCCATAATCGGTACACATGTCTCTTGTGCTTCTTTTTCCATGCTTGCAAATACATGATCCGATTGTTGACCAACTAGGTTTAAAATATATTGATTAATTAGTGCATCCATCTGAATTACCCCTTTGTTTACAGAGAAAATCAGGGAAGAAGATTCCCTGATTTTTTTTAAATATCACGATCTAAATATTCATTTGCTTTTCTGCGATGCTCTTCAAATGTTTCTGAATAATAAATGTTACCATCTGGTGCAGCAACAAAGAATAAGTAATTCGTATCTGTTGGATTTAAGACCGCTTCAAGAGAACTTTCTCCAAAGTTTGAGATCGGACCAATAGGTAAGCCAAAAACAACGTATGTGTTGTAAGGTGAGTCAATTTCTAAATCAGAGAATAAAACACGATCTTTGTGCTCACCTAAAGCATAAAGTACAGTTGGATCCGTTTCTAACCGCATGCCTTCTTCTAAACGGTTGTAAAAGACACCTGAAATTAACCTTCGTTCTTCTTCGTCACGGGCTTCTCGCTCAACAAGTGAACTGAACGTCATAATTTCATGGAAAGAGAATTGTTCTAAAGCATCGATCTCAGCAAAATGTGTCTGATAAACTTGTTCCGTACGATCTAACATTTGACGGATTACATTATCTGCTGCAGGTTTTTCTGAATATATTGGATATGTGGCAGCAAACAAATAACCTTCTAGTGGATAACGAATATCATCATCTAATATAACATCCGACAAAATACTTGGGTACAAGTTTATTAACGATTGAATATATTCTTCGTCTTGCATCAAGTCTAGAAATTCTTCTTGATCGATATTCGCTCCATTTTCTAAAAGTTCTGCAATCTGTTCAATTGTCCTCCCCTCAGGTATGGTCACATTATAAAGTGCTTCCTCCATAATTACACCTGATAAAAGTTCACTTGAAACTTCATCCAAGGACATTGATGGCGACAGCGTATATTCACCCGCTTGGAAACCTGTCACATTATTAACTTTAATATAGATACGGTACATCAATGAATTATTGATGATCCCATTCTCTTCTAAAATTTCCGCAATGTTAGCAGAAGAGGAGCCTAAAGGAATCTCGATGCTGATCTGTTCATTGCTATCAGGGTCAACAGGATTTAATCCATCGGTGATATAATCGTAAATAAAACGTCCGGCAAAGAACATCCCCACAATTAGTAAGATAATTGCAACAAAGACAATTTTACGAACAACACTTGCTTCTTTTGCCCGCACTAAAAAGTTAGCTTTAAAGCTCGGTTGGTCTGTTGTTTCTTCATTTGATACAACGGGGTCTTGCTCATTTTTTTCTTTTAAGTTATTTGGTTTATTTTCTTGTTCATCATTTTGATTTGTCAACGTTCTACCTCCTCATCCGGTACATTATACTACAAACCACTCTACTATTTCCATTCTTTTTATTATATTCTCACGAACGGTTTTTGGTTAGGTGATTTTCACCGAGTAGCAGTGATTCTCAATTCAGTCCTTCATTCCTCACCTGATCAAACAGTGAAAGCCAATTGCTTCGACACTTTTCAAACATTTATATAAGTGTTTGAAAAACTGCCCGATCAAGAAAATTCCACTGCGGAAATTTTAAAACATCTTCCATGTTGGAAGGGTAAGGGTTAGACCCAATGCAAATAGTCGTTACTACACTTAGCATTGTAGCAACGACTATTTGCATTGCCGACCAACCTATGATTTGACGTTTATACGAAAGAAGTCAGGATTAATAAAAGGCGTCAAAAAAAGCACCCCCACCATATTTGGCAGGGGGCGTATCCTCTTTAGAGGTCTTCTTCATCAATTAAGGTGTTTAACATTTCTTCAACCATTTCCCATTCTTCATCCGTTTCAATGGCGAATAATGCTAGGTCGTCTTCATTTTCTTTTTCTTCATAACGAAAAGCAAAGACTTCTTGTTCTTCATCTTCTGCTTGCTCAACTGGAACAACAGCAATATACGATTGTTGATTGACGTCAATATCAAAGGTGAAAATCACCTCAAATAAATGCTCTTCGCCGTTTTCGTCCGGTATAATAATACGTTCGCTTTCTGTTAATGCCATAATGTAGTGCCTCCCTTTATTTTTGACTATCAAGATAGCCTTGTAGTATCATCACTGCAGCCAGTTTATCAATCACTTTTTTGCGTTTTTTGCGACTGACATCACCTTCTAACAAGACGCGCTCTGCTGCCATTGTGGATAAACGTTCATCCCACATCACGGTTTTCAACCCAAAACTATCCTCAATATGCTTCGCAAATAGAATGGCTTTTTCGCCACGTTCACCGATATCATTGTTCATATGTTTCGGTAACCCGACTATGACTTCTGTAACCTCATACTCATCAATCAAAGCTTGTAAACGTTCATCAGCTGATTGCGTTTCTGCTTCGTTCCAACGAATCGTTTCAATCCCTTGTGCTGTCCATCCCATTAAATCACTCATTGCGACACCAATTGTCTTGGAACCGACATCTAAACCCATTTTCCTCATCTTATACCTCTTTATGTTGGTCGATATAGTGTTTGACCAATTCTTCAATTAGCTCATCACGATCTAATCTTCTAATCAGATTTCTCGCATCTTTATATCTCGGAATGTAGGCTGGATCTCCTGATAATAAGTAACCAACAATTTGATTAATTGGATGGTAGCCTTTTTCCTCAAGGGCATGGTACACCGTTAATAATACATCTTTGACGTTGTACTCTACAACTTCCTCTGTAAAGTCAAATTTCATGGTTTTATCCATTTCATCCACGCTTAACACCCCATCCTTAACTTTGTTTACCTTGGTTCATCTTATAAAGACTTGTCTACATTATACCGTTACTTAGGGATAAAGTACAAGTTATCCAATAGAAGAAATAAATTCTTTTGCTTTGGCTAAAGCTTGAGTTACTTTGTCAGGATCTTTACCACCTGCTTGAGCCATATCCGGACGACCTCCACCGCCGCCACCACAAATCATGGCCGCTTCTTTGATCAGCTTTCCAGCATGATACCCTTTATCGATCAAGTCTTTTGAAACGCCGCTTGCCAGTTGGACTTTTCCATCATTCACACTTGCTAATAAGATCACACCTGAACCCATTTTTTGTTTTAACTCATCAACCATCGTACGAAGTTGATTCATGTCTTTGACATTGACAGCTTCAATTAAAGTATCAATACCATTTATTTGTTCGACATGGTCAAGAATATTTGCAGCCTCTTGATTAGAAATTTTTTGATTTAAGCGGTCATTCTCTTTTTGCAATGCTTTTAGTTCTAAATGTAATTGACCAATTTTATCAGTGATTGTCACTTCATTTGTTTTCAACAAATGACTTACCTCTTTTAAGCGCGCTTCTTTTTCGGCCGTATAGAAATAAGCAGCTTTTCCTGTCACAGCTTCAATCCGACGTGTTCCTGCACCTATCCCTGATTCAGAAACAAGCTTAAACAACCCAATTTCAGCAGTGTTTTTTACATGACAACCGCCACAAAGTTCTAAACTATAGTCATCAACTTGTACCACGCGGACAACATCGCCATATTTCTCACCAAATAATGCCATTGCCCCCATTTGTTTCGCTTCTTCAATTGGGTACGAACCGATGTTAACAATTAATCCATCCCATATTTTTTGATTAACCGTTGTTTCAATTTCTTTTAACTCACTTTCAGTCATCGCATTAAAATGCGAAAAATCAAAACGCAAGCGCTCTGCATTAACCAATGAACCTGCTTGATTAACATGCGTGCCCACAATGTCTTTTAATGCTTGATGCAATAAGTGTGTTGCTGTGTGGTTTTTTATTACAGCTTGACGGTGCCCAAAGGTTACCGTTGCTAAGACTGTTTCACCGACTTTAAGCTGGCCCTCTTCGATGTTGACGTCATGAAGGTGTTGGCCAAGAGGTGCACGTTTAACATCACTTACTTCAGCCGCGGTGGTCGGGTTGACCAGTTGACCAATATCAGCCACTTGTCCGCCACTTTCTGCATAAAATGGTGTTTCTTTCAGTACGACATATACATGGTTTGTCGTTGACTTATCAACGAGTTGTTCATTTTCAATAATTGCTTCGATCGTTGTTTCCACGGTTAGCTGTTGATAGCCAACAAAGGTACTTTCAACGTCAAGATTACGATAAACATCGGATTGGACTTGCATTGAATCTACTTTTTGTCGCGATTGACGAGCGCGATCCCGTTGGTTTTTCATCTCTTTTTGAAACCCTACTTCATCAATTGTAAAGCCCTGTTCCTCGACATATTCTTCAGTTAGTTCCTTAGGGAAACCGTAGGTGTCGTATAATTTAAAGACTTCTACACCAGGAAATACCGATGAGCCTTTTTCTGTTTCTTTTTCAATAATTGTATTAAGAATTGTCAATCCATCATTTAACGTTTCATGGAAGCGATCTTCTTCCGTTTCAATGACATTTTTGATGAACGCTAATTTTGCTGTCACTTCTGGATAAAAAGCATCCATGACTCGTGCCACTGTTGGTACAAGTCCGGACATAAATGTATGGTTAATACCTAATTGTTTCGCATAACGTACTGCACGACGGAGGAGTCGTCTTAGTACATATCCCCGTCCTTCATTCGATGGTAATGCACCATCACCAATTGCAAAACTGACTGTGCGAATGTGGTCAGCAATAACTTTAAAAGCTGTATCGTGCTGCACATCATCTCCATAGTTATACGGCGTTAACTTTTCAATCTCTTTGATGATTGGTAAAAATAAATCCGTTTCAAAATTGGATTCCGTTTCTTGAATAACTGAAACAATTCGTTCAAGCCCCATACCTGTATCAATGTTCTGTTTGGGTAATGGGGTATAGCTGTCATCTGGATTGTGGTTATATTGCGAGAACACCAAATTCCAAATTTCCAAGTAGCGATCGTTCTCGCCCCCTGGATATAATTCTGGATCATTGGGATCATTGCCATATTTTTCGCCACGATCAAAGAAAATTTCCGTATTTGGACCACTTGGGCCTTCGCCAATATCCCAAAAGTTTTCTTCCAAACGAATAATTCGTTCTTCTGGCAACTTAATGACATCTTTCCAGTAATGAAATGCTTCATCATCTTCTGGATGAACAGTGACTGAGATTTTATCAGCATCAAAATCAATCCATTGCTCACTCGTGAGGAATTCCCAAGCGTACTGAATCGCTTCTTCTTTAAAATAATCACCAATTGAAAAGTTACCCAACATCTCAAAGAAAGTATGGTGTCTTGGTGTGTAACCCACGTTTTCGATATCATTGGTTCGAATAGATTTTTGTGCGTTTGCTAGTCTTGGGTTATCAGGAACAATCCGACCATCAAAATATTTTTTTAGTGTTGCCACACCAGAATTGATCCACAGCAAGGTCGGGTCATCTTTTGGTACAAGTGAGGCACTAGGTTCAATCCGATGCCCTTTTGATTCAAAAAAATCTAAAAACATTTGTCTTACTTCGCTAGATGTTAATTTTTTCATTTAACTCGCTCCTCTATTGTTTTATCTTACGTTTAGTTTCATTTAAATCGGCTTCAAGGCGCTTTAAAAAACAAAAAACTCCCATCGCTGCAATAATTGCAGGGACGAGAGTCTAACATCGCGGTACCACCCTGATTATAGTTACGTCGTAACTATCACCTTAAAAGCTGATAACGGTATCTCACCGGTGAGGATTGACTCACACTCATAAACTAGCTTCCATATCTCTTCATTTAACTTATCTTGCAGCCAAAGGATAAGTCTCTCTTAAAAGGGGCTGATATGTACTCATGTTTTTCTACGTTTTCATGATATTATTCTATCGATATTATAGAGAATCATAGCCTTGCTGTCAATTGTTTTTTAACCGAAGCATAAAACACCTTCTGATCACATAAAATCAAATGGCGATAGCTTCTCTTCTTCTTCAATTGCTTCTTCTAAAGCTTCGCGGTAAGCATTATCAGTAAAGACCTGAACACATTTCTCAACCAAGGTTGTATGCCGTTCATGCGTATCCTTTTGATGTATGCCACTTAAAAAAGCTTCTTTATTTCCACAAAGAATGAGTGATTGCTTAGCGCGGGTCATTCCCGTATAAAGCAAATTCTTTCGCAACATGCGCCGGTAAGTATAGTCAACTGGCATAACCACAATCGGAAACTCACTACCTTGAGATTTATGGATTGAGATACAGTAAGCATGAGTAATATTCAATAAATCATTGCGCAAGTAAACAACGTCTTCATCATCAAAGGTGACAACGACTTGTTCTTGTTTATCAATGTTTTCATTTTCACGAAAAATGGCAGTGATTTGCCCAATATCACCGTTGAACACATTATCTTCTGGTTGATTAACCAATTGAATCACCTTGTCACCCGTGCGAAACACGGTATCTTTGGCATGAATTTCCCGCACGTCTTTTTTCTTAGGGTTCACAATTGATTGGATCCGTTGGTTAATTTGATGAATGCCTACTTCCGTTTTATACATCGGTGCGAGTATCTCAATATCTCGGATATCAAAGCCTCGCTCAAGTGCCCGCATGACTACTTTTTCAACCACATCAATTAACTGATCATGATGACATGCTAAAAAATTAAAATCATTTGCTTTTTCTAAATCATCTTTGGTTAACGTGTCATGTTTAATTTGATGCGCCAAGGTAATGATTTTTGATCCTTCTTTTTGACGATAGACCTCATCCAGTTTCACAGCGTATACTTGCTTGCTTTCTAGTAAATCACTTAACACTTGACCTGGTCCGACTGATGGTAGTTGGTCTTCATCGCCGACAATAATCACTTGCATGTCATTAGGAATCGCTTTAAACAATTGATTTGCTAAGAAAATATCGACCATAGAAAACTCATCAATAATCAAAATTTTACCGGTTAACGGATTCTCTTCATTCTTATCAAAACCAACATGACCATCCCAACCAAGCAGGCGATGAATCGTATAAGCGGGTAAGCCTGTCGATTCTGTCATCCGTTTTGCCGCTCTCCCCGTTGGTGCCGTTAAAATATAAGGAAATTTCGCTTTTGAATCATAATCTTTCACGTTCATACTGACTTGGTAAATGGTGCTGTAAGCTTTTAATATCCCTTTAATAACCGTTGTTTTACCTGTCCCAGGTCCACCAGTTAAAATCATAACTTTCTCATTCAGGGCTTGTTTAATCGCTTCATACTGCTCCTTGCCATAAGTAAGATGATCCTCTTCTTCTATCTCACCAACAACTTTTAAAAGATCTGCTTCAACAACCGTTTCTTCTATCTCTGTCTCTGAAATCCGTTTGAGTTGAGTAACAAAACCCGCTTCAGCATAATAGAGCACAGGCAAATAAATATTCGGGTCGCGTTCAACGAGATAATGTTCTTCATCCATTTCGGTGATTTGTTGATTGAGTGCATCAGTTTCAATCTGATAACGTCTACCCTCTAGTACTTCTAACACTTGTTTGATTAACGTTTCCTTCGGTAAAAAGACATGACCGTCATTCATCGCATCATTTAGACAGTAAAGAATCCCAGCCCGGAGACGTGAGGGGTGATTCATTGCAATGCCTTCACGTGTTGCAATCAAATCCGCACGATGAAAACCAAAACCTTCAATATCGAAGACGTACTGATAAGGATTGTCTTTTAATAATGTCAATGCTTCATCTTTATACGCTTGGTAAATTTTTTGAGCTAGCTTTAGACCAATGCCAACTTCAGCTAACTTAACAACAATCGACTCAAAACCTTGATGGGCCCGTAATTGCTCAACCAAGGTGTTCTTCCGTTCTGCAGTTAATCCTTTAATGTCATCGAGTAAGACCGGTTGATCAATGATTTTATTAATGGCCGTTGGTCCTAACTTATCTACAATACGCGCTGCCGTTTTTTTTCCGATGCCAGGAAATAGTTCACTTGATAAATAGCTCATTAACCCATCTTCTGTTTTTGGTACATAGCGCTCATAAAAATCAACTTGGTACTGACGACCAAACTTCTTATGGTCAATAAATTTACCGGTAAACTGATAGACTTCACCAGGATAAAGTTCGCTAAAGTAGCCTTTAATTACTAAGTCGTCTTCATCAAAATCTTCATTCGTTTTCAACACTTTAACCTTTGCAATGGAAAAGTGCTCAGCTGGGTTTGAATAAATCGTATGGATTAATTCACCGCGTATAAATTTGTCCACTTGTTGCTCTTCCATTAGCCTAACTCCTTAATTTTGATCGAGTATTTGATTAATTTGTGCTTTTGTTTGCTTGGCAAGGACATGTTCTGGATCAATGGCGATCGTTTGATCCAATTCTTTGATTGCTTGATCGGTTTCTTCTAAATACAAGTATGCTAAGGCAAGATTATAACGTGCATCACTATGAAAATGATCCGTGTTTAATACCGCCTGAAATTGTTGCAACGCTTCTTTATATTCACCTGTTTCGGCTAGTAAAATACCATATTGCATTAAAATATCTTGATCGGTTGGTGCTAGTTCTTTCGCGCGCATCATAAACGGTAGTGCACGGGTAGAATCGTGACGATTTAAGTGACTTAGCCCAATCATAAAGTGTACATCCGCTTCATCTAAACCGAGTGTTCGTGCCTGTTGATAATGTTCGATGGCGCGTTTATATTGTTCTGATTCAAAATAGAGGTTGCCTAGTCCATAATAAGCGGTGGCGGCGTTAGAATCTTTCACTAATGCACGCATAAAAAATCGTTCGGCTCGCTGGTAATCTTTCATGTGTACCAAGAGATTCCCAAAGTTGATATACCCTGCCGGGTTGTTTGGTTCCGTTTCAATGGCTTGATTAAAGGCTGTTGCCGCCTCTTCAAGCTCATCTTTTTTCATATGGGCAATGCCTTGTTCAATAAATGTCATAACGTCCTCCCTTGTCTTACCCTAAATAATTAAGTGTTTGGTTGTCTTTAAAGACTTGGTCGATGGTGCCGCCACCTAAACAAACATCACCTTGATATAAAACAACAGCTTGTCCCGGGGTGATTGCTCGTTCTTCATTGACAAACCGAACCATGATTTGCTTATTTTCCAATTGCTCAACAATAACTGGACTGTCTTTTTGCCGATATCTAAACTTAGCGGTACATTCAAAGGTTTGAGCATCAATGGGTTGAATGAAGTTCATCTCTGTTGCTAACAAGGCATCTGACTTCAAGTAAGGATTGTGGTAACCCGCTTCTACATATAAAACGTTTGTCGCTAAGTTTTTCCCCACAACAAACCAAGGGCCACCCGGTCCACCAATTCCAAGGCCTTGACGCTGACCAATCGTGTAATACATTAGGCCATCATGTTCACCCTTATCTTCACCAGTCATCGTTTGAATCCGTCCTGGCTGAGCTGGTAAAAATTCGCTAAGGAACGTTTTAAAATCACGTTCGCCAATAAAACAAATACCCGTGCTATCTTTTTTTGTTGCTGTAACTAAATTATTATCTAAGGCAATCTGTCTAACTTCTTTTTTAGGCAAATGTCCAAGTGGGAACATCACCTTTTTTAAAACGTCACTTGATAATTGATTCAAAAAGTAGGTTTGATCTTTATTGTCATCAACCCCGCGCAATAATTGGACCTCGCCATTGACCGTACGTGTTTGTGCATAGTGACCGGTTGCCACATAATCAGCGCCGAGTGAAAGCGCATGGTCTAAAAATGCTTTGAATTTTATTTCTTTATTACACATCACGTCAGGATTCGGCGTCCGTCCTAACTTATATTCATCTAAAAAGTAGGTAAAGACTTTATCCCAATATTGTTTTTCGAAATTTACCGCAAAATAAGGGATATCTAATTGATTACATACTCTGACCACATCGTCATAGTCTTCGGTTGCGGTACAAAATCCTTCATCGTTTGTATCATCCCAATTTTTCATAAAAATACCAATGACTTCATAGCCTTGTTGTTTCAATAATAACGCAGTAACTGATGAATCGACCCCTCCACTCATGCCGACCACAACGCGTGTCTTACTATTTTCATTCATTCTATCTTCCCCCTACTCGTTGAGTGTCCGAAGTCGCTTCACCACTTCAGTCACTCGTCGTACTGTCTCTTTGATTGCTGCTTCATCAATGTCATACCCAAAACTAAACCGTACTGCACTAGTGGTCCGCTCATGTTTTTCCCCAAACATTGCCGTTAATACATGTGATGCCTCAATTGAACCTGCGGTACAGGCGCTTCCACTCGATACATACACACCAGCTAAATCTAAATTCATTAGTAACTGTTCGACTTTTGTTCCCTTAAAGCTAATATTTAAAATCAGTGGCGTTGTTAAGGTGACCGCACCATTGACGGTAAAATCGATTGCCGCTTCATCCAATAATGAAATCATTAATGCTTTTAATTGGTGATAATAGCTGGACCGTTCGTTTTCTTTACCGTAAACCATCACGGCAGCCTTTTCAAAGCCGATAATCCCTGGCATGTTTTCGGTACCAGGTCGTTTTAAACGTTCTTGAGACCCGCCAAATTGGCGTTGTTTAATTTTGACTTGCTCACGTTTATAAAGCAAACCAATCCCTTTAGGTCCGTTTATTTTATGTGCTGTAATCGATAATAAGTCGACCTGCAAAGCATTTACATCAATATCCGTAATGCCGTAGGCCTGCACAGCATCGGTATGAAAACAACAAGGATGTGACAGCAACCGCTCACCAATTGCCTGAATGGGTTGGATTGAGCCAACTTCATTATTAATCATCATAACCGAAACTAAAATGGTGTCAGGTCTCAACGCATCAACAAGTGCGTCGACACTGACAATACCATCCTTATTAACCGGTAAATAAGTCACCTCAAAGCCGATGCTCTCTAAATACTTACAGGCATCAAGAATCGCAGCGTGTTCAATCTGTGTTGTGATAATATGTTTACCAAATGTTTGCTGTTGTAACGCTGTCCCAATGATTGCTAAATTATCAGCTTCAGTGCCACCGCTTGTGAAAATTAATTCCTTTTCATTGGCACCTATTGTTTTAGCGATTTGTCGACGACTGTCATCTAAACGGTGTCGCGCCTGTCGACCTGCGCTATGGATGCTTGACGGATTGCCAAAGTCCGTTGCTAAAAATGTGGCCATTGTTGCTACCACTTCAGGATGGATTGGTGTAGTGGCTGCATGATCCAAATAGATTCCATTCATCGTTCTTATCCCCCTTCCGTACCTCAAAATGCTTTAGATGTAAAACATATACGGTTCATTTTCTTGATTTGTTTCATAATTGGCTAAATCATCTAATGTTGTCGTATCTAACACATGCTTCACTGCATCTCGAATTTGAATCCATAAATGTTGTTTGGCAGGTTCTTCATCTTCAATGCCTTCAACCGGTGTAATCGGCCCTTCTAAAATACGAATAATATCACCCGCAGTGATTTCATTGGCAGGCTTTGCTAAAACATAGCCACCGTATGCGCCGCGCACACTCTTAACAAGTCCCGAATTTCTCAGTGGGGGTACAAGTTGTTCTAAATAGTGCTCCGATAAATCGTGTTCCTTAGCTATCCGTTTTAATGAAAGTGGGCCTTCACCGACATGCTTTGCCAATTGAATCATCACTGTTAATCCATAACGTCCTTTTGTTGAAATTTTCACGATACGCCACTCCTATGTTATATTTGTCATTATTAATTAATATAATTCTTACCCGAATACGTACCATTATAGCATGAAGACTAGTGGTCTTGTAGGTGAATTGCTTCAACCTATCCATGGACAGTCTAATTGCTATAATGTTCATTGCAAATGTAGTATATTTTATATGAAAGCTAAAAGATTCGTCAAGTAAACACCTTTAGCAATTTTAGCAAGAAGGAGGAATTTTAATGGCACAACAACCTTTAGCCTATCGGATGCGTCCGACACATATTGAAGATGTTCTAGGACAGAGTCATTTGGTTGGGGAAAATAAGATGATTCATCGAATGATTGATGCCAAGCGGCTTAGCTCAATGATTCTATTCGGTCCTCCTGGTACCGGTAAAACATCGATGGCAATCGCGATCTGTGAAACGTTAGGGTTACGATACAAAGTGTTAAATGCTGTGATTGATAAGAAGAAAGATATGGAAATTGCCGTCGAAGAAGCAAAGTTTTCTGGCACGTTAGTCATAATTATGGATGAAGTTCATCGTTTAGATAAAGCAAAACAAGATTTTTTATTACCGCATTTAGAAAGCAACATCATTACTTTAATTGGCTGTACAACAAGTAATCCGTATCACTCAATTAACCCGGCCATCCGAAGTCGTGTCCATTTGTTTGAACTAGAATCCCTCACAGAAGAAGATGTGAAAATAGCTTTACACCGGGCGATTGCTGATCAAAAAAAGGGATTAGGACAGCTCGACATTCAGATTACGGATGAAGCGATTGATCATTTCGCAACATCTTCTCGTGGAGATTTGCGCGCAGCTTTAAACGGCCTAGAGCTTGCTGCGTATTCAACTGCACCCGATGCTGATGGACTGACACAGGTTGATTTAACAGTTGCTGAACAATGCATGCAAAAGAAAAGCTTCACACATGACAAAGATGGTGATCTTCACTATGATGTCTTGTCTGCCTTTCAGAAATCAATCCGCGGATCAGATGTCAATGCTGGTTTGCATTACCTTGCCCGATTAATTGAAGCGGGTGACTTAGAAAGCATTGGGCGACGAATGCTGATTATTGCCTACGAAGATATTGGTCTTGCTAATCCACAAGCAGCACCTCGGACACTAGCTGCAATTGAAGCGGCTGAGCGCGTTGGTTTCCCAGAAGCGCGCATTCCACTTGCCGTTGCACTCGTAGAACTATGTTTGTCACCAAAATCTAATTCAGCCTATAAAGGCATTGATGCAGCTTTAACAGATATTCGTAAGACTGACACGGGTGAAGTTCCAATTCACCTAAAAGATAGTCACTACAAGGGTGCTGAGAAGCTAGGGCGAGGGACGACTTATAAATACCCACACAACTATCAAAACGCTTGGGTGAAGCAGCAATATTTACCTGATAAAATCAAGCAAAAAAAATATTACCAACCATTAGAAACAGGGAAATTTGAGCGCGCTTTAAAGCAAATGTACACATTTATTGAAAGACAAGATTAAGTCTTCACAAAACGCATAGCTGCTCGCAACCGAAAGGGGTGGCATACAGAAAAACAACGACAGTATCGAGTATTATGAGTTACTGGTTTCTTGACCTTATACACTTAACATAAGGATTAGTCTACAGCCTTTCGGTTCCTTGTCTTTACTGTTTTATTTCTACAGCTTGAGTGCATGAAATCGTGTCTGTTAAAGACTTGAAATAACTGATTAAACTGACTTAACAATGATCAATCGAGTAGGAGGGAGTGACTAGCTCCCGTCCGCCTACACCACCGTACGTACCGCTCGGTATATGGCGGTTCAATTAAGATAGCTGACGCAAAGTTTCATACCGATTATGCAGACTTTTAAGACCTTTGGAACGCCAGAAGGCGTTCCAAAGGTTTCTGTGTCATATAGGACTTTTAGAAAGACGCCAATATCCTTTACGACTGTTCGCCCCTGCCGGACACACAGAAAAAACCCTCACTCGCATGAGTAAGGGTTTGTTTAGCAATGTGTTAAGTAATCCCGATCGTGCCGTCTAAATAGAAAGTTTTGATCCCGCTCTAGGCAGGTGGGTGCCCTGCCCCTTGGTTTTTACGTCCTCAACGAATGGGGCATGTAATCTGCAAGGAAACACAGGCTCCCGACTTTAAAATGTTCGGTCAAAACATTAATAATTATCAACGGACACATCAGGATTAACTTGTACACTTATAATAGCATATCTCATCAAAACCTGCAACCATTTTTGAAAGGGGTTACATGCCTTTACTTTTCTTCAGTTGTAAATGTAATTCATCAAGTTGTGCTTCACTGACCGTACCTGGTGCATTCGTTAGAGGGTCTGATGCTGACGCTGTTTTAGGGAAGAGAATCGTGTCTCTAAGGTTTGTTTTCCCTGCCAATAACATCACTAAGCGATCAAAACCTAGTGCAATCCCACCGTGTGGTGGCGCCCCGTATTCAAGAGCTTGCATTAAGAACTCAAACTGTTCCTGAGCTTCTTCTTTAGTGAAGCCTAACACTTCAAACATGCGTTCTTGTAATTCTTTTTTATAAATACGCAGTGAACCACCACCAAGTTCAAATCCATTTAAAACAATATCATAAGCTGCTGCTTTGACGTTAGCAGGATCTGATGTTAATTTTTCTAAATCTTCTTCTACAGGTAATGTAAACGGATGGTGTGCTGCAAAGTAACGCCCATGGTCTTCGTCATACTCTAACAATGGCCAGTCCGTAACCCATAAGAAATTAAATAGGCTTTGATCAATTAAATCAAGCTCCTTTGCTAACTTCTGACGCAATGCACCTAAACTATCATGAACCACTTGGGTTTTATCAGCAACAAACACAAGTAAATCACCTGGTTTTGCGTCCATCGATTGCACAATTGCATTACTTGCTGCTTCAGTGAAGAATTTAGCGATTGGACCTTTAATCCCTTCATCTTCAACTTTAAGCCATGCCAAGCCTTTCGCGCCGTAAATTTTTACGAATTCGGTTAGTTTATCAATATCTTTTCGTGAAAAGGCAGCAGCTTGTTGGCTAACATTAATTGCACTGACTTTACCACCACCCTCAACCGCATCACTAAAGACTTTAAATCCAGCATCTTTAACAAGTTCTGATAAATCAACCAATTCTAATCCGAAACGTGTATCTGGTTTATCAGATCCAAACCGATTCATCGCATCATCGTAAGAAATGCGTGGTAAAGGCGTTTCAATATCGACACCTTTCACTTCTTTCATCAGTTTGACCATCATTTGTTCAGTCATAGCCATGATTTCATCGCTAGTCATAAATGACGTTTCAATATCAATTTGGGTAAATTCGGGCTGACGATCAGCGCGTAAGTCCTCATCACGGAAACAACGAGCAAACTGAAAGTAACGTTCAAAGCCGGACACCATAATTAATTGTTTAAATAATTGTGGAGACTGCGGCAAGGCATAAAAATGACCTTCATGAACGCGTGAAGGAACCAAATAGTCTCTTGCGCCTTCTGGTGTTGATTTCGTTAACATCGGCGTTTCCATTTCTAAATACCCTTCGTCATTTAAAAATTGACGCATAACTTGTGATGCTTTGTGTCTTAGTTTAAATGTTTCTTGCATTGATTCACGACGTAAATCAAGGTAACGATATTTCAAGCGCACATCCTCAGAAATCTCTGCACCATCAAGAACAGTAAACGGCGGGTTTTTTGCTTCGTTAAGTATCGTGACGTCACTAACAAGTACTTCTATCGTACCCGTGTCCATTTTATCATTAACAGTACCTGCCTGACGTTTAACAACTTGACCATGTATTTCAACAACATATTCACTACGAATCGATTCAGCAATTTTTAATGCATCTTCACTTTGTGCTGGTGAAAATACAGTTTGGACAACGCCAGAACGGTCACGTAAATCAATGAAAATTAGTCCACCTAAGTCACGGCGTTTTTGCACCCACCCCTTTAATATAACTGCACGTTCAACATCTGATTCTCTAATTGTACCTGCAAGCTGCCTGGTTCTTTCCATTACACTCATCCCCTCTTCTTAACCCTTTTGTTTGATATATGATACGATTTGATCAAATGCGATATTTTCCTGCTCGCCCGTGGTCATTGTTTTAATCGAAACTTGACCATTCGTTAATTCATTTTCACCAATCACAATAACATAGGCTGCTTGATTACGATCAGCTGCTTTAAATTGCGCCTTAATTTTTTTCTTAAGGTAATCTTTATCTGCTTTTAAACCATTTGTGCGTAATGTTTGTGTGATTTCAAAAGCCTTCGCTTCGGCTTTTTCACCAATCGCAACAACATACGCATCTAATGATTGTTCTAGTGGTAATTCTACGTCTTCTGCCTCTAAAGCCATCAGCAAGCGTTCGACACTCAATGCAAAACCGATCCCCGCTGTCTCTGGCCCCCCGAGGTCTTCTACAAGTCCGTTATATCGACCACCACCTGAAAGTGTCGTAATCGATCCAAAACCACTAGCAGCGCTCATAATCTCGAATGCAGTATGGTTATAATAATCTAAACCACGCACGAGGTTGCTATCAATCACATACTCAACACCAACCGCATCAAGATACGCTGTCACTTTCTCAAAATAATCTTTCGCTTCAGGTGTTAAGTAGTCTAAAATTTTTGGTGCAGTCTGCATTGCAGGATGCTCTTTATCCTTTTTACAGTCTAGTACACGCATTGGGTTCTTATCTAAACGCAGTTGACAATCTTGACAAAGTTCTTCCCGATAGGGATGAAAGTGATTAACTAACGCTTGACGATGCTGTTCACGACTCTCTTTATCGCCTAATGTATTAATCACTAAGCGTAAAGATTTTAAACCTAAACTTTGATAAAAATTTATTGCTAAGCTAATGACTTCGGCATCAATAGCTGGATCTTTGCTACCGAGTGCTTCAATACCCAGTTGGACAAATTGACGCATCCGTCCTTGTTGCGGACGTTCGTAGCGAAACATCGGTCCATTATAGAATAATTTTTGCGGCTGTTGATTTGAACCAAATAGTTTATTTTGAACAAAGGCCCGCACAACAGAAGCAGTTCCTTCTGGACGTAGTGTTAGACTCCGATCACCACGGTCAGTAAATGTATACATCTCCTTTTGAACAATGTCCGTTGTATCACCGACACCACGTTCAAATAATTCGGTGTGTTCAAAAATTGGCGTGCGAATTTCTTGATAATTATAACGTCGACATAGATCAACAAACACTTGTTCAACATATTGCCACTTCTCTGAATCTCCTGGCAAAATATCTTGTGTACCTCTCGGTAATCGAATCATAGTAAATCCCCCTGTTATGTTATATTTTTACAATTTAGACATAAAAAAAACGCCTCCCTGAAAAGGGACGAGCGATTACCCGTGTTGCCACCCTAGTTGAGGATAAACAAGCCTTATCCTCCACTTTACACAATAACGCCTGCTAGCGGCTATATTTACACATACGCTTCAATATAGCACCTCGGAGATGTCTTTCATTAAAATGCGCCATAGAGATCTTTACAGCCTAGGAGATCTCCTCTCTTCATTCGCTTCTTTTAACTACTTTTCTCTTCATCAGTTTGACACGATCAAATTGTTAGAATTGTTTATAATATTACTGATTAACAGACTTAATGTCAAGTAGCAATCGAGACTTTTTTTCAATATGGTCTGATTGATCGATAGTCTTTGACTTTTGGTGTCAACATTGAGTATCATGAACATATCCAATCATTCAAAAGCACGCTAAAAGGAGCACTCACATATGCGCTACATCAAGCCATTAGTAATACTTATCGTTTTTATTCTTTTCATGTCCCCACTCGTACTCACCGCAGACAGTATTAAAATTAATGCGGATGACTTACGGGTAAGAAGTGGCCCAGGGACAAACTTTGATCCGATTGGCCATGTCAATACAGGTGATACCTTTGAACAGTTAGACCTGGAGGACGGCTGGATCCAAATCAATTATCAAGGATCAACCGGCTGGGTCCACCAAGATTTTGTTCTTTCAGTCAGTGATGACGGAGCTAATCCTGATGAAGAAACTTCAAGTACGGACGATACGGTAATAGAAACATCCAAGAGTGACTCCGTCTCTTTCCCTTATGAAACAACGGTTGAACTAGCCGTAATTCATTTGCGGGCTGAACCAGATGTCTTCTCTGAGCGCATCGCAAAACTCAAAAAGAAAACGAACGTAACAGTCATTGATCAAGTAGACGGTGAATGGTATCACGTTGAAACCGACGAAGAAGTTGGTTACGTTAAGCAAGCGATTCTCGATTTAAAGCAAACCGAACCGATCGGTGTTTCACCATTCGTAGGAAAGACGATTGTCATTGATCCCGGCCATGGAGGCATCGATGTTGGTGCGATTAGTTTAGATGATGAATACGAAAGCATTCATACACTTATTACGGCAAATCACCTAAAAAACAAATTAGAAGCTCGTGGTGCAACGATACGCATGACTCGTGATGACGACTTTTATTACCCATTAACACCACGCGCAACGCTATCTAATTATTTGAAAGCTGATTTATTTTTAAGCTTACACTACAACTCTGAACCCAGTTACCCGACAGCTAACGGCATCGACACTTATTATCGAAACGCGTCGCGGATTGAGTTAGCAAACGATGTTCACCAAGCGATACTAACAGAGACTGGTGCGAATGACCGGGGCGTTGCTTCAGGGAACTACAGTGTTTTACGTAATAATCGCCGTCCAGGATTGTTACTTGAGCTTGGGTTTTTATCCAACACTCAAGAGGAGCGTTTAATCTTACAACGTAGCTACCAAGATAAACTAGCTGAAGGCATCAGCAATGGTGTTGAAAAATACTTTTCTAGATAAAAACTTTTTTAAAAGCAACCCAACGGCATTAAAAAGACGTCATCAGAATATGAACTGATACGTGTCAAGTAGACAGTATTAAAAATAAAAACTTTGTTGTATAAGACTTATGCCTATCGCATAAGTCTTTTTTCTTCCTACGGAA
>NZ_QJJR01000003.1 GCF_003201605.1 Streptohalobacillus salinus | reverse complement strand
CCCCGAACCCAACAAATGACTCACTAAGAAGAGGCACTTACGTCAAGAGCACGCCGCAAGGCGGTGGCTAGTATAGCATAAAAATCAAGCATCCGCATCGATTAAAATAGTATAAGTATAGATTTTTGAATATATTGGGATATATTCAAAAAAGTTTATGCATTTGATTTTACAATTCAGGATAATGCAAAAATTCTTGAAAATCAGAATAAAAGCATTGACTTTTAACTTAGAACCTTGTAAAGTAGTCAACAACATAAAAATATGAATCGTATCTTATCCAGAGAGGTGGAGGGACTGGCCCTTTGAAGCCTCGGCAACAGACATTCGTGTCCTACGTGCCAATTCCAGCAAGTCGCTATGTGACTTGAAAAGATAAGTTGAGACGTCTACACGTATACCCTCAATTTATCTTTTCGATAAATTGGGGGTTTTTAAGTGTTAAGATACGAGACAAATAAGGGGGATTTTAAAGATGAAAAAGCTTTTAGTTTTAGTATTCGCATTAGTCATTGCTATTGTATTAACAGGGTGTAACGAGGAAACGGGTACCCTATCAGAATCAGAAATTACCGTGGGTGTAACCGCTGGTCCACACGAACAGATTTTAGAGAAAGTTAAAGAGCTTGCCGCAGAAGAAGATTTAACAGTGAACATTGAAGTCTTTACTGAATATGTTATTCCAAATACAGCACTTGATGAAGGTGAATTAGATTTAAATAGCTACCAACACAAACCGTTCTTAGATAACTTTATTGAAGATCGTGGTGTTGATTTAGTTGATGTTGCGACGACCGTTAACTTCCCAATGGGGATTTACTCAAGTGAGATTAGTGACGTAAGTGAATTAGAAGAAGGTGACACAGTAGCGTTACCTAATGATCCAACTAACGGTGCGCGGGCGTTGATGCTGTTTGAAGATGCCGGTCTGATTACGTTAGCAGAAGGTGTTGGCGCAGCAGCAATGGTATTGGATATTGAAGAAAACCCATTAAACTTAGAATTTATTGAACTGGAAGCTTCACAAATCCCGCGTCAGTTAGAGGAGCTTGATGCTGCCGCAATCAATACAAACTTTGCGATTGAACACGGCTTTGTACCAACGGAAGATTCAATCTATATTGAACCAGGTGACTCACCGTGGGTAAACTTAATCGTCACGCGGACAGAAAACCAAGATGATCCAGTCGTTGAGAAGTTCGTTAATATTTATCAATCAGAAGAAGTTAAACAATTTATCGATGAAACCTTTGAAGGTTCAGTTGTTGCTTCTTGGTAATCTAAACAGTTAGGGTGAGACGATGATAACGTTAGAAAACATAACCAAAACATTTCAAACAAAAAAACAAACAGCAGTAACCGCCCTAAACGGAGTGAGTTTAACAGTCGAAAAAGGTGAAATATATGGTGTGATTGGTTACAGCGGCGCAGGGAAAAGTACCCTGATCCGCTGTGTTAATTTATTGGAGCCACCAACGTCTGGTCAGGTGAAAATCGATGGTGTTGATTTAACCGGCCTTTCAAAAGAAGCCTTGCGCAACGTGCGTCAAAAAATCGGGATGATTTTTCAAGGGTTTAACCTTCTGAAGACGGCAACGGTTTATCAAAACATTGCCATTCCCTTAAAGCTAACGGGTGTTAAAGAAGCTGATATTGATGCACGGGTTAAAAAGTATTTAAAAATTGTGAGTTTAGAAGATAAGCATAACGTCTATCCGAACCAACTCTCAGGTGGGCAAAAACAACGGGTTGCGATTGCGCGTGCGCTCTCACATGAACCCGAAATTCTTCTCAGCGACGAAGCAACCAGTGCACTTGATCCGGATACGACCGATCAAATTTTAGCTTTGTTGCATAAAATTAATCAAGAGCTAGGCATTACGATTTTATTAATTACCCATGAAATGCATGTGATCCAGCAAATTTGTGACCGTGTGGCGGTCATGGAAAATGGTGACATCGTTGAACAAGGCAAGGTGATTGATGTTTATACCAACCCCAAACATTTAACGACGCAACGTTTCGTGGATAGTATTTTTCCGTCACAAATACCAGCTTCGATTATTAAGGATTTAGAGCAACAAGGTCCGATTATTGATTTAACCTTCGTTGGTGATGCGGCTGACCGGCCAAGCTTATCAGTGATTTCAAAGAAATTTGCGATTGAAACGAATATTCTCTCTGGAAACATTGTTCAATTAAAAGAGCAACCGTTTGGGAAATTGCGGGCGCACATTAAAGGTGCAGCCAGTGAAACGAATCAAGCGATTGATTATTTGAAAAACCAGGGCGTACAAGTAAGTGAGGTGAAGAGCATTGACAGCATTTATTGAACGCTGGGGCTCAACAATTGTTGAAGCAACTTTCGCAACCTTCCAGATGGTCACCATCAGTTTAGTCTTTTCAATTATTATCGGTCTACCGCTTGGCGTCTTGCTTGTCATTACAAGAACAGGAACAGGTAATAAGCGTTGGACGTATCGGGTATTAAATATTGTGATTAATACCATTCGCTCGATTCCATTTATTATTCTTCTTTTTGCCTTATTACCGTTCACACGTGTTCTCGTCGGGACATCGATGGGTGTGCGCGGTGTTATCGTGCCACTCGTTATCTTTACAGCGCCATATTTAGCCAGATTGATGGAATCTGCGTTACTCGAAGTTGACCGTGGTGTGATTGAAGCGTATCAAGCGATGGGGATTAAACCCATTCAAATTGTGTGGCACGTCATGATCCGCGAGGCGAAGCCATCGATTATCTTAGGGGTAACCATCGCTTTGATTGGTCTGATTGGCGCGACAGCAATGGCTGGTTTAGTCGGTGCTGGTGGTTTAGGTGATGTGGCGTATCGGTTCGGTCACGTCCGCTATCAACCAGAAGTGATGTATGTCACGATTGTGATTCTCGTCATTCTGATTCAACTGATTCAATCCTTAGGGAACACCATGAGTGCTAAAGCGAAAAAAGATTAAGTTGATTCGAAAAAATATGAACGCACGTAAAAGGTGCAGCAAATAAATGAGGTGAATGACATCGATCTTTCCGTACCGATTAACAGTGAGACATACCGAGAGTTAGCAAGAGAAAAAATTGATAAGAAAGCTTTTGGCTATATTGATAGTGGCTCTGGGAGCGAGTGGTCGCTTGTTGAGAACATCAAGCAGTACCACCGCTACAGTCTTGTCCCGCGGGTGTTGCGTGACGTGACGGCCGTTGATCAAAGCATAACGCTGTTAGGCCGTGAGATTCGTGCGCCGTATTTACTTGCTCCTGTCGGCTTTCAAACGATTGTGCATGATGACGGGGAGCGAGCAAGTGCACAGGCCAGCAATCATGCAGGCATCCCTTTTGTGCAAAGCACGGTTTCCTCTTATACAATAGAAGAAATTCGCGCTGCTTTACCGGATGCTCCCCATTATTTTCAATTGTATTGGCCGAGTGACGTAGAGGTATGTGATAGTTTAATCAAACGCGCAGAAGCAAGTGGCGTGGATGCGTTAGTTATTACCGTCGATACACCGCTCTTAGGGCGTCGCGAAGTCGATTTAGCACATGCATATTTCCCGATGGAAACCGGGGCAGGAATGGCTAATTTTTTGAGTGATCCTGTTTTTCAAGCGAAATATAATCCAACTGGAACGTTGACAGAATCCGCTCTAAAACAGGCGATTCAAAAGATTTTATTTCATCCAGGTCTCACCTTTCAAGCGCTTAAGAAACTGCGCGATGAAACAGCGCTCCCTATCATCATTAAAGGTGTGTTAAATAAAGATGATGCGAAAGAACTGCAAGCCCTTGGTGTCGATGGAATCATCGTTTCAAATCATGGGGGAAGACAATTAGACAGTGCGGTTGCACCGCTCGATGTACTGGCTGACGTTAGAGCAGCGGTCGGTCCGTCGTTTCCACTACTCGTTGACGGTGGTGTCAGACGTGGAAGTGACATCATAAAAGCACTTGCTTTAGGGGCAGATGCTGTCTTAATCGGTCGTCCGTATATTTATGGTCTCATTGATGGAGAAAGAGGGGTGAGGCAGGTGCTTAGTCAGTTAAGTAGCGACCTTCAGACTAATTTAGCTTTGCTAGGTGTGACAGATGTCTCACAGCTGGATCAATCATATATTAAGAACGCGGAATAATGTCTTGTGCAAAAGGCATTATTTTTTTGCGCATATTTCACAATTTCTTCTTATAAACTATTCACTAAAAGCAATAATTAACGATATAATGGGTATAGGGTTAAAGCATGAATATTTAGGGGGAGTACTATGAAAATTAAAGGAAAGTTAGTTATGTCTTATGTCATGATTGCCGTTCTGGTGTTAGTCGTTGGTGGTGGAGCGATTTTCGGAATGGCAACAATCCAAGACAACGCACGACTCTTGTACCATAACAGAGTTGAGCCACTTGGTGCGATGACAGAAATTATTCAAACGGGTGAAAACTTGCGGGTGCAAGTACTCGAAGGGATTGCCGAAGAAAATACGGCGCGAGGTGAAGACGCGGTCGTAGCGATTGATACAATGAATAGTTTACTTGAAAACTATGGGCAGTTTCAATTGCGAGAACAAGAGCAAGGGATTTATGATCAATTGTTGCTAGAATGGGATACATATAGCTCGCAGGCACGAACAAATGCCCGGATGATTGCGGCCGGACAGTTTGACAGTGCGGCGACAAGTGATTCAGCTATGGCAAATGATTTTGTTGCGTTTAGAGAAACGCTATACGAATTACGTGATGTGAGTTTAGCGATTGCAGAAGGAAATTTTAATGATGGTGAAGCAGCATTCTCAACGGTGCGATTAATAACGATTGCCATTGCGGTGTTTGCTGTTGTGCTTGCGATTGCCTTAGGTTTATTGATGGGACGTCACGTCGGCAACCCATTGAAGAAAGTCACTGATCGATTAACCTTAATTGCCCAAGGCGACTTAACGCATGAAGACATGCATACGAAGCGAAAAGATGAAGTGGGCCAATTAGTGGATGTTACTAACATGATGCAAGAAGATTTACAAGCTGTGATCCGCAGTGTATCCGGGGCAGCTGAACGTTTGACGGGTGCAAGTGCTGGTCTTACACAATCATCGCGTGATGTGCGTGAGGGATCAGAACAAATTGCCTCAACGATGCAAGAACTTTCATCAGGTTCTGAAACGCAGGCAAACACTGTCGCAACATTATCAGAGAAAATGGAAGAGTTTTTAAATAAAATTGAAGAAGCAAATAAACGCACCGAAGATGTTTCGAATGATTCAACCAAGGTGATTGAACAAACAGCAAACGGTTACAAGATGATGGAATCGGCCTTAAATCAAATGATCACAATCGATGGTATTGTTAATGATGCTGTGCAAAAAGTGGCAGGGTTAGAAAAACGTTCCGGTGAAGTATCGAAATTAGTTACAGTAATTCAAGACATTGCAGAGCAGACAAACTTACTTGCATTAAATGCAGCAATTGAAGCGGCCCGTGCCGGTGAACACGGTGCTGGTTTTGCGGTTGTTGCAGATGAAGTACGGAAGCTGGCAGAAGACGTCTCAAACTCTGTTCGAGAAATTACTGCAATTATTCAAGGCATTCAAACCGATACAAAAGAAGTCGTCGGTGCACTTGAATCAGGGTATGGTGAAGTCAATACCGGTACGGTTCAAATGGCGCAAACAGGACAAAACTTTAATGAAATAAACGAAGCGATTAAAAAGATGGTTGAAAAGATTGAGTATGTGACGTCAACATTATCAGGGATATCAGCGGATAGTGTCGAAATTAATACGTCGATAGAAGAAATTGCTTCTGTTGCAGAAGAATCGGCAGCAGGTATTGAAGAAACGGCGGCTTCTTCTGAAGAGGCGGCAAGTTCTATGGAAGAAATATCAACAAGTGCGGATACATTATCAGAACTTGCGGAAAACTTAAACCAAGAAGTTAGTCATTTTAAAACATTAGCTTAATAATTAACTCAGAAATCGATGTAATACATTGGTTTCTGAGTTTTTTTGTTGGGGGAATAAAACGTTATACCTATAAAAAGCCATATTTAACGCAACATTTAACATTCGGAACAAAACAGTTGTTTCTTTTCACGCAAAAGTGTATAACTAATGTATAGTTTTTTCTAAATATTTATGCGTACAAACCGATATATACATTAAGTAAAAGAAATAGGCTTACAAGAGTGTTTAATGATAGTGGTGTTAATTATGAAGGAGCGTGTTCAAATGGAACAGCAACAACTATTCGAAAACTGTGAATCAGGCGCATTAATTATGAAAGCTTTAGAACACAATTTAGCAATTATTCAATTCGATATGAATCGTCAGGTATCCTACGTCAATGCTATTTTCGCTAAAACTGTCGGGTATCGGAAAGAAGAAATGCAAGGGATGCATCATAAACATTTATGTTTTGATACGTTTAGTAAAAGCCCGGCCTATGATCAATTTTGGAATGATTTATACAGTGGTAAAAGTTTTCAAGATAAGATTGATCGCAAGTCAAAGTCGGGCGATCGTGTCTGGTTAGAAGCGACGTATATGCCATTATTTGATGAACAACAGCAAGTCATCGGGGTTGTGAAGGTAGCAACTGATATTACTGAGCGTCAAGAAACAGCAACAAACGTGGTTGAGAAATTAAGTGAAATGTCAGATGTATTGAATGAACGTGCAAAAACGGGAATTAATCGCTCTTATGAAATCGGCAAAAAAGTTGATACGATTGCCAAAGCATACGAAGAAAGTCAAGAAACATTAGAAACATTACGGAAAAATACCGATTCGATTCAAGACATTGTCAAAACAATTCGCGGCATCGCCTCACAAACGAATCTACTGGCACTAAACGCAGCGATTGAAGCGGCTCGTGCCGGCGAACATGGGCGTGGTTTTAGTGTTGTTGCCGATGAGGTTCGGAAATTAGCGACCGGTGTCGATCAATCAATTGGTGAAATTCGTCAGAATATTGAACAAATCACAAGTGAAATTATTCAAATAGCGAATGATTCAAGTGAGGTACAAGCGAATATTAAGGTGACACAAGGCGATGTAAAAACAGCAACTGAAGATTTTGATAAAGTTCTAGATGCCTCTGACCAACTTGCAAAGCAAGCGCAAGAAGTCACATCGATTATCTAATGTTTGTTTACGAACAGCAACTGAATTGAGACAAATAGACACCTGAAACGAGAGCGGTTAATGTTTCAGGTGTCTATTTTTTCACTCCTTGGCCAAATCTTTCTGTTCGTCTAGTAAAAGCAACGGATAGTTTAGAAAACACTTAGACAGCGGGAAACACGTGTACCAAGGTTTACAATCAAGCCATAAGAAGGGTTGTTGTTATCAGGGGATGTGAACATAAAAAAATATTAAAAAACCCTCCAAAAAATTAGTGCTTGCACGTATAAATAGGTAGAGGCATCATCAATTTTATGGGATGACAGTCATTAAAAAGGAGTGGTAGACGTTATGATTAAAAAAATTACAGCTGTAGCATTGGCGGCGACCTTGTTAACAATTGGCCAAGCGGCATATGCGGAAGAAACGACAGTTATCAGTGCAGATTCTGAACTCTATGAAACGGTGCGAGAAATGGAAGAAGCGACCTATGACCTTACGGAAGACGTTGAAAATAAACTGGAATTGCATGAAGAATATGCTGAAAAACGCTTACTAGAAGCTGAAGAACAATTAGATCAAGGTGATGAGGCATCTGCAGAGGCGTTAATAAATGAGTATAGCGAATACCTTGATCAGTCAGCAGCATTATTAGAAGAGGCTGCTGAGGAAATTGACCAAGAGTCAGATCATGCAACAGATGAACCAACAGATGAATCAACGGAGGCAGAAGAAGCGGAAGAAACAGAGGAAGAACGTCCTGATTTAGAAGTGCTGCAAGCACGTGTAAGAGCACAGGCTGAGAAGAGCAGTGCGAATTTAACCCGCTTGTTAGCACGTGAAGACTTACCGGAATCAGCAAAGGCTGGGATTGCGAAAGCGCTTGAGAATAAAGGACGAGCGACAGAAAAACGGCTTGCTAAACTTGAAAGAAAAGCAGCGAAATGGGCAGCAAAAGAAAGTGTGCCATCGATTGAAGAACCAGAAGAAACAAACGAAGAGGTAATCGATGCCCCAGAACCAGTTGAAGACCCAGTTGAAAAAGCGCCAGAAGTCTTACCGGAAACAGACGATGTTGCAACAGAAGAACAAGCAATGGCCCGGGTGACAACTGAGGTTGCTGATCCAGATGAAGCAACAGCCGAAACGGTCAAACCAGAAAAAGAAATCAAATCTGCTGACAAGAAACAAAAACCTAACGCAAATGCTAATGCGAAAGCAAAGGAAAAAGCAAAAGGTAAAGGTAAAAAGTAAATAAATTGTAAAAGGCTACCATGTCTTAGTGGTAGCCTTTTGTTAGTCAATGCAGATGAATGGAACCGATAGAAAGAAGGGTTGAAATGAATAAAATAATAGTTTTATTAAGTATGGTTTTGTTAACAGCTTGCAGTACAAATACGGAAACCTCACCTGAAAAAGAACCATCGCGTGTTGAAGATGATCAAACAATGACAGAAACAGCGCTCTTTTTTCAAAGCGAAGAAAAAGGAATTATGATTGAAGAAGCTAACAATTTCAGTTTTGTCGCCGAAAAGAGTAATACAGTAAGTTTTCAAAAAGAGGATTTAAAAGCTATTATCAGCGTGTTAACACCGACTAATGATCTAACAAATGTTAAACAAGCATTAAAGGACGGCTCGGGAAACATTACTGTTATTGAAGAAACAGATGGCTATCTTGCGTTTCAATCCAATCATGCAGAGCCAATTCGAACTGAAGTTTATTTAACCGTGACAGGGTCACACACGTACGTGACCACTTTTATGATGAAAGCACCTGAATACGAGCAGTATTTTTCAGATATCGAACACTTTAGAGACGCACTCACTTTTTATTAAGTGAGTGACGATAAATTATATTACACGAGTAAGCGGTAACGGCAGGTGGTGATGGGATGGAGAAACAACGCATGGAAGCATTAATCAATCGGGCAAAAACAGGAGATGTCATTGCTCGAGAAACAATGATTAAACACTATAAACCTTATATATTAAACGTTGTTCACCATGTCCTTAGTCGTTATGTAACTTGGAGTGATGAAGAAACAAGTCTTGCACTGATTGCCTTTAATCGTGCGATTGATACCTTTAAACATGATCAAGGAAAGTCCTTTGTGAATTATGCCTACTTGTTAATTAAGCGTGATTTAATTGATTATTTACGAAAAAATAAGGTTGCACCAAGGGAACTTTTGTCTTCAGAAGAAGAGACACACCCATACCACGACCAAAAAGCAGTTGAACAATATCAAGAAGCCATTCAACAATCGGAATTGACTGAAGAAATACTTGAGTTTAAAGCAGTACTAGCTAGCTACCAAATTAGTTTAAGTGAATTAGAAGCATCCGCGCCAAAACATAAGCGTTCCCGCCGACGGCTAATTGAAATGAGTGAGGCCTTTTGTCAACATACGACGCTGGTGCAACAGTTGACCACGAAACAAAGGCTGCCGGCAACGGCGTTTTCAAAACGAAGTGGTTTCCAAAAGAAAACGATAGAAAAGCACCGGAAATATTTAATCGCTCTAATCTTACTAAAAATAAACCCACAGTGGCAACGTCTAACGACGTTCGTTACGTTGCAAACGGGAGGTGAACAAGATGACCCATCCTCACCAAGGGGTAGTCGTTGAAGTGACAAATAAAATAGTGGTAATACTTGAACGTGATGGTCAATTTTCTAACGTATCATTTAAACAGATTGGCTATGTGCCGGTAATCGGGGAAACAGTGACTTATCAGTCAAAGCAATTAGCTTATAAGCCACTGGCTGTAATCACGATGGCGGCCTTAATGTTGTTATCTGTTCTTTCATTTGGCCGTTTTTATGAGGCTGAAGCCGCTTATATTGTTGTAGTGGATATTAACCCGAGTTTTGAAGTCCGTTTAAACGAAGCGGAAGAAGTGATTGATATTGTCGCTAAGAATAAAGCCGGCCGTTCTTTACTAGCAGGGTTACCTGATCAAGACAGACCGGCAATGATTGAAGACGTGTTGAAGCAAGTTTTTGTAGTGGCCGAGCAACAAGGTTATTTTGTGAACGCCCGTACGGTAGCGGCTAGCGTGATTGCTAAAGATACGAAAAATCAACAAAAGACTGACGCTCTTGTTGAACGCATGAAGCAAAGTGTGCTAAACGAACGCATTGATTTAGAAGCAACGATTGAAACAACGGCAACATATCAGGCAGCGGAAACGGAAGCAATAAGTATCAACTATTATAAACACTTTAAAAGCTTAAATGCACTCGGAGAAGTTGAGAAGATCGATGAGATCAAAGGAAAAAGTCTGAACGAAATTCGAGCGATGTTTTCTAAAAAAGCCGAAACAGAAAAAGGTAACAGTCAGCGCGTGTCTGAACGCGATAAAAATAGCAATGCTAATAATGAGCAGGTAATTCGACCAAAAAGCAAGCAGAATCCTGCGACAGAAATGCCGAATAATCAATCGGTCACTAAGGGTGAAAAAAATCATTCCGGAAAAGAATCGCAGTCAAACGCAGAAAAACCATCCTCAGCTAAAGGTATAAATAAGGGAGCTAACCAACCGGGTACACAGCAACCTGAAAAACAGCAGGATACCGAAATGACCAAACCAGAGCGTCAAGCTACTGGTAAAGAAAATGAAAGATCACCAGCAATTGACCAAGCGCAAAAGGAAGAACAAAAGCCTAAAAACGACAAAAGGAAAAATAACGATAAAGAACAGCCCAAAGCGGATGTGTCGTTACCGAATTCGGACCTTACTGAAGAAACGCAAGGAAATCAGGCCAAACCTAACCAAGAAAGTCAAGCCGCTAAGGCGCGTGGCAAGGGAAATGGGCATTAAAAACAATCGAAAAGCACCTTTGAAAAGACAGAGCGCGCACGCAGCGCCTCCCTGTCTTTTCTTTTTTTATCTTGGTTTATTTTTTAGCCTCATCTCACCTGAAATCGCCTAGCTAGAGGGAAAGGGTAGTGAAGGACTAGTCGAAAGCGGCTATCGGTTAAAAAAATTATTATAGGAATACGCTAAACTTGACGTGCATCAAGTTCGGGTGAGGCAGATTCAGTTATACTTAGGTTATTAAGAAGTCAAGACACGATGTCTTAAATATATTAAAGGAGTGGATCAAGGATGGAACAAGTAAAATTACAATTAGAACAATTAGGGTGTCCAAGTTGTGTCAAGAAAATTGAAGCAGGTGTGCAAAAACAATCAGGAGTTGAATCTGTTGAAGTTCTGTTTAACTCAAGTAAAGCAAAAGTAAGCTTTGATGAAGAGAAAACTTCAGTTGATCAAATTAAAGCTGTTATTGAAAAATTAGGGTACGCAGTCAAAGCATAAGAACTTGAACAAAGTGTCGATCAAAACATCGGCACTTTTTATATGAAAAGAACGTAATTAATCAATAGAAGAAAGGAGAAAAAACAGGTGGCCAAACATATGCAACGATTTAAACAAGTAGCAATGCTGATAGCTGGGGGACTGATTGCGATTAGTTTACTGCTTTACGTCATCAATCAACCCGCACCGATTGATCTTTTCTTAATCATTGCGACAATTTTTACGGGTATTCCGATTCTGTATTATGCTTTACAAGCTTTACGGTTAAAACTAATGAGTATTGATTTATTAGTGGCTATTGCGATGATCGGAGCTCTGTTTATCGGTGAGTACGTTGAAAGTTCAGTCGTCGGGTTTCTGTTTTTATTCGGAAGCTATTTAGAGTCACGTACGCTTGCGAAAACACGCAGCTCAATTCAAGCATTGTTAGCCATTGCGCCAGAGGTTGCCGTTGTACTAAAGGACCAGCAAGAAGTAACGGTGCCAATCAATGAGGTAGAAAAAGGGGACATCATTGTCGTTAAATCGGGTGGGAAAGTCCCAGTAGATGGTGAAGTAACTGCTGGTGATGCGCTCATGAATGAGGCGATGATGACCGGTGAAAGTATTCCTGTGGATAAAGTGATCGGTGACAACGTTTTTAGTGGCACGATGGTTGATCAAGGCTATATACGTGTGAAAGCAACAAAAGTAGGTGCAGCAACGGCATTTAGTCAAATCATTGAGTTGGTCGAAGAAGCACAAGATCAAAAATCAAAAACAGAACGATTTCTTGATCGTTTTAGCCAGTTTTATACGCCAGCGGTTGTTGTATTAGCACTGGTTGTTTACTTGGTTACACGAAACATTCATTTATCGATTACATTTCTCGTCATTGCTTGTCCAGGTGCGCTGGTGATTGGTGCGCCGGTTTCAAATGTTAGTGGCATTGGGAATGGGGCGAAGAACGGTGTCCTATTAAAAGGTGGCGATGTGATTGATCGATTCAATAAAGCGCGCACCTTCGTCTTTGATAAGACGGGTACGTTAACAAAAGGGAAACCAAAAGTGGTGGCGTTGAAGTCAATCGGTGATGCCACGGACTGGTTAAAGGCAGTAGCGGAGTTAGAGCATCAGTCTGAGCATCATTTAGCCCGGGCAATCGTTGAGAAAGCTGAACAGACATATACGTTAGAAACCGAAACACTCGACGTTGAAATAATTAAAGGACAAGGGCTCACGGGTATCAATAAGGATGAACGTTATTTAATTGGTAACCGGCGCTTGTTAGAACAAAACGCAGTAACTTTACCAGAAGCGTTAGAAGCACAAGCGGTTGAAGCGGAAGGGAATGGACAAACCGTAATTTTTGTTGTGAAGGAAGCGATTGTGTTAGGTTTTATCGTGATTGCTGATGAAATTAGACCTGAAGCAAAACAAGCACTGTTCGCATTGAAACAATTAGGTGCTGAGCACTTAGTGATGTTAACAGGTGATAATAAAAAAACTGCGAATTTTGTTGCGAAATCGTTAGGAATTGCTGATGTTCGGGCTGAATTGTCACCGAAAGATAAGCTAACAGCAATAAGAGACTTACAAGAAGCTGGTGAGTCTGTTGTGATGGTGGGTGATGGTGTCAACGATGCACCGGCCTTAGCGTTAAGTGATATTGGCGTAGCGATGGGATTATCGGGTACAGATGTCGCAATTGAAACGGCTGATGTTGTGGCGATGAATGATCGTCTGGACCAACTGGTTCACGCATTTCGCTTGAGTAAACAAACGGTAAGAAACCGGACTGAGAATATCATCATTGCGCTCTTAACGGTCTTCTTTTTACTTATAGGCGTATTAAATGGTAAAATACATTTAGCTTCAGGTATGTTTGTTCACGAGGCGAGCGTTTTAATTGTTATCTTAAACGGGATGCGTTTATTAAAATACAAACCAAGAAGGTGAAAGCGATGGCAACATGCGGACATGGGTTAACCGGTTGCGTACGGACAGTGCCAATATTTAACCATTTATCAGATGAGCAACTCCATGAAGTGATGCAAGTGGTCCACTCTAATTTATACCAAACAGGTGAGCACATCTTTAGAGCTGATCAAGAGACAGTAGGGCTTTATATTGTTCACAGTGGTAAAGTGAGGCTGTATCGTTTAAACAAACAAGGGAAAGAACAATTGGTCCGCTTGTTATTGCCTGGAGATTTCACCGGTGAGCTGGCTCTATTTTTAGATCAAGCACACGATGTGTATGCAGAAGTAATTGAAGCAGGTCAGGTGTGTCGGATTAATAAAGCGGATGTTAGTGCTTTGTTAAAACGATTCCCTAACATAGCCTTAGCATTGTTGACGCGCTTAGCACAGCGTCTTGATGAAGCAGAACATAACGCGCAACAAGTGGCGACAGAGTCTGTTGAGCAACGGTTAGTTAATTTTCTTAGTCGTTTAATTACAACGGAGGAACGCCCCTATCGCTTAACACTTCCAATGAAGCGGAAAGACTTAGCGGCACATTTAGGCACGACACCTGAGACGGTTAGTCGTATCTTGAAGCGGTTGGAGCGGGAAGGAAAACTCGTTGCGAAAGGTCACAAAACACTGATGATTCATGAGTTGATGTCGTCATAAACATGTCGAAAATGGGTCAGTCAAAGGTAAAAAGAGACGTTCTCAGCAGTTGAGGACGTCTCTTTTTTGAATAAAAAATTAACCTTTGTGTAATGCTTAAAGATTAAGTAAAATAGAAGGTAATAAAGATGCGTCTGTACGACGGCGCAGATCAGTGCCCACCTAAAGGTGAGATTATCGTATGCGAAGGAGACCGTGATGTATTTTTATGATCGACTCAAAGAAAATCAACAGTGTCTAAATGAGACAGAACAGCAGATTCTTGACGATTTGTTAGCGCACGTCAAGACGATTAAACAAGTAACGGTCCGCGAAATTGCTGAAAAACATTTTACCGCGCCGAATACAATCATTCGCCTCTGTCAGAAACTCGGATTTAAAGGTTTTTCTGACTTTAAAGAAGCGTTATTTCTGACTGAACAAACGAAAAGTGACTTCATCGAAATCACTTCGCTCGATGAAGCGATTATTAAAACAAAGCAACTTGTGAATACGGCGGTGATTGAACAAATTGTTGCCCGGATTCATGAAGCAGATAAAATTGTTTTCTTTGCCGTAGGTTTGTCGCGCTTGCCGGCACAGGAATTGGATACGCGTTTGCAGCTGTTAGGGAAAAACAGCAAAATATTTCTTGATCCTCATGTAATGAAACACAATGCATCGCTTTTAACAACGGCTGATTTAGCGATTGCCATCAGTATGAGTGGGACAACAGAAAGCATTATTGAAGCGACAACAATTGCTAATGTATCAGGTGCAACAACGGTAAGCATTACTGGATTTTCAACAAACGCCTTAGCGAAACTAACTGACTTTCAACTGTACGGCTTCACCAACAAAGTCACCATTAGTGGGGTGGATGCAGCAGATCGGTTTAGTTTACACTACTTAATTAATGTCCTGTTTAATCAATATTTAACGACTTACCATAGTCAATAAACGTAAAGGCTCTGCGCAGTGCTTGTTCAAGTGCACCAGGGCCGTTTTTCATGGCTGAATCAAGGGTAGTGACATGGTCAACAATCGGTAAAAAAAGCGCCTGCTCAAAAGTGGGATCACGTTCAAGTGCAGCATCAATGAAACCACTAACAAACAACGTTTGTTTAGCCTGGGCAGTAGCTAACTGATAGATGCCGATGGGGACTTTTCCCTGTAGGGACTGTAAGTCAAGTTTACCTTCACCGGTAATGACTAAGTCAGCCGCAGCGATTGCCTCGGTGAGCTTACCGTTTTCCGCAATCCATTCAAGACCACTTGAGACGTTTGCTTTAAAATATGCATGCATGATGAAGCCAATTCCTCCAGCTGCCCCGGCACCTGGATTGGATTGTACACGAGTAGCTAGTTCGGTTTCAATCACCGCTCTATACTGGTTCATTGCCTGGTCGTAGTGAGCAAAATCCAGTTCTTTTAAGCCTTTTTGTGCACCGAATACATAAGCTGCCCCGTTTGGGCCACATAATGGATTGGTGACATCGGTTAAGATGCTAAAATTCGTCTGTTGGAGGCGTGGATCAACCTCGGAAAAGTCGACTGAATGCACGCGGTCCAGTTGAATCGGGAGCATTGGTAGAACGTTGTTCGCTTTATCATAAAAGATTGCGCCGAGCGCCTGGATGAGACCGAATCCTCCATCAATTGTGGCACTCCCGCCTAAACCAAGCATGATTTCTGTGACGCCATAATCAAGGACGAGACGTATTTGTTCACCGACACCATAACTGGTGTGGAGATATGGATCAAGCTGGTCAACTGGAACTTTTGTAATACCTGCTGCTTCAGCAACTTCAAGGATGGCCATGTTTTTCTCTTTCACGTATCCCCATTTGACCTGTAACTGTTCTCCGTTTGGTCCAGTCACGGTATGATCGCGTAACTCCCCGTTAAACTGAGCAGTAAGGGCATCAATTGTCCCTTCGCCACCATCAGCAATGGGAAAAGTAATGACATCGTGATGCTGTAACGCACGCTTAACGGCTAGGTTGGCTTCTTGACTGGTCATTGAACCTTTAAATGAATCAATCACTGATAAAATTCGCATGGTTTAACCTCATTTCATTAAAGTGAAAAAGCAGAAACAGTCACGTACTGTTTCTGCTTTAATAATAGGGTGATTAATTAAGTGCTGGCCAGTAGCCTTTGTTTGCTTCGATCAACTTATCGAGCACTTTCCGTGCTTTTTTCGCATCAACAACTGTACGATTGAGTGTTAACGCTTGAAGTGCTTTTGTATAGGAGCCCTCCAGATAAGCTTCAACGGTTAATTTTTCAAACCCATGTTGATTTTCGATGAGTGCTTTATAGAATGTGTCGATGTTTCCGACTGCATACGGATGCGGGCCGTTCTTTCCGAGTGAAGCAGCGACTTCAATCATTACATCATCATCAAGATTTGAAACGATGCCATCATTTCGCACAATGACGATGTAGGTTTTTCGTAAGTTGTTAGCAATTGAAGCAGCGACCTCTACCATCATATCACCATGTGCGTCATTATGAACGACGCTAGAATCTCTAGCAGTTCCGTTTTCAACAATGCGTTTACACTCCCCAAATACTTTTTGTTCCCGTCCTTTTCTTACTTCGTCTGTTCGGGTATAGTTTGGATCGAGGGTAGAGAGTTTATAATCTGGGTAAAGATAATATTGTAAATACGTGTTTGGTAAGTAATCCGGAAAATCGTTTAACATGTCTTCTACCATCGCATAGGTATCTAGCCATGATTGATCACGTTGTTCGGCATCGACAGGTCGAAAGCCACCGTTTTTGACGATATCTTTAATTTCAGTTGCGACATCGACGCCGTTTTCGTCATAGATAGCGGTAAACCAACCGAAGTGATTAAGTCCAAAGTATTCTGGTTCTAATGTGTTAACGTCACGATCAATTAATTTTGCGTATGAGCGCATTAAATTAACCGGTTGATCACAAATGTTTAGTATCCGTGTATCGTCTGGGAACAGTTTATCTAACGCTAATGCAACAATGGCAGCAGGGTTGGTATAGTTTAAAATCCAAGCGTTTGGACTTAAACGGCGAACATCTTGGACCATCTCGACCATATCGCGAATCGAACGTAAACCGTAAGCGAACCCACCGGGACCACATGTTTCTTGGCCAATCACGCCTAAAGATAGAGGAACTTTCTCATCTTGTTCCCGCATGTCAAATCCACCGGTTCGCATTTGACAAAAAACAAAATCTACATCATTATAAGCCACGGCTTTATCGGTTGTGTAAATTACTTCAACATTCGGTGCTTCTTCTTGAAATAAAATTTCTGCAAACTGACCAATCACAGCTTGTCGATCAGAATTAATGTCGTATAAAACGACCCGGTTAAGAGCAAATTGATCCAAGTGTGTGGTCATTGCTTTTAAGATGCCTGGCGTCCACGTTGATCCGCCACCTACGAGTACGATATTATTTTTCTTCATTTCCTGCCACCCCTTTTACTTTTTGTGCAATCCCTTCAACTTGAGGACCATAAATGACTTGCAAGTGCGTATCGTCAATTTCAACAACGCCAGCGGCGCCAGTGTTTTTCAAAGCGTTTTTATCAACCGCATTTGTGCTTTTTAAGACGAGACGTAGTCGTGTGAAACAATTTTCGATTTCAACAATGTTTTCACTACCCCCTAAAGCGGTGACGATAGCTTCTCCGATTTTACTTTTGTCTTGAATTTCTACATCTAAGCCTTCCTCTTTACGTTCACGTCCAGGTGTTTGAATGTTTTTCTTGGTAATAATGAACTTGAAGAAGAAGTAATAACTAAAGGCATAGACAATCCCGACAATGACCGCAATAAACCACCGTGTATCAAGGCCTTGTAAGATACCGAAAACCGTAAGGTCAATCACCCCACCTTGGACGTTACCAATCACGACGTTAAATAAGTCCATCAGCATAAAGGAAAGACCTGACATGAAGGCATGAAAGACGAATAAGATTGGTGAAACAAAGATAAAGGCAAATTCAATCGGTTCCGTAATTCCTGTTGTAAATGAAGCAAGCATTGCTGCCACGAGTAAACCTTTTACGCGTGTTTTTTCTTCTTTGCGTGCAGTGTGAATAATCGCTAGCCCTGCCGCAGGGAGTCCGAAGGTCATAAATGGAATTTTACCTTGAGCTAAGAAACGCGTCGCATGACTCATTAAATCAAAGTTTAATACGTCTTGTGCTAAAGCGGTGTTAAAGATGTTTAATGCGCCGACGACTTGTTCACCATTAATCATTTCAACACCACCAATTGGTGTGAAACGAACGAGTTGGTTCAAAATGTGGTGTAATCCCGTTGGAATCAGTAACCGTTCTAAGAAACCAAAGAGGAACGTACCGATTGTTCCTGACTCTGCAATTAAATTACCTAACGATTCAATTAACCCACCAAAGATCGGCCAAATGTAATACATTACCCCTGCAAGTACGGGGACAAGGACCGTTGTAATAATAGGAACAAACCGTTTTCCGCCGAAAAAACTAATGGCGACAGGTAGTTCGATATTGTAGAACTTGTTATGTAAAAATGCAACAAGTCCACCTGCTAAAATACCAGCAAAAACATTCATCCTTAATGTGAAAATACCAAGAACGGTTTCGTACTGTGAGCTAACTTGTGTGGCTTCTAGTTCACTCATCCCCTCAGACATGAGGTAGTCAATCGATGTTGTTAGTTGGTTTAAACCGTTTAGACCTAAAATGTAACTGAGTGTGACTTGGAAAACGATGAACCCGATGACTGAAGCGAAAGCGGCTGTTGGTTTTTCTTTTTTAGCTAACCCAATTGCGATGGAGACGGCAAAAAGGATAGGTAAATTACCAAACAGCGAACCAGCTAATGCACGAATAAAGCCAATAATGTTTTGAATAACGGTAAATGAGACAAATGTTTCCCCGACAATGTCTGGGTTTTGTAGGACTGATGCTAACCCTAAAAAGATCCCGGCAGCAGCAATGATTGAAATTGGCATCATCAGTGATTTACCTAACTTTTGAAAAAAGTCTTTCATGTGTGTTCCTCCTCGAAAAATAATGGTTTGAATACTTTAAATATAAAAGAGCGGGAAAGCGATTACAATAGGTTGGTGGGGGTTTGGAACAAATGTAACAAAAACACATCTGTACACAAAGCTGTGTTTTTGTACACAAGAAAAGAAAAAAGCCGCTGAAATAATCAGCGACTTAAGCTTTAAAGATACGTCAAAATCTCGTTATATTCTTTTTTATCAATCAGTCCGGATTCGAGCTGCATGTCCAAAGCCTTAACGGGATCTGTTTCCACATAGCTAGCCATTTTTGAGCGCCATAACGCTTGGGTCAGGACATTTTTTAAAGAGCTACTATACGTGCGCAAAAAATGACCTCCTTTATCATGATTTTAATGTTTCGATCAAGCGATGATATTCTTCTTCTGATATTTCACCTTTAGCATAACGTTCTTTTACAATATTAATGGCCGTTGTGTTGGTTTGTTCTGATGATCCTTGATGGTTTTGGTGCGAATCACGCTTCGATTTTGTTAGTTCTTTAAAAATAATGACGCCAATAAGAATAATGACCCCAATAACTAAAAGATTAAACAGAAGACCTAGCCACCCCATATTAAACATGCCAAAATCTGAACCAAAATTACCGTCGTTAAAATAGCCACTCATGTGTCCACGGTTGAACATTTAAAAAACCTCCTTTTATAAGTTGAATTATACAGATCGATCTGTTCTATTGAATGGTTTGTTTGATGGTTTCATATTCTTCGATAGATATGTCTCCACGAGCAAGTCGTTGGTCAAGCACGTCCTGTGGTCGGTCTTTCTTTTGATAGCTTGTCTTGTTGGGTTGTTCTAACTGTGTGTAATGTGTGTACAAAAAATAACCAAGGATTATGAGAATAATAATACCCATGTATTTAAAAGCCTCCTTCTCTATATTTAACCGATTGTTTCTAGGGTGAAACATTAACAACCACCATAAAGCGTTATGATGGTTGTTAATCGTTTTGTTTTACAGTCCGTTTCCCATGCCACGACCATAGCCATTACCTGATTCGGTTTGCGGAGTGTTATTATTTCCGAACCCTTGACCGCGATGCATGCTATTGCCGCGATAGCCTGAGCCATCTGTCGGGCATTCGGTTGACTGGTTTTCTAGCATGTCCTCATGCCAATCGTCGATATCACTGATATCGCGGCTACCCATGTGTGTTTCAAAATGTGGGTGATCACGAAGTGGAAACACGGTTTCTTCAGCCATGACCACAGAGGAGAAGGTTAAGAGCACTAAACCGATTACGAGTAAACTAATTATTTTTTTCATGATTCATGCCTCCTGAAATAGTTGATTTTAAGGATTGTGTACCGCCCTTATGTCTATATCATAGCGTAGAGAAGTGAAGAACTTATGAAGAAGAGGTGAAGAAGAAGTGAAGAAATAAAAAAAGCAGCCGAAGCTGCTTTTCATTAAGTGTGTGAAACGATGAAGGTTGCTTTACCTTCTAATTGGTAGTCCCCAATCTGGTAGGGCAAAATAAAGTGGGTTCCTTTTTCAATCGTATACATGGTGTCTTCAACAGTAAGGGTTGCCCGGCCATCAATGACACTAACTTGTAAGAAATCGTGATCTTGATGTAAGTTAGCAATGCCATCTAATGTCCACTCAGACACAGTGAAGTACTTTTCTTTAACGAGTTGTTTGATTAAGAGGTCGCCTATTTGTGTTTGTACCTCATTAAGTTTTGGGTTCTGATGAGGTGCGGTTGTTACATCAATGGATTTGTCTAAGTGCAACTCACGTGTGTTTCCGGCTGCGTCTTTTCGGTCATAGTCGTAGACACGGTAAGTAACATCAGAACTTTGTTGTGTTTCTAAAATAACAATGCCTGCACCGATCGCATGAATTGAACCACTTGGGACATAAATAAAATCCCCTTTTTTCACTGGGACGTAACGGAGGAGTTGATCCCACTTCCCATTTGTGGCAAGTTCACGAAACGCTTCTTGTGACGCTGCATGGTGGCCAAAGACGATTTCTGCACCTGGATCAGCTTCAAGGACGTACCAACATTCAGTCTTTCCGTACGGAACCCCTTCGACTTCGTTTGCGTAAGTATCATCAGGGTGAACTTGTACCGAAAGGTCTTTATTTGCATCCAAAATCTTCACGAGTAACGGATAAGACTTTTCGTGCGTATGTTCAGTATTGAAGTATTCGGGATGGTTCTCCCAAACCTCAGTTAACGTTTGGCCGGTTAAATCACCTGATTTCACTAGACTTGGTCCATTCTCGTGAGCTGAGATAACCCAAGCCTCACCTGTTTCATTTGATGGAATTGGATAATCAAACATTGTTTTTAACTTGTTACCGCCCCAAATGCGTTCTTGAAAGGCAGGGGTTAAGAATAACGGTTCTTTATGCATGTTATTGTTCCTCCTCGATTAAAATTAATCCAGCTGCACCAATCACACCAGCATTTTGATCAAGCTTAGCTAAAACGACCGGTGTGTCACTTGCATCAGGATTTAACGTGTATTTACTTACATAAGCTTTTACAGCATCAAATAAAGGTTTACCGACTTTTGTGACCCCGCCACCTAGTATAATGCGATCGGGATCGAATGTGTTGATCAAGGTAACCACCGCTGCACCTAACGTTTCAAGTACGCTAATCATATAAGGGGTAATTTCAGGGTCATTTGCTAAATAAAGATCAAAGACTTCTTGCGTCGTGAGTGTTTCACCTTTAATGCGGGAGCCTTCCCGACTAATGGCAGTACCGGAACAAATATGTTCTAAACAGCCGCGTTGTCCACAACTACATACACCAAATGATGGATCGATCACGGTGTGTCCGAAATCGCCAGCATTTCCTTTTGCGCCAGTTAGAAGTTGGTTATTCGCAATAATCCCTGCTCCAATCCCGGTAGAAATCGTTAAATAAACAAAATCAGTTGCACCAACCCCTGCACCGAGCCACTTCTCTGCAATCGCGGCAGCATTTGCATCATTTTCAAGTCGGATAGGAAGATCAAAGGATTGCTTAAACTGTTCAACAATTTTCACATGACGCCAGTTTTTTAAATTAGGTGGCGAAGTAATTTCACCTGTTTTTACGTTCAAGGGACCAGGCGCCCCAATCCCGATACCTTTTAAGTTTACCATATCTACCTGTGCTTGTTGAATTAAATCCTTTGCGGCATGGATGATCTTGTCAATCATCAATGCCGGTGCGAGCGTTGTGTCTGTAGGGATGCGAGTGTCGGCTAAAATTGTGCCATGCGCATCAACAACAGCAAGTGCTACTTTTGTTCCACCAATATCGATACCGAGTGCGTACATCGGGTCACCGTCCTTTTGTTTTTTCAAAACGTATCTGATTAAAGTGTACCAATAAATGAGCAACGATTCAAATGTTAAATCAATAAACACAAGATAATTTTTAAAATAAATTACCTTAACGATAACCCGTTAGTTTAGAGGTGGTTTGATAAACCTATAATTAAATTGAAAAAATCTTTTAAGTCACGTTTAATAGAGCTTAATAAAGATAAATCAGACAGACGCAAACGTTTTATTTCGGCTATTAAACGTTAAATCCACAAATCAATTACTTTTATTTTAGCTAATAAAAAACGAAATTTAAGTTTATTGTTGATTTTTTAACTTAATTATCTATAATAAATAATGATAGCGTTTACATATCTAGAAAGGAGAGTTTGTTAGCTGCATCAAATTATCTTAAGGAGGAAATTATGAAAAACATGATGAAATACCTAGCGAGTATAATGGTTGCGCTCATTATTTTAACTATGGTTCCGACGATGAACATTGCAGTATCAGCACAAGAAGAAACACTTTATATGTCTAATCCGAACGCATCCTTGTATACGAAAGAGTTGTTTGCGTATTTGAAAGGAGTGGGATCTGATCAAATCTTATTCGGTCAGCAACATGCGAGTGATGAAGGCTTAACCTTAACGGAAGCCGGTAACCGTGTTGGCTCAACGACCTCAGAGGTCGAAAATGCAGTTGGCTCACATCCGGCAGTGTTTGGTTGGGATACGAATAGTTTGGATGGGCGAGAGCGTCCAGGGAATGCGATAGATGATGTTAGTTTAACCCAATCAGAACGGATTGAAAATCTAGTGACCTCGATGAAGACAGCTCATGCGTTAGGTGGCATTATTACTTTAAGCATGCACCCGAATAATTTTGTTACGGGTGGGAGTTACGGTGACACTGAAGGAGATGTTGTGAAGGCTATTCTACCTGGCGGTCAAGCGCACACGGCCTTTAATGCATGGCTTGATCAGTTAGTTGCCCTCTCTCACCAAGTTGTTGATCAGAATGGAGAAGCGATACCGATAATTTTCCGGCCATTTCACGAACAAACCGGCTCTTGGTTTTGGTGGGGGGAAAGTTCAACAACCCCGGAAGCATATCAGGCAATTTTTCGTTACACGGTTGAATATCTCCATGCGCATGGTAATAATAATTTCTTAATTGGCTATTCACCAGGTGCAGGACCGAGCGGAGACAAAGCACGTTACTTTAAGACATACCCTGGGGATGACTATGTAGATATCCTAGGGATTGACAGTTACGATAATAAAGAAAATGCAGGCAGTAAAGCTTGGATAGATAGCGTTGCAGAAGATTTAGACATGTTAGCTAAAGGAGCTAAAGGACGAGGAAAGGTATCTGCTTTTACGGAGTTTGGTTACAGTGCAACAGGTATGAATCAATCAGGCAATAATTTGTCATGGTGGACGGATGTTTTAGATGGCATTATGAATCATGAAACCTTTACAGAAGCAAGCGAGACCTCATACATGTTGACGTGGGCAAACTTTGGTTTTCCTAACAATATGTATGTCCCTTATCGTGATATAAATGATGATTTAGGTGGTGACCATGAATTATTGGCAGACTTCCAAGCATTTCATGATGATCAGCGAACCGTTTTTGCTGCTTCGGCCGAAATATTTAATCAAGGCTTGAGTTACCAAACAATCGAGCATGAACCGCTGATGTATGTTGTTAGCCCAACTGAAGGACAAACAATCACTGAAGCGCCTGTTCGACTCCGTGCGCGAGTTGTTAATGGTTCAACGGAGCGAGTCACCTATCAAATTGAGGGTGGGGCTGAACAAGAAATGCTCGCAAAGGAAGGTTATTATCTGGCTGATTGGCAACCGGATGCTAACGACAACGGCGCTGGTGTTGATGTTACTTATCGCTATTATGAACAAGGGGATTTGGTGACAGAGCAAACCCATCGTTATTACCTTGCGCTCGATGAAGTCGCTGTTAAAATGTTTACGTTTGATGAGAATATTCAGGGCATTAAAAACAATGGCACTTATTCTGCACAAGAGACTGAGGTGACGTTAGATTTATCACATCATCCATTTAATGGTGGTGCGCTCGAACTAATCGTAGGTAATATGGATGAAAGTCAATGGTGGCAAGAACTAAAGCTAGAATTAACAGATTTAGAAGCGGCTGACTTAATGGCGGTGAATAGTGTTAGTTATGATGTTTATGTCCCCGTTTCAGCTGGTGAGAAACAATTAAGTAACATTGTTATGTTACCACCAGATTGGGAAACAAAGTATGAACAGACAATTGAATTGGCTGACCAGCCCGTCGTTACAATTGATGCGAAAGCATACTACCATGCTGAGGTTAAGGTGAACCTCCCAACAACAACAGTGCGGGAGGGGTTGGCGATTTCGCTCGTGGGAAAACAAATGCAAATGAATGAGCCTATCTACATTGATAATATTCGTTTATTAAACCAGATGGAAAAAGAAACTGTTGATCCTTGGGTCATTGACACATTTGAAAGCTATCTTGGCGAAGATGCTTTATTAGATCGTGCCTATAGTTCTAACGGAGACCCAATCCAACTAGCGTTAAGTGAATCTGAGAAGGTCGAAGGGAGTTATGGCCTAAAGTATGAGTATATGCTCGGTGCGCAGGGGTATGCGGGACGTCAAAAATCATTAGCTGGAGTAGACTGGACAGGAGCAAATGGCATTGAATTTTACTTGAAGCATCCCCCTCAGGTTGATCGTCACCTAACTGTGCAAATCCAAATTGGAGGCGTGAGCTTTGAGACAAATGTAGACCTTGATGAAACATTTGATGGGACGGTGTCGCTACCCTTTAGTGCCTTTAAACCAGCACATTGGGAGACGAATCAAGCAGCGATTATTGATCAGGACCGGATTCAACGTGTCACGCAATTTGCATTGTATATGGGTGGTGAGCAAGGGGAAGGCAAGCTGCATTTCGATGATTTTCGGGCGGCTGAATTAGAAGGTGAAGCCGATGTTCCGATGGTTGAAGCGCCAAGTGAAGGGCCGGTTAAGCCAATTGTTTATCGTTTTGATGAAAGCGATGAAGGATTTTCGGGAGCTGACTTCACTTTAAATGAGGGAGCATTAGTGGTCAATGTTGATCTAGCGGGAAAGACGGAAGTGAAACGTTCAGGTATGGATTTAACAAAGTACAATTATTTGGTTGGTCGAGTAAAGCTAGTGGCAGACACCACGCTACCACAGAACATTCTGCAGGGGAAATTGTTTGTTAAAACCGGTGATGACTGGACATGGCATGATAGTGGTGCAACGGCATTAGTTCAGGATGGTTACGTCGATGTGGTTTTTGACTTAACGTCAATCAACCAAAAGGATACTGTCAGAGAACTTGGTTTTGAATTCAGTGGCTCAGGTGAAGGTGTTGCTGAAGTCATGATTGATCAAGTAAGTATTGTTGAATCACTGGAGGATTTAGAAGAAGCTGAAGTACCAGAAGAAACCCCGGAACCTGATCAGAATGGTCAAGGCAATGAAAAGGAAGACAATGAGGAGTCGACTGAGGAAGGACCTGAATCAATTATACAGGTTGATGAATCTACAACGTTAATTAATAAAGAGGCTACCACACAAGTGCTAGCTGTTGAGGAGGTAGGTTCCGCTTTTGTTTTTACGGAAGCATTTTTAAATGCGCAGGACAAGGCTCATTGGATCGAAGTAACCGATGGTTCTATTGACGTTAGATTACCTGTGCGTTTACTTACCGGTCATGGTGAGGTGACCTTTATAATCGATGACATCACAGCGCGTGTTAAAGAAAAGTATGACAATTGGTTAAGTCGTTTTTATGATTTTCACTTAACAGATGGCGACGGAGCGGTCATTGATTTTGACGGTGAACGCGTAGGTCTTGTTTTTCGGGCAAATCAGGCTGAAGAAATCGACATTGATGATCTTGTGGTTGCATATTTAGATGATCATTTAGCGATTGCAGAAACCTTAACCGCATTGGACTATGACGAGACAAATGGTCATGTGTATGTTGAAGTTAATCATTTTAGCAGTTATGGGGTGCTCGGAGTTACGGGCGAAGTCGATGAAGAACGTGATCAAGTTACTGGCCAACAGCTCCCGGATACAGCTTCGATGACCTACCAATTGTTATGGGTGGGGATATCATTACTAACTGTAGGTGCGCTTCTTTTTATAATCAGAAAAAGGTTAGAATAATAAATGCCTAACTGATTGTAAGTGAGTGTTTAATCCTTAGGATAGGAAAATGCAAGAAGGTATCTCACTTCCGTAAGCGAGATACCTTCTTGCTGGTTTGATAAGGATGAAAGGGAAATGATAGCTTGCCTGCTTTATTTTGATTGGAATAAGTGATCAATAAATTGTTCGTAATCTGTCGCTTGGGCAACTTGTTGGACGTGGCGTCTATTTTCAACGAGCTTACCAATTAGCTTATAGAGTGCTTGTAAGTCTTCGTTAGATTCTTTTTTTACGTTAAGTAAAATAACAACTTGCACTTTTTCTCCCGCCCAATCGATGGGCTTTTTCAAAGTGACGATTCCGAGTTTAGTTGTTTTGGTTTCCGCGGTAATCGGATGCGGAATGGCGATTAAGTTGCCAAAAGCGGTCGGCGCAATCGCTTCGCGTTCATAGATTTTAGTTAAATAATCGTCAGGTAACGCCAGCTTTTCTTTTAAGGCATCAACTAAAAATGATAAGGTCTCTTCTTTTGAATCAAAACATTGGTTCAAAAAGACGGCATCTTGATCAATAAATTGTAGCAACTCATCATGATCGGTATCAATAAAAGTCTCCACTTTTTGGACATCCTGCTCAGTTAAGATGGTATTTACCTCTACGACCGGAACCGGCAAAGGAACCTTAATTGGAACAGAACTCACGATTAAATCAAGTTGACTAAAAGGGAGCTGATCGAGTTTGTAGTATTCACTTGTGCCAAGGATATTGATTTTAGAACCGAACATACCTTGGAGCTTATATTTAATGAGTTGTGCACTCCCTACACCAGAAGCGCAGACAATGTAACAGGTAATAGGGCGATGCGTCAACTTTTTCCGTTCAATCGCCGCGCCAATATGAAGCGCCAGATAGCCGACTTCGTTCTCATCGATAGCGACATCGAGTTCTTCTTCAAGGACGATACCAGCCAAAATGCCGGCCTCAAAAGCGAGGGGATAGTTTTGTTTAATCTCCTGCAACATCGGATTTCTTACGTTCATGCCATATTTGAATCGATTGATGGCAGGCTTCAAATGAAGACAAAGACCAAAGATTAATTCTTTATCATGCTGAATGCCAAGTGACAGCTTTCGCTCAATGGTTTCGAGGATTTCTTCGGTCACGATTAAGATATCATCAGGCATCCAGCGCTTAATGTCTTCCTCACTCTGATTTTTATCTTCGACCATCTTTGTGCCTAGCAAATGAATGGCGATATAAGCGATTTCTACATCGGGAAATGCAACATGAAGAATGTTCTCGGTTCGTCTGACAATCTCTAATGCAACGGTGTATTCGCGTTGATTGGTGATGTCGTTTAAGTCATGTTTAATTAGTGATACTTGATGTCCGTCTTTAATGCGTTTATAGGCAATCGCAATATGGATAAACAAGTTATTCATTGCGATATCAGAAAGACTGATCTGATGTTGTTGCGTCGCTTGAATCAGTAAGGTCCAAATTGACTGAAGTTGAGATTCGGTCATGTTGCTGATTGTAGCCAACTGTTTTTTCCAAATCATTGTTTCTTTCACTTCACGTTCATTAAATAGAAATTGTGATAAAGCAAACCTAACTTTAACTTCGGTTCCTTGCAATTTAAGACCGTAATTAGGCTTGTGATGCAGAATCAAGTCGTAGGGACGTAGCTGTTCTTTTACTTGGCGTAAATCACTTTGAATGGTCGACCGACTAATGTGCATTTCCTCAATCAAATCATCTAGCTTTAAATACTGTTCCGCTAGAAGGAAGCGGTGAATTAAATACCGCACGCGTTGATCGGGTTGAGTGAAATCATCTTCTTGTTCAGACTGAGTGAACCGTTGTAGGTAAAGTCTAAAGGCGTGTTCATCTTCAATAATTAACGTATAACCAAGACCACGCGTGGATTTTATATAAGCACCTTGATCAGCTAGAGCATAATCGAGTTGCTTGATGTCATCACGGATCGTTCGGGAACTAACATCTAACAGGGCGGCAAGTGCATCGCCAGTCATCGGTTCATCTTTAGCGATAAGTTCTTGTAGGATGGTATTTATCCGGTTTTGCATGATAGACCTCCTTTCTTATCAGTGTATTTATCTATTCATCTAGTTTAAGTATAACGCAAAAACAGCACGCTAAGTGTAAATCCATCTGTCTTTACAAATAAATTACACCTTTAACTGTAATAAGTACAAAGCGTAGTGTTTAATTCCACTACGCCTTGTTCAAATTAGCTATTTAATTCATTGGTTGTTGCTAAATCGTTAAACCAATATGCGCTTTTTTTCGCGGTGCGTTCACCTGTCGCAAGATCAACACTAAAGAAGCCATAACGATTTTTGTAAGCATTTGACCAAGACCAGTTATCCATGAACGTCCATAAGTGATAACCTCGTACGTCACACCCTTCATCAATGGCTTTGTGCAACCATTTCAAGTGACCAGCGATAAAGTCGATGCGGTAATCATCTTCAATTCGGCCATCCTTGAGAAAGCGTTCTTCGTTTTGGACACCCATTCCGTTTTCGGAAATAAATGACGGGATATTATCATAATTATCACGTAGGTTGATCATGATGTCATAGACACCCTTTTCGTAAATCTCCCAACCTCGATAGACATTCATCTTACGCCCAGGCATTTCGTAATTATCGAAGAACCAATCAGGTAAGAAAGGACCGTTCGGATTGGGTTGATGCGCTTTTGCTTTAACGCGGCGAGGTTGGTAATAATTTACCCCTAATAAATCGATAGGATTTCCTTTTATTAATTCAGCATCTTCCGCATGTGTGTCAGGGAGATGATTATGTTCATCTAACAGCTTAATCAAATCCTGAGGAAACGCACCCTTTACAACCGGATCTAAGAAACTGCGATTAAAGAATAAATCACAAATGTGGCTGGCTTCAAGGTCTGCTTTGTGCTGACTTCTTGGATAAGAAGGTGTTAAGTTTAAGACAATGCCAATTTGCCCGTCATAAGTTGCTTTATAGTGTTTTACTACTTTTTTATGAGCAACAATGGTATGGTATGCGACTTGAAATGCGCGACGCGCATCAACCACGTTGGGATAATGAAAATCATAAAGGTAGCCGCCTTCAACAGGGACAATCGGTTCATTGAAGGTAAACCACGTCTTCACTCGATCGGCGAAAAGAGAAAATGCAGTTTTAGCGAAAGCTAAGTAATCTTCAATAACATCGCGTGATTCAAAACCGCCTTTTTCTTGTTCATACATAGGCATATCAAAGTGGAATAAGTTAGCGAAAGGTTCAATATCATGATCGATTAAACAATCAATAACTTGGTTATAAAAGGCGACCGCCTCATCGTTGATTGAACCATCTTTGTTTATTAAGCGCGCCCATGAGATGGACATTCGGAAACTGTTATGCCCGAATGCTTTCATGTTTTTAATGTCTTCTTGGTAGCGGTTATAGAAGTCTGATGTTTTGCCGGGACCTACTTCATCGTAGAATCGATTAGGTTCTAGTTCATACCAATAATCCCAAATTGTTTGTTCTTTTTTGCCGTTCTGGTTACCTTCTGTTTGTTCGGCTGAAGCAGCTGAGCCCCAGTAGAAGTCTTTTGGAAATGTGTATGTCAAATCAATCGCGTCCTTTCTCGTTATTGTCTAGTACGGTAAATTTCAATAATTTCAATGGCTAAATCGCGCACAGTCATTGAAGTCATTAAATGATCTTGCGAGTGAATTAAAATAATATTAATATCTTTACTTTCACCGCTTGCTTCTTGTTGTAAGAGTTCCGTTTGGAAGCGATGTGCGCGACTTAGTTCTTCACTTGCCTCTTTGATTTTATTGTCAGCTTCTTCGAAATTTCCTTCTTTTGCTTCATGGATAGCTTCCATTGCACTCGATTTCCCGTTACCGGCAAACAAAATAATTTGAAAAGCGATTTCTGTCATGGACTGTGCCATATGATTTCCCCCTTTTTGGTGATAGAAAGGCTGTGCCGATATCAAGAAGATATCGACCCAGCCAGATTACTTGTATCTTTTCAAGTGTTGTTAATTGTTTAGTTATTCAGCTGATTGTGCAGCTTTTTGTTCGGACTCGTAATATTGCTTATCCATTACTTTTAGGAATGGTACCCAGATAACAAAGACGATTGCCATATTGATCAGCTGCATCACAGTACCCATAATATTATTCCCGGTAGCGAGATACCCACTTAAAAGTGCAGGTGTTGTCCAAGGAACAATGAGACCGGCAGGCCTTGGTGCAAATCCTGTGTACATGGCAAAGTAAGTCACTGCCGCTACGACAACGGGAGCAAATAACCATGGAATAATAACGAGTGGGTTCATAATGATTGGTAAACCAAAGATAACCGGCTCGTTCACGTTAAAGATCCCAGAAGGTCCCCCGAGTTTCCCGAGTTCACGTAGTTGACGACTTTTAGCGACAACGAAGATTGCGATAAGAACAGCTAACGTCATCCCTGAGCCACCAATACCTACGATGAAGGTATCAATAAATTGTTTCGTTACAATGTTTGGTAAAGCTTCTCCTGCTTGGAAAGCCGTTAAATTCTCTTCATTCAATGCATACCAGATTGGGTCAAAGATTGAGTTGATAATGATTTGACCGTGTAAACCAAAGAACCAGAAGACTTGAATTAACAACACAGCAATCAAGGTTGCTGGCAGGCCGCTACCTAAAGCGGTTAAAGGTTCTTGAATCAAGGTGTAAATAAAGTTTTGAACAGTATCATAAGGTGTGTAACTGAAAATAATCCGAATCCCTAAGAAAATAGTTAGGGTTAGTGAAATTGGTATCAATGCGCTAAACGAACGTGATACAGCGCTTGGGACACCTTGTGGCATTTTGATTGTTAATTTCTTGCTCACAAAGAGTTGGTACAACTCCGCTGCGATAAAGGCAGTGAAAATACCTAAGAACATCCCTTGTGCACCTAAAATATTTGTTGGAATGACGTTGCTCACACCGTCAAGTACTTGCGGTGTCAAAACTAAGAAGGCAGCAACAGCAACAGCGGCACCGTAGACAGCTTCACCGCCACGTTGCTCAACCATCTTATAACCAATCCCCATGATAACGAATAACCCCATAATGCTTAAGGTTGCCGCTGAGGCAGGTCCGAGTGTTGATTGATAGGTCGCGTAAGCTTCTTCACCGATTAATTTATCTAAGAATGGCAAGTTTGCGATAACAACAAAGATAGAACCGAAAATAATCAGTGGTAAGGCAACCATAAACCCGTTACGAAGTGCAGTTAAATAACGGTTGTTGTTTAATTTGTCTGCGATTGGCAGCAAAATATTCTCTAACATCGACATAAATTTATTCATTGTTTTTCCTCCCTTTTATCTAGCAATTAACCTTCGATTAATTTTAATGCGTGATCTAAAACAGCTTTTCCGTCAATCCGGCCGTAGCTCATGGCATCAATAACATCTAATGGAATGTTTTCTTGGTCTGCAATTTCTTGAAACTTGCGTTTCATAAAGCGCATTTGTGGTCCGATCAACAACACATCTGCTTCTTTCATTGCTTCAGGTGCTTTGTCTTGAGCCACTGCCCAAATTTTTGTGTCTAAACCGCGCGATGTTGCTTCCTCTTCCATTTTTGTCACGAGTAAACTTGTTGACATGCCGGCAGAACAAGCGAGTACAATACGTTTCATAGTAACAGCTCCTTTCGAATTAGTATGTGATGAGTACAGTTTCATTCTATTTTACAAGCGCTTTCATTACCACGTGTACTTTTTCCGTTTCGTTACGGAACTTTACTGGTTTGTGCATTTTGCGTGGTATATAACGGTAACCTTCATTAAATGCGGATTTTCCGAATGACTTAGGGAGGAAAAACAATGAATAAATTTGCCGTTAGTAAAAGCTGAACCAGCTTTTGCGCCTTTATCTAGTATATAGTGAAAAATCACGAAGGGAAAGGTGTGGCGGTAAAGTTCGAGAAACGCCTTTGTCGAATGAAAGTGTGTGAAAGTAAATAATGTGTTAAGGGGGACTTAGTGGAGCGTGGGGCAAAGAAGCTCTTGAGGAGGCTGGATTTAATCGTTAAGTATGCGCTTTCTATTGACAAGATTGTTTCAATTCATTACTATTAACTTATTAAGTTATCGATTAGCTAAAAAAGGAGGTAATTGGATGAATAAACAAACAATAACCGAAGAATTAACCGATTCGATTCTTCCGTTTTGGATCAAACTCAAAGACGAACAGTATGGTGGGCTTTATGGTACGGTAGCTTTTGATTTGGCGATTAATCGTGAAGGTGATAAAGGCGGCATTGCGACAGCGCGTCATCTATGGGCGTTCTCAAGTGCTTATCGTGTACTCGGAAACCCGGTGTATTTAACAATGGCTACGCATCTGTTTCGTTTCCTGAAGGAACAATGTATTGACAAGGCGCATCGCGGTCTGTACTGGATGCTTGACTATAAGGGTGTCTGTGTCGATGACCGCAAGCACATCTATGCACAAGCGTTTGCCATCTATGGTCTAAGTGAGTATTACCGCGTGACAAAGGATGAGGAAGCAATACAGCTGGCGCTCGATCTATATGATTTAATTGAAACAAAGGGTTTTGATGAAAAGAATCAAGCGTACAAAGAAGCGTTTAACCGTACTTGGGAAGAAGTGCCGAATGAGATGTTAAGTGAAAACGGTGTGACGGCAGATATTACGATGAATACGCATATTCATATTTTAGAAGCGTACACAAACTTATATAAAGCATATCCATTTGCTGAACTAAGAGCGCGTCTACTCCACGTGTTGTCGCTGCATCTGACGAAAATGTATCAAGAAGATCATTTTTTAGGTGTCTTTTTCAATAAAGATTGGGAGCGTCTGCTAGACTTACAATCATTTGGGCACGACATTGAAGCATCGTGGTTAATTGATGAGGCGTTAAAAGTACTTGATATCGAAGCAGATGAATATCATGCGATGGTGATTGCGATTGCTGAAAATATATTAGGTGTGGCTGTTGAAGCTGACGGATCCCTTGTCAATGAACGAGAAAACGGGCGTATCGACCGCACAAGAATTTGGTGGGTACAAGCAGAAGCTGTTGTTGGTTTTTATAATGCATATGAGAAAACTGGAAATGTTGCTTTTAAAGAAGCGGCTGAAGGTGCTTGGTCATACATTATTCATACGGTGAAAGATAAGCGAGAACGAGGGGAATGGTACTGGGCGATTGATCCAGACGGGGTGCCGGTGGAACGAGATCTAGTCGAACCATGGAAAGTATCGTATCACAATACGCGTTGTTGTTTAGAACTAATAGAGAGGATGTCATAATATGATCCATGATAAATATTACACATTAAAAGAAAAGCAAGAAGCGCTACTCGAACGAAAAAATGAGGTCAATACGGAATTTTATAACGGAATCTATGAGCGTTACATCTTTCCGGCGTTAACGCGGCATCATGTGCCGATCCATTGGCGGTTTGATTTAAACCAAAAAACGAATCCCAATTTCCAAGAAAGACTAGGAGTCAATGCTGCCTTTAATCCTGGCGCCCTCTATTTTGAAGGCAAGTATTATTTGGTTGTGCGTATGGAGGGGTTAGATCGAAAGTCGATTTTCGCTTTAGCTGTCAGTGATAACGGCATTGATACGTTTCGCTTTATAGATGCGCCGCTTGTTTGGGATGACAATGATGCAACTGAAACAAACATGTATGACATGCGTCTTGTTCACCATGAAGATGGTTTTATCTATGGCATTTACTGTTCAGAAAGTAAAGATAAAGATGCACCTGTGATGGATACCTCCAGTGCAACTGCTCAAGCGGGGTTAGTGCGAACAAAAGATTTAAAAACGTGGGAGCGACTTCCTAATGTTGAAACGCCGTCGCCGCAACAACGGAATGTGGTCTTACACCCGGAGTTTATTGATGGGAAGTATGCCTTCTATACCCGTCCGCAGGACGGTTTTATCTCCACAGGTACGGGTGGTGGGATTGCATTTGGCTTAACAGATACAATTGAACAACCGGTTATTCGTGAAGAAAAAGTGATTCATGAGCGCCGCTATCATACAATTTATGAAGTGAAGAACGGTCAAGGACCAGCGCCGATTAAGACGGATAAAGGATGGATTCATATTGCGCACGGTGTGCGTAATACCGCAGCTGGTCTTCGCTATGTGCTTTATACACTAGCGACCGATTTAGATGATCCAACGAAAGTAATCGCAACGCCGGGTGGACACTTTATTGCTCCTTATGATGGCGAACGTGTAGGAGATGTCTCAAATGTTATTTTCTGTAACGGTGCCGTCGTAAATGAGAAGAATGAGGTCTTTATTTACTACGCTTCAAGTGATACACGAATACATGTAGCGACCACAACAATTGATAAATTAGTCGATTACACGTTTAATACACCCGCTGATCCTTTCCGTTCCTTAGATAATGCAAAACAACGGAAAAACTTGATTGAAAGAAATGAAGCGTTACTTAATAAATAATCATCGATAAACAATCGCTGCGTCCTTTGATATTGCTTATTCAACTGAGATTTGATAGTATAAAAGTAGGGGTTAATTTAGTTAATCAATAAAGTAAATTTACTTAACCTAAACCAAACGTATGTACGTTATTGTCTGGTTAAGTGGATTGCTGTGCTGAATATACTGAGTAAGAGAAGATGGGACGTGGAGATATGAAATCGAACATAACAATGAAAGACATTGCAGAAAAACTTGGGGTAAGTAGTGTAACCATCTCTAAAGCGCTAAATGACAAAGATGGTGTCAGTGATGCCTTAAAAGAAAAGATTAAAAAGCTAGCAGATGAAATGGGCTATCGTTACAATACAACAGCAAAATCAATGAAAAATGGCTTAACGTATAACATTGGCGTAGTGATTCCCGAACGTTTTTCAGGTGGGATGAGTCAATCCTTTTACTTTAGAGCGTATCAAGAAGCTGCCAAACAATTTGAGCGCTATGGTTACTACGGGATTATGAACATTTTATCAAGTGAAGACGAAGAAGCATTGCGCCTGCCGCGCTTATACTATGAAAAAAAAGTCGATGGTTTTATTTTCTTAGGCCAATTAAGTCCTGAATTCATTTCGCTTGTCAAAGAGATGGACATGCCAAAAGTCTTCTTAGACTTTTATGATGAACATGATGAAATTGATTCGATTATTACCGACAACTTTTACGGGGCGTACGACATAACCAACTATTTAGTGGGCAAAGGTCATACTTCAATTGGTTATGTTGGTAATTTATATGCAACGAGTAGCATTCAAGATCGCTTTTTAGGTTACTATAAATCGTTACTCGAACACCGGATTGCTTTAAATGAAGACTGGATTATTCGCGACCGTGATGAACGGGGTAAATATATTACTTTTGATTTGCCTGAAGCATTGCCAACTGCGTTCGTCTGTAATTGTGACCAGGTGGCTCATTTATTGGTCAATCGCCTTAAGAAAGAGGGCTACCGTGTACCGGAAGATATTTCAGTGGTTGGGTTTGATAATGATATTTATGCCACGATTACAGAACCTAACTTAACGACAGTAGAAGTCGATATCAATGAAATGGTTACCCAAGCGGTAAAATTGATTACGAGAAAAGTACAAGGAAAAAATAAGAGTTACGGGCGTACGTCAGTTAAAGGGAAGATTGTCACACGTGACTCAGTATTGGACTTAAGACAAGGCTAACTGCCTTGTCTTTTCAATTCATCTCGAGAGAAAGGATGTGTTGCCTGGTGGGTGAAAAAGCGAGGGTATTTATTACTTTAATTTATTATTATGTTGTGTTAGCGCTATATTTTTGGCTAGGGATTTTAAAAGGTTTATTGCTTTACGGGGTCACGCCGAGTTTTGTCGCGTTGTTACATACGCATCAAGCGATGCGTCGTACGGAGGAACTGGATGAAACCTATATCAAAAAAACGTTTTGGTTGTTTTATAAACAATATGATCATGCAAAAGTACAGTCATTTATTTTAAGTGTTAGTTCGTTACTGTTACTTGCTATGTTTACTTATAGTCTGTTTCAAGGCTGGTCAATTGTCTTTGTATTGGTCATCATTTATTTCCTTCTGCTACTTTTCGGGGCAGCGAGTTATATGTTTTATTATTTAACGTCAAAACAAGCGATTGAAAAAAGTGCTTTTGCCATTGGGTTTGTGCAAATGGTTCGCGAAATAAAAATAACCTTACCCCTATTGGTTTCGATTGTTGTGTTATTAGGTATTGCGTATTACAATCTGTTTCTTTTTATTGTAGTTGCACCAACGATTTATGCGGCAGTAGTAAATGGATTAATGAGTAGACGGACAAAGGAATAGAAAGAGGCCACTGAAAACAGCGACCAAAAAGGTCGTTGTTTTTTTGGTTGGTTTAGTTATTCGGCAGTTCATCGGCAAAAAGTTCATTACTTAATTTTTAGTTAATAAGTTAAGTAATGAACTTTTTTGGAATCATGTAAACAGTAAAGAAAAGAGTTTTTTTGCAGGTTTAGAGGGGTTTATCCCATAGTAACAACGATAATAGATAGTGCGTGTACTTAAAAAAAGAAAAAAATCACTGAATTCTATTGACGAGTAAACGTTTTCAATATATGATATATGTATTAGCTTAACGTTAACTTTAATTAAGTTAATAATTGCATTTAAATAAAGAAAGGGTGTTTATTAATGGGTAAAAAATTATTAGTATTATTCGCAAGTATTTTGATGTTTGTCACACTTGTTGCATGTGGATCGGATGATGACAATGCATCAGACAATGATTCATCATCTGATGATAACGGTTCTTCTGAAGAATTGCCACCAAGCGAAGCTTGGAAAGAGATGGATGCAGAAGATATCGAAGGCGATTTAACTGTCATTACACACCGGACTGATATTGTCGACAGTGTGTATCAAGATTATAAAGCAGCGTTTGAAGAAAAGTATCCAAATGTAAATGTTATGTTTGAAGCCTTATCTGATTACGGTGGTGAAATCATGCCACGTATTAACACACAAGATTTTGGTGATGTCCAATACTTGCCCATTCAAGTACCGATTGGTGATATTCCAACATTCTTTGAACCAATGGGTTCATTAGAAGAGATGGAAGCGCAATACTTAGGTGTTGAGGAACGTCAAGTAAATGATACGGTTTACGGGATTCCGATTGCATTAACGTATACAGGTATCATTTACAACAAAGCGGTCTTTGAAGAAGCTGGTGTAGAATCAGTACCTGAAACACAAGAAGACTTTTTAGCGGCAATGCAAATGGTCAAGGACAATACAGACGCGATTCCACTCTATACAAACTATGGTGACGCATGGCCGTTATCACAGTGGGAAGGTGCTGTCACAACAACTGCTGGTACAGAAGATTACTACAATGTTGATATGTTAGAGGACCCACGCCCATTTGATCAAGGTGATCCACATTATGATCACTATAAATTAATGTACGATGTAGCAGAACAAGAATTAATTGAAGAAGACCCACTCACAACGGACTGGGAATCTTCAAAAGTAATGATGAATAACGGAGAAATCGCAACGATGGTATTAGGTTCGTGGGCACTTGAACAAATTCAAACAGCAGGACCAAATGCAGATGATATCGCGATTATGCCATTTCCAAATGACAAAGATCGGACACTTTTCTCTTTAGGTGCAGATATGAATATCTCTGTTAGTAAATTTAGTGAAAACAAACCAGCAGCCTTTGCTTGGGTAGATTGGTTTATCAATGAATCTGGTTATTCAGTGGAGCAAGCAGGGGGAATTAGTGCATCAAAAGATGCGCCGTTACCAGATGCTTTAGCTGATGCTGGAGACGCTGAATTCGTTATGCTTACACCATCTCCAGATGAATTAAAAGGTAAACTTGATGAGATTGATAAAGAATCTGAGGTAGGTCTATGGTTAGAAGACAATAAACAAATTCTTGTTGAAGCGGCGATTGGTAACCGCGATATGTCTTATGACGATATTATGGAAGATTGGAATAACAAGTGGGAAGCAGCTTATGAGCAAGTCATGAATGAATAAGTAAGCAAAGAGATGAAGGGAGAGGAAGTGCGTTCATCGCGCTTCCTCTTCTATCTATCAGATATAGCAAGCGATAAAGTCGGTATGGATTATACCCCAGGGAGGTGCAGATCGTGTCTAGTTTTAAACAAATGATCGGTAAAGTTAAATTTTCGAATGTATCTTATAAAGCGCAACGAAACATTATTATTATCATGTTTTTGGCAGTGCCACTTACTTTACTAGCAACATTTGCTTTTTTGCCGGTCGCAAATATGTTTTGGTATAGCTTCACGGATTGGAACGGTTATAGCGATAAAAACTTTATTGGACTTGAGAATTATCAAACCATTTTCACAAATCCAGAGTATTTCAGTGTATTTAGAGTAAGTCTGTATTACTTCTTTGCAACCTTTATTCAGTTAGGTATTGCGCTCTATTTCGCGACGGTTTTAAGTTTTGAAGTGAAGTTTAAAAACTTTTTTAAAGGCGTTTTATTCTTCCCTTATTTACTTAATGGTGTAGCGATAGGTTTTATGTTTTTGTTCTTCTTTAGAGCAGGAGGAACGTTAGACACAGTGTTAGGTATGTTTGGTCTTGGTGACTTCGTACAAAAGTGGTTAGGGAATCCAGACATTATTAACTATTCACTCGCAGGTGTGTCGGTCTGGCGTTATATGGGCTTTAACTTCATTATTTTCTTAGGGGCAATTTCATCTATTCCTAATGAAATCTATGAAGCATCAGAAATGGATGGTGCAAATCGTTGGCATCAATTCCTCTACATCATTTTGCCAAGCATTAAAATTATCGTATCACTTAACCTGATTTTAGCAGTCAGTGGTGCACTAAGTGCCTTTGAAATTCCGTTTATTATGACGGGTGGGGCAAATGGAAGTGCGACCTTCGTTATTCAAACAGTCAATACCGCCTTTAAATACGGCAAGATTGGCTTAGGATCTGCGATGGCAGTCATTCTATTGTTTATTGTGATCTTAGTAACGGGTATCCAAAGAAAATTCTTTAGTGAGGAGGGGTAAAAGTGAAAAATAAAAAAACGTTAGCGATTGTTTTAAAATACGCATCGCTTTTACTTGGTGCATTTGTTGCCATCGTCCCTATCTTGGCTATTTTCTTTGCATCGTTTAAAACCGGAACAGAGTATACGACGACAGGACCACTTGATTTACCCGCAAGTTTTACTTATTTTGAAAATTACACACGCGCTTTCAATGAAGGGAATATGTTAGTTGGTTTTAGAAACACGATTACCATTCTAATTATTTCGGTCATTGGGACCACCTTGATTGGATCTATGGTAGCGTTCGTGTTGAATAGATTTGAATTCAGAGGCAGCAAGTATATTTTGGGTGCGTTTCTACTAGCGACGTTGATCCCGGCTGTTACCACGCAAGTGGCCACTTTCCAAATTGTTCATGGCTTAGGATTATTTAATACGATTTGGGCCGCTATTGTGCTCTATCTAGGAACGGATATTATTGCTGTATATATTTTCTTGCAGTTTATGGACTCAATCTCTGTGTCGTTGGATGAATCGGCGATGTTAGATGGTGCATCGTATTTTACTATTTACCGTCGCATCATTTTACCGCTACTTAAACCAGCGATCGTTACGGTGTTTATTATTAAAGGTGTAAACGTTTATAACGACTTTTATACACCGTTTCTTTATATGCCAAAAACAGACTTACAAGTGATTTCAACGTCTCTGTTTAAGTTCCAAGGCCCCTTTGGGGCGGAGTGGCAAGTCATTACGGCAGGAGTTATGATTGCGATCATTCCGACCTTAATCGCTTTTATCTTCTTACAGAAATACATTTATAATGGCCTAACCAATGGCTCAGTTAAGTAACAACTACTACAAGGGAGTGTTGAAAGATGTCAAAAGTAAAAATCATTGCTGATGCAATCAAAAATATACCATGGGAAGATAAACCGAGCGGTTATCACGCACCGGTATGGCGTCATAGCCAAAATCCAATCATTGACCGTAATCCGGCGAAAGGTATTTCACGTATTTTTAATAGTGCCGTTGTGAGCTACGGCGAAACATTTATTGGTGTCTTTCGTGCCGAAACAATTGATGGCCGCCCTCATCTCCATTTAGGTTACAGTGATGATGCACTAAGTTGGTCAATTGAAGAAGTGGGAATTGACTTTGTTGATGAAACAGGCAAGGCATTCCAGCCGAACTATGCCTATGATCCGCGATTGTTAAAGATCGAGGATACTTACTACATTATTTGGTGCACAGACTTCTATGGCGCGTCGATTGGTGTGGCAAAAACGACAGACTTTAAGACGTTTGTTCGTTTAGAAAATCCGTTTTTACCGTTTAACCGTAACGGTGTGTTGTTCCCGCGTAAAATTAATGGCAATTATGTTATGCTCTCACGTCCGAGCGATAGTGGCCATACGCCATTTGGTGATATTTTCTTAAGTGAATCACCTGATTTGGTTTACTGGGGTAAACATCGTCATGTGATGAGTAAAGGTGGCTATGGTTGGTGGCAAAACGTTAAAATTGGTGGTGGACCGGCACCGATTGAAACGTCAGAAGGTTGGTTAATGTTTTATCATGGGGTTACCGGCACATGTAATGGGTTTGTTTACTCAATGGGTGCAGTTCTTCTTGATTTAGACAATCCATCAATTGTGAAGTACCGTTCCAAAAACTTTGTCCTCACACCAGAAGAGAGCTACGAAACCACTGGCTTTGTTGACAATGTTATTTTCCCGTGTGCAACACTGCATGATGGCGAGACCGGTAAAATTGCGATTTATTATGGCGCAGCGGATACACGCGTAGGTTTAGCGTATACAACGGTAGATGAAATCGTAAACTATGTTAAAGCGACATCAGAAACAGTCGCAGACGATGCGACGGTTGGTCGGATGTAAGAACAATAGATGAAAAAGCTAAGGTGGGGGCTAATCCTTAACCTTAGCTTTTTAAAATACATTTTAAAGGGGTAAAGCAATGGTTGATTACATTAAAGGATTCACGTTTGGCTGGGATGCTGAACGTGGTGATTTTCTGACAGAAAAAGCTAAATGGAGTTTGGTGCAAATGAAAGAGCGAACCGGGAGCGACACAGTGATTTTCGCTTTGAGTGCACAACAAAAAACGGCGCAAGCAACAGTTGTCGATTACACCGGCCTCCACATGGTAAGCGATGAGGAACTGATTATGATGATTCAGTTTGCGCAATCGTTAGGATTGCGTGTTATTTTAAAGCCGACGGTTAATTGTCAAGATGGTACGTGGCGCGCACATATTAACTTTTTTGATGTTGATGTTGTTTGTGAACCAAAATGGTCAGATTGGTTTCATAGCTACACCGCCTATCAAGTCCACTATGCTAAAATCGCAGAAGAAACACAGTGTGACATGCTTATTGTTGGTTGTGAGATGGTTCAGTCTGAGCGCCGCGCTGATGAATGGCGGGCGGTTATTGCAGCGGTGAAAGAGTATTATCAAGGGCTTGTGTCCTATAATACGGATAAATATCAAGAAGATCATACCCCGTTTTGGGATGCGGTCGACGTTATCTCCTCGAGTGGCTATTATCCAATTGGGGATTGGGAAAGACAATTGGATCGAATTGAAGCGGTTGTGAAGCGTTTTAATAAACCATTCTTTTTTGCAGAAGCGGGTTGTCCCTCGCGGGAGGGGTCTGGTCAGATTCCGAATGACTGGGGCCATATCGGTACGGTTGATTTGGCAGAGCAAAGTGCTTTTTATCAAGAGATGTTCAATGCAGTGAAGTCACGCCCTTTTGTTCGTGGCTTTGGGCTTTGGGATTGGGACGCTTGTTTATATGAAAAAGATTCTGCAGCAACTAATGATGGCTACGGGGTCTACAATAAACCGGCAGAAAAAATAATTCATAACTTTTATCAAACGATGACGTGCGTTGGACCCAATGAATCACTATAGATATTTCGGCCAGTCAGGATTAAAAACATCGCCCTTAACTTTAGGTTTATATCGAAACTTTGAAGCGCATGTTAGCGATGCATTTAAAACACGCATGTTAGAAATGGCTGTGAATCATGGAGTCACGCATTTTGATTTGGCTAATAATTACGGTGAACCGAATGGCAGCGCGGAACTCGCAGTAGGACGCGCGCTAAAACAAGTGTTGAGAGGAAAGCGCGATCAGCTATTAATTGCCACCAAAGCAGGTTACCCAATGGGGCCGGGCCCATATGGGAAAGGTGGGTCAAAGAAACATTTGACTGCAAGTCTCGATCAAAGCCTGAAGCGGCTAGGCACAGATTATGTTGATGTTTATTATCACCATACCCCAGATGCTGAGACGGCGGTTGAGGAAACGGCTCATGCTTTAGATGCCCTTGTCCAACAAGGGAAGACGCTATATATCGGCTTATCTAACTACAATGCATCAGAAGTGCAGACCATCATGCCTTATTTTAAGGCGTTAAAAACGCCGGTTGTTGCCCATCAACTGAACTACTCATTATTACTGAGAGACGCAGAAACGAACCTGTTTGATCAAATTGAAAAAGAGGGTCTAGGGGCGGTTGTTTATCAACCGTTGTACCAAGGGATTTTAACGGAAAAATATTTACATGGCATTCCTGCTGCCTCACGAATGAGTCAGCGGGTAGACTCATTAAAACATGATCAACTGACGGCTGAACGGCTAGATTTAGTAGAAAAGTTGCGAGTGATGGCTGTTGCGCGGTCACAATCTGTGGCTCAATTGGCCTTAGCCTTTGTATTGAGGCTTGACGTTGTCGCAACGGCGGTTATTGGTGTGTCGAGTGAAGCGCAACTGCTGGAAAACATAGCAACCTTAAACAATTTGACTTTTTCTGTAGAAGAGCTATGTGACTTAGAAGCAATATTTAAACCATAGAAAACCTTAGAAAGAGGATGATGACAAATGCATATTGATTTACCTATCGAGGCGTTAAAACAGTATAAAGGAAAAAATCCAAAGCCGGCAGATTTTGATATGTTTTGGGAAGACGCACTCGCGGCATTGGACGCAGTGTCACTCAGCTATCAATTAGAAGCGGTTGACCTTGGTTTAAGACAGGCTGAAGCTTACTATTTATCGTTTACTGGTGTCGGAGGTGCAAAAATCTATGTAAAGTGGGTAAAGCCTTTGAAAGAAACTGCAACCGGTCAAGCGGTCGTTATGTTTCATGGCTATAGTGTGGATAGTGGCGACTGGATCGATAAGCTTGCGTATGCAGCCGAGGGCATTCATGTATTTGCACTTGACTGTCGGGGGCAAGGAGGAAGAAGTGAAGACTTAACAGCAACAACGGGACCAACCTTACGCGGTCATATCATTCGTGGTCTGCACGAAGAAGATCCGCATAAGCTCTATTATCGCTCTGTTTTCTTGGATGCGGTGCAACTGATTCGAATTATTGGCCAAATGGAGGGGATTGATGAGCAACAAATCGGTACCTATGGTCAAAGTCAAGGGGGTGCGCTGGCGCTAGCGGCTGCTGCACTCGTGCCAGAAATTAATCAAACCTTTTGTGTCTATCCCTTTCTCAGTGATTACCAACGTGCTTGGGAAATGGATGTATCAAATTCTGCATACGAGGAGATTGCTTATTACTTTAGAAACTTTGATCCAATGCACAAGCGCGAAAGAGAAATTTTTACGAGATTAGGTTACATTGATCTGCAACATTTGGCACCGCGAATTAAAGCGGAAGTAATCATGTTGACCGGAATGAGAGATGTGATTTGTCCACCTTCTACTCAATATGCGGTCTATAATAAGTTAACCACAAGGAAGACGCACCACTTATATCATGAGTATGGCCATGAATTTCTTCCGCATCATGCCGACGATGCCCTGATGTTTTTCAAAGGGCGATAACATCTCTAACCATCTTTTAATAACTGCGCACAAACAAACAGGTCATGCCCGATTGGCATGACCTGTTTGTTTACACATGTTTTAAGGGGGTTGCCGGAGGAGTTAGACCGGCATATATAAACCAAATAAAAGGGGGTTAAGCATCTTCTGTTATGACAAAGAGTCGTGATTGATAATCGCCAGGCTGCTCGCGCCCCCAAAATTCATGAGCGCGACCGGTGAAGTCTTCTGCTAAAATGATACCGATTTGCATCAGTTCATCGCCGTAATAATGTTTATTAAGTGGGGCGATATGGTAACGCATATCAGGGTCAAGACCAGTCAACTTCAAACGTTTGTAACTATCGTTTGGACGTTGGAGCGTTTTATAATAGCCAACAATGGCTTGGTTCTTCTCTTTGTTTGTGACCATCCAGGCAGTCTCATTGCCTTCGAAAGGACTTAATAAACGATGAAACGTTCCGGTACGGATTAACGACCGATAGGTCTTGAAGAAGCTGGTTTGAGCTTTGATCGTCTGTTTATCTTCGTGATTGATTGTAGTCACATCAAGTTCATAACCGAACGTTCCAAAGTAGGCAACGTCTGCACGTGTATTGAGTGATGTATTTCGACCAACTTGATGGTTAGGGATGGCTGAAATATGGCTACCGATACTAGAGAGTGGGTAGCACATTGATGTGCCGTATTGAATCTTTAAGCGCTCGACAGCGTCTGTGTTATCGCTGGTCCATGTTTGCGGTGCGTAATACAACATGCCAGGGTCAAATCGAGCCCCACCACCAGCACAAGATTCAAATAGAATTTCCGGATATTTCGCGATTAATCGTTCATAGAGCGCATATACACCCAGGATATAGCGGTGATAGACTTCTCCTTGTTCATCGTGGGCAAGTTTTTGTGAAAAAGCTTCAGTAATGTAGCGGTTCATGTCCCATTTAATGTAACTTATTTGACTGTCTTTTAACACGTCGTCCATCAGCATGAATACATGCTCAACCACTTCGGGTTGGGAAAAATCAAGAACAAACTGATTTCTGCCATGTGAAGGTTCACGATCGGGTGTTGCGATAATCCAGTCGGGGTGTTCGTTAAATAGTTGCGTCTGTTTAGAAACCATTTCTGGTTCAAACCATAACCCGAACTGCAAGCCAAGGGCAGTGATTTTTTCTGAGAGACCTTTAATGCCGTTTGGTAATTTGTCCTTGTTTTCAAACCAATCACCGAGAGAACTACTATCGTCATGCCGTTCCCCAAACCAACCATCATCAAGAACAAAAAGTTCAATGCCAAGATCTTTTGCTTCTTCTGCAATTGAGAGGATTTTAGCTTCATTAAAATCAAAATAAGTCGCTTCCCAGTTATTAATCAGTATCGGCCGCGTTCTGTCACGCCAATAGCCCCGAGCTAAACGCTCACGGTATAAATCGTGATACGTTTGACTCATTTTAGATAACCCTTCATCCGTATAGACCATAACAACCTCAGGTGTCGTAAAAGATGCATCGGGTTTTAATTTCCAGCTAAATTGAAATGGATTGATCCCCATGGTGACGCGAGCGACATCGTAGGTATCGACCTCAACTTGGGCAAGGAAATTCCCACTATAAACGAGGCTAAACCCGAAAACCTCTCCACTTTGTTCGGTCGTGTGAGGACGCTTCAAAGCGATAAACGGGTTATGGACGTGGCTGCTCGCACCACGCGTACTTGAAATTGCCTGAATGCCTTTTCTTAAAGGGTTCATGTCAACATGCGCTTCTCGCGCCCAAGCACCATTTAATTGCAAGAGCTGGTAATCATCATCAGGTAAATCGATACTGGCGCTCAGCGCTGTATCAAGGTGAACTGGTGATGCGGAGCGATTTGTAAACGTCACATGACGCGTAATCACAGGACGATCGCGATAAATTGTATAGGATAACGCAAGCTCTATATCAATGGTGTCATCGTGAAGATAAATGACTAACGTTTCAGCTTCTGCCGCTGTTTCAGTGTAAGTATGTGGTAACCCGTCCAAAGCGGGCTTTCCTGGATTTACTTCATAGCCAATGTAACGAAAGTTGGTTACGTGGGAACCATTTGCTTGTTTAATCGAATAGGCAGGGTAACGAAAATCGGTGGTGCCGAAACTAGGATATTCTTGCTTAATGTGTTCAAAGCTTGAGGTGTGATCACCTTCGAAGCGGTTACAAGACGGACGGATTTCTCGTTCGATGAGATGGCTAACATCGTCTCTAGCGGTCACCTTTTTCCCGTAATATAAATGCTCGAGTTGAGCACTTTTCTCTAACACACGGAAGATATAGCTGACATAGTTATTGGATAAATGGAAAGAAAGACTTGCATCATTGATGTTGATTGTCATATAATCACCTCATAAAGTTAATTAAGTTATCGATAAGCTATTATTAATTGGATTTTATCATAGTTTGAATGAAAACGCTATAGATATAGCTGAAATGTTATTAAACGTCAGAAGTTGTCGTTATTTTACTAGAAAAGTGAGCGAATAAATCGCTTGTGAATCAGCATGATTAATCAGCGTGTGATACCAAATATTATCTTTGTTTAATTAACTAACTAAGAAAAATAGAAAAGGGGTTAACTGAAATGATACGAGAAATATTGCAAGATTGGTTGTTTAAGGATAAAGAATCAGAAACGTGGTTAGCAGCAGACGTACCTGGTTCTGTTCAGACGGACTTATATAAACAAGGAAAGATTAAAGATCCATTCTATGGTGACAACGAACGTGACTTACAGTGGATAGACAAGAAAGATTGGCAGTATGAAACGCAATTTCAATTAACTAATCAACAATTAAGGAGTCAGTGTCAATTGGTTTTCCATGGTCTTGATACTTACACGACTATCTATTTGAACAATCAGTTATTACTTGAAACTGACAATATGTTTAGAACGTATACCGTTGACATCAATGCTTTAGCAAAAACGGGGAATAATCATTTGTGTCTTGAATTTCGCTCACCAATTAAAGAAGATTTACCGAAACTAACTGCACTTGGCTATCAATTGCCAGCAGCGAATGACGATTCGGAGATGGGGGAAATCGGCGATAAAAAGCTAAGTGTATTTGCGCGGAAAGCCCCTTATCACTATGGATGGGACTGGGGACCGCGTTTTGTCACTTCTGGTATTTATCAACCGGTTGAGTTACTTATCTTTAATGATGCACGTCTTACCGATGTAGCTGTTGATCAGCGCAAGGTTGAGGCAAGTGAAGCTGTTGTATCAGCCCAGTTCGAAGCAGATATTCGTGTGGCTGGCCAGTACAAATTTACAGTTAAAACAGAAGGTATTGAAGCAACAAAAACCGTTTCTTTACCAGTGGGTAAGCACCGGGTGGCGCTAGCTGTCACAATCAATCAACCGAAGCGCTGGTATTCGCATGACTTAGGGGACCCGCATCGTTATGCCTTTGATTTTTACCTAGAAGAAAATGATCGCATGTTGGACCATGTCACGAAGAAAATTGGCCTGCGTAAGGTGAAACTTATACAAACACCGGATTCATTTGGGAAAAGCTTTTACATTGAGCTAAATGATTTACCTGTTTTTATTAAAGGTGCGAATCACATCCCTAACGATAGCTTTATCAACGAAGTGACAGATGATAAATACCGAAAGGAAATTAAGGATGCCTTGTTTGCAAATATGAATATGTTACGCGTGTGGGGTGGAGGTGTCTATGAAGCGGACATTTTTTACGATTTATGTGACGCGGCCGGTATCATGGTCTGGCAAGATTTTATGTTTGCTTGCAGCATGTACCCCGGCGATGATGCCTTTTTGAATAATGTTGCATCTGAAGCAGAAGATCAGTTAAAGAGGCTGCGGCACCACCCGTCGATTGTTTTATGGTGTGGGAATAATGAAATAGATAGTGCTTGGGCACATTATGATGAAAATGGAGGGTGGGGGTGGAAACAAGCCTTCACAGCGGGACAACGTGAACAAATATGGAACGACTACCTTACGATTTTTCATGGCATCCTAAAAGAAAAAACAGCTGAACTGGTCCCGCGCGAACCTTACTGGCCTTCCTCACCGATGCGTGAAGTGACGAATAATGAAGCACAACACGCTCTTAAAGCAACGGGGGCGGGAGATGTACATTACTGGGACGTGTGGCATGGCAAACAGCCTTTTGAAGCCTATCGTGACCATGTTGGTCGTTTTATGAGTGAGTATGGTTTTCAATCGTTTCCAGAAAAAGCGACGGTCGATCAATTCTTAACAGAAAAAGATTACCAAATTGACAGTGACTATATGCTGCACCATCAGAAAAATGGAGATGGCAACCATTTGATTGAAACCTATCTGTCGATGTATTTACCGAAACCAAAGGATTTTCCGAGTTTTTTATATTTAAGTCAAGTCCTTCAGGCTGATGCAATGAAAATGGCAATTGAAGCGCACCGTGAACGGATGCCGTATTGTATGGGAACCTTGTATTGGCAAATCAATGATTGTTGGCCTGTGGCCTCGTGGTCAAGTGTGGACTATTACGGACGTTATAAAGCACTTCATTATCAAGTGAAGCGGAGTTATCAAGAGCTTTTACTTACCGCGCATGAAGCGGACGGAACCATTGAGGTTCATGGCATCAATGATCGACAAAAAACCGTCCATGCGAATCTAACGTATCAACTTATGTCATTTTCAGGTGAAGTGGTCGTGGGAAAAAGTGAAGACGTCAACCTTTTGCCACAGTCAAGCACATCTTTAATAAAGCTAAAACGGGCGGATCTTTTAAGCAAGCTCGACCCCGAGCGACATGTATTAGCACTGACACTTAAAAGTAACACAGAGACCCTTGCTGAACAGCGCCATTTATTTACTCGAACAAAAGACCTCGCGATCAAACAAGGTGAGGTCACACTTAAACAATCGTCAGAGGGACACTTCTTTATTAAATCGAATGTTTATCAGCGTGCTTTGTACTTAATGACAGATGTCGCAGGGCACTTCTCGGACAACTTTTTTGATTTGCTACCCAATGAAGAGAAGATGATTACGTTCCATGCGGACGATCCTTCGTCAAACCCGACGATAACGATTAAACAAATGGCTGAGATGATCGAATAGTGCACTAAAACAAACATTTAGCCACGCAGGCTAGGTGTTTGTTTGTCGTGAAGAAAGGCGGGGATATGCTAAACTATAGAAAAACAACAAGGGGATGAATGAAATGCTTATTATTGAACGTTTTACGGAAGCGGATATCGATACACTACTTGCTTTTTTAAAAGAACAGTCACGCGAGCAATTGTTCAACTGGGCAGGGACAACATTTACACCGCCGGTAACGCGGCAACAAGTGCTTGCTTATCTTAACGAGGGGAAGTCCAAAAGGTTACCCGTAAATCATTACATCGTTAAAGCGGAGAAAACGGGAGAAGCAGTTGGTCATTTTCAATTGGCAGAAATAGATGCCGTCAATAAATCAGTATTTCTTAACCGTGTTTATATTCACGAGCCTGAGCAGGGAAAAGGCTACGGTGCGGCATTATTAGCAGAGGTGAAACGCTTAGTCTTGCGCGATTGGGGCTATCATCGTTTGGCTCTGTACGTTTTATCGACCAATACGCGTGCGCTGAGCCTCTACCGACAAGCTGGTTTTGTCGAAGAAGGCTGTCTTAGGGATGCGCGTCTATTCAATGGCGAGTATGTCAGTTTAGTACAGCTGAGTCTACTCGATAGTGATTGAGCTGTGTTTACCTAGGTAAGGTTCGTGGTATATTTTTTTAAAAGGTAAGAATAGAGGTGAGCGCTGTGTCGCCAGAAATGATTGGTTTTAGTTTCATTGTGTTAGGTTTCTTTTTAATCATTGGTCGCATTTTACGCCTGAAAATAAAGCGATTACGGGATTTATTTTTGCCTAGTTCGATTATTGCTGGCTTTATTGCGCTTTTAGTAGGTCCAGAAGGGTTAGGAAGAATGCTACGTCTGACGCTAGGAGAAGAAACATTCTTACGTGAGGGCGTACTTACATCTGAGATTGTTGAGGTATGGTCAACGCTCCCTGGCTTGTTTATCAATGTTATTTTTGCCAGTCTCTTTCTCGGTAAAGTTGTCCCGGGGTTAAAGAAAATTTGGCTTATCGCTGGTCCACAGGTGATGATGGGACAAACGGTTTCGTTTGGTCAGTACGTGTTAGGACTGTTATTAAGCATCTTTATTTTAACGCCATTGTTCGGGTTGAGTCCGTTAGCGGGAGGGTTAATCGAGATTAGTTTTGTCGGTGGGCATGGTACGGCAGCCGGTTTATCCGACACATTTGACGCACTTGGATTTAGCGAAGGGCGAGATTTGGCGTTAGGTCTTGCTACAATAGGAATTGTGTCCGGTGTATTGATTGGTATTGCGTTAATCAATTGGGGACAGCGAAAAGGGCATTTGAAGTTTATAGATGAAGCGATAGCTTTAACAGATGATGAAAAAGAGGCATTGTCAAATTTTGATACCCGTGAACAGAAGAAAGTGAGGCACTCTGATTCGCTCGAACCGCTCGCTTATCACTTTGCGATTGTCGGGGTTTCCATTTTGATAGGCTACTTCTTTCAACAACTGTTGATTCGCCTAGAGGCGAATACGTGGGGCGTCTGGTACGATATTCATTTGTTTGAATTTGTGCCGTTATTTCCGCTGGCGATGATGGGTGGAATGGTCGTTCAAGTAGTATTAACGAAGATGAATCGTGATGAATATATTGATCGGCGTTTGATCAATCGTATTTCGGGTTTTAGTTTAGATGTTTTAATCGTTGCAGCACTGGCAACGATTGAACTGACAGTTATCGGTGCCTATTTCTTACCCTTTCTCGCTTTAGCACTAACCGCAATTATTTGGAACGTTTTTGCCTTCTTAGTGATTGCTCCGCGCATGATTCCACATTTTTGGTTTGAACGGGGGATTGGTGATTTAGGCCAAGCGATGGGTATGACAGCGACGGGGCTCTTGTTGATTAAAATCGCAGATCCTAAACAGCAGTCACCAGCGATAGAGGGGTTCGGTTACAAACAATTACTCTTTGAACCGCTGGTCGGCGGGGGTTTATTTACTGCAGCGTCCTTGCCGTTGATTAACCAGTTTGGCGCGGTACCGATGTTGGTTGTGTCAATCCTTTTGTTCGCAGTCTTTCTTCTAACTGGCTTATTTTATTTTGGTAAGAAATAAAGAAAAAAGGTAACGAAGAAATTAAGCATGTCTTCGTTACCTTTAAGCGGTCATTCTTTGTTTAAATATAGACGAGAAAACGCTCACTTCAAACAGCTCGTAGGAGCGTTAAGTGGTGGTTTGTTCAAGGATGAGGGATTGAATGCTTTCGAGTAAGGCTTGTTTTGTATGGACAGTTTTTGTCGCAGCAACATCGATCCGTTCAGGCTCACGCATGCGATGATTGAACCAGATGACGTTCCAATGAGCGCGCGTCGCACCGACAACATCATTAATAAAAGCATCACCAACGTACCATGTTTCACTAGGGTTAAGCTTCATATCCTTTTCGATATAGTCAAAAATCGCTCGATCCGGTTTCTGCATGCCTAGTGCACCTGAAATATAGTGATGCTCTCTTGGGATGTAAGCATCAACACCCAGTTGGTTAATCTTCATTTCTTGATGTTGAGCGTTGCCATTCGTCAAGATAGCTAATGGGATGCCATGCTTAGTTAGTGTTTCCAAAGCGAGACGTACCTCATCAATTAATGTGATACGTTGTTGATAATTTAAATAGGCAGCTTGAAATTTAAGCGCTTGTTGGACTGACAAATCAATTTCAACTTTTTTACACGCCTCAGTAATGCGATAAATGTGCAAGGCTTCAGTTGTGATTTCTCCGGCTTGCTCCTGTTCGAAGACGTCATCACTAAACTTTCTACTCCATAAATAAAGCGTGTAGATCTCCTCATCTGTGAAGTTCGGGTTAATCACCTCGCATATGGCTTTATTAAATGGCTCTAATTGGTCATACAATGTATCGTCCACATCAAAAATAACGGTCAGCATAACTATCTATTCCTTCTTTCATCGTGTAATGTTTTTTGCATTTTTCTCTTATCTATCCTATCATAATAAAGGTATGTGCAAAAGCACACAAAGGTGCGAATAGTACAAATTTTGAGAAAACTCCCTTGATATACCCCGTCATGTTTGGTAAAATGAGTCGAGTAGACTCACAAAAAACTGAAACAGATGTTTTTTAACACAGGTTTAAAATAAGGGGTGCCTTATTTTATATAAAGTAAAGATGGCAGAAAAAAATAAAAAACAAGGTGTGGTTAAAATTATGAATCCAGTTTATAACTTTTCAGCAGGACCATCGACATTACCGAAAAGTGTACTAAAAAAAGCAGAAGCGGAGCTATCTAATTACAAAGGCTCTGGCATGTCAGTCATGGAATTGAGTCACCGAGGCAAATTATTTATGGATATTATTCAAGACGCAGAGAAAACATTACGCGAATTAATGAATATTCCGGATGATTATTCCGTGATGTTTTTACAAGGTGGGGCATCGACGCAATTCGCGATGGTACCTATGAACTTAATGGTGAACAATAAAAAAGCAGATTATGTGGTTACCGGCTCATGGGCTCAAAAAGCATATGAAGAAGCTAAAAAATTCGGTACACCGCGTGTGATTGCCAATTCGCATGGCGCAGATTTATCTCATATTCCTAAAGTTACACGGGACATGATTGACCCTGAAGCGGATTACGTGCATATTACAACAAATAATACAATCGAAGGTACGGCCTTCTATGACTTACCAGACACAGGTGACATTCCGATTGTAGCGGATATGTCTTCAAATATTTTATCTGAACAAATTGATGTAACGAATTATGGTTTGATTTACGCTGGGGCGCAAAAAAATATCGGACCAGCGGGAATGACAGTTGTTATTATTCGTAAAGATTTAATTGGACAAGCGGATAGCTCTGTACCGTCTATGTTAGATTATGCGGTACACCAGAAGGCGAAAGGGATTTACAACACGCCACCAACCTTCTCAATTTATATGGCGAAATTAGTGTTCGATTGGTTGAAAGAAGATATTGGTGGTTTAGAAAATATGGCGAAAATTAATGAAGATAAGGCAAATCTTCTATATGAAACCATTGATCATTCAATTTTGTTTGAAGCATCAATCAAGGACCGTGATCGTTCTTGGATGAACGTTCCTTTCTTATCTAAAACGGGCGACGAAGAACTTGAGAAGAAATTCTTAAAGGAAGCAGAAGCGCGCGGGCTAGTTACCTTAAAAGGTCACCGTTCTGTCGGCGGTATGCGTGCAAGTATTTATAACGCAATGCCAGTTGAAGGTGTACAAGCACTGGTTGACTTTATTAAAGAATTTGATCAAAAAAATAGCTAGTAATGCATTATTCATGGAACCACATGCGCGTTTTGCGCATGTGGTTTTTTTGATTTAGATCACGCTGCTTGGAATCATTCACTTAACTTGTTCGTTTAAGTGTTGACATTTATGAAAACGCTTTATAAAATGTAAGTACAAGTTAATGTGTGTAATGAAAAAGGAGTGGTGAGATGAAGAAGAAAAAACAAGGCATAATTGCGGGTGTTGTACTCGTTGGTATAATTATTGCGGCTGTACTAATTGGAATAAATCGTGATGAACCGGCAGAAAACAAGGAAGGTGATGCAACACGTGGAGCAAATGAAGAAACAGTCGTTTGGTCTTCAGAATTATCTGCCCCCCATTTTGATGAGGTGTCCGTACATGATCCGTCGATTATAAAAACAGATGATCAATTTTACGTTTTTGGCACGCATATTGAAGCGGCAAAATCAGATGATTTGATCAGTTGGGAACGCTTTACAAATGGCTATCAAACGCCTGACAACGTGTTATATGATGACTTATCGAATAACCTTGCGGAGTCTTTTCTGTGGGCAGGTGAAGACGATGCAGATTCCTCGGGTGGATTTTCTGTATGGGCGCCTGATATTTTTTGGAACCCGGATTACCAACATGAAGATGGCACAACCGGCGCATACATGATGCATTATAGTGTTTCTTCAACGTATATTCGTTCTGCAATTGGTTTCGCGGTTGCGAAAGACATTGAAGGCCCTTATCAGTATGTGGATACACTCGTCTATTCCGGCTTCACAGAAGATGAACAGTACGATGAAGCGAGTGATGTTAATAAACAGTGGCGTCAAACCCATATTGATGAGTTGATTGAAGAGGGAACGTTGACGGCAGTAAATGACGATTGGTTTAATGGGGATGGCTCCTATAATAACCGGGATTATCCGAACGCGATTGATGCCAATCTATTCTTTAGTGCGGACGGACGCTTGTATATGAGTTATGGTTCATGGTCAGGAGGAATTTTCCTCTTAGAACTTGATAAAACAACGGGTGCCGTGATCTATCCTAGTTCAGACGGTGAAACTGAAGATGGCCGGATGATTGATTCATATTTTGGGACAAAGCTATCTGGCGGTTACTATGAGTCAGGAGAAGGTCCTTATATTGAATATAACGCAGAGACAGCTTTCTATTATCTCTATGTCACATATGGTTGGCTCGAAGCAGACGGGGCATACCATATGCGTCAATTCCGCTCAGCGTCACCGGAGGGTCCTTATGTTGACGCAGCAGGTAAACCGGCAGTACTACCTGCTAATACATCGAACAGTCAATTTGGCAACAAATTAATGGGGAACTTTATGTTTAAACGCACGTTAGGTGAACCAGGTTTGGGACCAGGGCAAGGTTACATGTCGCCAGGTCATAACTCGGTGTACACTGACCCGGATACAGGTGCACAATTTTTAGCCTTTCATAGTCGTTTTCCCAATCAAGGTGAAGGCCATCAACTCAGGATCCATCAGATGTTTATGAACCAGGATGGCTGGCCGGTTGTTGCCCCGAAACGTTATGCAGGAGAAGCATTGATTGACGATTTTACAGTTGAGGAAATAGCCGGAAGTTATAAGTACATCAATCATGGGAAAGATAATGCCACGGCAATAAAGGAAAGCAAGCCACTAACCCTTCACAGTGATGGCACGCTCTCTGGTGCGGTTGAAGGGACTTGGAAACATGAGGGGGCTGATGCGACGTTAACGATTAATGATATTGACTATCAAGGTGTTTTTGTGGAAGTGTGGGATGAACAAAGTAAGCGAGGTGTTATGTCATTTACTGCGTTGTCAGACCAAGGGGTATCGATTTGGGGGGTGCAATCCCTTTCTTCTGACCTTGCTTCGCATGAGATAGTTGAGGAAATCGTTAAAGGCTTATCGATTGGAAACCCGAATCATGTTACTCGCGACTTAGACCTTGTAACGGAAGCGTTTGACGGTGCGACAATCGATTGGGTAACAAGTGATGAGACCATCATCGATCAAACGGGAAAGGTCGACCGTCCAAATGGAAAGGATGGCGTGGTCACATTAACGGCGACAATTACTCACGACCAAGAAACAATGACAAAACAATTCGAAGTGACTGTACGTGGTCAGGAATCAGCACAATTGGTTAGCTATTTGCCGTTTGATGGTGATTTAATTGATCAAGAGGATGATAGCCACACGGTAACGACCACAGGTGATAAAATTGATCATACCGGTGGAGAAATTACATTTGATCAAGGGCTTAAAAATCAAGCCGCTTATTTTGATGGAACATCTGGCTTAAGATTAAAAGATGGGATTATTGATCAAGCAGCCTATACGGTGTCAATGTTTATCAAACCTGAACAATTCACACAACATACTTCTGCATTTTTCGCTGCAACAACACCAGAACAATGGATCAGTGTGGTCCCTTATGGGCATACAGAACAGACAATGGTCTGGTCTGGAAGTGAAACCTGGTTTGATGCTTCGGCAATGCGCCGAATTAAAGAAAATGAATGGCATCACTTAGGTGTGGTTGTAGAAGGTGAGGGTTTAACCTTCTACATAAATGGTGAGGAGGTATTCCAAGGTGACGGTTTAGCTGTTGACTTATCAAGTGGTGCGAGTTACTTTGGTCTCGGTGTAAATCACTGGGATCCACCGTTTAATGGCTGGATTGATGAAGTGAGATTATATCAAGGCGCGCTTTCAGGGGAAGAGATTGCGCAGCTAGCCGAATGACAAGACAGAAAAAATGCGCAAGGCCCATCAAGGGCGTTGCGCATTTTAGTCATTTGAATGTAATCGTTTTGTTGATGAGCGATGTTTGATAGCGTAAGGTACAATCACGCGCTTGGCAGGTTCATCTTTTGATTGAAGCTGTTCAATTAAACATTTAGCGCCCTGGATGCCAAGTTTGTAGATTTGAATATCGACCGTTGTCAGTGGCGGTCGCGTAATCTCGGACAAGTAAAGGTTATTGAAACTGGTAATCGAAATATCATCGGGACATTCGAGACCAAACTCTTCTAACATATTGATAACCCCCAAGCTCATCATATCATCTGTGAGCACCATCGCTGTCGGTGGATGGTTTAATGTTAAGAGCTGTTCAACTGCTTTTTTACCACTGGAGCGGCTAAATTCATCATGAATGATATAGTCCTCGTTATAAGGGATACCAGCATCTTTTAATGCTTGTTCATACCCAAGCTCGCGGTCTTTAGTTACAACAAGATCGGTCGTTCCACCGATAAAGGCGATAGCGGTGTGGCCGAAGTCGATTAAATGGTTGGTAACGTCTTTAGATGCAGAGACATTATCGTTATCGACATAAGTGATGCTGCTTTCGTTTTCATAGGGCTTACCTACAACCACGAAAGGGAATTTTTCCTCAACGAGAAAGTCCATAATTGCATCGTTCATTCGTGAATAAAGCAGGATAATCCCATCCACCCGGTGGCCATACACCATCCGCTTTACTTCTTCGTATAACTGTTGATCATTGCCCCCGGTGGAGACGTATAACGAATACTCTGTTTCATGCGCCACTGTACCAACCCCGCGAAGAACTTCTGGAAAGAAGGGGTTTTGTAGGGCGGTTTCTGCGGAAGATGGCATAATGACGCCAATCGCTTTAGAGGAACGTACCGCTAAATTACGGGCGTTAACATTAGGATGATAACCAAGCTCTTTCATCGCTTTTCTTACGCGTTTTTTTGTATCCGTACTTATTCTCGGGCTATCAGCGATGACACGCGAGACCGTTGATGGTGCAACATTTGCTTTTTTGGCGACGTCTTTAATTGTAACGGCCATTATTATCGCATCCTTTTCTGTGATGATTGAAGCGCTCACATATTTCTTAACGCTAAATACATCGCTGTATTTTAGTCAATGCAGCGTAACGTGAAACGATTTAGCGGTAAAAAATAGGTTCATGCAACCGTTTGATAAAAAACATGAAAGCGCGTAACCATATTATAAAGCAAGACTAAGCATTTTTAAATACTTTTATAAAGATTTTACAAAAAGCGTGCAAACGCTTGACCATTAAAATGTAAGCGTTTATATTTAAAGATGAACATTTTTACTGTAAATGATTCGATAGGTCGGAAGTTGAGCAACGCAAAATGCAACCGGTTGCTTAAAAATACAAAAAGGATAGGTGAATATGATGCAAAAAGAAATGATTTTCCATCGCCCCATTAATGAATACGCTTATGGATATGATCGTGATACATTACATATCATGCTGCAAGTGAAACACGATGATGTCGAAGCGGTGGAATTAATTTTTGGTGATCCGTATAATTTCACAGAAAAAACGTGGAACTATGAAGTAAAGCCAATGATGAAAACAGGAGAAACAACGACGGTGGATTACTTTAAAGTAGCTGTCGAACCGCCAAATCACCGAATGCGGTACGGTTTCAGAGTGACAGGGGTAAACGGTGAGGTCATCTTTTATCTCGAACGCGGTATCTTCACTGAGCCATCGACAGAAATAGGTGATTACTTCTGCGTCCCTTATTTACATGCAGTTGATAATTTCAATGCACCGGACTGGGTGAAAGATACGGTTTGGTATCAGATCTTTCCCGAACGATTTAGAAATGGCGATGACACCATAACCCCTGCTCAGGCCAAGGATTGGGGTGAAGGTGTCATTACGCCAAGAAGTTTTTATGGTGGGGATTTGCAAGGTGTGCTAGATGGCTTAGATTACTTAGTAGATTTAGGAATTACTGGCCTATACTTCACGCCGATTTTTAAAGCGAAGAGCAATCATAAATATGACACAACCGACTACTTTGAAATCGATCCACACTTTGGTGATAAAGAAACGTTTAAAAAACTTGTTGATACGTGTCATGCCCGGGGGATTCGTGTCATGCTTGATGCGGTCTTTAATCATAGTGGTTATGAGTTTGCGCCGTTTCAAGATGTGCTCACGCATCAACAAGACTCTAAATACAAAGATTGGTTCCATATTCATGCGTTTCCAATTGTCGAAACGCCACGCCCAAATTATGAAACGTTTGGGTTTGTTAGTCGGATGCCAAAATTAAACACGACTAACAAAGAGGTCGAAGATTATTTACTACGTGTGAGTCGTTACTGGATTGAAGCATTTGATATCGATGGTTGGCGATTGGATGTCGCTAACGAAGTAGATCATCGTTTCTGGCGTCGATTTAGAGAAGAAGTTAAAGCGGTCAAACCTGATGTGTATATTTTAGGAGAAATTTGGCACGATTCGATGAAATGGTTACAAGGGGATCAGTTTGATGCGGTGATGAATTATCCACTTGTGGATAGTTTGTTAGATTTCTTAGTCACGCAGGAGATAGATAAACGAGGGTTTATTGACCGATTAACGCAATTGTTGCATATGTATCCACAAAATGTGACCGAACATCTTTTTAACATGTTAGCAAGTCATGATACAGCTCGATTGATTACACAAGCAGGTGATAACCGAGCGATTGCAAAACTGATGTACTTATTCCAATTCTCATATCCAGGGTCGCCATGTATTTATTACGGGGATGAAATTGGTATGGTCGGTGGTGAAGAGCCGGCTTCACGCGCATGTATGGTTTGGGAGGAAGAAGAACAAGACACAGCACTACGCAATTACTTAAAGACGCTTATTCAGCTCCGGAAAACGGAAGCGGGCTTTAGTAGTCAGTCAAACTTCTCGTTTGTTGAGAACGACTCGGCGCTCCTTATTTACCAAAAGGATGCCAGTCATGCAATCTACACCTTTATGATTAATCCGACAGCTCAATCTTTACCGTTAGAAGATACACCAGCAGGAGAAACGCTCCTATCAACGGCCTCAGGTGATGCGTTAGCTGGATTTGGCTATCATGTTGTTAAAACCACTAAGTAGTTAACTGGACATTTTCATGAAAATGAATAGAAAAAAACAAACAGTCTGCTCTTCGATAGAGGGGCTGTTTGTTTTTATAGAAAGAGACGATAAACGACATATAGAACGGCTAGAATGATGAGTAATAGGCAACTACGGATATCGATAATCGGGATTTGTTTCATATGAATCTCGCTCCTTTATGGGATTTATCATAGTATAACACATAATTCCGATTAATTTAATATGAATTAGATAAAAAAATAAAAAAATCACGTATGCCAGAAGCACACGTGATTTTTAATGTAACATTAACGATTCAGTTGCTTATTTAAGTGTGAGCAAGTCTTGCTTAAATGACCCCTTGTGCGACCATTGCATCAGCAACTTTTAAGAAACCGGCAATGTTAGCACCGACAACTAAGTTGCCTGGTTCGCCATATTTTTCAGCAGCTTCGATGCTGTTTTTATAAATGTCTTTCATAATCTCATGAAGTTTTCCGTCAACTTCTTCGAATGACCAAGCAATACGTGATGAGTTTTGAGCCATTTCAAGTGCTGAAACAGCTACACCACCAGCGTTTACTGCTTTAGCTGGTCCGAAGAGAACGTTATGTTGGTGGAACAATTCAATCGCTTCAAGGGTAGAAGGCATGTTAGCACCTTCTGCGACGGCTTGAACACCATTATCAATCAATGTTTTTGCGCTATGCTGATCTAACTCATTTTGAGTTGCGCAAGGCAAGGCGATATCACATTTTACGTTCCAAATGTTTTTGAAATCATCATGGTATTCTGCATTCGGATGTTCATTTACATATTCTTTAATACGTTTACGTTCAACTTCTTTAAGACGTTTTACCGTATCTAAGTTAATGCCATCTTTATCGTAGACATAGCCATTAGAGTCAGAACATGCAACGACTTTAGCTCCTAATTCATGCGCTTTTTCAATCGCATAAATCGATACGTTACCTGAACCTGAAACGACAACAGTTTTGCCTTTCAAGCTATCATCTTTACCTTTTAGCATTTCTTCCATGAAATAAACAGTACCGTAACCTGTTGCTTCCGTACGTGCTAAACTACCACCGAATCCAAGTTGCTTACCAGTTAGGACACCCGCTTCATAACCGCCACGCATTTTTTTGTATTGGCCGAATAAGAAACCAATTTCACGGGCACCGACGCCAATATCCCCTGCAGGTACGTCAGTATCTGGTCCGATATGTTTAGAAAGCTCACTCATGAAGCTTTGACAGAAGCGCATCACTTCGTTGTCTGATTTACCTTTTGGCTCAAAGTCAGATCCACCTTTACCGCCACCAATAGGTTGGCCAGTTAAAGAGTTTTTGAAGATTTGTTCAAAGCCTAGGAATTTAACAATGCTTGCGTTGACAGATGGGTGGAAACGAAGACCACCTTTATAAGGGCCAATCGCACTGTTAAATTGAACGCGGAAACCACGGTTAACTTGTACCTTACCTTCATCGTCTACCCATGGAACACGGAATGAAATAATACGTTCTGGCTCAATCATACGCTCTAAAATAGCGTGATCGATATATTTCGGTTCTTTCTCAAAGACCGGAACAAGTGAATCTAAGATTTCTTTTACCGCTTGTTGAAATTCTGCTTCACCTGGGTTACGTTTTTTTACTGTTTCAAATACGTCGTTCACATAATTTAATGCAACATCTTTTGACATGTAAATAATTCCTCCTATTATAAATTTAATAAATTGACTGATAATTTTGAACTTGGTCCACTTTTTATTCTAAAGCTTTTCTGAACACTAAACAATACGTATCTATCATCAGAACGATCTCTAATTGAGATAGGTGGTCAAAAAATATGTCTAATTTTGATGTGGATTTCAAATTATTAGTCACCGCTAATCTTTTTCCCGTATTCTGATCAATTTATGCGTGTTTTTTCATCTTTTTTAAAGATAAACGACAATGCAGCGATCAGGTTGAATAGAAGGCGTTTCCTTGTGGATAGGAGAAGTGAAGGGTTTAATTTGTGAAAAATTAAGGAATGATGAGGATAAGATGTGTATAAATATCGGGAAGTGAAATAAGGATGTAACATGGGGGTGCCTAGCGATGGCGGACTATTTATGGTTTACAAAAGATATTGAGGAAGTGCGTGAAGAATTAGACACAGATCTAAACAATGGGTTAAGTGAAGCGAAAGTAAATCAAAAGCTGACAAAGCATGGTGAAAATAAGTTGCCAGATGAAGCAAAAACATCGGCGTGGAAGAAGTTTCTTTTGCACTTTAATGATGTGTTGATTTATATTCTGTTAGCAGCAGCGATCATTACCTTAGTGCTCGGTCACTATATTGACACGATTGTCATTGTGCTTGTCGCTGTTATCAATGCATTAATCGGTTATATTCAAGAGTCGAAAGCAGAAAAAGCTTTAGATGGTATCCAAAAGATGTTGTCGTTGAAGGCGACGGTTATTAGAGATGGCGACCGACATGAAGTGAATGCGGAAGCACTCGTACCTGGTGACATTGTCATGCTTAAAGCGGGTGATAAAATCCCAGCGGATTTACGTTTAATAGAAGCAGATCGTTTTAAGGTAGAAGAATCTGCATTAACGGGTGAATCAACCGCTGTGAAAAAAGATACGGCGTCCTTGCCGGAAGACACTGCACTTGGTGATCGTTTAAACTTAACATTTTCAGGGACATCAGTCGCTTCAGGTTCTGCCAAAGGCATTGTGGTTGAAACAGGAGAGAGTACTGAACTCGGCAAGATTAATAGCTCGATGCAAACCGTCAAAGAAATTAAAACACCACTGTTAAAACAAACGGATCACTTCGGGAAAATGATTGCCATTGTTATTGTGGTGCTGGCGGTAGTCTTATTTGTTTTCGGTTTAGTTTTTCATAATTATCCGTGGGGCGAATTGTTGTTATCGGTGATTGGCTTGATGGTTGCAGCGATTCCGGAAGGACTGCCAGCAATCCTATCAATTATTTTAGCGATTGGTGTCCAAACCATGGCGGATGAAAAAGCAATTATGCGTACCTTACCATCGGTGGAAACGCTAGGCGCAGTATCAGTCATCTGTTCAGATAAAACAGGAACCTTAACGAAAAATGAGATGACAGTACAAGCGGTGGTAACGGATAATCAAACCATCGAAGTAACAGGAACGGGGTATCAACCAAAAGGTGATTTATGTGATCGCGGTGAGCCAGTCGAAGTAGAAAAAGGTAGTACGCTCCATCAGTTTTTAACAGCGGTGAAGACGGTAAATGCCTCAGACATTCGGTCAGATGATGGTCAATGGCAAGTCTTTGGTGAACCGACGGAAGGCTGTTTGATAACCCTTGCTGAAAAAGCGAAGACAACGATTGAACGTTTACAGATGATCGATAAAATTCCGTTTGACTCAGATTATAAGTACATGGCTGGTCTTGTTGAGGAGGACGGACAAAAGAAAATCTATCTTAAAGGTGCGCCAGATCGACTCTTTGATATGGCGGGACTTCAGGAGGGATCAGATGAGCGCTTGTATTGGGAAAACAAAATGCGCAAACGCACAAAGCACGGCGAACGCGTGATTGCAGCGGCAGTAAAAAACGTAGCGGCTAGCGCCTCGGCGATTGATCATCAGGATGTGAGTGAAGGGATAACATTACTTGGTTTGGCGGGTATTCTCGACCCACCACGTGAAGAGGCAATTGAAGCGGTCAAGTTATGTAAGCGAGCGGGTATTCGGGTTAAGATGATTACCGGTGATCATAAAGAAACAGCGTTAGCAATTGCTAGGGAAATGAAGATTACCGATCGAGAAGAAGTGATTGAAGGCCGTGCCCTCGATGACATGTCAGATGAGGAAAGACGGGAAGTTGTCGAACGTGTCGATGTCTTTGCCAGAACGAGCCCGATGAATAAATTGCAGCTTGTTGAAGCTTTACAAGCGAATGGTCACATTAGTGCCATGACTGGTGACGGGGTTAATGATGCGCCTGCACTGAAGCGTGCGGATATTGGGGTAGCAATGGGGATTAAAGGAACAGAAGTCGCAAAAGAAGCTTCTGAAATGGTTCTTGTTGATGATAACTTTTCAACCATTGTTAACGCTGTTCGAGAGGGGCGGCGTGTGTATGATAACTTAAAGAAAACCATTCTATTTATCCTTCCAACTAACGGTGCCGAAGCGTTTCTAGTATTGGCTGCCCTATTAATTGGCCTGCAAATGCCACTCACACCGGTGCAAATACTCTATGTTAATATGGTCACAGCTGTAACGGTTGCTTTGGCCCTTGCATTTGAGCCACTAGAAAAAGGAACCATGGAGAAACCACCACGAAAATCAAATGAACAATTGTTGAGTCCCTATTATATGTTCCGCATCTTATTTGTATCCATACTAATCGGTGGTTCAATTATGTTAATGAATCAGACCTTACTTGACAGCTATGCAGAGGCTCATGTGAATACCATCACTTTACATGCATTAGTGTTTGCTCAACTCTTTCATATGTTTAATGTGAGAAATGAGCGTCATTTTAGTTTAAATAAAGACTTCTTTAAAAATAAAGCAGCTTTTCTTGTTTCACTAATCTTATTGATCGTTCAGTTCTTAGTTACTTACCTTCCCTTTCTACAGACAGCGCTAGGGCTTTACCCGATTGAATTATCTCACTGGATTTTCCCAGTGGGAATTGGTCTAATGGTCTTTGTTGTGGTGGAAATTGAAAAGTTTATGACGCATCGACTATTTAAGCGAAAGTAAAGAGGTATTGATGTCAAGGTTCAAGGAGGAAAGCCCTCTCTGAAGGTACAGTAGATGCTGTTTAGTTTTCAAATTATGGCTTTTAATTGTCGGAAGGGATTGATTTGTTGAGATAGCAACAGGTATTGTTTCTCAGATTGGATATATTTCAGGTATTAGGTATAAAATGTCACGATATCGGGACAATTTATCAAAGATTAGGTATACTAGGATATAACTAACGTGGAAAAATAAAGGCAGGGGAAGTAAATGTCAGAATTATCGGGTCAACAAGGTAACACGTACAATGTTCAAGGGGAGGATTACGGTGCATTATATCATGTGTTATTCGAACACCATCATTTACCGGTGTTAATTATTGACCCGGCTGATGGAAGTATTGTTGATGCGAATTTAACAGCCATTCAATTTTATCAATACACTAAAGAAATGCTTAAATCAATGACGATATATGATATTAATACATTATCTCCTGAAGACGTGAGAAGCCAGATGAGTTTAGCTAAAAAACGCAATAAAAATAGTTTTCATTTTCGTCATCGACTGAAGGATGGACAGATCCGCGAGGTGAAAGTTGACAGCATTCCAGTGGTGTTTAATCATCAGTCGCTGCTGTTCTCGCTGATTACGGACGTTACCGATGTTTTGGAGAAGAATTCTTTCTTTCAGACATTATTTGATCAGTCGCCTAATGCTATTGTTATCATGGATAGTGAGTACCGGATGAATAGAGTTAATGAACATTTTGAGGCGTTATTTGGCTACACGGCTGCTGAGCTGACGAATTATACACCGCCTGAACGTATTTATCCTGATGGAAACGAAGAAGTGTTTGCTTCAAATAAGAATACGATGGAACAGGGGTTGGTCATTAATCAAGATACAATCCGGCGACATAAGGATGGTACCTGGATTGAAGTGCAACTCATTGCCATCCCGGTTTATGTGGGACAGATGCAAGTGGCGACGTGTGCCATATATATTGATAAACGAGAAGAAGCGGCTTTAAAATCAAGGAACCACATGCTAGCTTCTGTGTTGGAGAATACAACACAAGGTGTTGTCATTACAAATGCAGAGGCAGAAATTCAGTGGGTCAACCAAGCGTATACAACAATTACGGGTTATACAAGTGATGAAGTTATGGGGAAAAACCCTAGGCTTTTACAGTCCGGGGAACATAATAAAGCTTTTTATCAAACGATGTGGCAAGCTATTTTAGACCAAGGTGGCTGGTCAGGTGAGATATGGAATCGGCGTAAAAGTGGTGAAGTTTTTCCGGAGTATTTAAAGATCTTTTCTATCAGAGGTAACAATGGGGAAATTGAGCGCTTAGTAGGCATCATCAATGATATCAGTGAGTCAAAAGCGTATGAAAAGCATATTACTTCTTTGATGAATCATGATGAATTGACGAGCTTGTTTAATCGCTCATACATCATGCGTGCGATTAGGCGAGAAATAAAAGCTAATGCTGATCAATCTGATCAGGTGACAGTAATTTATGGAGATATTGATGCGTTTAAAAATATTAATGATAGCTTAGGTCACGCCGCGGGTGATAAGCTGTTAATTAAATTGGCAAGCCTCATTAACAATGTCTTTCATCAATCAATCGTTGGACGGATTAGTGGTGATGAATTTGTCATCATTCCTTATAAAATGACAAATCGACAAGTGGAAGATAAGTTGGATGTTTTGTTTAATATTTTAAGTCGCCCTTTTCGTATACATGGTCATGATTTATTTATTTCTTGTAGCTTTGGTATAGCGTCTTATCCAGAAGATGGAACAAATGCGAGTGAGTTGTTAATGAATGCTGATATTGCGATGTACCGTGCTAAAAGTCGAGAAGGAAATGCTTTTGAGTACTTTTCGAAGAAATTTGGCGAAGCAGTAAAGCGGGAGTTTCGTGTAAAAACAGCCCTTCAACAAGCAGATTATCATCAAGAATTTATCATGAATTATCAACCAATCATCAATGTCGAAACGAATCACGTCACGGGTGTTGAAGCATTAATTCGCTGGGAATCACCTACGCTCGGTGGCGTCTCGCCAGGAGAGTTTATTCCGATTGCAGAGAAATACGGCTACATTCACTCCATTGGTAACTGGGTGTTAAGGCAGGTCTGTACCGAAATGTTAGCGTTGACCCAAAAGCGCGAGGCGGCGTTTACCGTATCCATTAACGTATCGGTACAACAGCTTGAAAGTGACACGTGTGTTGAAAATATTAAAGCGATTCTTGCTGAAACAACGTTTCCAGCTGCGCATTTAATTCTTGAAGTAACAGAAGAAACATCAATTAGCAACTCGACCATCGTGCGACAGTCGATTAATGATTTAGTGAAGCTGGGGATTCGCGTTTCGATAGATGATTTTGGGACGGGTTATTCCTCTTTAGAGAAACTGCACCGCTTGAGCGTCCATGAATTAAAAATTGATCAATCCTTTGTGCAAGATATTGAAAACACAACCGGTATTGTTGAGGCGATTATTGCGATGGGTAAGAGCTTGAGTTTACAATTAGTTGCTGAGGGTGTGGAAACACAGGAACAGTTTGAGTTCTTAAAACAGACGAAATGTGATTACGTTCAAGGCTACTTTTTTAGTAAACCTTTGCCACTGGATGCCTTTGAAAAATACCTCAATCAGTCACAACAGTCTTCTTAAATTAGGAAGACTGTTTTTATTATTCACCATACGTGAGTGCCGAAAGCTTTTTTTCGCCATCTCGATTAATCTAGGTTATACTATAAGGCAGAGACTTTTTGAAAAGGTAGGCAGAGAAAATGACTGAAACGAATAAGCAAGCTGTACTAGAAGAATTATCCGAAACAGAACAAACCAATACCGTGGTAACAATTGAAAAAGAAGGAAAGACATACATATTGATTGGGACAGCACACGTATCAAAGACGAGTGCGGAAGAAGTGAAGGAAGTGATTGAACGCCTTCGTCCCGATGCGGTCTGTATTGAACTGGATGAACAACGCTATCAATCAATGATGGACGGCAACCGGTGGAAAAACATGGATATTTTCAAAGTGATCAAAGAAAAGAAAACAACCCTCTTGTTAATGAATTTGGCTGTGTCATCGTTCCAAAAACGCATTGCTAAACAATTTAATATTGAAGCGGGTCGTGAAATGATGCAAGGCATTGAGTCGGCAAAAGCAGTTGATGCAAAACTTGTCCTGGCTGACCGTAATATTCAAATTACCTTCGCTAGAATTTGGGGCAGTGTCGGAATGAAAGGGAAATTGATGCTGCTTACGCAGGTCATGGCAGGTATCTTCTCAAATGAGAGCATCACAGAAGAAGAGTTAGAAAAAATGAAAAATCAAGATTCAATACAAAGTATTCTTGATGAATTCACCGAGTATTTCCCGAGACTCAAAACACCATTAATTGACGAACGAGATCAGTACTTAGCTGAAAAAATCAGAACGGCACCGGGTGAGACGGTGGTCGCGGTCTTAGGTGCAGCCCATGTTCCTGGCATTCGTAAAGAGATCGATAAAAAGCATGATTTAAAAGCTTTAACACGGGTACCTAAAAAATCAAAATGGCCTAAACGGATCGGTTGGTCCATTCCGATTGCAATTATCGCACTTGTCATTTTAACTTTTATTTTTAATCCTGATGCAGGTGTTGAACAGATGTGGCGTTGGTTACTATGGAATGGCTCTTTTTCTGCGTTAGGCACCTTGATTGCTTTTGGTCACCCATTAGCAATCCTTACGGCGTTTGTCGCTGCGCCGATTACGTCGCTCAATCCGTTGATGGCAGCCGGCTGGTTTGCTGGTTTAACCCAAGCGTACATGAGAAAGCCAAATGTTAGTGATTTCGAACAGCTTAGTGATGATGTCTATACAGTGAAAGGCTTTTGGAAAAATAAAGTGACCAGAATTTTATTGATTGTGATGTTTGCTAACTTAGGCTCAACCATTGGTACCGTCATCGGGGGGACTGAAGTCATCCGTCTCTTCATTGATAGTGTCCTGACATTGGTTAATTTTTAAAGGATTATACCCTTTCATGTATCTTTGGTGGAAACACCTTGGCGATATGAAGGGGGTATTTTTTTAGGGTGAAGAAGCAGTTTGCAACACGAGCATCCCGCTTAAAAAATAGTAATTCGATCCCCGTGAGCCGAGGGTTAGTTGATGGATATGTGTCTAAAACGTGACAAAGTCATGGCGGTATGAGAAAAATCAGTACACACATGTTAAGAATAGGGGAGTTAGGGTATATAAAGATTGTGACACATTGTGCAATCGCCTGAGAAATTCATTGCTAAAACGCTGATTACAAGCGTTTTAGCTTTTTTTGTTCTTTTTGGGTGTGACAGTCACAATCATTCGTGACTTTGACTGGGAAGAGGGAAAGAAATATAAAGTGTTTGACAAAATTAAATATACCCCTTATAGTATTTTTATACCCACGTAGGTAAATAAGGAGGCGGTCAGATGTTGAACAATATTTATACTTTTCCACAGCGGTATTTGATGATTAGCGTGCCATTAACATTAGTAATTGCCTTTATAGTAGGAACAGTGTTTGATACACGTTTTCTACAACCGGTCGTGCTATTCGCCACAATCATTATGATCTATGTCACAATGATAGGTTTTAATTTTAAAGAATTAACCTCAGTTCAAGGAACGAAAGTCTTGCTCTTTTCCATGATGATTAATTTTTTGATTGTCCCGTTTATTGCCTATCTCTTAGGCGTAACCTTACTGAGAGAATATCCAGTAATGTTTGCAGGACTTGCGTTATCAGCATTACTGCCAACGAGTGGGATGACAATTTCATGGACCGCTATACACAAAGGGAATGTACCTGCGGCTGTAAAGTTAACGATTTTCGGCTTAATTTTAGGGTCATTACTCACGCCTTGGTATCTGCTGGCAATGGTTGGTCAAATCGTTAATGTCGATATTTTAGCAACCTTCCGTACGATCATAACCGTTGTGTTTGTTCCAATGATTTTAGGGCACGTCACCTTTAAACTGATGATGAAAAGGATGACCTTAGCAGAATTTAAGCACCGTGTAAAACCGGCACTGGCACCCCTTAGTATCTGGGCGATGTTATTTATCGTTTTTGTTAGTGTGAGTGCACGAGCAAGCATGATTGTGTCTAATTTAGAGTTAATCGCTATTGCGACAGTGGTGCTCATCTTATTTTATTTATTGAATTTTTTCACAAGTACCTTTTTCGCCGTGAAATTCTTCAACCGTGACGATGGGATAGCCTTAGTCAACGGTACTGTTTTGCGTAACTTATCGATTGCGATTGGTTTAGCGGTTGCATCATTTGGTGCAGAAGCTGCATTGATCGTGACCATTGCCTTTGTGGTGCAACAACAAGGCATCACTTTGTACGGGAAAGTAGCGATAAGTCGTTGGTTTAAACCGTGTACAGCCGAAGCAGATGAACAACCCATTAAGCAAACCGTGCGTAAGCCAATTAAGGCTTAACATATAAAAAGTAAAGGGGATAATTAATTATGAAAAAAATGACGTTCAATGTAAGTGCAGTAAATGAAGGTTTGGCTGTTAAAGCTAAAACCGGAAATCATGAAATTATTTTAGATGAAGGCACACATGTAGGTGGATTAGACTCAGGTCCCAATCCAATGCAAAATCTATTGGCATCGCTCGCTGCATGTGAGAATGTTGTCGCTCATATGGCCGCAAAAGAGATGACATTTGATTTGCAAGGCCTCACATTTAACGTGAGTGGATCATTTGATCCACGTGGTTTTATGGGAGACTTAAGTGTACGACCGTATTTCGAAGAGATAACAGTTGACGTTATCGTAAAAACAACCGAATCTGATGCGCGCATTAAAGAATTGCAAGACATAGTTGAGGCGCGTTGTCCTGTACACACGATGATGAAAGCGGCTGATGTAAAAATGATCGATAGCTGGGTTAAAGCCTAAGCGTTAACAAATTAAAAAGGATAGACCGATTTAAACGCGTACTGAATGATTTCTACAAGGGATAGTCCTAGCGATAGGGCTATCTTTTTTCGTTTCAATTAAGTATTTTAGGGAATAGATATATCAGGAAAGTGAGGTGCTGCAAGTGCGAATATTGGTCTGGTTAAGGGAGGATTTGCGGGTGATTGATCATCCGGCATTCACTCAGGCGTGTCATGATGGCCGAGTCATTTGTGGATACATAGATAAAGAAAATAAGACGAGTGCAAAAGATTTTTGGTTAAATCAACATGTCGGTGACTTGCAAACAACTCTAAAAGAAGAAGGGATTGAGTTAATTGCTAAAACGGGTAAAGCAGTTGAGGTGCTTAAAGCTTGGGTGAAAGCTTATGAAATTGACGCCGTCTACTTTAACCGCATGTATTTAAAAGATGAGCAGGAGAAGGAGTCAGCGGTTTTACATGCACTTGAACAATTAGGTGTGGGAGTGAAGGTCTTTCACGGCGATGTGTTAACCGAGCCGGGTGCCGTAACGACAAACAAAGGAGAACCTTATAAAGTATTTACTCCATATTATAAAGCGTGGCGTCAGGTTAATCCGTTCCCCCCATTTAAAAAGCCGAAACACTGTGAAGGGATCCCGATCCAGCGAGAAACAGATGCATTTAAACGAACGAAGACGCCAGATTGGTTTGCTAAGTTACTGGCTAGCTTCGAACCCGGGGAATCTGCTGCTCTGCAACGCTTAGAACAGTTTATTGATCAGTCACTCGATCATTACTCGATTGGCCGTGATCGTCCTGATTTAGAGGATACAACACGGCTGTCCGTTTACCTCGCTGTTGGTGCCATTTCACCACGAACCATTACCTCGCGTCTGGATGAGGCGCTTCAAAGTGGGAGGGTTGATCAAACAGAAACGGCAGAAGAAATTGAACAATTGAAGCGACAACTTTGTTGGCGAGACTTTAGTTATCAACAAGTGTACCAGCAGCCGCAGGCAGAAACACAAGCCCTACGCCGTGAATTTGATCAATTTCCTTGGCAAGATAAAGGAAAAGCATTCCAGCGCTGGAAAGAAGGGCGGACCGGTTATCCCTTTGTTGACGCAGGTATGCGTGAGCTTTATCAAACGGGCTATATGCATAACCGGGTACGGATGGTTGCTGCTTCATTTCTCGTTAAGCATTTAATGATTGATTGGCGAGACGGTCAAAAGTATTTTGAAACAACCTTACTTGACCATGACCGGGCGAACAATACCCTCGGTTGGCAATGGGTAATGGGCTCTGGCTTTGATGCCTCGCCGTTCTTTAGGATTTTTAACCCGACAACACAGGCGGAAAAATTTGACCCGGAGGGTGTATACATTAAACGCTACCTGCCAGAACTGGAACAATTAGATCCCCCTGAATTATTTAAACCATTTGAGACGAAAACATCCGTCTTAAAGCAAGCGTCAATTGTTTTAGACGAAGATTATCCGGGAGCGATCGTTGATCATAAAAAGGCAAGAGCGCGTGCCCTGTCAGCTTATCAAGACATCAAAGGAGGAGAATAATGTAATGAAAAGATGGATAAATGTTGTGACGTTAGTATTTAGTTTGGTGCTAAACACACTAGCGGTGACGCTACCGCTAAATGGAATTGATACGGGGAGTATTTCTGACCGCTTAGATGTGCCGTTTACACCAGCCGGTTATGTGTTTAGTATTTGGAGTTTAATTTATCTGACATTAATTATTTGGACATTACTTCAGTTTAAGAAAGATCGTCAAGATTCACCTGTTTACACAGAAACGCATTATCTTTTCTGGTTGATAAATATTTTAAATGGTGTGTGGCTTGTGACGTGGCACTACTTCTATTTTGGTATAGGCGTCATCATTATGGTCTTGTTGTTATTTACTTTAATTGCAATGTATAAAAAAGTACAGCATAGAAAAGCACACGGGTTTGACTTAGTGCCATTTTCACTGTATCTAGGATGGATTAGTGTGGCAACCATTGCGAATATTAGCTATTTTCTCACCGATATTGGCTGGAATGGTTTTGGAGTGAGTGCAGAAATATGGACAGTCGGCTTACTGATTCTCGCGCTTATATTAGCGACCTGGTTTAGATACAGTCAAGCAGATGTTATCTTTCCACTCGTCTTTGTTTGGGCGCTGATTGGGGTTGGCATTGAAAATCAAGCAGCTTCTTCGCTTGTTTCCTCGACCGCGTTTATTGTTGTTGGAATTATTCTTGTGATGATCTTTGTTGCTCGGAAAAAGAAAGAAACGTTAAGTTTCCGTTCCTAGGGTGTTGAAAAAGCGAATAAAAGCTTTTACGGATAGACAGCTTTGGTGTCCTTAAGGATGCTGGAGCTGTTTTTTAAACGTGGTCATGAAAACGAAAGAACAAAACATAAATGAAATAAGAAAAAACTGTGGAAAAGATATCTTTTCTGTGACGTCTTGAATAAAGTAGTGAAAATTGGAAATGGATGTGCTAAACTAAAGTGTATAAAACGGTTTCATAAAGAGGAGGGAGTTCTTTTTGCAAGTATGGGTAAAGAAATTATTTGTCGCTACAGTGGCGGTTATGACTTTAGGCATGTATGTGCCTTCCATTGATTTAGAAGTTCATGCAGACGTTGATAGCAAAGAATATCAATCAGCAAAACCGAAAGAGCTTCAGTCCAATCATTATGAAGCAGTTAATCTTAACGAAGAGCCCGAGGCTATAGTTACACCGAGCGAGCTACTGAAAGAACAAGCAACCGCACAGGTTATCGGGAAAATTGGGCCGAGAATTTTACAACCGATTGAACAAGAAATGAAAGAAGAGATTTTACCGAACGTAGAGACGGTCATTGATGCGTTAGTTGAACAGTACGATCCGCATCAACTTTTCAACCTAAGTCTTATTGAACAACAAACAGCGGGTTATGGTGAACGAATTTTTGACATTTACGATGAACAATCTGAACAATTGATTGCCAAGTTTCACGTGAGACGTGATAATCGACCGAAAGAAGGTTACTGGTTTAATTTTCATTATCACTTAATTGATGATAATTTTGAACACCACTATACGATTGGCGATGTCAGTTACGGAAAAAATACACCACCTAAATGGATGGGCTAAAAGAGGGTAGAGAAGCGTTTGCTTCTTCGCTCTTTTTTTGTCTTATTTTTTATGTTTTTTTGTCTATGTCCGTTTTAGCTTTAAGATGAGTGAGGGTTTTTTCTAACAAAATGCGTCAACCAACAGCATTAATCACAGGTATGATGTTTGAATTTATGAGGTTAGGGAAAAAATAAACAACTATAACTTAAAGGAGTGAATGACAAATGGCAAAAGATATTCAAGTATATGTACACAATGAAGATGAAGCAGAAGATTTAAAAACAATTCTTGCGAAATATAAAACGCAAGACGTTAAGGTGGACAAATTAGAGTCCGAAGGGAGTACGACATTAGTGATTCCGGTGCCACCAACTGGCTCAGGGGGAACGGGGACAGGCGCAATGGCTACAGCCAACAGTAATAATCGTATTGGTGCTTTCTTTGAAACGCGTGAAACGGAGGACGAGGAACGTAAAACAGTATTAACCTTTAAAGTAGATGAGACGGACTACGCAGCTGTGCTAGAAGATATCCGTAATGCCGGTGGTCTTGTCGATAAAGCGTTATTTGAATAAAGCCTAAATGTTTTTTTTAAAAAGTTTATCTTTTCTCTTGACGAACTTGTCTATACAAGATACAATGAAAGCGTAATCAGTTATCTTGTCTAGACAAGTTTTTACTTGCAATTATTTATTAATTAATTTCTCAAGGAAGAGGAAGGGGTAGAGAACATGGGGCAATATGAACAATCAGCAAAAGAACTGCTGGAACTCGTCGGAGGTAGTGAAAATATTTCAGCTGTTACACACTGTGCAACACGAATGCGCTTTGTCTTGAATGAAACAGACAAGGCCGATAAGAAAGCAATTGAAGCGATGGATATCGTTAAAGGTACGTTTACAAACGCAGGACAGTTTCAGATTATCATTGGTAATGAGGTTGCGAAATTCTACAATGAATTCACGGGTGTGGCAGGCGTAGAAGATACTTCTAAGGATGAAGCAAAAGTTGTTGCCAAGCAAAATTTGAATCCGCTTCAACGGTTAATTTCGAACTTAGCTGAAATCTTCACACCACTCATTCCAGCACTTGTTGTTGGGGGTTTAATTTTAGGTTTTAGAAATGTTATTGGTGATATTCCTGAGTTTGGTCCGGATAATGATCAAGCACTTATCGAGTTATCGCAGTTTTGGGCAGGGACGCACCATTTCTTATGGCTAATAGGTGAAGCGATTTTCCACTTCTTACCGGTAGGGATTGTTTGGTCAATTACCCGGAAGATGGGGACAACCCAGATTCTCGGTATTGTACTTGGTTTAACCCTTGTCTCACCTCAACTCTTAAATGCGTATGGTGTAGCTGGTGCAGATGAGATTCCAGTATGGGATTTTGGTTTTGCGACTGTCGACATGATTGGTTATCAAGCGCAAGTTATTCCAGCTATTTTAGCAGGTTTTCTCTTAGCCTACTTTGAAATTTGGCTACGTAAGATTATCCCGAATGTCATTTCAATGATATTTGTACCATTCTTTGCGCTTGTTCCAGCCGTGCTCGTCGCACATGTTGTGTTGGGCCCAATCGGTTGGGTAATCGGTGACTGGATTTCTACTGTCGTTTATAATGGCTTAACATCTGGCTTAGGTTGGTTATTCGCTTCATTATTCGGTTTCTTGTATGCACCCCTGGTTATTACCGGCTTGCATCACATGACCAATGCGATTGATTTACAGTTGATGAGTCAATTTGATGGGACGATGTTGTGGCCAATGATTGCTTTGTCAAATATTGCTCAAGGGTCAGCAGTTGTTGCGATTATCTTCTTACACAGAAAAGATGAAAAAGAACAACAAGTATCGATTCCATCAGCAATTTCATGTTACCTCGGCGTAACAGAACCTGCGATGTTTGGTATTAACTTAAAATATGGTTTCCCATTCTTAGCAGCAATGGTTGGTTCGGCGATTGCTGGTACTGTCTCTGTTGCAAGTGGCGTTATGGCTAACTCAATCGGTGTAGGTGGTATTCCAGGATTCTTATCCATTCAAGCAGAACATATGCTTATGTTCTTCTTATCAATGGCCATTGCCATCGTGGTACCAATTATCTTAACAACGATTTTAGCTAAATCACCAATGGGTAAAAATGCATATGAGCGTTTAGGTAAATAATAGATAGCCAAACAACCATTTTATAGTTCGTTTATAAAATGGTTGTTTGTCCTTTAATCAAAAAGGATGAAAAATACCCCCTATCAGTGGATAGGAATAGAGAAAAGAACGACGTCTTGAAAGTAACCAACCATACAAAAAAATGAAAGACTAAGGGGAGAAGACCGATGCAACAACCATGGTGGAAAACATCTGTCGTTTATCAAATTTATCCGAGAAGCTTTAACGATACGACAGGATCAGGAAAAGGCGATATACAAGGTGTGATCGAAAAACTTGATTATTTAAAAAAACTAGGTGTGGATGTGTTATGGCTCACACCGATTTATGACTCACCTCAAAACGATAATGGTTATGACATTAGCGATTACTATCAGATCTTTGAAGAATACGGCACAATGGCTGATGTGGATTGCTTACTAGAAGAAGCGCACGCACGTGACTTAAAAGTCATTTTTGATATTGTGGTTAATCATACCTCGACTGAACATCGTTGGTTTGTTGAATCAAAAAAAAGCACAGATAATCCTTATCGTGACTTCTATATTTGGAAAGATGGCGTGAACGGTGGACCGCCGACAAATTGGCAATCCAAATTCGGTGGAAGTGCTTGGCAATACGAGCAAACGACCGATCAATACTACTTGCATTTATTTGATGTGACCCAAGCTGATTTAAACTGGGAAAACAGTGAAGTGCGCGAGCATGTCTACAAGATGATGAATTTTTGGATCGATAAAGGGGTCGATGGCTTTAGATTAGATGTCATTAATTTAATCTCCAAAGACCAAGATTTTCCGAACGATGATGGCAGTGTTGCACCCGGAGACGGTCGTAAATTTTATACGGATGGACCAAACGTGCATCAGTACATGAATGAGATGCACAACCGGGTATTTAAAGATAAACATCTAATGACGGTCGGCGAAATGTCCTCCACCTCAATCGACGCGTGTATTAAGTATACAAATCCAGCACGTGATGAACTTGACATGACGTTTAGCTTCCATCATTTAAAAGTCGATTATCCGAACGGTGAAAAGTGGACACGTGCACCGTTTGACTTGGGGGCCTTAAAGGCAATTCTCAGCGAATGGCAAGTCGGTATGCAACGTGGAGGGGGTTGGAATGCATTGTTTTGGTGCAATCATGACCAACCTCGGGTTGTTTCACGCTTTGGTGATGATGAACGCTACCGTGAAACGTCAGCGAAGATGTTAGCGACGGCGATGCATATGATGCAAGGCACACCATATATCTATCAAGGCGAAGAGTTTGGTATGACCAATCCTAACTTTCACTCAATTGAGCAGTATCGTGATGTAGAATCATTGAATATATACCAGATCCTTCAAGAAAAAGGGGTTGCTGAAGATGAAATTTTAGCAATACTCCAACAGAAATCACGCGATAATTCACGCACCCCTGTTCAATGGAACAGTGAGAAGCATGCAGGTTTTACCACGGGTGAACCATGGATTCAAGTCGCCGATCATTACCAAACGATTAATGCTGAGGCGGCAGTGAACGATTCAGAGTCGATTTTTTACTACTATCAAAAGTTAATTCAACTACGGAAAACGGAACCGATCATTACCAGTGGGGATTATCGGTTGATTTTAGCTGATGATTCTGATATTTTTGCATATGTGAGAGAAACAGAAGCTGAGCAACTGGTAGTACTTAATAATTTCTATCCAAAAGAAGTGAGCTATGATTTAACAGATGAAAAGATTCAAACGGGTAAAGCCGTTTCGGTCTTAATCACAAACGATGCTGCAGATGAGAAGCATCTGCTTCAAGGGACTTTAAAACCGTATCAATCCGTGGTGTATCATCTGAAATAGTCATTTCGTCGAGGTAGAGTGAGAAGGTAGCGATATGGTGAAAAATAAGTATGAATTAATTTATCAGGATTTAGCAGAACAAATTGATGATGGCGTATATCTGGTCAATAGTTATTTGCCGTCAGAAAATGAATTGAAAGCTCGCTATGAAACGTCACGAGAAACGGTACGTAAAGCGTTACGTGAATTGTCGGAGCATGGTTACATTCAAAAAGTTCGGGGGAAAGGATCCGTTGTGATCCCGCGTAACAAGTTCGATTTTCCGGTTTCTGGCTTAGTTAGTTTTAAGGAGCTGGCAGAAAAGTTAAATCAATCGGTTGAAACAGACGTCAATCGATTGCAGACGGTGATCCCGAGTCGTCATATTAAAAAGCAACTGAATCTAGAAACAGATGCTGCTGTAGTCGAGGTGATCCGAACGCGTAAACTTGGCGGTGAACGTGTCATTTTAGACAAAGACTATTTGCTTGAAGAGAAAGTGACGGGGTTGACTGAAGCAATCTGTAAAGATTCGATTTATCACTACCTTGAAACGGCATTAGGTTTAGTTATTAGTTTTGCGAAAAAAGAAATTACAATTGAAGAGCCGACGGTTGAAGATCGAGAATGTTTAGATTTGGACGGGTTTCATAACGTCGTGGTGATTAAAAACTATGTGTATTTAGACGATGCCACACTGTTTCAATACACGGAGTCACGTCACCGCCCCGACCGGTTCCGCTTTGTTGATTTTGCGAGACGTCACACCCATTAACAGAGGAAGGTTAACGAGTGGCTTGTCGGATTGTTGACGGCAACGAAAAAAGGCGAGATCCCAGTAATGGCGATCTCGTCTTTTTAATCGTCGTGATTAAATTGAACATGTACGGATTTATCTACAGAACGTAAATGTAAATCGCGTTGCGGGAAAGGGATTTCGATGTGATGGTCTTTCAGTGATTTGAAAATCTTAAAGTTAATGTTTGTTTTGACACGAATGAGTTCTCTTGGGTCTGAGACCCAAACGAATAGCTCGAAATCAAGTGAAGAGTTACCAAATCCAACAAAATGAACAAAGGGTTCTGGTTTGAGCAAGACAAAGCTGTTTTCCTTAGCCTCAAGGTAAGCAACATCAAGTAAGCACTGTTTAACGAGCTCAGGATCGGTATCATACGACACACCAACCGGGGCCGTTAAGCGCATAACCGGTGTTTCATAGGAGCGATTGATGACGTGTTCTTCTAAAAAATAAGAGTTTGGCACAATAATATGTTCATTGTTAATGGAGCGAATAATTGTTGCGCGCATGTTGATCTTTTCAACATCACCAATAATCTCTTCGACAATGACGCGGTCGCCAATCTTAATCGGGCGTTCGAACAATAACACAATGCCTGAAATGAAGTTTGAGGTAATGTTCTGAAGACCAAACCCAATCCCGACACCTAGGACGCTGGCAAAGACCGTTAATGCGCTAAGGTCGAGACCAACAGCAGAAACCGCAAATAAAAAGGCAAGGATCATGACGATGTAATGAAAAATACGATTAAAGGTAAATCGAACCCCAATGTCTAGGTGATACCGGTCATAAACAGACGGCAGAAATTGCTTGGTGATGACCTTTGATAAATGATAGGCAAGTGAAAGAATAAGAAAACCAACAATAAGTAAGCGTAAGTTTATTGTAAAACTACCAAGTGACACGAGGGGTTGAGTGAGCCATGTAGCTTGTTGATAATAACTAAGGATGAAAACCATAAAAATATAGAGCGTTAGCCAATTACCGAATTGTGATAGGTGTAATTTTTTAGCGAGATAACGTTGAACAAAGGGTCTAAAGATAATAAGAATAAACGTTACGGCTAGCGGGAGGAGTAAATGCTCCCTGGCGAACTGTGTAAATGCGTCAATCATATGGACACGTCCTTTTCCTGTATTACTCCATATTCTAGAGGAGGATCGGTTATGTCGCAAGTAAAAACGCAACCGATGGCCTGGGGCCTAAAGGCTGCGTCATTGCTTGTTATAAGACATAGTTGTAAATTGCTAATACGTGAGCAAAGGATCCGGCTAAAATAAACAGATGAAAAATCTCGTGAAAGCCTAAGTATTTGCTTTCTAGGAAGGCTGGTTTTAGCGCATAGATAACGCCACCTAAGGTATAGATGATGCCGCCAGCGATTAACAGGATCACACCGGTTGTAGGCACGTAAGTTGTCAACGGGCCAAACGCAAAAACAATTAGCCAGCCCATCCCGATATAAAGTGCTGTCGAGATAAAACGTGGACACTTAAACCAAACCAGTTTGAAAAGAATGCCGCTGATAGCGATGGACCAGATGACAATCAGTAAGGGATAGCCGATTGAGTCTTTTAAGGCAATTAAACAAAATGGTGTATAGGTACCGGCGATAAGAACGAAAATCATCGCATGATCGACTTTTCTTAACCAAGCAATGGCTAGCGGTGAGGCAACGACGGCGTGATAAACGGTTGAAGCGCTATACAACAAGAGTAGACTGACCCCAAATATAATGATGGACGTTAAACCGGCAGCATCACGCCCTGTTGCTATAGCTTTATTGAACATGAGGATAAAAGCAACAGCACTTAAGATCATGCCGATAAAGTGAGTCAAGCTATTCATGGGTTCACGGATAGAATTTAGTTTCATAATGATAACTCCTTTATGTAGTTTTTAATACTACTTATAATAATACACGCATTTCATCACATGTCAATGTTTACGATGTGATTATTTTTTTGTATAATAAAGAGAAATAACGCGTTTAAATGGTTGAAAATGTGCGTGTGTATTTTGCGCTCGCGCTTTACAAATAGCGATCATGTCGCGATACGCTACGATAATCTTAAGAAGGAAGGTGAGTGAATGACACAACATTTAAAAGATTTACACGTGCATGGCATTGTTGAAAAGGATAAAATTCCGAGCTTGGATTTATATATGGATCAAGTTACGCAATTGTTTGACCAAACCTATCAAAAGGTTAAACGTGATGAGTCTGAAAAAATTTTGACGAAGACAATGATAAATAATTATGCAAAAGGAAAGCTGTTGTTTCCGATTGAAAATAAAAAATACAGCTCTGACCAAATCATGTTGATCCAAATGATTTACCAGTTAAAAGGAGCCCTCTCCATTCAAGACATTAAACAGACATTAGATCCGCTAAAAACAGCGGTTCATGAGGAAGCATTAGATTTTGATGCTGTCTATCAGGATTACACGCAATTATTGGAGATGCAATCACGTGATTTCACCGATGACTTAGACCGAATTGAAGCAAGTGTAGAAGCGCTAACAGAAGATCCGGTTTTGACTAATGTTTATACGCTAAGTGCACTGGTGCAGATGAGCCACATGTATCGCCGCGTAGCAGAGCGATTGGTTGATCATCTGAATCAACCAGGTCAGGATAAATCCGTACCGAAAGAAAAATAAGCATAAAGCTGCGTGAATGACAAAGACAGCGAAATTAGATTAAAGTGAGAGTTTTCAAAAAACTTTCGCTTTTTTCTTTGGTAAACTATTGTTTCACGCGCATGGATGTAGTAAGATTAAGATTATTTTAAATCCTAAGAGCAGAAAAGTGGGCGTTGTCATGAATGAAAAACAACTAGAATTATTGCGATTAATTGAAAAGAATGGTCGTATCGACCATCAGACGTTAGCGGATATGTTAGCACTTGAGGTAAATCAAGTAAAAGAGATGCTAACAGCGCTTGAACAGCAAGCTGTCATTTTAGGGTATTCGACGTTAATTGATTGGACGAAGGTGTTAAATACCGAGCTTGTGACAGCGATGATTGAAGTGAAAGTGACCCCGATTCGTGGCAAAGGCTTTGATCATGTGGCTGAGCGGATTTATCGATTCAAAGAAGTGAAGGCACTTTATTTAATGAGTGGTGCGTATGATCTATCGATTACTGTTGAAGCGAAGACAATGATGGAAGTTAGTCGGTTTGTTTCTGATAAATTATCGCCACTGGACTCGGTTGTCTCAACGGTGACGCATTTCATACTTAAAAAATATAAGCACGATGGGGTTATTTTTGATCCACCTGAAGATGACGATCGTCGCATGATGGTGTCCCCATGATAGATTCAACGAGATACATTGCCGATGAGATCCAAACATTGAAGCCGTCAGGCATTCGTCGTTTTTTTGATTTAGCGCAGACGATGGACCAAGTTATTTCACTTGGTGTAGGGGAGCCTGATTTTACTACACCGTGGGCTGTGATTGAAGCCAGTTATCATTCACTAGAAAAAGGCTATACGGCCTATACCGCAAATGCGGGGTTACTTGAATTACGCGAAGCGATTAGCCAGTTTTTGGATACTTATTTTAATGTTAAGTATGACCCGAAAGAGGAAGTGTTAGTAACCGTCGGTGCTTCACAAGCCATTGACGTGGCATTTCGTACATTATTGAACCCTGGTGATGAAGTAATAGTTGTTGAACCAAGCTTTGTCTCTTACGTTCCAACCATTAAGTTAGCGGGTGGCGTGCCAGTGATTGTCAGTACAGATGAAGCACATGCGTTTCGGTTACAAAAAGAAGATTTATTACGAGTGATTACCCCGAAAACAAAAGCAATTTTGTTATGTAGCCCGAATAATCCCACCGGTGCATTGCTTAATAAAGCAGATTTAGCTGATTTACGTGAAGTAATTATCGAACATGATTTATTTGTCGTTTCTGATGAAATATATGCAGACCTTGTTTATGATGAAAGTTATACAAGCATTGCTTCATTAGCTGATATGTATGAACGGACCCTGTTGATTTCTGGCTTCTCAAAAGCCTTTGCGATGACTGGCTGGCGCCTTGGCTACGTTTGTGGGCCAAAGGCAATCATTGAAGCGATGACAAAGATTCATCAGTACACCATTATGTCCGCCCCTACGATGGCTCAGTACGGTGCACTAGAGGCAATTCAACATGGACGCGCCGATGTATTAATGATGAAAGAAAGTTATCAGCAACGGAGAAATTATATCGTCAAGGCATTAAATGAAATGGGATTAAAATGTCACCTGCCTGGTGGTGCTTTTTATGTCTTCCCTTCGATTCAATCGACAGGACTTTCGTCCGAAGCGTTTGCTGAACAGTTATTGCTGAGTGAACGGGTGGCGGTGGTGCCAGGGCACGTGTTTGGTGATAGCGGCGAAGGTTACATTCGTTGTTCGTATGCCGCTTCAATGAAGCAGTTGCAGGAAGCGATGGCGCGGATCGAACGTTTTCTGGAGACGCTCAAATGACAAACAAAGGATGCGAGTCCTTTGTTTTTTGTTTATATTTGTTCAATCATTCACAATACATGAAAAATGATCAAAAAGACAATAAAATATGAAAAAAGCCTTATTTTAATCAGGAAACATGATATAATACGAATAATTATAGAGATAAAGATAAAAACGTACGATTTTAAGGAGGATGCATCATGCTTTCAGATTTAGAAATCGCTAAAAATTGTAACCTAGAGTCAATCGAAACCATAGCCGAAAAATTAGGAATTGAATCGTCTGACTTAATTCCTTACGGAAAGGATAAAGCGAAAGTATCATTGGACGTCTTAACGAAAAATAATGCGACGAAACCAGCTGATTTAGTCTTGGTAACCTCGATTAACCCAACACCGGCAGGTGAAGGGAAATCAACCGTAACGGTGGGGCTGGCACAAGCGTTGCAACAATTAGGCAAGTCAGTTAGCTGCGCCTTGCGAGAACCTTCACTCGGACCGGTAATGGGGATTAAGGGGGGTGCTACTGGTGGGGGCTACAGTCAAGTGGTACCGATGGAGTCAATCAATCTCCACTTTACTGGGGACATTCATGCGATTACTGCCGCAAACAATGCGCTGAGCGCTTTAATTGATAATCATATTTTTCAAGGGAATGCCTTAAATATTGACATCAGACGCATCACCTGGAAGCGCGTCGTTGATTTGAATGATCGTGCTTTGAGAGAAGTCATTATCGGTTTAGGTGGTGTCAAGCAAGGCATACCGCGGGAGGATGGTTTTACAATTACGGTTGCATCTGAAATTATGGCGGTGCTATGTTTGGCAGACTCATATGACGATTTAAAACTAAGATTAGGGCGCATGATTATTGGCTATACTGTGGATGATGAGCCCGTGACCGTAAAAGATTTAGCGGTTGAAGGTGCACTGACACTGCTACTTAAAGAGGCCTTTCAACCTAACCTCGTGCAAACATTAGAGGGTGTACCGGCCTTTATTCATGGTGGTCCATTTGCGAATATTGCTCATGGCTGCAACAGTGTGATTGCGACGAAAATGGCGAGTAAAGTCTCAGATATTGTCGTGACTGAAGCAGGTTTCGGGGCGGATTTAGGGGCGGAGAAGTTCTTGAATATTAAGTCGCGAATGGCTGAACTGAACCCGAAGGCAGTCGTTGTTGTCGCGACCATTCGCGCATTAAAAATGCATGGTGGCGTTCCGGTTGCGGATTTAGACAAGGAAAATGTCGAAGCTTTACTAGATGGTTTATCAAATTTGAAAAAACATACCGAAACGATTGAAGCGTTTGAACTGCCCTATGTGGTGGCGATTAATCAATTTACAAGTGATACTAAAAAAGAAGTTGAAGCATTAACAAGCTGGTGTCAGACCGAAGGGATAGCCGTTGCTGAGACGAACGTGTGGAAAGACGGCGGACGTGGCGGCCTTGCCTTAGGTAAAGAGGTGTTAAAACTGCTCGAAGAAAAACAAACTCGCTTCAAGCCGCTCTATCCCCTGGATGCTTCACTAAAAGAGAAAATTGAAAAAGTAGCAACAACGGTATACGGTGCAGCGGGGGTCGATTACAATAAAGATGCAGAAGAGATGATTCATAGATTGACACAGTTAGGGTTTGATAATCTCCCTATTTGTATGGCGAAAACACAGTATTCGCTTTCAGATGATCCGACCTTGTTGGGTCGGCCGAAAGACTTCAGATTGATGATTCGCGAGATTCGACCGTCTATTGGAGCTGGCTTTATCGTTTGTTTGACCGGTGATGTCTTAACGATGCCTGGCTTACCTAAGCAACCTGCTGCTTTACAAATGGATATCGGGGCAGACTTAGAAGCAATCGGCTTGTTTTAACGGACGTCCGAAAGAAGGTCCGCGCTTCAAGTGACTGATAAACGTGGTAAGCGGCCATCACTACTGTTGCTTAAAGCGTTCAGCTTTGTGAAACCAATAAACAGCGATTAAGAAAGAACACGTCTTTACATAAGATGTGTTCTTTCTTTTTGTGCGCGAAAATAACCAGCGGAACAGATGGAAGTATTCTTGCTAATAAGTAGTGGACAAGTACAGGTGAATCTAGTAAAATAATTTATACGTATAAGTTAATTATAAGAATAGTATTTAATAAACTTATATGCACCTATAACCTTGTCTGAATAGCTGTATATTGGTTATCTCAATCAATCTAGTCACAAAAATGCGGATACTCTAGCTCTAGAAAGGAAGTTAATGATGCAAATTAAATCAATCGAAACCATTGAAGTTAATGTTAAACGAGGTGACGTACCAACGTTACCCACTGAGGTCAATTGTACATTAGAGAACGGAATTGTCGCACCGTTTCCCGTCGAGTGGGAAAATGTAACCGCTGTCGATGCAACGGGTGAGGTTACGGGTAAGTTGCGTGTAACAACGTTCCCTAAACCGTTTATTGAGCAACGCGCCGATCCTTACCTTTATAAACATACCGATGGTTATTATTATTTTACCGGTTCGTATCCTTTGTATGACCGGATTGTCTTGCGACGTGCCAAACATTTAAAGGACTTACCAAATGCTGAGGAAGTTGTGGTATGGGAAGCTCATGAACGTGGGATTATGTCTGAACATATCTGGGCGCCGGAACTTCATTATATTGATGGCACATGGTATATCCATTTTGCGGCTGGAGAGAAAGAAGATGTGTGGGCGATTCGCCCATATGTGTTAGCGTGTGATGATGCAAACCCTTTAACCGGTAACTGGGAAGAAAAAGGGCAAGTCAACACAGCCTTTCAAAGTTTTTCACTTGATGCGACAACGTTTGAAAACAAAGGTAAACGGTACCTTGTCTGGGCGCAAAAGGTTGACGATGACACCGTATCAAATTTATATATCGGTGAAATGGAAAATCCTTGGACGATTAAAAATCAAGTGTTATTATCAACACCTGAGTATCCCTGGGAAAACAGTGTCTTCTATGTCAATGAAGGTGCAGCCGTCATTAAGCGGCATGGAAAAGTCTTCATCGCATTCTCTGGCAATGCAACCGACCACACCTATGCGGTAGGTTATTTAATGGCTGATGAAGAGGCGGATTTATTGGATCCAAAGGTATGGGTTAAAACCCCTGAACCTGTGTTTGTGACAAGTGAAGCAACAGAAGAATATGGGCCGGGTCACAATAGTTTTAGTGTGGATGAAGACGGTTATGACCTACTCGTTTATCATGCCCGTCCCTATAAAGAAATTGAAGGGAATTCGTTATATGATCACAACCGTCATGCGAGAATTCAACGGTTGTACTGGCAAGCTGATGGAACGCCTTACTTTGGCATCCCGGGTGATCAGGTTGAACCGACGGATAAGCCGGTGATCGCAAAAGTAACAATAGAAGCGTAACCAAATTTCACTCCATTCATGATAAGTAAAGCCTCGACTAGATCAATGATCTGGCCGAGGCTTTATTTATAAAAAGGTAATACTTAACATTTAAGGGTCTTTATGTAATGGGTTCGACGTAAACACTTTTACCCTGTTGCGGCACTTTTACATCCAGTAGAATGATAAGGGATAAACCTATTGATGATTAAAGTGCATCATTTAAGTTAAGACAAAGACAATTTCGTCAGCTTTTCGGGTGTATTTCACCTTTAAATCGTGGCCATCAAAATACCAAGCGTCTTTCTTTTCGATAAAGAAGGTAATTCCTTTAAAGGTTATTTCGGTGATGGCATCAAAGGGTTCATCATTCATCGTCATTCCAAGTGAAAACCCAGATGAGGTATGTCTGCCACTATAACGAACATAAAAACGAATATAGCGACCTTCAACTAAATCAAGTTCTTTAATCAACCAGCTTAAGGCAGGTTGTGTGACTGTAATATTCATTGTTTTTACCCTCCTCTAGTTATACTATACCAAAAACGAGGACAAATAACGATTGATTTAGCCGTTCTGATTAGGTAAAAATACGTAATTTTCTTATTATCATCGATAATCAGTTGACGACTAGTCAGAAAAAAAGTAACATTAATGTTGTTCAGAATGAAAACGGTCTTGCGTGTTGTCTATACATATGTAAAGTATTTTTTTAGGATCAAAAATTTAAAAAAGAAGTGGTTGGTTAACGTATGAAGTGTCTATTTATAAAGAAACCATCGTTACTTAGGGATGGAATTGCCGAATTGTTGAAACGACGTTTTAGCGATAGTCAAATTACTTGCCGTGAAGACTTCTCATTTCAGGAGGCGAAAGAGGCCTCGCTTATCATAATCGAAACAAGTGAAGCGCTTACGTGCAAAGAACAACTTGAAACCATTCAATCAGAAGGTGTTAAAATTGTGTTGTGGGTGGAAGACCTAGATAAGAAACAGGCAGCACCACTGTTTAAACTCGGCCTCTACGGTTATTTGTATTATAATATTGATGAAGAAACACTTATTCAAGCCCTAAGGTTTGTTTTGGACGGCAAACGCTATGTTTCACCAATCTTGGGGGGCATGTTGATCGAGGTGTATTGTGATCAAGATAAAAAACAAATGCGACCACCGCTCGAGCTATTGTCAAGACGAGAATGGGAAGTTTTGCAGTTGTTGGTTAAAGGTTACAGCAATATTAAAATTGCCGATGCGCTCTTTCTCTCAGATAAGACGGTTAAAAACTATGTCAGTTCGATTCTTCATAAGTTAAATGTTCCGGACCGAACAAATGCGGTACTTAAAGCGTTAAAAAAACAATGGCTCTATTTGTGAGTAACAAAGAATTAGTGGGTGATAAACGAAAAGGGTTTATCACACGCACGACCTCTTTGTTGCTTTTTTTGTCGTCAGCTAAAAACTTGAGTGATGTTGTCACTCTTTCGCTTGAGTTAATTGCTCAGTCACACGGTCAACACCAACAACTAATGCCTTCGGTTCGCCTTGTTCTACTGTCAGTAAAGCAGGGGTGGCGGGAATATTAATTTCAGCGATTGTTGTAGGGTTTTTGTCATACAAAGCAGTTTGGTGAACAGCTTTGACTTCATCGCCGATCGTTTCAATCTCCCATTGAATATCAGGATCCTCAAGATAGATGTTGGGATCTTCGAAATATTCAATGCTGCCATCGACAACTTCGCCAATGACTTGATCCTTCTCGCGGTGGTGCTGCTCCCAGTCATACCAAGCACTTAAATTTTCTTCTGCCTGCATATCGATGACATAAAGAGGACGCGCGCCTTCTTCTTGATAATCAGTAATCACAGGCTCAATTTCCTCACAGTAATGACAACCTTCTTGCCAAAAATAAACAAGGTAATTTTCTTCTGTTTGATTAAGGCTTTCGTCAATGGTGATAAACATTGCGGAATCGTCTTCCGCGGTTAACAGGGCAATGGCGATCACAATTCCAGCTAATACACTCATAAACAACCACGGTTTAAACCTTTTCAAGCGGTACATCATCGTGCTCCTTTCCATTGCTGAGATAAATAGGCCATCTTTATTGCTAGTCTCTCTTAAGTGTTAGTATACAAAAGAAAGTGCGAAAGAGAAAATGATAACTCAATCACCTTTCAATTAAAGTAGGAAACCGATATAATAAGGACTATTAGATAGAGGGAAGGTACAAGGAGGCGTTTTTTTGAGTAAAGGTCAATCTTTAATGCCCTTGAAAATGATGTTGTTTAGTTTTCACGGAGCCAATACAATGGTGATTAGTTTTTTGCCATTATTATTAACCTATCGCGGTTTAAGTGGTCAAGAAATCGGCTGGGTCCTAGCGATTGGGCCCACCGTATCGATATTTTCACAGCCGTTCTTCGGTTTTATGAGCGACAAGTTTCAAACGGTGCAGAAGATTCTGTTGGTCACCATTTTCGGTTTAATTATTAGTAGTTTCTTTTTCTTCCAGATGGAAGTACTTGGGCTGATTATGGTTTTTGCTGTATTGTTTTATTTCTTTTCTTCAGCGATTGGACCGTTAGGCGATTCGTTAGCTCAAAGGCGAGCCACGGCACTCGGAGTGCCGTTTGGATCAATTAGAACGTGGGGGTCAATCGGGTTTGCGATTAGTTCACTCGTTATAGGTCAGTACGTTGATTGGGTAGGTATCCAATATTTATTTATCCCATATATGGCGATGACAATTATTTTATTTATTGTGACAACACAATTGGTCGATGTAAAAGTTACCACAAAACCTGTCCAGTTACGTGATGTCACGGTCCTGTTGAAAAACAAGCCATTATTGTTGTTTTTATTAGTGATGTTTTTAGTGACCATTACGCACCGTGCCAATGATAGTTTTATCGGTCTTTATATCGGTGAAGTTGGAGGGCGTGATAGTTTAGTCGGTTTGGCATGGTTTATGGGGGTCTTTAGTGAGGCGATGGTCTTTATGTTTGCTGGAAAGTGGTTCCGTAAATTTCATCCACTTGTCTTTATGATTCTGGCTGCGTGGATATATGCGTTCCGCTGGTTTGCCTATGCATTTATTGCTGATCCATACGTCATTGTTGTCTTACAAGTTTTTCATGGCTTGTCCTTCGGAATATTTTATGTTACCTCTTTTCAGTTTGTTTCTCGCTTAATTCCTGAGCATTTACAAGCGACCGGTCACTTAATGTTCATGACCGTGTACTTTGGCTTCTCAGGGATTATTGGTTCACTTGGTGGCGGTTATATTCTAGACAATCTTGGTGGTCATGTTTTATATTATGCAATGGGTGGGATGGCCTTAGTAGGGTCCCTACTTATTGGTGTGTATCATTGGTTTTATCGAAATCTTTAAATAGAGACAAAGCGAGGTGGGCCAATGGAACGGTATACGGTCACAGAAGTAAGTTTATTAGCAGGCAAGATCATGTTGCAAAGTGGAGCAGAAACTTATCGCGTTGAAGATACGATGGTGCGAATTGCGCAATCTTTTGGCATGACCAATGCCCAAGCCCATGCCACACCTACCGCAATTATGTTTGCGACAGATACGACTGAACCGACAAATTTCGTTCGTATTCTACAACGTGAAACAGATTTGCATAAAGTCACTCAAGTTAATGGCATATCACGTGCCATTTCTGGGGGGCACCTTGACGTGACTGAAGCCGCGAAAGCTTTGGAAGCGATTGGTAACCAAAAAGATACCTATCCAAATTATATTCAGCTATTAGCAGCAGCCTTTGCCAGTAGTTGTTTTACCATTATGTTTAATGGAAGTTGGCTCGATTTTTTACCCGCTTTCGTTGTCGGTGCGACCGGTTATGCACTCATGAGTTATTTTCATGATATGTTGAAGATTCGATTCTTTGCAGAATTTTTAGCATCGGGTTCCATTGGTATCTTCGCCTTTTTCTTAATTCAGTTTGGGTTAGGGCATGAAATTGATAAAATTATTATTGGTTCGATCATGCCGCTAGTACCGGGGCTATTAATTACGAATGCTGTCCGTGATTTGATGGCAGGACATTTGGTCTCAGGGATTACCAAAGCAGCAGAGGCCTTTTTAACAGCAGCAGCAATTGGAGCTGGTATTGCAGTGGTGTTCTTTATTCTTTAGGGAAGAGGTGAGGCGAGATGGAAATTATTGAACAAGCCTTCGCAAGTTTCATCGCAGCAGCAGGATTTGCGATTATTTTTAATGTACCACGACAAGTTCTTTTTCAATGTGGCTTTGTCGGAATGGCAGGTTGGGTTATCTACACCGTCCTCTCCTTACAAGCTGTTGATACGGTGGTTGCCACCTTGGCAGCATCAGTTGTAGTGGCTGTCATTAGTCAAATCTTTGCTAAATGGTTTAGAACACCCATCATCATCTTTAATGTGGCGGGAATCATTCCGCTGGTTCCAGGTGGGGCAGCTTATGATGCGATGCGTCACTTCGTTGAAAACAATTATGAAATGGCGATTCCGCTAGCTGCACGTGTGGTAATGTTATCGGGTGCAATTGCGCTCGGGTTAGTTTTTAGTGAGATCATTAATCAGATGATTCGGAATGCAACATGGAAAAAGTATCATAATAAATATGATCGTAAAGGATTGGAACGTTCTTAATCAACCGGCTGGTAGTGAGAACTATTTAGTTGATGACGGGAGGAATTAGTGATGCTAACTTTAAAAAAAGAAATGCGTCAGGCTCATCAAATTAAAACAGTGAGCGGGGAAGCTGTTCATTCACCAACGGATCATTTGATGAGTGCAGTAGCGATGTGTATGGCTCTGACGATGGATGCGGTTATTGCTCGTGATGGCCTTATGGTAACGTATTATCAACTGGACGTAGCAATAGAGAAGGACCCCTCTTCACATCCACGTCGCTTTGCTGGTATGGATGTCTCGATTGTTATTGGTGGAGAACTAACAGATCAACAACGCAAAAAATTAAAAATAATGGCTAAGCGTGGTTGTGTTATTGGACATACCTTAGAACACGGGATGCCAGTTAGACTTAAGGATGAGTAAAAACGGCCATTGTAGCTAAAGGAGCTGAACAGATGAAATTTGTTACCTATCGATTAAAAACTGAGAAAGAACCTTATCAAATGGGTGTACTCAACCATGCAACTGTTTATGATTTGGCGAGTTTAATTAACCAGTCCGAAGATCCGGTGCTTCAAGACTTGAATAGTAATCCCGATCACTTTTATACGACGCTGCCGGAGGATTTCACCATAATTGAAGCGGCGCTTTTGGCGCTGGATTACCGCGCAGGCTTTTCGTTAAATGAGGTAAAGTTAGGCCCGGTTGTGACGGCCCCGCAAAAAATTATTTGCATTGGCACGAACTATAAAGATCACGTGCTTGAAATGGGTCATCAAATGCCTGAATATCCTGTACTTTTCTCTAAGTTTAGTAATGCTTTAATCGGTACTGAAGACGTTATCGAAGGCCGAGGAAAAACAGACGCGCTCGACTACGAAGTGGAACTTGCAGTTGTAATAGGTAAACGAGCGACCGAAGTAAGTGAGCGCAATGCCTTTGACTATGTGTTAGGGTATACCATTGCTAATGACACATCAGCACGTGATCTACAGAAACGTACACCGCAGTGGTTGCAAGGAAAGTCACTGGATCACTCAACCCCGATTGGACCTTACCTTGTTACAAAAGAAGAAGTTCCTGACCCTGAAAACCTTAAGATTCAATCGTTTGTGAATGGCGAGTTACGTCAAACATCTAACACAAATCAATTGATTTTTTCTATTGCACACTTGATTGCTTTCATATCTGATTTAATGACCTTAGAACCTGGCGATATTATTTTAACAGGTACACCTGCTGGTGTTGGTTTTGCTCGTGACCCTCAAGCCTTGTTAAGTGATGGTGATACTGTGTCCATGACGATTGAAAAGTTAGGAACATTAAACAATGAAGTGAAGGTATCACGGTAACCGAATGGTCCACAGATGCTTTTTTACATACAGCTACCGATTTTCTTAGTTAAAGGAAATCGGTGGCTGTTTTTTGTTTACCCACAAACGTATCCCCTTTTTGTGGATAAGCTTTGATTTAAACACTTTAAACGTTGTCTTCTTATGAGGGAGAAGGAGCGGCATGCTAGTGATGACCTCCAAACACCTCAACGAAGTACTTGCGAAAAATATACATTTTTAATGAATAAATATTCAATAAAACTAATAATATCGAGAAATTATTGCCTAAGGGTTGTATAAAAATACATTTTAAAGTATAATAATATATCACAAAGACGAACGGAACAGGGGTGTAATGGCATGATAAAAATTGGGATTGTTGGTGGCACGGGATACGGTGCTGTTGAACTATTACGGATCCTCACACAGCATCCACATGTGGATGAAATTAATATTTATTCAAATTCTAAAGCGGGCGACAAAATTAGTGATAGTTACCCACACTTAGATGCGATTGCAAACATAGAGATGAAGACGCTGAGTGTGGCGGAAGCGAAAACGAATGATGTGCTCTTTTTTGCGACGCCTCCCGGTGTTAGTCATCAGTGGATTCCTAAGCTTTACGGTACGGGAGTAAAGCTGATTGATTTATCAGGAGATTTTAGACTTTTAGACCGAGAGGTTTATGCGTCGTGGTACAAACAAGCAACAACTGAAAAAGAGTGGTTAGAAAAAGCGGTTTATGGTTTGTCAGAAGTATACACAGAGGCAATTAGCGAAGCGGAGATTGTCGCTAATCCGGGCTGTTACCCAACTGCAACACTACTCGGTTTGTTGCCAGCGATTGAAGGGAAAATTATCGATCCATCATCAATCATTGTCGATGGAAAGACGGGTGTATCAGGTGCAGGGCGTAGCGTCTCGCTAAACACACATTATGCTGAAATGAATGAGAACTTCAAAGTATATCAAGTGGGTACGCATAAGCATACGCCAGAAATTGAGCGATTTTTATCAGACAAAGCAGAAGCGGATGTGGTGATCAGTTTTACCCCTCATATCGTACCAATGACGCGTGGGATTATGACGACATCGTATACGCAGATAATGACCAATCATACGGAACAAGAAATTGAAGACTTCTACCGGGCCTATTATGAACACCAACCATTTGTTCGAATTAGGACAAACGGGAATTTACCACAAACGAAAGAGGTTTACGGAAGTAATTATTGTGACATTTCAATAACAGTAGATCAGCGAACGGGTCGACTCATTATTATTGCAGTTATTGATAATTTAATGAAAGGTGCAGCCGGACAAGCTGTACAAAATATGAACATTATAAACGGTTGGGATCAAACGACGGGTTTATCATTTATTCCAACTTATCCATAACGTTAAGGGGGCATATGAAGATGCAGACAGTGAAAGATAAACAAGCAGCTAGCGATGCGTTAATCATCTTACCAGAAGGTGATATTGCTTCGCCGAAAGGCTTTACAGCAGGTGGCGTTCATTGTGGGATAAGAAAATCAAAACTTGACTTAGGTTGGCTTTATTCAGAAGTCCCGGCAGTTGCCGCAGGGGTCTACACCTTGAATTTATTTCAAGCAGCACCATTAAAGGTTACCCAAGCAAGCATCGCAAACGATCAATTGATTCAAGCGCTTGTTGTGAACTCGGGAGTGGCAAATGCGTGCACTGGGGAACAAGGTTTAAAAGATGCGTATCAAATGCGTGATCAACTAGCGAGTAAATTAACAGTAAAACCAGAGCATGTCGCGGTAGCATCTACAGGTGTGATTGGTGAACTGTTGCCAATGACGAATGTGTCGAAAGGAATTGATATGATCAATCCATCGGCACAAACAAGTGATCAATTTGAAACGGCGATTCTGACGACGGATACGAGAGAAAAAGGAATTGCTGTTCAAATAACGATTGATCATAAAACAATTACGATCGGCGGTGCAGCTAAGGGCTCAGGGATGATTAAGCCTAATATGGCAACGATGCTTGGTTTTGTAACAACAGATGCAGCGGTGGAGGCTACAGCGCTGACAGATAGCTTAAAATCGATTACAAACGATTCCTTTAATATGATTACTGTTGATGGTGATACGTCAACGAATGATATGGTGCTTGTTCTTGCGAACGGGATGCAAGAAAATAACGCTTTATCTAAAGAGCATCCAGAATGGGAAACCTTTGAAACGGCCTTGCACTATGTTTGTGAATATCTAGCGAAAGAAATTGCGCGTGATGGTGAAGGGGCGACTAAATTAATTGAAGTGGAAGTCACGGGCGCAGATACTAAACAAACAGCAAGACAGATTGGTAAGTCTGTGATTTCTTCAAATCTAGTCAAGACAGCGATTCATGGTGCCGATGCCAATTGGGGACGGATTATCACGGCTGTTGGTTATGCGGGTGAAGCCTTAGACCCGGATCAAGTATCGGTGAAGCTTGGGGATATCTTAGTTGTCGAAAACGGTGTGCCCGTCACCTTTAGTGAACCAGAAGCTAAACAGTATTTGGAACAATCAACCGTCTTAATTCAAGTGAATGTTGGTAAAGGACCAGAACAAGCAACCGGTTATGGTTGTGACTTATCGTATGACTATGTCAGAATTAATGCATCATATCGAACATAAGAGGGGTGAATATTATGCAGTATGTCGTGATTAAATGCGGTGGAAGTATTGTTGATGAACTACCAGATAGTTTTTTTGAAGATTTAGCAACACTAGCAAATAGAGAAGATGTTGCGCCAATTATTGTTCACGGTGGTGGACCGATGATTTCTTCACAACTGAAACAACTCAATGTGACAACGACCTTTGAAAAAGGGTTACGGGTGACGACGGAAGAGGTCTTGGATGTGGTTGAAATGGTGCTTAGTGGAGCGGTCAATAAGCAAATCGTCAGAAAGTTATCGGCAAACGGTGCGAAAGCCATTGGTCTCAGTGGTATTGACGGGGGATTGATTGAAGCAGAAGCGGTAGACGAAGCAAAACAGATTGGTTTTGTGGGGCAAGTAACGGCTGTTAATATCGACGTGATTCAATCCTTGACAAATATGCAGCACATTCCGGTGATCTCTCCGATTGGCATGGGCAAAGATCAGCAACGCTACAACATCAATGCCGACACAGCAGCAGGCGCAATTGCTGAATATTTAGGCGCATCACTGCTTTATATTAGTGATATTCCTGGCGTATTAAAAAATGATCAATTATTACACCAACTGAGTAAAGCTGAAGTTGAACAACTCATTGAAGAAGCTGTTATCTACGGAGGAATGATTCCAAAAGTAACAGCGGCTTTGGCGGCGTTAGAAAAGGGCGTACCTGAGGTTGCGATTGTCAGTGGGTTAGAAAAGGGTGCCTTGATTGATTTTGTCGACAAGAAACCCGTGGGTACGAATTTTTCGTTAAGTGAGGTGTCCTATGTCTAAAGATGCATTAACAATCGATGCGGTTATGGGAACGTATAATCGTTTTCCGATCACCTTAACGCGTGGTGAAGGCAGCTATGTCACCGATTCAAACGGGTGCCGATATTTAGATTACACATCAGGAATTGCGACCTGTAATTTAGGGCATCGACCAGCACAAGTGCAAGCGGCGCTTAGTGCACAACTTGATGCACTCTGGCACGTATCAAACTTGTATCATATTGAACCGCAACAAGCACTTGCCGAAGCACTCGTCAGTCAGACGTGTTTTGATCAAGTATTCTTTGGTAATAGTGGTGCTGAGGCGAATGAAGGTGCCATTAAATTAGCGCGTCGCTATCAGCAAATCGTTAAAGGGAACAAACGCTTTGAAGTGGTAACCTTTAATCAATCGTTTCATGGACGGACGTTAGCAACCCTAAGTGCGACGGGACAAACAAAAATCCAAGAAGGCTTTGAACCGAAAATGCCAGGCTTTCGTTATGTTGCTTATAATGACCAAGCCGCTTTAAATGACTTGATTCATGATGATACAGCTGCAGTCATGCTTGAACTTGTTCAAGGTGAAGGTGGTGTGATCCCAGCTGATCAAGCGTGGGTAAGTGACGTGGTCAAGCGCTGTCAGGATGCAGGTGTTTTAGTTATTGTCGATGAAATTCAAACCGGCGTGGGCCGAACGGGCACTTTATATTGTTACCAACAGTACGGTTTTGAACCTGATATTTTAACGAGCGCGAAAGGGTTAGGGTCAGGCTTACCTATAGGTGCAGTATTAGCAAAACATGCCGTTGCAACGGCGTTTAGCCCAGGTACGCATGGGTCGACTTTTGGCGGTAATCCATTGGTTACAACTGCAGGATTGGCAACGCTAAAGGTGATAACAGCAACGGGATTCTTGACTGAGGTGCAGCAAAAGGCGGCGAGATTCAATCAAGGTCTCCAATCTTTACAGAAAAAGTATGCGGCGATACAATCGGTTCGTGGCAAAGGTTTTCTAATTGGATTAGAATTGTCGACGCAAGCGATTGATTATGTCAATCGTGCAAGAGAAAAATATCAGCTACTACTAGTGGTTGCTGGCCCTCAGGTATTAAGGATTTTACCACCATTAAATACAACCGAAGAAGAAATGGCAAGCGCTCTGCAGGCAATAGATGATTTATTCGCCGAAATGCAAATGCAGCAATAACCGCAATGATTCATGCGGGTGTCACTAGAATCTTAAACTAAATGTTTAAGGTTCTTTTTGCATCGCGGTGAACTCTCTGATAAAGTTAAGATAAGTATAAATTTGACTGATTTTATAAAGAAAAGAGGAGTCGTCTATGGAAGATACGTTTAAAGCTTACCGCTTGGAAAAGCAAGGTGAGAAAGTTGTTGGCACAGTGAAAGAGCTGACGGTAAATGACTTACCCGAAGGTGAAGTACTGATTCGTGTGCATTATTCAGGTGTCAATTATAAAGATGCAATGGCGAATATGACAGGGAGTCCGATTGTGAAGAGCTATCCATTTACCCCGGGCATTGATTTAGCGGGTGTAGTGGTCGAATCAGCTGACGACCGGTTTACAGAAGGTGACGAAGTGATTGTAACGAGTTATGAGCTCGGTGTGAGTCATGACGGTGGCTACAGCGAATACCAACGCGTTAATGCAGCCTGGGTCGTACGTAAACCAAAAGCATTGTCTCTAAAACATGCCATGTTACTCGGGACGGCAGGTCTAACAGCTGCTCTATCTGTCGACCAACTCGAACGTAGTGCGTTAAATAAAAGGCGCCCAGTCCTTGTAACGGGAGCAAGTGGCGGTGTTGCTTCAATTTCAATTGCGATTCTCTCTAAACTTGGCTATACCGTTGAGGCAAGTACCGGGAAAACACAGCTAACCGATCAACTTAAACAGCTCGGAGCAAACACGGTTATTACCCGCGAAGACGTGTTAGGAGATAAGCCTCGAGCCATTGACCGTCCTACTTATGCCGGTGCGGTTGATGTTGTTGGTGGTGATACACTTGCACAGGTACTAGCAAAACTCGATTATAATGGCGCAGTAGCACTTTCTGGTTTAACAGGTGGTGTTAAAATTCCAACGACAGTCTACCCGTTTATTCTACGCGGTGCAAAACTGCTGGGCATTGATTCGGTTTATACCCCGATGGATAAACGAAAAGATATGTGGCATCAGTTAGCTAACGCTTATCGCCTGACTGATGAGCAATTTGATTTAATTGAATATAAAACAATTCGCTTAGAAGATCTAGCAACGGCATTGCCAGAAATATTAGCCGGAAAAGCACAAGGTCGTTACCTTGTCGAATTAATCTAAGAATATAAGTGAATCATTATAAACACCTTAATCATGAACGTTTGTGATTACGGTGTTTTTTCTTATGGAAAAAATACTGGATAAAAAATAAATAAACTTTGTTAAACCGACGAACGAAGTTAATGAAAAATTGAAAAAAGTAACGATTTATTAAAAAAATATTTAAAAAGTTGTATGATAAGTTTAAAAAATGAAATTTTATCTTTAGTTTCTTAAATAGGAAGAGACGTGTTTAAATAAAAATAATGCCTGTTTAAAAGGGTTTTTTAATAAAAAGTTATAATTTTAAAGTTTTTTTCAACTTATATATTGATTGTACGTACGAATTATATTAGTATATGTGTAAGGTATAAAATATCCGGACAAGGAAAATGAATGGAAAGGTGATGAGTCATACATGTTAGAACGTTTAAAAGAAGATGTGTTACAAGCGAATCTAGCTTTACCATCCTATGGATTAATCACATTTACATGGGGGAATGTAAGCGGTTACGACAAAGACTCTGGTTTGGTAGTTATTAAACCTAGCGGGGTGCCTTACAGTGAGATGACGATTGATGATTTAGTGGTTGTTGATTTAGAAGGAAACGTTGTAGAAGGAAATAAAAAGCCGTCTTCAGATACACCGACGCATTTAGTGCTCTATAAAAACTTCGACGGCATTGGTGGTGTTGTACATACCCATTCGCCGTGGGCGACAAGTTGGGCACAAGCTGGTCGGTCATTGCCGGCGCTTGGAACGACACACGGGGATTATTTTTATGGGTCGATTCCTTGTACGCGTCAAATGACAGATGCGGAAATAAATGGCGCTTATGAACATGAAACGGGTGAAGTGATCGTAGAAACGTTTAAAACGATTGATCCGTTAAGTGTGCCAAGTGTGCTTGTTCACTCACATGCACCTTTTAATTGGGGGAAAGACCCAGAAGAAGCGGTCCATAATGCTGTTGTCCTTGAGGAAGTTGCGAAGATGGCGTTGCGTACCTATCAAATAAATCCTGATACGGAAGTGATGCAACAAACCATCCTTGATAAACATTACTTACGTAAGCATGGGAAAGATGCTTATTATGGTCAGAATTAAAGCAAAATCAGCTAATAAGAAAATTAATTGGAGGAATGATGTATGTTGAAAACAAAACCGTACACTTTTTGGTTTGTGACAGGATCGCAACCGCTCTATGGTGAGGAAACATTAATTGAAGTAGGGAATAACTCGAAAAAAGTTGTCGAGGGCTTGAATAATTCGAGTCATCTGCCGTTCCCGGTAGAATTCAAAGAAGTTGTGACGACGTCTGATAACATTTTAAAAATCGCGTTGGAAGCGAATCGGGACGAAACATGTGCAGGTGTGATTACTTGGATGCATACGTTCTCACCTGCAAAATCATGGATTGCCGGACTAAAAGCACTACAAACGCCATTGCTTCATTTCCATACACAATATAACCGTGACATTCCGTGGGATACGATTGACATGGACTTTATGAATACCAATCAAGCAGCCCACGGAGATCGTGAGTATGGCTTTATTGGTACGCGTCTAGGTTTAGGGCGTAAAGTTGTGGTTGGATACTGGAAAGATGAGAAAACCTTAAAGCAAGTAGGCGCATGGATGAAGACGGCCATTGGTGTGAAAGAAGGAACGAACATTCGAGTGGCGCGCTTTGGCGACAACATGCGTAACGTTGCGGTTACAGATGGCGATAAGATTGAAGCGCAAATTAAATTAGGGTGGACAGTCGATTATTATGGGATTGGTGACCTTGTTGAAGAAATTAACCAAGTGAAAGATGAAGACCTTCATGCGTTATATAAAACCTATCAAGAATTATACACACTGCCCGATGAAGCAAGTGAACCGGGTGAGGTGCGTGATTCGATTTTATATCAAGCGAAAATTGAATTGGCCTTAAAATCATTTTTAGCAAAAGGTAACTACAACGCCTTTACGACAAACTTTGAAGATTTGCACGGCATGAAACAACTGCCTGGACTTGCGGCACAGCGCTTAATGGCTGCTGGTTACGGCTTTGCCGGGGAGGGTGATTGGCGCACAGCTGCTATGACACGTTTAATGAAGATTATGTCTGATAATAAAGATACGTCATTTATGGAAGATTATACGTATCACCTCGAACCGGGGAATGAAAAAATCTTAGGTTCGCATATGCTTGAAATTTGTCCAACAGTTGCAGCAACAAAACCAAAGATAGTCGTAAACCCACTTGGCATAGGTGGAAAAGACGATCCTGCTCGCTTGGTTTTTGATGGAAAAGCTGGCGATGCGGTCAATGCTTCACTTGTTGAAATGGGCGGACGTTTCCGTTTAGTGATAAGTGAAGTGAAAGCAGAACAGCCAGAAGAAGCAACGCCGCACCTACCCGTTGCTAAAGTGTTGTGGAAGCCAGAACCGAATTTAAGTGATGCAACAGCAGCTTGGATTTACGCCGGTGGTGCGCACCACACTGTCTTCTCATTTGCGGTCTCAACCGAACAACTTGTTGATTTTGCCGAGATGGTAGATATTGAATGTGTTGTCATTGATAAAGATTTAAACTTACGTCAATTTAAAAATGAGTTGAAATGGAACGAAGCGATTTTTAGAAAATAGTCGGATGATGATTTGACTTTTTAGTTAAATGATTCCTTTGTTTGTATTGTTTTAAAGGAAGTGTCTCCTGAGACACTTCCTTAATAAATGATGCAAAAACGGATAGAAAATTCTAGATTTAAAAAACAATAAGTTTGCAAAATTCGCTAAAATTGACTAAACCTATGTTAAACTATAAATAACTGAAAACAAATAATGAGGTGTAACTTATGCAGACAAAATACAGTATTGTTAAACAAGCGATAAAATCAAAAATATTAGATGGTACGTTTCAACCGCACCAAAAAATAAGTTCTGAGAGTGAACTGATGAAACAGTTCAGTGTAAGCCGTCACACCGTACGGTTAGCAATTGGAGAATTGGTTAACCAAGGATGGTTGTATCGTGAGCAAGGTGCAGGCACGTTTTGTGCGGATCGTTCAAATGAGGACCAAACGAAAATTGTTAAAGACCAAAAAAACATTGCGATTATTACGACGTACATCTCTGATTATATCTTTCCGTCGATTATTCGTGGAGCAGAGTCGTACTTGAGTCAAAACGGCTACCACGTTAGTCTGTTCTCAACAAACAATGATCACGATAATGAACGTCGTTTTTTAGAGAAAATCTTGACGCAACACTTTGACGGAGTGATTGTTGAACCGACGAAAAGTGCGATTAGTAATCCGAACATTAATTATTATTTAAACTTGGAACGGCAAAACATTCCGTATATTATGATTAATGCCTATTATGATGAACTGGAACCCCTTAGTATTACGCTTAACGATGAACAAGGTGGGTATTTACAGACGGAACACTTGATTGATCTTGGTCATACAAACATTGTCGGCTTTTTCAAAAATGATGACGGTCAAGGTTCAAAGCGGATGAAAGGTTACTTAAAGGCGCATCGAAAACACGGCTTAAGCATTAACCCAAATAATATTGTTTTGTATAAAACAGAAGAAAAATATCAAAAACCACAAGATGAACTAGAAAAAATCTTAAACCTACCCGAACAAGAACGTCCAACAGGCCTTGTCTGTTATAACGACGAACTTGCGATTGCTTTACTGGATGTGATTCGAAATAAAGGTGTTGCTGTGCCGGAAGAGTTGTCGATGATTGGCTTTGATGATTCGTTCCTTGCGGAAGTCTCTGAGGTGAAACTGACCTCGGTTAAACACCCGCAAAGTGAGATGGGTGAAGCAGCGGCGCAAATGATTTTAAATATGGTTAAAGACAATAATGGCGTATCTAAAAAATCAAAAGAGCCGATAGAATCGATTGTATTTGAGCCGGAATTGGTGCTGAGAAATTCAACGGCTGCGCCAAAGCGCAAATAAACGTCTAGCTGTCTTTATTAATACGTGAGAAACAAGCCGTAATTTTAATCGATTACGGCTTGTTTTATAAATAAAATGATAGCGTTTTAAAAAAGCAATTTATAAGGAGTGCGAACATGTTAAAAAAAGATCGATTACCCAAAGATGTTAGTTTTAATCAAACTGAAATGAAGGATGAACACAGGTGGGGCAGTTACGGTGCGCATGATCCAGCGATCATAAAAGATGATGACTATTATTATGTCTTTTCTACTGATACTGGCGGAAAAGATAGCTTTAAACCGGGCTTGCAAATTCGAAAATCACGCGATTTAATTAATTGGGAGTTTGTAGGTCGCGCCTTAAAAGGTGGCGTTCCGAAAGGAGCGCAAGCGTGGACGGGTGCGAAAGGTTTGTGGGCACCAGAAGTTGTGAAAATGAACAATCGGTATTATTTATACTACGCGGCAAGCCAGTTCGGAAAAACGCAATCCTATATCGGCGTAGCAACAAGTGATCAGATTGAAGGGCCATATCAAGATGAAGGGTTAGTCTATAAATCGGTTGAAGGGGAACCTGGCCCCAATGCAATTGACCCGAACATTACTTTTACGCCTGATGGACGTGTCTTCTTAGTATTTGGTTCTTTCTTTGATGGTTTATACGTCAGTGAAGTGAATCGTGAAACAGGTAAATTTATCGAAGCTGGACCAGGTACTTTGATTGCCCGGCGTGGTAAAGCGGCCGATCGTGCCATTGAAGGTCCTTATATTGTGTATCACCCTATCTTTGAGTACTATTATTTATTTGTTTCATATGATTCTTTGTTTAGCAATTATAATATTCGGGTGGCACGTTCGAAATCGATCACGGGCCCTTACCTTGACTATAATGGTCTTGAAATGACCGATATTAATACCGATCACTTTCAGGTTGGTATGAAGTTGTTAGGGGGTTACCGATTTGAACAGAGTGACGGTTGGGTGGCTCCGGGGCATAATTCGATTTTAAAAGACGATCAAGAGTATTATATCTGTCATCATATTCGAGAAGCTGAAAACAAACACCACCATTACCTTCATATCAGAAAAGTGTTATGGTCTGATGAAGGATGGCCACTGATTTCACCGGAACGTTTCGCAGGAGAAGATAACGCAACGGTTCGAGCAAAAGAGTTATTGGGTGAGTGGGAACTAATAGATATTGATCCGAATAATAATGAGCAAGATTTATCTTATCGGATTCATGCGACAGAACCTAAGGATCGATCATATTTTATTGACAAGAAAACAAACAACACGTGTAAATTTAAAGTGAATGATCAGGTGTTGGATGGAGTGGTAAGTGTGGGTTGGGACTGGGAGAATTGGAAGGAGACAATTGTATTTGCTGGCTATAACCATGAAGGGCATGTGACAATTGGTAAGAAGCTTTCAACTTAATACTAGTTTGTAAAAATAATAATTCCAATTAGAAGCATACAGAGTCTCTTTGAGAAAGCTTGTTTTGTTTGAGAAAAACTATTTCAGAAATAAGTAAAAAACAGAGGAACAGGATCAATCAACTTTATATATTTGATTTAAGATATAAAGAAAAAAGCTTTATACTTAAAAGATGTATTTATACAGTTCACTTGATTTGTGTAGTTTGATTAAAAAACGCTCAATAAATTGAAAAAAATAACTTTAAATAAGTTTTCCTGAAAAAAATATAGATATCTTACAGTCTGAAATCCGACGTAAATCCACTTATATCAAGGCCCTGTTGATAATTTTAAATAAAATAATGATTTTATTCTAAAAGCCATTGAAAACGCGTACATTATAATATATAATAAAAATACAACTTATACGAACGAATTACATTGCGTTTTGTCGTGTAACTTGTGTGAACTAATTCTAAGGAGGAGTTATAATGAAAAGGTTAATGTTACTATTGGTATTGTTTTTTACAGCGATAACGCTCATTGCTTGTGGTGGTGATGATACATCAGGTGAGGCAGATCAAGTGGAAACGGTTGGAGACGACATTGAAAATGCAACGGAACTAACACTATGGACTTTCGTAGGTCAGCATAATGACTTGTATTCAGATGCTGCATTAAAGTGGAACGAAGAAAATCCAGATCGTCCGATTAAACTAGTTGCTGAAACATATCCGTTTGAGCAAATGCATAATAATTTGTTATTAGCAGCTCAATCTGGTGAAGGTGGTCCTGACATTGCTGATATCGAAGTAGGTCAGTTCAATAATTTCTTAAGAGGTGATATTCCGCTGTTACCTTTAAATGAACATGTGGAGCCAGTATTGGAAAATGCGGTTTCTTCTAGATTTGAGATTTATGCTAAAGATGGGAATTACTATGGTGCTCCAACTCACGTGGGGGCAACAGTAATGTACTACAATACAGAAATCATGGATGAAGCTGGTGTCGATATTGATGCGATTCACACATGGGATGATTTTGTTGAAGCTGGTAAACAGGTTGTGGAAAATACGGATTCTGTTATGTGGAATGTTGGAACTGAAGACTGGTTAATGGATATGTGGCCGATGATTTCACAACAAGGGTCAGATGCATTTGATGATAATGGCGAGTTAATTCTTGATAATCAAACGAATGTTGATACACTACAATTTTTACATGATGTTGTATATGTAGATGAAATTGCAGAAATTACACCAGGCGGGATGAACCAATCGGAAGAATTTTATGGTTACTTTAATGATAATGGTGCAGCTTCACTATTAGCGCCTCTATGGTACATGGGTCGTTTCTTAGATTCGATGCCAGATTTAGAAGGTAAGATTGCAATTAGACCATTACCTGCTTGGGAAGAAGGCGGTAATCGCTCAGCAGGTATGGGAGGTACAGGTACAGTTGTTTTAAAACAAACAGAAGAAGCAGAACTTGCTAAAGACTTCTTGGCTTACGCTAAATTATCTGAAGAAGGCAATATCAACTTATGGACTGTGTTAGGTTTTGATCCACCGCGTTGGGATACTTGGGAAACTGAAGCGATTCAAGAACCTAATAAGTATTATGACTTCTTTGGAGAAGGAATATTTGAGATGTTACTTGAGGTTAGAGATGAAATCAACCCTCTAAACTTCACTGAGTACACATCAGATGTTATTGCAGAATATCACACAAATGTTACACAGAATGTTTTAAGAACTCAAAGTCAGACGCCTGAGGAAGCTTTGGAAGAAGCGGCGGCAGCAGTAAGTATTGAAATGGACAACTAAATTAATAAATGATAGTGGTAACGTGTTACCACTATCATTTATTTCTACATATTTAGTTACTAACTTAAAACCAAGGGGGTATCTTCATGAGTGCAACACAGTCATTAAGCTCAAAAAATCAAAATAAAAACAAGTTCTTTAGTTTTTTGAATTCTAAAAAAGTTGTTCCTTACATTTTTGTTTCACCATTTATTCTTTCTTTCTTAGTACTTACTTTGTACCCTGCGACTCAAGGGATCATAATGAGTTTTCAAGAAATATTGCCAGGTCAAGTTAAGTTTGTTGGAATGGATAACTACTCAAGAGTATTTAACCCGAACTTCTTTACTGCTTTAAAAAACACCAGTATATATGTGTTGTTAACGGTTCTTATATTAACAATACTACCAATGTTGTTTGCTATTTTATTGGATTCTAAATATGTAAAATATAAGACTTTATTTAGAGCATCACTTTTCATACCTGCATTAACATCAACAATTGTGGGTGGTATGATTTTTCGGTTGATGTTCAGTGAAGCTGACTCGTCAGTAGCAAACCAGATTGTTAATTTTTTAGGTGTTGAGTCAGTAGACTGGAGATATAATGCTTGGTCAGCAATGTTCTTAATGGTGTTATTAGCATCATGGCGCTGGATTGGAGTGAATTTACTGTATTATCTAGCCGCATTACAGAATATTTCGAACGAACTATATGAAGCTGCAGAAATTGATGGAGCAAATAGTTTCCAGAAGTTGCGATTCATAACGATTCCACATTTAAAACCAATTACGGTTTTTGTAAGTTCAATAACTATTATTAACGGGTTTAGAATGTTTGAAGAAAGTTTTGTGTTCTGGGAAACGAGTTCTCCAGGTAATATTGGTTTAACTATAGTAGGTTACATCTACCAGCAAGGTATTGGACAAAACAACATGGGCTTTGGTGCGGCTATAGGGGTTGTCCTCATGTTGATTATATTTGTGATAAGTATGGTCTACTTAGCATTAACAGGCACCTTTAGTAAGGAGGGGAAATAAATATGAAAAACGAAAATAATGCAGCAGCAAAATGGACAGCAAATATTCTCATGTTGTTAATATCATTGGTAGTGATTTTTCCTATTGTTGCATTGCTAATTTCATCCTTTCAACCATCCGCGAATTTAATGAGACAAGGAATATCATTTAATGTTAATTGGTCAGAAATGAGTTTTAATAACTATAACTATATCTTCACAAGTGCTCCTCAGTACTGGACATGGTACACGAATAGTGTAATCATTTCAGGATTGACAATTGTTTTATCTTTATTTTTCTCATCAATGGTTGGGTATGCGTTGGCTGTTTATGAGTTTAAAGGGAAAAATCTCTTTTTTGTTTTTGTATTATTAATTTTGATGATTCCTTTTGAAATTCTTATGCTTCCCCTGTATCAAATGATGGTTAGTTGGGGGATAACGGATAGCTATATAGCAGTAGTTTTACCTTTAATTGTAGCTCCGGTTGCTGTGTTCTTCTTTAGACAATATGCAGGGGGATTACCGCTTGAACTAATGGATGCAGCAAGAATTGATGGCAGTACTGAATATGGGATCTTCTTTAAGATCATGTTACCTTTAATGGGACCTTCGCTTGCAGCGATGGCGATTTTACAAGGATTAGCATCATGGAATAACTTCCTATGGCCGTTGCTTGTAATTCGTTCCAATAACATGTTCACATTACCAATTGGTCTCGCAACACTATTGACACCTTATGGAAACAATTATGATGTACTAATTGCAGGGTCGGTACTAACTTTTGTACCTATTGTTATCTTGTTTATTTTCTTCCAGAAGTACTTTGTAGAAGGCTTAACATCTGGTGGAGTAAAAGGTTAAGAATGAATGATAAGGAGAGGGTCTCATGAAGTCATCAAATGTAATGACAACGTTAGAAAAAGTTTTAAACTATATAGCATTGTTTGCTATGCTGAATATTTTGTGGTTGTCACTGACTCTATTGGGTGTAGTAATATTTGGATTTTTTCCGGCGACTGTGGCCCTCTTATATGTCATGCGAAAACATATTGAAACTCCCTCTCTAAATTATCTAATTAAAGTGAAGCTGTTTTGGAAAAGTTTTAAAAAAGAATTTATAAAAGCGAATTTAACAGGTTGGATCCTTGTGATAATTGGAACTTCATTTTATGTTAATTATCAATTACTTCTATCTTTAGGTAGTGAGGTAGTGATTGCAGTACCTATCATATTTATAGTGTTACTGTCGTTATTCGCTATCACAATTGTTTGGGTATTCCCACTCATGATTTATACAAACGGTACGATTATTCAAAACTTTAGAAATGCAATTATTCTTGCAATTAGCAAAATCCACATTTCTGCAATCGTGTTATTTGTTGTATTTGCAAGTTTATATATATCTTTAGATTTTCCTGCGCTATTCTTATTTTTCACCTTTAGCATCATTAGTCTGATATGGACATATTTTTGTTTGAGTAATTTCAAAAAAATTAAATTTCAATAATTGAAAACAGAAATGGAGAAAAGCAGATGACAAAATTAAAAGCAACGATGACCATTGATAAGCATTTCAAAATCGCTGAAGTTGATAAACGCATTTATGGTTCATTTATTGAACATTTAGGACGTGCCGTCTATGGTGGAATATATGAACCCGATCACGATTTAGCTGATGATCAAGGTTTTCGCACCGACGTGATTGATCTCGTTAAAGAATTAAATGTTCCGATTGTCAGGTACCCGGGTGGCAACATGGTTTCTGCTTATAACTGGGAAGACGGTGTAGGTCCTAAAGAAGAACGACCACGCCGGTTAGAACTTGCATGGCGGACGGTGGAAACAAATGAAGTAGGGACCAACGAGTTCGTTGATTGGGCAAAAAAAGTCGGTTCAGACGTGATGATGGCTGTTAACTTAGGGACAAGAGGGATTAATGCTGCGCGGAACCTCATTGAGTATACGAATCACCCCTCGGGCACTTATTATAGTGATCTACGCCGCAAGCACGGTTATCACGACCCACATGGGATAAAAACATGGTGCCTCGGCAATGAAATGGATGGACCATGGCAAGTTGGCCATAAAACGGCTTATGAATATGGACGCTTGGCGAATGAAACAGGTAAAGCGATGAAGTTAGTTGATCCGGATATTGAATTAGTCGCTTGTGGAAGTTCAAACACGAATATGCCAACCTTTCCGGAATATGAAGCAACCACCTTGGATTTAGCTTATGATACGGTTGATTACATTTCTTTACATCAGTATTATGGTAACCGCTCGAACGACACAGCGAATTACTTAGCGAAGAACTTAGACATGGATCACTTTATAAAAACTGTAACTGCAACGTGTGATTATATAAAAGCGAAACATCGTAGTAAAAAAACAATCAATCTTAGTTTTGATGAATGGAATGTTTGGTATCATTCAAATGAACAAGATAGAAAAATCGAGCCGTGGGGTGTCGCGCCACCACAGTTAGAAGATCATTATAATTTTGAGGATGCTTTATTGGTGGGCAGTATGTTAATCACCTTCTTGCAACATGCTGACCGTGTAAAAATGGCTGCTATGGCACAACTTGTGAATGTGATTGCGCCCATTATGACTGAAAATGGCGGTGGGAGTTTTAAACAAACCATCTTTTATCCATACATGCATGCATCAATCTTTGGCCGCGGCGTCTCATTAAAACCAATCATTAATGTACCGAGCTATGATTCGAAAGATTTCACCGATGTGCCGTATTTAGATGCAGCCTCTGTGTATCATGAAGAAGATGAAACAGTTACGCTCTTTATTGTGAACAAGCATTTAACAGAAGCAATGCCTTTATCTGTTGACTTACGTAGTTTTGAAGGATACCAACTGGTTGAACATATCGAGCTTTATCATGATGATGTCAAAGCCGTCAACACAATGGCGACTCAAGCAGTGAAGCCAAAGCTAAACAAGCAGACAACCTTCACATTAGGTACGCTTACCGCACAACTGAAACGGACCTCTTGGAACGTGATTCGCCTTAAAAAAGCATAGAAGTTATTTAAAAATCTAAATCAGACCGTCAATCGTACCGTAAAAGCGGATGGTGGGCTGGTATAATGAATCAATGAATAGGTTTACACTACAGAGGAGTTGAATAAATAATGACACAAAAAGTTGTATTGAACGCAGACGTAAAAAGAGGCATCATCGATAAAAATATTTATGGACAATTTGCTGAACATTTAGGACGCTGTATTTATGAAGGGCTATGGGTCGGCGAAGAATCAGCCATCCCAAATACATTTGGTATACGTAATGATGTTCTTGGTGCGTTAAAAGATTTAAATATTCCTGTTTTACGCTGGCCAGGGGGCTGTTTTGCTGATGAATATCACTGGAAAGATGGCATCGGTCCAAAAGAAGAGCGGAAACGCATGGTTAACACGCATTGGGGAGGTCTTGTTGAGAATAATCATTTCGGTACCCACGAATTCATGAAATTATGTGAACTGCTTGAAACAGAACCATACATTAATGGAAACGTAGGTTCAGGTACTGTGCAAGAAATGTCTGAATGGGTTGAATACATGACCTTCGATGGCGAGTCACCGATGGCAAACTTACGTAAGAAAAACGGTCAAGAAAAACCGTGGAAAGTTAAATATTTTGGTGTAGGAAATGAGAACTGGGGCTGTGGTGGGAACATGCGCCCTGAGTATTACGCTGATTTGTATCGTCGTTTCCAAACCTATGTCCGTAATTATGGCGATAATAAAATATTCAAAATTGCTGGTGGTGCGAATGTTGACGACTTTAATTGGACAGAGGTCATGATGCGTGAAGCAACACCAATGATGGATGGTTTAAGCGTTCACTATTATGTTCATCCAGGTGGATTCTGGAATAAAGGTGATGCCGTTCGATTTGATGATTACGAATGGGATATCTCGATGCAAAAAGCTTATTATATTGAAGAACTTATAGATAGACATGCGACGATTATGGACAAGTACGATCCAGATAAACGGATTGCGATGATTGTCGATGAATGGGGTGCATGGTATGATGTTGAACCAGGAACGAATCCAGGTTTCTTATACCAACAAAATACGGTACGTGATGCTGTAATTGCTGGGGTTTCACTAAATATCTTTAATAACCATAATGATCGGATTAAGATGGCTAACATTGCGCAAATGGTTAATGTTATTCAAGCGATGGTCCTAACAGAAGGTGATAAGATGTTACTGACACCAACCTATCATGTCTTTAGAATGTATAGTGCCCATCAAGATCAAGAACGAGTAGCGTTAGATATTGAGACAGATTATTTAGTTGTTGATGATAAACGTTATCCGCAAGTGACTGGATCAGCCTCTAAGACGGAAGCGGGTGTTGTGACAATCACTTTAACAAACGCAAGCCGTGAAAATACCGCAACACTTGATTTAGCTGTGCGTGGGATGGCGTTCGGTAAGGTGACCGGAGAAGTAATTACCTCAACGGATATGCGTGACCACAACACCTTTGAAGACTTGGAGAAAGTGGCACCCGCTGCGTTCACAACCTTTGAAGAATCAGGGGAAACATTGGTGGTAACGCTACCTAAAATGTCAGTGGTGAAGCTAGAAATTCAACCGGTATAGGCTACGTTGAAATGTGTATATAGAAGCAACAATGAAGCGCGCCCATCACACACATGATGGGCGCGCTTTACTATCTTTGTTATGCAGATCAATCAGTCTTCATCTAACATGAATTTTAAGTGAATGGTCCGGTCACGCGGCCCATCAAATTCACAAAAGTACAAGCCTTGCCATCTACCGAGTAATAAGTTGCCATCTTTAATGACGAGCGTCTGGGCATGGCCAACTAAACTTGTTTTTAAATGGGCGGCAGTATTGCCTTCGATATGACGATCTTGCGGATCTTCCCAAGGAAAGACGTGTTCTAATCGGTTTAAAAAGTCGATTTTCACATCGGGGTCTGCATTTTCATTGACCGTTAGACCAGCAGTGGTATGGAGACTAGAAACAAGCACGGTACCGTTTTTGACGCCAAGTTTTTCGATGCAGTTTTGAACCTGATGGGTAACCTCAATCATTTCAGCGTGCTTTGTTGTTGCAATATTCAATTGGGTGAACATAAGCGACACATCCTTTACGAGTATAGTAAAAACGAAACGAGATATTGATGGTACATCTCCATTGTACCAAATTCTCAGAATTATGTTAAAATTTATACAAGCTATTTATTAGGAAGGATGAATCGAAATGAAAAAAGAAATCCAAACGAAAAACGCACCGCAAGCCATTGGACCTTATTCACAAGCAATTGACGTAGGTGAGCTCCTCTTTATTTCTGGTCAAATACCGTTTGATCCCGTTTCAATGACGGTCGTCGGGGATGATATCGAAAGACAAACGAAACAGGTCATGGAGAACTTACAAGCCGTTTGTGAAGAAGCAGGCCGAACACTAGACGATGTTGTTAAATTCACCATTTATCTGACTGATTTAAATGATTTCAATGCATTGAATGAAACGTATGCAAGCTTTTTAACGGCCCCGTACCCAGCACGAGCAACGGTAGAAGTAGCTAAATTACCGAAAGGCGTCAAAGTGGAAATTGATGCGATTGTAGGTAGAAAATAGTAGGCTGACAGAAAAAAACAAAACCGACAAAAAAACAACCTTCTTGTAGGAGACAGAAGGTTGTTTTTTGTTGGGTATCTTTAAGAACTAATGGCCGTTTCCAGCATAATTCGGGTATTTCTTCATGGCGAAGATCATTAATAATGCACTGATTAATAATAAACCACTTGTCGATAAGAAAACCGCCGAAAAGCCGAAGCTCGCACTAATGGTTGCCCCGAGTAGGGGGCCAATCATGTTGCCGAAAAAGCGTAAGCTCGTATTGTAACCGAGGACTTCCCCTTGCATCTCAATGGGGGCTGCTTGTCTGATGTAGGCAATCCGAAGTGGAATGACACCGCCGATAAATATCCCCATTAAGAAACGTAAGATAATCAGTTGCCAAAGTGCTGTCACAAAACCACCTGGAAAGTAGACCAATGCTGCTAAAACCAACATGAGTGTTAGAAGTTTTACGTAGCCGTACCGGTCTCCTAACCGGCCGATGCGTCTCGACATTAACAGGTTACCGAGTCCAGCGGCAGAGAAAGCTAACCCTGAGAAGAAAGCAATGTTAGCGGGACCGTGCAATTCACCAACAAAGAGAGGCAAAATTGGCTGGATACTAAAGTTAGCGATTTGAACAATCATCGACATCAACATAATCACCAATAAAACCGGGTGGCGTAAAATGTGGAGAAGCACTTGACGCGAACTGTAGTATTTTCCGGTAGGTGCCCCTTCCTCTTCGGTATACGTAAATTCTTTAATGCCGAAGAGAACAAGGAAGCTGGCGGCAAATAAGACGAGACTGAGCCATTTGAAAGTGGCCTGATATCCAAATAAATCAGCAAGCACACCGCCAAGCAGCGGTCCCATTAATGTCCCGGTTATGCTGCCTGTTTGTAAAGTGCCGAGCACTTTACCCGCCACTCTTTTAGACGCTTGGGTTGAAATTAAAGCTTGTGAGAGCGAAATAAACCCTGTAAAAATCCCCATGAATAAGCGGAGAAAGAAGAGCTGAATGACACTTGTGACAAATCCCATGAGAAAGAGTGATAACCCGAGGCCGAACGCAAAGACGACCAAAATTGGCTTACGGCCAATCCGGTCACCGACTCTGCCCCAAATAGGTGAAAAGAGAAAAGCGGCCACAAAAGTCACACTAAAGATAAAGCCTGAGGCTGTTTGGACATAATCGCTACTAAAATCCCCTAGGGAATCGATATACAATGATAAGAATGGTTGAACCATTGTAATTGAACCAGCGATAAAGAAATTAGCAAACCACATAATGCTGACATTTTTCATTAATTGTTGTTCGTTTTGAATGAGTCTTCCCTTCCTTCTTGATCTTTATATCGGTTCAAACATTTACTTAGACGCACTAAACAACAAGGATACGCTATTTCTAATATTTTTTAAAGTTATTTGCAATGTCTGTGCCAGAAGGCTAGTAAATATATCTAGTCATTCCATGCTTAATCAACTACAATGGAGGGTACATATACAACGAGTGTATCATGATTGAGAGGAAAATGGAGGGGTTAAACATGAGTGAGAAAGAAGCATTCTATCAAGAAAAATCACGTGTGTCACACGTGGTTCACTATATAGAACAACAGCTAAAAGAATTGAATCAATACATCAAACGCTTAAAGGGTGATGTGATTGATTTAAGAAAAGATTTTTTTGATGACGTTACCGTCAACTTAACAGAAGCAGATGATGCGATTGAGACGCAAGCAAGTCTGAAGCAACAGGCTGAATTTTTGTCGGAACGTGAGCGCAACCATTATCGGGTCTACAATCGGCGTGATCAGTTAAATCGCTTAAAAGACAAGCCGTATTTTGGTCGGATTGATTTTATCGAAGGCGGCGAGACAGAGACGGAGGTTATATACATTGGTACCTCCAGTTTATTAAAAGAGAATGAAGAAGATTTTTATGTCTATGATTGGCGCGCGCCAATCTCCAGTATGTATTATGATTTTGCACCTGGTGCGGCTCACTATCAAGCCCTTGAGGAAACGGTTCAAGGTGAGATGACTTTAAAACGTCAGTATGTGATTAAACAAGGGGAATTAGAAGGTATGTTTGATACCGGACTAACCATTGGTGACGGATTATTGCAAAAGGTACTCGGGGAAACCGCCGATACGCGTATGAAAAATATTGTTGCGACGATTCAACGGGAACAAAATCAAATCATTCGTCATGAGAAAAGAAAACCATTAATTGTCCGCGGGGTAGCTGGCAGTGGGAAAACGTCTGCAGCGCTCCAGCGGATTGCTTATTTACTTTATCGTCACCGTGGTGAGATGACTTCAGATCAGATGATTCTCTTTTCACCGAACCCACTCTTTAATAGTTATGTTGCACGCGTCCTTCCCGAACTTGGTGAAAATCAAGTGCAACAAATGACTTTCTATCACCATATCGAAAGAGAATTAGGTAATCGCTTTGTCATTGAAAGTCCGTTTGATCAAATGGAAATTGCTTTAAGCGAGACGGTTGAACCGGTCCGTTTACAGAATATGCAAGTGAAAGCGACCACAGCTTATAAAGACTTAATTGATGATTTTTTACACACATTAAAAGGGTCAGGGATGGTGTTTCGTAACATTCGCTTTCGAGATGTCGTGATTTTATCGAAGGTTGAATTGAAGAAATATTTTTATCAATTTGATGATGAAGTACCTATTCAAGAACGTTTAGAACAGATGCGTCGTTATATTTTACGAATTATTAAAGCGGAACAAAAACGCTACCTTGACGCGGAGTGGTTGGAATCAGAAATTGAGTTGCTTGATTTATCAGATTTCCAAGAAGCCTATAAAAAGCTAGAAGCAGAACATGATCAATTGGATTGGTTTAATGACGATGAGCGCGAGCGTGAATTATTGAAAACACGTTTGTTAAAACGTTTATTTAAACCGTTGATTCAAAAAGTGAAGCGACTAACATTTGTTGATACTAAGAAGACATATGTGCGATTTCTAGATCAATGGGCAGTGACGGATCAAACATATCAGGAGATCGCGACATACAGCAAAGAACAGATACGTGATAACTTCTTAAGTTATGAAGATGCAACACCGTTTCTATACTTTGAACGGGTCTGCTTAGGTTTTGATGAGCAACGTTCAATTAAACACGTTATTTTAGATGAAGCACAAGATTATTCACCATTTCAAATTGCTTACTTAGAACGCATGTATCCTGCGAGTCAATTAACCTTACTTGGCGATATTAATCAGTCTATTTATTTGCATAGCTTGAATAAAGAGCAAACGTTAAAACCAGAAGATAGTCAAGCTGATGTGATGGAATTATTGAAGAGCTACCGTTCGACTGAGGAAATTGTGAATTTCACCAAACAGTTCCTAGGTGCAGAAGGGGAGAAAATTAAGCCGTTTAACCGGAAGGGGCCGTTACCTGAAGTATTTGAGGTTGAACACCAGGCGATGATGAATTATGCAATTTTTGATCAGCTTACCCGTTATGAAAAGGAAGGTTATCAACAAATTGCTGTCATCACTAAAACGATGCAAGAGGCGACGCGTGTGTATGACTGGCTTAAGCAACATAAGCGCGAAGTTTCCTTGGTAACAAGTGAAACACATGACTTTGAACCAGGAATTAAGGTAATTCCTGTCTATCTAGCAAAAGGCATTGAGTTTGATGCCGTGGTTGTTTATGATGCATCCGCTGACCGATATCAAACGGCACTCGGGCGTCACTTACTGTATACCGCAGCAACCCGTGCCATGCATGAATTAACGTTAATTTCAGTTGGTGAACTGCCGCGTTTCATTACAGCGATTGACACAACTTATTTTCACTACCGGAAAGTGATTGAAATCCAGAAGTCTTAACCGGTAGTAAACACAGCAGAAGTAAATGCAAAACCCGCCACGAGGATAACCTTCCTTGGGGCGGGTTTTACTCTGTTGAGGGATGGGTTTACATCATCAGCAATAAACTGAAGGCCATGACAATCATGCCGCCGACAAGGCCATAGATAGACTTATGCGTTTCGTCGTACTTCTGAGCAGCCGGTATTAATTCATCAAAAGAAATGAAGACCATAATACCCGCAACCCCGGCAAAAATCGTGCCGAAGACAGCGTCAGTAATAAATTGCATTAAAAAGAAATAGGCAATGAGCGCACCAATCGGCTCGGCAAGTCCTGATAAGAACGACCATCTAAAGGCTTTTCGCTTACTTTTTGTCGCAAAGTAAATCGGCACAGAGATGGCAATCCCTTCCGGAATATTATGAATTGCGACGGCGATGGCAATGGGAATACCGAGATTTGGGTCATGGAGTGTGGCCATAAATGTCGCAATCCCTTCCGGGAAATTGTGAATCGCAATAGCAAGTGCTGTAAATGACCCCATTTTCATTAATTGCTGATCTTTTGCGATTTTTTGTTCATCAAGCGTCATATCTTCCACGCGTTTGACTTCGTGAGGGTTGCCCTGTTTAGGAATGAGCCGGTCAATGAGAGCAATTAAAACCATCCCGCCAAAGAAACCAATCACCGTCATCCATGCCCCTCTTGTGGGGCCAAGTTCAGCTGTGAGTGATGCTTGTGCTTTGGGGAAAATCTCAATCATTGAAACATAAATCATTACCCCAGCTGAAAAGCCTAGTGATAAGGAGAGGAATTTAGTGTTTGTTGTCGATGTGAAAAAAGCTAAAAGACTTCCGATTCCTGTCGCTAACCCAGCAAATAAGGTAAGTCCGAATGCTAGTAATAAATGTTCTTCCATTATCTCGCCTCGCTTTCTTTAGTTAAGTGTTTTTTGTCGTTCAAGACAAAATGTTTCCTTCAGGCAACTTTTTGTTGTTTTCATTATACCTAGTTAACCTTTTCTTTGCAATCCTTTTACGATTTTCTTTTTAAAATGCATAAAACCGGGTATACGTAGGGTAAGGTGTTTTTATAATGAATAAAGCAGGATAAAATAGGAGGATGATGACTAATGTTAAAAGATTTATCGTCAAAAACAACCTTACACAACGGGGTGGAAATGCCTTGGCTTGGTCTCGGGGTCTATAAGATGGACGATGGAGATGAAGTCAAAGAAGCGGTAAAAGCAGCGATTAATAGCGGGTATCGTAGTATCGATACTGCCGCATTTTATGGGAATGAAGAAGGCGTTGGTGCAGCGATTAAAGAAGTCGATGTTCCTCGCGAAGAATTATTTATTACGTCAAAACTGTGGAATACAGATCATGGTTATGATGAAACCCTAGCGGCCTTTGAGAAAACGCTTGAACGCTTAGATTTAGCCTATTTAGATTTATATCTTATTCACTGGCCGCTCCCGAAGGTTGATAAATATAAAGCAACGTGGCGGGCTTTTGAAAAGCTCTATCAAGAAAAGAAAATTCGAGCCATTGGTGTTAGTAACTTTAAAGAAGAACACTTAAAAGAACTCATTCGCGGCTCGCAGGTAACGCCGATGGTTAATCAGGTAGAGTTTCACCCGCATTTATCACAAGAACCGTTACGAAGTTTCTGTCGAGACCACAACATCCAAGTCGAAGCATGGTCACCTTTAAAGCAAGGGGATCTCTTTGATGATGACACGCTTAAGGAAATCGCAGAACGCCATAACAAAACAGTAGCTCAAGTCATTATTCGCTGGGACTTGCAGAGTGGCGTTGTTACCATTCCAAAATCATCAAAAGCAGCACGCATTAAGGAAAATAGTGATGTGTTTGATTTCGAACTTTCAAATGAAGAGATGCGCATGATCAATCATTTGAATAAAGATGAACGGGTAGGACCAGATCCGTCACTGTTTAATAAACAGTAAACCAAAACCAAGCACCCTTGAAGGCGAATGCCTTCCTGGATGCTTGGTTTTTTGTTTAGCAAGACACTTAGTCTAACTTCTTATATATGGCTGCATCATCAAGTAAGCTTGCGGCAGCTTCATCGAGTAACATGGTGACCCGAGGGTGTGTTTTTAAAGCGGAAGCAGGAAAGTCAGGGGAGCGCTTCCCATCAACAAGTTCTTTAACGGCTTGTTTTTTATCAGCGCCACGCGCAATCAATAAGATGGCCTTACTTTCCATGATTGTTTCAATTCCCATCGTAATGGCGTGTGTCGGTACGTCGTCGAGTGAAGCAAAGAATCGAGCATTTGCTTCACGTGTTGAAGGTTCAAGCTCAATGACGTGGGTACGGCTCTCGAATGAGGTACCCGGTTCATTGAAGCCGATATGACCGTTTGTGCCAATCCCTAACACTTGTAAGTCAAGGTGATCGTGTTGATCAATTTCTTGTTCGTAATCAAGGCAGGCCTGTTGATGATCGGTTGTGTTCCCGTTTGGAACAAAGGTGTGATCAAGCTGGATGTCGATATGGTTGAAGAGCTGATCATTCATGAAATAACGATAGCTATTTGGGTCGTCTGAAGCTAAGTTAACATATTCATCTAAATTAAAGGTGGTCACATCTTTAAATGAGACCTCGCCTTGCCGATAAGCTTGAATCAATGCTTGGTACATACCGACGGGTGTGGATCCCGTTGCCAGCCCTAATACAGGTTGGTCATTAGTTTTGATGACGTCAATGATGCAATTTTTAGCATAGTGGTTCATGCTATTTTCTGATTTTCCTACAATAATTTTCATGATAAGTCCTCCTTAATGATGCGCTGTCCGCGAACGATGGTTGCTTTAATTGTGAGTGTATCATCAACAAGTAAGAGATCGGCATCTTTGCCAGATTCAATCGAACCTTTACGTTGATAAACACCTGCACTTTTGGCTGGATTAACAGATGCCATCATGATGACATCGCGAAGCGATACGTTTTCGAGTGCCAATAATTGTTTGGCTCCGTCAATCATGCTTAAAACACTACCGGCTAAGGTGCCGTCTTTCAAAGTGGCTTGCCCATCTTTCACGTAAACCGTTTGGCCACCAAGGTCATACGCACCGGCTGACAAACCTTTTGCTCGCATCGCATCGGTAATGAGTGTCAAGCGTTTTGGGGTGAGATTATTAACGATCAACTGCATCATCTCAGGCGATACGTGAATCCCATCAGCAATCAACTCCGCATTGAGTGCGTCAAGTTGAAAGCTTGCACCGACTAGGCCGATATCACGATGATGAATCCCGTTCATTTGATTGCACAAATGCGTCAGTCGATTTACGCCTTCTGCTGTGGCTGCTTCTGCGCCGGAGAAGGTTAAGTTCGTATGGCCAGCAGAGCGGTTAATACCTAGGGAAACAAGGTGTTTTGTGAAGCGGTAGTCGGCGTCGTTTTCTGGCGCGTAGGTGACTGTTTTGATTTTATTACCGCTAAGTGCGAGCCAGCGATTAAATAAGTTGATATCGGGCTGTTGAATATGTGCTTCCGGTTGTGCGCCTGCTTTACTTATTTCAACAAATGGACCTTCTAAATGCACCCCAAGCAGTTCAGCTTCCGTCTCGTTTGCCTCAAAGTGGTTGATGCGGGAAAGGGCAGCTTCAATGACTTCGTTCGCTTGGGTCATTGTTGTAGCAAGAAAGGCGGTTGTTCCTTCTGTCGCAAGCCCCTGTGCTAAAGTAGACAGCGCGTCTGGCGTATCATCCATGACGTCAACGCCATATCCGCCGTGGATATGGGTATCAATGAAGCCAGGAATGAGCGAAAGTCCTGTCGCGTCAATCACATCTTCTCCAGTTACGGCAGCATGACTAGGGGTAATGATTGCGGCAATGGTTGTGCCTTCGATCACGACGTCACCAACAATCGTTTCTTCTGGTAAATAGAGGGTTGCTCCTTTAATATACATCTGTCTTCGCTCCTTTACGTTCAATCGATTAATATATTTTATTGGTCGTATTTTCAGTGATTTCATGTTTAATTCGTTCTGCCTGCTTCTGGTTTTTTATCGTGATGCCGGTGCAAATTAAATCAATCAAGTACAATTGAGCGACTTTGGCCGTTAAAGAACCGCGATCAAGCGGGCTTTCTTTCGCATTAGATAATAATACGTAATCGCTATGCTTGGTTAGCGGGGATTTTAGATAACTTGTTAGGGCAATGATGGTCGCCCCTTTCGCTTTTGCGATTTGTGTGGTTTCAATAATTTCTTTTGTACTCCCACTAATGCTGATGGCGATGACCACCGTTGCGTTCGTTGCACTCGTCGCGCGCATGATTTGGGTGTGACTGTCTGTGATGACGGTAATGTTTTTACCGATGCGCATTAAGCGGTTTTGCAGGTCAAGCGCTGCAATCGCCGATGCACCAATCGCAAACACAGTCACGTCCGTTTTGGCATCGATGACATCAATCACTTCTTCCAGTGTGTTTCGGTCGACGAGATGGAGTGATTTCTGAATCACATCAATCATGTTATCGTGCACATGCCTTACATAGTCGTCACTCGCGTGTGTTTCTGTCGTCTGTTCCTTTGCCAGAGCTAACTTGAAGGCTTGAAACCCTTGATAACCAATTTTTTTAAAAAAGCGCAAGGTCGTTGCTTCAGCTACACCGGTCTGTTCGCTTAGTTCCGTAAGTGATTGATAAATCACTTGCTCGAGATGAGTAATCAAGTATTGATATATTTTTGTTTCTGACTTCGTGTAGCGTTGTTTGAATTGTTCTAATTGTTGTGTAGGTAAGTAAGAGGGTGCCAAGGTCATCATCCTTTCTTGTACACCTCTAGCATAGCTAAATGATTGTTAACTGTCAAATATAATATTTAAAATGACAGTTAACAATCAAAAATAACCTGAATGGCTACAGCTGAAGCTTAGAAAAATAATTATCTGTCCGAAATATTTGATGAATGACAAGTGCAACACCATTCGGTATACTTAATATAATTGTAAAATGAAAAAGGAGACGTGAAGAACATCGAAATTATCTTTTTGATTGTCTTAATTTTAATAAATGCATTTTTTGCTGCCTCAGAGATTGCCTTGGTATCACTGAATGATAATCGTGTGAATCGTGATGCAGAACGTGGTGACAAAAAAGCAATCGCATTAAAGAAACTGTTGGACGAACCGGGTCGGTTTTTAGCAACGATTCAAATTGGTATTACCTTAGCTGGGTTTTTAGCGAGTGCGTTCGCTGCTGATAGCTTTAGTGAGCCGGTGGCTATCCTTCTTAATCAGTGGGGAATACCGCTTTCTTTATCTGCGCTAGAAACCATTAGTATGATCCTGATCACGATATTGTTATCGTATTTTACGTTAGTGATTGGTGAACTGGTACCTAAGCAGTTAGCCTTACAGAAAAAAGAACAAATCGCAAATTTATCAGTAAAACCACTAACCTTTCTTTTTAAGATAAGTTTACCGGTCGTTAAATTATTAAATGTTTCGACCAATACGATTGTCCGTTTATTTGGGGTAGACCCGGATGCTGAAAATGAAGAAGTAACAGAAGAAGAAATTCGCATGATGGTGGATATCGGCGGCGAAAAAGGAACGATTGAGTCAAGCGAAAAACAATTGATTCACAATATTTTTGAGTTCAATGATAAAGACGTTTCCGATATCATGACCCATCGGACGGAAATTGAAGCAATCCCAATCGAAGCTACTTACCGTGATGTGATTGATTTAATTAAGGAGCATCGCTATACGCGGTTCCCTGTCTACGAAGAAGATATAGATCACATCATTGGCGTTTTGCATACCAAAGACTTAATTGTTAATTTGAATCAATCCGATGAATCTTTTGATTTGAAACAATTAATGCGTGACCCTTATTTTGTGATGGAACATCAACGCATTGACTATGTGTTAACAGAAATGCAGAAGAATAACATTCATACGGCAATTGTTGTTGATGAGTATGGGGGAACGGATGGCTTGATTACCTTGGAAGATTTAATCGAGGAAATTATCGGTGAAATTTCAAGTGAACATGGGATCATTGGCCAAGATGCCGAAGACGTCATCATCCACAGTGCCCACGAGGCGACCGTAAAGGGAACAATTCACTTAACTGATTTAAACCATCTCTTAGGCATTGATTTACCTGTTGATGAGTATGAAACCTTAAATGGATTTTTAGTCGACCAGATTGGCTTTATTCCGACAGATACGTACCATGAACCGATAAACTATGAGAATCTTATTTTTGTGGTTAAACAGGTAACCGATAAGCGTATTGAAGTTGTCGATGTTGTGGTAGAGGTCAAACATAAACAAGATCATTCAAAGCGAAATAAAGGCGAAAGCAAAACAGAAGCATAAACACACATGCGAAGACATTTGATGTCTTCGCATGTGTCATCTTATGGGATTACTGGGTATAGGTGTGTGGTTTATCAATCTTATAAAGAATGAGACCTGCCACGGCGGTCCCTACGGCACTCGAAATGAAAAAGCCCGGAATAAAAGCAAAGACAAAGACGGCTTCACCCGTTAATAACTGACTGATGGGTACGGATAGTAGTCCACCAATGACCGTCGTACCAAACAGTTCACCAACCATTGCTAGTGATTTCTTCCCTGTATAACGGTACATCAGTCCAGCAAGAAGGGCGCCGCTCATTCCGCCAGGAAAAGCAAAGATTGTACCCAGCCCCATTAAGTTACGTAATAAACCGGTCGTAAACGCAATTGAAACAGATGCTTTTGTGCCAAACCAAACGCTAATGATAATGTTTAGCGCGTGTTGGACAAACAAAGCCCGGTAAGGACCAATCGGTATGCTCAAGAAGCTGGAACCAATCACGCCAATGGCAATAAAGACGGCATAGGTGGTAAGTTTACTTGTTTTAGACATATAAAAAAGCCTCCTCTCATCATTGATAACTGGATGTATCATCATCCATCAAGATAAAAGACAAGACCTACGTGTCGCTACTACTTGCCTACGCTAGTACGAACTAGATCAGGTCTTTAAGGGTTAAAAAACAGCGTGTTTTTCTCTCAGCCTGTCGATACACAGGCACCCCTAGTAGTCTTTTAAAATGAAATTAGTCATAGTATAACATAACAAGCCCAGCAGTGTCGCAACGGACTAATAATTTTGATGGATGACCCAAAAAAATGTCGTTCCGTGCTATACTAGTTGGTAAAAATACAAGGGATGTGTCACGATGCAGCTACCTAAAGCAATCTTTTTAGATATGGATGGGACGTTACTAAACAGCGAAAATAATTTACCAGTAAAGAACATGGAAGTGATTGATCGTTTACGAGAAAAAGGTGTCAAAGTTTTTGTTGCAACTGGACGTGGTCAGAAAGAAATTTTCCCGCGCGCACCAAAAGGATTTGCGCTTGACGGTGTGATTAGTTCGAATGGTATGACGGGTTACATGGGCGAGGCAAAGTTGTTTGAACATACATTGCCACATACCCTTGTTGAACAAGTGATTAACCTCGCGCGTCAGCATCAAGTTTACTATGAACTTTTCCCGACGTCGGGGGAAGCCTATGTTGAAGCATGTGACCGTGACATGCTCGCCAGTGAAATTGTTGGTGATAAGCCAGCAGGTGTGCAAATTTCTGAGTGGAGTGAGCGGTTAGAATCACTGGCAAGTGGCATTACTTGGGTGAATCAACTCGATGACTTAGGGTATTCGAAATTTTATACCTTTAGTAAAGACACAGCAAAGATTAGCCAGTGGCAAGCTGTATTAGCAGAGCTACAAAAAACAGAGCCGTTTTCAACCTCACAGTCGTCACCGTATAACGTTGAAATTATGGTGGATCAGAAAAATAAAGCGACGGGTATTAAAGATGTCCTCGAACGTTTAGCAATTGCTCCAGCTGATATTTTGGTGATGGGTGATTCGTTTAATGACAAACCAATGTTTGAATATGCGGGGTTTAGTGTGGCGATGAAAAATGCGCCTGAGGAGATGAAGGCACTCGCTGACGATGTGACCGCATACAGCAATGATGAAGAGGGTGTCTACCACTACTTAACAGATAAATTTTTAACTGAAACAAAAGATGTATAAGCTTATGAATCGGCATAAGTGTTTCTACCGGGTGACCGTAATCACTGGACTACATCGCTAAATTGGCGACGTCTATCTCATACGGGATAGGCGTTTTTTACAACAGAAAAGGGCGGTGAACACATCAGCATTGAAGGCGTCCGTTGCTTTAGCTGTAGGCATCTCAAAACCGAGTGTTAGACGCGCCCAAGTCACCTGAAACAGGACCGTGCAAGAAAAAATGTCAGATACAATAAAAAAATGCGAAGGGAAGGCTTAATATGATTAAACCACTACATGAAGTGAACCAGTTACTAATGGAGGTTTTACGCGGGGAAAAAGCGGCAGATACTGTGTTAAAGAACGCAACGATTGTCAATGTATTAACGGGGAAGTTAGATGAAGGAAAGGACGTGGCCATCAAAGATGAACGGATTTGTTTTGTCGGCGATTGTAAGGAACTAATTGGTGCAGAAACAACCGTGATGGATTGCACCGGTAAATTTATTGCACCTGGATTTATCGACGGACATATGCATGTTGAATCCACGATGTTGTCTGTCACATCATTTGCGCAGGCGGCTGTGATAAAAGGAACCACGGCTGTCTTTATGGACCCACACGAAATGGCAAATGTATTTGGATTGGCTGGTGTTGAGTTGATGCATAACGAAGGGAAACATGCACCCATTCATGTCTTTACAACAGTGCCGTCTTGTGTACCTGCAGCGGTTGAGCTTGAAGATGCCGGCAGTCGTTTAACTCCAGCTGAAGTTGATAGCGCGCTTGATTGGGACGGTGTATACGGTCTAGGCGAGATGATGAATTACCCTGGAGTCATCGCTGGTGATGCAAAGATGTTAGCGGAGATTAACGCGACGACACGCCGCCAGTTAAAGGCAACCGGTCACTTTCCGGAAGGAACAACGCGTGCACTGCAAACCTATTTGCTTAGTGGGGTTGATTCGTGTCATGAAACAGTCACTAAAGCACAAGCATTGGAAAAGTTAGCGTTAGGGATGCATGTGATGATTCGTGAAGGCTCAGCCTGGCAAGATGTAAAAGAAGTAATTAAAGTACTCACAGAAGACGATGTGAACGATGACCTCTTGATGTTAGTGACTGACGACATCTATCCGGAAACATTAAAAGAAAAAGGGCAGATCAACCATGTTATTCGCCGCGCGATTGAAGAAGGGGTTCATCCCGTTCAAGCGATTAAATTAGCAACGCTTAATACGGCTCGTTACTTTGGTGTTGATCATGATTACGGCAGTGTATCCCCAAACAAGAGTGCGGATTTAGTCATACTCGATGACTTAACAACCCTTGAGCCTACCGATGTATTTGTCGGCGGTCGCCATATTAGCAAAAACGGTCAGCTGAATGTCACCGTCCCGGCCTTTAGTTATCCAGCTGCTTATTATCAGTCGGTCCACGTAAAAGCACTTACCGAAACAGATTTCTTGAAACAGACAAGTTTGACTGGTGTGGTTGAAGCACGGGTCATTGAAGTCATTGAAAACAGTGCCCGTACCAAAGCAACACGCGTCAAGCTGAAGGTAGAAGACGGTATCGTCTATCCTGATCTAAAAGAAGATGTTATTTCTTTGGTTTGTTTTGATCGCCATCATCAAGCGCAGCAACAATCTGTTCAATTTGTGAAGGGGTTTGGCATCAAGCGCGGCGCTGTCGCATCGACCGTTGCACATGACAGTCATAATCTAATTGTGATGGGTGTCAGTCCAAACGATATGAAGCGTGCAGCCGAACACTTAGCTGAGATCGGTGGCGGAATGGTTGTGGTTTTAGATGGTGAAGTCATTGCTTCGGTCCCCTTACCGATTGCCGGGTTGATGAGTGCTGAACCGATTGAAACACTCTTGCCGAAAGTGCGCCAATTAGCACAAGGGTGGCAAACCTTAGGCTGTTCGCTCCATGCGCCGTTTATGACGTTTTCATTAATTGCCTTGCCAGTGATACCTGATATACGAATTACCAATCGTGGTTTGGTGGATGTGACAACCTTTACCTTAATTGATACCTTAACAGCACTCGATCAGTAACCATTTAGCGATTAAAATGCTTGCTTTCAAACCCTGTCAACTCATGGTAAAATAAAACTTTAGAGGATAACGGGATAATGGAGTGATGGCATGAAACGTGGAAGTTTTAAAGCGATGAAAAACTTAAATAAATCATTAATTTTAACGAAGATTTTAAATGATGGACCAATCTCACGAGCTGAGATTGCTAAAGAAATAAAATTAACCCCGCCAACCGTTGGAACCATTGTGAAAGAATTGATTGAACAGGGGATTGTCAAAGAAAGTGCCCAAGGTGAATCAAAAGGTGGACGCAAGCCGACGCTTTTGGTCATCGATTATGATGCCTTTTATATGATTGGCATTGATGCAGGGCCGAGCGAGGTTGCCGTTATTTTGACTAACCTTGCCGGTGAAGAGATTGATACTGAAATGACCGCATTACCAGCAACCATTGCTGAACAACAGTTTGTTCGGTTGTTGATTGAACAAGTAACAGCTGTGCTTAGCCGGAATCAATCTTATGCGAATAGAGTGATTGGAATTGGGGTTGCGATGCATGGGGTTGTTGATGCTGAACAAGGGATTGCGCTTTACGCACCGAACTTAAATCTTCGTGACATGCCGATTGTTGAACGGCTCAGTGATCATTTTCAATTGCCAGTCCGGATTGAAAATGATGCCCGGGCGTTAGCTTTAAGTGAGACGTGGTTTGGTCAAGGAAAAGCCAGCGATAAATTACTTGCGGTGAATATTGGTAGTGGGGTAGGGGCTGGCGTCGTGTTACATGGAGAATTGTACCGTGGTGATAGTCATATTGCTGGTGAGATTGGTCATATGACGATTGATTTGAACGGGGATATTTGTAGCTGTGGCAATAAGGGCTGTTTGCAGACAGTGATCTCAGGTCCGGCAATTCAAGCACGGGCTACTCGCCTTTTAGCAAGTGGCGTTGCGACGTCATTAAATGGAACAACACCAACTGCTAAAACGATTTTTGCTCATGCAGAAGAAGGCGATCGTTTTTCTCGAGAAGTTCTTCATGATACGGCTGTTTATATTGGCATTGGTTTAACGAATGTGATTCATACCCTTAATCCAGATCGGATTATTCTTCATGGTGGTGTCATGAAAGCAAGCAAGTACTTGTTACCGGTTATAAAGGATACGATAGAAGACCGTGCCCTCACACAAACAGCAAAAGAAACAGAAGTCCTCGTGTCGGATTTAGGTGACTATGCGACAGCGCTAGGTGCAGTTGCGCTTATTCTTGTCGAACTGTTCAAACGAAACGGTGAGATCCATGTTTAAAAAGCGGAACTTGCTTAAGCGGTTGATGCGTTTATGTTTACTATCCGGTCTGCTCTTGCTTGTGGCATGTCAGAGTAACAGTGACAGTGAAGTTGGAGATACTACACATGCGGCATATCAAGCGGAAATTGAGGAGTTAGAGCGTGATAATGCTGCATTAAAAGCATCAATCACACAACTCCAAAAGCCTCAGGCTTTTTCATACTTAGAACAATTACCAGAGGACAAACGGGGCCTTTATCAACAGTTTCTTGAGACAGAAGCACTGACTCATTTGACGAACTTTTCTCCAGAAGAGATGTTGCTGGTGTTCTTGCACAGTGTTGCAACAGGCGCTGACCGAGCGGTTTATTTAATCAGCTATGATGATGGTTCCTTACCCAATGAAGCAGAATTTCAAGAACTGTATCATCAAGATTTTTATAAAGAGCACTTAGATGTTGCGCTCGATTTCCGTTATTATCATGCCCTAGCGGTTGAAGAGCGGCAATCGACCAAAACTATGAAGCTTGTCGAAATGGATGTTAGTTTTGAACTGTTCAGCGCCTCGATATTTTATGGTTTTAAAGCACAAGATCAGTTGTGGAAGATTGATTTATTTAATGCCAATGTCGTGGATTAACGCTAACGTTGGTCTGTTAAAGTGAGTGACCTTATTAACTGAGGCACTCGCTTTTTTGTTTTAAAACGAAAAAGCGAGTCGGAGTGAGGCAGGGTGTTTACCCGGCTGCCTTTAAAAGCTGCTAGTGTTAACAGTAACTAAAGGTAAAGGATGAACGAAAAGTTTGTGAAATAAGTTAAACAATTTAGGGGTATGAAGCAATAAAAACCCGAACAATCTAATCGTACGATTGAACTGATACATCTTTTTACAACTTGTTGGCAAAGGCTATCTTTAGGTAGAAAGTACGTGCTAAACTGTTGAAAAGACTAAAAAAAGGGTGTAGATGATGGAGCAAACATTGGCAAATGAATCGAATATGTCACGACTTATGCATCAGTTAAAGGAAGATAGTGAAGAAATTAAAAGTGTTATGCAGGATTTGAATCAAATTTCAAAACAATCGAACATTCTTGCATTAAATGCAGGGATTGAAGCGGCAAGAGCTGATAAAGCGGGTCGAGGCTTTGCGGTGGTCGCTAAAGAGATTAAAAACTTTTCGCATCATGCCTTATCGTTAAGTGATGAAAGCACGGCCATTATTAATCGTGTCCAGGACAAAGCGAATCAAATCATTGCCTTACGCACAACTGATTTAGCTTTTGATACGATTGATAAGATTGATCGAAATTTATTTGAACGGCATTGCGATGTTCAAGCGTGGGCAACGTTTGAAGCGGTTAAACGGGTACTGACGACCGAGACAAGCGAAACGAAACAAAGTGCGGCTGCTTTACTTAAAAATATTCATGATATATATGAGGTGTATCATGATTTAATGATCGTTGACTTATCAGGCAGGTGTGTGTCACGGGTTCATCATCAAGAAAATGAACAGGAAAATGTTAAAGAAAAAAGCTGGTTTAAATCGGTTGTGAAAACAAAGGCGGTTTATGTTAGTGACATGTATTATTCAGCAAGCATCAATGACTATACCATGACCTTTGCAGCGCCAATCATTGATGAAGGTGAACTAATCGGTGTTTTTACAACCCGCTTTAATTGGCATTTTATTTTTGATATTCTTGAAAAAGTCACCTTAAGTGAAAAAACGGAATTATATGTGGTTAATCAGAAAGCTGAAGTTATTGCATCGCTTGATAAGAGCGATATGTTGACGAAAGATGTTTCGGAATTTGAAGCAACAAGACGCGTGTTAAATCAAGGTGAAAAAAAGGGGTACCTGATTCATCAAGACGTTCTATATAGTTATTGTTTAACGCGGGGATATAATCAGTATCCGGGAAAAGGGTGGTTTGTCTTGATTCAGGAACCGTTATCGCAAGCTTAACTGAAGTAAATGCGCACCGATTAACCTTGAATCTCTGAAGCAAGCTGGACGTGTTAAAGCGTGCGACATAAATGAAAAAGCCAGCGCTCCTAAAGCGGAGCGCTGGCTTCTTTAACGGGTCATGACTCAAATGAAAATGTTGTTTTTTTACGATAGACTTCGTGCGCCGCTAAGTGAATGGACGGAAACCCATCATGCGTGACAGATGCTGGAGAACTCTGTGTTTCTAGACAAACCCCTAAATATTTTTTTGAGCGGGCTTCGTTGAGTTGTAAACTGTCATCGAGATTGTTCGACGTATACATAACGACACCAGGTTGATCCGTTGTTACTGTTAATTGTCGACCACTAGAGGCATCTTTTAATGTAATTTGATCGTCATCTTTTGTTTGATCGAAAATAAAGAAGTGATCATAACCATCAAGTGCTAATTGGTTTTGCGGATCGCCACTTAAGGTTCCGTCCAAAATTTTACGACCGTTACGGAAGTCAAAGACTGTATCGGTTACCGGTAAAATGTTGCCGGTTGGAATAAGTGCGTGATCAAGTTCGACAAATTGACTAGCGTTCATTGTTACTTCGTGATTTAAAATGGTATCTTTTAAGTCACCTGAAAGATTGAAGTAACTATGATTGGTCAAAGTTAGCACGGTATCTTGGTCACTAATTGCTTCGTAACTAATTTCAAAATCATTCGCATTGGTTAAGGTATAGGAAACCTTATATTTCACCGTTCCAGGATAACCTTGGTCTCCATCTAAACTGGTGTGATATAAGACAGCTCCCACAGAAGTTGGGGTTTCGATGGTTTCCACTTCCCAAGTGCGCGCATGAAGACCACCAGGTCCGCCGTGGAGACTGTTGTCCCCATCGTTTGCAGGTAATGTGTACGTCTTTTCACCTAAGCTAAACTGTGCACCTTCAATGCGACCAGCAACACGTCCGATTAACGCACCAAAGTAGTTTTTGTTGTTTAAGTAATTGTCATAGTCACGGAAACCAATCACGACGTTTTCGAATTGATTGTTTTTGTCAGGAACCATCATTTTGGTGATAATTCCACCAAAATTCAAAAAGCTGACAGACATACCTGAATCATTGGTTAATGTGTACTCGAGCCAAGTTTTTTCTTCAATTTTTATCGGCAACGATGTAATATTCATGTCTTTATTTCCTCCTAAAGATCGAATTAGAGTGCATTTAAGAAACGCTTAAACGCATCTCTCCCTGTACTATTCGACTTGTAGACCCCAGAATCCTCCAAAACACGGACGAATTTTTTTGCTAAGGCGTCTTCAACAACGTTATCAACGTTAGCTGTCGTAATCGTCTGGCTTGTTTTTAAGTGGTCCGCCCAAGCCCTATGGTAATCAGCCACGTCAGTAGATTGGTCTAATAAATAAGTTTTCATCTCATCAAGTTCTTGTTTAAGACGTGGGGGCAGTACGGCTAAGCCCATCACTTCAATTAAACCGATGTTTTCTTTTTTAATATGATGAACATCTTGATGCGGATGGAATAACCCGTCGGGATGTTCGTCCGTTGTCCGATTATTTCTTAGCACAAGATCGAGTTCATACAAGCCATCTCGGAATCGAGCAATCGGTGTGATCGTGTTGTGCGGGGTACCATCGGTTTCAGCGAGAATGTCCGCTGAAGGATCACTGTAACGGCGCCAGTTTGATAAAATAACCTCACCTGCATCAATGAGTGTATCTTTATCGGTATCTTTGAGACGAATCACCGACATCGGCCAGTGAAGAACACTGGCATCAATCGTGTCAAAACCATTGAGATTAAAGGTGAATGCTGTCTTTGCTTCTGTCATACCGAAAGTATAGCGACCGGCTTGGTAGTGGTCGTGAGAAAGAATACTACCTCCGACAATTGGTAAATCAGCATTGGAACCAATAAAATAATGGGGGAATTGTTCAACAAAATCTAAAAGTCGACTAAAACTATCGCGTTTAATCTCCATTGGCCGATGCTCGCTACAGAAGACAATGCTATGTTCGTTGTAATAGACATAGGGTGAATATTGGAAAAACCAGCGTTCCTTATCAAGTTCTACATCAATGACACGGTGATTTGAGCGTGCGGGATGCCCGGTTCTGCCGGCATAACCTTCGTTTTCTTTACACAGTAAACATTTCGGATAGTTAACGTCTTGTTTCATCGCGCGCTCGCGTTTGATTTGGGCCGGATCTTTTTCTGGTTTAGATAAGTTAATGGTAATATCAACTTTACCGTAATCGGTCATTGCATCGTATTGAATGTTTTTAGCGATTCGTTCGGTTTGGATATAATGGCTATCTTGGCTTAATTGATAGAAATAATCCGTTGCTTTTTTGGGATCTTCTTGATAATACAAAGAAAATTGTGCGTTTATTTCTGTTGGTTTCGAGAGAAAAACATTCATGATTTGACTATCAAGTTGCTCACGCAAATCCAGTTGATCTTCAATCACACCACGTGCGACGGCGTCATCAGTTAAAGCGTTGAGTAAGACGGGAATCGCTGACTCCGTTAGAGATGTTTCTGGTTCCTGATACGTTTCGTATTTTAGTAAACTGAGTATCTGATTTCGTGTATAAATCCGGTCTCTTTCAGTAATCATTGCTTGTTCAATGGCTCGGTCAATAAGGCGTTCAAGTGTTTGTTCAATCATGAAGGGTCCTCCTCATAGCCGTGTGGCCGTTTGCTGTGCCAGCGCCACGCATCGGTAAGGATGCGGTTAATTTCGGTCCGTCTTGGTGACCAACCGAGCGTGTGACGTGCTTTATCACTGAGAGCGATCAGTGTACTCGGATCGCCTGCACGACGTGGACCAACAATGGCTTTGATCGGGTCACCTGTCACTGCTCTAGCAGCATCAACAATTTGTTTGACGCTAAATCCTTGTGAACTTCCTAAGTTAAAGACATTACTTTCGCCGCCCTCAACAAGGTAGTTGACAGCCAAAATGTGGGCATCAATTAAGTCTTCGACGTGAATATAATCACGGATACAGGTTCCGTCTTCGGTTGGATAGTCATCACCATAAATCGTGATTGCTTCGCGTTGACCGAGGGCAACTTGCAAGACAATTGGAATCAAATGCGTTTCAGGGTCATGGTCTTCACCAATCGCCGCATCTTCTCTTGCGCCGGCAACATTAAAGTAACGTAAGGAGACATATTTCAAACCGAAAGCTTTTTCACACCAGTGCATCATCTTCTCCATCGTCAGTTTTGTTTCACCATAGGTGTTCGTAGGTACCGTGGGCATTTCTTCAGTGATCGGAATTTGTGTCGGTTCACCGTAAGTGGCTGCCGTTGATGAGAAGACAATTTTCTTCACATCAAATTCTTGCATCGCCTGTAGGAGCACTTGAGTGCCGTACACATTGTTATCAAAGTATTTAAGTGGGTCTTCCATTGATTCACCTACAAGTGAATTGGCAGCAAAGTGAACGACGGCATCGATCGATTCATTGCTGAAAACATCACGTAAGAAATCTAAATCACGAATGTCACCGGGATAAAAGCGGGCATCGGGATGGATGGCATCTCGGTGTCCTGTTTGCAAGTTATCAATCACAATGACCTCATGGTTCTGTTCAATTAATTGGTATACAGCGTGTGAGCCGATATAACCGGCGCCTCCGAGTACTAATATGTTCATCGTTAACGTCCTCCTTCATGTGTCAGTGCTTTTGCACCATCACCAATCGTTGCTTCATAGAATGTTGGGGCATAACCAATTTTTTCAGTATACGTTTTATCAATATTTGTTTTGACTTGATCAACTTTTGCTTTTTCAACTAAGGCAATTGCGCAACCACCAAAACCAGCACCGGTCATTCGTGCGCCTAATACGCCATCTTGTTGCCAAGCCGTTTCAGCTAGGGTGTCGAGTTCAATCCCGGTCACTTCATAATCATATTGCAATGATTTATGGGATTGGTTAAGTAGTGCCCCCACTGCTTCTAAATCATTTTCGTGTAAGCGATCAAAAGCATCTTTTGTCCGTTGGTTTTCGTAGACGGCATGTTTGGCCCGTTTCTGTTCCACCTCAGAGCTGATTAAATGTTTGTTAGCTTCGAATTCGGCAATGGACAATTCCCCTAAACTAGCGATGGCTAGCTCTGTTTGTAAGTCTTTTAGGGCCGACTCACATTGGCTACGCCGCTCGTTATATTTTGAATCGGCAAGTTCACGTCGTTTATTTGTGTTCATTATCATAATAACATATTCACCCAGATCAATTGGGGCGTATTTGTAGTCAAGGGTATTACAATCTAATAATATCGCATGATTTTCTTTCCCCATGCCGATCGCAAATTGATCCATGATTCCACTGTTGACGCCAATGTACTGGTTCTCAACTTTCTGGCCCAGTTTCACCATCTCAACACGGTCAATGGTTAAATCAAACAATGTTTCTAACATAACGCCCGTTGCCAGTTCAATTGAAGCGGAGGATGAAAGCCCGGCACCGTTAGGAATGTTTCCAAAAAAGAGAATATCATAACCGTTTTCGATTGAAAAACCATTGTCGATAAATAACTTTGTCATACCTTTCGGGTAGTTCGCCCAATTGTCACTTTTTTGATAGGCAAGTCCGTCAAGTGATGATTCAATCACACCAAGATTGTCAAAATTCATTGAATAAAATTGGAGTTTACGGTCACTTCGTTTTCTTGCGACGGCATAAGTGCCAAACGAGATCGAAGCCGGGAAGACATAGCCGCCATTATAATCGGTATGTTCCCCGATTAAATTAATCCGTCCAGGTGCAAAGAACAGGGCAGGTTCGCCTCCTTTGCCAAAAACTTCAGTAAAACGCGTCATTAATGTTTGTGTTTCCATGTTCATCACATTCCTTTCAAAAGGTTTTATTGGTATATCAGTACTTAATTAAATTAATTTACTAACTATTTATAGAATAGCATGTTCCGATGGCTTTTGCAATAAGAAGCTGTAAGCGAATTTGCTGAGTTTTGTCAGAAAATTTGCTATAATACCTCTAACAGTTAAGAGAAAAAGGAGAGAATCGCTATGAACATTGAACAACTCATTAAAGAACGACGCTCAATCTCGTTGTTTGAAGATAAACCGGTCGCTGTTGAGGAGATTAAAGCGATGCTAAAGACAGCTGCTTTTGTACCGAACCATAAAATGACGCAACCGTGGCGCTTTACAATCATTACAGGTGAGACCAAATCACAGCTTGCTGAATTGGCGGGTACATTTATGGCTAAAGGGAAAACCGGTGAAGATAAAACACGAGCGTACCAAAAAGCGTACGAAACCTTTGATCAAGTTCCCGTTTATCTGATGGTCTTTATGGGTGAGAGTCATCTCTTGAAGCGTCGCGAAGAAGATTATGCTTCAACGAGTCTGATTATTCATAACTTAAGCTTAATCGGCTGGGAACGCGGGCTTGGCTTGATTTGGAAAACAGGTCCATTAACCGAGACCGAACCGTTCCGTGACTTAATCGGTATTAAACCGGGCGAGAAATTTGTTGGGATGCTTCAAATGGGTTACCCGAAAAAAGTACCGAAAACATTACCGAGAATTGATTTAGAAGCACGGATTGATCATCTAAATTAAGTGAACTTAAAGAAAGCGTGGTTCTATCAAAGGAACCACGTATTTTTTAGGTTGACTTTATCCGTCGTCTGAATTAAGTTAAATATATAGATATTTAAAGTTATGGTTAAGTTACGAAAGAGGAGGCTAACAGATGGAACATCAGCAATTAACACCATTTCCAAAAGACTTTTTATGGGGATCAGCGTCGGCAGCCTATCAAATTGAAGGAGCCCATGATGAAGCAGGGAAAGGGCCATCGGTATGGGATGTCTACACGAAAATACCGGGAACAACATTTAAAGACACAAATGGAGATGTGGCGGTGGATCATTATCACCGTTATCAGGAAGATGTTCAACTAATGAAGGAACAGGGCTTGAAAGCATATCGTTTTTCAATTGCCTGGAGCCGTATTTTTCCGGAAGGTAAGGGTGAGGTCAACGAACAAGGGATTGCTTTTTATGATGCCTTGATTAATGAATTGATCAAGCATGACATTGAACCGTTGGTAACGGTCTACCACTGGGATGTCCCGCAAGCACTGATGGATGCTTACGGTGCGTGGGAGTCGCGCGAGATCATTGCGGACTTTACAAATTATTGTCGCGTGTTATTTGAACGCTTCGGTGACCGGGTTAAGCACTGGGTCACGCTGAATGAACAGAACATCTTTATTGGGTTAGGTTATCAAAAGGCCCTGCATCCCCCGGGTGTGAAAGATTTAAAACGGATGTATCAAGCGAATCATATTGCGAACCTTGCGAACGCATCAGTCATTAAAGCGTTTCGTGAAGTGGTTCAAGACGGTAAAATTGGACCGAGCTTTGCCTATACCCCGATCTACCCGTATGACGCAGACCCAGACCATGTTTTAGCAGCAGAGAATGCTGAAAGCATGAATGCGCATTGGTGGATGGACATTTACGCATGGGGGACCTATCCTGAAGCGATCTTTAACTATTTAGAACGTGAAGGGCTAGCGCCTACGATTGAAGCAGGTGACATGGCATTACTTCAATCACAAAAACCTGACTTCATGGGCTTAAACTATTATCAGACAGCTACCGTGAAACACAATCCACTTGATGGTGTTGGAGAAGCTGGTATGAATACAACAGGTAAAAAAGGATCGCAACAAGAATCAGGCAATCAAGGGTTGTTTAAGATGGTACAAAACCCTTACCTTGAGACGACGGATTGGGATTGGACCATTGATCCAAAGGGATTGCGGATTGCTTTACGTCGGATCCAAAGCCGTTATCACTTGCCTATCTTAATTACTGAAAACGGGCTGGGTGCTTTTGATACCTTACTCGAGGATGATACCGTAAACGATGATTATCGAATTGCGTTCTTAAAGAGTCATGTGGATCAAATTCAACATGCGATTAGTGATGGTGTTGAGGTATTGGGTTACTGCACCTGGTCATTTACAGACTTGTTAAGTTGGCTTAATGGCTATCAAAAGCGTTATGGTTTTGTTTACATTAACCGTGACGAAGACGGACCGAAAGATTTACGACGGATCAAGAAGAAAAGCTATTATTGGTATAAAGATGTGATTGAACGAAACGGTCTTTAATTTACAGACGCCTCTGAATCATTGATTCAGAGGCGTCAGTTTTAATCACAAAAACCTGGTATGCCAGCTCACTTGAAAATATTTAATTGAAAAGAGGAAGCGCCACATGTTAATGATGAATCAAGTAGGGTTTTTAAAAGGAAAACAGCAACGGGTCATCGCAACAACAGCGAGCCCGGTTCATATCCATCAACAAAAAGACAAAGCCATGCTCAAAACGTTAGTGCCAGAAGGTCCTGTCTACGACGCGACGAGCGCGACGTCCATTTACAGCGTAGAGCTCGGACTTGACCCGGGTCAATATACCATCACCCAGAATAAGCAAGCGTACGAAATTACCGTCAGTGCGAATCCTTTTGAAGCAGTTACCCAAGCGCTTCTGCGTGCATTTTACTATTTGCGCTGCGGTGAGACCTTACCTAAAGCGGCCGCTGGGCTATACCATCATGGCCCTTGCCACACGGCCAAAGCGATTGTATATGACAACCCAACAGAAATGGTCGATGTGAGTGGGGGTTGGCATGATGCGGGTGACTACGGCAAGTATGTGGTTGCAGCGGGGAAAGCAATTGCTGATTTATTATTAACGTTTGATGACTTTTCGGATCGCTACCGGAATCAATCTGGAACCACTGGGCTGCCTTATCTCCTTGAGGAAGTGAAGGTCGAACTGGACTTCTTGTTGAAGTGTCAGCGTGCGGACGGGGCCGTTTATCATAAAGTGACGACAGAACAATTCCCTCCCTTTGATAGACATCCCGAAGCTGATACGATGCGACTTGTTCTTTCGCCAGTCTCCGATACAGCTACCGCAAGTTTTGCGGCAACATTAGCTGATGCAGCCCGTGTCTTTAAGCCATACCTTGCTGACTATAGTGATCGACTTCTTGAGGCGGCAATTAAAGCTTTTGACCGGTTAGAACAAGGGGGCCTAGCGCCCTTTGTTAATCCACCTTCGATTTCAACGGGCGAATATGGCGATCCCTCTTGTCTAGATGAGACTTACTGGGCAAGCGCTACGTTGTATCGGACAACTGGCGATTCACGCTACCTGACGGTCTTTAAAACGCTGTACGCTAAATTAGCAGATCCCCTTCACTTAGGCTGGGTTGATATGAGTGGGTATGGCAGCATCAGTTATTTGAAAAATCCGAAAGCTGACCGAAATGAACCCATTTACCAAGATATTTTGACCCGATTAAGCGCTACGGTTGATCAGCGTCTTGAGGTTATCAAGGCAAGTGGCTTTAAACTGGCCATGCGCCGAGAAGATTTTATTTGGGGAAGTAATATGGAAGTGGCAAATCAAGCGATTCAATTTATACTTGCTTATCAGTGCTTTGGTGACGCGCGTTATGAACAAGCAGCGCTGGATCATTTTGATTATTTGCTGGGTAAGAACATTTTAGGTAAGAGTTATGTGACGGGGTTTGGCGCGAACAGTGTTTTGTTTCCACATTACCGTCCGCAAATGCATCTCGGGGTAAATGAACCAGTACCAGGATTTGTCTCAGGTGGACCGAACAAAAATTTAGAAGATCCCTATGCACAGGAACAGATTAAAATGGCTGCACCTCAAGCCTGTTTTGTTGACCATTTTGAAAGTTTTGCGACAAATGAAATAACGATTTATTGGAATGCACCTGTTGTGTACCTAGCAAGTTATTTCACAGAGGCGTTTGCGGAGGAATAACGTGCAGAGGAATAGTGGCCGGTGGTTCCTTTCTTTGGAAAGAGGCGTGACTTGAGTGGAAAATCATTGAGCATGGTTAAGTGAAACGACAAACGGGTAATGCTAAGTAAATGCTTATGAGGAGGAACGGTAAATGACTGAGGTAAAGGTATTGTTTTTAAATGCGTCGCTAAAGGATAGCTCTGAAGTTTCAAACACAGAAGCTTTATATGAAGAAGCAAAAGCCCTCTATGAAAAAGAAGGGGCCAAAACAGAGAGCATTCGCTTGGCTGACTACAACATCCGTTATGGGATTAGTGGTGATGAAGGTGAAGGTGATGAATGGCCAGGGATTTTAGAAAAAGTAAAAGCAGCGGATATTCTCCTAATCGGTACGCCGATTTGGTTAGGAGAAAAAAGCAGTATCGCTACTAAAGCAATTGAGCGATTATATGGAAGCAGTAGTGAAACAAACGAAAAAGGACAAGCGATTTACTACAATAAGGTAGGCGGTGTTGTAATTACAGGCAATGAAGATGGGGCGAAACAATCTGCCGCTTCTGTCTTATATGGGCTTACGCATATTGGTTTTGTGATTCCACCGAATGTCGACGCTTATTGGGTTGGTGAAGCAGGTCCAGGTCCTTCGTACATTGATGCGGATGCAAAGCAAAATAGCTTTACGCAAAAACATATTGAGATGTTGGTCTATAACACACTCTATTTTGCCGAGCTGTTGAAGCAGTCACCGATTCCAGCAATAGGCAATACCTTGGAGTAAGCGCAAGGAAAGTAAACATTGCTAAGCGCTAATGGGACTAAAAATAAGGACATCAAAAAATGAGGAGCATCAAGAGCGATGGTCCTCATTTTAGTCTGAGTATGATAAACTGGGTGTTACATAGATACTTCCGTATGTGTGACCGATCGATCACTATTTAAATTGGATTGTTGGCTATCATTTTGTTCAATCTGATAACCAATCACGAAGAAACCGACGATCAACAAGAGAAATACAACAAATAATCCTTTTCTCAACGTTTTTGCCTCCTGAATAGTAAACTCTATTATTAATTTTAACGGGTCAGTAGTGAAAAATAAAGCGTCTTTTGCTAGTTATGCACGATTTATTTATTTTTTAGAAAGGGGTGTTTCATAATGGTAGACGCGTATGTTGATGCTAAAGTTACACAAATTAAAAAAATAGGGCAAGGGACAAGGGTTTGTTTAGATTTTATTGATGTACTAGCAGCGGATGAAGGGGTTTGTGTTGGGAACACGGGGCATGGCTACGTAACGGTTCTTAGTGAAAATAGACAGACAGACACCTATCCGCCAAGACCGTTTCGCGTCAACGTCGGAGCACACCACCAGTATGTTAAGGGGTTAAGTCAAGCGACCCATTACGCAACGGAAATTAAACCGGGTGACGTGATTCCAATTTATTCACTTAACGGCGAGCGCGAAGTCAGTGTTGGCCGCGTAAAAAAAGAAAAGCGCGACTTTTTTTGGATTGAAGCAGAGACTGAAAATCAAGCGGTGGTTTCGACGACCTTACAACAAGCAGATAGTGTGCATCTGTTAACACCGAATGGCCCAGTCAACGTGCTAGACTTAACCATTGGTGCAACCATTTGTGTCGTGTTAGATACGGCAGGTCGTCACTTAGGTCAACAAATTGATGAAGCGATTGAAGAACAGTAAGTGTACCGCATGAGCAGAAGTCAAACAGGTAGGTACTGACAGAAACACCAGCTTATTGCTGGAGTAATCAAACACGAGGAACGCCTGCACCGGGCATAGTCACTATGAAAGATGTCGCGTTAAATATTTAGAAAATTCGCTATTTTAATTGACAAATAGGGCCGGAGATACTATGATAAGAACACATATAAAAAATGCGCGATCAGAAAAGAAAGTAGCTAAACGTCCTCATGTGAAGAGAGCTAGTGGATGGTGAAAACTAGTCATGAGTGTGAAGTGAATGGGCTTTTCGATGCAGTGATGCTGAACAGCGCCTTTTAGAGGCGAGTAGGCATGACCGGGTTTTGTTTCCCCGTTACCACAAAACACAGATTGGTACGTTATCGATCTGATTACAACGATTTAAAGTACGTCCGTACTTTATAAAGGTGGCATAACGGGGTTTTCTCGTCCTTTAATGGATGAGAAAGACCCCTTTTTAAATACAAAATAAGTAAGATAATCAAAGAAATCAGATAAGTAGACGTTTTAAAGTTAGTACAGAGAGCTGGTGGTGGTTGCGAACCAGTCTAACGAAAACGTTGAATTGGGCTGATGGAGATGCTTTTTTTCAAAGGGTGAAATAAAGCCGGTCACCGCCGTTATCGGGAAGTGTAGAGTCAGCGTGACTCTAAATGGGCGGTGGTACCGCGGTTTTAAATAATCGTCCCCCTACTTAAAAATGAACTGTTTTTAAGTAGGGGGATTTTTCTATTGATAAGGGAGGAAACTAACATGCGTTATCAAGTTAAAGAATGTGTGGGCGACGTTTTAACACCGATTAGTGTTTACCAACGCTTACAAGGTAGTCAACGTTTTATCTTAGAAAGTTCAAGTGGACACGGGGAGAAAGGACGTTATTCGTTTTTAGGTCAACACCCCTTTAAAGAAATCATTGGTGATGACCAAAAAGTGACGATTAAGCAAGCGGACAAAGAAATCGTTTTGCATGATAAGGTTTTAGAAGTCTTGAAAGCACATATCCCAACTGTTGATTTAAATTTACCGTTTTTATTTTATGGTGGAGCGGTCGGCTACATTGGTTATGATGTCATTCGTCACTATGAACAAATTGGCGAGCGCTTAACAGATGAGATTAACATGCCAGATGTGCATTTAATGATGTATCAAGATGTGATTATCTTTGACCATAAAAAAGAAACCGTCACTTTAGTAGCAACGGATTTAGCTGGTAACCGTGATGAAGCAGCACTCCGTCGTGCGTTAGATGAATTGGAAACGCAAATAATGACCTATACAGCGGATGATGAAGAAGCACTGACAAAAGTCAGCTTCACCCCGGAAATCGATGAAGCTACCTTTATCAATTATGTTGAACGGGCAAAGCAACATATCATCGATGGCGATATTTTTCAGGTCGTCCTCTCACAACGCATGAAAGCAGAGTTTGATACGTCGCCGTTTCAATTTTACCGAAAGTTGAGACGAAACAATCCGTCGCCGTACATGTATTACCTTGATTTCGGTCCTTATGTCGTTCTAGGCGCCTCACCTGAAAGTTTAATCAAAGTGAAAGGCAATCAGGTTGTCACCAATCCCATTGCGGGTACTAGACCACGAGGGAAATCAGAAGCCGAAGACCTACGGTTTGAACAAGATTTACTTCATGATGAAAAAGAACGCGCTGAACATAAAATGCTGGTTGATTTAAGTCGGAATGACTTAGGTCGCGTCTGTGAAGTTCACTCGATTCAGCTTCCGAAATTCATGACAATTGAACGGTTCCAGCATGTGATGCATATCGTTTCTGAAGTAACCGGAACCTTGAAGGACACTTATGATGGCATTGATTGCTTGATTGCCACGTTACCAGCCGGTACAGTCTCAGGTGCACCAAAGATTCGAGCGATGCAACTGATTAATCATTATGAAACGGTTGAACGTGGTGTCTATGCAGGTGCTTGTGGGTATATCAACATGAATGGGGATCTTGATTTAGCACTGGCAATTCGGACGATGGTTATTAAGAACCAAACGGCTTACGTGCAAGCAGGGGCCGGGATTGTGTACGACTCAGATCCGAAAAGTGAGTATCAAGAAACACTAAATAAAGCAAAGTCACTCGTGGAGGTGTCGGACACATGATTTTACTGATAGACAATTATGATTCATTTACCTATAACTTGTATCAATATATGGGGGAACTCGGAGAAGATGTAAAAGTCGTTCGGAATGATGCGATCTCTTTAGAGGAGATTCATGCGATTAATCCGGAGGCGATTGTCCTCTCACCTGGGCCAGGCGCACCGGTGGATGCGGGGATTTGTATCGATGTGATTAAAGAACACGGGGAAAGCATTCCGATTCTCGGCATTTGTCTCGGTCATCAAGCGATCGGCGAGGCCTATGGGGCGACGATTATCCATGCCAAACGTGTCATGCACGGGAAACAATCAAAGATCACGCATCATCAACAGGACATTTTTGCCGGCCTCACGGATCCGATTGAAGTGATGCGTTACCATTCACTTGTAATTGATCCGACAACCGTACCAGAAACACTAACGATCACGGCAACCGCTCTTGATGACGGTGAAATTATGGCGATTAAACATCATCAGCTTCCGATTTACGGGATGCAATTTCACCCTGAATCAATTGGTACACTAGATGGTTTAACCTTACTCAGTAATTTCTTTAGCACAATAAGGGAGGACAACTAAATGCAAACGTATATCGAAAAAGTCGTACGCGGTGAAGACCTTACCCTTGAAGAAATGGAAGCTGCTGCGCGGTTAATGTTTGACACAGACACCGATCCAGTTCTGGTCGGTAGCTTCTTACTCGCTTTAAAACAGAAAAAGGAATCCGTGGATGAGATCACTGCCCTGGTTCAAGTGGTCCGTGAACATGCCCTCACCATGCCTGGGGAATTAATCGGTGCGATGGATAACTGCGGCACGGGTGGCGATCAGTCAAATAGCTTTAATATTTCGACGGCAAGTGCGTTTGTCGTTGCGGGGGCTGGGATTACCGTGGCTAAACATGGTAACCGCAGCATTTCCAGTAAAACGGGAAGTGCAGATGTCTTAGAAGCACTCGGTGTCGATATTCGCCAGTCACCGGAAGTAAGCTATCAACTCTTAAAGGAAAATCAAATTAGCTTTTTATTCTCGCAACAGATGCACCCGAAAATGAAGCCTGTTGTCCAAGTAAGACGTGCGCTTAAAATACCTACCATTTTCAACTTAATTGGTCCACTCACTAACCCGGTTGAACTCGAAACACAACTGATTGGTATTTACCGGCGTGATTTATTGCTCGATATGGCCAGTGTTTTAGCTAAGCTCGGTCGGAAGCGTGCGCTTGTGATTAATGGGCCGGGCTTTATGGATGAAGCATCACTCGCAGGAGAGACCCACTGTGTCTTATTAGATCGCGGGGAGCTGCTTGAGTTTACCATCAAACCTGAAGATGTTGATTTACCCTATGTTGATAACAAAGCCATTAGCGGTGGCGATAAAGAGATGAATGCTCGGATACTCACAGACGTGTTGTCAGGGAAACATGGTCCACATCGCGATACCGTGCTACTTAATGCCGGGTTAGCGATTTTCGCAAACGGGAAAGCAACGACCATCAAAGAAGGAATTGCCCTAGCACGGACAAGCATTGACGAAGGCCATGCCTTAGAAAAATTAAATCACTTAATTCAAACCCATCAACGTGAAGTGAGGTGAAAGCATGACGATACTTGATGACATTATTAAAGCAAAACAAATAGAGGTGGATGTGATCAAAGCACAGCGTGCGGCTGACAATAGAAAACGAACGGTTCCGCTCGTTTCATTTCTAGATGCGGTTAACACACAACCGATGCACGTCATCGCAGAATTTAAGCGACATTCACCATCAAAAGGTATGATTAATAAGGACGTGGAACCGGCTGAACAAGCTAGGATTTATCAAGCAAGCGGGGCATCAATGATTTCTGTTTTAACAGACTATCCTTATTTCAAGGGAACGATGGCGGACTTAGTCGCCGTGAAAGAAGCGGTTAGCTTGCCAGTATTAAATAAAGATTTCATCATTGATCCTGTTCAAATTGATCGCGCCTATCAGCACGGGGCGGATGTGATTTTACTGATTGTTGGTGCGTTAACTAAAGAGCAATTTACAAATTTGTATCACTACGCAACAGCTAAAGGGCTAGAAGTATTGGTTGAAGTGCACGATGAAACGGAAGTCAAGACAGCGTTAGCGGTTGATGCACCGCTAATTGGCATCAATAACCGCAACCTTAAAACATTTGAAACCAGTCTTAAACAAACAGAAGCACTTGCGCCACTCATTAACACAGAAAAACATGTCTTAGTCAGTGAAAGCGGCATTAAGACAAAAGCAGATGTTGTCCAGGTAAAGGCTGCGGGCGCACGGGCAGTTTTAGTCGGTGAAACACTGATGAAAACATCACCCGAAGCAATGATCAAAGCTTTTACTGAGGATTTGTCATGAAACCGCTCGTTAAAATTTGTGGGGTGAAAGATCGTGAAACTGCAGAAGTTGTTGAGGCAAGTGGTGCCGATTTTATTGGTTTTTTATTCGCAGACAGCAAACGGAAAATTACTGTCCAAGAAGCAAAAACGATCCGGGCTGCCTTAAGCCCAGCCATTCAAACAGTCGGTGTTTTTAGAAATCAACCATTTGAAGAAGTCAATCACGTGGCGGCAACGGTCGGACTTGATTATGTCCAATTGCATGGTGAGGAATCTCTTGCCTATATCAATCAGATAAACTATCCGGTCATTAAAGCCATTACCGTAAAAGATCAAGCGTCGCTCGACAAGGTGGCGACCTATCAAACTGCTGTTGCTTATTTATTACTGGATGGTCCCATACCTGGTTCAGGGACAGGGTTTGATTGGTCTTTATTACAAATTGATGATCTTCAGGTACCGGTGTTTTTAGCTGGTGGCCTTACCCTTGATAACGTAAATAAGGCGTTACGGACGCTTCCGGTTGCGGGTGTGGACGTCTCCAGTGGCGTTGAAACGAAGGATAAGAAAGATGCGGTTAAGATTAAACAATTTATTAATCAAGTAAAAGGGGTGCCAGAACAATGACAAACTATCAACAACCAAATGAACATGGGCATTACGGAAGCTTCGGTGGTCGCTATGTTCCTGAAACATTAATGCCGGCTGTCTTGGAACTAGAAAAGGCTTATCTAGAAGCAAAGAATGACCCAGCATTTACGGAGGCCTTTGATTATTACTTAAAAGATTATGTTGGCCGTGAAACACCACTCTACTTTGCCGAACGTTTAACTGAAAAATTAGGCGGGCCAAAGATTTATTTGAAACGTGAAGACTTAAATCATACCGGGGCGCATAAAATTAACAATGCGCTCGGTCAAGCGTTGTTAACAAAGCGCATGGGCAAACATAAGGTTGTCGCAGAAACAGGCGCAGGACAGCACGGGGTAGCAACAGCAACCGCTTGTGCGTTATTAGGGTTAGAATGTGTGGTGTTTATGGGTGAAGAGGATATTAAGCGTCAGAAACTGAATGTGTTCCGGATGGAATTACTTGGTGCCAAAGTGGAACCCGTTACTTCAGGCAGTTGTACGCTAAAAGATGCAGTGAATGAAGCGCTGCGCTATTGGGTAAGCCATGTCGAAGACACCCACTACATTATTGGCTCAGTTGTGGGGCCGCATCCATTTCCAATGATTGTTCGTGACTTTCAGCGCATGATTGGTGATGAAACGAAACAGCAGTATTTTGATAAAACCAACAGCTTGCCGGATGCGTTAATTGCCTGTATCGGTGGGGGCAGTAATGCGATGGGGATGTTTTATCCGTTTGTTGATGACGCTTCAGTTCAAATGTACGGCGTTGAAGCAGGAGGCGATGGTGTTGCAACGGGCAAGCACGCAGCGACGCTTTCTACTGGAACGGTCGGTGTCTTACACGGTACGATGACGTATCTCTTACAAGACGACGCTGGTCAAATCACAGAAGCGCATTCGATTTCGGCCGGACTTGATTACCCTGGCATTGGGCCTGAGCATAGTCACTTAAAAGATACCGAACGAGTCACTTATGTGTCGGCGACTGATGATGAAGCGCTGGAAGGCTTAAAGTTATTGTCAGAAACAGAAGGTATCATTCCGGCTTTGGAAAGTGCACATGCGATTGGCTACTTACCAAAACTGGTTAAAAAATTCAGTAAGGATCAGTCGATTATCGTTTGTTTATCTGGACGAGGCGATAAGGATGTCGAAACAGTTAAAGCTGTGTTAGGAGGTAAAGTAAATGACTAAGTCGTATTTGGAAAAGCATTTAAATCAAGTCCTAGAAGCAGGAAATAAGATATTTGTTCCCTATATCATGGCAGGTGACGGTGGTTTGGATCAATTAAATGAACAGATTGATTTCTTAAGAGAAGCGGGTGCTTCAGCTATCGAAGTAGGCATTCCTTTCTCCGACCCGGTCGCGGATGGTGATACGATTCAACAAGCAGGTATTCGCGCGCTACGTGAGCACGTCTCTTTAACGGCAGTGCTTGAAACACTCAATCAAAACAAAGATCGAGAGATTCCTATCTTATTAATGACGTACATGAATCCGGTTGTGCAATACGGGGTCAAAGCTTTCGCCCGCGCGTTAACCGAAGCAAATGTTTCAGGTGTAATTGTTCCAGATGTGCCGATGGAGGAAGAAGCGGTCATTACAGATGCGCTAAAGGAAGAAGAATTGGCCTTTATTCGACTCGTTGCCCTTACGAGTCCGAAAGCGCGCCGTGAAGCTTTGAAGCAGCGTGCGGAGGGTTTTCTTTACGCTGTCACCGTTACCGGTACGACAGGTGAGCGCGCTGTCCATAAAGACGAAGTACAAGCCTTTTTAACTGAATTGAAAGAAGGTGCACCTGTTCCGGTTTTAGCAGGGTTTGGTGTCAGTACACCAGACCAGGTTAAAAAGCTTAGTCAATTTGGTGATGGCGTGATTGTCGGTAGTCGGATTGTTAAAGCTTTTCATGAAAATGACCGTCCAGTTATTAAAACGTTGATTGCTGCAGCATTTAATTCGTAAGTAAAACGTCACAAGCCTTTAAACCTATAATGATAAATAATCATTATAGGTGGAAGGGCTTTTTTATTGATGGATGTGTCGTTATGAATGGGCAAGAAGACGATTTAAAAACGTTGATACAGAGGTTTTATTAAGTGTTTTAAACAAGGATTGACAGACGAAAAACTTTTTTTACAAAAAGGTATAAATAACAAACAAAACAATTGAATTTAGACTTTAGTTCTGGTACAATACTCTTACTAAACATGAGAGTAGACACCTGTCCTCGCACGATTAGTGATGAAAGGGTTAGAAACTAAATTGAGAATGAGATGAGGAACAAGTGTTGAAAAGCAAACTAAGAGTAAAATTCACCATTGCAACAGTTGTGTTACTATTCGTTGTTTTGTCGTTAGAAACCGTTATTTCGGAAATTGTCATGCGTATTGTATCGGATACGTTAATGATTAATGTACTATCTTCATTATTCAGCGTGTTGATTATTGCTGTGGGCATGTATCTGGTCACGAATGTGTTAGTCCTAAAACCCGTCGGTCAGCTGATGGACTTTGCGCAGTTATTAGGAGAAAATAAATTTGATGAGCGTTTAACCGTAAAAACACAAGATGAATTTAATCAATTGGCGGCATCCTTTAATGCCACTGCAGAAACGTTGGCAGGTCTGACGTCGATGCTATCGGATCAAAGTAACCGTTTGAAAGAAGAGACAGATGTATTTCACGGAAGCATTGACACCCATACGACGCAAACGGATCAATTAGCGGAACAGGTTCGGGTCCTCGCAGAAGGGAACCAAACCATTACCGCTGATGTAGAGCAAGTGGTAAGTCGAGTCGGAGAGATTGCAAGTAAAACAAAGCATGCGCAAGACTTCGTTAAGCGGACGGTAACGCTTTCTGAAGATGTGCACAAGTACGTAAAAGAAACAAGCGGTGCCGTAAGTACAACAAAGACACGATCGACGACAGTAAAAGATAACCTTGATCAAGTCGTTCGTGATGTCGAAGGACTCGAAAAAACATCTGCCGAAATAAGTAAAATTATTGACGTTATCTCCGATATTTCGGCGCAAACTAATTTACTTGCACTAAATGCAGCTATTGAAGCGGCCCGTGCAGGAGAATACGGCAAAGGTTTTGCGGTTGTTGCGACTGAAGTTCAAAAGTTAGCTGCTCAGTCAAACCAATCAACAGAGATGATTCAAGATTTAATTGAGTCTGTTCAAGAAGGGATTCGTGTGATTGCAGTTGATATTAAAATGAGTGAAACAGAAACCAGTCATATGCTTTCCTCTGTGACGGATATTTCTGGCTACATGGATAAAATCAATGAGAAATCTGATACCATTCACCAAGAACTCACTGAAGTCTCTGCTGACATGGATCAATTATCACGAGATAGTCAAGCCATTACGGAAACGAGCAGTCATACGAAACAAGTGATTGCCTTATCTAATCAAGAAGTTTCTCAAATGGTCGAAACCATAGACGAGCAACAGGCGACCGTACAAGAATTAAATAGCATGTATCAAGTTTTACATCAGTTATCAGATGAACTGGACCAATCGATAAAAAAATTGAAATATGAAACGAAGGACTAAATAAAAAATAAACATCCCGATGCAATAAGTGATGAGCCACTTACAACACCGGGATGTTTTTATCATCGTGAACGATTGTTCACTAATCTCTGGAATTATTCTTTCGCATCTTCCATAGCCATTAAAGCCACTTGGTTTAAGTAGTTAACGGGCTTGTTGAAGTGTGGTTGGAAGAAGAAATCAGTTAATGCTAATTCTTCGATCGTAACATCTTTAGCAATCGCAACTGATACGGTATTAACTACTTGTGTTAAGTCAGTATCAGAAATGACTTGCGCACCTACCACGCGGTGGGTTGCTTTTTCGTAGACGAGTTTTAATTTAACGATGCTATTTTCTGGCATGAAATCTGGACGGTATGTGTCTTCAAGATACGCAGTACCAACTTCCATTTCATTCACAGCGGCAGCATTTTCTGTTAAACCTGTTGAACCAATATAGTGGTTATAAATTTTCAGACCTGATGTCCCTTGTGTACCTGGGTGCTTAAAGGTTGGTTTAACTAAGTTTTGTGCCACAAGTGTTCCCATGCGAACAGCATTTGTTGCTAGTGGAATGTATGCTTGTTTTTTCGTTGGGTTGTAAGGCACAGCGCAACAGTCACCAGCTGCGTAGATGTCTTTTTCGCTCGTTTGCATGTATTCATCAATAACAATTGCACCATTTGGTAAAGTTTGTAGTTTGTCTTTAAATAGGTCAGTGTTAGGACGGAAACCAATACATAAGACAACCAAATCAGCTTTGATTTCACCTTTGTTTGTAATAACCTTTTCGACAGAATCCTTACCTTCAAAACTTTTTACAAGTTCGTCTAAGTGCATATCGACCCCTTTTTCACGTAGGGTCGCTTCGACAGGATCGGTAAATGTTTTGTCCAGGTAACGACTTAGAATACGAGATTCTGCATCAATTAATGTGACATTCTTACCCTTTTCTTCGAAAGCTTCGACGAGTTCAACCCCAATATAACCGCCACCAACTACCGTAACATTCTCGACGTGCTCAGAGCGACGGATGATTTCTTTGGCATGATCATAATTTTTACATAAGACAATGTTATCTAAATCAAAACCAGGGAATGGGGGAGTGATTGGCCATGAACCTGTTGTCACGATTAATTTATCAAACGCGTGTGTTGTAACCTTGTCGTTGGTTAAGTCTTTCGCTTCCAACTGTTTTCCTTCAACATCGACATCAGTAACTTCGTGTTTCATGTACATGTTGACACCTTTATCTTCAAATCCTTCAACGGATGCGTAAAACAGTGATTCAGCTTCTTCGACAACGCCACCGACGTATAATGCGATGCCGCAAGACAAGAATGAAACCGTATCGTTTCGTTCAAAGACATGAATCTCAGCCTCAGGGTATAACGCTAATGTGTTCTTAATGGCAGCCGTACCTGCGTGTGTACATCCAATAACAGCAACTTTCATTTGTTCATTCCTCCATTTTTTAATGTAATAGTGGTGCATTGATGATTTGTTTGTGAAACTAAGTTCCTAGGATAAACCTCATGTGTAATTATTCACAATGCGGTTTAAAAAAAGAGAACAATTACTTTATATACTTATTATACGCCTTTGTTTAAAATGTGACAAGAGTTTGAATAGTATTTCACATACTTTTTTTCGTATCCCTATCAGATCAATGTTTATTGCCTTTGTTGTTTGTCGTTTCACAAAGTGTTCACATCTTAAACCGTTTATTTGTTCACAATATAGGAACTAATTAACAAATCTCACTAGTAACTATACCCGGTCGAAGTCGGATCTACACCAATGCTTTGGTCGCATTTTTAATTAAATAGACAAAGCAGACCTAGCAGTTAAGGAAAGACGCATGAACCGTATAGGTTGCTGGTGATCACTAACGGAGGTACGATAAAAAAGACTAGAACCGGCAGGCTCTAGTCTTTGACTTCTATTTAAGCGTAACGTGCCTCTATCTCTTTTTGAAGTGCGCGATCATTAACGAATTCATCATAAGACATTTCTTTATCAACAATGCCGGTCGGTGTAATTTCAATTAAGCGATTAGCAATACTATTGATAAATTGGTGGTCATGAGAGGTGAATAACAATGCGCCTTTAAAGTTAATCAAGCTATTATTGACCGAGGTAATCGACTCTAAGTCCAAGTGGTTTGTTGGTTCGTCGAGAACTAACACATTTGCACTAGACAGCATCATTTTAGATAACATGCAACGGACCTTTTCTCCCCCAGATAATACTTTTGCTTTTTTTAAGGCTTCTTCGCCACTAAATAACATACGCCCTAAAAATCCACGTAAGAATGTTTCAGTTTGATCTTCTTTCGAATATTGACGTAACCATTCGACAAGGGTCAATTCATTGTTTTCAAAGAATTCACTGTTGTCTTTCGGGAAGTAGGATTGTGAGGTTGTGACTCCCCACGTATAGGTGCCGCTGTCCGGCTCCATCCGACCCATCAAGATTTCAAACAATACCGTTTTGGCTTGTTCGTTACGACCAACGAAAGCAACTTTATTGTCGGGGTTGAGGGCGAAACTGATGTCATCAAGAATTTTAACGCCATCAATTGTTTTAGTTAAGTTTTCAACGCGTAACAAATCATTACCAATTTCACGTTCTGGTTTAAAGGCCACGTAAGGATAACGACGAGATGACGGCTTAATATCATCAAGTGAAATGTTATCTAACATCTTTTTACGAGACGTTGCTTGTTTAGATTTAGATGCGTTCGCACTAAAGCGAGCGATAAAGTTTTGTAATTCCTTAATTTTTTCTTCTTTTTTCTTGTTTTGATCTTGTGCCATTTGCAAAGCAAGCTGGCTTGATTCATACCAGAAATCATAGTTACCGACATACAGTTCAATTTTACCAAAGTCAACATCAGCGATGTGTGTACAAACTTTGTTGAGGAAGTGACGGTCGTGAGAAACAACAATGACCGTGTTTTCAAAGTTAATTAAAAACTCTTCTAGCCATTGAATCGCTTGAATGTCCAAGTGGTTAGTTGGCTCATCAAGTAAGAGAATGTCAGGCGTTCCGAACAAAGCTTGCGCAAGCAACACTTTAACCTTCTCAGAACCAGATAATTCGCTCATCAATTTGTCGTGGTGTTCTTCGCCAATCCCTAAACCTTTTAACATGACAGCGGCATTTGCTTCAGCTTCCCAACCGTTTAGTTCGGCGAACTCACCTTCAAGTTCGGCGGCTTTCATGCCGTCCTCTTCAGTGAACGGGTCTTTACTATATATCGCATCTTTCTCTTTCATGACCTCGTAAAGACGTTTATGACCTAGCATAACGGTCTCAAGGACGCGAAACGATTCAAATGCGAAGTGATCTTGATTCAAAACGGCAAGGCGTTCATCTTTACCGAGTGATACATGACCACTTTGCGGTTCGATTTCACCTGAGAGTACTTTCAAAAAGGTTGATTTACCGGCGCCATTTGCCCCGATTAATCCGTAGCAGTTTCCGGGTGTAAATTTAATATTTACATCCTCAAATAATTTCTTATCGTCGAAGCGTAAACTTACATTTGTAGCTTGTAACATGTATTATTATTCCTCCATCAAAAAAACATAATTAAAGCCTAGCTTAAGCGATAAACGCGCCTAAGTCAATCAAAGTCTTTCATATTTAATGTTAAGTTTGTTATCCGTTCCGTTTATTGCCAACAAGATGTGTCAAAAAGCTAGAAGTAGAATTTTTCTTTGCCTGCCTTTAATGACGATTAAAATGACTTATGGTCTGTGTTCTACTTCCGTTTGCGATCAAGGTACGTATGCAAATCGTTGATAAACATCGATTCTTCGATAACATCTGTTTTCAAATAGTGGATATAGCGATAAGTGAAAAAGGCTTTTTGTTTACAGACCATTTGGATAGCCTCGTAAGCCTTGAGGGGCAAGCCTTGGTTATCCAATAAGAATTTGGCGAATTTTTTAAATGTTGCCCAATTTGCAGGCAAGTCTGTTTTTGAACGGGCTACATTTTCTCTAATGTATTAATCACCAAGGAAATCAACGCTATCTTCTGCCGTCATTTCTGATAAATGGGAATCAAATCCGTTTAGGAAATGTTCAAAAAACGCAAGGTGATCAAGATGGGTTGAGACGGTCGATGAAACATCAGTCAATAAGAAAACGAACGGGTTTCAGCATGTAAACAACGAACCTGACCTCTCCCTTTCCCCATCGGTCACTCAGGCAAACAAGTGAAGCCTTCTGGTAATAGGTAAAGTATAAATGAGTTTAGCTAGTAGATCCAATGGTGCGGTTTCAGAGGAATGAGCTAAGGGCTGATGGAATCTGGGTTGGGCGGATGATCAACTAAATGAATCATACCAACCTTGTTGTGAGTTTTTCTGTTGCAGTTATTGCATAAGCAAAGAGAGCATAGAAAACCTCTTAATGCTTGTGGCGATCCATTGCATACCGAAAAAAGGGAGACATCATTATTTGTAACCCCTTGTTTAAAGTACGCGTCTTAAGGGGGAAGTGAAAAGAATGAAGCTGTCACGAAATAGGAACAGCCATTTAAATGCAAACTGAAACTGTATGTCAGAGGAAATGCTGACATTGATATTAAACATAGATCACACCCATGCTCAATCACGAATATTTCGTGAATTAATTGAGATTGATAGTGACTAAAGTCATAGTTTTGTGTAAAATAGAAGGGGAAGAGGTGATAAGATGCCGACAGGTATTGGATGTAAAATCAAATATTTTAGAATGAAGCAAAAACTGACCCAAGAGGAGCTCGCCGAAGGAATTGTTTCGGTCTCTTATCTATCTAAAATCGAGCGTAATAGTGCAGATCCAAATCCAACTGCAGTAAAACAACTGTGTGAACGATTAAATATTAACCCAGAGCGGGTGATTGATGATAACATTGCAGAACTTGTTAACCAATGGACTGATCAACTGTTAAGTAGAAATTTAGCCATGAGTCATGATACATACCAAAAAATTGAACGTAACATTGAAAAAGTGATTGATGCCGATCTATTTTGGCTTGTTGAACTACATACATTATACTATTTTATTTTAACCGATCAAAGAAAGTTAGCTGAACGAAAATTCAAGTTTTTAGAGCAAGACACACAAAAGTTTTCAAAAGAAGAATTCTATTTTTGGTTAAAGTTTTCTAGTCATTTTTATTATATGTTAGCAAGCTACGAGCAAGCGTTTAATGGCTTTATCAAAGCTGAGAAATTATTTTCCCGTGTCTTTGAGGATCAAGATGAAGAATACTATGATTTAGTGTTTCAAGTAGCAAAAACAGCTAGTCTCCTTCATTATACCTATCACTCGACGATGTACGCCGATCGCGCCCTTGACTATTATAGGGAAAATTATAAACTAGGTCGGGCTGCGAAATGCCACATATTAAAGGGAACGAACTTTAAACGCATGCGAGAAATGGATGAAGCGCTCCATCATTTTGAGACGAGTCAAGATTTAGCGGAGCGGTTAAAGGATAAAACCATTTTGTATTTGGTCTATGAAGCAATGGGCGAATTGTTTTATGATCAACACTTGACAACACAAGCGCTGGATTATTACATGCGCAGTTATGACATTGTTAAACATAGTTATACGTTGCACGAACTTAAAGCAATTCTCGGCTTAATCAAAACAGAGATACAATTAGGAGAACTGGAACAAGCAGCCGGATGGCATGAAAAAGGATTAATTATTATTGAGGAAACGGCGGATTTAGCGCCGCGTTACGTGTACCAATTACGTGTGCTTTATTTTGTGATTCATGGTTATGATAAAGCGTTTGAAACACTCTTACAAAAAGAAGTGTTGCCTTATTTTAAAGCACGATCGTTACATTTACCTTATGCGGCTTACTTGAAGCTTTTAGCGGACTATTACTATAGCCAGCGGAAGTATAAACAATCGGCAGAGTATTACAATGAAGCCCATAAAGCACTTAATGACATTCGAACATTTGATAATCAATAATTTTAAGCATCTCGCTCGAGATGCTTTTTAATTTTCATCTCAATCTTAGGCGATAACATGGATTTTTAGTTTGATTTCCGGTATCTTAGATATTAGTGATTCAAATCGTCTACATATACGGGTGTTAGAAAGAGAGAAGCAAGGCAATGGAGGGGGAACAAGTTTGGTGAAGAAACAAAAAATTTATTATGGTTGGATTATGGTTATTGTCGCGGCAATCGGCGTCTTTTTCTCTGGCCCAGGTCAAACGTACTCTAATTCAACATTTATTGATTATTTGATTGCGGATTTCGGCTGGTCGCGGACCGAAGTATCCAGCATTTATTCAATGGCAACTTTTTTTGCTGGTTTAATTATGATTGTTGTCGGTCGTTTTATTGACCGCTTTGGCCAACGCTTGATGATGGTTGGCGTCGGTGTTTTGTTTGCGATTGCCTTATTTTATAACAGTTTGGTTACGACCTTGCCGATGTTATTTTTAGGATTTTTCCTTATTCGTTTACTCGGTCAAGGGAGTATGTCCTTGATTCCAACGACACTTGTTGCGCAGTGGTTTGTCAAAAAACGTGGGGTTGCCTTTAGTCTCATGTCACTGGGTGGTTTTATCTCCTCAGCTATGTTTCCAATTATTAATATCTGGTTGATTCAATCATACAGTTGGCAAGTGGCTTGGCGCTTTTGGGGTGTTATGTTACTTGTAGTATTTGTGCCTATTGCGTTTTTCTTTGTTAGAAATCGCCCGGAAGATATCGGACTTGTTCCGGATGGCCATGCCGAAGGGCCCAAGCTCAATTTAAAAGCATCAATGGAGATTGCCGAAGTTGATTGGACGTTAAAAGAGGCAATGCATACCCGCACCTTTTGGTTTGTCCTGTTTTGTGTTGGTGTACCAGCGATGGTGAACACCGGCATTACGTTTCACATCACCTCTATTTTTGGTAGCCAGGGGTTAAGTGTGCAAATGGCTGCGACGATTCTTAGTATGATGGCTTTCGTGGGCATCCCGATGTCCTTCTTGTCGGGGTTAATCTTAGATAAAATTAAAACAAATGTTGCTTTAATGATTATTTTCGGTCTTGAAGTCATCCTCCTCTTGTTACTTACTGTGATGACGACCAATGTTCTAGCAATCTTGTTTGGCTTTTTATGGGGTGTCGCTGGTGGAATTGAACGGATTAGTTTAAAAGCGATTTGGCCGAACTACTTTGGTCGACGCTATATTGGTTCCATTAACGGGGTCTCTTCGACGGTCATGGTCCTAGGCTCATCGTTAGGACCACTCCCTTTTGGAGCTGGTTTTGATGTATTTGGGAGTTACCAACCAATCTTGCTTGGAATGATTGTTTTCCCGGTAATCGCCTTTATACTTAGTGTTCTCGCAAAGAAACCAGAAAAAACGATAAATGTTTAACGGTTCCCTTTTTCGGTAATGGTACAAGTAACGGTAAATTTTGTATGATTACGAAGGAGGAAATGGTTTATGTCAAAAACATTACGTCAAGCAATTGAAGAACGTCGTTCATATTACGCAATCAGTGACGAAGAGATTGTTTCAAAAGAAAAAGTCGAAGAAGTGGTCCAGTTTGCGGTGAAGTATTCGCCTTATGCGTTTAATTCACAAAGTGGCCGCGTCGTGATTCTGTTTAACGAGCACCATAAAGCGTTATGGGATTTAACCAAAGAACATTTACGCCCCCTTGTAAAAGAAGAAGACTTTCATAAAACCGAAGCACGTGTCGATGGATTTAAAGCTGGATATGGAACCGTGTTGTTCTTTGAAGATACGGAAGTGGTCAAAAATTTAGGGGAACAGATGCCATTGTATGAAGATAAATTCCCAACATGGTCTGAACAAGCATCGGGTATTCTGCAATATGTGGTTTGGACGACGTTAGAAACAGAAGGATTAGGTGCGTCCTTACAGCACTATAACCCGTTAATTGATGATGATGTGAAAGAACGTTTTGATCTTCCGAAACATTGGCGCCTATGTGCGCAAATGCCATTCGGTAAGCCGGTGGAAGCACCCGGAGAAAAAACATTTCAATCTTTAGATGAACGAATTAAAGTGTTTAAATAATAAACGCAATCGGAACGAATAATGAAGCGTCAATCCATCACTCGGGTTGACGCATTCGTTTTTGATAAGGGATGTGTGTGACTGAATAACAACAGCAAAGGGCTTGAAAAAAAGGAGGAAGGCGCGTGTTAGGTATTCAGGTGAAGAAGTCAGCAGGTCTTGTGACGATTAGGTGGCAATTATCAAAAATTGAAATAAATGAAGCAGATATCATAGATGTTTCATCGGGTGATAGCTATGGTGGCGATGATAAACAGGCAACGCGGATCGGTACTCCTTATGGTACGACCGATCGCGTTGTAATCAAAACCAAACAGGACACGTATATTCTGTATACATCAGATTATCAAGCGATCAAACAGACAATTGAAGCCTAAGCGAGCGGTTGACGGATGGTGCTACCGGCAATGATTGTTTATGTTTTTAGCGTGGCTGTACAGGTGCGAGCGACACACCAATTAAAGCGGCGGTGATTAAACTGCATTAGTCTAAAGATAAGGTTACAAAAGAACGACTGAGAGAGTGGAACAAATCACTAACTAACAATGTCACTTAAAAAACAGGCAAGCGACATGTTTATTCGAAATGTCATTTGCCTGTTTTGTGTTGCATTAAAAGGGGAATTAGCTGATGCCGATAGTGGGTGTGTGATGACATGAAAAACCGCACTCAGAAAGGGAAAACCATTGGAATAAAGGTTATGGGTTTTATCGGAAAAAATTTTAAAAACAGATGGAAATGTGTTGGGTATTTGATATACTAGAAACACGGTGTTTACTAATAAATAGAAAATCAACCGTTATAAAGGAAAGGGGAATAACTATGTATTGTCAATATTGTGGCGCATCGATATCAGATGACGCCGTGTTTTGTCCGAAATGTGGCAAATCGGTTGATGCTCATCAGACCGAAAAAACGGGTGAACAAGCAAAATCAAATGGATCCCATCATGACCTCGATAACAGTGAAACAGCAACGACAGAAAAAGCACCACATCTAACCGAGAGCTGGCGCTGTTTTGTTGATACACGCTATCATTATTATGCAGATAAATGGTCGAATTCAAGCGATCCCGCAAATCACGCCGGGTGGAACTGGGCCAGTTTTTTTGTCGGTTTATTTTGGCTCGGTTACCGTAAGATGTTCGGGATATTGTTGATGATTCTGGCGATCTACTTGGTGACTGATGCGATTGTTTACTTTACTGGTATAGGTTTTTTAAACTCAGTGATTCCCTTCGCAATTTTCGTTTACCTCGGTGCCAAAGGAAATAGTTTATATTACCGTCATGTGAGTGATAAGGTTGCTGTCATTGGATCAGATAAGGCGTGTTATCAATACCGAAAAGCAGGTGGTGGCAGTGGTGCCGGATGTCTAGGTAGCTTGCTGTTGTTTGTTGCTTATATTCTAATTTCGGAGTATATATTTGGTTTGATTTAGCTTTAACAAAGTTGTGCAAGAAACTTTTTAACCTCTCCCCGTGACTTGAAATGATAATAAGCAAGGTGAGGGTGTTCTTTGATCATTCTTTTGGTTGAGCCGAGCTTCTCGTGCTTAAAACGTAGGACATACCAGAGAAAACTAAAGCTTAGTCTTTCTTCACAGCCTGCTGCCATATCTGGACGTGTTCTGTTTCGGTGGGTGAGGTAGCGTTTTAAAACACCAAAAAGCGCAAGTCTGGTCGGGAAGTCAAGTAAAATAACGGTATCGGCCTGTTGTAAGCGTGCCGGTAACGTATGGTAATAGTTCCCATCCATGATCCACGTGGATGTTGGGAGAGTCGTCTGCAAAAAATGGTTAAGTTGATCAGGGGATTCGACCCAATTTGCTCTAAAAAAGGCTTGATCTAAATGGTAAAGCGGAAGCTGTAAATGCTTTTGGAGTGAGCGTGCAAGCGTGCTTTTACCAGTGCCAGGACTACCAAGAATTAAGATGCGTTGCAAAGCGACCATCCTTTCGTTGAATAAGGTCTAGGTGTATGACCAAACTAAAGCTATCTTTACTTAAGTATAGCATCATTGCTTTTGAATTCACGCGTATGACGGGGACAACCTTTAAATCTATTGCTGCCAGGAAAGGACGGAAGAACCATTGCTACCAATAATTAGTACCTTAGTTTTTTATCTGTTGGCACAACTACTGATAATACGATATTTCCACCGGGAATATCGCCGCTCAAAAACAGCGATTGAAGCAATTCCTTACAAGAACCCAAATCATAATCGCTGGGATCATCTGATAAAAAGCGTGCTGATGATAGCTGGACCGTTCATACTTTTTCTGTCCCTTAGTGAGGTCATAACAAAGCCGCTGACATTATTGAGCTTTGTGGGAATAAATGCTGTGTTGTATGTCAGAGCTTATTGGAGTTTTAAACATCATCAAGACGCTCGGCATACGCTAGTACTTCTATTAGATGCGATGCTTATTACCCCACTGGTGATAACGGCAATATTAGTTACCGTGTGATCAACGTGTTACGTGGTTATTGACTGACAGAATAGATGAATTAGCTGAAGGGATGGTGGAGAAGATGGATCCTGCGTTTATTATTGGGTTGGTGTCTTTAGCAACAATGCATGTGGTAAAGCGAATTCTAGGTGGACATCTACAGGTTGATCCACTGCCAGAGGGTAAGGATTTTTATCTCAATGAGACCCATGAGAATAGCGCGAGGCGCGTGCATGTGAGTATGTTGTCGCTGGGTGTTTTCAGTGTGTTAGGTTTTGTTTTTGCGCAAGTAGACGTAGCTAACGTGTGGATTTATCTACTGGTTGGCTACGTGTTGAGCTACACATTGGGGTTGAATATCGTTCATATTCATATGTATGCACAATATTCAAAACAACCCAAACAAGCCATTATGCTATTCATCGAATTGATGATAAAATCAATTTTTATGATAATTATGTTATATTACTTCCCGTTAAATCAAATCTAAAGTGGGCTAAGCGGTAAGTGAAATCGGAAATGGAGGGGAAAGATGGGAATCTATTTGTGGTATATTCTTGGTTTTTTTATTTTCACATACGGATTAGAATATGGTTTGAATCGTTATTTTAAGTTAGAAAAACGGACGATTTTCACTAATCACTACGTCAATGATACCCATAAAAAAGTTGACTTCATTGGGCGGTTTGTGAGTATTGTTGTCATTGTCTCAATTTTCTTTTATCTGTTCTCGCTAGAGAATGACTTTTTGTTAGCAATAGGTTATTTGTTAGTGTTCTCGATCCAAATTATTTTTGATGGTGTGCGTGCTTATTTTGAGTGGTATCAATCAGATGAGCCGAAGCGCGCGGTTGTAACGCTAGTCAGAATCGGTCTTTGGTTAGTGTTTTTAATGGTCGCTGGTTTCGTCATTTACGATCTATTAGTAGCGGTGTAGTCACTCTAAGTGTCATCATTGCACATGTTAGAAGCTGGGCATGAAGAGGGGAACTGGATATGACAGATAGCAATCATTTTTTATTGGCAGTCGGTATTTTTTTGTTTGTCATTGTTTTTGTTAATGTCACGTTAAGCCGGCTATTTAAGGTAAAGCAACGGTCTTTATTTAAAGAAAATTATGTGAATGCCACCCATAAAAAAGTGAATTTCATTGTGACGTTTTTGTTAATTGTAGTTGGGGTGTTGAGTTGGGCGTATGTCCTTACCTACACAAAGCTTGAATTCACTGTATACCTTATTCTTCTGGTTGTTGTAGGCGCTCAAAATGCCGTTCGTACTTGGTTTGAATGGCGTCACGCTGAAGAACCGAGGCAAGCCCTCATCACTGTGATTGAAACCTTAACGATCCTGCTTTATTATGGCTACGTGAGTCACTATATTTTTACATGAGTAAGTATCGACCAAGGTGTCATGTTTATTTTTAAAAAGCACAAACGAATCGTCGATTCAATGTTATACTAAATAGTCTGATGTAACTTTTTATAAACAAAGGCGGTCTACTAAGGTAAGAAAGGGGGGACGCTTATGAACAAGTCTCGTCCGATATATTTATTGTTTTTAAGTACAGGAACACTGTTATCAAAAACCATTGATTTGTATACAGGTACAAGTTTAAACCATGTATCAATCGCATTAGATCCAGAGCTTTCGCAGGTTTACAGTTTTGGAAGAAAGCGGCCCTATAATCCATTTATTGGCGGATTCGTGAAAGAGTCAGTGACCTTGCCTTTTTTCACACGTTCAAATTGTGCCATCTACCAATTGGACATTTCTGAAGATGAATACCAACAACTGGTTGCTCAAATTTTATTGATTGAATCCACCAAGCACTTATACCGTTATAATTTCTTAGGCCTTTTTGGTGTAGCAATCAACAAAGAACTTAAACGTGAACATGCCTACTTTTGTTCGCAATTTGTCGCAACCATGTTACAACGCTGTGGCGTTTATAACCAAGCGAAATCACCTGGTTTGATCCGCCCACAAGATTTAAGAGATTGGCACCTGCTCGATTTAGTTTATGAGGGACCGTTAAAAGATTACCCGGCGCTTGTTTCGACTGAAGAAACCAGTGAAACGTTACGTCAATCATTTTTCAGGTTGAATTAAGGTGAAGAAGCGTTAGAGTAAATGCAGTCGCATGAGCTTTGATGCTTCTTTTTTGTTACATACAGATTACGTGCTACATGGGCGTTAGTATGGATGGGTAGATAGCGAGAAAGCTACCATTAAACAGGCTAATTGCTGATATAAATCCATTAGGAATGAGGGAAAACATGAGTATAAAAATGTATGCCAAGCGGCGATCAATCAGAAGCTACCTTGTTGAAAAGTTTCTCTTTTTAATCGGTGTTAAAAAAGTGTTTACTACACCTGAGCGAACAAAAAAGTTTATCATTGAGCGTGGAATGACTAATGATAAACCTTATGAGATAGGAAATACATCCCTTGTAAGTGAGGTTACAGAAAGATCTTTTCAAAACATGCAAGTATTTGTTTTGAATGAGGGGAACAATCAGGCCCAAAAAGTTATTTTATATTTGCACGGCGGGGGTTGGACCAATCAACCTTTAAGCTTTCATTGGCGGTTTGTTGATCGATTAGCACAAACCCTCGATGCAAAAGTCATTGTACCCATCTATCCAAAAGTCCCTCATTTTAATGCGGGGCACGCTTTTGCGAAATTGTTAGCTTTATATAAAGCTACAATCGAAACGATCAGCGACCCAAAACAGTTAGTCATCATGGGGGATTCTGCCGGCGGCAATCTGTCACTGGGGCTTGTGCAATTGTTAAAGAGGGAACAGTTACCGCAACCCAAGGAAATCATCGTCTTATCTGCCTGTGTTGATATGACATTTGAAAACCCAGCGATCCCAGGGTATGAGAAAAAAGATCCGTTATTATCAGCTGGAGGGATTGCTGTCATTACTGAGCGCTGGGCAGATGGGAAAACATTGACAGATCCATTATTAAGTCCGATCTATGGTGACTTTACCGAAATAGCACCGATCAGCCACTTTCTCGGCACTCATGAAAGTTTGTACCCAGATGGTGTGGCTTTCGATAAAAAACTAACAGACAAAGGCATCGCTATCGATACCTTTGTCTATCCGAAAATGAACCATGTCTTTGTTTTAATGCCCATTCCTGAAGCGAAAGATGCCTTCGCAAAAATTAAAAGAATTATTCAACAGTAATGATTGAAAACACAGGTATGAAGGTATTAATTAGCATTGGTTTCGTTAAACGCATCGTCATGATCGCCTTCTGGGATCTTGAAGGTGAAACTAATATCATCATCTGATAAATCAAGGGATTCAACAGAGAAGCGGAAATTACTCTGAATTTCGATTTGGGTGACTGCAAGGTAAAGTTGTTCATTCGTCGAATCAAAATAAAGCCAATCGGGTGTGGACACTTGCCGATTAATGTAATGTAAAATGCGGTCACGTGGTAAGTTAAGTAGACCGAGTGACATTTCATTCACTTCTAAAACTAAATCGCCATTGGCCTGGACGACGGGGTCCATTCGTACGTTGAGAGGGACAGGAATACCGAAAGCAGTAAATGTTCCAGATAAAGCGAAATCCTCGTCAATTAGCACGGAGAAATCAGCTTGATCGGAGCGTAAAACTTGGTCGAGATAATCATTAATCAAAGTGTTTAAATCATGCTTGGTCGCGTTAACGGTAAAACTGGCACCAGGTTCTTCAATGTAGTTCGGCTCGGGTAGTAAATCGGATTGTGGTGGCGATAAGACCAACAAGGTCATCATCCCTGCTAAGATTATAAAATTTAGTGTCAGTAAACCAATAAATGCCCATTGCCATTTGGTCATTTGTTTGATGATTGTTTTAATCCGTGTCGTGTTCATCGCTTGCCTCTCATTCTGCTTCATTTTCAGTGGGTTCTTCAGCTGATAGAGCTTCAATTTCAGGTGCTAAATAGTGATAGACGCGTGCGCCTATTAGATGATACCCGGTTGCATTCGGATGGAAATTGTCATCAGCTAAGAGCTCGATGCGATTGAGCTGAAATAAATCGTCAATCGGGATGTAGTGACCATTTGGATAGGTTTCAATGACTTGACGTGAGGTTTCGCTCCACGTCGTTAAAATATCATCAAGTGCTTCAACCTCATCAAAGTAGCCAGCAAACGGATTGAAAAACCCAAGTAAATAGACCTCAGCTTCTGGATTCAATGCCGTGATGGTATCAAAAAGATCGGTGAGTCGCGCTTCAAAAGAAGCGTGTTCACTATCGAATACAGATAGGTTTAAATTAAAAACATTCTCTCGGACAATCCGCATGATGTCGTTGGCTCCGATTGTTATTAAAATGCTATCTGCACGTTCAATCGAGCGTTGCATATCAGCTTCTTCATTAATCCGTGTCAGTAGTTGATCGGTCCGATGACCTCTTTTACCGAAGTTGTCAATTTGAACGCGAACATTTTCACGCTCAAAGCGATTTTCTAATATGCCGACATAACCTGCATGATTGGTCTCATCGCCCACCCCTTGAGTGAGTGAGTCCCCTAAAGCGGTCATGCGGTAATCTGTCCGTGTAAAAACTGAGAGGGTTTGTTCAAGTGCGTCACGTAAGTTTTGCGTTACATCATTTGCAGTTGAAGTCACTTCTTCGTCTTTTTGTTCGACTTGGTCAATAACGGTGTCAATGTCCTCTTCTTCGGGTGTTGTTGTCGTTGTATCATAGACGGGTAACGGTCGGTAGATAAAGAATAAAATCCCTCCAATGACAAGGAGAGTAATGAGTGTGATGCCTAGTATTTTCTTGCGGCGTTGTGACATATTGATCAGTCCTTTAAGTTAGCTTCTGTTTCTATTATTCCCTAATCACACCAGTTAAAACAGGTGTGCAGTTAATTATATGACGTCAAGAATTATACTTCAAGCCTTAGTTTGTGCGAACGGAGTAATGCCTTCAATTTGGGATGCATGTTTCTGGGGGCTTGTTTATGCGGCGGTGTGGATGTGGCGCTTTTCTGCAGGGTGTGTTTATAAAAAACCATCCACCAAAAAGGTGGATGGAAGGGGTTTAATCATGCTTTGGATTTAAACGGATACGATTGGCAGTGCCAAACAGACATTCATTTTCAACAACAAATTGACCGTTTGCTTCAGCTGCTTGTTTTAAGTCAGCATAATCATCATTTGTTCTAAACCAAATTATTTTTGCTTGCTGCGGCAAGGTATCAATTTTGTCAGGTTCTGTGATGAATAAAATATCGATCACATCTTCGCTCGCCGTGTAAGGTGCCGTGTTAAAGCCTAACTTGCTAATTTTAGTGAGGCAACGGTGTTTTGAACCGTCACCAACAACTTGGATGACTTTCGGTCTAATTGCACCATCTTCCCGGGCAAACGGTGATGAGAGCGCCCAATAGACGGCATCTTCACGGTTAGGTTTGAGATGACGGTCTTTATCAGTCGCTTTCGCGATCGCTTGGTCTAAGTCGTGGACGATATCGTCATAGCTTTCTAAACCAATTGATAGACGAATCAATTGTTCGTTCACACCAGCTTTTTCTAACGCCTCTTTGCTTAATTGTTGATGTGTCGTCGAAGCAGGGTGAATAATCAGTGATTTTGCATCACCGACATTGGCAACATGATAGAATAATTCAACATGATCAATTACTTTACGTCCAACCTCACGATCACCTTTGACACCGAAGGTAACAACGGAACCGTAATAGTCAATCAAGTATTTATTTGCTAAATCATGTGAGGGATGATCCTCACGGCCAGGGTAGTTTATCCATTCTACATCTGGGTGATTCGCCAGGTACTCAACCACACGCGTTGTGTTTTCTTGATATCGCTTGAGACGTAAGTTCAATGTTTCTAAGCCTTGTAGTAAATTGAAGGCATTTTGCGGACTGAGTGACGGACCAATATCACGCAACAACTGCACGCGGAATTTTATCGCAAAACCAGCAGGACCAACGTCCTTACCGTAGCGGACACCGTGATAAGATTCATCAGGTTCAGTAAACCCTGGGTAACGCGCTTGGTCCCAGTTAAAACGCCCGCCATCGATTACGACACCACCCATGGTCGTACCGTGCCCCCCAATCCATTTTGTTGCGGAGTGAATCACGATATCAGCACCAAATGTTAGTGGTTTACACCCGTAAGGTGTAGCAAAGGTGTTATCAATGATTAGTGGAACCCCAGCTGCATGAGCAATGTCACTGACGGCTTCAATATCAAAGATGTTTAATGATGGATTGGTAATCGTTTCTGCGAAAATCGCTTTTGTTTTATCATTAATCGCAGCTTTAAAGTTTTCAGGGTCCGTCCCATCTACAAAAATAACGTTAATGCCGTATTTTGGTAAGGTTTTAGAGAATAAATTATAAGTCCCGCCATAAAGGTTGCTGTCGGTAATGATCTCATCACCTGCTTCAGCGATGGTTAAAATGGATAAGGTGATCGCTGACATCCCTGATGCGACCCCAACAGCTGCCACCCCATCTTCTAAAATACTCATGCGTTGCTCGAAGGCATCAACGGTCGGGTTCATGATGCGAGAATAGATGTTTCCCGGTTCCTGTAGAGCAAATAAATTTTGAGCATGTGCTGTGTCACGGAATGAGAATGCGGTTGTTTGGTATATCGGTACCGCCACAGCTCCAGTTGTGGGATCGGTTTGTTGGCCAGCATGAATTAATTGTGTTTCGGGTCCTTGATTACGTAAGTATTGATTTGTCATTTTAACGCCTCCTAATAGTTTTAGTGTTGATGTTAACTGATACGAGAAAACAACATAATCGGTCTTAGTCCAGTCAAGAGAAACAAAAAGCCCTCTTCTTAAATAATTTTAAGAAGAGGGCGAATAATCACGTTCCTCCTCTTATCGTTCAGGTTATTATACCTGTAGGATTTGGCACCTTCCGAAAAGTCAGGGGTTGCCGGGCGTCGTAGGGCCTATTCCCTCAGCCACTCTGGATAAGAGTTTCGTTATGTTAGTAGTGATTATAGTGTAGTTTGTCAGTTGAGTCAACTGTTTTATCAGAATATTGTCATTTTTCGAAACGGAAACGTGTAAAAAGAAGACGTCAAGCCTTAATAGGCAAAGACGTCTTCAGTTTGCTCGGTGTGAGCACCTTTTATTTCAATAATCAAGCGGTGCGGTAAGCAGATGCTGGTCTGGCCAGCACGACTAATCCAACTTGTTTTGACGGCAACTTGATCGGGACTGTTGTCTTCTTTGACCCGGATTTTGGTGCCACTGACTTCGATAATGTTGTATTGCCCTTCATTCGGGTAATAGGTCACTTCTTGATGTGGGGTATCTTCACTAAGGACAAAAGAATCAACGACTTCACCGTCAATTGAAACGTAAGCAACTAAATCCTCATCTGCCTCAACCGTTGTCGTCGCATTAAAATATAACAAGGGCGCAAACGATAAACCGACAAGAAGTAAGAGAATCACCACATCGCCAAACTTGAAATGGGTTAAGACTTGTTTAAATAGGGTTGACATTATTATTCACCTAATTCTTTTTTTACGGTCGCTAGTGCTGAACCGATGACTTGATGCATATCATAATATTTATAGGTTGCGAGGCGCCCACCGAAAATCACATCGGTTTCTTGTTCTGCTTTTTCTTTATATTTTTTATAGATGGTTTCATTTTTCTTATCATTAACCGGATAATAAGGTTCATCACCAGGTGACCATTCTGAAGGATATTCCTTCGTAATCACTGTATCAGATTGTGTGCCGAAATTAAAGTGTTTATGCTCAATAATCCGCGTGTACGGTGTTTCTTTATCGGTGTAGTTGACAACGGCATTGCCTTGATAGTTCTCAACACCCGTCAGGAGCGTGGTATCGAAATCAAGACTGCGGTAATCAAGAACGCCGAAGGCATAGTGATAATATTGATCAATCATACCGGTAAAGACGGTTTTTTTCGCTTGCGCCTGTAAAGCTGTTTGATTATCAAAGAAATCACAGTTTAACTTAATATCACTACCGACCAACATTTTTTCAACGATTTGAGTATAACCGCCAATCGGTATCCCTTGGTAGCGGTCGTTGAAATAATTGTTATTATAGGTGAAACGGACGGGCAAACGCTTGATAATAAAGGCAGGTAACTCGGTCGCTTTACGCCCCCATTGTTTCTCGGTGTAGCCTTTAATTAATCGCTCGTAGATGTCCTTACCAACGAGTGAAATCGCTTGTTCCTCTAAATTTTCTGGTTCGGTAATGCCACTCGCTAACCGTTGGGCATTAATTTTAGCCTGGGCTTCTTCGGGTGTGGTCACCCCCCAAAGTTTGTTGAAGGTATTCATATTAAAGGGCAGATTATAGATCTCCCCGTGGTAATTAGCAATCGGCGAATTGGTGTAACGATTGAAACTAGCAAAGGTGTTAACATAATCCCAAATCGGCTTGTTGTTGGTGTGAAAAATATGGGCCCCATATTTATGCACATCAATGCCGTTTGTCTTCTCGGTATAAATATTCCCCCCGATGTGGGAGCGTTTATCAATGACAAGGCATGTTTTCCCTTTCTTAGTTGCCTCATGGGCAAAGACAGCACCGAACAGTCCAGCACCAACAATTAGATAATCATACATAAGAACAGCTCCTTTATGTTTTTTGCGATGGAATAAATAGCGATGAGTCGTTAAGCGAACATTTATTTAGATTATTAGCACCTGCTGCTGAATTAAATGGAAAGGGTTGCAAGGTCAGCTAAAACATGATAGAAATGTGCTATACTGGTGAATGGTTTATTTTTTGAAATTTAATCGCTCTGTTAATAGATAATGACAGATGATCTCACGCGTGTAAAGTGAAAAAAGAGCGATGCGGGTTTTAAAAAGGAAACGCTACAGAAATAAGAGCAAAAACCAAAGTAACGGACAGGGTTCGTTTGAATAGAAGGGGCGTAAAGCATGTTTAATATTGCAATTGTAGAAGATGAAAATCATTACCAGCAACAGTTAAGGGAGTATCTCGCCCAGTTCCAAGAAGAAAAAAACATCCCTTTAAATCTGACCTTCTTCAGCGATGGTGATCAATTTATTGATAAATATCAATCGCAATTTGACATTGTATTATTAGATATTCAAATGCCACTGGTGGACGGCATGACCGTGGCTGAAGAGATTAGGAAGATTGATCAAAAGGTCATCATTATCTTTATTACCAACATGACGCAGTATGCGATCAAGGGTTATGCCGTTAATGCGCTTGATTACGTACTAAAACCAATTACCTATTTTCCTTTTTCGGAACGCTTACAAAAAGCGATTGAGAAGGTTGAGAAGAAAGAAACGCACTACTTAACCCTGAAAGTCAAGGGTGGTGTGATTCGGGTTGACACAGCAACGCTTTATTATATTGAAAGTCAAGGACATAAACTGATCTTCCACACCAAGGAGGGGGAACTGGAATCCTCAGGTGCAATTAAGCATTACGAAGGTGATTTATCAGAACAAGGTTTTTTCCGCATTCATAAAGGGTTTATGGTGAACCTTGATTACGTCCAAGGGATAAATGATACCTTCGCATTGATTGGTGATGTTGAACTGCCAATCGGACGCACGAAGAAAAAAAGTTTTCTTGAAGCATTAGCTGCGCGTTGGGGAGATGGATTAAAATGAGTGAGTTTTTCCCGGAAATCCCCCGTATACTTACGGCGTTAACAGAATGGATGGCTTGTCTGGTCTATGTTCTTATCTTGAAAAAGAAAATCAAAGGCTTTCGTCTCCCGCTCTTTTTGGTAGGCGCACTTGTTATTCAGGCCAGCTTTTTAATGGCGACCGGTAATTTGGATATCTTCTTTTGGGTGCCAAGTATGATTGTCGCGATTCTCTTGATGATTTTACTGATTCACCAAACGACAGATGTCTCACTCTATGAAGCCGGTTATTTTGGTATTAAAGCCTTTGTTGCAGCTGAGCTGGTTGCGTCGTTCCATTGGCAAGTCCATTACTATTTAATTCGTGAAGATAATGTCTATTCGCTTGCGGGAATGAGTTTACTCATCCTTGTGTATGGCTTATCCTTTTTCTTGATTTGGTTTCTTGAAAAGCGCCATATGCCAGAAGAAGGTAAGCTATACATTAAAGCGCGTGAGTTTTGGTCAACAGCAACAATTGGTTTTGCGGTGTTCTTTATCAGCAACCTGAGCTTTGTTTCAATCCGAACCCCGTTTAGTGGCCAATATGCTGCGGAGATATTAAACATTCGTACCTTGGTCGATTTAGGTGGGTTTGCGATTTTATTCGCCTACCATGTACAAATCAATGAGCTCCGGGTTAAACATGAACTTGAAGCGATGCAAAATATTTTTCAAAACCAGTACACGCAGTATCAACAATCGAAAGAAAGCATCGAATTGATAAACTACAAGTATCATGATTTGAAAAATCAATTGATTGCCATCAAAGCCGAAACAGATCCAGAAAAACGTGAGGCTTACATTGATGACATGCAAAGTGGAATCAAAACGTTTGAAGCCCAGCACAAAACCGGAAATCAAGTTGTCGATACGATGTTAACAACGAAGCATATGTATTGCATCAAAAATAATATTACCCTGACTTCAGTGGCTGATGGTCATTTGTTAGATAAGATGGATGTGGCGGACATTTGCACGATTTTCGGTAATGCATTAGATAATGCGATTGAATACGAGATGAAAGTAAAAGACATAGAAAAACGACTGATCCATCTGACCTTGCATGAACAAAACAATTTCGTCTTAATTCAAATTGAGAATTATTATGAAGGGAACTTAGAGCTAGCCGATGCACTTCCCCACACCACGAAGAAAGATAAACAAAATCACGGTTATGGTTTGAAAAGCATTCGCCATACGGTACAAAAATATGATGGGATTGTTAAACTCAATCATAAAAACCATTGGTTCCAGTTAACGGTATTAATTCCTAAATTAAAATAAGCTAAACATGAGGCTACCCGCCAAGCGTTTCACGTGGGTAGTCTTTTTTGTTTGTTTAAAATGAAATGTTGTTGATGTAAAAAAAGCGGTCGTTTATGAAAAAGATAAGGATTAAATCGCTTACATGGTAAATTAAGTGTGTAGATGGCTTGAGGGGTAGATCGATGACTCCTGCTTTATGGGGTGGGGGAAAGCATCTTTCAACACACGAATCACTGCTAGAAATCATGCGCCTGTGTGGAACGAAACAAAAAACGAAAATTACTGATGAAAAGGATGACGAAAATGAAGAAGTCAATAGCAAAACGCCTGATGTTTATTTTGATTGTATTAACGGTGTTATTTTTAGTCAATACGGTGTTAAGTGGTATTACCAATACACAAGTTCAATTATCATCCGAACTATTTGCTGAATATTTTGTCCCGATAAAAGAAGAACAAGTACAACTTGAAAAGAATCGCAAAACACTCGAATTGACCTATCAACAATTGGCACTCACTGAAAGACGTAGCGGAAGTGATGCGTTAACAAACATAGAAGGTCAGATTGAACAACAGCGGCGCCACTTAGAAAATATCGAAACGTTAGCATCGGGCTTTTCGAAACGGGCGATGGATACCCGTTTACAGAATGCCTACCTGCCCTACCATACAGCTTACGAAGGTTATCTTGATCAACTAGCGCAGACGTTAGAAACCCCTACGACGCTACCTAGTGAGCCAGAAACAACGACGGCGCTAAGTGAAGCTGAACAGAGCTTTCAGCACGTATTGGCTGAGCGAATCACTCATGAAGAACATCTAATTGGGACAAGGGTTGAGCGATCGACGTATATTATTTTCGGGATGGCATTGGTGTTTATTTTAGCTGCAGCCCTCTCCTTTAGGGTCTCCACCAAAACAATTATCCAACCGTTGAAAAAAACGAATCAAGCGCTACAAGAAATCATTAATAAATTAGCACGAGAGGAAGGGGATTTGACCGTGCGGATTGAAAGTGATCGTGAAGACGAGATTGGGGCGATGACGGCAGGCATTAATCGTTTCCTAGATATCTTGCAACAGGCGATGATAACCATTAAAGCCGGCTCCAGTACGATTCGTCACTCGACGGAAAAGATGAGCCATCATCTCAATGATTCAAAAACGTCAACCTCAAATGTTTCGGCATCACTGAATGAATTATCCGCAAGTATGGAAGAGATCAGTAGTACGATCGTGAATATTGAAACAGGTGCGAAACATGTGTTGTCACAATCAAATGAAATCGCTAACGATGCCGGGGCGAATACTTCGCATGTGACAGCAGTTAGTGCTGAGGCCGATAAAATATTCACACAGTCAAGTAACAGTAAAACACAAACGGAAAACATGCTGAAAGACATTAACGATAAGATGACAGTCTCTATTCGTAACAGCCGTTCTGTTGAAGAAATCAATACGTTAACCACAGAAATCTTAGACATATCAGCACAAACGAATCTGTTAGCACTTAATGCGTCGATTGAAGCCGCTCGTGCGGGTGATGCGGGTAAAGGTTTTGCGGTAGTGGCTGAAGAAGTACGTCGTCTGGCCGAGAGCACAGAGACAACCGCAAACAATATTCAGACGATTAGCCAGGGGGTTACTGCAGCGGTTCAATCCTTGGTCGATGATGCAAATGCAATCACGTCTTATGTTGTGGATCAAGTGTTACACGACTATGATGCCTTCTTGACGGTAGCATCGAATTACAAAAAAGATATGCATGCCACCCGGGAAATGTTAGAACGTTTCAGTTTGAAATCACATGATTTAACCGTCACGGCGACTGAAATGACAGAAGGGCTACAAGAAATAACGGCGGCCGTAGAGGAAAGTACGAGAGAAGTTGTCGATTCAAATGAAAATACAACGACGTTATTACAGATGATGACCTCAATCAATGAGGCGGCAACACATAATCTCGAAACGGCGGACAAATTGAGTCAGCAAGTGAATACGTTTAAAAAACTTGAAGATGAATCGATACCAGTAGCGGAGTAAGGGGAAGCGATGGAGGGATTGTTTCAACGCGTGTGCAACGATCGTCCAAACCGCAACGCATTAAGGGGTGAACGTTCGGCATGTCGTTCATGTAAAAAAAAGTGTCGTTTATGAAAAGTAACTAAAAATAAACCGTTATCATGATAAATTATAAGTATCAAATTGATAGCGCTTTAACGTTAAGGTGAACATTAACTTGTCCATCAATCTTTAAAAATGAGGTAATCATATGAAACACAAACAATTGATTGAACAAATGACACTAGCGGAGAAAGCAACGCTTATGTCAGGGAAGAATTTTTGGGAAACAGAAAGCATCGAACGATTAGGTGTGGATTCAATTTTTCTTGCTGATGGACCTCATGGCATTAGAAAACAAGCGGCTGCCGCTGATCACTTAGGCTTAAATGAAAGCGTACCAGCGACATGCTTTCCTACTGCAGCAACAGTTGCAAATAGTTGGGACGTCGAGTTAGGCGAAAAAATTGGTCAACACTTAGGAAGAGAAGCAGTAACCCAGGACGTGAATGTTTTATTAGGTCCTGGTATGAACATGAAACGTAATCCGAGGTGTGGACGTAACTTCGAATATTTTAGTGAAGATCCCTATCATGCAGGGAAAATAGCATCCGCTTACATTCGTGGTATGCAGTCAGAAGGAATTGCTGCCTGTGTCAAACACTTCGCTGTTAATAATCAAGAAGAACGCCGGATGTCGATTGACACCATCGTTGATGAGCGGACCTTAAGAGAAATTTATTTAACGGGCTTTGAGATGGCTGTTAAAGAAGGTAACGTAAAAACAGTCATGTCATCCTACAATAAACTAAACGGGTCCTACACCAATGAAAATATGCATTTGATGCGTGACATTTTACGCGAAGAGTGGGGATTTAATGGCGTCGTGATTACCGATTGGGGTGGCAGTAATGACCGGGTCCAAGGTTTAATTGCTGGAAATGAGTTAGAAATGCCTACCGCAAATGGTGAAACAGTTGCAGATATCATCGAAGCTGTAGAAGCAAAACAACTGGATGAAGCGATTCTCGACGAAGCTGTCGATCGTCTCTTAACACTAGTGGTTTCAACCAATCGGACCTTAATGGAGAACAAACAAGCCGTCGATGCCGACAACCACCATAAGTTTGCTGAGAAGGTAGCGGAAGAATCAATTGTCTTGCTGAAAAACGAAGACAACATACTGCCATTGAAGTCAGAAAGTAAAGTAGCGATTATTGGTGATTTTGCTGATAACCCGCGTTACCAAGGGGCCGGTTCATCGATTGTTAATCCCACTAAACTTGAGACAACCTTAGCTGCCGTTAAAGGTTTTGATCTTGATGTGATTGGCTACGAACCAGGATTTAATCGTTACGGAAAAAAAGATCATGCCAAACAAAAGAAAGCGGTTCAATTAGCTGAAAAAGCTGAAGTTGTATTATTGTACCTCGGACTGGATGAGGTAACTGAAGCAGAAGGTCTTGATCGTCAAGATATGAAAATTCCTGAAAATCAGTTAGAGTTATTAGCAGCAATTAAACAAGTCAACAAAGAAATTGTGGTTGTACTATCTTCAGGATCAGCGGTGGAACTACCGTTTGTTGCAGATGTTAAAGGATTGTTACACGGCTATTTAAGTGGCCAAGCGGGTGCGAAAGCCATGCTTAATATCTTGACTGGACACACCAATCCTTCAGGTAAACTTGCAGAATCTTATCCAATTCAGTATCAAGATACGCCAACGTATCATTACTTCCCGGGGAAAGAAACAACCGTGGAATACCGTGAAGCCCAGTTTATTGGCTATCGCTACTATGATACGAAAAAGATACCGGTCCAATACCCATTTGGTTACGGATTAAGTTACACTACCTTTAGTTACAGTAACCTCCAGGTGACAGATGAAGGCGTTTCCTTTGATCTGACAAATACAGGCGATGTAGCTGGTAAAGAAATTGTGCAGCTTTATATTGGTGCAGAAAGTGATACGATCTTCCGGGCTAAGAAAGAGTTGAAAGGATTTAAGAAAGTCTATTTATTCCCAAATGAAACAAAACATATCGACATACCGTTTGATGATTATTCCTTTAGATACTTCAATGTAAAAACAAACAGATGGGAAATTGAAGCGAATGATTATCAGCTTTCAATTGCTGCTTCAAGTGCTGATGTTAAACTGACGGCAACACTTACTGTCGAAGGAACAACAATGGTAAAACCGTATGACCAAGACGTACTTAAACCATACTTCGAAGCTGATGTGAAAGCAGTTGAAGATGAAGCGTTCCAAGCGCTAATGGGTCGGGAGATTCCTTATCCAAAATGGGACCGTAAAGCGCCACTTGGCTATAACGATACATTAAATCAATGCCGTTATGCCAAAGGGTTGGCAGGAAGGTTTGCTTATCACATGATGAAATTAACACATAAAGTGTTATGGAAGATTGGTAAACGTGATACAGCTAACTTAATCGTGATGTCGGTTTATCATATGCCGTTTCGTGGTTATGCAAGAATGACAGGTGGTGCCATCAATATGCCAATGGTAGACGGGATATTGTTAGCAATAAATGGCCATTTCTTCAAAGGGATGTCTAAGGTGTTTAAAGAAAGAAAGAAATTAAAACAGAATAAATCTAAAAGAAACGAGGGGTTAATATGAATAAAGAAAAAAGAATGTCGAAGAAAAAGCGTCATGTATTAATAGGGGTAGGTATATCTTTTGTGTTAATTATTGCCGCATTATTATATTACGCTTTTGTTATCACTACTGCTGGGCAATGGTTTTTATCGAAATTTACGCCTGATACTGAACAACAGCAGGTTGCATTTTCATCAGCGCTTGAAACAACAGAATTAATTGCGGACGAAGGTTTTGTCTTAATGAAAAATGATGATAATCTGTTACCTTTATCAACATCTGAAAATAAAAAAACTAAAATAAATCTATTTGGAACAAGGTCTGTTGTTACCTTGTTTAACTCTGGAGGTTCTACAGCTACAAATGTTGAGTCTGCTATCAAAGTTGAAGATGCACTAAGAGATGAAGGTAATTTCGAGTTGAATGATAACTTATTAAATCTATATTACAACTTTTACAAGACAGGGGATATTTCAACTGAACAAACGACCCCACCTAAAAATAGAAGTGACTCCGAAATACTAGGGGAAAGCAACAATTTAATTTTGCCAGAACTACCTGCATCTGCTTTTTCTGACGAATCTTTGTTCGAAGATAATAAGACAATTATTCAAAACGCAAAAGACTACTCAGATGTTGCTATGATTGTTTTAGGTCGTGGTGGTGGAGAAATGCAAGAGTTGAGTCCGAAGGACTTACGTTTAACAAATGAAGAGGAAGTACTTATTGAAGAAGTTTCTTCTGCTTTTGATAAAGTTATCTTAGTAATAAATTCAGCAAATGTTCTGCAACTTGATTTTTTAGAAAATTACCCTTCAATTAAAAGCGTGCTATGGATTGGATATCCTGGTGAATCCGGAACAAAATCATTAGCTCGAATATTAAATGGAACAGTTAATCCATCGGGAAGAACGGTTGCTATGTGGCCAAGTGACATAATGAATAATCCAGCGGCATTAAATTATATGGAACTTAATGATGAGGGGGAATTTATTTCGGATGGGCATTATGAAAACGCTCCTGAAGAGACAGGATACTTTGTGCAATTACATGAAGGGATTTATGTTGGGTATAAGTATTATGAAACAAGACACAATACAGACTCCAGTTATAACTATCAGGAAGAAGTTGTATATCCTTTTGGTCATGGATTAAGTTACACGACATTCGAAAAAGATATATTGGCGATTAATGTTGAAGATGATATCGTTACCGTAAGAGTAAGTGTTGAGAATACAGGGGATGTTGTGGGTAAAGATGTGATCCAATTATATGCTAATCCCCCATATTCCGGTGATATAGAAAAAGCTTCAGCAAATTTAATAAGATTTTTAAAGACAAATGAAATGGAGCCCGGTCAATCTGATGTGTACTCATTTGATATACCGTTTGAAGACTTTGCATCATACGACTATAAGAATGAAGAAGCGTACGTGTTAGAAGTAGGTAATTACACCATTGATTTGAAAGATAACTCGCACGATGTTTTGGCATCAGAAACTTTTAATGTTGGAAACGAAGTCGTCTATTCTGAATCAAAAGATGGTTCGCGTACAAGTGATGTTGCAGCAGCAACAAATCAATTTGCGGACGCCTTGCATATTGATGATTATTTAACAAGAGCATGGGATGAGAATAGCCGAGCTTTTACAGGGCCGCAACCAGATGACTATATTGCATCTGAAGAGGTGTTATCGGCATTAAACTATGAAGTACCTACAGATGAGGAACTTGGATTAGCCGAAAGTGATTTACCTCCATACAATCAGACGTTAGATGAAACGCTTATGCTAGAAGATATGGTAGGTGTAAGTTTAGATGACCCCAAATGGGATACTTTTGTATCACAATTGGATTTAGAAGAACTAACCGGTGTGAGTGGAACAGGCGCTTACCAATTAATGGAGATAGAGAGACTAGGTGTTCCTAAAACTTTAAACCCTGATGGAACAATGGCAATTGCTTCAAATATTTATTCAGGTCCTATTATGGGAGTTGAAGGTGTGGGAGTAACATACCCTTCACCAATGGTCTTGGCATCCACTTGGAATAAAGATATCGCTTATCTCATGGGTACTAGCGTAGGTAATGAAGCGCAAGGATTTGGTTATAGTGGTTGGTATGCGCCAGCGATGAATATATTGAGAACACCTTATAACGGCCGTAATTTCGAATACTATAGTGAGGATGGCACTCTTGCCGGAGAAATTGCAGCGGGCGTAGTTAAGGGTGCAACAGATAAAGGTGTTATCACTTATGTGAAACACTTTGCTTTAAATGAACGAGAGACAGGAGTTAGAAGTAGCTTGTTTACATGGTCGAACGAACAGGCAATTCGAGAAATTTACTTGAAACCTTTTGAAAAAGCAATAAAAGAAGGAGGATCAATAGGTGTCATGTCTTCTTTTAATTTTATAGGTCAAACATGGGCTGGTGGACATGAGGGACTATTAACTAACGTTTTAAGAAATGAGTGGGGATTTGATGGATTTGTACTCACTGACGCACACATGTATCCGCACATGAATGTTATGCAAATGCTCCATGCCGGAGGAGATGTCAGTTTAGATACGATGGCCGCTTGGCAAGGTGGAAGAAATCATGCTGATACGATGCTCGAGTTTGCTGAAGATGAAAATACAAATGTAAGTACAATTATTGCGCTTCAAAAGGCAAGTAAAAATGTTTTACATGCAATAACTGAAACGTGGAAAATGCAAGAGTAATGTTCGAATAAAATGAGGGAGATTTCTCCCTCATTTTATTTATTGCTCACTTACTTTTTGCATAAAATCTCTTCTGAAGCAAGTTTTTCCTCAGAAGAGTATAGGAAACCGAAGGGAATTTAACAATCTTTCTTGTGAAGGAGATTAACATGGACAATATAGAAAAAACGAGTAAAATAAAGACATCGCATTGGTGGGTTCAATTCAAAGAAAAACATCCCAATAGTGCTCAATTTCTGGTATTCTTTTTATTAAGCAATGGTGTAACTGTTTTGCAAATTGCTTTAATGCCAATATTAAGAAATATATTTGCGGATACTGCATTAATTTTCACGGATTTTCAAATCTGGCAAGTTGGGCAGAGCATTGACGGCAGTCCTTATTACGTGTTTGATTATGCTGCCGGGACATTAGCAGAAGGCGGCGGTGGAGGGTTAGCCTACTTTTTAGCCGTTCAAATTAGTATCGCTGTTGCACAAATTATTAATTTCTTTCTGCAGCGAACGATTACCTTTAAATCAAATACGAATGCATGGGTCGCAGCTTTTTGGTATTTAGTTGCTTATATTATCATTACGATAGGAGCAGCAGCTGCCCAAGGCTTCTACAAAGCGCCAATTTATGATTTATTGATGAACACATGGGAACTCGGTTCAACAGGTGAGACAATTGCTGACGTGATTACGATGATTATAAATGCTGCAATCTCATTCTGGGTCTTCTATCCAATATTTAAAATCATCTTTAAACAAGTACCAGAAGAAGAGAAATAAGAAAAGGTTGTGAAGGTATGAAGCTACTATCGATTGTTGTTCCTTGCTACAATTCAGAAGCATATATGCATTATGCGATTGAGTCGTTACTTTCTGGTGGAGATAAAGTGGAAATTTTAATTGTCAACGATGGATCAAGTGATGAGACCGCAGCGATTGCGGACCGTTATGCAGCGAAGTATCCAGCGATTGTTCGAGCGATTCACCAAGAAAACGGTGGCCATGGTCAAGCGATTAATACGGGCTTGGCTCATGCAACGGGGCTATATTTTAAAGTGGTTGATAGTGATGACTGGGTCGATACGCGGGCTTATTTTAAAGTGCTCGAAACGTTGCGTCGTTTTTCTGGGACGTCTGAGACGGTCGATATAGTTATTAGTAATTTTGTCTACGAAAAACAAGGCAGTAAATACCGGAAGGTCATGCGCTATAAAAATGTTTTACCAGAAGGTAGCGTCTTTGGTTGGGATGATGTGGGTACGTTTAAAAAAGGGCAGTTTATTTTGATGCATTCAATGATTTACCGGACAAAACTGTTAATTGAAAGTGGTTTAAGCTTACCGAAACATACGTTTTATGTGGATAACCTTTATGTCTATACGCCACTCAAATATGCGACCCGTCTCTATTATATCGATGTTGATTTGTACCGTTATTTTATTGGTCGGGACGACCAATCGGTCAATGAAAGTGTGATGATCCGCCGGATTGACCAACAATTAAAAGTGAATCAATTGATGATTGATGCGGTCGACCTCGATACCATTGCTGAAGAACGGCTCCGCGACTACATGTTGAAGCACCTAGAAGTGGTTACCGTTATTTCGTCGATATTATTAATCAAGTCTGGAACAAAAGAGAACTTGCGGAAAAAACGCGAGTTAATGAAATATGTGAAGGCAGAGAACATGGAGTTATACCTTAATCTTCGATACGGACTAATGGGCCGGATTGTCAATATACCAGGTAAATTTGGCCGATTGATCAGTGTGATGATCTATAAGGTGTCACAAAAAATCGTTGGATTTAATTAAGCGCCATCGCACACTTTTAAGTATCCGGATTGCTTCTGAATAAAGAGACGTGTACGCTATCAAGGCTTAGATCAATCGCCTGATGCCGTACACGTCTTTATCGTTTTATCTGCGACCCGTGTGCAATCGCTTCAAAAATATCTTCTTCCGTGACAAGGTTTGCGTCTCCGGCAATGTAGTGTTTTGATAGGGAGCCTCCGTAATTGTTTGTATTCATTTTTATCTATACTGGTATATCGATGGGAATAGTTAAAAGGACAGGGGTTATGCTAGGGAAAGTCAGAAAATGATTATTTTGTCTGGCTTACGCGATCCTGCTTCGGAAATGTGTTTTTAAAGCGTTAAGAAAAGGGTAAATAATGTTATAGACATACAAAATGTGCTATTATTTGGGTATGGTGTAAGGAGAGGGGTGCCTAATGGATATTACTGCTATTTTGTTCGGGTTTTATGTCTTTTTAAACATTGCTTTGGCATTTATTATTGTCTTTTTAGAACGGAAAAACCCGACCTCAACATGGGCCTGGTTACTGGTCCTTACTTTTGTGCCTTTTTTCGGCTTCTTCTTATATTTAGTTTTTGGCAGGAAGATAAGTGGTGGGAAATTATTTACCTGGGATAACAAAAGTAAACTCGGGGTAAGAAAAGCTGTTGAAAACCAACTCAGTTTACTTGATGAAGATTCATTCCCCATTAAACCCCACTATCAGCAGCATAAAGATTTATTTTATATGCATTTAAGAAACAATGATGCCATTTTGACGCAAGAAAATGAGATTGAATTATTCTATGATGGCAAAGAAAAGTTTGAAGCGTTAATTTATGACATCAAGCAAGCCAAACACCATGTTCATCTGGTCTATTACATTGTTAGGAGTGACGCTTTAGGTTGGCGTATTGCTAATGCGTTGATTGACCGGGCGAAGGCAGGTGTTGAGGTGAGGTTCTTGTATGATGATATGGGGGCGCGTCGCGTGAGTCGACGCTACGTGAAAGCGTTAAAAGAAGCGGGTGTGCACGTCGAATCCTTTTTCCCATCAATTATTCCACGCCTTAACATGAAAATTAACCACCGCAATCACCGCAAGCTGGCAATTATTGATGGTTATATTGGTTACATTGGTGGTTTTAACATCGGTGACGAATACTTAGGGTATAATCGTAAATTTGGCTACTGGCGTGATACGCATTTAAAAGTGATTGGTGATTCTGTCCGTAACATGCAGACGCGGTTTATTCTAGACTGGAACCAGGCATCAAAAGACCGTGTCTTACAATATGATTCGGTGTACTATACTTCAACGCCTAAAGGTGACGTCGGTATGCAGATTGTCTCGAGTGGCCCAGATAGTGACTGGGAACAGATTAAGTATGGGTATATTAAAATGATTATGGAAGCTGAGGATTATGTATACATTCAAACGCCATACTTTATTCCAGATGAAAGCTTGGCAGATGCCGTTCGAATTGCTTCACTGGCAGGGATTGATGTGCGAATTATGATCCCGAATAAACCTGACCATCCTTTTGTTTACTGGGCAACTTACTCCCATATTGGTGAGATGTTGAAAGCTGGTGCGAAAGTGTACATTTATGAGAATGGCTTCCTGCATGCAAAGACCATTATTGTAGATGGTAAGCTTGCCTCAGTGGGCACAGCGAATATTGATGTTCGTAGTTTCCGTTTGAACTTTGAGGTGAATGCATTTATTTATAGTGAAGCGGTATGTAGCGAAATGCTAACACAGTTTGAAATAGATATGCGTGAATCGTACTTGTTAACATTAGAGGACTATCAAAAGCGTAGCATCTGGATTAAGTTTAAAGAAGCTGTCGCTCGCCTAATATCACCGATTTTATAAGCGCATGATTAGGACGACTACGTGAACAAGTCTTTACCGGGTGAATCTCAGGTAAGGGCTTGTTTCTGCTTGTTTTCTTTAAGACACCTGTACTATACTTAACACGTAGCAAGAAGAAGGAGAAGATTTTTATGGAAATGCTTTTAGTTGAACAATTATCCAAATCATTTGGCGATAAAATATTATTTGATGCGATTAGCTTCTCAATCGAAAAAGGAGAGCGGATTGGTCTTGTTGGGGTGAACGGGACAGGGAAGTCAACGTTCCTGAAGATCTTAGCTGAAAAAGAGGTTGCTGATTCAGGAAAGGTGAAGCATCCGAAAGACTTTTTAGTGAGTTACTTGGCCCAAGACGTTGAACTGGATCAATCACTGACGGTCTTAGATGAAGTATTCACTGGCGAAGCACCGATTACGGTCGCGGTAAAAGAATTTGAACGGGCCCGGCTTGATCTAGAAAAAGATCCAGTTAGCGAACCGTTTCAACAACAGTTTGAACGCGCACAAAATAAGCTTGACCGACTTGAAGCTTGGGATCATGATACTCAGGCCAAAACGATTCTATCCAAACTAGGAATCACCGATTATGAACAAGCGGTTTCGACCTTATCAGGTGGGCAAAAGAAACGGGTTGCTCTAGCAAAAGCGTTGATTCAACCCGCGGATGTCCTAATTTTAGATGAGCCGACCAACCATTTAGACCATTCATCAATTGAATGGTTAGAACAATTTTTGCCGAGTTACCGAGGGGCACTCATATTAGTCACGCACGACCGTTACTTCTTAAACCGAGTAACAAACCGAATTTATGAACTTGATAAAGGTAATCTTTATCGCTATGTCGGTAACTATGAAACATACCTTGAGAAAAAGCAAGTGCGTTTAGCAGAGGCAGAGCGAGCAGAACAAAAACATGCCAATACATTAAAGCGTGAAATCGCTTGGCTAAAAGCAGGGGTGAAGGCGCGGACAACGAAGCAAAAAGCTCGGATTGATCGAGTGCACCAACTTAAAGAGCAATCATTTGAAAAGCAACAAGGCAAGGTCGACTTGTCAGTTGCAAGCGCGCGACTCGGTAAACAGGTGATTGAACTACGAGAGATTAGCTATAGTTTTACGGGCGTGCGTTTATTTGAACCGTTTAGCTTCTTAGTGAAACCAGAAGACCGGATTGGTATCGTTGGGCCCAATGGTAGTGGGAAATCAACCTTATTGAATATCATTTCAGGACGTTTAACCCAAGAAATGGGCGAGTTAATTGTTGGTGAAACAGTGAAAGTTGGCTATTATACCCAAGACCATAGTGAAATGGATGAAGGTTTGAAAATCATTGAGTACATCCGAAAAACAGCCGACGTGATTGAAACCACCGACCAGCAAACGATTACGGCTGAACAAATGTTGGAACGCTTCTTGTTCCCAAGAAGCCAACAGTGGACATACATTAATCGCTTGTCCGGTGGTGAGAAACGGCGTCTCTATTTACTCAAAGTCTTAATGGAAGAACCGAATGTCTTGTTGTTGGATGAGCCGACCAATGACCTTGATACCGAAACATTGGCAATCCTCGAAGACTATCTTGATGGCTTTCCTGGGGTCGTTATTACCGTCTCGCACGACCGTTATTTCCTCGACCGTGTCGTCGATCAGTTGTGGATATTTAGTGATGGGAAAGCCGTCGATACGTATTACGGTAACTACACAGAATATTTAGCCGCATCAAAAGAAGAAGCGCACCAAGCCAAACAAGTCGAAAAACAGACTGAGACTAAAGCTGTTGATAAGCAGCGTAAGAAAAAATTGTCTTATCATGAACAAAAAGAATGGGCAACGATAGAGGATGACATTAGTGCGCTTGAAACAGCGATTGAAGAAGAACAAGCCGCCATTGTAGCGGCCGGTAGTGATAGTGAGGCAGTACGTATTCATTTCAATAAGCAAACAGAACTTGAAGCGAAACTTGAAGAAAAAATGGAGCGTTGGGAAGAACTTTCGTTAATGGTCGAAGCCTTCTCGGACTGATAGGAATATTTCATATCTCGAAATAAATCATGTATAATGTAAGATGAAAATAAATAGATGGAGGGAATTTTACATGGCAGATTTAGCGTTACAAGAAAAGTATGCAGAGCTCGCACTTAAAACAGGTGTGAATTTAAAAGAAAATCAATTGTTGATGATTAATTCATCAATTGAAGGTGTAGAATTTACACGTCTTTTAGTCAAGAAAGCTTATGAAATGGGGGCAAAGGATGTTGTCATCAATTGGCAAGATGATGATATTACCTTATTGCGTTATCAACACGCATCAGAGGAAGCACTCACAACGATTCCAGATTGGATGGTTGACAAATACGTCTATTATGCAGAAAATGATGTCGCACTCCTTTCTGTCCGTTCAACCAATCCAGACTTACTGAAAGATGTTGATCCAGGCCGGGTTGCCAAAGCAACAAAAGCAAGTGCAGAAGCATTGAAAGAATTCCGTAAATATACGATGAACGATAAAATTGCATGGTCAATTATTTCAATTCCAACCAATGACTGGGCGATGAAAATCTTCCCTGGGAATGATGCGGAAACAGCCAAAGAACTGTTGTGGGAACAAATCTTTAAAATTGTCCGGATTGATCAGGAAGACCCAATTCAAGCGTGGGATGCGCATAATGCAACACTTAAAGCAGCGCATAAAATTTTAAACGATAAACAATACCAATCGTTAAAATTCACAGCACCGGGAACGGATATTACCTTCGGCTTACCTGAAGGACACATTTGGAAAGGCGGCGGTGCGAATACTGAAGCAGGGCGTCATTTCAATCCGAATATGCCAACAGAAGAAGTGTTCACGATGCCTGATAAATATAACGTAAATGGTGTGGTGAAGAGCACGAAGCCACTTATCTATGGTGGAAACATGATTGATAACTTTAGTTTAACCTTTAAAGACGGTCGTGTGATGGATTTTAAAGCTGAACAAGGCTATGAAACGCTCAAGCACTTACTTGATACCGATGAAGGGGCAAAACGTCTGGGTGAAATCGCATTAGTACCACACCGTTCACCTATTTCACAATCTGGTTTGATTTTCTATAATACCTTATACGATGAGAATGCATCATGTCACATTGCTTTAGGGAAAGCTTATCCAACCAATATTGAAAACGGGGCACAGATGTCTGATGAGGAGCTTGACCAGCACGGTGTTAATGATAGCCTCACCCATGTTGATTTCATGATTGGTTCAGCTGAACTTGATATTGATGGGGTCCGTGCCGATGGTGAGACAGAAGCTGTTTTCCGTAAGGGTGAATGGGCGCTTGCGGGCATTAAATAAGTATAGTAAGCAGTGACATAGAGAAAAGAAAACGAAAGAAATAAAAATTGATTTAAAAAGCAATGCCGCTGGTGAATAACTCACAAGTGGCATTGCTTTTTTAGCTGGTTTTGATTTGTGCTATGACCGTTTCAAAGGTAAACGGCTTTGGTTGACTGAAGTGATGCTTAGATCTTGAATTTTTCAACAAGCATTTTTAAGGCCATCGCAAGTTCTGATAAACTTGAACTTGAATGCGAAATTTCTGCCATCGAGGAGGTTTGTTCCTGCATCGCCGCTGAGACTTCTTCAGTAGCAGCGGAGTTTTCTTCTGCAATAGCTGAAAGACCTTCCAACGTTGTTACGATGTCTTCTTTGATGGACGCAATCGTTTGACCAGTTTCATTTAAGTGCTCGACTGCTTGATTTGAAATGTCCATCGCCCCTTCAATTTGATGGTATTTTTCTTGGGTTAATTTCACACTGCTCAATTGTTCTTCAAGAACCGTAGAAACTTCTGCCATCACTTTGACTGATTGTTCGGCATTTGCCTGCAGGTCTTTGACGATGTCATCGATTGATGCAGTAGAAGTGGTCGATTGTTCGGCAAGTTTACGAATTTCCTCAGCCACAACAGAGAACCCTTTCCCGGCTTCGCCCGCTCGAGCTGCTTCAATGGCTGCATTTAGTGCAAGTAAGTTCGTTTGTTCAGCAATATTGGCAATCACGCTACTCGCTTCACTAATGCGGTGAGAGCTTTCGTTTGTTTTCATTATGCCTTGTTCAACTTCTTTGGTCGCTTTTGAAGTTTGATCAGAGATGACCGCCAGGCGCTTGATTTCGGCAATACCGGCTTCTACAGCAGCATGAACATCGGTAAATGCTTCATTCAGACGTGTGACGACAGCGTGTTCCTGTTCAACGACTTGCCCCAATCGATAAGCCTTTTCAGATCCAGCTTCAGTATTTTCAGCTTGACTCGCCGCCCCGTCAGCAATATCCTGAATCGTTGATGCCACTTCTTCTGAGGCTGAAGCAGATTGTTGTGAGGTGGCCGTTAATTGTTCCGAGGAAGCTGAGACATTTCCGGCGGAATCGTTAATATCAAAGACAACCTGACGCACATTATTCGTAATGTTCTGCAGGGCATGTGCCAACTGACCGACTTCATCTTTACTGTTTAAAAGTTTTCCATCGATGTCTTGTCGTAAATCTAACTCACCAATCTTTGCTGCCGACTGAGAAACCGATTGAATCGGTTTTGATATGCTTGTGCCGACAAAAAAGGTAAGCACAATCGCAATCACGACAGCGATAATCGTCATGAGGATCGCTGTTGTACGTAAGTTATTCACACTTGCAAGTACCTCATCTTCATCGGCAGTAACAATTAAATTCCAGCCAGTATCACCGATGTCAGAGAATCCAGAATATAAATCGTTCCCTTCGAAATTGTAATTACCGACTCCGGATGAAGCCGACAATATTTCAGAGAATTGCTGAGCGACTGAATCAAGCGAAGCATCCTCTTCGCTTTGTAGAATCGGATTAAAGAAATCCCTAATCATGTCTCGGTTGGGGTGGGCAACAACTGTCCCTTCTTCATTAATCATATATGCATAACCGTTTTCTCCAAATTGAATGTCGTCAACAATCAAGCTAAGAAAGTCAGCATCGCCGACCGCAACCAAAACACCAGTGATTTGACCGGCTTCAATAATAGGTACAGAGGTGACCATAATTAAGCGATCCCCATCTGCGGGATTGACACTAAGCGAAGGTGGCATCAGACCACGCTCGCCGTTTAGGGAAGCATGGTAATAGTCGCGTTCAGATATATCAACGATATCGCCGTCGTTGCCATACGAATCAGACAAATATAAATTGCCATCTAAATCAGCAATTCCGATACGTAAATAGTCTGTTTCTTCCACCCGGTCTAGAAAAATGTCCATCGCGCTATCGATGTCACGGGTGTCTGACTGAATTTCCGGAAGATTAGTCAACCCTTCAAGATAAATAAATTTACTGTCGAGTCGACTATCGGTCACTCTTGCCCCTTCTGTAGCAAGCGAGAGAAGGCCTTCTTCTGCTTCTTGTTCAATTGCTTCACTTGCGCCATTCATGATAATAAAACCTAAAAGTGCTAAAGCTACAGCCATTATTACCGAAAAATACAATACTAACTTCATTCTAATACTTTTCATCTAGAAAACGCTCCTCATATGTTGTGATATACGTATTATACAGGAAAATAGAATGAAATACTTCAATTATATTATAGGAAAAAATAACGATTTTCGTACTGATGCATCATATTTCGAGCAAGGTAATCGTGACACTGGCTGAAGTTAATAAAAAACACCTGTACTGACATGACGTTTTATGATGTCATGCCAGTACAGGTGTTGTCTGAACCACTCAAGTATTCAGCTCACCTTTAACGAAAGATGAAGAGATCGCGTTATTGCTCGTATTGGTGATGTTTGACGAGGACGGCCTTAATCGTCTTATAATCAATCTCATCGTAGACCATGTCTTTAATCGCTTTAAGCCGAGCTTCACCGACTTCTTCATAAGCATCGAGCACATGATTTTCCACTTCCTCATCGAAGAAGTCGGTGAAATCAATCGTTTCCCCGTCGTCGTAAGCCTGTAGGAGATGGTCCATGACCGTGTCGACTTTAATGTTGCGCCGTCTAGCAATATGATGGATGGTCTCACCACCTTGATAACGTTCAAAACTAACTAAGTAACTGGGGCGCTCACGATCTTTATCAATGATGTATTGCATAAACGGCTCCCCGTACTGGTCAAACTTCTTCTCACCAACCCCTTTAATCTGAAGCATGGCCTGCTTCGTTGTTGGCAGTTGCCGGGTAAGGTCTTTTAAGGTGGCATCAGAGAAGATGACGTATGGAGGCACCCCTTCTTCTTCGGCTAGTCCTTTACGTAGTTGCCGTAAATCCTCAAACATGGTGGCGTTATAATCTGTCACCGCTGCTTCTTTAACCACTGGCGTTTTCAACCAGACTGGGGCATGTTCTTTTAAGACCTTGACCGCTTTTTCAGTCAATTTCAAGGTTGGGTATTGGCCTTCGCCGGGTGAAAGATAACCTTCAGCAATTAATAAATGGATAAACTGAACAATTTGTTTTTCGGTGAGGTGCTTAAGCAACCCATAGGTTGAGAGCTGATCAAATTTAAATTGACGCACCTTTTGATCCTTTGATCCTTTTAAGACTTTGGCTGTTAAGGTAGCCCCAAAACGTTGATTCATGCGGATGACACAAGAAAAAACTTTTTGCGCATCAACTGTTCGGTCCGTTCGCTCAGTTGTGTCGGTACAATTGGAACAGTGCATACAATCATCTTTAGAGAACTGGTCATTAAAGTAATCTAGCATATACACAAGTAAACATTGATTGGTGTGGCAATAGTTAATCATTGCTTGTAATTTTTTATATTCCAATTGCTTTTTCTCATCATCGAGTTTGGATTGTTCAATTAAAAATTTCTGCAGCTGAACATCTTGCGGATTATACATTAAAATACAATCACTCGGCTCCCCGTCGCGACCGGCTCGTCCAGCTTCTTGGTAATAGGCTTCAATATTCATCGGCATGCTGTGGTGAATCACGTAGCGCACGTTGCTTTTGTCAATCCCCATACCAAAGGCGTTGGTGGCGACCATAATCGTCCGTTCATCGCTGATGAAACGGTTTTGTTCTAAAATGCGTTTATCTTCAGACAGACCCGCGTGATAGTAAGCGGCTTTAAAGCCCTTCTTAATCAATAAACCATGGACCTGTTCAACTGTCTTTCGCGTCGGGCAATAAATAATCCCTGATTCTTGGGTATGGTTTTTAACATAGTCGGTAATGAACGTTGATTTATCTTGGCCTTTCAATAAATGAAAGTGAAGATTTTCGCGTCGGAAACCGGTGTTGATGGTATGGTCCACACTGATCTGAAGTAAGTGTTGGATATCACGAATGACTTCAGGCGTAGCAGTTGCGGTAAGAGCCATCATAAACGGGACATGATGGAGTTGTTGAATCCGATGAATAATCGAACGGTAACTTGGTCTGAAGTCGTGCCCCCACTGTGAGATGCAATGGGCCTCATCGAAGGCAATGAAACTTATCTTAATCGATTGAATCACATTAAAAAACCACTCATGATCAAAACGTTCGGGTGCAACATAAACAAAATCATATGCCCCCTCTTGAATGGCGCGCATTCGGGTCATGTAAGTCTCTTTATCTAAACTGCTATTAATAAAGGTTGCTTTAACCCCGTATGTCTCTAATGCATCGACTTGATCTTTCATTAAAGAAATTAATGGTGAAATAATTACAGCGGTTCCGTCTAATAAAATGCCCGGGATTTGATAACAGATCGACTTACCGCCTCCGGTTGGCATAATGCCTAAGGTGTTTTCTTGTTTTAAACTGGATTTGATTAAGTCAGCTTGACCGTCTCTAAACGAATCATAACCGAAATAAGCTTTTAATATATGTAAAGCGTCATTAAATTGAACCACATTGCTCCGCTCACTTTCTATGTAGGCTTTTTAAAATACCTTCCCCATTCTAACATAAAAATGTCTTCCGTCCGAATCATCGGAGGAAGACATTATGTTAAAAAATATTCTTTTGACCGACGGGCCTTGAGTTTGTATAAACATGATAAAAGTGACTAATGATTGTCTTGGCTACAGCATAACTTGGTACGGCAAGAAGTAACCCAACAAAACCAAAGATGGCTCCAGCCGCTAAAATAACGGTAATTACGGTCAGTGGGTGTAAGTTTAATACTTTCCCCATGACGTTTGGTGAAATGAAGTTACCTTCAATCTGTTGCGCAACAATCATAATTACTGCTGTCCAAACCCCAACCATTGGATCTTGGAAAAAACCGATAATGACAGCGGGAATAGCTGAAAGCCACGGACCGACAAAAGGAATCAGGTTCATGAATAAGCCGAAGAGGGCAAGTACTAACGCATAATTCAGGCCGACAATCGAGTAACCAATCAGCAAGATAATCCCGACCACTAAACTTACGATTGCCTGTCCTTGAATGAACGAACTTAAGGTTTTGTTAATGTTTACCAATAGTAAATTCAAACTCTTAGCTTTTTGTTCACTGAAAAACTGGGTAATAAATGGTGCGAATTTATGGCCGTCTTTCAACATAAAGAACAAGAAGAACGGAATCATAACGAACGAGAATAAAAAGCTAAATAATGAACTAATGACTGAAAAGAGTGAAGTAATCACATTTTCTGCATACGTGTCTAAATTATCAATTACATTCTGAACAGAATCTTCCATTGCTTGAGGCAAGAATTCTTGTCTGTTTTGCCACATGATCCATAGTTCTTCGAACCAATTCGCAATCGCAGGTGCATTGTTAACCAATCGCGTCATCTGTTCTTGTAAAGGTGGAACGAGGAAAAGAGTAATCAAATAGCCGACTAGGATAATCAGTACGAAAACAATTAAAACACCGAAAATCCGTTTAACTTTATACTTTTCTAATAGGTTGACGAGCGGGTTGGTAATGTAGAAAAGTAAACCTGCCCCAACAATTGGCACAGCAATTGAAGCGATCAGTAACCCAACCGGTACAAAGATAAAACCTGTTAGAGAGATTAAGTAAATCAAGGTGAAAATTAAGATGCCGTATACTAACCAGCGAAACGGTTTTTGACTTGTCACCTATGTCACATCCTTTTTTTGTAGTCTAGTGATATCATAGCATATTTTATATAAAGAATTACAAAAAATATGCAAAAGAGAAAAGCGAGACGACAGAAAATGAGGCCGTCTCGCTTTTTTTGTTGGACAATTTTTTGTGTATCAACGGCTAAGCGTTACGATGCTTGTTTATCTTTTCGAGTCCGTGCTCTAACGAGTAATAGATAAAGTGGTGGAATCGATAATAACGTTAACAACGTAGCAAACAAGATGCCGTAAACAATCGACACGGCTAATGGTTTAAAGAGCACATCACCAGTGATAATAATCGGAATCAGTGCGGCCATCGATGTTAATGTCGTTAAAAGAATTGGACGGAGTCGTTGACGTCCAGCTTCAATGAAAGCTTCATTAACGGATGAATACTGATCGCGATTTTGTTCGATAAATTCAATGAGAAGGATGGCGTTGCGAACAATGACCCCAGACAGTGCGACGATACCAAGGACCGCTAGGAAACTGAGTGGTTCTCCGGAAATAAGCAAACCAAGCCCTGCCCCACTGACCGCTAAGACAATGGTCGCGCTGACTAAAAGCGGTGTAGTTAGTGAATTAAATTGAATCGCAAGCGTCATATAAATTAAAAACAAGACGACTAAGAAGAGTTTCCCAACTTCTAAGAAGAATGCAGTTTGACTCGCTTGTTCACCTGTTTCAACAATAGTGATGCCCGTGGGTAACGTCTCTTCAAAATCATTTAGCACTGCATCAAGGTCACGAGCAAAATCATCACCATCACTAAAGATTGCTAAGGTGACGGTGCGTTCTCCGTTGATATGGTTAATGGCACTGATTTGTTCGTTGCGTTCTTCACTGATGAAATCGGCTAACGGCACGATGGTCGGTACCGGTGATTCCCCGCTAAAGCTAGCCAACTCAAGTGCTGATAAAGCTAAACCGTCAGGATCACCATCATTATAAGTGACATTGACAGGTAAGCGGTCCTTGCCGTTGTCAAAGGTACCAATCGGTGCCCCGATATTCGCAAGCTGCATTAACCCTTCAACTTGCTGACGCGTAAAACCATAATTGAATAGTGCCGGTTCATCAATATTTAATTCAATAACCGGTTTAGTTACAGCATTTGATTTGACGAGTTTTGTCGAATCAAGGGCATCAAGTTTTGCGGATAAATCATTGGCGTAAGTGGTGAGTGTCGTTAAGTCTTCACCTTGAATATCTAAGGCAACATCAGGTCCTGCCGGTGGTCCAGAGACAATGGTTGATAATTCAAGTTGAACGTCACTAAACTGTTGCCGCAAGTCTTGTTCATAGTGATCGATAAAATCAAGGACCTTGGTTGATGAGAGGTCAACGCGTGCAACAATCTGCCCGGTATTCTCGCCTGAATTTGTGAGCGTTGACCCAAAAATGGCAGGGAGACCACGTCCAGCGTAGCTGGTTGTTTCGGTTACTTCAGGTGCCTGTTCGTTTAGGTATTCTTCAATGGCGATTAAGCGTTCGCGTGTTGCTTCAAGTGTAGTGCCTTCATCTAGACGGGCAGTGATGGTTACTTCTTCACGTTCAGCTGCTGGGAAGAATTCAAAGGGAACGATGAAGAACGTACTGAGCATAGCAAGCGTCATGACAAACGTAAGCGCAATCGTTAACAGGGGTCGTTTTAAGCTGAATGGTATGACTTTGTCGGCGTAAACATCACTTAATTTATCGAATAAGCCACTTAATAGTCCACTGCGTGTAGGTTGCGCATCTTTCTGCTGTTTTAAAGCAAACCGTAAGGTTGGCATGAATGTTAAAGCTAGTAAAGTTGAAGCTAGCACGGTGTAAACAAGTGCTAACGGTAAGGCGCGAATAAAGTCACCATTACTCCCTGATAAAAAGGTGAGTGGCACAAAGCTAAAGGCAATCAGTAACGTTGAGGTAATGATCGAGACGCGGACTTCTTTGATGCCGTTTAAGACACCGTCTAAGGCGTTGTCACCGAGACGAAAGCGGCGTTCGATGTTGTCATTTACCACAATCGCATCATCAACTAAAATACCAATCGCAACAATGATCCCAATAATCGAGATTTGATTTAAATCAACCCCGTTATAAGGTAAAGGAATGAGGCCAATGACCATTGATAAAGGGATTGCCAGCGCGACGATAATCGCAGATGAGATCGGCAGACCGAGAATCATAATGACCATCACGGCAATTAATGAAATAAATAACGATTGTAACAGTGACGCGTAAACGTCATCAATAATATTTAATTGGCTGAAGTATGTGTTCAGACTGACATCAGGAGGTAAACTTTCTTCAAAAGCCGTGGTTGCAGCATTTAAGGGTGCTTCTAAACTTTGAATGTTTATGCCATCTTCTGCTTGGACCGTTAACGATAACGCATATTGACCATCTTGATGGATATACGTATCAATCGCTGCTGTATCACGCGTGATTGTCGTGACGTCCTTTAAGCGAATGGGTCCATTCTCATTCGTCGTGACAATTGTTTCGTTTAAGTCTTCCAGGGATTGATAACCTGGTAGGGATAAGGAGACAAGTTCACCATCTTTTTCTTCTGAACCGAGTGCTGTCGGAGACAGGGTCTCAGACAAAGTTTCAATGATTGCGTTTGGTTGCAGTTGATACCGAGCAAGCAACTCAGGTTCGATACTGACCGAAAGACGTTCATCAGGTAAACCGCGGAGATCAATACCTTTTACGCCATTGATCGCAAGCAAGTCTTCGACAAATTGATCAATAGTGGGACGTAAGTTTAACAAGGGACCTAAGTCGCGACTTAAAAGATGATAGGTCTCAACGTTAGCTTGAATTAAATCGGTATTGACACTGACAGAACGCACCTCAGTGGGAAACTGTCCTTTTACATCATTAATCGCCTGATTAATGGCTTGATAAGTCGTTGTTGCGTCACTCGCACCATCAAGAACAGCGGTAACATTAACGAAACCATTTGTTGAAGTGGAGTTAAGATCGGTGATGCCGTCAATCCCGTCGAGTGCGTCTTCAACCGGATTGGTTATCGCTTTCTCCATGGTCGCTGGGGTAGCCCCGGGGTATACAACAGAAATCGCCGCTAATTCTTGATTGATTTCTGGGATGTCCCGTTTTGGTAATTGGATGTAGGTAAAGACGCCGACAGCTATTAGTAGCAGCATCAAGACCCAAACGATTTTTCGGTATTTTAAAAGTAAGTGCATGCGTTATCCTCCGTTTTTTCTGTTTATGTAATGTAGCTATAGTATAGCAAGCAAAAATTAGGTTGTCGACGTATAAGCTTTGTATAATTAAGAGGGGAAGGCGTGCTTCTTCTGGAGAGGTCGTGTTGAAAGCGTGACGCTTGAAAAGGTGAAAGTAGAGACCGAGCATCTACGTGGTGGCTGTTTAATCAAGGTGCTTACTTCTAGGCGTTGTCAGATAAAAAGCTTAAGCGATCTGACCAACATCAGTCCGCCTAAGCTCTCGTTCGCAGAGCATTTATATGCGCCACATTTTCAAATCTTGTGCTTCAAAGTCAGCTTTTGGGTAAATGCTTTTTAAATCGAAGACGAGATGACGATCAGTTTTAAGCATGCCTTTAAGGTCGCTAGCGGTTAAATCATCACGATAAAACTGGTGGCCAACCGCAACAACAATCCCGTCACACGCTTTAAAGTGATCGAGTGACGCGAGCTTGAGCTGATAGTCTCGTTCGACGAGTAATGGATCAGCAATAGGGTCATGAACCAACACATCAATGTTGTAATCTTTTAACGCCTCGATGATATCAAAAACTTTGGAATTTCTTAAGTCGGCACAATTTTCTTTAAAGGTAACGCCAAGGATACCAATCCGATCAATCGGAAGCCCTTTATTGGCTTTTAGAGCTTGTTTAATGATGGCCTGGGTGACGAAGTTTGCCATTTGTTGATTAATCATCCGTGCGGATGCTAACAGCTGTGAATGGTACCCGAGCTGTTCAGCTTTGTAAATAAAGTAGTAGGGGTCAATGCTGATGCAGTGCCCCCCGACCAGTCCCGGTTTAAAGTTCAGGAAATTCCACTTCGTGTTTGCTGCATCAAGAACATCTTGGGTGTCGATCCCCATGTAATGAAAGGCAATGGCTAATTCATTGACGAAAGCAATATTAACGTCACGCTGTGCATTTTCGATGACTTTACTCGCTTCTGCTACCTTAATTGAAGGTGCCACATGAAGCTCACCTGAGGTCACGTGCTGGTAAATGGCAGTGACTTTCGTCAGTGCCTCGGGATTACTGGCGCTAATGACCCGACTAATCGTGGTCACAGTATGTGCCTTGTCACCTGGGTTAATCCGCTCGGGGCAGTAGCCGACACTAAATCCTTCGTTTAAATAAAGACGTGAGGTACGCTCAAGAATCGGTACACAGACTTCCTCAGTTGTGCCGGGATAAACCGTTGATTCATAAATCACCATGTCTCCTACCCGAAGATAAGGACCAATCAATTGTGACGCATTGATTAGCGGGTTTAAATCAGGCGTTTTATCAGCATGCACCGGTGTTGGGACGGTAACAATGTAGATATTCGCAGCTTCGATTTCTGCGCTTGAATGGGTAAATTGAGCTGAGCTATTGATCAGTGCACCTGCCCCGACTTCATCGGTATAATCAATGCCGGCATGCAGTTTAGTGATTTTAGCTTCGTTAGAATCATAACCAATCACACGATAATGATTAGCTAAGGTGATGGTTAGGGGCAACCCGACGTATCCGAGTCCAATCACAGCAATCATGTCCGTCATTATTTTCTCCCTCGCTTTCATTCGGTGCGTGTGTTGTACGTGTCAAAAAAAGTGCGTGTATAATCACTGATTCCACCAGCACGCCAAATTGAAATATCAGCGGGCGTGCTATGGTTGGAGATAAATGTGGACCAGTTGGTTAAGGTTACCGCGTCAGCGTACCAAAGAATGCCTGTTTCTCCGTTTAAACTTAAACTGACATAGTTTGCGTCACTCTTAGGATCACGTGTTGGGACGAGTTGATTGGTTTCGATTAGGGATACAATTTCAGCTTCAGTCAGCGCCACAATCGTATCTTGATCACTAAAAAAGAAACCGCCATTGCTTAAGGCGTAACCGATTTGTCGGCCATAAGGTTTATAGGCTTCGGTTAGTTGATTTAATAACTGGTAATCGGTCTTAGGGCCAGGGCCACCGTGAAAACCATGGAGATTGTAAGTCATCACAATAAAGGTAACGTCTTCTGGTAACGAAACGTCTTCAATAGGAAAGCTAGGTTCCAATACGACACGCAGGTCTGCGCTAATTGCTGTTAAGCGCTGATTTAATTGCGTGATAAAGGTTAGAAATGGATCGATTAAGTGGTTAGGGATTTGTTCGTAATCGATTTCTACATTTAAGACGTCGTGTGTCGAAATTAAGGTGACGATTGCCTCGATGTGCTGTTCAATTGTCGTCTCAGAAGCTAAAAGGGCTTCTAATAAAGCTGGACTTTTTTGAATGGTGGAGCCATCTGTTAGAAATTGATCATTCACAAAGGTTAAATAATGGGTGCTCTCGTTGTGCTTCATTTTCACTTGTTCAATCAGTGCTAATCCCTCATCGGTTAAATAAAGGTCGTTATTGGCATCAAAGTAGACAGTAAATAACAAGAGCTGGTCAATCGGTGTGTTAATGGTCGTTAAGTCTTTGGTACTTAAATGGTCTTCCCAATCAACCAACCATAAGGATGTTGTTGGATCTGTTTGATTTGCTGGTGCAGGTTCTACTAAAACATCTGCATCATTTGCCATGCAACCTGAGAGGATGAATAGCACAGTGAGCATGTAGATAAGTTGATAGCGATTGTGTCCCATTCGATCATTCATCCTCTCATCAAAAAGTATCGATAAAGTAATCCACAGCAGTTGAAAAGAAATTATTGATGTGTTTCCAGTAGCGTTTCATGGTCGAGAGTTGCTGCGTATAAATGACGGTATCATGATCAACGTCTTTAATGATAAAGTCCTCAAAGGTTGCATCATAAATCGTATCCCGGTATTGTTCAAACCCGGCTTCTTCATCAGTTGCTTGACCGGCCAACTGTAAGGTGTAATTAACGGACAAATCGTTGGCGTAGTCAAAAATTAACTTACCATCAACAAAGCAGGTGATACGGTTATCGGTAACGGTTAATTGTAAACGGCGATTGTTTTTTAAGGTGTTAGGAAAAGCAACGTGATTAATTCGCGAGCCTTGTTGCGTGTCCGTAAAATTGTAGACAGACGCTTTACTGAACCGGTAATCTTCACCGTTCCAAGCGATGTCATCTAACAATTGACGGTACAACAAGGAGGTTGTCTGCTTTTCTGTATCAAAAGACGAAATGGTCAATTGATTTTGACTCAGGCTAAACTTCAAGCGTTCTGGTGCAGTTTGATGATTTAAATAAAGGGACTGCTCGCCCATGACAAAGCCGCTTAGTTTTGTAGACACTTCAAACGGCGTTTCAATCGGGTTGATTAAAGTGGAAATCACTTCTTCCTCAGGATTGCTGGTAAGAATGATTTGCGCTTCGTCGTAATAACCGACACCCTGATTCGTCTCCCAAGCCTCGTGATGATCTCCGGGTCCCGTCTCAAAAGCTAACGGAAGATCGCTGTCGCTTTTGATCCGCATCAGTAAGTGATTCACTGACCAGAACGGGGCAACTTGAAGACGACTCAAGTTATAAATATCCGTTTCACGGGTGTTAAGGCTGGTGGTATCTCTGTTGAAATGGAGGGAGAACTGATCTTTCATGGCTTGATCATTAGCTGCCTCAACATCAGGATCCATCGTATTATATAAGCGGTTGGCATGCATGATAGCATAAGCTTGAACAGGCATTTCAAACTGTGTTTGATAAATGGTTTGCATCGCTTCGTAGTCAGCGTTGATGCGTGCTTCCATTTCTCGGCGTGTTTCGGTTGGCATCATAAAGCCGTCACGAAAATAATCCATCAAATAATGGTTATAGTATTCAATGTCCGCTTTATCTGGAACGGCATTTTCTGGGATGACGCCAAGGGCTTCACCTTTGGAATTAAATACATTAATATAAGTGAGTTGATAACCGTTCGAACCAATTTCCCAAAACCCGCTATTGCTCATGTTGGTTAAATCTTTTGGTTTCAAAAATTTGGTGTCTTTACTTTCCATTTTGTCCGCATAGGTAAACATGGTGGCCTTGTAATTTAATGCTTCTAAAAGCGGTTGAGTAAAAATACTTGAGTCATTTCGTCCGTCTTCAAACGAAAGAAATAATGCGCGACGAGGTAACGGCGTCCCCTCGTGGTAAAAGTTTAAAATGTCTTGTTGCGAAATTGTCTCAAATCCTTGTTGTTTCAAAGTGTTAAGCTGAAGCTCTAATTGTTCTTTTTTAATGTATTTGCTTTGGCCACTACGATCTACACCAAAGTAAGATAAAGCAATAAAGGCATCATTGTTCGTGAAGCTATCGGCGTCTAACGTTTGATAGTGTTCAGTGAAAAAGATGGCCCGAACAATGACAATGCCTAACAAAACAATGACGATTAGTTCAATGATTGACTTGAAGACTTTAATTTTATTTTTGTTTTTGCGCATTATTTCACCCCATGACTAGCTTTATCAGCTTTTAGTTTGCGTTTTAGTCGACGGTTTACTTTACGCTTGTTGGCTTTTTCTTTAGCGCGAATATCCTCTGGTGTCTCACGCGTCCCCCAAGTTGATTTCCAAAAGGTGACCCAAGCAACGGGCATCTGCCAGAGTAAGACAAATTCATAAAAGATGACAAATAGTAAACCGAAGCCCCACATGTTTGAGCGTTTAAACAAAAGATGAGCAAAACTAAGCATCAATGCCATGAGCGTTAACCCAACTAAGAAGGTGGTCGGGAACACGTGATAGGTTAAAGGGACGTATACCATATTGTACAGAACAATCACAGGTGCAAGAATCGGAACGACAAGGCCAATAAAGAAAAAGAGAAACATAAACGGTTCTTTTTTCCACATAAAGGTGAGCCCGCGTAAAGATTCTCTTAACCATGAGCGCTTCCAGCGCATTTGTTGCTTTAAGAAGCCTCGGTACGACGAAGGCACAACGGTTGAACAAACCGCTTGGTCTTGGTAGCTGGTACGGTGGTGTTTCAAAATAAAATTCGTCATGCTCCGGTCATCCCCAAAGGTTGCTTTTTGTCCTAAGAACGTTTGATTTAACCAGTCATCTTGATAACGTTCAATTAACGCTTTCCGATAACATGACAAAGGACCAGATAAACAAGTCACGGCGTCAAAGGTTGATTCAGCTGCTTTCATGATGCGAAAGGCAACGTAATAACGGACCGTTTGTAACTTTGTTAGGGCATTGGTGTATTTATTTTCTACATCAGTTCGGCCTGCAACTCCACCCATTTTAGGGTCTTTGAATGGTTGAACCAAGTTCGCGATGGCATTCGGTTCTAAGAAACTGTCAGAATCCACAAAGACAACTAAATCATGTTTGCTTAAAGCGGTGCCTGTGACCAACGCTTCACGTTTACCGCGGTTTTCTGAAAATCGATGATAGGTAAGACGTTCGTGAATGTTAAACCGTTCACCTAATAGGTTTAATTTTTCTAGCGCATGCCGGACTTTTTGTTCCGTTTGATCTGTTGAAGCATCATCAACGACAATGACCTCGAGTTGTTCCAAAGGATACATTTGGTCTAAACAAGAGTGAATCGTCCGTTCAATCCACGCTTCTTCATTGAAGGCGGGGATAACAATGGAAACACCCGGGTGATAAGTCATATCGAGCTTATAGGGACGGTACAGCATACCGAAGACATAACGACTGAGTAAGAAGCTTGCAGCGACAATGCTATAAAAATAAAGTGCTTTGTTGAAGCGGAAGTAGATGATGCTTTCTGCACGCATGAGAACAATGACAAAACTGATAAACAGTAAAAACAAACTGGCTGAAAAAATCGAGAGTTGCCATTTTTTCTTATTCAAGTAGTGATCGATCGGTTGTTCAAATTGCAGGGCAACGTAGGTGTATGCTTCACCGTCAATCGTTTTATCAAAACGTCGAACTACGTTTGCTTTTAAATGAATCGAAGATTCATAGCCCTCAGGCATGGCGCCACTTGGGATTTTTGCTTTCACTTCCACACGCGCTGCTTCCTCTAGCTTTAGTGGCCGTTCCGCGCGTTCTTCAACCAACATACCGGTATTAGAAATATCAACGCATCGCAAGTGATAGGTCTGTTTTCGTCGTTTTAAGGCAACGGGAAAGCCAGTAATATAACGGCGGCCGTGTAACACATCTTTATATTTGACATTGGTGTCGGCATGTTGATGCCCTGCATCTTCACCACGTCGATCTAAGTGATGGCGAATGCCTTCGGGATCGGGCACGTGGGAAAGCATGCGGCGTTCGGGTCTTAGTAAGGTGAATTTTTCGCGTTTACTCATAACGCTCCCCGCCTTCTTTATAGTCTGTGATCATCTCTTCTAATGTTAAAAACCGGTACCCGGCGGCAAGGTAATGATCTAAAATCCGGGGGAGCACGTCAAGTGTATGCGCATCATCCATTAAATGCATGGTGATAATACTACCTGGTCCTGTTCGTTCAATGACACGATTAAAGACGTCATCACTACTAATGTCCATGTTCCAGTCCCAAGAAGCCACGTCGTATAAAATAATATAATCAACCCCGGTTGCCTGTATGATTTTTGCGCGTTCATCATCAATCAACCCTTGCGGTGGTCTAAAATAGTTCAGAGGTTTCGCTTGAATCGCTTGTGCAATCAGTTGATCATTTTTAATGACATCTTTTTGTAGCTCTTCTGCCGTTAGGGTTGTGACGACTTGGTGGCTGTAAGAGTGGTTAGCGACGCCATGTCCATGACTATAAATAAGACGCGCAAGTTGGGGGTTAGGTGCGAGCCCCCGTCCGATAAAGAAAAACGTAGCCTTGATGTTGTATTGATCAAGAATATCAAGTAAGGCGACCGTTGTTGCTTCGCTGGCGTAGTCGTCAAAGGTCAGACTAAGTACGCGTTCATCGGTTTGAAAATGATCAATCACGACAGGCTTAACTGCTTCATAATCTGATTCTTCAGATAATTTATTGCTGAAATCTTCTGTTGAAACAGGTAAAGCTGCCTTCTCAAGGTCAGCAAGTGTTGTTAAGGTAAGCCCTTTATTGGTCGCCGCTTGATAAATCAAGGGAATCGCCTCGATGACAGCCGGATTCAAGTAAGTGTTTAGCTGAATAATACTGCCTCTCGTTAAAAAGCGGTCGACATAAGCGGTAATTTCTTCAGCGGATTGCATATCGGCGTCACGCGGATTAATGCTTGACGAGACGACTTGTAAATCTAAAGCAGCAGCTGCATAGTTAAATGCTTCTGACGAGTCACCTGAACGACTGCGAACATAAGCCGGTGTGATAGCAAACCCTTCTTCTAAGGCGCGGTTCGTTAAAAATAACTCTTGGTAGAGTTCCTCATAACTTAGCCCGTCAACAAGCACATGATTCAAGGTATTGTTTTCAACAGCATGACCACGGTCAAGTAAATAACGAATTAATTCTGGTTCTGTTCGGATTTTCATGCCTTGAATAAAAAAGGTCGCTTTAATATTTAGTGAATCAAGCTGGCCGACGAGTTTCTCCATTTCGGACTGACGAGCTAAACCATTAAATGTTAAAGCGACTTTAGGTTCAATCGTATTTAATTGGGTCAAAACACTCGACATTGTATCGGGTGTTTGAGGGATAGTAATCTCTTCTCTTGGCGCTGAGTGAATCACCGTTTCATCTTCAGCACAACCGACAAAAATAAAAAGAACGGTAAAAACCAGGCCGAATAACTTAATTATCTGCATGATAACGACTCCCTCTAGGTAGATTAGCAACACCTTTCATTGTCTTTGTAACGAGGAGAAAAGCAGGAACTTAGATGCATACAATTGTTGCGCTGTATCTAAACGAGGACGGGTGAAAGAGACTTACGTCTCGGTTCATTTATACTTTTATCATACGACCAACCGCATTTTTCTGCAAGTAAAATAGTGCAAAACTATCATTGTTTTTTTAACTGTTCTAAGTTAAAGAACGAATTAATATGACAAGACGATGAAGAGGGTAACAATCTGGTTACAAATGTCTTACAAGTCTGTGTTTGGGGTTTCGCTATTAGCTGACAAGGTAATAGACTATCACAAACAGCGAAAATTCCACCTAATAACGAAGAGGATGATTGACATCATGAAACGCGAACCATTTTTTGATAATGCAAAATTTATATTGATTGTACTTGTGGTCTTTGGTCATGTGATTCAACCGATGATTGAAGATGTGCGTGGTGTATCGGCGCTTTATCAACTGATTTACGTCTTTCATATGCCGGCGATGATACTGCTGAGTGGATATTTTCAACGTGGCATCCATACGGTTCGTGAGGGGGTACAATTGGCGAAGAAGTTACTTATCCCTTATTTGGTTTTTCAAGTTATCTACAATGGGTACTACGCCATTGCAAATGTCGCACCTGTAAAGAGTATTGCTGACCCGCATTGGTCGCTCTGGTTTATGATCAGTCTCTTTTCGTGGAACGTGTTGCTTACTTTTTTTAAGCGATTAAAACCGAAAACAGGTTTATTGCTTGCGATTGGACTTGGTCTGATTGTTGGGTTTATAGAGGGTATTGACCATAGTTATAGTCTCTCACGTACTTTTGTCTTTTTCCCCTTCTTTTTACTTGGCTATCATCTCGATAAAGATCGGTTGCTTTCGACGTTTCGTTTCCGCAAGGTTGGAGTGATGCTGAGCGTTCTCTTTGCAGCATGGACGGTATTGTATATGTTTGGGAACTTCTCATCGGGTTGGTTGTTTCAGTCGAGCTCGTATCAGGCATTAGGTGCCCCTAGTTTTGGTGTGTGGTATCGCCTTACTTATTATCTTCTAGCAACACTCTTTAGTTTCATCGTGTTTAGTTTGATCCCAAGATGCCGTAAGCGCTTTACGGACTTAGGGCAAAAATCCCTCTACGTTTATTTACTGCATGGTTTCTTTATTCAATATTTCAGGCAGTCAGGGATGATACAAATCTATAATCTACTTGATGTAGGCGTTGCCGCAGGGATTAGTCTCTTGATTGTCTTTGTCCTATCAAGTCGACCTATTTGGGTGTCATTTCAACCGTTGATTGAGTTGAACGTTCAAGCTTTGCGAAAATCATTAAAGCGACTCGAAACGTAATCGAGTCGCTTTTGGCATGTAAGCAAGGGTGCTATAAAGGCGTCATGTTTATTTCAAGTCGAACTATTGATGCGTCTAAGGGATCATCAATGGTTCTTTGTGCGGTTTTGATTGTAAGTGAATGCCTTAAAAAAGAACGTGACGAGGGAATATGTAGCGCCAATCACCGCTAATATGAACGCTAAGAAACTTAAAGTCATCATAAATTGACCGATGGCAGTTTGCAGGAGCGTATCCAAAATAAAAGTTACGCCTGCATAAAGCACCGCTAAAAATAATAAGGTTTTTTTGCTCATCTTAAGCACGCCCTTCTTAGTGGTATAGCCGGTAATCCTAAACCCGTCAATAATGACTAATGTATTATCGCTAGGAATGTTGGTATAAAAACGTTCCCTATTGCTTTAGCGATAGTCGTCTGGCTCGATTACTTCATGGTTTAGGGTTGTCGGAGGTTTAATCCACTGTATCATGGTCCATAATCACAGGCAAGGGAGCATTATTGTGCCTGCTGAAAGCGTGTTAACGAAAAACTTAAGTGAAGTCTGCTAAAATCCGGTCGACGGCCGGACCGTAACGTTCGCCAAATATATTTAAATGGACCAAAAGGAAAAACAGTTGATAGAGCGGTTTGACCGCTTGGTAGTCGCTCTCAATCGGCATCATTTCCTGGTAATGATGATAGAAATCTGACGAAAATCCCCCGAATAGTTCGGTATAACTAAGTTCAAAATAACGATCCCCGTAAACTACGGCGGGATCAATTACATACGCTTGATTAGCAGCGGTACTTATCCAATTTCCTCCCCATAAATCGCCATGCAGTAAAGAAGCACCGGGGTTTTTAGGGATGTAACGCTCAAGCTTACTAAGCAGCGTATCAAGCCTGTTTAGACGCATACCAGAAAGTGTGCCGCGTTCGATGCCGATTTTGCGCTGGTTCATTAACCTGAAATCACGGTAGTAAGTCAACCAATCATCGAGTAATTGATTTGGTTGCAAAAGCGTACCGATATAACCATCGCGGCCTAGACCGTAGTGTAAGTGCGGTTGCTGATGAAGTTGAGCAAGTGTTTGACCTAAGTGTGCTTCTGCTTCTTTTGTTTGCGCTGGCGTTAGCCATTCAAGGACGAGCGTATCACTGGATTGTGCGATGACTTTAGGTGTCTTGACGGTACCGGTTTGACGAAGCAATGCTAAGCCGTACACTTCAAAATCAAAAAAATCGGCGGTGACCGTATCGTTACATTTGATAAACCATTCGCCAGCGGTTGTTTTTAAATAATAACTTTGGTTAATTTGTCCGCCTGAGACGGCGACTAGACGTTCGTGTTTACCGAGTGAGAATTGTTCGAGTCGTTGATTCATTGATTGCATCAGTGAAGCCTCCGTATCTTATGAATTGAACTAGTGAAAAGGTTTTTTGTGCCATGCATTAATGACTACTAGTATAACGAATAGCGAATCAGATGCATATTGATTTGGTCTTATGCTAAGATAAAAGTGATAAGCATACATGGATGGCCATGGCCAGGGATTAAATAAGTCGTAAAGGATGAAATAGATGATTAATGAAGAGAAGGTATTAAAACAAATTGAACGAGAACTTAGTAGAGCGAAACAAGCAAGCGATAGTGAAACAAGACGTGCACATATGCGGGCAATTTCTTCCTTAACGGAACTGGTGTTAGATGACTCTGAGACGGAAGACACTCAAAAAGCAGCGACAGCACAACCGACCGATGCTGAAACATTAGAACTGCAAAAAATGATTGGCAACAGTTATCAACCGCATTCTAAAACACCGACCAGTAAACCGAAAAACGATGCAGATCCTTACGGGCAAGGGAGCGGTTCATTGCTTGATTTTTAATGGCTTTTTAAAAGATGACACCTGCTTCAAATGAACGGAAAAGGTGGGTGGTAAGGAGTGGGAGCGTTTCCTCATACGAACCGAATAAGCCGAAAAAGGAAGCCTGTCCTGTACGATCAGTGGCAGGCTTTTTGGTATGATTAAAAACATCCCTAAAGGGAAGAGGATGAGTAAAGGTCGGCGGATGACATTCCTATGTGGAGGTGGCTGTTTGCTAGTGCATGAAAGAAGAATGAGGGATATATTGACAGCGTTTTCGGATAAAATGTGAACAAATTTTAACGGTTTGGAAAAGAATTTTAGAAAATAAGCCGTAACTCTTTAAATTAAACAGGAAAAGTCGTATTATTATAACAGAATAACTTTTGGAGGTAATTATAATGAGTAACTTATTCGATACATTGAAAGACCAATTAGCCGGAAACATTAAGAAAATTGTATTCCCAGAAGGTTCAGACGACCGTATTTTAGAAGCTGCTAGTAAACTTGCTGCTGAAGGAATTGTTACACCTGTACTAGTGGGTGACAGAAGTAAATTAGAACAGCAAGCGTTAGAATTAAACTCAACGTTAAACAATTGTGAGGTTGTAAACCCAGAAGATTATGACGACTTTGACGCGATGGTTGAAAGCTTTGTTGAACGCCGTAAGGGTAAAGCAACGGAAGAAGAAGCGCGTAAAATACTAAAAGATATGAATTACTTTGGAACGATGCTCGTTTATATGGGAAAAGCTGATGGACTTGTCAGTGGGGCAGTGAACTCTACTGCAAAAACCGTCCGACCAGCTCTACAAATTATTAAAACACGTCCAGGAATCAAGAAAACATCAGGTGTCTTTATTATGGTACGTGAAGAAGAAAAATATGTCTTTGCAGATTGTGCGATTAACATTGCGCCAAACAGTCAAGACCTGGCGGAGATTGCGATTGCTTCAGCTGAAACAGCTGAAATGTTTGATATCGACCCTCGTGTTGCGATGTTAAGCTTCTCAACTAAAGGTTCAGCCCAGTCAGAAGAGACCGAAAAAGTTTCTGAAGCTGTTAGAATCGCTAAAGAAATGGCGCCTGAACTTGTTTTAGACGGCGAATTCCAATTTGACGCAGCCTTTGTACCAAGTGTGGCAGAGAAAAAAGCGCCAGACTCAGAAATTCAAGGTGACGCGAACGTGTTTGTCTTCCCTGGTCTAGAGGCAGGTAACATTGGTTACAAAATTGCGCAACGTTTAGGGAACTATGATGCGGTAGGTCCGATCTTACAAGGATTAAATGCACCAGTGAATGATTTATCGCGTGGTTGTAATGCGGATGATGTTTATAAATTAGCGATTATCACGGCAGCGCAAGCAAACCATGCTGAAGACTAAGCAACTGTAAGTGAATGACGTGAGACACGAAAAAAGCACATTGGCGGACCTCCTCAAAAGAGGTCGCCAAGTGCTTTTTTGTTGCGGTCAATCATTTGTTGTTCACGTTTGTTAAAGTAGGTCAGCTCATCCGCTGTTAATTCACCGGGGACTAAGTGAAAGTCAGCGGTTAAGACGTTGGTTATCCGCGTCATAACGTCATCGATCGAAAGATCAATTGCGAGTAAAGTGGCGAGTGCCTCCATTGTATCGGGTTGGATCGTTGGATAGGTAAACTTTGTCGCTTGCCCGTTAATGCCCAGTTGATAAAACTGTTTGATAAGTTTTGCGCGCGCTTGATGATCAGGGGTAATTGCTAAATAGATCTGTACGCTAATCCCGTTTTTTACGCGACGTTGAGAAATGCCAGCAAACTTCTTCCCGTTGATACTCAAGTCGTAGTCGCCTGGACAATAAGAGCCAACCACTTCAAATGCTTCAATCTGTTCTGTCCAAGGACGGAAAATTTCTTTGACGAGTTGGACCATTTGCTCGTATCCGTCATGAATTGAAATCTGTTTAGCATCAGGCAGTAAAATAGAGATGCTTAAGACACCATCATCGGCGACGACGGCTAAACCACCCGAGTTTCTGACCACAACGTTATAGCCCTGTGACTTTAAGTGTTTCACCGCTGTTTCAAAATGGGGTAATTTTGTATCGGCAATGCCGAGGATAATGGTTTGGTCATGTGACCACAGACGGATTGCTTGCATGTTTGTTTCAGCGATCGATTCGATGAGTGCATCATCCAGTGCGAAAGACTGATAAGGTTGTCTATCGTTATGCGTGTCATTAAAAAAGCGCAAAGGCTGATCTTTAAATAAGTGTTGGTAAGCTTTCAAAACCTGATTCCTCCTGTTAATGGGTTATGTCTTTTAGATTTACTCTTTGTATTATATAATGATTAGATAAGATATGCGAGCGAACAAACCAAAAGGAGGGATGTTAGATGCGCTATCAAGACCAACAATTAGCAGAAGAAAAGGTATTTAAAGATCCTGTTCATCGATACATACATGTGCGTGACCAAATCATTTGGGATTTGATTGGTACGCGTGAATTTCAACGGCTACGCCGGATTAAACAATTAGGAACAACCTTTTTAACCTTTCACGGAGCGGAACATTCACGGTTCAACCATTCGTTAGGTGTCTACGAAATTGTTCGGCGGATAACTGAGAACTTTAAAGGGCGTGAGTATTGGCATGAAGATAAGCGTCTCTTAGTATTAGTCGCAAGCTTGTTGCACGATTTAGGACACGGGCCGTACTCGCATTCGTTTGAAAAGGTGTTTGGACTTGATCATGAGGAGTTCACAAGACAGATCATTGTTGGGGACACTGAGGTAAACCAAATTTTACGTAAAGTGGGTAGGGGATTTCCTGAAGAAGTGGCGAGTGTGATTGAGAAGACACATCCAGATAAATTAATCATTAGTATGATTTCCAGTCAAATTGATGCGGACCGGATGGATTATTTGTTGCGTGATGCCTACTTTACCGGTGTCAGTTATGGTCATTTTGATTTGGAACGCATTCTACGGGTGATGCGACCGACTAAAGATCAAGTTGTGGTAAAAACAAGTGGCATGCATGCGGTTGAAGATTACATTATGAGCCGGTATCAAATGTACTGGCAAGTATACTTTCATCCGGTTAGCCGAAGCGCGGAAGTGATTTTAACGAAAATATTTAAACGTGTTAAAGTGTTGTGCGCAGCGAACTACAGCTTTAAACAAGCACCCACCCACTTTTTAAGTTTCTTAGAGGGAGATGTGACCGTTGACGATTACATTAATCTTGATGAAACGATTGTTATGTATTACTTCCAAATGTGGCGTGACGAAGAAGACCCGATCTTAAGTGACTTGTGTGATCGGTTTACAAACCGAAAGCTATTCAAGTTTGTTGATTTCCATCACGCATTTGATGCGAAGGATTGGATGGAACTCTATGCGGCATTTAAAGCGATTGGTTTAGATCCAGATTATTATTTAATCGAAGATTCCACGTCTGACTTACCTTATGATTTTTATCGCCCCGGCGAAGAAGGTGTGAAATTACCGATTTACTTATTGAAACCGACGAACGATCAAATTGAGCTTTCACGATATTCAGACATTGTCGAGGCGATTTCAGGGAAAAAGCGTTCAGATCATAAATTATACTATCCACGTGAGATCATTGAACGCTTGCCAGATGACAACAAGGCTAAACAAACGATTCAAAAATATTTGAAGTTTAACTAAGAGAAGCGATGACTGAGACCAGTCATCGCTTCTTTTGAAACGGCTTCGGTTATCACGCGATCGATGATACGTGTTAAAAAAAAGGTCCTTTATCGTTTGTATCGAAGAAATCGGTCTACTGCGCCCCGTCTTCGTAGAATTGATGCCACTTTTTCATCGGCTCGAGTATGTGCTCATCAATGATTGGGTTAACGAGCGATGTCGCTTGGGTTTCGATGAATTCCGCCATCCATTTATGTTGTGTAACCGCATGACCATAGTTAAACGACTTTTCCGAGAGCAAATGCACCGGGTTATAATGCGCACGTAAGTGAGTAATCGCAGTCCAGACATGTTCTTTGTTGTTGCCTTTAACAATTAAATAATGAAAAGCTTTATCGCGTGTATTCAATACTTGTTCCGAGCCATTACGTTTCAACAGCGACTCTTCTTTTAAGAAATAATTGCATTTGAAATGATTAAAGAATAACACTTCATATTGATAATGGTTAGATTGAAAAAGCGAGAGAAAAAAACAGAAAATTAAAATAAAAATGATTTAATAAGCGGTAGTCACTTTCAATATGACCGAATAACCGCTAAGATGGGGATAATCAAGTCGAAAAAAACGTGAGCTTAATAAGGGGGATATCGAGGAAATGGAGAAGAAATATCTCGATTTATTAAAAGAAAAGTATGATACTGAAGAAAAGGTTGCGACAGAAATCATCAACCTCGAAGCGATTTTAAATTTACCAAAAGGGACTGAACACTTCGTTAGTGATTTGCACGGTGAGTATCAGGCGTTTTCGCATGTCCTACGCAATGGCTCAGGAAAAGTAAAAGAAAAGATTACCGATCTGTATGGTGGAAAGTTAGTAAAAGATGAGATTGATACGTTTAGTGCTCTTGTTTACTACCCAGAAGAAAAACTGAAACGGATTAAACAAAGTTTTAACTCAAGTGAAGCGTTAAATGATTGGTATGAAGTCATCATTGAACGCTTGGTGCACTTGGTGCACTATAGTTCATCAAAATACACGCGGTCCAAATTGAGAAAAGCCTTACCGCCACATTTTATTTATATCGTTGAAGAACTCCTTTATAAAGTCGATCTGTTGGACAACAAAAAATCTTATTATAAAAAGATTGTTCAAGAAATCATCTCGCTTAATCAAGTTGATAAATTAATCATTGGTCTTTGTTATACCGTGCAACGCTTAGTTGTTGATCACTTACATGTCGTAGGTGATATATATGACCGGGGACCGAAGCCTGATAAAATAATGGAGACATTGATTAATCATCATTCCGTTGATATCCAGTGGGGGAATCATGATGTGTTATGGCTCGGCGCCTTTAGTGGATCAAAGGTTTGTCTTGCAAATATTTTGCGGATCTGTGCACGCTACAATAACCTTGCTATTATCGAAGATGTCTACGGGATTAACTTGCGTCCCTTACAAAATTTAGCGGATAAATATTATGATGATCATGTTAATTTCCAACCGAAGCTACAAGCGGGGGAAACGCTCAGTGAAGCGGAGTTTTTAGAGATTACCAAAATGCATCAAGCAATTGCGATGATTCAATTTAAATTAGAAATACCAATCATTAAACGGCGTAAAGACTTCAATATGGGACACCGGACCATGCTTGATTTTGTCGATTATGAGACAGAAACGATTCAGATTAACGGAAAAGACTATCCATTAATTGATCCCTGTTTTCAGACGGTCAACCCTAAAAACCCGGAACAGTTAACCGATGAAGAACAACATGTGATCGATAAGTTATTGTTTAGCATTCAACATTCTGAGAAGTTAAAACGGCACATGGATTTTCTGATGAAAAAAGGGAGTTTTTACGGGCGTTACAATGGTAACTTATTGATTCATGGTTGTGTTCCCCTAGACCAAGACGGAAACTTAGAAGCAATGACCATTGACAATGAAGCTTATCAGGGACGTGACTTACTTGATTTATTTGAGACCACCTTGAGACATTGCTACAAGCGAAAAAAAGTCATTGATGACTTTGATACGGACTTGGTTTGGTACATGTGGACCGGGGAACATTCCTCACTATTTGGGAAGAAAGAAATGACGACGTTTGAGCGCTATTTTATCGAAGACACGGCGACACATAAAGAAAGGAAAAATCCGTATTACTACATGCGCGAAGATGAGGACGTTTGTCGCCGGATTTTGACAGCTTTTGATTTAGACCCAGATCTCGGTCATATCATTAATGGACATACCCCGGTCAAGGAAATTGAAGGAGAAAACCCGATTAAAGCAAATGGTAAAATGATTGTGATCGACGGGGGATTTTCGAAAGCGTATCAAAAAACGACGGGGATTGCAGGGTATACATTGGTCTATAATTCTTATGGCATTCAGTTGGTCGCCCATCAATACTTTCACTCAAAACAAGAAGTGATCGAAAACGGCACCGACGTCTTAAGTGTTAAGCGCCTCGTTGATAAGGAATTACGGCGCAAACAAGTACGTGAGACGAATATTGGCACGCAGTTGATTAAAGATATTTCATTTTTAAAGCAACTGTTAGCGACCCGTTATTTGCAGTAACAAAGCAGTAAAGCTGTAGCGGCAGATAACAACGAACATATTAATCCAAACGAAAAAGAGCCTAACGGGTAAAGGACAGGAACGAGCTGTCATTCACGTTAGGCTTCTTTACAAATGATTGAGGTGAAAAAGTGTTAGTCTAAATCACTTAGTCGTACACCACCAACGGCATACTCGGATTTTTTCATATCTTCTAAGAACACAACGACTTTCTCGCGACTTGCGCCGGTTGTTTCGACAATCGCATCGGTTACTTTTTCAACGCAGGCTCGTTTTTGTTCATCGGTCCGTCCTTCTAACATTTTTACTGTGACATATGGCATCGTTACACCTCGCTTTATGATTAGATTGGAAATCGACTTAGTTTTAAGTTTACGCTAATTTTTGTGTGGGTGCAAAGAGTAAGTTAATTGAGAGGTTACGAAATACAAAGGTTAAAGAGACGAATGAATCCTAGTTAGATATCTTCACGGGATATGGTAATATGAAAGCATAGCATTGAATAAAGTAAAACAAGTAAGTGAGACTTTCTAAATAAAGGAGCCGGTCAAGATGTTCAAAGATATGTGGTCTAATGAAGATGGGATGGCTTTGATATTTACCTTACTAACATTTGTGGTGTTGTCCGTTCTTGGAACAGCTATTTTTAGTTTGACTGTATCAAATGTGAACTTAACCAAAGCAACTACCACACATGAAAGTACATTTTATATCTCGGAAGCAGGCTCAAATCAATCGTTAGCCTTGATAAAGGCAAAGGTTAAGCAACTATCGACACATTCGCTCTCTCACGACGCGTTCTTTAGTCAGCTTAATCATTATGTTCAAACTGAAATAAACGGTGAGATGACGACATTTGAACCGAATGGTGGTGAACAGCCGAGGGCGGAAATGAATGTTGGAATTGGAGCTGTTGCCGAGCGGATGGTGGGTAATTATAGTGAACGAACGACAGGTTATACGCTTGAATCCACAGGTGAAATTGGAGCTGCTGACCGAACAATTGAAACGCGTTTTGATATTTCGCACCGCATTCAAGTCGCTTCGTCCACAGGCGGGGCACCACTCGATTATTTGTTATATAGTGGTTCGAATCATCAATTGGATCTTACCGGTGGTGGCTACTTTGAAGGTGATGTGTATGCGAAAGATGTTAATATCCGTGCATCAGGAACTGAATTGCATGGTTCAGTCATTTCAGAGCAATCGATTAAGATAAGTAGTGCTTCTAAAATATATGGTGATTTAGTTGCCTTAGGAGGTCATGTTAACCTCTCATCTAGTAACAACGAAGTAACGGGTGACATTCATGCGCGTGACTATGTGATGTTAAGTGACGGCACAGATGCACAGTCTATTTATAGTGGTAGCTACGTCGACTTAGTGGGAGCAAATGGAATTACCGGTGATATCAACGCAGGTGGGTATGTTAAGTTAGGTTATGGAGCAGTTACAAATAACATTTATGCGAATGGTGATCTTGATTGGCGCGGAGGAAATATTGTAAATGGAGACATACATGCAGTTGGAGATGTTGGCCTTACTTCTTCATCTTCAAGTAATATAAGCGTAAAAGGAAACACTTATACGGGTGGGGATTTTCGTGCGGGAGCTTACAATAATTTTCGCTTTGATGGCAGTGTCCATGCGGGAGGAGATATTGAAATTGGTACTGATAATATTATAAAAGGTGACGCGATAGCAGGAGGCGATATAACGGGACAGGGAACAGTAAACGGCTTACGTTCCTCAAGTGGCACACCAAACGTACCATTAGCACCAACTGCTCCTCAATTGTCAGAACACCGTATGGATGTGAGTGCGATTCCGTTAACTACATTTGAATATGGATCAAAAAAAACAAATATTAATCAAACCATCACGTTAGAACCTGGTGAATACGGGCGTGTGAAAATAAACGGACGAGGGCCACTTGTGTTGAAAAGTGGTAATTATTACTTTGAGAGCTTGTCCTCGGTTCCACATACTGGGGTGAAATTTGATATTACTGATGGGCCAATTAATGTGTTTGTCAATGGTGATGTGGCTATTAAAACCGATATGGAATTTTATGTAAAGAAAGGGGCTCGTGATGTTAAGGTTGACAATAATTTTGTCCGTACTCACCTTGATGAGGTGAAAAAATTTGCCGGAGAAATTTACTTTGAAACACATGGTAGCTTTACGTTACCTGAGAGCACAACGTTCATTGGTACAGTCATTGCTAATCAAAACTTTACCGCTGGTCATGCAGCAACATTAGTTGGTGCATTCGCGGTTAATCATGGAAAAATGGATATTCGAGATTATGGGCCAAACGTTTACTACGCCCCACCAAAAACTTCAGCAGGAGCCGCGCATGCAAATGGGACAGGGGCATCAACCGGTACTGGAGAAGGTGAAGTGTTACCACCAACAGCAATTTCTATTACATCAGCCACGACAGAACAGTAATTGAATCCTCTGGTAGGGATGTGGTTAGAATCTGTGTGACTTCAGTTATAAGTTTTTGACAATGCATTTAGCATGTTAGGTGAAGATGATCAATTAAAATCTTCTACTGAAATAGTAAAAGGCACTTGCTTTTTTTCGGAACTACTCTAAAATTATCTTGATTCCCTTCTTTTTAAGCGAGCTGATCGCTAGTGGTTAAGAAGGTGCATCTTAAATTAATAGCTGAGACCAAACAAGAAAACGTATAGGATAGAAGGAGAAGATAACTATGGATTTATGGTATACAGAAAAACAAACCGATGCCTTTGGTATTACGGCAAAGGTAAAACGCACATTAGATGAAAAACAAACGGATTTTCAAAAGCTTGATATGATTGAAACAGAAGAATGGGGCAACATGTTAGTCCTTGACGGAATGGTCATGACCACTGAACGTGATGAGTTCGTCTATCATGAGATGATTAGTCATGTGCCGTTATTCACCCACCCCAACCCGAAACAAGTGTTAGTTGTTGGTGGGGGTGACGGTGGTGTGATTCGTGAGGTGTTAAAACACCCGTCTGTTGAGAAAGCTGTTCTTGCGGAAATTGATGGTGATGTGATTGCATCGTCTAAGAAATACTTGCCAACCATTGCTGGGGCACTTGATGATCCGCGTGTCGATGTTCAAGTCGGTGATGGGTTTATGCATATCGCTGAAAGTGAGAATAAATACGATGTTATCCTAGTGGATTCAACTGAACCTGTCGGTCCAGCTGTTAATTTATTCACCAAGGGATTTTATGCGGGAATTAGTAAAGCACTGAAACCAGATGGTATTTTCGTTGCACAAACAGATAATCCGTGGTTTAAAGCCGACCTTATTAAAACGGTTCAACAAGATGTGAAAGAAATCTTCCCGAACACCAAACTTTATACCGCCAATATCCCGACCTATCCAAGTGGTTTGTGGACATTTACGATAGGTAGTAAAACGTATGATCCGATTGAAGATCAACGCACAGCTGAGATCGAAACAAAATATTATACGAAAGCTCTTCATGCAGCCAGCTTTGCTTTGCCGAAATTCGTTGAAGACTTAACGAAATAAGGGGGAGAAGTCATGCGCTTTGATGAAGCTTACTCAGGTAAAGTATTTATTGCCTCACGCCCCGATTATGACACCGCAGAAGCGGTACTGTTTGGGTTGCCCATGGACTGGACGGTTAGTTTTCGTCCGGGTTCACGGTTTGGTCCGAACCGTATTCGCGAAGTTTCAATCGGTCTTGAAGAATACAGCCCTTACTTAGATAAAGAGCTAACGGATATCAATTTTTTTGATGCAGGTGACATGCCCTTGCCATTTGGTAACCCGGCAAAGAGCGTGACTCTGATTCGTGAATATGTCGATCAGTTGCTTCGCGATAAAAAATTCCCGTTTGCGATGGGCGGCGAGCATTTGGTAACGTTACCGATTGTTCAAGCGGTTTTCCAACATCATCCTGACGTTTTATTACTGCATATTGATGCGCATACCGACCTTAGAGATGATTATGAGGGGGAAGCGTTGTCCCACTCGACACCGGTGAAAAAGATTGCGGAGATGATTGGACCGGAAAACGTCTATTCCTTCGGCATCCGTTCCGGGATGAAGGAAGAGTTTGCCTATGCAAAGGCAAGTGGTTTACATTTATACCGTGACCACGTTCTAGCCCCACTTAAAGAGGTGTTGCCATCACTCGCTGGTAAAACCGTGTATCTAACGGTTGATATCGACGTGTTAGACCCTGCCAGTGCACCGGGGACGGGTACACAGGAAATTGGTGGCATTACCTCAAAAGAGTTACTTGATGCCATTCATGCGATTGCAGCGTCTGATGTCAATGTTGTTGGTTGCGACCTTGTTGAAGTGTCGCCGCCCTATGACAACAGTGATCAAACCGCAATTGCTGCCAGTAAATACATTCGCGAAATGTTACTAGGGTTTATAAAATAACGGAAGCCACCCATCCTAATTGAGTATTGATTAGGATGGGTTTTTCATTCGTTGTTTGCTTTAGTAGCAACAGAAGTCAGCTATTTAAAGGGGTCGGTTGAAGTTGCATCAGCGACGTATTGCTTCATTAAAAATCGAATGTCGTTAACGAGCACAAGCGATGCAACCGAGGAAAATATGAAAACTCTTAGCGAAATCGTTGATTTTACTTGAGTTATTAACAAAATATTTCTATACTAAGGGGTATTGAAGAAATTAAAGGATGAATGGTGATGGAAGAGATAAAAGAAACGGTTGCGATTACGTTAGAAACAACGATTCGCGATGGAAAAGACCTACAAAAAGAAACAGTTAAAGCAGAAGCGTCGCTTTTGCAGACAGAAACGCATGCGATGGTTCAATTTAAACATGAGATGGAAGAGACAATTGTTGATACGGTTTTTATCATTAAGGCAGGAAAAGTGACCTTGAAACGAACAGGCGCATATCAGCTTACGCAACAGTTTAATCTTAACCGAAAAACAGAAAGTCATTATCGCCACCCTTACGGGAGCTTTAATTTAAGCACAGAAACTCAAAAGATTGATTTTATCCCGTTATCTAGTAGTGAAAGAGGAAGGCTAACGATGGATTATCAAACCGTCTTAAATGGTGAAACAAAACGGCGTCACACGTTAAGACTTATTATCGAGGAGGAACAAGCATGAGCATCGTTCAAGAAATGGAAGACCGGATTAAGTACGAAATTAAACAAGCGGTCATCACGGCAGGACTCGCAGAAGAAAATGACATCCCAGAGGTTATTTTAGAAAAGCCAAAAGATAAACAACATGGAGATTATGCAACAAATATCGCTATGCAGTTAGCACGGGTTGCAAAAAAAGCACCGCGTCAAATCGCTGAAGCAATTGTTGGAAACTTAGATCACGTCGAAGCATCAATCAATAAGGTTGATATTGCCGGACCGGGATTTATCAACTTCTTTGTCGATAAAAGTTATTTAACTCGGCTGATTCCGATGATCTTTACGGAAAAAGAAAACTACGGACGGACCAATGCAGCGCAAGGTGAAAAAGTTCAAGTGGAGTTTGTTTCGGCCAATCCGACCGGAGACTTACACTTAGGACATGCCCGTGGTGCCTCTGTTGGCGATTCGCTTTGCCGTCTACTGGACTGGGTGGGGTATGATGTCGAGCGTGAATATTACATTAACGATGCGGGTAATCAAATCAATAACTTGTCACTTTCAGTGGAAGCACGTTACATGCAGGCCTGTGGTGAAGATTACCCAATGCCTGAAGATGGTTATCATGGCAAAGACATCATTGGTATAGGTCAAACGTTACAAGAACGTCATGGCGATAAATTTGTTGAAATGGACCGGGAAGAACGTCTGCAATTCTTTAGAGAATATGGACTTAAGTTTGAACTGGATAAGTTAGCAACTGATTTAGCGGATTTTAGAGTGCACTTCGATCACTGGTTTAGTGAAACGTCTCTCTATGATGAGGGGAAAATCGTACCAACACTTGAGTTGTTAAAAGAAAAGGGCCACACCTATGAAAAAGATGGGGCAACGTGGTTTAACACGACGGCCTTTGGTGATGACAAAGACCGTGTCTTAATTAAAAATGATGGTTCTTATACCTACTTAACACCGGACATTAGCTACCATAAAAATAAATTAGACCGTGGCTTTAACAAACTCATCAACATTTGGGGAGCCGATCACCATGGCTATATTCCGCGGATGAAAGCAGCCATTGAAGCGCTTGGTTATGACCGGGACACGTTAGAAGTTGAGATTATCCAAATGGTCAGTTTGTTTGAAAACGGTGAGAAAGTTAAAATGAGTAAGCGGACGGGGAAAGCGGTCACCTTACGCGAATTAATGGAAGAAGTCGGTGTCGACGCCACCCGTTATTTCTTCGTGATGCGTTCAAGCGATGCGCAATTGGACTTCGATATGGATTTAGCACGGTCAGAATCAAATGAAAATCCTGTCTATTATGTTCAGTACGCCCATGCGCGGATTTGTACGTTATTGAAACAAGCAAATGAAAAAGGTTATGAAGCAGATCTTAATCATCTTGCAGATCATTTAATGACAGAGAAAGCGGAGGATTTATTGAAGCACTTAGGTGACTTCCCGCAAATTGTAACAGATGCAGCCTTTAACCGGACGCCGCACCGGATGACAAGCTATGTCTTTGAATTAGCGCAACTCCTGCATAGTTTCTATAACGCAGAAAAAGTACTCGATGATACCGATGTTGAAAAAACAAAAGCACGGCTTGCTTTGATGGAAGCCGTTCGGATCACGCTAGCAAATGCGCTATCAATTATTGGTGTAAGCGCACCGGAACAAATGTAAGAGCGACAATATAATGCGGGCCTGCCAGGATGGCAGGCCTTTATAGTTACCAGATCAGATCAGTAAGCGAGTAAGTATTTAAGGCAAGGTGGCAACAATAAAAACAAAAAGAAGGACGTGTGAAGATGAAAGCGTATATTCTAACGATTCATATGATTGATTCTGATCCTGTAGTGTGGCGGCGTGTAATTATGCCGGCGGGTGCAACGTTTAGGCGCCTCCATGACGTGATACAAAACGCCACGAATTTTCAAAGTGGTTATCCACATGAAGCCTATCACTTGTATTGTTTTGACTTACCAGAAGACAATCAACAAGTGACCAATGACGAGGAAGCTTACTTCGCGCACCAACATTATAAAAAGCATCCATCCGTTTATCAGGAGCGCTTGCAACGATTAGATGGTCAATCGTTACACTATGAAAAGCGCCGTCAAGAAAGACTAAAGGTCGAGGTTAGAAAACCTTCCGGTTTAAAAATTGATCGTTACTTAGAAAAGTATAAAAAAATAGCGTATCAGTATGATTTTGGTGAAGATTGGACGTTTTCAGTCACCTTAGAAGCAGTTGTAGAAGATTATCCGTTCGGGTTTGCCCAGTTAATCGCTGGTGAAGGAACCTCTCCCCCTGAAGATGTGGGTGGATGGGCTGGGTTTTATGAATTTCTTGAGGTCTATAGGCAACCCAATCATGTCGACTATGAGGAGCTAAAAGCTTGGGCAGCTAGTCAAGAATTTCATTGGTATAACCCGGCAAGAATTAATAAACGGCTAAAGTCTGTTCACTATCAGAAAACGGAGTGGAACAATATTGACCATACGAATTATGCGATAATTAAGGACAAGTATTTCTTCAATCACGATTGACAAGGGAGCGCCAGTTGAGAGACGTGTAAGCTCAGCTTCAGCGAACGGAGATAGACATGTTAATCACTGCCGGTTAGCAGGATAAGGCGCAAATGTTTAGAAATTCACCTGAAATTATTTGAATGCAGAAAAAACAGGTGCATTTTATGAATGTATACGTTAACATAGAAATTAATATATATTATACATAAGGGAGACGTTAAGATGCAGAAGCTCGTATTTTTTGTCGGCGTGGCCGGTACTGGGAAGACAACGGTCGCGATTGAAGCAATCAAACACACCCCTGCAGCATTTCTAGATCGTGATACTGTAGGTGGACGCTTTGTAGAAGCGTTTTTAGAAAAAGAAGGATTAGATCCTGATGACCGCGATTCAGAGTACTACAAGAAACACCTGCGTGATTTAGAGTACGACACAGCAAAGGATGTATGCATTGAAAATTTAAAAGTTGGGCAAGATGTTTTCATGATTTCACCATTTACTTCTGAGCTTAAAAATAAAGCATGGATCGAAGGCGTGTTGAGTGCAGCTGGAAAAACCAAAGCAGAAGTTGATGTGAAAGTTGTTGTCGTGGTGCTTGATGATATTGAACAACAACGCGAACGGATTGAGAGCCGTGGTACAGAACGTGATACGTGGAAATTAGAAAACTGGGATAGTTATGAAACACGCGTCAACTTCGTTCCAGAAATCAATTGGGAAATTCCTGAGTCGAGTATTTTAATCTTTGATAATTCGGGTGATTTAACGGAGAAGAAAGTAAAAGGCCTTGTTGATTTTATTAAAAACTAAAAAAACACACCTTTTTTTCAAGCAATTCAGTGGAATTGTTGCTTTTTATAGGTCATACTCTTATAATGTACTGGTGGTAAATAGGAAGCGAACTTATCAACCTGAATAAATGCAGGTGAATAATTGAAATAAAGGGAGTGTGCTCGGTGAGTGTTAAAGATATAAACCGTGATGAATTAAAAGAACGTTCAATGATTGAAATTGGCACAATGTTGTTGAAAGATGAAAAGAAGACAATGCATTATCGTACGCTTTTTGATCAAGTTGCAGAAATTAAAGGGTTTACCCAAGAACAAAAAGATTACCATATTGCTCAGTTTTATACAGATCTAAATTTAGACGGACGTTTCTTATTCTTAGGTCAAGGCGAATGGGGCTTAAAAGCTTGGTACCCAGTCGAACAGATTGATGAAGAAGTTACACAAGAACCGAAGAAAAAGAAGAAGAAGAAAAAGAAAGCAACCAAAAAAGAAGTAGCACCATCGATTGATGACGTTGATGAAGATTTGACTGAAATCCCACTTGGATTTATTGAAAAAGATTTATCGACAGATGATGACGACGACGATGACGATGATGATCTTGATTTAGATGACGATGATGATTTATTCGACGACGACGATGACGATGAAGATTATGACGATGATGATGACGACGATGACTCAGACAATGATGACGCAGATGACGATAAGGACACAAAGAAAGATACAAAGTAATGAATTAAGCTGTTAAAAGGTGTAGCCGCTATTGAGGTTGCATCTTTTTTTGTGTGATCTAGCACAAAAAGAGATCAATTTAAGATAAACTTGGTATCACTTACCCTCTTGCTTTTTTCGTCAGCTCACCGTAAAATTTTACTTGGGCTCGATAAATATCGAATAGCTAAACGTCCTCCTAATTGGGAGGGCGTTTTTTGATTTTTAGAGAATGATCGTCTCCTATGAAAGGGTTTATCTCGCGTAAATCGACAGGCAAGAAAAAGATAATAATAAATAAGGGAGCGGATGAACATGGCAAAGTTTATATTTGTAACTGGAGGCGTTGTGTCTTCAATAGGGAAAGGCATTGCGGCAGCATCACTGGGTCGCTTGTTAAAAAACAGAGGACTAAATGTAACGATTCAAAAATTTGATCCGTATATTAATGTTGACCCAGGAACGATGAGTCCCTATCAACACGGTGAAGTATTTGTGACAGATGATGGAGCAGAAACAGATTTAGATTTGGGTCACTATGAGCGTTTTATCGATATTAACTTATCGAAACTCTCAAACATTACCACCGGTAAGATATACTCAAGTGTTATTAGAAAAGAGCGACGTGGTGATTATTTAGGGGGAACGGTCCAAGTCATTCCTCATATCACCAATGAGATAAAAGAAAAGGTCTTCCAAACAGCAGAACAAACGGGAGCCGATGTCGTGATTACGGAAATTGGTGGCACCGTTGGCGATATCGAATCGTTACCATTCTTAGAAGCTATCCGTCAAATTAAATCAGACATTGGTAAAGACAATGTGATGTATATCCATACAACCCTTGTTCCTTATATTAAAGCAGCTGGTGAAATGAAAACAAAACCAACGCAGCACTCGGTTAAGGAATTACGTTCACTGGGTATTCAGCCAGATGTCATTATCTTACGTTCAGAAATGAATGTGACAGAAGAAATGAAAGAAAAGATTGCGCTATTTTGTGATATTGATGTAAAAAACGTGATTGAGTCAACCGATGCAGAGACACTGTACCATATCCCACTCGCGCTCCAAGCGCAAGGATTAGATCAAATTACATGTAATCACTTTAAGCTAAAAACACCTGAGCCAGACATGGTTAGCTGGAAAGCATTAGCGGAACAAGTGAAGAATTTGAAAAAGACGGTAACGATTGGACTTGTCGGAAAGTATGTTGAGTTACCTGATGCATATTTATCAGTCGTTGAAGCGCTAAAACATGCCGGCTATCCAAATGAAACGGACGTACAGGTGAAATGGATTCATGCGGATCATTTAACACGTGATAACATCAAAGAAGAAGTGAAAGATGTCGATGGTATTTTAGTTCCTGGTGGATTTGGTGACCGAGGGATTGAGGGTAAAATTGAAGCGATTCGTTACGCCCGAGAAGAAAAAATACCGTTCCTCGGTATTTGTTTAGGGATGCAGCTAGCGACGATAGAGTATGCTCGACATGTCCTTGATTTAGAAGGCGCTAACTCTTCAGAAATAAATCCAGCAACCCCGCATCCGATTATTGATTTATTACCAGAACAAAAAGATGTTGAGGATCTGGGTGGCACGTTAAGGCTCGGCATCTATCCCTGTCGATTAAAAGATGATACGAAAGTTAAAGCAGCCTACGGCAATGAAGACTTAGTCTACGAGCGTCATCGTCACCGTTATGAATTTAATAATGAGTACCGAGAAGCTATGGAAGCAGCTGGTTTTGTATTCTCTGGTACAAGTCCAGATGGTCGTTTAGTGGAGACGGTTGAAATTGCAGATCACCCATGGTTTGTGGCCTCGCAGTTCCACCCTGAGTTTAAGTCGCGTCCGAATCGGCCGCAAGAACTGTTTAAAGCGTACATCGATGCAATTGTCCAATAGCAGTAAATGCGTGAGGCAGACTAGATCCCTGTCTCACGCTTTTTTATGTCTGTCTTCTGTTGTAACTTGACGTTGGGAAGTTGCGACAAACCAGGCAAGGGAGGATGAGCGTAGGGGGAATCATTGCCGAATAAAGGTTATTGAAATTGTGACTGGTTCAAAAGATGAATAGATGAGTGTGTAACGAGAGCGATTAAAAATACATAGGCATTAAATAAATAATGATGAAAATAATATCGTTTTAGCAATACTTAATGATATGGAAGGTATAAAATATTCGGAAAATCGTCAAAAAATATCGAAAAAAGATAGAGTAAACGCTTACAAACGACCAGTTTCTGTTGCACCTTTTCGATTAAATTGGTATGCTTATAACGTAACCAATCAAGCGTTACATTTGACTGGCTATATAAGCATGTTCAGATATCAGTTAAGCAACGTGGTTTTTGAACCGGCTTTATAATTAAATATTTTTATATCCTTAAGGAGGAACATTCATGCCATTAGTATCAATGACGAAAATGTTAAACGAAGCAAACGGAAACGCGTATGCTGTAGGACAATTCAACATCAACAACCTAGAGTATATTCAAGCGATTCTTCAAGCTGCTGAAGAAGAGAAATCTCCAGTAATCTTAGGTGTTTCTGAAGGCGCAGCGAAATACATGGGTGGTTACACTGTTGTAACGGCTATGGTTAAAGCTGTAATGGAAGCGCAAGGTACAACTGTACCGGTAGCAATCCACTTAGATCACGGTTCAAGCTATGAGCAATGTGCGAAAGCAATTCAAGCTGGTTTCACGTCAGTAATGATCGATGCGTCTCACGACCCATTCGAAGAAAACATTGCAACAACTTCTAAAGTTGTAGAATTAGCACACTTCCACGGTGTATCTGTAGAAGCAGAACTTGGCACAGTTGGTGGACAAGAAGATGACGTTTCTGGTTCAATTATCTATGCTGACGCTAAAGAGTGTAAAGAAATGGTTGAGCGTACGGGTATTGATACATTAGCTCCTGCATTAGGTTCAGTACACGGTCCTTACCAAGGTGAGCCTAACTTAGGATTCAAAGAGATGGAAGCTATCAACACAATTGCTGGTGTTCCATTAGTATTACACGGTGGTACTGGTATTCCGACAAAAGATATCCAAAAAGCGATTTCTTACGGTACATCAAAAATCAACGTAAACACTGAAAACCAAATCCAACAAACGAAAAAGGTTCGTGAAGTATTATTAGCTAACCCTGATATGATCGATCCTCGTAAATATTTAGGACCATCACGCGACGCTATCAAAGAAACTGTAATTGGTAAAATGCGCGAATTCGGTTCTTCAAACAAAGCATAATTTTTATGCATGTCAAACAGTCTGCCTTTCGGGGTAGGCTGTTTTTTCATTTTATTTTTAATCAACCGGCTAACCTGTTGTGTAAGTGTTTCTTATAGATGGCCCAAACGGTACACATGAATTGATGGTTTTGAAAATAATCAGAAAGTAAGCCAGAAACGCCCTCCGATCACACCTTTTGATTGGGGGGCGTTTCAAATTCGCTTAGGGTTCGCTTGAATTGAATTAACGAGCCAAATGTGCTGAGAAAAGGTATGAGCCGTAGAAGAAAAGATATGACAATTTAATGCAATAAAATTAAATTTACATGAGAATACCGTCTTAAGGTAGATTCAAAAGGAATTTCTTTGTATAATGAGAATAACGTGCCGTTTACGCGCGAAATAGATTGTTTAGTAATTTATGATTTTTTAAGGACTTAATAGTTAAAATAAATAGCAACGGTGATTAATACTAAAATTAAAGTGGGGAATATACAATGCAAAAGTTATTTGTTGAAGGTGGGACTAAATTAAAGGGGCGCGTACATATCGGTGGAGCTAAAAATAGTGCGGTCGCTTTATTACCCGCAACAATTCTTGCCGATTCAGAAGTTGTCATTGAAGGTTTACCTAGTATTTCTGACGTTGAGACACTTAGTGCATTACTTGAAGAAATTGGTGGAACGGTCAAACGAGAAGATGGGAAAATAAGTATTGATCCATCTCAGATGACCTCAATGCCCTTACCGAACGGTAAGGTGAAGATGTTACGTGCCTCATATTATTTTATGGGGGCGATGCTTGGACGGTTTAAAAAGGCTGTAATCGGTCTACCTGGGGGTTGTCATTTAGGCCCGCGTCCGATTGATCAGCACATCAAAGGGTTTGAAGCGCTGGGTGCTGAAGTAACCAATGAACAAGGTGCGATTTACTTGCGTGCAGATGAGCTAAAAGGGGCACGGATTTATTTGGACGTGGTTAGTGTTGGGGCGACGATTAACATCATGCTGGCCGCTGTTCGAGCGACAGGGAAAACAGTGATCGAAAATGCAGCTAGAGAACCAGAAATTATTGATGTGGCCACCTTATTAACTTCGATGGGTGCAAAAATTAAAGGGGCAGGTACGGACGTGATTCGTATTGAAGGTGTCGACCAATTATCAGGCTGTACCCATACGATTATCCCTGACCGGATTGAAGCGGGGACTTATACAATTATGGCAGCAGCCCAAGGCGAAGAAGTGGTGATTGATAATGTCATCCCACAGCACTTAGAGCCGTTACTTGCGAAGCTGAGGGAAATGGGCGTTGAGATTGAAGAAGGGGAAGAACATTTAGTGATTCGTCCAAACGTGCCTTTAAAGGCTGTCGACATTAAGACATTGGTCCATCCAGGCTTCCCAACTGATTTACAACAACCGTTTACGTCGCTGCTGACTAAAGCAGAAGGGACCGCGATTGTTACTGACACGATTTATTCGGCACGCTTTAAACACATTGATGAACTAAGACGGATGAATGCGAAAATTAAAGTGGAGGGCGCGACGGCTGTTATTCAAGGGCCGGTGCAATTAGAAGGTGCGAAAGTACGAGCAACTGATCTGCGTGCGGGTGCGGCATTAATTATTGCTGGACTAATGGCTGAAGGTGTAACTGAGATAACGGGCCTTGAACATATTGATCGGGGTTATGAACAGTTAACAAGAAAACTCTCGAGTCTAGGTGCAAAGATTTGGCGTGAAGATATGACGCGTGAGGAAATTGAACAGTTTCAAAACACTTAAAAATTAAATAAGCAGGCTATGGATTTTTGATAAATATATGTTAAAATAAGCACAGCAGTAAACTGTGCTTATTTTACCGTGGTTAAGTTGACGATGAAATCCAATTTGTGAACATCCTCTAAGATACATGACCCCTTAAGCCAACCTTTACGAACATCGACTACATGAATCATTCAAGTAACTACTAAAATGAAACAGAAAATATACCGATATATTTAACGATACGGTCACGGCCCTTTATCACAGCAAAGCGCTGGATAACGAGGTGTGTCTTATTTCTTTTTAAGAGCGGTATTTATTTCGCTGAATAACGAGACCATCAATTACGCTAATGATTAACACTAACGTTCACAATGAACGCTAAATAAAATAGACAAGATAGGGTGAAGCAATGTGTCAGAAGTAACCATCACAGATTTAGAAGACATGACGCTAAAAGACTTGTATACGAAAGCGCGTGAATTTAAAGTCTCTTACTACGCCAAATTAACGAAGCGCGAGTTAGTCTTTGCGATTTTAAAGGCGCAAGCTGAGAAAAGTGGCTTTTTATTTATGGATGGCATTTTAGAAATCATTCCATCAGAAGGTTTTGGTTTCTTACGTCCCATCAATTATTCACCAAGTGCGGAAGATATTTATATATCTGCCTCGCAAATTCGTCGCTTCGACTTACGTAACGGTGATAAAGTATCTGGGAAAGTACGACCGCCAAAAGAAAATGAGCGCTACTACGGCTTATTGCATGTGGATATGGTTAATGGGGAAGACCCGGAAATGGCGAAAGAGCGTGTCCATTTCCCAGCTTTAACCGCTTTATACCCTGACCGATTAATGGGGTTAGAACAAGAAAAAAATCGCGTATCAACGCGGATTATGGATATGATTACACCGGTTGGTTTTGGTCAACGTGGTTTAATCGTTGCCCCGCCAAAAGCAGGTAAAACGGTCTTATTAAAAGAAATCGCGAATAGTATTAGTGAAAATCATCCTGATGTGAAATTAATCATTCTCTTGGTTGACGAACGACCAGAAGAAGTAACAGACATTGAGCGCTCGGTTGCGCCAGGTGTTGATGTGGTGTCTTCTACATTTGATGAGGTTCCAGAAAATCATATTAAAGTATCGGAACTTGTGCTTGAGCGTGCCATGCGTCTGGTAGAACACAAAAAAGATGTAGTGGTCTTAATGGATAGCATCACCCGTCTTGCCCGTGCTTATAACTTGGTTATTCCCCCAAGTGGACGGACCCTTTCAGGTGGGATTGATCCAGCTGCCTTCCACCGTCCCAAACGTTTCTTCGGGGCCGCACGTAACATTGAAGAAGGGGGTAGCTTCACGATCTTAGCGACAGCGCTTGTTGAGACGGGTTCGCGGATGGATGACGTGATCTATGAAGAGTTTAAAGGAACAGGTAATATGGAACTGCATCTTGATCGCAATTTAGCACAACGTCGGATTTTCCCGGCCATTGACCTATTGCGCTCCGGGACCAGACGTGAAGAGCTCTTACTTGATCAAGATAAGTTAGATGTGGTCTGGTCGATTCGTAAGGCGATGCAAGATTCACCAGACTTTATTGAACGTTTCTTACGTAAGTTAAAAGCAACGGATACGAATGCCGACTTTTATTTGCAACTCTATGAAGAGATGAAACGCAAACAAAAATAATTAAGTAAATGATAGAGCTGGATTGATAAAAGTTTAACTATTTCTATTGCATTGATTCCAGGAGACTGTTATAATCTTTACGTGTGAAAAGAGCAGAAAGACTGTATCCATGATATAGCTACTGCTTTAAAATTAACTCTGTTTCCAAGGGATTCAGGGCAGAAGGAGTGTAATAACATGAGAGAAGGCATTCATCCAGAATACCGCAAAGTTGTATTTCTTGATACAAGTTCTGAGTACAAATTCTTAACAGGATCAACAAAATCATCGTCTGAGACGATTGAATGGGAAGACGGTAACACGTACCCATTAATCCGCGTTGAGATTAGTTCAGATTCTCACCCATTCTACACAGGTAAGCAAAAAGCTGACAAAGCTGGCGGCCGTGTGGATCGCTTCAAGAAAAAATATAAACTTAACTAATTTGAAATTAGTGAGTAAAGAAGAGCCATCCTTTATCTTTAGGATGGCTTCTCTTAACGCAATTTGTCTTAATTAAACAGGCGCGGGTTTATCTGGCCTGTTTTTTATTTTTTATATAGATTTTTTCTTGAATTTTAAGGAGGTATCCTCGCTTATGTATATTATGAAGCAGAGTGGTTGGATTGAATTAATTTGTGGCAGCATGTTTTCCGGTAAATCAGAAGAGTTGATTCGTCGAATCAAACGCGCTACATATGGCAACTTGACGGTTCGTGTTTTTAAACCAGCGATTGATAAACGCTACCATGAGGAATCGGTTGTTTCACATAATGGGACGACGATTCTCGCGCGCCCTGTCGCAACGGCCTCTGAAATTATTGAACACATTGATGAAACGATTGATGTGATAGGGATTGATGAAATTCAGTTTTTTGATCAAGCGATTGTTGACATTGTTGATGAACTTGCTAACAAAGGTTACCGGGTCATTGTCGCTGGTCTCGATACAGACTTTCGTGGGGAACCTTTTGGGGTGATGCCTGAATTAATGACGAAAAGTGAAATCGTGACAAAATTGAATGCGATTTGTCCCCACTGTGGCTCACCAGCTAGCCGAACCCAACGCCTGATTGATGGGAAACCAGCCTCTTACGATGATCCGATTATTTTAGTCGGAGCAAGTGAATCGTATGAACCACGTTGTCGTCACTGTCACGACGTCCCAAATCGTCCGGTGAAACATAAAATTGAATCCACATGTCAAAAGTAACCGTAGACAAAAAGATCGACTGATATCTAAATAACGAAAAGGAAGCTAACCAGCGCTATAACATTATGCGGCCCGGTTAGCTTTCTTTTCTTGTCGGACAATAACGGATAAAGCGGTCGTGCAATAGATAAAAGATGAGGTTTAGCTAGTTGTCCACGACTCTAAAAGTAAGCAGCAGACACGCATGTAAAATCTCCTTCCATACGTTAACAGCTCTCGCATAAGTCCGGCAAGTAAGCCACGACTGGTTGTGGATAAACCGCCGTGCGATTGCAGCTGTTATTCACATGGGGATAACAGCTAAGCAAGCGGGAAGTTTCTATTTCTCAGCTTAACAACGGCAGATGGATGCGTGACGGTATCGAAGGCGGCGGCGATTGAAATCAAACTTTGACTAGCTTTACCGCCTGTTATATAATAATGGGTAGGACTTAAATCAAATGAGGTGGAAAGCCGTGTTAGATAAATTACAATCGTTAGAAGAACGTTATGAAAAACTAAATGAATTATTGAGTGATCCAGATGTGATTAGTGACACCAATAAACTAAGAGAGTATTCTAAAGAACAATCAGACTTGTCGGATATCGTGGCAACGTATCGTGAGTACAAAGATGTAAACGAACAGCTCCAAGGTGCGAAAGAAATGTTGCAGAGTGAAAAAGATAGCGACATGCGTGAAATGATTCAAATGGAAATAGATGAACTTGAGCCACAACTTCCAGCATTTGAAGAGAAATTAAAAGTGATGATGATACCGAAGGATCCGAATGATGACAAGAACGTAATCATGGAAATTCGCGGGGCAGCTGGTGGTGATGAGGCCGCTTTATTTGCCGGGGACTTATTTAAAATGTACACACGCTTTGCGGAAACAGAAGGTTGGAAAGTTGATGTGATGGAAGCGTCGCAATCCGATGTCGGTGGCTACAAAGAAGTAATTATTATGATCAACGGAAAAGGCGCATATTCTCGCTTGAAGTTTGAAAATGGGGCGCACCGTGTTCAGCGGGTACCAGAAACAGAATCAGGTGGACGTATTCATACCTCAACGGCGACAGTTGTCGCCCTGCCAGAAGCAGAAGAAGTAGAAGTGGACATTCATGAGAAAGATATTCGTGTCGATACCTTTACCTCTAGTGGACCTGGGGGACAAAGTGTTAACACGACCATGTCAGCGGTTCGGTTAACGCACGAACCTACAGGGACAGTCGTATCGATGCAAGATGAGAAATCACAAATCAAGAACAAAGAAAAAGCGATGAAGATTCTTCGTGCCCGTGTTTATGATAAATTTCAACGTGAAGTACAAGCAGAATATGACCAAAACCGTAAATCTGCCGTTGGAACGGGTGACCGTTCAGAGCGGATCCGTACTTACAATTTCCCACAAAACCGGGTGACCGATCACCGGATTGGTTTAACGATTCAAAAACTGGATCAAATTCTAGAAGGTAAACTCGGTGAGATTATTGATGCGTTAACGATGGAAGAACAAACAAGTAAAATGGATCAGCTTGGTGATTAAGATGACTGTAACCGTTCAAGAAGCCCTCAAACGGGCTTCTCTTTTTTTAACCAAACATCAGCGTGAAGAAAAAATAGCCGAAATTCTTTTGCGCCATCACTTACAGTTTAGTAAACTAGATTTATTGATGCACCTAAAAGATGTAATCACGGACGAACAATTCGCTTTAGTGATGAAGGATGTTGAACGTCATGCGCATACAGGTGTGCCGGTCCAACATTTAACTGGGGTCGAAACATTTTTCGGCCGTATCTTTAGCGTCTCTGATCAGGTCTTAATCCCGCGTCAAGAGACAGAAGAGCTTGTTCAAATGGTGCTTGAAATGGTATCGAAAGATCCAGTAGGCCTTCGCGTCGTAGATGTAGGTACGGGGAGTGGGGTAATTGCGATAACCTTAAAGAAAGAGTGCCCAGCACTTCAGGTAGAAGCAGCTGATATTTCAACAGATGCGCTAAAAATTGCCAAGCTGAATAGTCAACGTCTAGAGGCGGATATCCGTTTTGTTGAAAGTGATTTCTTATCGGCATGGTTACCTGAGCCCCATCAGGTGGACGTCGTTGTTTCCAATCCCCCTTATATCGCCTATCATGAAAAAGCGATGCTGAGTGATACAGTCCGGGATTTTGACCCGGAGCTAGCACTTTTTACTGAAGAAGAGGGGACTTATAGCTATCGTAAGATTATTAGCGAAGCAAAAACGGTTTTAAAAACAAAGGGTTTATTGGCGTTTGAGATTGGTTTTAGTCAAGGTGATAAAGTAGCCGCGCTCATTCGTGAGGTGTTTCCAGAGGCAGAGATTACGGTACGTCAAGATATGTTTGGTCGCGACCGTTTTGTTTTTGCAAGATTAGGGGTAACTAAACGGTAAGTGGTTTGTGAATAACCTGTGGTTAAGTTAGGACGTTACCCACATTTACATGAGAAAACGGGGATAACTGTGTGGATAAGTATAAGTTGCACGATGAAAATACTTGGGGATAACTATTTATGTGAAGCAAATATAAACAGATCATGTCACGCAGGTAAAAGCAAGCAAGCTTATCAACAATTTGTGGATAAATAGGGGAAAAGCTGTGTATAACGGCAAGGGAAGGTGTGAGAAAGATGCAGACTGCATTTCTACTTTGGAATGATGAGAATATTAAGGAAGCGGCCCAGTTTTTAAAGGCGCATGAAGTTGTGGCGTTTCCAACCGAGACGGTCTACGGACTTGGCGCAGATGCGACGAGTGAAATAGCCATTGATAAAATATTCAAAGCCAAAGGAAGACCATCGGATAATCCGTTAATTGTCCATTTAAGTAATGTTGAACAATTGGCGCAGTATGTTGAGACGATTCCTACTAAAGCACGGCTATTGATTGATGCCTTTATGCCGGGACCGTTAACGATTGTCTTAAAAAGTAATGGAACCATCGCCAAAAATGTGACAGCGGGTCTTGACACCGTCGGTGTCAGAATTCCTGATCATCCAGCAGCGAGGCAACTGATTGAAGCAGCTGGGCGACCAATTGCGGCACCAAGTGCTAACCTATCAGGGAAGCCTTCACCCACGAGTGCGGTCCATGTCTTTCAAGATCTAAACGGTAAAATTAAAGCGATTTTAGATGGCGGTCCAACTGGGGTTGGGGTGGAATCGACTGTTGTCGATTGTACCAAGGACGAACTAACAATATTACGTCCAGGTGGCGTGACGAAACAAGAATTAGAAACAGTCTTGCAGGAAGCGGTCATCGATTTGACAGAAGCAGAAACGAAGGTTGCCCCGAAATCACCGGGGATGAAATATACCCACTATGAACCAGAAGTCCCGTTAATTCTTATCGAGGGTGATGCGGCTTTTTTCGGTCAACAACTGCATAAGTATCAGCAAGAAGGTAAGAAAGTAGGCGTCCTTGTTAGTGAGGAATTAAGTCGTGAAATAGCGGCTGATGTTGTCGTCAGTTGTGGATCGCGCGAAGAAATAGCCTCGGTCGCAAACCAGCTGTACCAATCGCTGCGAACCTTTAAATCAAGCGATGTCGATATCATCCTTGCGGAGACCTTTAACGAAGATGGTGTGGGTCAAGCCGTGATGAACCGGTTAAGAAAAGCAGCCACCTACATCGCATTTCCGGATGCTTAAAGGCCAGGATATAATCAAACCTCTAAAGAGATAACGAATCGCTTATCTCTTTAGAGGTTTTTCGCGTTATCCACGGCTTGTCCACTTGTGGATAAAAATCAGAATCTTTTCACATTTGTAGTGGTGCATGAAAAAAAGCTATGTTATGATTTAGCTATTCAGTTTTGAGAAGAGGAGAGGTTTTCTACAGTGAAAGTATTATTTGTCTGTACCGGTAATACCTGTCGGAGCCCAATGGCTGAAGCATTACTCGCAACAAAAACAACAGTTGACGTCGATTCTAAAGGCCTGATGGCCCGTGAAGGTGCCGACATGAGTGAAGGCACCAAGCAGGTACTTGCTGCAAATGGCATTGTCTTTGATAAACAAGCAAGTAACCTAACAGAAACGGATGTTAAAGCAGCCGATTTAATTCTTACGATGACCCGTCAACATAAAAGAATGATTCAACAACAATTCCCAGCAGCGATTGATAAAACAGATACGTTAAAAGCATATAGTTATGATGCATTTGAAGACGAGTGGCAAGCCTTGAAGGATGCGTATCTCGTCTTTGAAGAAAAGCATCAACAACAAGTAAGTGGCGAAGATGTACCACTTGCTGAACTTGCAGCAAGTTACCAAGCGATTGAAACACTTGAAGCAAGGTTACCTTCACCAGACATTCCGGATCCCTTTGGGGGTAACGCGGCCGTCTATCTTGAGACCTTTAAGACAATTGAGGCAGCCATCGATCAGTTAGTGAAACGCTTGAACTTAACAAAGAAATAAGCCTTCCAACTGTTCAAGGATCGTTTCTTTCAGTACAATAGAAGTAGAGTGAAAATATAAATAGAGGAGTGGAAATTAATGAAAGTTATCTTAGCGTCAGATCATGGTGGTTACAAACTCGCAGATGAAATTGAAGCATTTCTTAAAGATGAAGGCATCGAAGTGAACAACATCGGTTGTGGTTCATCAGATTCATGTGACTACTCTGATTACGGGATTCCCGCAGCAGAACGGGTCGCAAGTGGTGAATACGATCGTGGAATCGTTATTTGTGGCACGGGAATTGGCATGTCGATTTCAGCGAACAAGGTTAAAGGCATTCGTTGCGCACTAACGCATGACTGTTACACTGCGCGCGTCACCCGGGAACATAACGATTCGAATGTCCTTGCCCTCGGTGAGCGCGTAATCGGGGTCGATTTAGCGAAAGAAATCGTTAAAATTTGGATAGGTGGCGAGTTTGAAGGCGGGCGTCATGAACGCCGAATCAACAAACTGGCTGACTATGAACAAAAAAATGGATAAACAAGCATTACTAGATACACTAAATCAACTTGTGGATGAGTGGTTGGCACGCGACACCTTAACGTCCGGTCAATTATTTGTGGTTGGCACATCGACCAGTGAAGTATTGGGCGACACAATTGGAACAACGGGAAGTGTGGAAGTCGCGGAAGTTATTTTTAAAGCAATGCAGCGCCTGAAGAAAGAAACAGGCGTGCAGCTTGCTTTTCAATGTTGTGAGCATCTTAACCGGGCGTTGATTGTTGAACGTGAAACGATGATGCGTTATGACCTTTCGGAAGTAACGGTGGTCCCTCACCCACATGCGGGTGGGTCGATGGCAACCTATAGTTATCATGAGATGGACGATGCCGTCGTTGTTGAGTCGCTTTCGGCTCATGCCGGGATTGATATTGGGGAAACCATGATAGGGATGCACTTAAAAGCAGTGGCTGTTCCGTTAAGATTTAAAACGAAACAAATTGGGAAAGCACGTGTGACAGGTGCTTATACACGTCCAAAACTCATTGGTGGCGAGCGGGCTATCTATCGTTAAGTAGAAGGTGTGAGGCCTTTTCTTATAAAAAACAAGAGAAATCAAGGGGGAACAAACTGGATGAAACATGTACAAGCGAATGATGTTGAGCTATTTGAAGCAATTGAATTAGAACGTGGGCGTCAGAATGACAAGATTGAGTTAATCGCCTCAGAGAATTTCGTTTCTGAAACGGTCATGGAAGCACAAGGATCCGTTTTAACAAACAAGTACGCCGAAGGTTATCCTGATAAGCGCTACTATGGCGGTTGTGAGTATGTTGATATTGCTGAAAACTTAGCGCGTGATCGAGCTAAGAAAATTTTTGGTGCTGAACACGCCAATGTCCAACCACATTCAGGTGCTCAAGCTAACATGGCTGTTTATCATGCCTTCTTAGAACCGGGCGATACGGTACTAGGAATGAACTTATCACACGGTGGTCACTTAACGCATGGTAGCCCAGTAAACTTTAGTGGAAAGCTCTATAACTTCGAAGAGTACGGTGTGGATAAAGAGACAGAAATACTTGATTATGATGTGGTTCGTGAGAAAGCGTTAGCGGTTAAGCCAAAATTAATTGTTGCGGGTGCTAGTGCGTACCCACGTGAAATTGACTTTGAAAAATTCCGTGCAATTGCCGATGAAGTCGGGGCCTATTTGATGGTTGATATGGCGCACATTGCTGGTTTAGTTGCTGTCGGTGAACATCCAGATCCTGTTCCTTTTAGTGATTTTGTAACAACAACAACGCATAAGACACTCCGTGGCCCACGTGGTGGAATGATTTTAACAAAAGAAAAGTATGCCAAACAAATTGATAAGGCTGTCTTTCCTGGGATTCAAGGTGGCCCGTTAATGCACGTGATTGCAGCGAAAGCCGCTGCCTTTAAAGAGGCCTTGGAACCAAGCTTTAAAGATTATGCTGTTCAAATCAAGAAGAATGCCAAAGCATTTGCAGCATCGTTAACAGCTGAAGGGATTCGTCTTGTTTCTGGCGGAACAGATAATCATCTGCTTTTACTTGACGTTACAAGTTTAGGGATTACCGGTAAAGTCGCTGAAGAAGCCCTTGATGACATTGGCATTACCACTAATAAAAATACCATTCCTTTCGATCCGGAATCGCCTTTTGTAACAAGTGGTGTCAGAGTCGGGACGGCAGCGGTAACGACACGTGGTTTCAAAGAGGACGAGTTAAAAGAAGTGGGTCAGATTATTGCCCTCACTTTAAAACATTTAGATGATGAAGAGAAAAAAGCGGAAGCGCGTCTTCGTGTCAAGCAATTGGCCGACCGGTTTCCCCTTTACAAATAATCAGTTTTTAACATAACGGTTCAATTCAGAAGAGCGCCTCCTTTAGGTGCTCTTTTTCAATGGGTAGCCACTGCGCTTCATTTAGTTGTCACTAGCTTGTGACACACCGACCGAGAAAGTATATCGAAATCAATAAATAGACTTGAAACGAACTTGTTTTAAAGGTACACTTTTAAGTAGTGTGTTTACCGGGCTATCGGTTGAGCCTAAATATCGAAGACGAGGAGCGTATATGATGGGAAATGTATTTGTATTAGATCACCCTTTAATCCAGCATAAGTTAACGTACGTAAGAAAAACAGAAACAGGCACGAAAGAATTTCGGGAATTGGTTGATGAAATCGCTGGATTAATGGCTTATGAAATCACCCGTGATTTACCAGTCGAAGAGGTAACGATTGAAACCCCTGTAACAACGACAAAGTCGTACGTGTTGACGGGTAAGAAAATCGGGATTGTTCCAATATTACGTGCCGGGTTAGGAATGGTAGAAGGCGTACTTCGTCACATTCCAACAGCAAAAGTTGGTCATGTTGGGCTATACCGTGATCCGGATACATTAATGCCACATGAATATTACTTTAAAATGCCAAACGATATTGAAGAGCGTGATTTAATTGTGGTTGATCCGATGCTTGCGACTGGCGGGAGTGCAAGTGATGCGATTCAGTCACTAAAAAACCGTGGCGCTAAAAGCATCAAACTGATGTGTCTGATTGCCGCACCAGAAGGTGTCGAAGCGATTCGTGAAGCACATCCAGAAGTGGATATTTATCTTGCAGCCATGGATGAGAAGCTGAATGATCACGGATATATTGTCCCAGGTCTTGGTGATGCTGGTGACCGTTTATACGGAACGAAGTAATACCTGTTTAATAGTGATACGAGCAATGCATGAAGGTCTTAAGGCTTTCGTGCATTTTTATTTTGGCAAGACAAGCGTTAACGCGTCATCCCTTTAACAAATAATCTGTGCCTAGCTAGCGGCAAAATAAAAAAGTTTTGTTTTAGTCGCTATAGTATTTAGCGGATAGGCCAGAGAATGAATAAGAAAGGGACATAAAACAACGGATCAAGCTTAGGCGTTACTCAAGGTAGTGAGACAAAGGAAACGTTTAAACGCGCAGTGCGGATTGCAGGGTTGCTGCTTCTAGCACTCGCCTTTAATACCAGTAGGGAAAGGGTTATCCTATTGATTTAAAAGCAAGTCAGATTGTGCTATATTAGATGCATCATCATCAAAAAATCGATCAACAAAGGAGTACATAAAGATGAAGAAGATTAAAGTCATGCCTGTTTTCGGAACGCGTCCGGAAGCGATTAAAATGGCACCACTGGTGTTAGAACTGCAGAAGCGTAGTGACCAATTTGAAACAATTGTAACGGTAACGGCGCAACACCGAGAAATGTTAGACCAGGTCTTATCAATCTTCGGTATCACCCCGACCTATGATTTAAATATTATGCAACCGAAACAAACCCTTGCCGGGGTGACAACCCGTGCCTTAATGGGCTTAGATGAAGTTATTAGGGAAGCGAAACCTGACATTGTTTTAGCACATGGGGACACCACGACGACATTCGCTGCCTCGCTTGCAGCGTACTACAATCAAGTCGCGGTCGGTCACGTTGAAGCAGGCCTACGAACGTGGGACAAGTATTCGCCCTTTCCTGAAGAGATAAACCGTCAATTGACGGGGGTTATGAGTGATCTGCATTTTGCTCCGACTACCCAATCAAAAGAGAACTTATTAACCGAAAACAAACAGGAAGAAACGATCTTTATTACGGGGAACACTGCCATTGATGCGTTAAACACCACGGTGACCGCTACATACACGCACCCGTTACTTGATACGATTGGTGAGAAACGCTTGGTGTTAATGACAGCACACCGCCGTGAGAATTTAGGTGAGAATATGCAACAGATGTTCCGAGCGATTCGTCGGTTGGTCGATGCTCACGAAGATATTCATGTTGTTTATCCCGTGCACTTAAACCCACTCGTCCAAGAGGCGGCGAATAAGATTTTAGGTGAACATGACCGGATTGATTTAATCCCACCACTAGACGTGGTTGACTTTCATAACTTTCAGTCACGTGCCGAATTGATTTTAACCGATTCTGGTGGTGTCCAAGAAGAAGCACCTTCACTCGGTGTACCCGTTCTTGTTTTACGTGATACCACGGAACGACCAGAAGGTGTGGCAAGTGGGACGTTGAAACTGGCCGGAACGGATGAGGAGACGATTTTTAATCTTGCTGATACATTATTAAGTGACCAGGACAGCTATAATCAGATGGCAAAAGCGTCCAATCCCTATGGCGATGGCAAGGCAAGTGCACGGATTTGTGAAGCGATTCGTTATCACTTTGCACAGCGTAACGAACGACCAGCAGACTTTACTGTCGAATAAAGCGCCTTTCTAGCTATTGATGTTACGAAAGCAATTCGCGTTCACACCATGAGGAACTGTTCTCATGGTGTGGGCGCTTTTATCATTATTGGTGCCAAATCTTAACGCTCAAGTGTTTTAACGCACAAGCAGAAAATAAAGCGAATCGTCGTTAACGACCTATCGTTTCACGGTTGATTCGAAACAGTTGGATTACTATCTATTCATTGGGTCGACAGCTAAAGGCGTGCTTCAACAATACACGACGATAACGGGCAAGATGCCATTACCACCGAAGTGGTCATTGGGTTACCACCAGTCGCGCTATAGTTACAAGTCAGAAAAAGAAGTGCGAGAATTAGTTGAAACATTTAAAGCAAAGCGGGTACCGCTAGATGCGATTTACTTAGATATCCATTACATGGATGAGTACCGCGTGTTTACCTTTGACTCAAACCGGTTTCCAAACCCGAAAAAATTAATCGAAGAGTTAAGGAAAGATGGTATTCGGGTAGTGCCCATTGTCGACCCTGGTGTGAAAGCGGGTGAGAATTATCCGATTTACCGTGAAGAGACAAATGAAAGCCATTTTTGTAAATACAGCAAAGGTGACGTTTACCATGGCGATGTCTGGCCGGGGCGAAGTGCATTTCCTGATTTCACAAATGAGAAAACCCGGCGATGGTGGGGGAAACAGCACAAATTTTATACCGATTTAGGGATTGAAGGGGTATGGAATGATATGAATGAACCCTCGGTTTTTAATGAAACGAAGACAATGGATTTAGCGGTTATTCATGAGAACAACGGTCAGCCGAAAACGCACGGTGAGTTGCACAATATTTATGGCATGATGATGGGTGCAACAACGCACGAAGGGTTAAAAGATGAGTTAGCAAATAAGCGACCCTTTGTCTTAATACGGGCAGGTTATGCAGGGATCCAGAGGTATGCCACCGTGTGGACAGGGGATAACCGGAGTTTTTGGGAGCATCTACAAATGGCTTTACCGATGTGTATGAATCTTGAGCTTTCTGGCGTTGCTTTTTGTGGTCCTGATGTCGGTGGATTTGCGAATGATTCAAACGGGGAATTATTAACGCGTTGGACACAAGTCGGTTTATTCACACCATACTTTAGAAACCATAGTGTGTTAAACTCTATCCATCAAGAACTATGGTCGTTTGGTACACGTTATGAAGAAATGATTAAACGCTATATTGAAGAACGGTACGTGTGGTTACCGTACCTGTATAATGTTTTTAAAGAAGCAAGTCGCACAGGCATGCCCGTTATGCGGCCATTGTTATTAGAATTTCCATATGATGAACAGACGGTTAATATATATGATCAATTCATGGTAGGCGAAGACGTTTTGGTCGCACCAATTTTGACGCCCTCTACAAATCACCGCGTTGTGTATCTGCCAGAAGGAACCTGGATTGATTATTGGACCGACCAAAAAAGAGTTGGCGGAAAATATCATTTGGTCTATGCGGATATCGATACCCTGCCGATCTTTATTAAGGAAGGTGCGATTATTCCACTAACAGCGCCAAAAGCGTCAACAAATGAAAAAGATAAGCAACTTTTTATCCATCTCTATCCTCAAGCAAATGAGTCGAAGTCATATACCCTTTATGAAGATGATGGCTTGTCTCTCAACCATGAAACAGGCGCATGCTTTGAGTGTGACATTCACATGGAAGCTAGCGCTGATCAATTAACAATTACAACGCACGAAAAGATAAACGGTTATTCACCGGATTGGGAAGAACGCATTTTTATTATTCACGGTGCGATAAAAGAAGAAAACATTCGATTAAACGACAAAATGCAATTTGTTAGTCGCATCCTCATAAAAGACAATGCACACGACAGTTGAAGAAAAAGCATCGACTAAAACTCGCCTGAGCTCAGGCGAGTTTTTTGGTCTTTAATTGGTTGACAAAGAAAGGGGAGGCGCTACCAAATAACGCAACGTCATCACCGTAGCTAGTTACGTGTGCCTATATATGTAAGGGGTACCGAATAATAGGCTGCACCCAAGCACATGTGCATTAAACCTACGTTTTTACTGAGGTTTACGTAATCCGCAAGAATAAAGCGGTTTATTCAGAAAAAAGCACATTGAAAACGTTTTTATGTGAGGAAATTCTAGTGATTGGGATGCATTTTATAAATTTGGTGCTATAATGTGAATAGTCGACGGTTATAGACGTGTGTGAAAAGGTGGTAAAGATGTGGAGAATTATCAACACTTAATGAAATGGCAACACCGTATCTTTAAATGGAGCATCTGCTTACTAATCACACTGACGCTTATCTCTATGGCACATCCTGTTTTAGTTGGTTTACTACTCGGTGCGAGTGTAAGCTACATAAACTTATGGTTACTTCAAAAAGAAACCGAACAACTCGTTCGGATTGTTGAGGGGAATAAACGCTTTATACTAGCTGGGACAATTAGCCGAATTGGCGCAGCTTTACTTGTCGTTGTCCTAAGTTTGCGTTTTCCTGAAGCAATCAACCTTTACGCAGTAATTATAGGTTTAATGTTAAAGTACGTGATTGTGTTAGGGACGGCGTTTTTTGTCGTTAACAAAGACTAATCTAAAGAGAAGGGGGAAAATAGAATGGATCATGGTGCACCCATTATCGAGAATATCTTTGGGATTCCTTGGTTAAGCATGAATGTTTCAACCGTGGTGATGATGCTTGTCTCCTGTGTGGTGACCTTTGTCTTAGCGGTTCTTGCGACCCGCAACTTAAAGATGAAGCCAACCGGGATACAAAACGCTGTTGAATATTTAGTTGATTTCGTCAAAGGCATCATTAATGACTCAATGGACTGGCGGACCGGTAAAAAGTTCTTACCGCTCGCACTGACGTTAATTACCTTTATTTTTATTAGTAACATTTTAGGGATTATGGTTGTCGGTGTTTATAACGGGGACGTTTACTGGAAGTCACCAACGGCTGACGCAGGGGTAACCTTAACGCTTGCAGCTTTTGTAATTATTTTATCAAACTATTATGGTGTGAAAATGCGTAGCGCGAAAAAATACGCAAAAGGGTTTATCACGCCGGTATCCATCATGCTGCCATTTAAATTAATTGAGGAGTTCACCAATACAATGACCTTAGGTTTTCGTTTATACGGAAACATCTTTGCCGGTGAGATTCTTTTAAGTTTGCTCGCTGGAATGGCATCCGTAACCGTACTCGGTGCCATTATTCCAATGTTATTATGGCAAGGCTTTAGTCTCTTTGTTGGCGCGATTCAAGCCTTTATCTTTACGACATTATCCATGGTGTACATGTCACATAAAGTCATTGATCACTAGACAGCGCTTATGGATGATGTCTCAATCGTTACACGTAAAAATAAGCAAGTCACAGCTTAAACAGACGGTTTAAGCTGAGTTAATCATTAAAAAACAAAAAGAAGAATCAGTCAGCGTGACTGATATCTCATTAGGAGGAAATTAAACATGGAAGCTATCGCTGCTGCAATCGCAGTTGGTCTTGCTGCACTCGGTGCAAGTTTTGCCAACAGTATTATCGTAAAAAGTACACTTGAAGGTATCTCACGTCAACCGGAATTACGTGGTCCACTCCAAATGATCATGTTAATTGGTATCGCATTAGTTGAGGCGATTCCTATTCTAGCGGTCGTTGTTGCCTTTATGATTTTATAGAACCAATTGAAACAGTAACATTTGCACACTTGCTGAAGAGATAAAAGCGAGTGAAGGAAGAAAGGAGTGGGAGACCTTGTTTACACCTATCAATATGACACTCGGCGCGACTGTTGGTGGTTTTTATATTGTTGATACCATCGTGGTGCTGGTTAGTTTTGCGATTTTATTAGTCTTACTTAGAAAGTTTGCCTGGGCACCGATCATCAAAGTCATGGAAGAACGAGAAAACTTTGTCGCAACAGAAATTGAAACGGCACAAGCGAAACGTAAAGAAGCAGAAAAGTATGTATCTGAAGCAGATGAAAAGCTATTAGAAGCGCGTAAAGAAGCAAAACGTTTAGTTGTTGAAGCGAAGCAATCGGCAACGAAACTGGAAGACTCCATTGTTTCAGAAGCAAAACAAACGGCGCGTCAAATGCGAATGGATGCTGAAGATGAAATCGAGAACGAACGCAAAGAGTCGTTCCAAGAGATGCAAGAAACCGTCGCGGAGATTGCCTTTCAGATTGCGATGGACATCATTAAGAAAGAAATGAGTCCAGAAGATCAAAAACGTTTGATTCAGGAACGTCTTGATACTATAGGAGACGATTTGGTATGAAAAACCGAATAAAGGCCCGCCGTTATGCAGAAGCGTTATATGATGCGGCTGTAGAACGGGGCCACGAAGATTTAATCGAACGCGAACTGATGGCGATTCGCCAAGCATTTAGCGAGCCATCAGATATTGTTCAATTCTTACAAGATCCGAAACAATGGATGCACCGCGCCCGGATTATTAAGTCAACCTTTATGACCTTCTCAAGTGAAGTGGTTAAGATACTACTGATTATGGTTGAACACCATGCCGAGGTCGATGTGCCTCATATGGTCGATCATTATTTATATTTGCTTAACGAACAACGCGGGATTGGGGTCGGTAAAGTATTGACGGTAAAGGCGCTGAGTCCAGCTGAATTAACTGAAATTGAAACACACTTTGCTGAGAAATTCGGCTATAAAGAGTTAACACTTGCGAACGTGATTGATGAAGACGTTTTAGGTGGCTTTAAAATTGTTATTAATCAACGGGTCTATGATGCAAGTGTGAAAAAGAAATTAAAAACAATGCGCCAAAACTTTGTGCCATTGTATAAACGATGACAGGGGTGACATGCGATGGAAATCAGAGCGGAAGAAATAAGTGCCCTGATCAAAAAACAAATTCAATATTATCAGAATGATACCGAAGTCGAAGATATCGGGACAGTCATTGAAACCGGTGATGGGATTGCCCAAATCTATGGTTTGAATAATGTTTTATCTGGTGAGTTGGTCGAATTTGAAGATGGAACCATGGGCTTGGTTCAAAGTTTAGAAGAAGACCGTGTGGGTGTCGTTATTCTCGGTTCACATCTATCGATTCGTGAAGGCGATGAAGTAAAACGGACCGGACGGATTATGGAAGTACCTGTTGGGAAAGCACTACTTGGCCGGGTTGTTAACCCACTCGGGCAACCGTTAGACGGAAAAGGTACGATTAAAACACGTAAAATGCGCCCGATTGAACAAGAAGCACCCGGTGTAATGGCGCGGAAATCGATTCACGAACCGTTACAAACAGGGCTTAAAGCAATTGATGCACTGGTACCGATTGGCCGTGGTCAACGTGAGCTAATTATTGGTGACCGTCAAACGGGGAAAACAACAGTGGCCGTTGATACGATTTTAAATCAAAAAGATCAAAACATGTACTGTATTTACGTAGCGATTGGACAGAAAGATTCAACGGTTCGTGCAACGGTTGAAACCTTCCGCCGTCACGGTGCCTTAGACTATACAATCGTTGTCAATGCAGGTGCCGCTAGTCCAGCCCCACTGCAGTACTTAGCGCCGTATGCTGGTGTTGCGATGGGTGAGGAATTTATGTATAACGGCGAGCATGCCTTAGTCGTCTATGATGACCTATCAAAGCAAGCGGCAGCTTACCGTGAGTTATCCCTGCTCTTAAAACGACCACCAGGTCGTGAAGCATTTCCGGGTGACGTCTTTTACTTGCACTCACGTTTACTTGAACGAGCAGCTAAATTAAATGATGAGTTAGGTGGTGGTTCACTTACAGCGTTACCGTTTGTCGAAACACAAGCAGGTGATATTTCTGCATATATCCCAACCAACGTTATTTCAATTACGGACGGGCAAATCTTCTTGCAATCTGATTTGTTCTTTAGTGGGGTAAGACCTGCGATTAATCCAGGTTTGTCAGTATCACGTGTTGGTGGGTCAGCACAAGCGAAAGCGATGAAGAAAGTATCAGGAACCTTGAGAATTGACTTAGCAAGTTACCGTGAGCTCGAGTCATTTGCGCAATTTGGCTCCGATTTAGATAAAGCAACAATAAAAAAATTAAACCGCGGAAAACGGACCATTGAAGTCTTGAAACAAGGCTTGCATAAACCGATTCCAATGGAAAAACAAGTGATGATTATTTATACCTTAATTAAAGGGCATTTAGATGAGATTCCAATTGAAGACATCACCCGGTTTGAAGCAGAGTTTTATGACTATTTAGACGCTGCGTATCCGGAAGTATTGCGCGATATTCGCGTGACGGGTGAACTCAATAATGAAGGCGATATGCAAGAAGCGATTCGCACGTTTACCACACAGTTTAGTGTATCGTATTAAGGAGGGACGTCAATGATTCCGTCATTAAGAGAAATTCAGAAACGTATTTCATCTACGGAAAAGACGAAGCAGATTACCAATGCGATGCACATGGTTGCCGCATCGAAACTTGGGAAGTCTGAAACGTCCAGTACAGCCTTTGTTCCTTATGCGGAAAAAATCGAAAAAATGGTGCGTCACATTGTCGCCAGTTACGGTGATCATGACCATCCGATTTTAATTCCAAGACGCGTCAAAAAAGTTGCTTATTTGGTAATGACAGCCGATCGTGGCCTTGCCGGTCCGTTTAACTCACAAGTGTTAAAGAAGACCGAACGTTTGATTCGTGAGCGCCACCGTCACCAGAGTGAGTATACCTTGATTGCGATTGGTCGGATGGGGAAAGAGTACTTTAAAAACCGCAACATGCCGATGTTGCGCTCGATGACTGACTTACCGGATCACCCTTACTTCAGTGATTTGGAGGACTTGACCTACGATACCGTTCAGTTTTACATTGACGGCGAGTTTGATGAACTCCGTTTGGTCTATAATCATTACCAGTCAGCAATGGTGCAAGAAGTGACAGTCAAGCGGATTTTACCGTTGATCACTGAAGCTGAGGTCCCGGACTTAAAAGAAGAGATGCACAGTCAGTTTTTATTTGAACCAAGTGAGGAACAAATTTTAAAAACACTATTGCCACAATATGCGGAAAGTTTAATCTATGGCGCCTTTTTAGAGAGTAAGGCGAGTGAGAATGCATCACGAATGAATGCGATGCGCTCAGCAACAGATAATGCCGACAACATGATTGGCGATTTACGCTTGCAGTACAACCGTGCCCGTCAAGCGAAGATTACCCAAGAAATAGCGGAGATTGTGAGTGGCGCAGATGCCCAACAAAGCTAACGCTTTTGCCGGTTTAGGAGGAATGAATCGATGAGTAAAGGACGAGTCGTACAAGTGATAGGCCCTGTCATCGACGTGAGCTTCGAGGACGGGGAATTACCAAAAACATATGATGCGTTGATGGTAACTGCGCATCAAAATGAAAAAGATGTCGATGTCACCTTAGAAGTGGCCCTTCACTTAGGTGACCATAAAGTAAGAACGATTGCGATGAATGCAACCGAAGGGATTCGCCGCGGTGATGCGGTAGTGAACTTAGGGCGACCGATTTCGGTGCCCGTTGGTGAAGAAACACTCGGACGTATTTTTAACGTGCTTGGTGAGACGATTGACGGAGAAGCACCGGTCGCCGAGAGTGTTGAAAGAAATGCGATTCACCGTCCCTCGCCAGAATTCAAAAAATTATCAACCGAAACGGAAATCTTAGAAACAGGCATCAAAGTGGTTGATTTACTTGCGCCTTATATTAAAGGGGGTAAGATTGGTCTCTTTGGTGGGGCTGGTGTTGGTAAGACGGTCCTGATCCAAGAATTAATTCATAACATTGCCCAGGAGCACGGTGGCCTCTCTGTCTTTGCTGGTGTAGGGGAACGGACCCGTGAGGGAAATGATTTATACTTTGAAATGAAAGAATCAGGTGTCATCAAAAAAACAGCGATGGTCTTTGGCCAAATGAATGAGCCACCAGGTGCCCGGATGCGTGTTGCTTTAACTGGGTTAACGATGGCAGAATATTTCCGTGATAAGAAACGTCAAGACGTGTTACTGTTTATTGATAACATTTTCCGGTTCACCCAAGCCGGCTCTGAAGTATCAGCGCTCTTAGGGCGGATGCCGTCAGCGGTTGGGTATCAACCAACACTTGCGACAGAGATGGGGCGCTTGCAAGAGCGGATTACCTCAACAACGCAAGGGTCAGTCACGTCGATTCAAGCGATTTATGTCCCTGCCGATGACTATACTGACCCAGCACCTGCAACCACGTTTACGCACTTGGATGCAACCACGAGTCTGGACCGTAAGTTGTCCGAACAGGGGATTTATCCAGCGGTCGATCCCTTGTCATCAAATTCCCGTGCGCTAGACCCAGAAGTGGTTGGCCATGAACACTATGATGTTGCCCGGCAAGTGCAACAAACGTTGCAGCGTTACCGGGAACTGCAAGACATTATTGCGATTCTTGGGATGGATGAGTTAAGTGATCAAGATAAAGTTACTGTCGCAAGAGCACGTCGGATTCAGTTCTTTTTATCCCAGAACTTCCATGTGGCGGAACAATTCACGGGTCAAGCAGGTTCTTACGTCCCTGTCCAGGAAACGGTGCGCGGCTTTAAAGAAATCTTAGCGGGTCATTACGATGATTTACCAGAAGATGCATTTCGTTTAGTTGGAACCATTGAAGAAGCGGTGCAAAAATCAATGAAGATGTCTGAGTAAGGAGGGGATTCTCGATGGATCAAACCTTATATGTTGAGGTCGTTACTCCGGATGGTCAGATTGTCGATGGTGAGTTTGAAATGGTCGTCGTCCATGCTGAACAAGGTGAGCTCGGTATTTTACCGAACCACACGGCAATGATTGCCCCACTCATCATTAGCACGGCCCGCCTTAAAAGAAATAATGAATCAATGCGGGTGGCAATTGGTGGTGGGTTTGTCGAAGTGATTGATAATCATGTCACGATACTCGCTCAATCTGCCGAGACGCCAGCGAAAATTGATGTAGAACGGGCCCGTAAAGCAAAAGAACGTGCTTTACGGCGGATTAAACAGAAGAAAGACCATGTTGACTTTAAACGTGCGGAAATGGCGCTAAAGCGTGCGATTAACCGTTTAGACATATCAGGTAATCAATAAGAAAATGACTTTAACGGGGAGTGAGTCCTTTTGTTAAAGTCTTTTTCGTTTGAGTGGAAATGTTGCATGCTTATGACTAAAGCGTTATCCAGTGAGGTGACGAGCAAATACGTATGGATTTGCTGCTTTTTATTTAGGGTGTTTTTGAAAAAAGCTAAAGATTTTTAGCAAGTCAAACAATATTTCCTGGGAAATGAAGCGGTTTATTTATAAGTAGCCCCAGTGTTTCTAGGGAAAGGCGTGTGATTAAAGTGGGAAAATCAGCAAAGATAAAAGGGGGAAAAGCAGGATGTTTCAAGAAGTTGGTACACAAGCAATCGTAAATATTATTTCGCATTTTATCTTTATTATCTTTACGTGGCGTGCGCTTCAATCCTTGCGGGTGGATCAGTTAATCAAAAAGCACAAAGTAGCCGAAGCTCGGTTATTGATGGTTTTTTTAACGATCACCATCGGGTCAACAGTGAGTCATTTCTTCATCGATTTGATGCAGTGGTTTCAACAACTCGGGTATTTATTTTAAAAACCCAGTCATTTTGATGCCGATCGATGGATGTAGAAGAACCCTATCCTCTCTTTCTTGCTTTAAGAAGGAGGATAGGGTTCTTTTTTTTTTTTTTTTTTTTCTACGTATCGTCACCTCAGTTAACTTTTTATCGTTTCGCGTTTATAAAGTAAGGGTAGACCTTATTAAAGGGATTGACTAGTTGAACGAAAGAATGAGGCAATACCCGTAGATAATTTATGAGCATCACGCGTCAAGTTAAAGGTCTGGAAGGGAAACGGATTTAATTGGAGGCGCTGTCAAAACGATCAGTCATTCTGAAAGACCTAGTTTATGAAAGAATACTGAGATAACCTCGTTCTAAGCGCCTATTTACAGTTGCTTTATCAATAGTTATAGTTGTGTTAGTCTGTCATTTAGTGGTATGATAGAAGGCGAGTATTTTTTTATTATTCATTGAATTTATCTTAAATTAAACGAAAGACAATAAAGTATTAAATAATTGCTTTTTAAATGGAATATAACGATAACTTTACCGAGAAAGAATCAGTCGAGTAAGTGAGCGTAGTTAATCACTAGCGACGTGTGTACGACGATAAACTTAACTTAGAGGAGCAACTTCGAATGGAAAAAATTATAATTAACGGTGGATATAAATTAAATGGAAACGTCAAAGCAGAAGGTGCAAAAAATGCAGTGCTACCAATTATTGCGGCAACTATCTTAGCTGAAAATGGAACATCAACACTTACAAATGTCCCTGGTCTTGCAGATGTTTACACAATGAACGATGTGTTGTCGAACATTGATGCAAAAGTCGAAATGGACGGCGATACCCTAAAGGTTACGGCGGAAGAACCATTAAAAACTGAAGCACCGTTTGAGTTTGTGACAAAGATGCGGGCATCGGTGTTAGTAATTGGTCCGTTACTTGCTAGATTTGGTCATGCGAATGTGGCAATGCCGGGTGGCTGTGCGATTGGTTCACGTCCAATTGATCTGCATTTAAAAGGTTTTGAGGCGATGGGAGCAAAAGTGACTGTCGGTCACGGTTTTGTTGAAGTAGAATCAAATGGCCGCTTACAAGGTGCGAGTATATATTTAGATATGGCTAGCGTCGGTGCGACAGAAAACATCATGATGGCAGCAAGTTTAGCAGATGGCGTGACGACGATTGAAAATGCAGCGCGCGAACCGGAAATTGTTGATCTAGCCGACTTTATTAACGCATTGGGCGGGAAAATTTCAGGTGCTGGCACGTCAACGGTGACCATTGAAGGTGTGGCATCACTGACCGGGGCAGAACATGCGATTATTACAGATCGGATTGAAGCGGGAACGTTTATGATTGCGGCGGCAATAACTGGTGGTGACGTGACCGTTGAAGGAGCTCGGTTAACTGACTTACGGGCGCTTGTTTCGAAAATGCGTGAAATGGGTGTTGGGGTCACAGAAACAGCGACTGGCCTACGTGTAACGTCAACCGGAGCATTAACCGCAACCGATATTAAAACCTTACCACATCCGGGTTTCCCAACTGATATGCAGTCACAGATGATGACGCTGATGTTGAAAGCAAAAGGTTCAAGCATGGTGACGGAAACCGTTTTTGAAAATCGTTTCATGCACGTCGATGAGTTTAGACGGATGAATGCGATGATGAAGATTGAAGGACGGAGCGTCATGATTGAAGGTGGTCATGAACTGCAAGGGGCAGACGTGAAAGCGACCGATTTACGTGCTGGCGCAGCCCTTGTGTTAGCAGGATTGATTGCTGATGGGGTCACGCGCGTATCTGAACTGTATCACATTGATCGCGGTTATGTTGACTTTGTTGGAAAATTAAAAGCTTTAGGCGCTGACATTGAACGTGTCAGTGAAGTTGAAGCACGTATTGCCGAAACCGCGACTGTCTAATACATAACGTGAGATTCGTTTTGTAATTGAGCTAAGGTCTAAAACAGATGGATAAGATAGATAATTGTTTTCATATACCTCATACAGACAAGTCCCTCTTGTAATGAAGGGAGACTTGTCTTTTCGTGTTTTTATGCCTTAAGACAAATGGTGTAGTGAACGTCCGAAAAAAATGTAACGAAAGCACCTTCCCAATCGTTTTAATAGAGAAAGGGGAGCGTTAAATCGTCAGTTTGTTAATAATCCAAATGACAACCGTGTGACAAATGGTTTAAATTTATGTAATGTTTGATTTATCAAAGATTTGTGGTATGTTCAACCCTTTTTTTGTGCTATTATATATTATTAGAGACCTATCACAAAAACACGTATGCAATAGATGATTTTAAGACTTAGGGAGGATCACTTATGTTTTCAAGAGATATTGGAATTGACTTAGGTACAGCAAATGTTTTAATTCACGTTAAAGGTAAAGGAATTGTACTAGATGAACCTTCTGTTGTTGCGATGGATCGTTCAACGTCAAAAGTATTAGAAGTCGGCGAAGCTGCTCGTCGAATGGTTGGTCGTACGCCGGGAAACATTGAGGCCATCCGCCCGCTTAAAGATGGTGTCATTGCTGATTTTGATGTCACTGAAGCTATGTTACGTCACTTTATTTCAAAAATTAATGTCCGCGGGATGTTTTCGAAACCACGAATGCTAATTTGTTGCCCAACAAACATAACGAAAGTTGAACAAAAAGCAATCAAAGAAGCAGCTGAGAAATCAGGCGGAAAGAAAGTTTACTTAGAAGAAGAACCGAAAGTGGCTGCGATTGGCGCAGGGATGGATATCTTCCAACCGAGCGGTAACATGGTCGTTGATATTGGTGGTGGAACCACCGATGTTGCGGTGCTTTCAATGGGGGATATTGTCACCTCACAATCGATCAAACTTGCGGGTGATAAATTCGACCAGGAAATCTTAAATTATGTCAAAAAAGAATATAAATTATTGATCGGTGAACGGACAGCTGAAGACATTAAAATTCAAGTGGCAACTGTTTTCCCAGGTTCGCGCGATGAATCGATTGCGATTCGTGGGCGTGACATGGTGTCAGGTTTACCGCGGACAATTACGATTTATTCAGATGAAATTGAAAAAGCGCTGAAAGAATCTGTGTCAATGATTGTCCAAGCAGCGAAAAACGTCTTAGAGAAGACACCACCTGAACTATCGGCCGACATCATTGACCGTGGTGTGATTTTGACCGGTGGTGGGGCGCTTTTACACGGCATTGACCAATTACTTGCAGAGGAACTCAAAGTTCCTGTCTTCCTTGCGGACGAGCCAATGAGCTGTGTGGCAAGAGGAACAGGCATCATGCTTGAAAACATTGATAAAATTGAACGTCGCTCATTTCTGTAAAAGAAACAGATTTCCTGAAAGGATGAATGCGGAATGCTAAGAGGTTATTATACAGCTGCAAGCGGGATGAAGACACAACAACGTCGTCAAGATACCCTATCAAACAACATTGCAAATGCTCAGACACCAGGTTTTAAACAAGACCAAGCAACTGTCCGTGCCTTTCCTGAACATCTTGTTCAACGGATGGGCGAATCAAAGTTACCAACGACACGACAATTTAAAGTACCTTTTAGTAACAATGTCGGTCCGTTAACGACTGGCGTCTATGTTCAAGAAACACTGCCTGATCACACGCAAGGTAGTTTAATGGAGACAGGAATGACAACAGATGTTGCGTTAACAAACGGCACACTACCAGATGAAAATGGTGCCTTACTCTTTACGGTGCAAAACAATGACGGGGACGTACGTTACACGAGAAGTGGTAACTTTACTGTCGATGGGGAAGGCTTTCTAACAAATAACCGTGGCCAGTACGTGCTTGCGGATAATGGTGAACCCATTTTCACGGATGGTCAAACTTTCCAAGTCTCACCTGAAGGTGTCCTGGAAGTTGGTGGAGAAGCGATTCCGTTGCAAATGAGTTATACAGCGAATCATCAGGATTTAATTAAAGATGGCGAAGATTTATTTATGCTTGAAGATGAAGGCGAAGTTGTCAATGGTCGTGGGGTAGCTGGACTCAATTTTAGTGTAACCCAAGGGTACCTAGAATCGTCTAATGTTGATGAAGGTCAAACGATGGTTGAAATGATGCAAGCCTACCGTTTGTTTGAAACCAACCAACAAGTGTTGCGCGCCTATGATCAAAGCATGGATATTGCCGTCAATCAAATTGGACGATTAACCTAAGGAGCGTGAGCTAAATGAGTCGAATGTCTTTTCAAGCCGCAACAACAATGCGGGAATTACAAACGAAAATGGATTTGATCGGTCATAATGTTTCGAATACAAATACGACCGGCTACAAATCGCAAATGGCCAACTTTAACTCACTGCTCTATCAAAACATTGATAATTTTGGTGATGTTGAAGCGAATGCCGAAGGCCGCGTTTCACCACACGGGATTCGTCAAGGTGCCGGTGCGAGACTGGGGCATACGAACATTGACCTGTCTCAAGGGACGGTGACGACGACAGATCGTGCCCTCGATGTGGCTTTACTCGAAGATAATCAATTATTAGAGGTAGAAGTGACAGAGAACGGGAATACAGAGACGCGTTACACACGTGACGGCTCGCTTTATTTACAGCCGACAGATACAGGTGAAGTTGCGCTGGTCACGCGTAATGGTCATGCTGTATTGAATCCTGCTGGTGCGCCGATTACATTAGCTGAAGACTTTGATGATGTCAATATTGATGACCAAGGTCAACTTGTTGTCACACGTGGCGCCGCTACTTTAGTTGAAGGACAGTTATCGGTGTCAGAAGCGATTCGTCCTCAGTTTTTAGAAGCGACAGGTAACAATCTGTTCCGTTTACCTGATTTAACCGAAGTGGCTTTTAATGCTGCAGATATTATTGACCAAGTAGCTGTTAATGATATCACGCTTGCCGCGGGTAGATTAGAGGCATCAAATGTTAACCTATCCACACAAATGACGGATTTGATTCAATCGCAACGTGCTTATCAATTTAATGCACGATCGATCTCAATGCATGATCAGATGCGCGGTTTAATTAATCAAATGCGCTAAGGAGTATATTTATGACGAACACAAATGAAACAAAACCAAAAACAGCGAGCCAACCACGTGAAGTCATTGATGAACCGAATAATCGAGAAGTGGTAAAAGAAGAAAAAAAAGCTGAACGTAAAGCAAAACGACAAGCGCATAAAGAGAAGTACGCCGTACGGCGTATCTTTCCGATTTGGCTCCGCATCATCGTTATCGTGCTCTTGAGTATTCTGGCGCTGATTATCGGTCTTATTGTTGGCTATAGTGTGCTCGGTAATGGTGAACCGTTAGACGTATTGAAATTTGAGTTTTGGCAACATGTTTTAGACATTATTCAAGGCGTTGAGTAGAAGCAGCAAAAGATTTGCTGCTTTATCTTTTTAAATCAGAATTAGGAGTTGGTACTAATGTTAGATATAAATCAGATTAAAGAAGTCATACCACATCGTTACCCTTTTTTACTTATTGATGAAGTGATAGAACTTGAAGAAGGAAAACGTGTTGTCGCCAAGAAAAATGTCACGATTAATGAACCGTTTTTCCAAGGGCATTTTCCTGATTATCCAGTGATGCCGGGTGTACTGATTGTTGAAGCGCTAGCGCAAGCAGGAGCGGTTGCGATGCTTAAAAAAGAAGGTAACGAAGGTAAGCTTGGGTTTTTAGCGGGTATCGACAAGTGCCGCTTTAAACGTCAAGTCAAACCAGGTGATACGCTAAAACTGGAAGTTGAAATCACGCGTCTTAAAGGACCAATTGGTAAAGGTAAGGCAATTGCGACTGTTGAAGGTGAACTTGCCTGTGAAGCGGAGATTATGTTCGCGATACAGTAAGTGTTTAAGTGAATTATCTTTTATAATAGACGGATTAAAATAAAATTAATTGACCAACATAGGATCATGAGTGTAATGCTTTATAATAATGCAATAGAATAGATAGAAATAGAGCAAAGTGATAAATCATAATTATGGATTTTATAATAATCTATGGTTGCCCACTTTGCTTTTTGCGTTGATTTATAACAACAGAATTATTAAAACGTCAAAGATTAGCTAGCATTATTTTTATACTAATAAAATGCAAGTTACTCTAACTCCAAAGGGTACATTTGTTTCAACGTTCGATTAATAGTTATATACTCTCAATTTTAGTCCCAGGCAATGAAATAAATGAATCTGATTCAAAAATATGGTATAATCATCTGATGAAGTAATCTTAAATTTACAGTAACATTACATTGCATTTATACGACAAAGTATAATGTGAACCAATAGAGAGAATTGAGAAAGGAAGGGGAACATGAATTTTATAATTGCAGTAATTATTACATTTAGTCTAACTGTATTTTTAACCCCTCTTGTTAAACGATTAGCATATAAAATTGGAGCAACAGATTTACCGAATAAACGAAAAATCCATGCGGAGCTGATGCCAAGATTAGGGGGCTTAGCAATTTTTATTAGTTTTATTGTAGGTGTGATCATTTTTAATCCGGATAGTCGTTTTGAGTGGCCAATTATTATCGGGGCGATACTTGTCACAGGGATAGGGATCATTGATGATAAATATCAATTATCAGCTCGATATAAGTTTATTGTGCAAACAATTGCTGCCTTGATTGTAGTATTGGGTGGAGTTGAAATGACGTACATTAATTTGCCGTTTGGTTATATGTTAGATTTTGGTCAGCTTAGTATTCCAATTACGGTAATTTGGATTGTGGGTATTACAAACGCTATTAATTTAATAGATGGATTGGATGGTTTAGCTGCTGGTGTATCTACGATTGCATTAATTACAATCGCAGGGTTGGCTTTAGCGTTAGGTGATATCTTTGTAGCATTAGTTAGCTTTTTATTAATTGGCAGTACATTGGGGTTCTTGGTATTTAACTTCTATCCGGCCAAGATTTTTATGGGTGACACAGGCGCTTTGTTCTTGGGATACATGATTGGTGTTCTTTCAGTTTTAGGGTTTAAAAACGCAACCTTATTTTCATTGATTGTTCCAATTGCGATCCTAGGTGTTCCAATCCTTGATACGTTTTTTGCGATTGTCAGACGAGTGGTCCACAAGAAACCGTTATATGCACCTGATAAGATGCATTTACACCATTGTCTATTGAATTTAGGATTTGGTCATCGCCAAACGGTTATTCTCATTTATTCGATGAGTGCATTGTTTTCAGTGGCTGCGATTATCTTTAATCAATCAACAATGTGGGGATCCACTATTACTTTCTTTCTAATGATACTGTTAATTGAACTCGTCGTTGAATTAACGGGACTAGTAAGTAGTAATTATCGTCCGATTTTAAATTTTATTTATAGAAAGAAGTAGACTTTTTTATTTTAAAAAAAGCATTGTTTCCCTCTTCTTCGAGGTAAGCAATGCTTTTAATTGTATATATAATTAACTAGATCACTAGAGGATGTTCCTTTAGAGTAAGTATTCCAATCTTCTTTGAAGTATGCTAGTTTTTCATGATTAAATTTATTTGCTTCTATTATTGAGATAATCTTTTCAGTCGAACTGAAAACAGGTCCTGGAACAAGTGTATGATAATCTTCCCATACTCCTCTTTCTCTCAAGTAACTATCTAGATCATAGCTGAAAAATAACATTGGTCGATTTAATAGCGAAAATTCAAAAGGAATCGATGAATAATCTGAAATTAAATAGTCGGTGACAAGAAGTAACTCATTAATATTTGGATAATCTGAGACATCAATAATAAAATCATCGTTATTGTAGTTTTTCTTGGATCTCACCACGGGGTGTAGACGCAACAATAATTTATGAGAGCTTCCGAAAGCTTTCTTTAAAGCTGAAACATCTATTTGCAGCTGAAAATCGGCAATTTCACTATCTCTGAAAGTAGGAGCGTATAAAATAACTTTCTTATTTTTGATTGAGGAGTATTTATTGATTACGCTTTTTTTTGATGCCCTCATATCCTTATCATTGAAGAAGAAATCCGTTCTAGGAATGCCGGTGCGCAATATTTGTTTTTCCTTTAGGTCAAATGCTTGTTTAAATATCGTTGTCATTTTTTCTGAACCAACGACAACATGAGTGAAACGTTGATACACTTGTTTAAAACGCTTATTAGCCCGTCTGGATCGTTTTTTTATAGTGGGGTCTTCTAACCCGAAGCGTTTAATAGCTCCGGCTGCATGCCATAATTGAACGACTTTAACTTCTGGTTTAAACGTAGCTGCTGCTAAAAAGCCGAAATAGTTATCAACAAAGATAACTTTTGAAGTAGCGACATGATAAATTGATTTAATGAATTCTACGATATGAATGGTTTCAAAGCGCAAAACTTTTTCGCGCGGGCTCTCTTCAAAAGAGATTCTGCTACTGTTAGTTGTTAAAATGATAAGGTCGTGTTCAGTATGAGTTAAGCAACTCTTTCTGACATGATCGATATTATCACCAAAAGAAGCAATTAGAACGGTTTTGTTCTTTAATGGTTTAATACTGAAAATCACAAACCAAAAGCGAATAAATAATAAATAACTAGAGATTAGTAACTCCCTAGTCATTTTTATTTCCTTGTAATTCCTTTTTAATTTGTGTTGTAGATATACCTTCGGTTCTTGGTAAATAAACAACATCACAATGATCTTTTAAAAAGTCAAATTCACCTGTCCAATCATCACCCATAACAAAAACATCAATATGATGATTTTTAATGTCACTAATTTTTTGTTCCCAATTGTGTTCTGGGATTACTGCATCGACATACCGTACAGCTTCTAGTATTAATTTTCGAGTATCGTAATTATAGTATGCTTTCTTTCCTTTTAGCGCATTAAATTCATCAGATGAAATGGCCACCGTAAGATGATCTCCCAATTCTTTAGCGCGTTTGAGGATATTTATATGGCCGTTGTGTAACAAATCAAAAGTACCGTATGTTATAACCTTTTTCATAATTGCCTCCATAGTTTAGTTTGTAATATTATATCATATCAAATTAAAAATCATAATAGTCTTTTTCGTTAACCTTGATTAGAGGAAATGGAAATCGGATCAATTTTAATTGAAATAGGAATTATTGATGAAAAAGTAGCGGCATTGAAGTATAATGATGAATAGAACTTATTGAAGGATGTGCATAGTTTGAATATTTCAAGTATGGCTAAAAAAATCTATTTTATAATGTTGAAAAATATATATCGTATATTCGTTAACATCCCGAAAAATAGCAAATTGATAGTGTTTGAGAGTTTTTTAGGTAAGCAATATAGTGATAGTCCTAGAGCTATATACGAATATATAAAGGAAAATCATCCTGCCTTGAAGACGTATTGGGTAGTTGATCCAAGATATAAGAATAACTTTGCTGATTGCAACCTTCGGACTGTTTATAAATTCAGTCCGAAGTGGTTATTGATAATGTTAAGATCGAAGTATTGGGTATTTAATACGAGAATCCCACTTTGGGTAAAGAGAGGAAAGGGTACCGTATATCTCCAAACTTGGCACGGTACTCCTTTGAAAAAACTTGGTTTAGATATAAAAGAGGTCCATATGCCAGGTACTACAACTGAGAGCTATCACAAAAATTTTTCCTTAGCCTCAAAGAAGTGGACGTACCTTATCTCTGCTAATAAGTTTTCATCAGAAATATTTAAAAGAGCTTTTGATTTTGATGGTGAAATGATTGAAGTAGGTTACCCGAGAAACGACAAATTGATTAAAGATAATACCTTAGAAAAAATTAACAGCATAAAAAATTCACTTAGTATTGATCGATCTAAAAAGGTTATTTTATATGCACCAACATGGAGGGATAATGCTTTTCACAAAAAAGGGTCATACAAATTCCAATTAGAGCTAGATTTAAAACATTTAGAAAAAGAGTTTGGTGAAGATTACATTATAATTATGAGACTCCACTATTTGATTAGTGACTCTACAGATTTTAGTCAATACAGCTATATCCGTGATTGTTCACATTACGATGATATAAGTGACCTCTACCTGATATCTGATGTGTTAATTACGGATTACTCCTCTGTTTTTTTTGATTATGCATTATTAAAACGCCCGATTCTTTTTTTTGCATATGACTTAGAGGAATACAGAGATAAACTTAGAGGCTTCTACTTGGATTTTCCTGAAAAGGCACCAGGTTCAGTAGTGAAATCAACAGAACAGTTAGTAGTAGAACTTAGAAAGTTAGAGAAAATGAATTTCCAAGTGAGTCACAAGCACTTGAACTTTTTAGAAGAAATAGGCACATTTGATGATGGTGCTTCAACTATGAATGTTGTTAATATAATGTTAGACACCAATTGATGTCTTCGTATAAACAAATCGAAAGGAGAATTGTATGTGTAAAAAAAATGCTCGAATTGTTATGTTTTTCGTGGTTTTTGCAATATTCATTAGTGTTTTCAATGTATCGTTGACTTCTTTTGCAGAAATCGATGGGACCTCTGTGAGTCGGTTAGGACATATTCGTAATGAGGGAACGACATTGTACGATAAGAATTCGATGGAAAGTATAAAAAAACTTTCTAATTCAGATATCAATAAAGTTTATTATATAAAAAAAGAAAAAGATTATAATAATTCATTGTATTATTTGATTAGTCTTCGTCCAAGTTCTGAAACAGGTGTTTTAGGGTGGGTGAAAGCTCAAGATGTGTTTTCGCATGAACATCAGGGTACAACTATGCCAAGAGATAATGTCTATATGAATGGAGTTGGATTGGCATATAGTAAGGCTTGGGGTGGTGAATTAGATGAGGTATATTCCGATTTATCACGTTACAAAGGCTATGAACTGAAAGTTAATAAAACAGAAAAAGTGGGGAATAACACCTGGTATCGCGGCATATTAGACGGTAGACAGATTTTTGTTCATGAAAACTTCGTCACGACCGTCACTGAGTACAGTACAAGCCAATTAGGTCATATTAGAGAACCAGGAAAAGTGGTATATGATAAAGAAACAATGTCTGAACTGAAGACATTGAACACTGAGGATATTAATCAAGTGTATTATATAAAGAGAGCTAAAAGATATAATGATGAGCTGTATTATTTAATAAGCGTAAGGCCAAGTGATGAGCAAGGCGTTATTGGTTGGATTAAAAATATTGACATATTTACTCACCCACATCATGGAACATCTATGCCCTCTAATAAAATGTATATTAATGGGGTTGGTTTAGCTTATGATAAGGCTTGGGGCGGTAAAAATGATTTAGTATTTAACAACTTAGAAAAATACATTGGGTATGAATTTAAAATAAATAAAACTGAAAAAGTCGGAAATAATATCTGGTATCGAGGTATGTTAGACGGTAAACAAATTTTTTTACATGAGAATTTTGTTTCGAAAGCAACTGAAAACTCTATTAGCAGGTTGGGACAGATTTATAGTTCAGGAACTATTGTTTATGACTCCGAGACTATGGCGGAAAAACAAAAGTTAGATGAGAGTCAAATAAATCAAGTATATTATATTAAAAAGGAAAAATACATTGGAAACAAACGCTTTTTCTTGATTAGTTTACGTCCAAGTGCAAGTGAGGGGATTTTAGGTTGGGTAAAAAATGAAGATATTAGAGCTTTACCACACTTTGGTACTTCAATGCCTACAAGTAAGTTATATTTGAATGGACGAGGTAAAGCTTTTAGTAAAGCTTGGGGTGGTTCGGAAGATATTGTTTTTCAATCAACAGATGATTATTTGTATGAAGAGTTTGTTGTGAACAAAACTGAAAAAGTAGGAAATAATACTTGGTATAGAGGAATACTTAATAATAAACAAGTCTTCTTACATGAAAGCTCCTTGAATGCCACTGTTGAAAATGACATAAACTATAATTACACACTTAACGATATGATAAACATTCAGTTACAACGAACTCCACAAACAGACAAATATCGTCAAATGCCAGCTTATATCCACTCAAGCTTGGTGGGTACGGATGGGTCAAGTGGTTTTGTAGATGCTGTTAATGTTGCATTAAGGACTTCGCCCAATACCAGCTCAAGTGATAACATATATAAACGTGTCAGTGATGTGAATGTCACTATTTTGGGAGAAGTGCAAGGAAGTGCGTACCTAAACAGTAATTTATGGTATAAAATACGCTTCGAAAACAGAGAATTGTATGTTCATAGTCTACTTGTTACGCTTTCAGAACTTGGTACTTTGAACACAAATGCTAACGTAAGAAGTGATACTGATTCGAATTCTCATATATATAGTCGCTTAAACAAAGGTTCAAAAATTAAGGTGCTGAAAACTGTTCAAGGTGAGTCAATTAATAATAGCAAAAACTGGTATGAAATCGCGTTAGGTACTTGGCGATTGCCAACTCGAAAAGATATTGAATCCTACCTAATTCCTAGTGAACAAGATAAGTACCAATTCTTATTATTAAATGAGTCCGCTGATGTTGTTAGCAGCGAGTTAAATTCCATACTGAGTGGTCAAGGTGTTTTATCTGGCAAAGGTAGTAGTTTTATACAAGCTGGAAAAAAACATTCTGTGAATGAAGCATACCTTGTTAGTCATTCATTACTGGAGACTGGCAGAGGATGGTCTAGATTGGCTACAGGAATTGAAGTGGGGAAAAATTCAAATGGTAATTTAGTTCTTGTAACTAATAGCAATAGATCTGCTTTATCTTCAATTAAGACGGTATATAACGTTTATGGAATAGGCGCTGTAGATAGAGATCCAATTAATGAAGGAGCCAAGTATGCTTATAGAAATGGTTGGTTCACAGTTGAAACAGCGATTATAGAAGGTGCAGCATTTGTAAGCAATAACTATTTTTCAGTCGGACAAACAACACTATATAAAATGCGCTGGAACCCAGATAATCCAGGTGTGCATCAGTATGCTACTGATATTGGATGGGCCGCCAAACAAACAACTTTAATTAAAAATATTCACAATCAACTTACGCAAAGTAAAAAAGTTTTTGAAATTCCAAAATATAATTAATAAGAAGAACACATATTACCGTTATGTTGCTTTTGATGTAACGGTAATTTTTGTTTTGCTAACGAATAAATATTGATTAATGTTATAATATCAAGGGGGGTTAGATCTATGACTATAAAGTTTTCTTTAATAGACATTACGAAGGATAGTCGTGAAGAAACACTTCTTATCACATTTGATTACAATTTCGATGGTAACATCGTTGACTATGTTAGTGGATTATATATCGTGAATAATCAACAAAAAATAAAGATCTCAAAGGACTTGATTATTACCAATCAAAAAATAAAATTCAATATTGATAAGTCAATTTTATATAAAATTGACTTATCAAAGCCGAATGATCTCGCACTTGTATTTCAAGTTGATAATTCAGAAGTTGTTAAAATTGTTAATATTGAAAAAAAATTCGAATATCAATTTACTGTTTTAAATAAAGATTTAATTATTAAATCCTCATCATCTAAATCTTTGGTTATTATGGAATCAAAGAATTCAGAAGTGGATATTTCGGTGTCAGATGTTTTTATAAGTGATAATATTTTGGAATTAATTATTAAAGATAAGCAGCTGTTTTATGAGATTGATTATAAAAATAATGTATATTTTTATAATCAAAAATTAAATGAGAAAGTTCATTTAAAACTATTAAATATGAATCAACAAACTTACGGTGTGCAGTTTGAAATTAATTATGAAAAATTATTCTTTGAAAATTGGAAAATAGTAATACTGAATGAGGGAAATACGAATGCACTAACCTATGCAGGAGAGAGTAAAGAGTATTTTTTGGAAGCGGATCAATCGTTAGCAACTCTGTGGCCGAATTTGAGTCATGAGATAATTATTTCGCTAAATAGCTCCATAAATCAGAAGAATTTTATATTTGATGAGTTTCACAATGAAAATAACTACTTTGAATTAACAATCAAGCCGGATTTTGAAGTAAATGATTATGTAAAAATCACTTTAATAGCTATAGAAAGAAGTACAAATATAAAACAAGAATTATGTGAAGGAAAAACAATAGATAATAAATTATTTTTTAAAGTTAACTATCAATCGATAGAAATCATAGAGTCTAATGAAATATTCGACATATTAGTCCAATATGAAAGACCTAGTGGTAAACTGCTAAGAAAGATATTTGTGGAAGATAATTACTTGTTTTTACCTCAGACTGCATTTAATGAGAAAGCTATTAAAAGAGTACGGTTATATACGAATGCTGATGGTTACTTATCATTGTTAGTAGAGGACAACGCGATACTAATGAGTGTTAGTAATGTGAAAATAAATGAGTCATCTTCATCAATATCTTTAAATATGAGTCAATTAGTTAGAGATGGGATAAGTAATTTTATAGGAATATCAGTACTAAGTGAAGATGATAAAAAACAAGTAGAATATAAGCTAAGTTCGTTGATATCTAGAATAGATGATAATACTATTAAACTAAAACTTGATAAAGTAATACTGAATGAGTTATCAAAGTTAGGACAAAAGAATTTATTATTTAAAGTATACTTTGAATTTAATGGTGGTATATATAATAAATTATTTGAGTTTAATGAAGATGATATTAACGACAAGAAAAATGTTATTAAATACCCCTTGTTGACATTCGATAAAGATTCACAGTCGTCAGTTGAATTAACGTATAATTATGCAAATCAGTTAAAGTTAATGTTTAACTTCTTTTCAGAGGTTCAAATCTCCAGTGTTAAGTTTGAAAAAAACACTGCAGAGATAGATGTTGAAATCTCTAATATCACAAAAGCAAAAGATCACATACATGCAGCATTGTATGACTTCAGGAATGATCAGTACATTGATATCAACACTAGGGGTACTAGTACAGGAATTAAAATATATTTTGATTATGAGGAGTTAAAAAGTAATATCTCTCAAAATGATTTTGCTTTAAAACCTGTGTTATTAATTGATAAAGGTGAAACTACACTTTGTGTTGATATTCCCATTGATTTAGATTTAGATTTTTCTTTGAATACAACTTTTTCATCTACAGCTTTAAAAGTAGAGAACGATAACTATTTCGCTGTCTTTGTAGATAGATTAAAAGCTCAATTGTTGATTGAAGCTAGACCAAAAAAAGATTATGAAAAAACAATTGGAAAAATGAAAAATATAGCTGCAAAGCTGCTTGCAATGATAGCAAGTGTAAGTGGTTTTAAAAAAAATATATGGGTAATTAGTGAGAATTTAGGAGAAGTTGCTCAAGACAATGGGTATGCATTTTTTAAATACTGTATGAATAAACCAAACAATAAGTTGGTTTATTATGTTACAAAGAAAGATAATAAAAATATGGATAAATTACTGGAGCATAAAAAGAATTTAATTTACTATGATACATTTATGCATTATTTCTATTATCATTTATCTAGATTTTTAGTCGTTGCCCATGGGATTAGAGACACATCTCCAAGCTTTTATCATAACAAAATACGCTTTAACACAAAAGATATTATTTATTTGCAGCACGGAATTATTGCTATGAAAAAGCTAGGTTTTAATAGCAAGTCTTATAACAATCGCATTCAGAAATTTGTAGTATCTTCAACACATGAGAAACGAATCCTAATAAATAAAATGAATTTCAATGAAGAACAAATAATGGTAACAGGGTTATCTAGATTTGACGATTTAATTGATACTTCGCATCAATTAGACAAAAAACAAATTTTTGTTATGCCTACATGGAGAGAATGGATATTAAATAACGAGGTAGATTTCATTGGAAGTGATTTTTTTAAACATTACAAAGCGCTTTTAACTAATGAAAAGTTAAAAAAAGTTCTAAGGGAAGAAAATATTGTATTGAAATTTTATCCCCATATAGAAATTCAAAGAAATTATATTGAATTGTTTGAAGATTTTGCGTCTGATCATATTAAAATTATTAAGTCAGGTGAAGAAGATATTAAATCCTTGATAATGGATAGTTCTTTAATGATTACTGACTATTCTAGTGTTTGTTTTGATTTTAATTATCTTGAAAAACCTACTATTTTTTATCATTTTGATTTAAATGAATATTTATCCCATAGAGGAGCCTTTGTGGATTTAACACAAGATTTAGTTGGAGAAGTTGCTTATAAAAGTAATGAGTTAGTTGATCTCATCGAGAAATCCGTTTGTGATAATTTCAAATATGAATTTCAATTCAAAGAAAAATCAAAGAAATACTACAATTACAAAGATAAGAAAAATAACCAACGCATTTTTGAAGAAATAAAAAAAATTCAGTAGGAGAATCTTGAATGAAGGTAACTTTTTTAGTTTATAATGTATTTGGGATGGGTGGCACCGTCAGAACCGTGGTTAATACGGCTAATTATTTAGTCAGTAAAGGATACGATATCGAAATAGTTAGTATAAGGAAAACCAGAAAAACCCCAATGTTTAATTTAGATTCTGGTATTAGCATACAATATCTTTATGATGCAAGACGTCCTAAAGAGTCCACGGTGTTAGGGAGCTTTAAGCAATTAATTAAGAATTATATCACAAAAATACCCAGCTTTTTAATTGATCGAAATGAAGATCTATACCATATGTTTAATATAATGACAGATATCAAACTCTACAGGGTTCTAAAAACATTAAAAACGGATATTCTTATTACCACAATACCGTCTTTTAATTTATTGTCAGCAAAATATGTTAGTCATAACATTATAAAAGTTGGTCAAGAACATAAAGTTTTTGATCAACATGCTGACACCTTAAAGAAGAAGATATATAAACACTACCATCAATTAGATGTCTTAACCTGTCTAACAGATGAAGAGAAGAACGGCTTTGAAAAAATACTCTCTTTATCAAAAGAAAAGATAATCAAAATACCAAACGGTACTGAAATACCTTTTCAGACAGCTAACTTGAAAAATAAAACGATTATAGCAGCTGGAAGATATGTTCCTGACAAAGGGTTTGATTTGTTAATTCAAGCATTTGCGTTGGTAAAAGACGAATTTCCAGATTGGCGTGTGAAGATATTTGGTGCAGGTATTGAAAAAGAGTATTTAAGAGAAGAGATTTTTCGTACTGAGAGTTATAACAATGTATTCTTAATGCCGAAATCAAATAAGCTATTTGATGAAATGCAAACAGCATCTATTTACGCTTTAAGCTCGAGGCATGAATCATTTGGAATGGTAATTATTGAAGCAATGTCAGTTGGCTTACCTTGTGTTGCTTTTAATTCATTAGGACCAAAAGAGTTGATTAAACATGAAGAAAATGGTTTACTTGTTGATAGAGAAGATGTAGTTGCATTTGCTGATAGCTTAGCTAGGTTGATGAAATCCTATGACCTAAGAGAAAAGTTAGGGAATAATGCTAAAACATACGCTTATCACTTTTCGTTAGATGAAATAGGGCATCTCTGGGAAAAAACATTAATTAAACTCTCAAACGAGAGAAGAAAAAATTGAGGTTAGATATATGAAATCTATTTTTACAGTATTGAAAGAACAGTATAAATACGCCCATCTAATTAGAAGGTTGTCGCTATATGAGTTGAAAAGTAATAACAAAAATAACTACTTAGGCATGGCTTGGGAAGTTATTAACCCGGTGATTCAAATTCTAATTTATTGGCTAGTGTTTGGTACATTAATGCAACGAGAAGCAATAATTATCTCAGGTCAAGAGATTCCATTTATCAATTGGCTGATTGGAGGATTCTTTGTTTGGACATTCTTTTACCAGGCGACAATTCAAGGTTCTAAATCAGTATATACTAGGTTAAAAATGTTAGCTAAAATGAGTTTTCCAATGAGTGTAATACCAAGTTATGTTATTTTTTCTCAATTTTATATTCATCTTTTCTCTTTAGGCGTAACAGTAATAATTTATTTACTTATTGGTCAATCGATGAGCATATATTTATTTCAGATTATTTTTTATATGATAGCTGCATTAATGTTTGTGTTTAGTTTGTCATTGATAACATCAACGCTTTCAACAATAATTAGAGACGTCCACATGTTGTTAAATTCTATCTTGAGAATGTTTTTATATCTTTCAGGTGTGCTCTGGCCAATTACATTGTTGTCAGACTACCCAATACTTAAATTAGTTATGAGCTACAATCCAGTTTATTATTTAATAGAGGGGTATAGAATTTCCTTTTTCGGTGACTACATTCACTTTATTGAATATTGGAAACAATCTTTGTTTTTCTTTGGTTTAACATTTACCTTATTGTTATTCGGTTCATATATCCATGTGAAATTTAGAAAATATTTTATTGATTATTTATGATGTGAGAGGTTAATATGGAAAAATCTATTATAGTAAAAAACGTCACAAAAAAATATGTGTTATTTAATAGTACAAAACATAGATTACTAGATTTATTGACACCAAAAAAATATGGTGAGGATTTCTATGCGCTGAGAGATATTAGTTTTGATGTAAATAGAGGGGATATTATTGGTTTTGTTGGAACAAATGGTTCTGGAAAATCAACTTTATCTAATATTATTGGTGGAATTGTACCAGAGACTTCAGGTCACGTAGAAGTTAATGGATCAGTAGCGCTAATAGCGGTAGCGTCTGGACTAAAAGGTGATTTAACAGGTAGAGAGAACATTGAGCTTAAATGCCTCATGTTAGGTTTTACCAAAAAACAGATTAAAGCAATGGAAAATGATATTATTGACTTTTCAGAGTTGGGGAGATTTATTGATCAACCTGTAAAATCATATTCAAGCGGGATGAAATCTCGCTTAGGTTTCGCTATTTCAGTAACGATTGATCCTGATATTATGATTATTGATGAAGCATTATCAGTTGGTGATGCAGCATTTGCACAAAAAAGTTTTGAAAAAATGAAGGAATTTAAGTTACAAGGTAAAACCATGATTTTTGTGAGTCATTCAATGGGGCAAATTAAAGACTTTTGCGAAAAAGTACTTTGGTTGGAATATGGGACAGTTAGAGAGTATGGGCCAACAGATGAAGTCTTGGCACATTATCAATCATTTATGGATGAATTCAAAAAGATGTCAAAACATGAAAAGCAAATGCACAAAGATAAAATCTTAAAAGCCTATCAAGGTATATAGGAGATTTCTTATGGCTGATAAAAACTATGTGGAATTATTAAATGTTAAGGTCAATGTAGCTACAAAGAAATCTGTGTTGAAAGATTTAATAGATGCTTCAATGAAGAGTGAAAAAAAATTCATCGTAACTGCTAATCCTGAAATATTGATGAATGCATATGAGGATTCAAAGTATGGAAGTGCAATAAAAAAAGCAGACTATATAGTTGCTGATGGTATTGGTGTTGTATTAGCATCTAAGATGAACAGAACATCATTACCTGAAAGAATTCCAGGCTACGATCTAATGATAGAATTACTGAATTCAATTAATTTTCATGGGCAGAGTTGTTATTTTTTAGGAGCGAGCGAATCAGTTAATAGCAGGCTTATTAAAGTAATTAAGAATAAATACCCTGATATAAAGATAGCTGGTCATAGTGATGGATATTTTAGTATTAACGATGAGAAAGTCTTAAAATCAGTTTTGGTAAGTAAGCCTGATTTTATTTTTGTAGCTTTAGGCATGCCGAAGCAAGAAGAATGGATTGCCAGACATTTTGAGCTTTTCGATAAAGGTATCTTTATGGGGGTTGGTGGAAGCTTTGATGTTCTCGCAGGAGAAGTTAACAGAGCTCCAAAATTATGGATAAGATTAAATTTAGAGTGGCTTTATCGAATAATACAAGATCCCGTTCGTTTAAAAAGGTTACCACAAGTTTTAAAATTTTTATTTTATTCAATAGTTAAGAGAAAATGATCTAACTAAGATATTATTTGCATTTAGTGAAAAACTAAGCAGTCGCAATATTGCGGCTGCTTAGTTTTTAAGTGTCATTTTGATTTGAGGTTCCTAGATGGTCCTTTAACTCAACTATAACCTTTTCTAAATGAGGTTTGTTAAGCTCAAAGTAATAGGCATCTGTCACCATGTCAGTACCTTCTAGATTTAATGTTTCAATATTAAAGTCACTAGATAAAGCATAACTTGTTAAACCCTTCATATCATTAAAACTCATATTCGTTGTCATATTATCTCCAACAGCAGTAATTAAGTTATTTAGATTTAAAAAGGCATTAACCGAAAGTGCTTTTTTGAACATCGCCTGTAAAATTTCTTGTTGGCGCTTACCTCTTTCGATATCGTTATCTAATTTACGCGTTCTTGCTAATGCAAGAGCTTCCTCGCCATTTAATGACTGACGCCCCGGCAAAAGATGAATTGCATTTTCTGTATCGTTAGAATCCATCTCATATAATTCATAAGGCACTTTTGCTTTTATTCCTCCTAACACATCTATAACATCAATGAATGCATCAAAGTTTACTTTCACATAATAATCGATAGGAATATCTAGCAGGTGTTCTAATGTAACTATCGATCCTTTTGAACCATTATATGAGTGTGCATGATTTATTTTGGTATACTCATCTCTTAAAGGAAGGTAAACATATGAATCACGAGGAATGCTAAGCATTTTAACACTACGTTTTTCTTTGTTAAAAGTCGTTAAAATGAGTGAGTCAGATAATCCGTTTGAATCTTGAGTCGAACGTACTCCTCCTTGATCAACGCCAATAAATAAGATCGATACATTATCATTGCTTATTTCTACAGGATCTTTTCTTAAGCTCGATCCAGAATCTCTGCCGTCATCTTCATAGGATCTATCAATTGTTTTTTCGGCATTGTTAAGAATTGAACTAGCATAAGTAAGACCTGCAGCTAATATAGCGATGACGATAAATAGAAAAGAAATAATAATTTTTCTTTTCCTATTTCTCTTTTTTTGTTTGCGTTTAATATATCTTGAATCATCAAGCATAGAAAATAATCTCCTTATATTTATGGATTACCTTACAGATGTTCATTATACAGTAACATTTATAAATTGACTATAATTGTTACTGTAATGTAATGAACGAGTAAAGAATAAGCTAAAAGCTGATAAACAATTTAAACTTTTTATGTTGTTTTATAATTCTAAATGATCTTTTAATTCTTGTTTAACTTCTTCTAAATGTACCTCATCTAATTCAAAGTAATAAGCATCAGTCCACAAATCATGACCTTCTAGATTTAAGCTTTCAATATTAATAGAACCCTTTGATAGAAAGGGAATGAATGAAGTCATCTCGTTGAAAGTCATGCTAGTCTTCATATTATCTCCAACTGCGCGGATAACATCATTAACATTAATAACGCCATCCATCGAAACGGCTTTATCAAAAATCGCTGTCATTATTAATTGTTGCCGTTTGCCTCGCTCTAAATCACTATCCATTTTTCTCGTACGTGCTAAGGCCAGTGCTTCCTCGCCATCTAAGCTTTGCATACCAGGGAGTAAGTGGATAGCATTCTTGGTATCGTTCGAATCCATTTCATGGAGCTCATAGGGCACTTCAACTTTAATGCCATTTAAAGCGTCAACTACATCGATAAATGCATCAAAATTCACACTGACGTAATAGTCAACAGGAATCTCAAATAGATGTTCGATAGTATCTATTGTTGCAGTCGGTCCTCCATATGCGTGTGCATGATTAATCTTGGTATAGGTATCTCTCATAGGAACATAAACATATGAATCACGTGGAATACTCAACATCTTAACTGATTTTAAATCTTTATTGAAAGTTGCAAGTATTAAGGCGTCAGATAGTCCATTGGAAGATGTCTCTCGAGCTCCGCCTCGGTCAACACCAATAAATAATACAGATACGTGATCTTTGCTGGGGTCCACTAAGCCATCCCGTAAGTCTGAACCTGAACGCGTATTACTATCGTGTGCGTTGTCTATTGTACTCTTAGCTGTAAAATATACATTTGCAAGATACAATATAGCAATTGTAAAAACAATTAAGAATGGTGTGATAAGTAGCCATTTCCGTCTACGTTTTTTTCGTTTTTTTCTTTGTTGTCTAGTTGTCATTTGGTCCATAGAACTTCTCCTTAATTACTTAATTTTAGAAGTGAAATCTCCTCCAGTATCGAATGGCGCTAGAGAAGACGTTTTTATTATACATCTAGAGCCCCCTATTTGTATAGTTAAACAGGAGGCTCTCTTTGTTACTGTAATCGTTTTGAAATATCTAAAATCATTTGCTTCACATCATTACCAATTTCTTTGTTTTTTAAAGCGAATTCAATTGTTGTTTGGACGAATCCTAATTTTTCACCAACATCATAGCGTTTACCCTCGAAATCATAAGCGTATACTTGCTGAATTTCATTCAACATTTGAATCGCGTCTGTTAGTTGTATCTCACCGCCAGCACCAACTTCTTGTTTATCAAGAAAATCAAAAATCTCAGGGGTGAAAATATATCTCCCCATAATCGCTAAATTCGAAGGCGCAGTGCCTAACTTTGGTTTTTCAACAAAGTTGTTCACTTTATATAAACGATCAACTTTCTCTCCAGGATCAACAATTCCGTAACGATCTGTTTTATCATTATCGACTTGTTGAACACCAATCACAGAGGAGTTTGTTGCTTCATATTGATCGATTAGCTGTTTAAGACAAGGGGTGTCACTTTCGACGAGGTCATCACCAAGTAACACGGCAAACGGTTCATCTCCAATAAATTTACGTGCGCACCAAACCGCATGACCTAAACCTTTCGGTTCTTTTTGACGGATGTAGTGGATATCTGCAAGGTTCGACGCTTGTTCAACTTTTTCAAGTAATTCTGTCTTTCCCTTGGCTTTTAAATTCGCTTCAAGTTCAGGCGTGTGATCAAAGTGATCTTCAATTGCTCGTTTATGTTTACCAGTTACAATAATAATGTCTTCAATACCTGAAGCTACTGCCTCCTCAATGATATATTGAATGGTCGGTTTATCCACGATCGGTAACATTTCTTTTGGCATTGCTTTTGTTGCTGGTAAGAAACGAGTGCCCAGCCCAGCTGCAGGGATAATCGCTTTTTTAACTTTTTTCATTATGAAACCTCCAATAGTTATCTAAGTGAACATACTATCTAAATAGTAACACTTTCCAATTTGAAAAACTAGTTCTATTCTTCCTTAAACGTTTTAATTAAGTTGCCTTGCGTAATTGGTATTGTAATTAAAACATGCCATACGGTTCACTACACTGTGGTAAATAAAAAGACATACCTACAAAAGCTATTAAGCTAATGCAGGTACATCCTTCACTTGAATAATCCGTTGATTGCGACTGCCACGAAAATCCAAACTCAAGTCACGCTCACTTAAGATAAACGGTCCGTCAATCAACACATCACAGTGCTTAACTAAGTCTAAATGGTCACCACCTAGTTCAAGCAACTCATCTAATGTGTAACCGGTATAAGCCCAGATATTTTTACCTGCAGCTTTTAAACGCTTGGCAACGGCTTTAACCTCTGCTGCTTGAAAAAAAGGATCCCCGCCAGATAATGTGATATCAGTAAGCGGATTGCTGAGGCATTCTGCGACAATCTCATCAACGGTCATTTCTTTACCATTACGGATGTTCCAACTCTCAGGGTTGTGGCACCCCGCACAAAAGTGGGGGCAACCGGCAAAGAAAATGACCGTCCTAAGCCCCTCACCATCGACAACAGAGTCATGAATAATATTTAACACCTTCATGATTATTTCCGTCCTTGGTCATGCTTGACACGTTCAGATTCTTCCTTACGCTTAGCACTGTTCCATTTCTTCATATCACCGACTAAATAACCGGTAATCCGCCGAATCCGTTCAATCTGTTCTTCGTCGGTATTAGCACAACTTGGACATGCATTATTGATGATGCCAGTATGACCACATGCGGTACAACGGTCAACCGGATGGTTAATCGAACCGTAGCCGAAATTCGCTTGTGCCATTGCTTTAACTAAGACGTCGAGGGCTTTAATGTTTTTTGTTACATCACCGTCGCATTCGATATAAGAAATGTGGCCACCGTTACATAACGCATGAAAAGCGCCTTCTTTATTAATCTTATCAATTGCCCGAATCGGGTAATAAACCGGGACGTGGAACGAGTTGGTATAGTAATCACGATCGGTTACACCTGGAATCGTGCCGAAGACCTCACGGTCTCCACGGGTAAAGCGACCGGACAAGCCTTCGGCAGGAGTCGCAATCAAAGAAAAGTTTAAATCGTAATTATCAGATGCTTGATCCACACGTTTACGCATAAAGGAAATGATTTGATAGCCTAAGTCATAGGCGACGTCGCTCTCACCATGATGTTCACCAATCAAGGCAACAAGTGCTTCAGCTAAGCCAATAAAGCCAATACTGAGGGTCCCTTGCTTCAAGACCTCTTCAAGGGTATCGGTCGGAGCCAGTGACTCACTCCCTTTCCAGACAGCTTGGCCATAAAGAAAAGAAAAGTGCCCGGCTTGTTTAGCGCTCTGAAACTGGAAGCGTTCTAGTAGTTGCGCAATGACAATATCCATCGTATCAGCTAACTTTACGAAGAATTGATCGGTGGTATGGGACAGTAAGGCAAGCTTCACTAAATTGACTGACGTAAATGAAAGATTTCCACGTTCAATGCTGTTGTCATCACCATGACGATTAGCCATGACTCTGGTGCGGCAACCCATATAAGATACTTCGGATTCCGGTGTGCCGTTGTAGTGACCAACATTCACCTCAGAGTCGATAAAACTAAAATTAGGGAATAGACGTTCGGCTGTTGTCTCAAGTGCTAATTGATATAAATCATAATTCGGATCAGTTTCTGAAAAGTTAATTCCTTGTTTCATTTTAAAGATTTGAATAGGAAAAATCGGTGTTTCACCGTTACCAAGCCCAGCTTTAGTGGCTAGGAGTAAGTTTTTCATCACCATCCGTCCTTCGGTTGACGTATCGGTCCCGTAGTTGATGGATACGAACGGCACTTGCCCACCACCACGTGAGTGCATTGAGTTACAGTTATGGACAAACGCTTCGCACGCTTGATAGACATCACGCTCCGTATCTTTTAAGACGGCGGCTTGTAAATCGGCTTCATCCCACTTAACGGGATAGTTCGTTAAACGTTTATGATGTTTCTTCATCGTTTTTTTCACGTAAGGGGCGAGATCATAATCAAACATCGGAAAACTTTGTCCGCCGTGTTGCATGTTTTGGTTCGATTGAAATATAATAGAAGCTAGTGCCATTGCACTGACGATATCTCCAGGCTCACGCATGAATCCGTGTCCGGTGTTAAATCCACCTTTTAATAATTTTCCGAGCGGTAGTTGCACACAAGTTGTCGTGCCGGTTGGTAAGAAGTCTAAGTCATGTGGGTGAATCAAATTTTGGTCGATTGCTTCGAGTGTACGATCAGACAGTAACTTCAACTTTGCATAAGCTTTGGCAGCTTCCGACCCGAATTTAGACATTTGCCCCATCGGTGATTGGCCATCAACATTGGCATTTTCCTGAATTAAATCTTGGTTACTTGCATAAACAACCTCATCAAGTCCTGAAAATAGTGCGGTTTCGTGTGCTAGTTCCCGTGTTAAAGTTTTCATGTCATCTGCTCCTTTAATACTATATATTGATATCAATTGTTATGTATAACACAATATGTTGCGTCTTTTGTTATTTTAGCATAAAGAATTGTGTTTGAATAGCGATGTTTAGCTAGGGAAGCATCAATCGTGCGGTCGTGATGTTAATCAGACCCGTTGAAGAATGATGAGACAAGGAATAAATCAACTTTTGACAATTTTGTGACAAGAAATAATTTGATAAGAGTACTAAAAACTGTGAATGTCAATAAGTGAGATGCAAGTGTTTAGCTGATATTCTTGACGTTAGTGGTTTTGAATGAGTTGTTGCTTACACGTGTTAATTCAATAATGCGGAGGCGTAAATATATAGGAAATAACAGAGAATTTGAACAGGGGCTATTTAACGGTGAATGTCATTTATAAAAAAACTTTATTTTCCCTCTCATCTGCTTGTTAATATGTTATAATCGTCTTTGTGTATTATGAAAAAAGAGAATAGACGAACCTATGGTTGATAATGAAAATCAGCCATATTTGCTTGGAAGATAATTTTTATCATCAGGAGGATTAAAATAATGGAAGAAACAATCTCGTTAAAAGAGCTAGCCACGGTCATAAAAAAAAGGTTGGGAATGATTATTACCGTTTCATTATTTGCAGCAGCAATTAGTGGAATCGTCACTGTATTTTTAATTACGAAAGAGTACCAGGTAAGTACGCAATTCTTAGTCAACCAAAATAATACTGAGCAGACAAATACTATTCAATCAAGTGATATTAGAACAAATATTGATTTAATCAATACATATAATGTCATCATTACAAGTAATAGAATTTTAGATGAAGTTATTGACGAATTAGAGTTAGACCTATCTGCAACTGCATTAAGTAACAAGATAACGGTTCAAAATGAAAACAATTCACAAGTGGTCACAGTAAGCGTTAGAGATACGGATCCAATCCAAGCGGAACGGATTGCGAATACTACCGTTGCCGTTTTTCAAGAAGAAGTATTTGAGTTAATGAATGTCGATAATGTAAATGTGTTAAATCGTGCCGAAGTAGGGTCTAACCCAGCGCCGGTTAGTCCTAACCTGATGTTAAATATTGCGATTGCATTAGTATTAGGGGGGATGGTTTCAGTCGGGGTTACCTTCTTACTTGAATATCTTGATAACTCTGTTAAAACTGAAGATGATGTTGAAAATATTCTTGGCATGCCGGTCTTAGGTGTTATTTCCCACATTTCTGATCGCGATATGCACGCCCACCATGCTGTACCTAAACAACATGTCCAGCCTGTTGCTAGAACCAAAAGAGAGAGGAGAGCGTAACCATGGCTAAACGTCAAAAACCAGAATCACAAGCAAGCAGACATTTAATCACAAAGATGAACCCGCGTTCCCCAATCTCAGAACAATACCGAACGATTCGAACGAATTTACAGTTTGCTTCCGTTGATGGCGAATTGAAGACCATGTTAGTCACTTCAGCAGGACCTGCGGAAGGTAAATCATCAACAGTTGCAAACCTCGCGTTAGTCTTTGCTCAACAAGAAAAGAAGGTTTTACTTGTTGATGCCGATTTAAGAAAACCAACCGTACATTACACATTTAGAATCGATAACCGTATTGGATTAAGTAGTGTACTTGTCGGAGATATGGTCCTTGCCGAAGCGACAACGAAGTCTGAAGAATCAACATTAGATATTTTGCCGTCAGGTCCAATCCCACCAAACCCTTCTGAATTGCTAGGATCAAAAGCGATGCAAAAGCTTATTCATGAAGCGTCGGAATACTATGATATTGTGATTTTTGATACACCACCAGTATTAGCAGTCACGGATGCACAAATTCTTGCCAATGAAGTTGATGGGACATTACTTGTAGTGCGCAGTAAAAAGACTGATAAAGAGCTAGCAATCAAAGCAAAAGAATTGTTAGAACCAGCAAAATCAAAACTATTAGGTGCAGTCTTAAATGACAAAGAACACTCAAAAGGTGATTACTACTATTACTCACATTAAGCATGCCGAAAGGTGTGCTTTTTGTTTTAGGTCGTTCCCCTAAGATTTAGTGAAGATGTAAGGTAAGGATTAATCGTTAATCTAAATAAATCATTTGGTATAATCGAGATTGTGACAGAAGCACATGAGAAAGATTTTCATTGTAAATATCTAAGCTAAGCCATAGAAGTTAGTTAAATTGATGAGGCTAGGAAGTACTTGCACGAGAAAAAATGCTTAAAGACTGGACTGAAGATTTTTGAGAAGGTTTCAGCATGTGTTTAATTAGTCGTGGTTCTGCGTCCTGTAAAAAGGGCACCGAACGATATCGATTGACAATGTGACTTTTAAAACCTAGTGTACTGCTAGGTTCGTTACAGCACTTATTATGAATTGAAGTTTTTCTCTTGAATTTCACTCAAACACTTTTATTCATCGTGATTTCAAAGACCATAAACAGAATAGGCCTAAAGTAACCGGAAACACTCGTAACGCTTGTGGCAGTGTTCACAAAAAAGCTGAATTTTACAGTGAAATGTCACAAAGTCGGTTTTAATTAGTGGTAATATCTGCTATACTATTTTGTGCGCGAACAATTCCAGAAAGGTGTCGATGGGTTATGATAGATTTACATAGTCACATACTGCCAGGTCTTGATGATGGGGCGAAAGATATAGATGAAAGTCTTGCGCTCGCTAGAGCTGCAGTTAAAGAAGGTATATCTGGAATCGTTGCGACACCGCATCATAAAACGAGTCGCTATAACAGTGATAAAGAGAGCGTACTGACTTGTGTTGAAACATTAAATGCACGCTTAGAGGATGAAAGTATTCCCCTTACAGTTTATCCAGGTCAAGAGATTAGGATTCATGGTGAGATCTTAGAAGAAATTATTCAGTCAGAGCTATTAACGATTAATCAAAATAATCGTTACCTTCTTGTCGAATTTCCAACAGAACAAATCCCACACTATGCAAGCCGGTTATTGTTTGATATACAAACCCATGGCTACACACCGGTAATTGTCCATCCAGAACGTAATCATGTTTTTTTAAAAGAGCCGGAACGGCTGTATGAATTTGTACGTAATGGTTCTTTAACACAATTAACTGCTTCAAGTTTAACTGGACAGTTTGGAAAGCAAATCAAGCAGTTCTCAGAACAAATCCTCGAGCACCGGTTAGCGCACGTGATTGCCTCAGACGCCCATCACGTCGAGCGTCGTGGCTTTCACATGAAGGAAGCTTGTCTGGAGATTGAAGATGCTTTTGGTAGTCCATTATTAAACCAATTGTTAGAAAATGCCCATTTGATGTTAGCTGGAGAAACGTTATATATCGATGAGCCATTAAAACCGAAGAAAAAGAAATTTTTCGGCTTGTTTTAGATTATATTAGTAGCTTTAAGCAGGTTATCGCAGCATTAAAAAGCGTTCGTGCTTAACTAACGTTAAACGAATGAGTGCAGATGGATTATTTGTTATAAGACATAAAAACTATTCGTCATTATGATTAATTCATAGACAGTTCTGATAGGTTTCGGGGATGTGTGTACCCTATGCGATTTTATCGAAATTCCAGTATAGAAAGTAGGGCAAACAGCATGAGTTATAAAAAAAGAATGCTCTTATTAATTATTTTAGATTCTATCATTGTTGCTTCAGCGGTATATATCGCTTCATGGATTGTTTATCCTTCAATGGAAATATTCAATACTGAAACAATGCTGGTCTCTGCGATTGCTCTATTGCTTTTCCATCATCTGTTCGCCTACATATTTAAGCTCTACCATAAAGTCTGGGCTTATGCGAGTGTCGGAGAACTCGTTGCGATTGTCCGGGCAGTGTCCTTATCCATTCTTTCTACCGCCTTTGTCCAATTTTTGTTTAATGGTTTTACCCTTTATCGTCGTGCACTTGTGGTAACTTGGCTATTACACATTACCTTTATTGGTGGTTCGCGATTTGCTTGGCGTGTTTATCGCGATCGTTATATCATTGATAATACCAATAAGAAGCGAACATTAATTGTTGGGGCTGGTGCAGCTGGTGCGATGATTGCGCGGCAACTTAAAAATGAAGCGCAAAATTCAGAGCTGTGTCCGATTGCCTTTGTTGATGATGATCGAGATAAACAGAAACTAGAGTTATATGATCTACCAGTTCTTGGGACGACCTATGATATTGAACGGATTGCTAAGCGGGAACGGATTGATCATATCGTGATTGCGATTCCTTCCTTGACCAATGGTGATTTAAAACGGGTCATTGATACGTGTAATGCAACAAATGCGAAAGTGCAAATCTTACCGAAACTTGAAGACTTGGCCAGTGGTAAGGTGTCAATTAAAGCACTGCGAAGTGTAGACGTCGAAGACGTCCTTGGTCGAGCGCCAGTTGAATTAGATATTCGCTTAATCGAGAAAGACATCAAAGATGAAACAGTGATGATCACAGGTGCGGGTGGCTCGATTGGTTCTGAGATTACCCGGCAGTTAATGAAATTTAAACCGAAAAAAATCTTACTCGTTGGTCACGGGGAATACAGCATCTATAAGATTGATATGGAGCTTAAACGTCTTTTTCAAGATCAAGCAACCGAGGTAGTTCCTGTGATTGCTGATGTGCAAGACCGTGAGCGCATCTTCGAGATTGTTCGCACGCACGCCCCGAAAATGATTTATCACGCAGCCGCCCATAAACATGTGCCATTAATGGAGTATAATCCCCATGAAGCGGTGAAGAATAACATCATCGGTACGAAAAATGTGTCGGAAGCTGCCGATACTTATGACGTCGATACCTTCGTCTTAGTTTCAACTGATAAAGCGGTTAATCCAACAAACGTGATGGGTGCAACAAAACGGTTAGCGGAAATGTTGGTCCAAGACATTGCCAAGCGTAGCCGAACTACATTTGTTGCGGTCCGTTTCGGTAATGTGTTAGGTAGTCGGGGTTCTGTGATTCCGCTCTTTAAACAGCAAATTGAACGCGGGGGCCCGATTACAGTCACCGACCCAGAGATGACGCGGTACTTCATGACAATCCCCGAAGCCTCACGGCTTGTTGTTCAGGCAAGCACCTTAGCGAAGGGTGGGGAAATCTTTGTCCTTGATATGGGTGAACCGGTGAAGATTGTTGACCTTGCGAAGAATCTGATTAAGTTATCAGGCTACACCACAGATGAGATTGAAATTAAATATTCAGGCATTCGACCAGGGGAAAAAATGTTTGAAGAACTTCTCAATGCGAATGAAGTCTTCCCAGGTGAGGTCTATGAAAAAATTTATGTTGGAAGAACAAGCGAAGTAGACATCCAATCTGTGTTAAACTTAATAAAGGAATTCCCGAATTACACGATTAAAGAGTTAAAAGACGCCTTAATGACAATTGTTTACGCAGAGTCAAAGCAACAACAGCGACAACAAACAAATTAACGTAAATGTGAAAGCAGAATAAGCGCCACCTCAGTATGAAGTGTTTTACCATCAACAGATAAGGTTGGTGCACTTAAATGCGTGGAGATGGACTGACGCTTGTTGAGTTGTTGGCCGTGATTGCTGTTCTTTCGATTATTCTTGCAGTTCTTGCTCCGAGTGTGTCAACAATGATTGAGCATGCTGAAGAAGAGGCGTGTCACATCGGCGCCGTAGAAATTGAACGGCGCTACGAAGCCTATCTGACCTTGGAGGGTCTTGATCATTTAGACGCATTGTTCTTAACATTTCTAAACACCATCGACGTTGATTCGACAAACCATCACTATCGTTATAGTGATGGCAGAGTTAACTGTAGTAAGCACGGCGCAAGTGAAAATAATGATGAATCTGAAGAAGTACCTCACCTTTAATCACTTATAATAACTAGGCGCGTCGCTTTATTAATTGAGACAGAGTGGGTGAATAAAGCGACGTGAGTATGGTGAAAGGATAAATAGGCTGTAAACTAGTAATATCAAGGGTTTACGAGGTTGGTGTATGAGGGTGAATGTTACAGAAGCATTAAACGTCTAAGCATCCAATCATGAGTGGGAATTATGCAAGATATAGTGTTTGAAAATGAGTGACATACTACATATAGATTAAGAAAACAAAGGTGTTCTACACACCACAAACATACATAACCAAAGCAGGAGGAATTATCATGGTTTACTTAACAATCAAAAGATTAATAGATATCATACTTTCATCTTTAGGACTAATTATTTTATCTCCTGTTTTTTTAGTATTCATTATAGCAATAAAGCTTGACTCCCCTGGACCTGTTCTCTTTAAACAGAAGAGAGTTGGGATCCATAAGAGTCATTTTCATATTTTGAAGTTTAGAACTATGCGAATTGATACGCCGAAGGACACGCCAACACACCTTTTAGAGAACCCTGATCACTGGATTACTAATGTCGGTAAGTTTCTGCGTAGAACATCTTTGGATGAGCTACCACAAATCATCAATATCTTTATAGGTGAGATGAGCATCATTGGCCCAAGACCAGCGCTTTGGAATCAGTATGATCTGATTGAAGAGAGAGAGAAGTACGGCGCGAATGATGTGTCGGTTGGCCTCACAGGCTGGGCGCAGATTAATGGTAGAGATGAGCTTAAGATTGATGTGAAGGCAAGACTTGATGGAGAGTATGCTGAGAAGATTGGGCTCATGATGGATGTCAGATGCTTCTTTGGGACGATATTCAGTGTTCTGAGAAGTGATGGTGTTGTTGAAGGTGGGACTGGGACAAGATCCAAAGTTGAAACAAATAACAAGACTGAAAAATCAAAAATCTGAGGCTCATGATATAAGCAGCATATCAAATACAGCCCACTTGATTGGGGTGGCAAAATGAAAAATATTTTAATCACTGGTAAGAATAGTTACATAGGTACATCTTTAGAGAATTGGCTCATGAAAGAACCTGATAAATACAAAGTAGATACGGTTGATATGAAAGATGGTTCATGGAAAGAGAAGGACTTCAGCACATATGACGTTGTGTTTCATGTGGCTGGGATAGCTCATATCAAAAAAACAAAAGAGAATCAAGATCTTTACTATAAAGTGAACAGGGACTTGGCTTATGAAACTGCTCAAAAGGCGAAACAAGATGGAGTAGAGCAGTTTATTTTTCTAAGTTCAATGAGTGTGTATGGTATTGAGAATGGCGTGATCGATAAGGATACTCCACTCAAGCCCAATAGTGCTTATGGCAAATCAAAGATTGAAGCAGAAGAATTAATTAATAAGTTTATAGATAGTTCGTTCACCGTAGCAACTTTAAGACCGCCTATGGTCTATGGGAAGGGCTGCAGAGGTAACTATCCAAGGTTAGTAGGATTAGCTCTCAAGACGCCGATCTTTCCAAAGGTAGACAATAAGAGAAGCATGATCTACATAGACAACTTATCCGAGTTTGTGAAGCAACTTGTTGATAACAGAAGTGGTGGATTATTCTTTCCGCAGAATGCTGAGTATGTGAATACGAGTGAAATGGTTAGGCTGATAGCTGAGATTCACAGTAAGCGAACGGTAATGACTAAGTTATTTAATCCCTTATTAAGATTACTGAATATAAGTATGGTGAATAAGGTATTTGGTGACTTGGTTTATGACATGAGTATATCAGAGTATGAGAATGATTATAAAGTTTGTGGGTTTAGAGAATCGATTATAGAAATAGAGGGGATAAGAAAATGAGTATAAATGAAGCTCTAGTCAGTATAGTTATGCCGGCTTATAATTGCGAAAAGTATGTTGTTGAAGCGATAAACTCAATTCTTGCTCAAACATATAGAAACTGGGAATTATTAGTTCTGGATGATGGATCTAAAGATAATACACTTCGGATTATTGAAGATTTTAGTCAAAATGATTCCAGAATAAAAGCATTACCCAACGGAAAAAACATGGGTGTTTCCGCAACTAGAAACCGAGGTATAGAGCTTGCATCTGGTGAGTGGATAGCTTTTTTAGATAGTGATGATATGTGGGAGCCAGAAAAATTAGAGAAACAATTTGAGATAGTAGATAAGGAAGCCGCAGAATTCTTATTCACTGGGTCATCATATATTAATGAAGAGGGAGAACCCTACAAAGGAATATTTAAAGTTCCTGAAAAAATAACATACAAGAAACTTAGAAATCAGAATGTAATATCATGTTCTTCTGTTCTTGTAAAGAGGAAGTATTTTGAACATATAAAAATGGAAAAAGATAAGATGCATGAAGATTATGCTGTGTGGCTGAGAATTTTGAAAATAGGTGTTACAGCTTTTGGAGTAAACGAGCCATTGCTGATTTACAGAATTTCTCGGAATTCAAAATCAGGAAATAAGATAAAGACAATTAAGATGACGTATAAGGTATTTAGATTTGTAGGTATTAACCCTATTGGATCAGCTTATTTTATGATGAGGCATGTAATTGCATCAGTGGGGAAGTATAAGAGGATATTTGAGTGACAATATCTTAAAGAAGGTGGAAACTTATGATAGGTATTATTTTCATTGGAGATTTGAAATACTGTCCTTATCTAAATAGATATACAGAGAAGTTAGAAAAGAATAATGAAAACTATGAGGTATTATACTGGAATCGTGAAGGTTCTAACATGAAATACCCTGAAAATTATATTGGTTATGTGAAAAAGTCAAAGTTAAATAAAAGTATTTATCGTAAATTAAGTGATTTTATTGGATATAAATTGTGGTTGAATAGACGGTTGAAGGCCATAAAGTATGACAAGTTAATTGTTTTATCCACACTTTCAGGAATAATTAGCTTTGAATTTTTAGTTAATAAATTTAAAAATAAATATATCTTTGATGTTAGAGATTATAGTTACGAACACAATAAACTTTTTTATTTGATTGAAAAGAAAATAATTGAAAAATCTTATTTCACATGCATTTCCTCTGAAGGATTCAAGAACTTTTTACCTCAAGATCAAATATATTTAAGTGTTCACAATTTTAATACTAATGAGATTCACAGTTTAACTGAATTTTCAAAGAAGAACAGAGGACAAACATTGAATTTAGTTTGGTTGGGTGCTGTACGATATTTTAATCACCAAATTAAAATTATTGATAAGTTGAAAAATAATCCAAGATTCAACTTGATTTATCATGGATCAGGTGCGGATTTAGAGGAGTATATTAAGTATTGTAATGCAAATGGTGTAAAAAATGTAGTTTTTACAGGGGAATATAATAATGAACAAAAAAGAAATTTGATTGCAGAAGCAGATATTATCAATAATTCTTACATGACTTCTAAATTAATGGAAGTGAAGTACGCTATATCGAATAAATATTATGATGGGGTTCTTTATAAGGTACCACAATTGGTAGAAAGTAATACTTATAAGGCAGCAAAAGTTCAAACTAATGGTTTGGGTATAGCTGTTGATCCAGACGATTATGATTTTGCTGATAAATTGTACGAATATTATCATAATATTGATGAAGAAAGGTTCAATGCTAGTTGTAATACTGAAATTACTAGAATACTAAAAGAAGACGAGTATTATTCAAAAGAAGTTAATAGATTTCTTTCAGATGATGGTTAAGGAGGTTTAGGTATGGGGGTGTATATTTTTCTATTAGTTTTTATTATATCAATGTTAGTGATACATGAGAAACTATTTGATTTAAATGCTAATAATGGTATAACGTTGTCAAAACGAGATACTTCACTAAAAAAAATGTCATTTATCTCTGTGTTTTTAACATTAGGACTTTTTTCAGCATTTCGAGATGGCATTGGTATCGATTACATTTCTTATATAATGCATATCGAAAGAATTGCAATGGGTTTACCAAACTATATGGAACCTGGATTTCAATACTTAGCAAAATTCATAATGTATATTACTAAAGATCCTAGAATGGTTATTGGAGCTGCGTCAATAATAACTAGTTTTTTTTACGTTTCTGCAATTTATAAGCAAAGTAACAACATAAAATTTAGTGTGTTTCTATTCTTGACGTGGGGATATTATTTTTTCACTTTTAATACTATTAGAAATTATCTGGCGTTATCTATCGTGATTTATGCAATTGTTTATTTGTTTGATAGAAAGTATTTTAAATTCATTTTCGGTATATTAATAGCGGCTCTATTTCATAAAAGTGCTCTTATATGCTTACCATTATATTTTATTGCAAGTAAAAAAATCAATAAGCAAACATATTTACTTATTGCAATGTCTTCATTATTACTATTTTTTTTAAAAGATTTACTGAGAGATGTTGCATTTTGGATTTATCCTCAATACGAAGGTACAGTATATGATACAGGCAGAATTTCGATTTTTAACATCTTAAAATCTTCGGTAGTGCTTTTTTATGGAGTTATGTATTATTCGAAGATAAAAGCTGATATTAAATTACGAACTTATTTTAATTTAAATTTCTTTTCTCTGATAATTTACACTTCGCTTTATTGGTTACCTGAAATATCAAGAATAGGGTTCTATTTTAATATTGTTTCGATTTTCTTAATACCGAATCTAACTATTTTGATTAAGAAAAGAGATAGAATGATTATTAATCTACTGATTTATTCATTTAGTATAATTATATTTGTGCTTTTAATGAGAAGTTTCTATGCCCCGAACATCAAATTGTTACCGTATAATAGCTGGTTATTTTAGTGAAGAGGAGGGTTAAAGTGAAAAAAATATTATATGTGGCTCCACTAGTGGCGGGGTTCCAAGACATTTTAGAAGGTAGTATTGAGAGTAAAGGATTACCGTCATTTATTTTACCACTCAAAAAATTACAGGAGTCTAAAGAATATACAGTTGATATTGTCTTGGTTTCAAAATTTAACAATGAGTTCAATATTAAAGTGGATTGGATAAACAAGGAAAATATAGTTGCTAATATTAATAATGATTTATCTACTAAAAATTATATTCTTAAAGTTATTAGGAAAGCGAAATCGTCTTTCCAAGTAATTAACAGTCTTTTAAAGTTAACAAAAAAGAATAAGTATGAAGTTATTTACTGTCATGGCAAAGCTGCTGTTTGGGGTAACTTTATCTCTATAATTAGAAGAATACCATGTGCTTACAGAGTTTATGGAACTGTTTCAGTGTATGAAGATTTAAAAAAATACGGAAAATTGATAGGATCAGTAAAGCATCCGATATATACATTAATATTTAAGTTGCCAAAGAAGTTCTTGATGATAACAGATGATGGAAGTCAGGGTGATAAAGTATATGAGCTTATGAAACCGAAAACCCACAGATACCCATTTTACTTTTTATTGAACGGGGTAGATCATCAATCAATTGAAGAAATTGATTCAAGCTTCATTCTTAAAGATGTGAAGTACCTTTTCCATGCTGGAAGAATCGACCCGATAAAAAGACAGGATAGAAACATTGAAATACTCAAAGTGTTGAAAGATAAAGGATACGACTTAAAACTATATCTTTCAGGACATTTTGATGAGGAATCAGATTATTATAAGCACCTAGTTCAATTAATAAAAAAATTCAATTTAGAAGATCGTGTAAAATTTTTAGGACCAATAGATAGGGATAAATTAAAAGCTTACTCTTATTATTCAGTGTGTACATTGTTAATGGGGGATATCTCTAATACAGGGAATGTTTTTTATGAAGTCTTTTCGACGGGTTCAATTGTTGTTGGTTTGGATGGCATAGGTTTACGAAAATTTATCGAAAATAATAAAAATGGTTATCTTGTTAATGATAATAATGATGCCGTATTTTCTATAGAAAAGTTATTAAATGCTAGTAATGAAGAATTAAATGCAGTTAGAAGTGGAGCAATTAGGGAGTCGAGAATAAAATTAGAAAATTGGGATAAGAGAGTTAACAAGGAAATTGATTTACTAACACAAGGTGATAGCGTAATAAGTGAATAAAACTTTACTAATTTGAAAGGGACTATTATGAAAATGAAAATCAGAGTAATAATTGGTCAGCTATTATATAAAATGGTTGCAACTCACTTACCGCAGAGCTACTCAAAATTTAATAAGATATCTCATTATTTAAGATCTTTATCAGCAAAACTCATTTTTAATAGTTGTGGTAAAAATGTAGCTGTAGGAAGAAAAGCAATAATTAGTAGAAATATTTCTATCGGGAATTGTTCAGGTATAGGGGAAAAATCTGAAGTTCTTGGAACATGTAAAATAGGTGATAACGTGCTTATGGGCCCGGAATGTATAATCTATACAAAAAATCATAATTACATGGCAAAAGATGAATTAATAATTAATCAGGGTGTTACTGATGAAATGCCCGTGACTATTGGAAATGACGTGTGGACAGGCAGAAGGGTTATAATCCTACCAGGTGTGACTATTGGAAATGGAGCTGTGATTGCTGCTGGAAGTGTTGTTACAAAAGATGTTCCTCCATATACCTTAGTGGGAGGAAATCCTTCGATAATAATAAAAGAAAGATGCTGATTCAGTCATAAAATAAAGAATTGAAAGGAAATTATATATGAATACAATAAAAAAGAAGTTGATAGACAAAACTGCGACATTAGGTGTCGTGGGATTAGGTTATGTGGGGCTACCATTAGCTGTAGAAAAAGCAAAGGCGGGATTTAAGACAATAGGGTTTGATGTACAAGAATCTAAAGTTGAAATGGTTAATTCTGGAAATAACTATATTGGCGATGTTGTCAATGATGATTTGAAAGAAATTGTAAAATCAGGATTGTTATCAGCAACGACTAACTTTGCACAGGTAGCATCTGCTGACTGTGTATGCATCTGTGTACCTACCCCGCTCGATGAACATCAACAACCTGACATTAGTTATTTAAAAGAATCTGCTAAAAGCATTGTTCCATTCATGCATAGAGATATGTTGATAGTTCTTGAGTCAACTACGTATCCAGGAACAACAGAAGAATTATTAAAATCAATTCTTGAAGAATCAGGACTAAAATGCGGAAAAGATTTCCATCTGGCATTCTCGCCTGAAAGGGTAGATCCAGGTAACCTTATATATAAAACAAAGAATACGCCAAAAGTAGTGGGGGGAATAACACCAGAATGTACAGATGTAGCTGCTGCGATGTATGAAGCTATTTTAGAAGCACCTATCCATAAAGTATCTTCACCTGCAGTAGCTGAAATGGAGAAAATTCTTGAAAACACTTATAGAAATATAAACATTGGACTTGTAAATGAATTAGCTATTCTAAGTAATAAAATGGGGATTAATTTTTGGGAAGTTGTTGATGCGGCAAAATCAAAACCTTATGGATTCCAAGCATTTTATCCAGGTCCGGGTCTTGGAGGACACTGTATTCCATTAGATCCATACTATTTATCATGGAAAGCTAGAGAGTATGGTTTTCACACATCTATGATTGAATCATCGATGATGGTAAATGATAGAATGCCAGAATATTGTGCTGAAAGAGCAAGTAAGATTCTAAACAGGTTTAAAAAAGCGATGAACGGAGCTAAAGTTTTAATTCTAGGTGTTGCTTATAAGCAAGATATTGAAGATTATAGAGAAAGTCCTGCCATTCGTGTAATTGAAGAGCTTGAAAAAGAAGGAACAGAAGTTGTTTACTACGATTCCTATGTTTCTGAATATCGAGAGCATGGTGTTGTTAAAAAGGGTGAACCTGAACTCACTGCAGAACTGATTAAAAGCGCTGATCTTATTATAGTAACAACAGCACATACTAATGTAGATTATAGTTTTGTTCAAAACCATGCGAAAGCTATCTTTGATACAAAGAATGCGATGAAGCATGTAGAAGCGCGCGAAAATATTGAGTTGTTATAAGGAGGGCTTACGATGAGTTTAAAATATGCAATTATTGGTTGCGGAAGAATTTCACCGAATCATATAGCAGCTGCATTGGAAAATAATTTGGATATTGTAGCGTTATGTGATATTGAAGAATCAAAAATGGATAATACAATTCAAGAATTCAATCTTTCTAAAAACATAAAAAAATATATAGATTATAAAGAAATGCTTCAAAATGAAAAGCCTGAACTGGTGGCGATATGCACTGAAAGTGGTAAACATGGTCAGATTGCATTAGATTGCATTGATGCAAGTGCTAATCTTATCATAGAAAAACCAATTACTCTTTCTCTTGAAGAAGCTGATATGATAATAGAGAAAGCCAATGAGAAGAATATCAAGGTGAGTGCATGCCATCAAAACAGATTTAATAAATCAGTCCAAAAGATAAGAAAAACTGTTGAAGCTGATCGCTTTGGAAGACTCATGCATGGCACAGCACATATTAGATGGAATAGAGGAGAAGATTATTACACACAAGCCACTTGGAGAGGTACATGGGAGCAAGATGGTGGTGCTCTTATGAATCAGTGCATCCACAACATTGATTTATTAAGATGGATGATGGGTGATGAAGTCACTGAAGTTGTAGGAATGATAGATAATTTAATACATGGGTTCATCGATGTTGAAGATTTGGGCATAGCATTAGTTAAGTTTGCCAACGGAAGCTATGGTATTATTGAGGGTACAACAAATATTTATCCTAAGAACCTTGAAGAGACTTTATATATCTTTGGTGAAAAAGGAACAGTGAAGGCTGGAGGAAAATCTGTAAATCTGATTGAAGAATGGCAATTTGCAGATAACCTTGATGACGCTGAAGAAGTTAAAGAGAAGTATCATGAGAATCCACCAAATGTTTATGGGTTTGGTCACATGCCCTTGTATACAGATGTAATCAATGCTGTAAAGAATGATAAAGAGCCTTATGTGACAGCTTCTGATGGTAGAAATGCGCTTGAGCTGGTCCTTGCGATTTATAAATCTGCAGCAGAAGGAAAAAGTGTGAAATTGCCACTTAATAAATGTAGTACATTAGATTTTAAAGGAAGGTTTGACAGATGAACCACTTCGTTCATGAAAGCAGTTATATAGATGAGAATGTATCCATAGGTAAAGGTACAAAAATATGGCATTTCTGTCATGTCCATAAGGGTGCTCAGATCGGTGAGAAGTGTTCTTTGGGGCAGAACGTAAATGTGTCAAATAATGTAAAAATCGGCAATGGTGTCAAGATTCAAAATAATGTAACCGTATTTGAAGGTGTTGAGCTTGAGGATTATGTATTTTGTGGTCCTTCAATGGTTTTCACTAATGATTTAACACCTAGAAGCAAATACCCGAAAGGTCCTGCTGGTTATAAGAGAACTCTAGTTAAGTACGGAGCTTCTATTGGCGCCAATGCAACCATCGTATGTGGAAACACTATTGGAGAATGGGCGATGATTGCTTCAGGAGCGGTAGTGACAAAAGATGTTCCAGCCTATGCATTAATGGCAGGTGTTCCTACAAAACAATTAGGATGGGTTTGTAAATGTGGAAAACCCCTAAAAGATAATTTTAAGTGTGGTGAATGTGGGAGAGAGTACATATTAGAAAATAACGAATTGAAAGAAAAGTAATTATAGGGAGTGTTGACTATGGAGTTTAGAGACTTAAAAGCTCAATATGATAAATGGAAGAATGAGATTGATTCAGCTATTCAAAAAGTTATAAATACTACCACCTTTATTGGTGGTAAAGAAGTGAACACCTTAGAACAAAGGCTAGCTGAATATGTAGGGGTTAAGAACTGTATAAGTTGTGCAAATGGTACTGAAGCAATGACGCTCCTCATGATGGCTTGGGATATAAAAGAAGGGGACGCTGTATTTGTTCCTGATTTTACATTCTTCTCTTCAGGTGAAATTGTATCTTTTAGAGGTGCTACACCAATATTTGTTGATGTTGACAAATATACATTTAATATTGACACCATTAAACTTGAAAAAGCTATTAAAAAAGTAATTGATGAAGACAAGCTTACACCAAGGGTAATTATTCCAGTAGACTTATTTGGACTTCCAGCTGATCATATTGAAGTAGAAAGAATCGCAAAGAAATATAATCTAAAAGTTCTAGAGGACGCAGCTCAAGGATTCGGAGGAAGCATCAACGGAAGGAAAGCTTGTAACTTTGGTGATGCTGCAACGACATCATTCTTTCCTGCAAAACCATTAGGATGTTTCGGAGATGGTGGTGCTATTTTTACAAATGACGATAAGTTAGCCGAACTACTTAATTCGTTGAAGGTTCATGGCAAAGGGGTTAATAAATACGATAATGTTAGGATAGGTGTTAATTCTAGACTTGATGCAATCCAAGCTTCTGTACTTAATGTGAAGCTGACTGCATTCATTGAACATGAACTTGAGGATGTAAATAGGGTATACAGACTTTATAATGAGAAACTTGAAGGTATTGTAGAAATACCAGTTATTCCAGAAGGATATGTATCGAGCTTTGCCCAGTATACGATAAAGTTAAAGAATAAAGAAGAAAGAGATGGTTTACAAGTTAATTTAAAAGAAAAAGGAATTCCATGCATGGCCTATTACACTAAGCCAATGCATAGGCAAAGCGCTTTTTCAGAGTATGAATACGATAATAATGACTTTGAAATGACTAATAAGCTTTGTGAAACGGTGTTGTCTTTACCAATGCATCCGTATTTATTTGAAGCTGATGTAAATAAAGTAGTTACTGAAATAAAAAACTATTTATTGATGAAAGCAAGGTGATCAAAACAAATGAAAAAATTAGTAATCGTGGGGTGGGGTTTTATCGGTAACAATGCTGTGGTGGAACTTATTAATAAAAGCCATTAAGTAATTATTGCTGATAATTTTATCAACTCAAATTTTGAAGTGCTGAACAGACTTCATCAAATAAAAGGTATCAAACCAACTTTTTGTCTACAATGGTACTTATCAAAATGTGTGAAGTACAGAGTGAATAAGTTTGTAATCAGCTCATCTGCAATAATTTATGATGATTAACCATCCCCAAAAAAGAAGATATGGAGTGGAATAATTCAACTAATTATTGAGGAGAGACAAATGCTATGTGTAAGAAACTATTAACTGACACAGCAAATGTTAATAATAGCTTTAGAGTTGATTTTCTAAGATATTTCAAACAAGTGGGACCTAAAAAAGTGGTTTATTCAGAGAGGATTCAAATGAAGTGCTCAACAATCAGCTAGCTTATAGCAAAAAGTGAGTTATAGAAGGTTAATGTATTTGTTAATGATTATGGGACAACTCATGGAACTGGTGTTAGAGATTAAATTTATGTGATTGATTTTGCAGAAGGGGATGTAAAGGCTATAGCGAATATTTCAGGAGGTGCAAACATGTATAATTGATCTGTTGTAAAATGAAATGCATAATACCATTAGATACTAAAAAAGTTTTATAGGAGCGCTATACTTATGAGCACTCTACATGACTTAAACATCATTCTACCTTAGTAAAACGCACTTTTAAACATTAACAGATATCAACCGGGGGCGACTTCAGTAATGTTCTTGCTGCTGTTTGTGAACATGGCAAGCATCCCTTTAGCGGATGGAGTAATTTCTGATTTCTTCCTTATAATAGCACCATCCACGCTTATAGCGTACCATGGTCAAAATCTGTTTAGTTCTCAATGGTTTGGGAGTCCATATTTAACAAATGAGAACTAATAAGAGACACTTGTGCCAAGAGTACGCCTTGAGGAGGCGGCTATTAATGCATAAGAATCAAAGATCAGTATCGGTCAAATTATTATAAGTACAACTCTTTGAATGTATTGGAATATCTTTCAAGAAGATTTATGCATCTGACTTTGCAATTCAGAAACATATATGGTTTAGGAATTGAAGAAGGGGCTTATGTGTTAGAAATTTTAAAAACCTTTATAAAAAGTTAATGGTATGAATATCCCGTATGAGATAGTGAAAAGATACACAGTGGATGTCGCGACCTGTTTTCTGAGTCTAAGTAAAGTAGAGCGATAGCTTGGCTAGAGAAACAAGTTATCTATTGAAGACAAGGTTAGTGACGCTTGGTGATTTGAAATAAATGGATAATGAAATAAGAATATTTGCTGTTTAAGGGCTGAAGAATAAATATTAAAAGTAACAATCTTGGTTTTACATTTTTCAGGAGGATTGAAAATGAATAGAAGATATAACCTAAAGGAGATATATAGCTTCTTTGAAAAAGTAGAATTCGACTACGGATTAATTGATTACAAGATTGATAATGTATATTTTTGGAAGTTAATTCGAATTAGTATTTGGAGCACTATTAATAATAAAGTTGGTTTAATGGGGATTGCACATCCTCCTAGAAAAGAAGCTTTTATCGAAAAATTAATTAATAGAGCAAAAAAAGAATTTAATATTTACCGATATAATGCAAAAAAAACGAAAGACCAAAAAGATATATTGATTTTCAAAAGCCCAAGGAAAACTTTTTTGGAAGGAGAAATTTCAGATTATTATACGCACTATATAAGAAAAACTATAAAATCATCCAATAAAAGAGTTTTAAACTTAGATTTGGATACATTTCACAGACAATACTCCCCCCCCTCATATGCTGTTGCTTTACCTTCTATATTTAGCAGAAGATACTGTAGATGGTTTATGAATATAAGATTTACGGAGAGTGATGTATTATTACTGAATGAAATTGAAAAGCGAATAGAGTATAAGTTTAATATTAAGTTAAACATTAAGGAATTAATTAGAGTTCAGATCTTCTACTATAGATATAATTACAAATATTATTGGAACTTATATAAAAAAATAAAACCTAAAAAAATCATATTAGTATGTTCTTATGGGAATGAAGCATTAATTTCTGCAGCGCAGGACCTAGGAATTGAAGTTTATGAAGTTCAACATGGAACAATATCTAAATATCATTTAGGATATAGTTTTACTAGTAATAAAAAAGTACCTTATTTTCCGGATTATTTAATGATATATGGTGATTATTGGTTTGATAGTACACCGATTCCTTTATCAAGCGAAAAAATATTGAATATTGGTTTTCCATACCTAACTCAACAATTAGAACATTATAAGGATAATGAAAAAATAAAAAACTCAGTTATTTTTATTTCTCAAGGGACAATCGGTAAAGAGTTATCTGAAATAGCATTTGAATTCGCTAAAAAAAATACCTGTTATAATGTTACATATAAATTGCACCCGAGTGAATTTAATGATTGGAGAGCTATATATCCAAGGCTGAATGAGGGTATGAAACTTAGTAACTTTAAAATTGTCGATGATAATAAAATTAACTTGTATCAGCTTCTGTCAGAGTCAGAATATCAAGTTGGTGTATACTCAACAGCTTTATATGAAGGGTTAATACTAAATGCAAAAACAATATTAGTAAGCTTGCCAGGAGTAGAAAATTTGGAGTATTTATTAGATGAAAAAATTGTTATGATTGCGAATACGGCTGATGAACTAAAAGATAGTATATCCAATTATAAAACTAAGCCTTTCAATAAAATCTATTTCTTTAGCGATGCGAATAATCATGACAAGATTCTACAGACTCATTTTTTTAATAAGTAAAATATTTATATAAAGAAATTAATACCTGTTTATATTAATCGAAAGTGTGATGTAATGGAACGTATAAAAAACAGCATATTAAAATCTAATTTGTTTAAAACAGCTGGGATCTATACAATGACGAGTGTAATTAATAGTGCTATTCCATTTTTTTTACTCCCTGTATTGACAAGATACCTTTCACCAGTTGATTATGGTATTGTATCGATGTTTGGTATGCTTGTAAGTTTTATAGCCCCATTTACGGGTTTAAGTGTTCATGGGGCTATAGCAAGAATGTACTATGAAAAGGATACAGTTGACATAAAAGAATATATTACTAATAGCATATATATTTTAATAAGTAGCACTTTATTAGTTGCAGTAATCTTTTTTATGTTCTCAAGCGCAATCGCAAATGTTTCCTCGGTACCTATTCAAGTGTTATGGATGGTAATAGTAGTTTCGTTTGCCCAATTTATTACTAAAATTGTTTTAACATTATGGCAAGTACAGGTTAAGTCTATACAATATGGAGTTTATCAAATATCTCAAACAGCATTGAATATGTTGCTAAGTATAGTTTTGGTGGTATTTGTAGACTTAACATGGAGTGGTCGAGTTTATGCACAAGTAGTTTCTCTTATGATATTTGTGTTAATTAGTTTTTTTATATTAATAAAAAACAATTGGTTGAAATTTTCTTATAACAAAACTTATATAAAACACGCTTTAGGATTTGGAGTACCGTTAATACCACACGCTCTTGGAGGAGTATTAATGACCATGACAGACAGAATATTCATAACCAATATGGTTGGGATTGAGACAACGGGTGTTTATACAGTTGGATATCAAATAGGTATGATTATTAATCTATTAGCGACATCATTCAATCAAGCTTATGTTCCATGGTTATATTCTAAGCTAAAAGAAAACATTATGGCAACCAAAAAAAGAGTTGTTAAATTCACTTATTTATATTTCATTATTATTTTGCTGATGTCTGTGGTGCTGTCCTTAATTGCTCCATCGTTTTTGAGCTTTTTCGTGGGTAGAGAATTCGGGAATTCTAGTATATATGTAACCTGGATAGCTTTAGGTTATGCTTTTAATGGAATGTATTTTATGATTGGAAGCTACATATTTTATGCTGAAAAAACGTCATATCTTGCTTGGGTTACTTTTACAGCAGCGGTATTAAATATTGGGTTAAACTATGTTTTAATTAGCAAATATGGAGCCATCGGTGCGGCTATGGCAACTACATTAATATATTTCATAAAATTCATTCTGACATGGATATTATCTTCCAAGGCATACAAAATGCCATGGAATATTTTAAAAGACCTAAAGAAATAAAATATGAGCATACAACTAAAGGAGGATAAAAATGAGCGAAATTTTAGTAACAGGAGCAGATGGCTTCATCGGAAGTCATTTGACAGAAGAGTTAGTAAAGCAGGGACACAAAGTAAAAGCTTTTGTATATTATAATTCATTTAATTCTTGGGGATGGTTAGATACTCTTCCTAAAGATATCATGAAAGAAATAGAAGTATTTGCTGGAGATGTAAGAGATCCAAATGGCGTGAGAGAAGCAATGAAAGGCATGGACGAGGTGTTTCATCTTGCTGCACTGATTGCTATCCCTTTCAGTTACCATTCGCCAGATACGTATGTGGATACGAATATTAAAGGTACGCTTAATGTTCTGCAAGCTGCAAGAGATTTAGATACATCAAGGCTTTTAATCACATCAACATCAGAAGTATATGGCACTGCTCAATATGTACCGATAGATGAAAACCACCCGTATCAAGGACAATCCCCTTACTCTGCAACAAAAATTGGTGCGGATCGTTTGGCGGAGTCTTTCTATCGCAGCTTTAATATGCCTATCACAATTGTTCGCCCATTTAATACTTATGGACCAAGACAATCAGCGAGAGCAGTTATTCCAACAATTATTACACAGCTTCTTGCTGGAAAAGTAGAAATTGACCTTGGCTCGTTAACCCCTACTAGAGATTTTAATTATGTAAAAGATACTGCTAATGGATTTATTGAAATTGCAAAATCAAACAACACTATCGGTGAAGAAATAAATATCGCAACACAGCAAGAAATTTCAATCGGTCAACTTGCTGAAGAATTGATTAGACAGATCAATCCAAATGCGAAGATTATTTGTGATGAGCAAAGATTACGACCTGAGAAGAGTGAAGTGAATAGACTTTTAGGATCTAATGAGAAAATCAAAAGACTGACCGATTGGAAGCCTAATCATACCTTTGAACAAGGTCTAGCAGAAACAATTGAGTTCTTCAAGCATAACTTAGATCAGTATAAGACAGATATTTACAATATTTAATTTGGAGGTGCTAAAATGAGCCGGAAATTCATACCTCTATCCGTTCCCAACTTAAAAGGAAAAGAGCTTGAGTATATAACACATGCGGTTGAAACAGAATGGGTATCAACAGGTGGTCCATATGTAAATGATTTTGAATTGAAAGTAGCAGAGTATACTAAGTGCAAAGGTGCTGTTTCCTGTCAAAATGGTACATCAGGGCTTCATATTGCACTTGAAGTTTGTGGGGTTACAAAAGAAGATGAAGTCATTGTCCCAACACTAACGTTCATCGCGGCAGTAAATCCAGTAAAGTATGTCGGTGCAGAACCTGTTTTTATGGACTGTGATGATTCACTTACTATGGATGTTGACAAGCTAAAATACTTCTGTGAAACAGAATGTAGTTTTACTAATGGTAAACTCATCAATAATGTGACTGAAAAGCATATCAAAGCAATGATTGTCGTACACGTTTTTGGAAACATGGCTGATATGGAGAGGATTATTGAAATCGCCAATAAGTATAATTTAAAAGTGATTGAAGATGCAACAGAAGCGATGGGTACTTATTATATCGAAGGGAAATATAAAGGTAAACACGCCGGAACGATTGGTGATATGGGGGTTTATTCATTTAACGGAAATAAAATTATGACCACAGGCGGTGGTGGGATGATTGTTTCAGATAATGAAGAACTTTTAGGAAGGGCAAAGCATCTTACAACCCAAGCGAAAAGTGATGAGCTTTACTATACCCACGATGAAATTGGCTATAATTACCGCATGACAAACCTTCAGGCGGCATTAGGTCTTGCACAACTAGAAAAACTAGAAGACTTTATCAAGGTGAAGAAAGATAATTATGATTTCTATAAAGATGAAATACAAAAGATTTCAGGACTGGAAATTTTAGCTTTCAAGGATACTATTCGTCCAAATTATTGGTTTTATGCATTATATGTAGAACAAGGATACGCATTAAATAGAGATCAAATCATCAAATATCTAGCATCTAAAAAGATCCAGGCAAGACCGATATGGGGATTGATCAGTGACCAAAAGCCTTATGAGGGAAGTCAAACGCACAAGATTGATAAAGCAGGGCAGTATTTGGAAAAGGTAGTTAATATCCCATGCAGCTCCAATCTTTCTAGAGAAGACGTTGCTTATGTTATTGAATGTTTAAAACAACCAGAGGTGATATGAATCACTTTTGAAAAGGGGTGCGGAAATGGAAGTTTTAGAATTTTTAATAGACGAAGAAGCAACAATGCTCGAGGCAATGCAACAACTGGACAAAGTTGCTAAGAAAGTACTTTTTGTCACTCGGGATGGGCACTTTGTTGCAGCCATCACAGACGGTGATATTAGAAGGTGGATCCTAAAGAAAGGAAATCTGGATGCTAAAGTTAAGAAGATGGCAAACTATCATCCGAAATTTCTGTTAGAGGAAGAGAAAACCAAAGCAAAAGATTTTATGAAAAAACATTCTGTTGAAGCTCTTCCAATACTTGACGAAGAGAAAAACATTCTTTCTGTTGTGTTATGGAATGATGAAGAAGTCGAACCACAAAGAACTTTAGATGTACCAGTTGTTATTATGGCAGGAGGCCTTGGTACACGTCTTTATCCATACACAAAAATACTGCCTAAACCTCTCATTCCTATTGGTGAAATTCCAATTGCTGAGCATATCATTAACCGTTTTAATCGACATGGAAGCGATCAATTTTATTTTGTTGTCAATCACAAGAAGAATATGATAAAAGCCTATTTTAATGAAGTTGAAAAAGCATACAAGGTCGATTATGTAGATGAAGATAAGCCGTTAGGTACAGGTGGAGGGTTGAGCCTCCTTAAAGGAAAGATCAACTCAACATTCATTTTATCTAATTGTGATATTCTGATCGAAGAGGATTATGAAAAAATATATAATTACCATAAGAAAGAAAATAATTTAATCACAATGGTCTGTTCACTAAAGAACATTAAAATACCATATGGTGTTATTGAAATTAGTGAAACAGGCGAAATAGAAAGTATGAAGGAAAAACCAGAACTATCATTTTTCACAAATACAGGGATGTACATTGTAGAGCCTAAGATTATTGAAGAGCTAGAGGATGATAAGTCAATTGGCTTTCCGGATATCATTGAACAATATAAAGTTAAAGGTGAGAAAATCGGTATTTATCCAATAAGTGAGAATAGTTGGATGGACATGGGACAGATTGATGAAATGGAAGAGATGCGCAGAAAGTTAGAGAGAGATGAATAAAAGAATACTCTTAATTGGTGGCGGAGGCCATTGCAAATCAGTATTGGATAGTCTTCTTGAGCTAAATGAATATGCAGAAATCGGGATTGTCAATAAGAGAGAGAATGTTGGTAAGTCAGTGATGGGGGTTCCTGTAGTGGGATGTGATGATGATCTACCGACTTTATTTAGAGATGGTTATAGACATGCTTTTGTCACAGTGGGAAGTATCGGAATTCCAACGCTTCGTATAAATCTTTTCAATCTACTCAGTGAAATTGGTTATGAGATCCCGGTCATCATTGATAATTCGGCTAAAGTCAGTAATCATGCGATAATTGAACAAGGTGTGTTTATTGGGAAACAGAGTATAGTCAATGCTGGAGCTCTAATTCAAAGAGGAGCCATCATAAATTCAAGATCTATTGTGGAACACGACTGTCAGATAGGTGCCTTTTCCCACATTGCTCCAGGAGCTGTTTTAGGTGGAGAAGTGATCGTTGGAGAGCATGCTCACGTTGGCTCAAATGCTACCATTAAACAACAAATTCACATCGGATCAAATTCGATTATTGGTATGGGCAGTGTCGTCTTGCGAAACATTGATTCAAATACCATGGCTTACGGAAATCCATGCAGGGAGGTGAAGAAACTATGAGTGTATTCGTTATTGCAGAAGCTGGTGTAAATCATAATGGAAGTTTGGAGCTGGCAAAAGAATTAGTCGATGCTGCTAAAGATGCAGGGGCTGATTGCGTAAAGTTTCAAACTTTTGTTTCTAAAAATATTGTTTCAAAAAATGCAGTAAAAGCTGAATATCAAAAGCAGCAAACTGAGCCGGAAGAATCCCAACAGGATATGCTTAAGAAGCTCGAACTCTCCTTTGACGAGTTTGTCGAACTGAATGAATACTGTAAAAGTAAAAGTATTGAATTTATGTCCACTGCTTTTGATTTTGATAGCATAGATTTTTTAGATAGTTTAGAAATGGGCACGTGGAAAATTCCTTCAGGGGACATCACCAACCTTCCTTATCTAATCAAGATTGCTAAACTAAATAAACCTGTGATACTCTCCACAGGTATGAGCACCATGGAAGACATAAGAAGTGCTATTAAAGCGTTAAAAGAAAATGGAGCGGCGGAACTTACAGTTCTTCATTGTACGACAGAGTACCCGACACCATTTGAAGATGTAAATTTAAGAGCTATGAATACAATAAAAGAAGAGTTTGACGTAAAGGTGGGTTATTCGGACCACACTAAAGGCATAGAGGTTCCCATTGCCGCGGTTGCTTTAGGTACTACAGTCATAGAGAAGCATTTTACCTTAGATAGAAATATGGAAGGGCCAGATCATAAAGCAAGCTTAGAACCTAATGAGCTTAAAGCTATGGTTGACTCCATAAGACATATTGAATTGTCACTAGGTAATGGAATGAAACAGCCAGCCAAATCAGAGAAGAAGAACATGGCTGTTGCGCGTAAGAGTATTATTGCAAGTAAAGACATCAAAGCAGGTGAAATTTTTACTGATAATAACCTTACAGTAAAAAGGCCAGGGGATGGTATAAGTCCTATGAGATGGTTTGATGTTATAGGAAAATATGCACCGAGAGATTTTGAAGAAGATGAGTTGATAGAGTTATGAAGAAAATAATCAGTATTCTAACAGCAACAAGAGCCGAATATGGTTTGCTAAAACCAATAATCTCAAAACTTAATAAAGTTGAGGAATTCGATGTAAGAATCGTAGCAACTGGAGCACATCTTTCACCTGAATTCGGTTTGACTTATCAAGAAATTGAAAAGGATGGTTTTGTTATTGATGAGAAAATCGAGATCCTATTAAGCTCAGATACGCCATCGTCTATTTCCAAATCGATGGGTCTTGCGATGATTAGCTTTGCTGATTATTTCGAGAAGCTAAATCCCGATTTGTTGATTGTTCTTGGTGATCGATATGAAACTCTGGCTGTAGCAACTACAGCAATGAATCAGAGAATTCCCATAGCTCATCTCTATGGTGGAGAAACCACAGAAGGTGCCATCGATGAGTCTATTCGTCATGCGATTACAAAACTGAGTTATCTTCATTTTACAAGTACAAATGAGTACCGAAATAGAGTTATTCAATTAGGTGAGCATCCAGAGCGTGTGTACAACGTTGGAGCCATTGGTATTGAAAACATCTTAAATGAAAAATTTCTGCAAAAAGAAGAATTAGAGAATGAACTTAATATGAGTTTATCAAAACCATATGCGGTGGTTACATTCCATCCAGTAACACTTGAAAACAACAGCTCTGAGAAGCAAATTGAATCGCTTCTCGAAGTCTGCAAAGAATATAAGAACATAGATTTTATCTTCACTAAAGCAAATGCAGATGCTGAGGGCCGCGTTATAAATCAATTTATTGATCGATATGCGAGAGAAAATGAAAATATCTTTGCATATACTTCTCTTGGTATGAAGCGATACTTAAGTGCACTTAAACACTGTAAAGTAGTTGTTGGTAATTCCTCCAGTGGATTGTTAGAAGCGCCAAGCTTTGGCATTCCTACAGTCAACATTGGAGACCGACAAAAGGGAAGGCTACAAGCAGGTAGTGTCATTAACTGTGAACCAACGCAGGGAAGCATACATCAAGCCTTGGATTTGGCCTTAAGTGATAAGTTTGCACAGGAGGCTAAGAAAACCATAAATCCATACGGTGAAGGAGATACATCTAACAAGGTAGTTGAAGTAATAAAAGAATATGTGATTAAAAATAAAATAGACCTTAAGAAAAAGTTTTATGATTGCGAGGTGGGGTAATGGGAAATCTGGCAATCATACCTGCACGATCAGGATCTAAAGGGCTTAAGGACAAAAACATTAAGCTCTTGAATGGCAAACCTTTGTTAGCTTATACCATTGAAGCTGCAAGAGAATCGGGTTTGTTTGATGAAATCATGGTTTCCACCGATTCACAAGAATATGCTGATATTGCAAAGCAATGGGGTGCTAATGTACCTTTCTTGAGGAGTAATGAATTATCAAATGATACTGCTTCTTCATGGGATGCAGTCAAAGAAGTTATTGAAAGGTACAAGAATTTAGGAACTGAGTTTGATACAGTTGCTTTGTTACAGCCGACTTCGCCACTTAGAACTTCGAATGATATTATTGAAGGATATAAGGTGCTGAAAGAAAAGGCTGCAAATTTGGTTGTCGGAGTTTGCGAAATGGATCATTCCCCATTATGGTCTAACACTTTACCTGAAAACCTTTCGATGGAAAACTTCATTAGACCAGATGTTGTAGAAATGCCAAGACAGAGTATTCCGATTTACTATCGGATTAATGGCGCTTTGTATATCGTGAAAGTTGACTATCTAATGAGAACACCCGATATCTATGGGGACAGAAGCTTTGCTTCAGTTATGAAGAAAGAGAATTCTATTGATATCGACGATCAAATGGATTTTACAATTGCAGAGGTATTAATTTCTGAACGTATCAGGAAGTGATATTTAGTTCGTGTTAGCTAGTTTGATCAAGCATCACCTCTCCCCAATTCCCCCCACTCCCCAAGAAACTTTTCCACCACATAAGTAAATTTTGGGAATCTTATATGAGGCGTTAGAACTAACATTAGTTGATTAGGGTGATGGAGAGATGAGCAGGTATACAGAATAAACAGATGGGCAAATAGGCTGGTATCAAGATCGGTAGTGACGATGATATTCCAGATATGCCATGATTACTTTGACATCCAGATAAGCTTGATCAGTTTGATACCAAGATAGGCTGTGATGGTAAACATCCCAGATAAGCAGTGATAGATTGACATTCTAGATCGGTAGTGATTCTGGTTGAGCAGTTTGACACCATGATTAGCAGTGAAAGAGGACGGGCATTTTTAGTTGCAGAGATGTCCGTTTTTTAAGAAGATGAGTTTACAGAATATTTTGTTGATGGCTATGATATGGGAGGTGGAGTTGTGTGTATCTATTGTGATTCAAAGGATTTGACTGATTCAGATATAATTCCATATGCGATAACAGAAGCCAAATTAATAAAGAGATTTGTCTGTTCTAAGCACAACTCTCACACGAACAATGAATTTGAGAAAAAAGTCATAAAAAAATTAGATGTATTTAGAAAAAATATGGGACTAAAAACTCGAGATGGCAATGAGATAAAAATTAAAATTAAGATGGTTTTAGATGAAGATGAATTTGATATCGTATACAGCGATTATTCATTCTTACATGAGAAACAACAATTCTTTAAAGATGGTAAAATCATTTTTCAGCCCGGGACTAAGAAACCTGTAAAAGGACTGAATGAACTTTATAAATTTTACCCTAAATATAAAGATATTGTCCCGGGATTTATTACAAGACATAATCCATTTGAACTCTTTGGCTCAGAGGAGATGTTCAGGACAATTTCAAAAATTGCATACGAATGGCATTGTTATAAAAATAATATTGATAGTTGTCATGACAGGTATAAAGAAATAATTGATTATATTGTTGACGGTAAAGAACGGTCAAAATGCAAAGTGGAATTAGTAGATGACGCTTTTATTTATAATGCTATAGGTGATGTAATGTTAGAAGTGGGCACTAACGCTATTTATGAATATGTCGATAATAATGGTCAGTGTGTAGTAGTATTTTTTCTTTGGAATGTTATAGCCTATAAAGTGATTATTGGGACGGGCTTCCAGCCAACGGTCTCATTTAGCTTTCTAAATGACATTGAACTATATAACATTGATGGGAGTAGAGTAGAAAACACCTTCGGCGTATATTCGCTCGAAAATACCTACCAAGTTAACTCAATTGAATTCACTGCTGGTTATAAAAGAATTGGAAAAGCTATTGAAAGCAGACTAAATAAAGCACTGGGGACTTTGATTTTATCTCCTAAAAATCTCAGAAAACTCATGAAACAATTTTCCAAAGACTTTACAGCATACAAAAGCCAACATAAGAACTTACTTCAACTAATAGAATACGGATGCAAAAATCGTATTGTTCTTATTTGGATTTTAATACTGTTAGGAGAAAACGAGGATTCCTTCAATTCAGGTGAAAATTTCAATTCAAATCTATTTCGTATCATAGGAGAAGAAACGATTAGTGTTAATGAGGAAAAATTCCATGCGTATTTAGACAAGATTGGAAAGTTAGCAGAGGAAAATGAGTTAATTTCAAAGATTGATAAAGGAATGAGTATTGTTGATATCTCGGTAATATAGAAAGGAGGCCTCGACCTAATGGACACAAAATCAACCTTCAAAGGTACTATAATTTCAATCCAACCCCGCATACGTCTAACCAGGTCCTTCGACGAAGCCTCCCATACATATCTTGGTTATGCCATCACTTTAGAGGGAGAGATCGATACTCAACACACAACTTTCTCCATCGGCATCGGTAAAGCAGCTCATGCCAAGCATCAATTCAAAGTGAACGATGTGATCTCCGGAGAATGCGTTCCAGTGCCGGATCCTGACACCGAGCCTACCGAGTATTACAAAGTATCCAAGCTTAAACTCATCACCCGAAGCGCTACCATCACTAACACCTCATCTCCCTGGGAACTGGTGCCGCCGGAGCTGGAAGTTTACAGAGAAAGAGGACACCGCAGACTGGCAGCCAGGACATATGAGGTTTTCTGTAGTAGCTGCATGTGGGGAGCTAGGATGCCTGTTGAGATTATTGTAGATAACTGGAACCCTAGAGGGCGGAAGAAGTATAGATTTGAAACTTTTTGTTATGGTCCGTTAAACTGTAAATTGTATAAGGCTGGACCTAACCGGAAGGTAGAAGGCCGGAACGGGATGGTCTACGTTGAGGAAGATTGGGTTGATGCTATGAATGTGGAGCATCGAGGAGAAGATGAGTAGGACTTTTCAAATGCACTGGGGGTGTAATGATGTGGAGAGATAGTGAAACAGAACTTGATTATCTAGACTTTGATTATCTAATTGAAACTGTGAGCAATATTATCAAAAATGATGACTTATTACCTTCTACTATAGGAGTTTATGGTGATTGGGGAAGCGGAAAATCCAGCTTGATTAACATGAGCATTGCTTCATTGAAAGACAATAAGGATACTGAGTGTATATATTTCAATGGATGGCTATTTGAAGATTATGAAGACGCAAAAACTGCCTTGTTGGGAAATATTCTAGACACTATAGAGCGTAACAGGACTTTAGGTGACAATGCAAAAAAATGTATTGCTGGTTTGTATAAAAGCATAGATAAAATGAAGCTAGTGAAAAATGCAATTAGACTTGGAGGAGCATTTCTAACAGGGGGATCAAGCGTTGTAACTGAATTTGCCATTTCTAATGCCTTAGATAACATGTTACCTTCAAAGGACGGCATAATCAAAGAAGATTTGATGGAAGCTATTAAATCTGAGTTGACGGATAAAGAGCTTCGTGAAGATATCAACTCATTCAGAGATAATTTTGATAAGTTACTAAAAGAGACCCAAATAGATAGGTTAGTTGTTTTTATTGATGAACTTGATCGATGCAGTCCGGATACAATATTAGACACATTAGAGGCAATCCGACTGTTCCTATATGTAGGAAGAACTGTATTCATTATTGGTGCAGATGAAAGACATATTTCTTATGCTGTTCAAACCAAGTTTAAAGAAATCGAAGGAACCGGTATTGACATAGGTAAAGAATATTTAGAAAAAATTGTACAGTATCCGGTAAGAATACCAAGGTTAAGTACCCGGGAAGTAGAACTTTACATATCACTACTTTTTATGGAGAAAGATTTGTCAAAAGAGGAATTTAAAAAGACTATTGAATTTATTGATGATAAGAAGACTAAGAATTTTTTTGATTTTCAACTTGATTATGGACTGATAAAAGGCTTTGATGAAGATATTGCAGATAAAGTAAAATTGAGTCTAGAGATATCAAAACAACTATCTTCAGTATTAGCTAATGGTTTAAATGGAAATCCCAGACACTGCAAGCGATTTTTGAATTCTATGGAAATGCGACTTAACATGGCTCAATACAAAACAATTGAATTGGATCGAAAAATCTTAGCAAAAATTATGATGCTCGAGTATTTCAAACCAAGAATGTTTGCAGAATTAGTAAGTGCACCAGTAGATCTGACTGGTAAAATAATAGAATTATCAACACTTGAAAACAAAGAAAGTGAATCTTTGGAAAAATTAGCTTCATGGAAAGATGATGAATGGGTAAATTCTTGGTTAGAGATGCAACCTGCAATTGGTGAAGAGGATTTACGACCGTATTTCTATTTCGCAAGGACTACACTAGATAATCGATATGAGATGTCTAAGATGAAATTAAGTAAGATTGCTAATGATGTATTAAGAAATTTGACAGCTGGGACGGATTCAGGAATACGCAGTGCTTGTGATAAAGCAAAGGAAGTAAATGAGTATGAAGCTGCTTTGATCATTGAACATCTAATATCACGAATTACCAGCTCAAGTGATATATCGGATATCCAATTAAGATCATTGTTAGAATGGGGAGCGCTTAAAAAGGAAGTGCATACAGAAATTATTAACGGATTAGATGCCGTTAGTGGGACTAGGATAAAACCATCACATATACCAAGAGTAATGAACTTTGGAAAAGAAATCAATCAAACACAAAAAGTTGATGAAATTTTTGATAGTTGGATTAAGAACAATCAAGCTCTAAAGACTTTTATTGATGCAGAAAGGGGGAATTAATTATGGGTACTTCAAGTATTTTTGATGGACCAGTAAAATCATTGCTACCTAGTGATTATGACGATATCGATGATAACTATTCCCCAGAGGACGCCGACTCACCTGAAGATAATGATGAGGAAAAGCCACAAGGAACTCCTTATAGATGGAAAGATGCAAAAGATGCGATGACAAGGTATGTAAAAGGCACCTCATCTAACAGAGGTAAAGTCATGAGTAGATATGTTGGAGCATCTGGTGGTTCAAGGCAGCTTTCCAGATCTTCAACTTCAGGAAAAAGTGCAGCAATCAATCTAGGTAGGGTTATTCAAGGTTTTAGAGAGAATGGTGTTGAAAATACGCTACAATCGTTACAGATTGATTTTGTTGGAAGGAGCGCAAAAGAAGTTTTATCAGAACTTGTGAATGTTATCTCTGGCAATGCAGACACAAAGGAAGACATTGCAGCAAGGGGGGCTTCGGGTGAAGCTATTTCTGAGCTTTATAATATAGTCCTCGAAAACAATGAGGATATAGAATCATTAAGGAAGATAGACGAACCCACATTCAGTAAAGTTATTGAAGTCTTTATGAGTGAATACATCTTTAGACGAGTAATGAGTGATTTACAAAGCCGCTTTGAGAAGTATGAAAGTAATCCAAAAGAGGCAGTCAAGAAAGAACAGGAGCTTAAAAATTATATAAAAGTAAAAGTAGAGCTGAGAATGCGAGAAATGAAGCCAGAAAGTAAAGATTATCGCTCAAGTAGTATTAACAAAGAAATGAATAAATTGTTCCAGACATGTTTTAAAGCTTTCGAAGACTACGTATAAAACCAAGTATAAGGGGGTGTGCTAGATTGATTAATATTGTTTATAAATTTTCAAATTCTGAAGAGTATAGTGTCGAAGGTAACAGTATTACATGTAGTTTCGAAGATTATAGGTATACTTTTTGGAAGAGTAAATTAGAATTGCTGCCAGAATTCCCTTCAAATGAAGCTATAGATCTATTGGTAATATCATTAGCTGTATATGGGGCGGATAGAATAATCAAAAGAAAAGATTCATTTAATGCCTGGAAAAGAAGTATTCATTTGCACCTACCAGTGCTTAATTCAGATTTATTAGAAGAAAATGTGGAGTTGTTGAAACGTACGATTAATTTCCTTACAGGGGATAGTTGGGAATTTACATTCAGAGATAGAGAATTGACACTAGAGGAAAGAAAGATAAGAGACCAGATGAGGCAAACGAGAATTGATAAACTTGACATCAATAAACTGTGTATGTTTTCAGGAGGTCTTGATTCGTTTATAGGTGCTATTGATTTATTGGAAGATGAAAGTAAGGATACTATTTTTGTCAGTCATTATGGCGGAGGAAAAGGTACAATAGAATATCAAGAAGCTTTAAGAGAAGAGTTGATTAAGGAGTATTCCTTATCTAAGGACAATTTTTATTCTTTCTTTGCTGCTCCCAATGGTGGAAAAGAAGAAACAATGAGATCTCGGTCTTTTATGTTTTTCAGTCATGCAATTGCGTTAGCTGCCTGTTTTAAGAAAAGACTAGAATTAATTATACCGGAAAACGGATATATTTCATTGAACATACCACTAACTTATTCTCGAACTGGAACTAGCAGTACAAGAACAACCCATCCACATTATATGGAATTGTTTCAAGATTTATTAAATAATTTAGGTTTAGAGATCACTTTATATAATCCATATCAATTCAAAACAAAAGGTGAAATGGTTACGGAGTGCAAAAATAAAGATTTTTTAGCTGGGAATATTATAAATACAATGTCATGTTCTCATCCCGATGTAGGGAGAATGCGAGGAAAAAGTGAGACCCAACATTGTGGAAGGTGTTTGCCATGTATTATAAGAAGAGCAGCAATTAATTCTGCTGGAATCGATGATAGGACATCTTATTATGATGAGGATTTTTCATCAGGGAAAACAGCTAGAAAAAACTTGAACTCATATTTGCTTGGCCTTGAGAAGTTTGATTCTGAGAGAGCATACCTCGATATTCAAATGTCTGGACCTTTAAATTCAAATCTTGAACAATATGAATCAATTTTTAAGCGAGGTATTGCTGAACTAAAGGAAGTGCTGAAAGATTATCATGAGAATACTTAAATATGACACACATACGCATCTTGATCTATATGATGACTTTGAAACGAAACTCAAGTATATTGAGAAAAATGAGATTTATACCATAGTGATGACAAATGTTCCAAAACTTTATAAAAAGTATAAAGACAAATACCCGAATTTAAAATTTACTAGATTCTCGCTGGGTTTACATCCAGAACTAGTGATTCAATACGGTAATCAACTTAAATTGTTTTTGGACTATTTACCTGAAAGCAAATACATAGGCGAAATAGGCCTAGACTATTCAAAAGGTATAATTGTAGATCAGAAACAAACTTTTGAAAGAATTATAGAATCTTGCAATACTTTTGAAGATAAAATTATTAGTATCCATAGTAGAAAGGCCACAGATAGTGTTATTGATATTGTTGGAGAAAGCAAGAATAAGATAATTCTTCATTGGTTTACTGGAAGTAAGAAAGAACTAGAACGCGCTATAGATAAAGGATATTATTTTTCAGTCAATAGTGATATGTTAGTTACAAAAAAAGGCACAGCACTTATTTCAGAAATTCCCTCAAATAAATTATTGATTGAGAGTGATTCTCCATTTACAAAACAAACGAGAAATAACTTTACTGTAGACTATTTTGATGATTTTTATATGAATGCATCTAAAATACTGGGTAAAACTGTAGATGAGGTTGAGTTGCTGTTTAGTGAAAATTTCAGGACTCTACTTAAATAGAATAACTGAAATAAGGAATACTTAGGAAAAGACTAGTCATTTTAATTGGTGGTGAAGCTATGAGAGCGCAGTTGTATTTAGATAATCGAATACGAAAAATGCTCAAAGAACCATTTGAGACCTTTGCAAAGACTTATAATGAAAGAGTTATACCGATATTTTCCTCATTAGAGGAAGAGTCACAGGCTATTGCTGATGAGAAATATGAGGATCTTGGAAGGTATTTTAATCCTGAGAGCGATGATCCTGCAGACTATGCAGAGATGGCATGGGAAGCAGGACTCGAACATTATGAGAGTATGTCACTCATGCAGTACAATATGAGATTAATGTGGATCTCAACCCTATATCAATTCTGGGAACAGCAAGTTAGAAAATTTGTCTTTGAAGAAGTGACGAGGACTCATAAATTTATCGATAAGAAGGGTAATGACGTTGATTTTGCAGGCTTCTGCACCCGTGGAATCGATGATATAAAAGAAGAGTTCAATGAGTTTGGACAAGACTTAGAGAAGCTCAATTCCTGGTCTAAGATTGAAGAACTAAGACTACTGGCTAATGTAATTAAACATGGAGACGGATGGTCTGCTACAAAGTTAAAACAACTGAGGCCGAACTTCTTTGATTCAGGAGGCATTTCAACTGATTTACTTGACTTGTACAAGACAACGCTTGGAGAACGAGTGCTAAATATCGATGACAGTGAGTATGAGACTTATTGTGATGCTATTACTCAATTTTGGGATGAACTTCCTGATGTGTTGTACTCGAAATAAAAATTTACGCAAATTTGTGAAATGGGTATTGACCACAACATTTTTTGTAGTAGAATTACGCTATAAGGTGAAATATGAGTAAATGATAAAAGATGAACGAGAGAATATTATTTTCAACAGTTCACCTCAGAATGAAAGGAGGTGCAAATCGTGAGAGAAAAGTATATTAGGTTTGGAGATTTCATTAAGAAGAAGAGACAAGAACATCCAGATGAACTAACACTAAAAGAAGTTTCTAAAATGCTCGGAATATCTCTTTCATTTCTAAGCGATGTTGAAAATAACAGAAGGAAGCCCTTTGATAAGGACAAGATGGAACTGTTTGCAGAACTATTTGATCTCGATGATGAAGAAAAAGCAATGATGTATGACCTTGCAGCTAGAGATCGCGGTGAGGTGCCATCGGATATTGAAGATATCATGATGTATGGTGAAATAGGGGATATGGCGAGACTCGCCTTAAGGCAATCTAACGCAGGAAAGATAAGTGAGGATGATTGGAAACAGTTTATAAGAGATATAGAAAAGAAAAATAATACTAGTGAATGAAAAGAGTAAAACATATTTTATAATGGGCAATGGATAATTTAAGAGAAGATCAATTAGAAATGAAAGGTCTGTTGTAAAATGAAATGCATAATCCCATTAGATATTAAAAAAGCCATGTAAATGCGCTATACTTATGAGTGACTAAACAAATAAGTTAGGA
>NZ_QJJR01000002.1:31803-324591 GCF_003201605.1 Streptohalobacillus salinus | reverse complement strand
CCCCGAACCCAACAAATGACTCACTAAGAAGAGGCACTTACGTCAAGAGCACGCCGCAAGGCGGTGGCTAGTATAGCATAAAAATCAAGCATCCGTATCGATTAAAATAGTATAAGTATAGATTTTTGAATATATTGGGATATATTCAAAAAAGTTTATGCATTTGATTTTACAATTCAGGAAGTATTTTCTGTTGCCATTAGGCGATAAAAATTCTCACTAAACGCTAGATTAGCTCAGACTTTATGGTAAGATAAGGTTGATATCAAGAAAGGGAGATAATCACTCGTGAAAAAGCACTTTTTAATCATAATTGTCGTCATCTTGACGCTCGTTGGTTGTGGGACAACACCAGCAACCTCTAACGAACAAGAAGTTACTTCAAATCGAGAAGACATCAAAACATACAATGAAAATGTTGAGAGAAATGATCAAGAACGAAATACAGAGGATAACGAAAACGTCATCACTAATGATGCGCTCGAGAGAGACGAGACGCAACGCATAGAAGATGATGCTCAGCAAGAAAATCCAGATCGATTAGATGTCAAACCCATGCAGGTGCATTTTATAGATGTTGGGCAAGGTGACGCTACACTAATCAAATCGGGTACGCATACAATTTTATTTGATGCAGGGAATTGGAACAACCGTGATGCGATTGACTATATACATAACTTAGGCATTACACAACTGGATTTGGTAATTGCTTCACACCCAGATGCAGATCATATTGGTCAACTTCCGCTAATTTTTAATGAGTTAGTCGTTGATGAAGTTTGGATGAACGGCGTGGAATCAACATCACGTACATTCGAACGGACAATTGAATTAATTTTAGAAAAAGATATAAACTATCATGAACCAAATGTTGGTGAAGAAGCTCTGCTGGGGGATATGACGATACAAATCGTAGCACCGGTCAATCGTAAAAATGACGCAAATGAAGATTCATTGGCGATTAAATTAAGCCACGGAGCTATTAATGTGTTGTTGACCGGTGACGCAGGTGTTGCTTCAGAACAAGCAATGATTGAACATTTTGATGTAGAAAGTGAATTTCTTCAATTAGGTCATCATGGATCAAATACGTCAACGTCACTTGCGTTTTTACAAGCTGTTCAGCCAGAGGTGGTTGTAATTTCAGTCGGAGCAAACAATAGTTATGGTCATCCACATCCAGATGTACTCCATCGATTAGGTGAAGTTGGTACAGACGTTTATCTGACGAGCAAGCATGGCACGGTTGTATTTAGTTCAACGGGTGAGAGTTATCAGTTAGTTAGTGTTGATAATAAAGCATCTACAGAAGTGAATAGTGGTGAGATTAAGCAAGAAGAAGTAACTGAAAATCAACCAGCTAAACAGATAAGTCCTTCAGATGATGCTGGTAAGGCAAATGAAGTGGGGGCGGATTGTATTGATATAAATCAAGCCCCTTTAACAGCCTTAACTGCGATAAAACATATAGGTGAAGTTAGAGCAGAAGCCCTTGTGAACCTTCGTCCTTTTCAATCTGTTGATGAGCTTACGAGAATTAGCGGGATTGGTCCGAGTCGCTTGAAAGATATTAAAGCAGAAAATAAAGCATGTGTGAGGTGAATGGAATGATAATTGAAGCAATGATTGACCGATTTAGTGATAACAATCAAGCAGTGATTCTCGCCGAAAAAACGGGCAAAGAGTTTGTTGTACATCAATCAAAATTACCTGAAGGGGCAAAGCCTGGCGACTATTTACAACTAAAAGTCTCAAAAGAGGTACTCACTGAGATTACTTTTGACAAAATGAAGACAGAAGAAAGAAAAAGACAAGTATCATCAGCGTTTGAACGGTTGAAGCAACGCGAATCAAAGAGCATGTTTAGAAAGTAGGGGCTTAGGTGAGAAATCAACGACATCTAATAACGGCTGTGGTACTTATAGTTCTATTAATGGCCCCAGTGGATTTATGGTTAGCGCCAAACTACTGGATTAAATCTTTAGTTAAGATTTGTCTATTTCTTCTGGTGCCGCTCGGTTTAAATCGTTATTTTAAATGGTTCAAACTGCGAGAGTTATTGGTTTTTAAACAGAAAGGGCGCCGAACAATCATTGTTGGTAGCTTCATGATTTATAGCTTTATCATTATTGCTTACCTTACGCTAGGAAGATGGTTTGATTTTAGTGGTGTCACTGAAACATTAAACAAAACAATGGCCATTAACAAAGATAATTTTATTTTCGTTGCGCTTTATATACCGATTGTGAATGCGTTTGTAGAAGAATTTTTCTTTCGTGGTTTTTTGTTTTTAACTTTGAAGAAGACAGCACGACCTGCGTTTGCTTACCTATTTAGTGCCAGTCTATTTAGTTTTTATCATGTCGCTATTTTGACCAATTGGTTTTCTATTCCGCTGTTTCTATTGTTGGTGGGGAGTCTTATTATTGCAGGGCTATTATTCAATTGGATCAATGATAAAACAGGGTCGATTTATGCATCGTATTTTATTCATGCTGCAAGTAATTTAGCAATTAATACGATTGGTTTAGATCTATTTGGACTCTTACCATTCTAATACACAAAAGACCAACCTCATCATGAGGTTGGTCTTTGTTGTTATTTTAGGATAGTTTAAAATGATGTTGAATCTTGCTGATTTGTGTTTGCATCTTGTTCAACGTGAGTTGCTTCAACTTTTTGATCCCATTTCTTCAGGTACTTACTGGCTGTTTCACGCCCACCTAAACCGAAGGCTAAACCAAAGGCTAAAGCGAGCCCACCTAAGATGAGAATGAAGGCAGCGTTAACTATTGTATCAGCAACACCGAGTTGATTAAGGGCCATAAAGACAGCTAAAGTAATAATGCTGTATTTTGCGACACTAGCAAGAACATGACTTAATGCGCCATTTAACATGGATGAGACAATTTTCTCGACAAAGTGACCAAGGTAGAAAGCAACTGCTAAAATAACCACTGCAGCAACAACATGTGGTAGGTAAGCAACAATTGCACTAACGAGACCAGCAAAGAATGCGAGTTCTACGACTTGTAGCGCTTCGCCAACAAATAAAATGATGACAATAACTTCTACAATCATTCCGACAATATAACTGGCACTGAAACGACCGGTGCTGCCAGAATGTTTATTAAGTCCTAAATGGCTCATAATATTGTTAAAACCAATACGGGTCAGTAATGAATCAACAAGTTGTTTAAGCCAACGTGCTAACCATACCCCAACGACAACGAGTAGGATGGCCACGGCAATGTTAGGTAGAATCGCCATGATATCATTTAGCATGTTTATAGCTGGTTCACTGATTCCACGAACATTTAGTTGTTCAAGTGCTGAAATCGTTACAGGAATCATAATCAGAACAAACAATACAGTACCTAGTACATCAGCCAATGTTGTGCCATCTAATAATTTACTTAAGCCTAATTTATCGGCCAATTTTTCACTACCGACACCTTTTAAAAAGCTGGTTAGTAAGGCACGTAAGATTTTAGCGACAAACCAACCAACAACAAAGATAAGTGCTGCTGCAAAGAGTGTTGGAATGAAGTCTAAAATAGAATTAACCATGCTCATAAACGGTTGAGCAATACCAGTTAAGTCTAATGTTGTGAGTATTGCTGGTAAGAAAAGTAACAACACAAAATAGAAAACCAATGTTGCAATGACGTCAATAATTTTATCTTGATTTCTTCCCTCTTCCTCTAAACCAACTTTATTCAATGTTTGTGCGATCGGTAATTTTTTACCGATCTTCTTAATTAAGAAACTGAGTGTTTTGGCAATAATCCAGGCGACGGCAAATAATATAATTGCCATAATAATGCTCGGGATAATCGCTAGGAAATCACTAATCATGTTTGCGAACGGTTGGGCAATGAAGTCTAGACTGAGTAAGTTTAAGAAAACGACAAAGACAAACACCATAATAAACCAAAAGACAAACTGACTAATGATCTTTTCGGAGTTATACTTTTTATCACTCTCACCCTCCGGCCCTGCGAATAATTTATTGTCAAAATCTGTTTTGAGTAAGGCTTTCTTGACCAGCCCTGCAATAATGGCAGCAATTAACCAACCGACGAGTAAAACGAGAATCGCAATTAAAAAATCAGAAATTTGATCGAAATAATACCAGAAATCTTCCATGTTCCATCTCTCCTTTTTATTTTTTAATAGGTTGTACTAACTAACAGTACCCGTACGAATTAGAGATTAAACAAAGTTGGAATTTTTATGGATTTACTCTCGATGATATTAAAGCAAAAACACGTGTAACGCATGAAACCAAGATAATGAAAACAAGGGAGCGGACTGACATAGTAACGAGCTAAGGTTAAAACAGAGATAGAGATTAAGGTGTGGTTAGAGACATCTTCAATAGAATGGTTGCGTTTCTCGATGGATTACATCTTTAGTTCTAGAACAGGCGATTAATGTTATTAATATCTTATCCACTCAATTTCTAAGGTTTGATTTTCACTTGGTGGTATACCATCCAACCAACTTGGAAACCAGGTATTAACCATAAGATGCATCGGCTCTTGTGAAAAACCATCCTTCCACGAGGCGAATAATTGATCATCAATGTAAAAGGAAACTTCATCGGGATAATAATCAATCCGGTAGTTATGAAATGTTGCGGTAGGATCAAACGGTAATGGTGCTTTGGCCTCATGCTGGACTGAGCCACCGGAGTATGTCGTGAAAAGAACATCAGCTTCCGGTTGGTTGAACACCTCAATGTCAATTTCATGATGAAAATCAGGTGCTTTGTATAAGAAGAAGCCAGTGATAGACGATGGCGCATGAGGTAATTTCATTCGGATTTCATAGGACCCATAATGGACGAGGTCAAGGGTTTGGATTTCTCCTCCGTTTAGGGTATTTTCTGGCATCGTAATGGTTAACAAATCATTCTTAATGTCTACTCTTTCTTCACTTAAATGCGTTCGTCCTAAGGTACCCTCACGACTAAACCAAATGCTCTCGTCGATTGTTTCAAAAGTTTCAAGGGTTTGATATAAGCGAAAAGCTTCGTTTGATTCGAACGTCGCCAAGCGATTAGATGTGTCTGTGATAGGGTTGCTGTCCCATAAAGAAAAAACTGCAGAATAAGAACCTGAGATCAAAGGATCTGTTGATAAATCTTCTAAGATGGGTGTTAGTTGGACGGTCCGTTCATCCGTTGAGTTCATCGATATTTCTGTCAAGGGGATATCAAGCCATTCGCCTAAAGGATTTTGCAAACTTAGCCCAAGCCAAAGCTCTGTTTCAAGCTCGGAATGATTAACTATTGTAACTGAAACATCCAGTGATTGATTGGGAGCGTAACTATCTAGAACGAATACAACATCTTTAATTTCAAGTGGATTACCCGTATCAGAAGGTGAAGATGACCTGCCAATGCCTGTCAGTTGAATAACGATAACGACGGTGAGAATAAATCCGGTGCTACTAACAATAAAAATACCGATTGTACGCTTATTTAGATGGGTTAAATGCTTAAACAAGATTGATCACACCTTATCCTGGAATTTGTCGAAATGAAAGAGAAAAATCTGACGATTATGATACAATAAATAGGACTAAGACTATTTGATTAAGGGAAACCAATACTATATAAAGGATTACAAGGTGTAAATAGTTTAACACATTTATTGCGCACCTGTGAGAGGTTATTTTGAAATGAATTCATATATTAATAGATATTAAATTCGAACGATAAGGGTGATGGATGATGAAAAGAAAGTTGATTTATTTAGGTTTAGTTCTAATAGTTGTGCTATTATTTTTACCTTACTTGTTGTGGCAAATCAAATCGGATCAATCTCTGGATGTGTTGATTATGGACAACACGGTACCAGACCAAAGCTACCGCGAACACAAAGGAATCATCTGGGGTTTAAATCACTACAAATACGTAAAGGGAAACGATGAAGCTTATGATTTAACTGCGGATTACCTCGGTTTTCATCCGCAAGAAAATGAAGGTTATGACGTTACGACGATGCAGGAGACTGAAGTATCAGCGTATGATCTAATTTATATCGCTGACACTTATGGGGTCTATGAAGAAGAGTTTTATGGAGAGAATCAAACCGGAGAACGATCTGAATTAATTTATGGCGGCCTTACCCTTGATGACATGGGGGCTATTGAAAAAGCAGTTTTTCAAGATCAAACGCCGCTAATTGCTGAATTTAATAGTTTTGCAAGTCCGACTGAAACTCAAGCTAGAGAGCGTTTCACTTCACTATTGGGAATTAATTGGGACGGATGGATTGCGCGCTATTTTGCAACTTTAGATCCAGAAGAAAATACAGAGATACCGATCTGGATGGTTGAAAACTATCAACAACAAACTGGAGAAGATTGGGATTTCACTGAGGCGGGTCTTATTTTTGTTAGAGATGATGATTTTATTGTTGTTTTGGAAGAGGGTGAAGATTTTAACGGTGAAGAAGTTAGCTTTTCTTTCACCGAAGATGGTGAAAGCTATTTTAATGAATCATTAACCTCGCGTTATGCTTATTGGTTTGATGTGATTGAAGCAACAGATGCAGAAGTTTTGGCGAATTATACCCTGGGTTTAACTGAAACAGGGGAAACACGGATGCGTGAATTCAATATCAGTAACACGATACCTGCAGTCACGCGTATGACGTATGGAGAAACGCCGCTGTATTACTTTGCTGGTGATTACGCTGATTTAGACACCACGCCATCTTTTCATCGTTACCTAGGTCTAGATTGGCTTAATAAAACACGAAGTCGCTTGCAACGGGGGGGATCACAGGCGTTTTATTATCGGGCGTATCTCCCAATGCTAGAGACCATACTAGAAGAAACATATACAGACAGGCATACGAGTAACCAAAGTGAAACTGAAAACATGACTTTATATGAAGACGAATCGATTACTTACCATAGTCGTGTAGGTGAAAATAGCCTTGAAATATATCATGATGGAAACTGGGAAGCGATCACTGTGCGAGGTGTGAATATGGGGATGGCGAAAGCTGGTCATTGGCCCGGTGAAGCATCGATTACTTTTAATGAGTATTCACGGTGGATTGAGCAAATTGCAGCGATGGGTGCCAACGCCATTCGGGTCTATACCATTCATCCACCTGAATTTTATCAAGCGCTCTGGCTTTATAATCAAGAAGCTGAAACGCCGCTTTACCTAATGCATGGGGTATGGATTGAAGAGGAAGGATTAGAAGACACACTCGATGCTTATTTACCTACACATATAGAAGCGTTTGAACAAGAGATGAAAGATGTCGTAGATGTAATTCATGGTAATGTGAGCTTAGAAATGAAACCTGGTCATGCTTCTGGTGACTATCAATATGACGTCTCACCTTATGTTCTAGGTTTTGTATTAGGGATTGAATGGTACCCATTAATGGTGGACGCGACTAATGATATTCATGCGGCATTACCTGAATATGAGGGGACTTATTTTACGACAGAGCATGCGAATGCCTTCGAGAAATGGTTGGCAGCAAGAATGGATACCTTAGCGAACTATCAAATAGATCAATACCAAACGATGCATCCAATTAGTTTTACTAACTGGCCAACAACCGATTTATTTGATCATCCTTCAGAACCATTTTTTGAAGAAGATTTAGCGACAGTAAATCCGAATAACATATATGCAAAAGATAATTTGAAAACAGGTTATTTTTCTAGTTACCACGTCTACCCTTACTATCCAGATTTCTTGAATTTCGAACCAGCCTATGTAAACTTTATTGACCATCGTGGTGAACCAAACAATTATGCTGGTTATTTGAATGATTTGATTGCGGCGCACCGGATGCCAGTGTTGATTGCGGAATTTGGTGTTCCGGCTTCAAGAGGATTGACGCATGAGAATCCATTCGGTTGGGATCAAGGCCACCACACTGAACAAGAACAAGGTGAAATTGTCGTGCGGTTGTTTGAGGATATTATCGAGCAAGGGGCTATGGGGGGATTGATGTTTACTTGGCAAGATGAATGGTTTAAACGGACATGGAATACGATGGATTTGGATAATCCTGAAAGACGACCTTATTGGTCTAATGTTCAAACGAATGAACAACGCTTTGGTTTGTTAAGTTTTGAAACACATAAAAAACCCGTAGATGGTGTGATTGATGAATGGAAGGATACAGCGTCTGTCGCAACGAAAGATAATGGATTGCTGCGCGAGGTATCGATTGACCATGATGAAGCCTATCTCTATCTGATGATGGAATATGAACCAGATCAATACACAGATGAAACGGATATCCAAGTCCTGTTAAATACGATTGACCAACAAGGAAATCAATCCATTCCATCACTTGAAGACGTCACATTTGATGTAGGCATTGATTTTATGATTGAACTTCCAGCGGAAGGAGAAGGACGGATGCTCGTTGATAACTATTATGATTCATTTTATTATCAATACGGCTATGAAGCGAACTTCCTTGAGGATAATCAAGCCATTGAAAACAATGACGGACAATTCAACCCAATTCGATTGGCATTAAATAAACCATTAACGATACCATCCACCGGTGAATCACGAAGTTTTGATTATTATGAAACGGGTTTACTAAGGGAAGGAATAGGAAATCCTGAGGAGCCTAACTATGATGCATTAGCTGATTACTTTATCAATCAATCAGACGGTATTATTGAAATGCGCATTCCTTGGATGTTATTAAATATGAAAGCACCCGGTCAAAAAGAAATAATCGGCAATTTTTGGACGGACGGTATATCTGCATCCGTTACCCTTGATGCGCTTGAACTCACTGTTGTAGCAAGTGAAAATCAACAAATGATTGACCAACTACCTGCAGGTACTGCCGAGCAAGCTGTTTGGGCTTCATATACATGGGATAACTGGGATTTACCTATCGTTGAGGAGCGATTGAAAGAATCCTATGGTATTATTCAAGATTATTTAACTGATAATTAAGGGGGCTTATTTGTGAAAAAGATTTTAGTTGTTGATGATGAATTGGTCTTAAGAATGTTGATTGTAGATAGCTTAGAAGATTTAGGTTATCCGATAACAGAAGCAGAAAATGGTCACCAAGCACTCAAATTAATTAATGAGAATCATTATGACATCATTATTTTAGATTATATGATGCCGGGGATGACAGGGATCGAGTTACTTGATCAACTCGATCCAACGCGGATGAAAAAAACATCAATAGTGATGTTAACCGCTAAAACTCAAGAGAAAGACCAGGATCAAGCGAAGGGTGCAGGCGTAGATGTGTTCATGAAGAAACCTTTTAGTCCACTAGCGCTTTACGATTTAATAGAGGAGCTTTTACATGGTTAATATGTTGAAAAAGCCTGTGAAAATAAAACGAAAATTTTACACAACGGCAAGCTTGATACTAACAGCGATTGTCCTTATCACCGTGATCGCATCAGTTACCTTGATTCGCAACCAAGAAATTATTTCACAAAGGTATGAAGAAACTACAATTAAGCATAACGCAATAAATGATTTAGAAAATAGTTTGACCCAAGTGTTATTCCGTGCAAGGGGTTACTATGCTTTCCAAGCTGAATATGAACTAAACTTACTAGCTACCCAATTAGAAGCGTTTGAGGAAAACATTATTTATTTTAGCACCCTTGATTTATCAGCAGAAGAACTTGAACTAAAAGAAACGCTCGAAACCTTTTATACCAATTACACTGAAGAGATTTTGCCATTAGCGATTGGCTATGTTGAAGCGGATAATTATGCAGCCCTTCGTGAACTGTCGAGTACGGGGACCAATGCAGAAGTTAATCGGTTTCTAAATTACACTCAAGCATTTAATGAAGAATCAGCTGCTGAACGTGAGGCAATCTATCAAGATACGTCACGACTAATTTCACAGTTTACCTTCGGTTTTATTTTGGTAGGCTTGGTTAGTTTTATTCTTATAATAATTATGGTCAGTCGTTTATTACGGTCAATTATTTCGCCGTTACTCATACTGAATGCAGCGACAGTTCAAATGGCTGACGGTAAAGCAATCGAATTAGCGCCGCATTTTAAATTGGAGGAATTAGATAATCTTGCCCAATCATTTCAGCATATGGCTGTTAACGTGCAAGAAAAAGAATCAGAACTTGTCGATCAAAATGCTAAGTTAATGGCCCAACAACAAGAATTGCAGGCTAATCAAGTACAATTACAAGACTATGTAACTGAAATTGAACACATTAAGCGCGCATTAGACAAATCTGCATTGGTTTGTATTACGAATGATAAAGGTATTATTATCAGTGCAAATGAGAAATTTTGTGAGACTTCTCAGTATAAAGCAGAAGAATTACTAGGTAACACGACCCGAATATTAAAGAGTGGCTATCAATCAAGTGATTTTTATGATGAGATGTGGCATACGATTGAAAAAGGTAAGATTTGGACAGGTAAGCTTAAAAATGAAGCAAAAGACGGCTCGCACTACTGGATTAATGCGACGATTGTACCGTTTCTTAATGAGTCTGGTTATGCTTATCGCTATATCCTAATCGGAATCGACATTACTGAGAATAAACAAAATGAACAAAAGCTGAAAGTCCTATTATCGGAGACGCAAAAAGCAAAAGAAAAAACAGAGAATTACAGTAATTTAAACAAAGAATTAACCGTTACAGTTAACCGTCATGAATTTCTAACACGTGTCTTCACTTACTTTAATGGTGCATTTTCATTTGACAAAGGTATTTTAGTTAGCGTTAAACAGAAGCAATATGCTGAAAAAGGAATGTCTGCTTCCCATGCCCAACAGTTTTTAGAAGAGGATTATATCCAAGAGATGCTGATACGTTTAAAATCAGAGCATTTCTTTGTAATCAAACGGGAAATCACACCAGCTGAAACCGGAATGGCGGAATCAAGCAGTTACAGCTATGATCTCTATGCCGCAGTTGTTGATGATGATGGTGAAGTCGAGTTAGTCTTTGCGATTACCCGTATAGGTCATCCCTTTACGAATGACGAGGTCTCAGAAATTAATGTACTGATGGGTCAACTATCTGTCGCTTTAAGTCGGATCAATATTTATGAAGATGTTCAACATGCGCGTAGTTTAAACGAAAGCATCATTCAAAATGTTAATGAAGGCCTCCAACTTGTCTCGCTTCACGGTGAATTGTTGCAAGCAAATGATAAATTGTTAGAATTAGTTGGGATTAAAACCAGCTATCAGAGGTACGGAAAAGATCAGGAAAAATGGATCGATGATTTTTCGAAGCAGTGCCAAGATCGTGAAGAAATCAAACAATTTTATAATGAAACCATTGATCCTGATTTTAAAGATATGAAATCTATTCGCTGTCGTACCAATGGATCAAAACCGCGCTACATTCAACTTTATGCATCACCTGTTTTGTTAGACAATGAAAAAACAGGAACAATTTTCGTTTATCGTGATATAACGAAAGAATATGAAGTTGATGAGATGAAGTCAGAATTAGTTAGTACGGTGAGTCACGAGTTAAGAACACCGCTATCAAGCGTTTTAGGTTTCACTGAAATGTTACTTGTCAAAGAATTAAAACCCGAAAAACAAAAAAAATACCTTGAAACGATTTATAAGGAAGCGAAACGTCTTACCGCATTAATCAATGATTTCTTAGACGTTCAACGAATTGAATCAGGAAAGCAAGAATATCAGATGACTAATGTTGTATTGAACCAATTGATTATGGAAGTTATTAATGGCTTTAAACACGAGCATGCTCATGCGATATACTTACGAGATGAAGCTGTTGTTACACAAGTATGGGCAGATTATGACCGTTTGATTCAACTCTTTACAAACCTGATAAGCAATGCAGTGAAGTTTTCTCCTGAAGGCGGTAAGGTCGCGATTCGAATCCGTAACACAGCAGATGAAATTATCGTTAGCGTAACTGATGAAGGGATTGGCATTCCTGAGAATGAATTAAAGCATATGTTTACTAAATTTAAACGTATCGATAATAGTGCCAGTCAAAAAATTGGTGGCACAGGATTAGGTTTAGCCATTAGTAAGGCAATCGTTGAAGCACATCAAGGTAAGATCTGGATAGAATCCGTTGAAAGTATAGGTACATCTGTGCTATTCTCCTTGCCAATCAATGATAATAGTGATCAACCGGATCAATTGATTAGTAAGCATCAAACTAACACGTTAACGACCAAGGGAAACGTCATGTTGGTGGAAGATGATATTAGCTTTGCTCTACTGTTATCTGAATCCTTAAAACAACATGGGTTTAATGTGCTCCATTATCTAAGTGGTCAAAATGTACTGGCGTTGGCTGAGGAAATTTCATTCGTTGCCATTGTAGTTGATCTTGTCTTAGAGGAATCAATGTCTGGATGGGATTTAATTAGAGACTTAAGCACACATGAGAAAACAAAGTCAATACCAATTATCATTTCATCTGCGATTGATAAAACGACTCAGGGGTTAGAAAATTATCCCATCCATGATTATCTGGTTAAGCCATATTCACCACAAGTGCTTACCGATATAATGTTAACACTCGACAAAAAATAAATTGATCACGGGGTGCAACGTGTAAAGATGAAAAGAAAGTAAAACTTTAATAAAGTGAAAACGAAATGTGGGAGGGATGCGCTTTGGATAAAGAAAAATTACAAGCACTCATCACTAAAAGCCAACGGCAGTTCTTAGTAGAGAAAAATGACGAAATAAATCACATATCACGTAGAATTCTATCCTTTGCTTATCAAGAAAATGACGAAGATTTTGATGTGCTATATCAGTTTTATCATCGTGTCAAAGGCACTGCCGGCACGTTAGAATTAGCTGATATTTCACGGATAGCCGCAGAGTTAGAAGCATTGTTCCAGGATCATCATCAAGCAATGAACGATAGAGATGACCTATTGGCGCAGTTGTTTAAAGAAACAGGGAAACTGTTTAATCGAATTGAAATGGAGCTTAATCGCTTTCTGTTAATGGAGCGCGCGCCCTTAGATTCTGAAAAAACAATCGATCGCAAACACGCAAACTTAGGAAAAGTTCTTGTCGTGGATGATGACATTAGTATGCTTAGTTACTTAGAAGAATTATTGAAAAATCAAGGATTTGAAGTTTTTATTACCGATAATTCAAAAGAAGCAATTGAACATCTCCAGTCGGTCCCTATTGATCTTGCCATTATGGATCTTTTGATCGCCGATACTTCTGGTTTTGATATCCACCAGCACATGCTAGATTTAAATATTGATGTACCTGTTATTTTTCTGACAGGGCTGAATAGTAAAGACCTTAAATATAAGGCGTTACGTTCAGGAGCGGACTACTTTTATCAGAAGCCAGTGGACCCTGAAGAATTATTAGCTAGGGTTAACGGGGTGATAAAAAATAAACAAACCAATGATTCGTTAAATCATAAAGATGAATTAACGGGTGCATTGACGAGAAAATACTTTGTTAAGCGATTTGAAGATGAAAAACAACAATTTTTGAAAACAAATCAATCCTTTGCGGTAGCTTTTTTAGATCTTGATAAATTTAAACAAATCAACGACCGATATGGTCATATGTTTGGTGACGAGATTTTAGTTGGATTTGTTGAGGTTGTGAAGGGTGAATTAAGTGACAACGGGCAAGTGTTTCGATTTGGCGGTGACGAATTCTTAATATTAATCCCTAATAGTAATGGAGAAGCTGCAAAATTAATGATTAACAACATTCGTTCAGCACTCGAGCAAAAATCATTCACTCTTCCTGGCAAAGCAGATGATGTGACCATCTCTTTTAGTTCAGGTATTGCTGTTTTTAATCAGCAAGACATGACCAAAACAACACTGTTAGAAGAAGCAGATAAGGCCTTATATGTTGCGAAGGAAAACGGCAAAAATCAGACTGTGCTACAAGAAGATACGCAGAGTATAACTGAGAAACGTATTTTAGTTGTTGATGATGAGCTCTTACTAGCCAATATTATTAAAACACGTTTAGGTTATCTCGGGTATCAAGTTGATTACGCCAAGGACGGCCAAGAAGCATTAGTTAAACTTGCTGAAAATCCATATGATTTGATGTTACTCGATATCATGTTGCCTAAAGTAACCGGCATTGAGGTTTTAAAAAAACTTAAAACAGTCAGTGTTCGTGTTAACCTGAAAATTATTATGATTTCTGGGAAACGTAGTGAATCAGCAATGTTAGAGAGTTTACGGTTAGGAGCAGATGATTTTCTCGAGAAACCATTTTCGTTAGATGTGTTAGAGCATAAAATCAAAAAAATCTTAACAACATAAGGTGATAACTAATGATGAGACAATATATATGGACTTTACTAATCGTCATGCTGATCATTAATGTCGTCATTTTTGTCTTTTTACTTATAAAAAAGACGGCAATGAAAATGATTAGAATCAAAAAAGAAAAAATCAGACAACGCTATGAAGCAGAGTTTTTAAATTTTATCACGAATCAAGACAGTGATTTTACCCTTGATCCTAAAACCTATTTAGAGAGGAAAGTATTGCAGTCAATGATCCTTGATTACGGTTCATTTATCTCTGGAGCGACTAAAAGACATTTGTTAGAACACATTGGGAAAGATTTGGTTGTGACTAAAGTAAAGCGCCATCTGAAAAGTAGAAACATGTGGAAAAGAAAGACAGGTACTTTTTTAGCAGGAGAGTATGAACTAGGAGAGATGACACCACAATTACTCCGCCAATTAAAGACACCTGATAATGAATTGCTTTTTGTTACGGCGCGAAGTCTAATTAAGATTTCAAATGAGCTATATCTGAAAGACATTTTAATCGAAGTCGCTAAGCGAGAACGCATGACAAAAAACAACGTCTTATCCCTCATCGATTTGGTTCAAGGTGACATTATTGAGACGTTAGAAGCAGTTATGTACTCAGGAAATACGTTCCTACAAATGATTGCCTTAGAGGAAATTGGAAAAAGACAATACCAAGAAAGTGTCAAGTGGATCAATGAAATGACCCAGCAACCTCAAAAAGAATTACGGATTGCAGCACTAAAGGCAAGTTATTCATTAGGGAATATCGGAAATGATGAATACCTATCTCACATTATGGCACTTGAAAACGATACTGCCTGGGAAGTAAGAGCTTTTTTAGCAAAGTTTTTAAGAAAGGTAAACACCGATAAATCAATTGATATTTTAACGCGGTTAATGAGCGATGAGAATTGGTATGTGCGTCATAACGCTTCCGAATCATTACTCAGTCATGATGAAAAAGGTCAAATAGCGTTGTTGCGTTTGTTAAATGCAGAAGACCGCTTTGCGAGAGATGCTGCGAATGCTGTTTTACAAAGAGAGGCATTGAACTAGCTAATTAATCAAGAATGATGAAAAAAGTGAGTATGAAACGTTGCTTGTGCACCCAAGAGCAATACGTTATCTAGAATGAGTGACATAAGCGAGTTCCAATGAGCAAGATAACTCAGCGGAGTGAAATATCGAAAACAGAAAGGAGGCAGGCTGTCTCCTCCCATGTGAATATACACGGGTCTCCGACAACCTAATACACGATGAACTTACTTACAGACTCTTTAGTGGTGATTGTTAACCAGTTTAATTATTTTGTTCTTTACTACATGATTTTCATTAATACAATATACACCTTACTCTTTTTCGTTTCAATTCGCGCACTATATATTGATCGTCAACGAAAAAAGTATTGGTCTTATGAGGATATGGTGGCTTCCAGTTACACTCCACCCCTATCTATTATTGTGCCTTGCTATAATGAAGCACTAACAATTGTTGATAATGTGAAGGCATTGTTAAGCTTAGAATATAGTGAGTTTCAATTAATTATCGTAAATGATGGATCTAAAGACAAAACATTAGAACATTTAATAGAAGAATTTAAACTTGAGAAAATAGACATGCCCTATCGGAGAAAAATCGAGACAAAAGAAATTGAAGGTATTTATTTATCATCAATCTTTGACAATATTGTGATTGTTGACAAAGAGAATGGCGGTAAAGCAGATGCATTAAATGCAGGGATTAATATTGCAGAGTACCCAATTATTACAGCCATTGACGCTGACTCAATCATCGAGCGCGATTCGCTTGCAAAAGTCATTCGTCCCTTTGTTGAGGATCCGGAAGTCATTGTTTCCGGGGGTGTGGTAAGGCCGGTAAATGATTGTGTTGTTGATAAAGGATTTATTGAATCGGTGCATTTAAGTAAAAATAATTTGGTGCGATTCCAAACAGTTGAGTACCTACGCGCCTTTCTGTTTGGACGTCTGGGTTGGGGAAGTTTGAATGCTCTCTTGATTATTTCGGGTGCATTCGGTTGTTTCAAGAAGAGTGTTGTTATAGAGGCTGGTGGATACACGGAAGATACCATTGGTGAAGACATGGAGTTGATCGTTAAGATTCACCGAAAAATGCGTGAAGAAAAGAAGCGATATAAAATTGTTTTTGTACCTGACCCGGTTTGTTGGACACAAGTACCTGAAGAGCGCAAGATTCTAAAAAGTCAACGAAAACGCTGGCATAAAGGGCTAATGGATACTGTATTAAATCATAAACGGATGATATTCAATCCGAAATATGGAACCGTCGGACTGTTAGCCATGCCTTATTATTTTCTCGTTGAGATGCTTGGTGCGCTGATTGAAATTGTTGGCTACCTTTCATTTATTTTATCGTTTTGGTTAGGCATCATTAGTTTTGAGTTCTTTCTGATTTTTCTTGGAGTTTCACTATTATACGGCGTGTTTTTATCAAGTAGCGCAATTCTCTTGGATGAATACAACTTTTCTAAATACAAAGGCATTGGCGAATATTTGTTGCTGATGTTGTATAGTATATTAGAGAATTTTGGCTACCGTCAATTAGTGGCTTGGTGGCGTTTTACGGCTTTCTTTAGTTATCGACGCAAGAACAAATCTTGGGGAGAAATGACCCGTTCTGGATTTAGCCCCCAACAATCAACGTCAAACAAAAAAACAAGATAGGTGCAAGAAAAACACCCTTTTAATTTACAAATAAAAGGGTGTTTTTCTTGTGAACGTATTTAAAGGTAACGTTTAATAAACTTTGTCACCATTGAAAATGGAGTTTTTTACAACTACATAGTCAACATTACGGATGGCTAAGAGCTGATCGCCACCTGCATAAGAAATACTTGATTGTAAATCTTGTTCCATTTCTGTAAGCGTGTCTTTTAAAGCACCACGATATTCGACATGCATCTTTTTACCTTCAACATTTTTTTTCTCACCCTTTTGAAACTCAGATGCAGAACCAAAATACTCTTTATAGCGTTTGCCATCAACTTCAATGGTTTCACCAGGTGACTCTGCATGTCCTGCGAATAGTGAACCAATCATCACCATTGATGCGCCGAAGCGGATCGATTTTGCGATGTCACCATGTGTCCGAATCCCACCATCGGCAATGACTGGTTTGCTAGCGGCTTTTGCACACCAACGCAAAGCGGCAAGTTGCCAACCACCGGTGCCAAAACCAGTTTTCACCTTAGTAATACAAACTTTTCCTGGCCCAATGCCAACTTTTGTTGCGTCAGCACCTGCATGTTCTAATTCACGAACGGCTTCCGGGGTACCGACGTTGCCTGCGATTACAAAGCTAGTTGGTAAGTGTTCTTTAATGTATTGAATCATTCGAATGACTTGATTTGAATGACCATGAGCAATATCAATCGTAATAAACTCAGGGATTAATTCCTCAGCTTTTAATGTATCAATAAATCTGTACTCTTCTTCTTTAACACCTACACTAATAGATGCAATATAGTTAGTTGCCTGCATGTCTTTAATAAAAGCTATTCGCGTTTCAGGCTCAAAGCGATGCATGATATAGAAGTAATTATCTTTTGCTAACGTTTTTGCGATGTTTTCATCAATAATTGTTTGCATATTTGCTGGAACAACCGGCAACCGAAAAGTATGCCCACCTAAAGTAACAGATGTGTCACAGGCAGAACGGCTTTCAACGATACATTTAGCCGGAATTAACTGAATATCTTCATAATCAAATACGTTTTCCATTTCTAAACCCCTCTAAATACGAATATTTTTTAATGAAGTACCGATAAACGTTCGATACCCATAAAGTAATATACATGAATTGAAAGTTATTGTCAAAGAAAACACGTCAATTAATTTAAGGCTAAACAAAATCATTCGGATTTGTTAAAATGAAATGGTATACATTGAAAGCGGTTTATAGAGAAAGGAAGATAATTATGCACGTACATACATTGCCTTTACGTGAAAATCGACAAGCGGTTACCTTAACGACCTATTTAATTGATGACTCAAAAGAGTTTCAAACAGGAGTCAAACGTCCCTTGATTGTATTGGTGCCTGGTGGAGGATACCTTAATGTTTCTGATCGTGAAGGAGAGCCAATTGCGCTAAAGTTTATGGCTCAAGGCTACCATGTGGCAATTATTAGATATACGACTTATCTCTTAGAAGATACAAATCCACCAGTTACAAGAGCTCAAAAAGTATGGCCAGATGCTCTTTATGATTTAGCTGAAGCTATGATTCAGCTGCAGAATCATGCAGATGAATGGTTGATTGATACGGACAAAATAGTAATGGCTGGATTTTCAGCTGGAGGCCATCTAGCACTTAGTTTTGCAGTGCATCGTAACAAGTCGCTAATATTAGATCAATATGAGGACAGAGCAAATGCCTTTAACTTAAGCGGCTTAATCCTTGGTTATCCGGTGACCGACTACACTTTGATGGAAGAAAAAATACAGAAGATCAATGATCAAGAATTAACAAATTTTTGGCGTTTCTCTAACCGAGGTCTTTTTGGTGTCAGTGAACCCACTCGTGAACAGTTAGCGTTAATGAGTCCTGTAAAAGATATTGATGAAACAATCCCTCCTATTTTTATTTGGCATACAGTCGATGATGGATTGGTTTTTCCTGAGAATAGTTTACGTGTTGCGGAAAAAATGTCTGAACTCAAACGACCGTATGAATTGTACATGTTTGAAGAAGGGGTACACGGTTTATCATTAGCTGATCATACGAGCGCTAGCTATCCAGGCCATATTAATGAGCCAGTACAAGTCTGGTTTTCTCAAGCTTTGAAATGGTTAAAACGTCATGGTTGTTAGGTTAAAGTAAATGGATAATTTAAAAGTGTGATTAAATGTAAGAAGTGATTACTGAAATTTCCTATGGTTACAACTTGCTTTAGCTAATGCTTGTCAATTGTAGTGTTTAAGCGGCTATCTTTGGTGGAATAGACTGGTAGAAAGATAATATAAATGACTGGGGGTCATTTAATGAAACATATCGTACTTGTCTGTGCTGTAGGTATGTCAAGTTCTATTCTCGTCAACCGGATGATAAAGGCTGCAACTAAAACGAAGACAGACGTGTTAGTACATGGATCAGGAATGGGCGATTTGTCACAATTTATCGATGAGGCAGATGTGTTATTGATTGGTCCACAGATTCGCTACATGGAAGATAAGCTGAAAAAGCAATACAGTCATTTACCAATTGAAGTTATTGAGAGTAAGGACTATTCTATGATGAATGGTGAGCATGTGCTAGAAATTGCTTTGTCACTGTTAAAAGAAAATGACACAACTGAAAATGGAGAAACGTGATGGGCCAATCAGAAACGATTCAGCAAATTGCTTTTAAAATTATCGCAGATGCAGGTGCAGCGAAAAGCTTAGCGGTAGAAGCCTTAACATTTGCAAAGAAAGAAGAAATTGATCGGGCAAATGCCATGTTAGATGAAGCACGGGAGCATTTTAACGAAGCGCATCGGCATCACTTAGGGTTAATCCAAGATGAAGCTAAAGGCAATAAGATAGAACTCAATTTGATTTTCATGCATGCTGAAGACCAGTTGATGTCAACTGAAACAATACTATTATTAATTGAAGAAATGATAGACATGTATCAAACAATTCAAAGGAGCTAGTTTACCTCTAAGGTAAGCTAGCTGCTTTTTGTTTTTGTATGGACGAATGTGGAAATTTCCTAACTAGAGTTTAAAAGCGTCTCCAAAATTTAATCAGGTATTTACAGACTTTTTTATCATTATCTGTTTACAAAGTCGTGCTTTTTTCGTATGCTTACTTTGAAAATGATTACATAAGCATTTTCTTATTAAATATGCGGAGGTAAGTTATGGAATTAATGTTAGAACAATTTATGAGTTTGAACTTGCTAAACCAGTTTTGGATGACGCTCTTTTTGATCATACCAATGGTTTTAATTGCAAGAACAGTGGTAGCGGGCACACGTTACTCCCCGATTTTAATTATTGTTATTTTCGGTTTATCAATGGGTTACATTTTAGTTGAGACAGGTGTTGCTGAACCAGGAATTAATACATTCCCAATGGTTAATATGGTCGCTTCAGCTACGATTATTGCTTTAGTCGTCTCGTTTTTTGTTGGGGGACAAGAGTTGCGAAAGATATTCTCTAATAAACCTTTAACAAACGAAGAAATGGTTATTCCAAGTCAAGAAGAGGCAGTGTTAGGAACCTCACGAACACAAATCGTTATGATTATTCGTTCATTCTTCTTATTAATTGGTATTGAGGGTGCGAGTAGAGTACTTATTGGTACGTCAACAAGTGCGTTAAGTGACGTCTATCCATTGATTGCATACATAGGAATTGTTGGTGCAATTATTTTTGTCGATAACCGCGCAACGATTACTAATAAATCGTTATATATTCGTAAAGGGATCATTGAAATTATTGCTATTATCGGTGTTTTATATTTATCTTCAATGATTGCAGGGGGTATTGAGCCAGTTATTGCCTTACCACAAATCTTCTTTGCGATGATTATATCGGCAGCACTAGGTGCACTGTTGTACCGCTGGTCTTTTGGTCCAACGATAAAAGCGTTACTATTTGCAGGGATTCCCGTTGTTCTTGCGGGTAACTTTATGGTTGGTGGCTCACGCATCGGCGAAGCATTTACAATTGATGGGGTTAACAGTTTAATCCTCTATGGGTTCTTCGGTCAGCTGTTCTTTATGTTTGGTGGTATTAGTTTAATGATGTATTTTGCTAAAAATAATCATGTAAGAAACTTAGCGCCAGGAATGGCAGGTGCACTGTCTCACTCTGGTTTGACGGGTGCGTGTACCGCAGGAGATTTAGGTAAAGAAGCCGCACAACGTGCGCCTATTATGATTAATATTCCGTTCTTTGGGCATATTTTTGTTTTCTCAGTACTAGCGATTAGTGCTGAAAGAGAACAACTTTGGACACTACCATCTATAGCGATTGTGGCGGTAGGTGTTCTGTTTACCATTATTAGTTTGAAACAGTTGAAAAAAGCTAACAATGAAAGTGCCAAAGAAGTTAAAGCTTTGATGCAGTTTTCATTTGGCTGGCAATTGGTTGCTGTTTTTGGTGGGCTTCTCCTCTTAAGCTTTAGTCAAATTCCATTCTTATTTACTGGAATGGCACAGGCAAGTGCGATTTCTCACTTTGGTTTATTTGCAGCTATTCAAGGTGGAATGTTTGGAGCAGAGTCTGCGAGTTTAATTCCGTTTATCTTTTCAATGCCATTCCTCGTGCACCCGGTTGTGTTCTTTATGTTTGGTAAAGCAATGAAAGACGGCGGTGTTATGCCAATTAAAACCGTTCATACGATCAGTTTGATTGGTCTTGTTGGTGTTATTGTTTCATTATTTATCGTATAAGTAATAGGTTAAAGAAGCAAAAAGTGCTGTTCAGTTAGTTTGTTAACTGGACAGCACTTTTATTTCGTTTGTCTTTAAAAGGTAGGGTTTATTGTTGATCAAAATTAAAGGTCGTATAGTAATCGATAATGGCATTTTTAGAAATTGGTTTAGAGAAATGATAACCTTGAAACATATCACAACCCAATTGTCCTAACACGTCAACATGTTCGCGTGTTTCGACCCCTTCAGCAATTAAGACTTTATTAAGACGATGTCCCAATAAGATAATTGATTCAATGATGTCACGATCGTCTTTATTTGTTGTCATATCGCGAACGAATGATTGGTCAATTTTCAAGTAATCAATTGGGAATTTCTTTAGATAGCTAAGGGAGCTGTAACCAGTACCAAAATCGTCAATTGAAATGGTTAATCCTAAAGCTTTTAATTCTTTTAAGATTGGCAGTGCACTCGTAGCATCCATGGCAATGGATTCAGTAATTTCAATCGTTATTAGCGCGGGGTCAATGTTAGCCTCAGTTAAGATTGAAGTAATCATTTGTACGAGTTCAGCCTGATAGAATTGCCTAATAGATAAATTAATACTGACAGGTAAGGGGCTAATTCCAGCATCTTTCCAGAAGTTTATCGCTCTTACAGCTTCTTCAAAGACCCATTTACCAATCGGAACAATAAGACCTGATTCTTCAGCTAAAGGAATAAAATCATTTGGTGGAATAATACCGTGCCCTTCACGGTGCCATCGGATCAATGCTTCTACGCCGAAAATTTCTTTTGTTACGGCATCGATTTGAGGTTGATAGAGTAAAACAAATTCATTTTTTTTGATTGCTTTTCGCAAGAGCGCTTCAGTTTCCAGATACCCTTCAGTAACAGCTGGAAGCTGATCGCGATAGAACTGGAAAGTACTTTTCTTTTCACGTTTTGCAAAGTACATCGCCTTATCGGCTTTTTTAATTAATGCATCAAGCATGATACCATCACGTGGATAGGTACTGATGCCAATCGAAGGGGTGTTGACAACATCAATCCCATCAATCAAATAAGGGATGGACATAATTTCTATTAATGCCTGACTAAATGAAGTCAGCTTTTCAAAAGTTGTTTGTTTATATAAAATAATAAACTCGTCACCACCATATCGATAAACACTTACTTCAGAGGTGAGTTTTTCATTTAAACGCATTGCCATCTGTTTTAGAACCAAATCGCCTTTCGCATGACCAAGTGCATCATTGATCAACTTAAAGCGATCAAGATCAATGAACAAGAGCGCATGAGCATCTTTGGGCTGCTCACTAATAAGCTTATCAAAATCACGATACAGGGCCATTTGATTTTTCAGTCCAGTTAAATGGTCGTGGTACGCCATATGATGTAACTGAGCATGCAACTCTATTTTTTCGGTCATGTCTTTCACGATACAGTTGATTCCTTTAATGTCATCATCGACAACAATGGGAATTAATGTAACGTATATATTTAACACTTTACCTTGCTTATGAATGATTTTAGTTTCATATTCTTTTGTTACACCGCTTTGAGCAGAATTGAAAAAATCTAACGTCAATGCTTTAACGTCGGATGTTAATAAAAATTCAAATGATCTTCCGAGTAATTCCTCGCGTTGATAACCTGTCAATGTGATAGTCGCATCATTTAGATCAACAAATTTCCCGTTAAGATCGAACGTTGCCACGGTTTCAATATTATTTGTAAACAATGATTTGTACTGTAGTTGCGCGTATTTCAAAAGATCTTGTGTCGCTTTTTCTTCAGTTACATCGTCAACGATACCAACAATACCAACAATTTTAGTGTCATCTTGAATAGGGATCCCTTTTATTTTTAAATGACGGTGTTCTTGTGATTTAGTAAGACCGAGTAGCACTGTTTCAGTGACTTCACCAGCTAAAACCGCTTGGAATGCTTTTAAACCATGCGAATGGTCACTCTCATCGATAAAGTCAGTGAAGTGCATGTTAATACACTCATCTTCTCGGTACTCTAGTAAGCCCAATCCAGCTGGATTGGTTCGCAGCAATCGGCCTAAATCATCCATTACAAAAATCGCATGTGGTGTATGCATGTATAGTGAGCGATTCGCTAAGCGATCAATTAAAGTAGGAGCTTCATCAAAAATCGCCTGATCTAAGTTTGTCGCCATTACTAGTAGGAAAGTTTGACTATTTTCAATCGTAAGCGGAACTACCTTTACATCAACTAATGTGATATCTTTGTTACGTATGAGTTGTAACCGTTGGTGGGTAACTATGCCTGTGTGAAGGGTTTCGATTAACTGGTCTTTTTCCGCACGGTGAATATTAAAAATATCATTCACATTTAGGGGGCGATTTTTAGTAATCGATAGACCTGTTTTTTCATGACTTTTTTGATTCATGTACGACAATTCTAATTCCTTGTCTAGCGTGTTTTGGCTAAAGAGAAAGGTAGACAAATCACTTATATTTAAGAGGCTTGTTAGTGCCGCATATGAAAGATCTGAAATGGTTAACATAAATTATAATCACCTTCTACTTCCATCATACTCCTGTATTTCTTGTAAGGTGTCAATTATACTATGAATAGACAATAAAAACTACATGTTTACTAAAGGTACTTTTCCTGGCAAAAAATCATTTGCGAAAGGATAGATAATTTGACAGTGAGTCAGTATGTCATTAAAGTTATAATGGAAGGAGTTGAGTAAATGTTAAGGTATCGTTATTTTCTCTATTTAGCACTTTTTCAGTTCGTGATAGGAGCGGTTTATCTCGTCGTTAGTTTAGCACGAACGAATTTTTCAATCGTAACCGCTGCTGTTTCGATTATTCTGTTAATTGGCATAGGCTTAAATATCGTATTTTATTTTTATTTTAAAAAACTAGTCTCGATGCATAAACAGAAAAATGAGAATGTGGTTGAATAAGTTTATTAGATATATATCAAATAGCTCTCCAGATAAATGCACCCAGAAACAGAGGGTGTATTTTTAATGTATGCGCAGATCGTATTGTTTACACAATAGCACAATCAAATTGTTCGTTCAGCTAGAAATTTACAAGTGAATATGTTGATAGCAGTAACTTATCAAGATGCAGCATTATTGGAACAAGTGCGTCATCATTTAGTGTTTATGATCTTGCACAACTGACCGAAACAAGTGTAGCGATTCAAACAACCCTTGAAAATATGGTCATGCTTACAGAAGCATCTGCTGCAGGAATTGTAAAAACTGTAGCTTAAAAAGTTTCAGTACAATCTATCGGCGCAATCGCTGAGGCCGCACAAACGTTAAATACGCTAGTTTTAGGTTTAAATGAAAAAGTAAATCCCTTTATAGTAAGAGGGTAATTCCTGAAATCAATTCGCTAAAGTTCTGTATTATGTTAAAATGATACTAATTTCACGTACGTGTTTGATGGTGAATGGTTATGATTTATCATAACGATTTGGTGCGACGAAATAATAGTGTGACGAGAAGGTGGGAGACGTATGCGTAATGATGAGCGGTTTATCGTAGCGTTTAATAAAATAGAAAAATTTTTTGATCAACAATTAAATGATAGTCGTTATGTTCCTTTTTATCGAGCGGTGCAACGACTTAGGAAAACAAATGCGGTAATTAATCGCTACCATAATGATTTATTAGAGTTTTCTGAACTGAGAAATGCGATTGTACATGAGCGCACGGATCATCACTACACGATCGCTGATCCTCATGATGATATTGTTGCCTCAATTGAAAAAATCGCCAATGAACTAACGGCACCAAAAAGTGTGATGAAGTTATTTGCAAAGACTTTACGCACCGTCCAAGCTGATTTATCGGTTAAAGAAGTATTAACGATTATTAAAGAAACAGAGTTCTCGCAATTTCCTGTGTACAGAAGCAAACAATTTTTAGGGTTATTAACGGATAAAGCGATACTTCATTGGATTGCACATCATATGAATGGTGATGTTGAAGTGCTTCTTGGTACGAAAGTGATTAAATTGATTGATGATGACGCAATCTATGATACGAATTACCGGTTTATTGAACGAGAGATGAGTATTTATCAAGCTGAGGATATTTTTATTAATGCAATTAAAAAACATAAGCGTTTAGACGCTTTATTAATCACGGAAACGGGTGAACCGCACGAACGCCTTTTAGGAATGATAACCCCGAACGATCTAATTCATATACCTTAATAAATCAAACAGCCACACGCCAAAATTATGCGTGTGGCTGTTTAAGTCGCTGTTACCTTGCGTTATAACCATTTACGATTTTTTTAAGTTTCTCTTTGAAAGGCTCAATAGGTACAATACGCGCTTCGCGTAAATATTCACGACCATCTACAAATAAAATTAACACGGGCACAGTGAAAATGTTAAAGCGACCAGCCACTTCGGGAACATCTTCAGCATTCACGTAAGCAGTTCTTACCTCAATGAATTCTTCGAAAACTGTTTTAATTTGAGGCAGTAGACTTACACAAACACTACAGTTCGGCCGAGAGATATACAAGAAACTTAACCCGTCTTTGTTTAAAAATGCGTCTAATTCAGCACTAGTTGTAATTGTTTTAAAAGCAGTCATTTGTTTCATCCTTTCACAGTCAATAATGATTGTGTGTTTATCATAGATTATTTAAGCATCTTTAATTGTTCGGCGCAAGTTAAATGCATTTAGCCCTGCGTTTAATTGACTAACAATGAGGGAAAAAGTATAAAGACCATTTTAATTATATAAATGAGCAATAAATGAAACGATTGCTTATATTTATGGACAGGGGTGAAGATGTTGAAACAGGCCTTGCGTATTACATCAATTTATTTGGTTTTATCGGTAGTGTGGATTCTGTTTTCTGATTATATTGTACTGTCACGGGATTTTGCCTTTTTGAGTATCCCGCCACAAACGTTGAAAGGTCTGACTTTTGTTATATTAACCTCCGGTCTTATTTACATATTGATTGATCGGTTTGATGAAAAACAACAAGCATTGCAAAATGCAAGTGCAGAACGAAATGAAGCTTTAAAAAAGATGACCGATCAATATGAGACGTATAAGCAAGTTATTGAACAAATGCCATCAGGCGTTATTTTGATTGATCCGAGCAAGTCCAATCACCCTATTTTGTACGCTAATAATGCATTTGAAAACATTACTGGTCATAACAAGCACGATCTAATTGGTAAAACGGCCCGGTTAATTGGCCATCCGACAGACAATCAAGAAGTTGAAGTGTTTGACGAGGCGATTAGTTCAGGAGAAACATTAGAAATAACGTTACCCTCTTATAAAAAAGATGGCACTTTTTATTGGAATTATATTAAGCTCTCACCTGTATATAATAAAGCACAGGAACTCATCTACTATATGGGGATATTAAGCGATGTTACTGAGCATGAAGAACAACGGCGTTTGATTCAAACTCAGTTAGATATGTTTGAACATATTTTCATTCATGATCAAGACAAAGATTTATTCACTGGACTTGCCAATATGATGGCTCGTCATCTCCAAGCAGATACAACCGTTATGCATTGGAATGATAAATCAGGATTAAATGTATATGCTTCGGATCGCATTCCGTATCAGATGCGTCATCTGTTGGAAAGTATTCCAGAAGATCATCCATTGATGCATCAATTTATCAATAATCAAATGACTGATCAAAACAGCTTAATCGATCGACTTACCCAAGAATTAGAAAGTCAAGGCTTTGCCTATGAAGAGATTTGGTTGAGTCCGATTTATTCTGAGACAAAACAGCATATCATTGGAATGCTTATCGCCTATTTCCAACCTGGCGTGACACGCTTAACGAGCGATTATAAGGCATATCAGCATTACCAATCATTGATTGGGGTGGCGCTGCAAAAGACGAACTATTTAGATCACATCCGCGAGAGTGAACAAATGTATCGCTTAATCGCAGACTATTCTTCAGATATGGTCTTATTGTTAAACAAAGACAAAAAGACTGAATACTACTCACCATCATTTTCACAATTATCTGATCAACCAATGACCTATAACCTGTTTATGCACCGCCTTAGTCAGCAATCAAAACATGAATTTCATTCTTTTTTAACAATGGTAGAGCAATCAAACAAGCCTATTGAAGTTGAGTTAATCATTAAGAATAAATGCAAACAGTTAAGTGTCATTGAAGTAAAGGGGCATACCTTTATTGATGAAAATGATCAACAAGAGAAAATTTTGTTGAATGCAAGAGACATCACAGACAGAAAAAAATTCGAAGATGCATTGAATAAATCACTTTATATTGATCATTTAACCCAGCTACCCAATCGTTTCCGGTTTAAGCAATTGTTAGAAGAAAAGTCACAGGTCCATACTAGAAACAGTATTGTTGTTTGTCAATTTATAGCATTAAAGAATATTCGAACGTTATATAGTGTTGCGGTTGTCGAAGAAATATTGAAACAGGTAAGTGAAAGGTTAGAAACCATAGAGTCGATTCAGATAATTGCAAAAACTAATGAGGATACCTTTACCTGTTTAGTCAACATAGGACGTGATAGGTTATCAGAATTAATCGAAACGACAGTTGAATCACTAAGTGAACCTTGGTTGATAGATGGTTTAGAAATTATTATCCCAGTGGCTGCGGGGGCAAGTTTTTATCAAGAGCAACCAATTGACCAATGGATCAATGAGGCTGAACAAGCGTTAAATGAAGCAACACAAGACAAGGGTAGACGCTACGTTATCTTTAGTCATGATATTACTGAACATCAACAACGCTACCTCGCATTGCAAAATGACTTGTATCATGCGGTAACCAATGAGGAACTAGTAATCTATTATCAGCCGATTGTTGATGTGAGTAAAACCCATATTTATGGCTTTGAAGCACTGTTGAGATGGGAGCACCCGAGCTACGGCTTAGTCATGCCATATGAATTTATTCCTATCGCAGAAGCCACAGGAGCTATTGTGGAGATCGGCTATTGGGTGATTGAGCAAGCCTGTAAGAAAATAAAACAATGGGAGCAAGAAAACGAAGACTTTTCATTGTCCGTAAATATTTCTTACCGCCAGCTTGAGGCTGCGCATTTTCTTGAGCGGGTAGAAGCGCTATTAAAAGCAGGTAATTGTCCATCCGATCATTTAGTCTTTGAAATTACTGAAAGTATTTTAATGAAAGATATCGTGACATCTAATCAAGTCTTAACCGCTTTAAAAGCGTTAGGTATTCGGATATCGGTTGATGATTTTGGTATCGGTTATTCTTCGCTGTCGTATTTAAAAAAGTTTCCGGTAGATATCTTGAAAATCGATCGGGCATTTATTAAGAATATAGACGAAGATAATAATGATGCCGCGATTGTTAGCGCAATTATGGATATGAGTCGAGCGTTAGCTTTAGATGTTGTTGCTGAGGGGATTGAAACAAAAAAACATTTAGAATGGTTAACTAAATTTAATTGTCACTATATGCAAGGCTATTTATACAGTAGACCGGTGAGTGAGAAAGACTTACCGCAGGTTATTTCAGATATTCGTAAATTTCTGATCACTTCATAAATCAATCAATTGACTTAATACCTAAGGGGGTATATAATTGTAATAGATTCAATTAGAGGAGGTCGATAGTGATGAATGAAGTGACTGTTTATACAACAAATACGTGTCCTTTTTGTGTGATACTTAAAAACTATCTGGAAGCACAGTCCATTGACTATAAAGATGTGGACGTCCAAAAGAATCCTGAAGCGATGCAATATGTGGTGAATAAGACAGGTCAAATGGGAGTGCCTCAGTCACAAGTGAATGGTGAGTGGGTTTTAGGGTTTGATCCAGATAAACTTGTAACCTTGTTGAAATAACTGACGTTTACGGTTAGGGGTAAATACAATGAAATATGATAAAAAGCTAATCAACCGACTAAAGCGTGTTGAAGGTCAAGTCCGAGGGTTGGTCAAGATGATGGAAGATGATCAATCATGTCGTGACGTTGTAACGCAAATGTCAGCCGTTAGAAATGCCATTGACAAGACGATGGGGTTAGTAGTCAGTGAAAATTTGCAACAATGCCTTATTCAACCACGTGCAGATGATGAAAATGAACAATTGATTCAAGAAGCAATGGATTTGTTGATTAAAAGTAGAAAATAATGTGAGAAGTGAAGGAGAAAGTGATGAAAGCAATTAACATTAATGACGTAGTGAGCAAGTTAGAAGACGATCAAGACGTAAATATTATTGATGTGCGTGAGCCATTCGAACTGTTAGAAGGAAAAATACCAGGTGCGATTAATCTACCGTTAGGTGATTTGCCAGCCAAATTAAATGAATTAGATAAAGCGAAAGAATACCATGTTGTCTGCTTATCAGGTGCTAGAAGTCAGAGTGCAGTACAATTCATGGCTAATCAAGGGTTTAATGCTGTAAATTTAACTGGTGGCATGATGTTTTATCAAGGACCGATTGCTAAATAAAACGAATGAAAAGGGAGCGATGTATAGATGTATGATTACACAGTAAGCTCAACAAAATCCGTCGAAGAATTAAGAGATGCCCTTATTGAAACAGTACCAACAGTGAAATTCGGTGTGTTATGGGAGCTGGATTTAAAGGCAACATTAATTAAAAAAGGTTTGGACTATGATAAAAAGTCATTGATTTTTGAAGTCTGTAGCCCTGCAAAAGCAAAAGCACTGTTAGAACATAATCAAGCCGCAATCTATTTCTTACCTTGTAAGGTAGCGATTTATGAAGGTGAAGGGGTAACGCATATTGGTTTGCCATTACCGACGACACAAGCGCGATTACTAGAAGATAAGAAACTAGAAGAAATGGCAAAAGAAGTAGAAGATGTTCTTATCGGTGTGATTGATCAAATTAAATAATAATTCGAGTGAGTAGGGCAGCTCAAGTGAGCTGTCCTATTATTTTAAACAAGCAAATGCATAAATTTTATCTCAATATTGAGGTTAGACATGCATGTAGGTAGTCATGAGGTTTATTGTGGTTACGATGGCTTAGGGGATGAAACATAGGTGCTGTACATAAACAAGTGAGGAGGAAATCTGAATGCCAGAAGCTTTTTTACTCGGACCGTTAGTGATAAAGGCGACAATGATTACAACTTTTTTAGCTTTTTTACTCGGCAGTATTTTTTATTGGTTTCTTAGCCCGTTTAAACAGGAAGAAAAAAAAGCACATTTAAATCGTGTTGTGGATGGATTAATTGTTTTTATGATCACAACATTTTTGGGGAAAATATTATTTAACTTAGCGCTTTTCTTTACGGATCCTTTAGCTGTGTTGGCGTATCCAAGTGATTCACGCGCATTCTATATTGCAACCGTGGTGACCTCTTTTATGATCTATCGTCAGGTGAAACGTGGAAAGGTAGACTTAGCCCCATTTGTGGATAGTTTGATTCGCTATCTACTTATCAGCCAATTTATTTGGTTATTTATTAGTCTCATTGCGACCAACTATTATGTCTCGATTTTCCATTTAACTTTTTATGCAATTCTACTAATATGCATTGTACTCATTCAACCTGAGGCAGCTTTCTACTGGTTTGTTCCGAGTATCCTTATCGTTTATGGTTTCGGGTTAGGTCTACTTACCTTTGTTATTAGCACACCATTATTTGGTTTTTATGTCCATGCCTCTTACTATTTCTTTATCGGGATTTTGGGCGTCTTGGTATTAGTCCAATCATCGGGTAAGTCGAGATATCGCATTTTTTAACATGTGCATTATGAAGGAGTGAATTTATGGAGCCCTCGACAGATATCACTTTAATTATTGCTTTAGGAGCAGGAATGCTCTCCTTTTTATCGCCGTGTACATTACCGATCTTTCCGGCTTATTTATCTTATATCACTGGGGTAAGTGTTAAGGACTTACAGGGGAAGCGTGATGTGAATGTACAACGACGCTTACTGATCCATGCCCTCGCATTTTTAACGGGGGTATCCTTGATCTTCTTTGCTTTAGGTATCGGTGCATCGTTGCTTGGTTCCTATATACAATCATTGCTGAGTGGGGCGTCAGGTGTGTTGATACAACGTCTTGCCGGAACGTTTCTGGTTTTAATGGGTCTGTTCGTTGGAGGATGGGTTAAAATTCCTTCCCTAATGAAAGAACGTCGTTTCTATATGAAAAGAAAATCAACCAGTGTAGTTGGCAGTTTTTTTGTAGGTATCGGGTTTTCTGCAGGATGGACACCGTGCATCGGACCGATATTTGCTTCGATTTTGATACTAGCAGCAACAAGTCCTACTCAAGGCGCCCTATATACGACAGTATACATTATTGGGTTTGCGATTCCTTTTTTGCTGCTTACCTTTTTCTTAGGTTACGCAAAATGGCTAGTGAAATATAGCGAAACAATGACTAAGGTTGGTGGAGCATTTATTATCCTCTTTGGTATATTACTTTTCACTGGACAACTGGCAAGACTTTCAAATGTGTTGTTACGCTTTGTTGAAAATAGTTGGTTCCAAAACTTAGGTTAGGAGTATGACACGATGAAAAAAATAATAATAGCTATTGTGTTACTTTTGATGTTCGGTTACAGCCTTTATGAGTTTGTTGATCCGTTCACAGAAGATGAAACAGTAAACCGAGAAGCAAATACCGGTTTAGGCGTCGGGCAATATGCACCAGATTTTGAACTGAAGAACCTTGCGGGGGAAACGGTAAACTTGAGCGACTACCGCGGGAAACGAGTAATGTTGAATTTCTGGGCGACGTGGTGTCCACCTTGCCGGGCGGAGATGCCTGATATGGAAAAATTCTATCAACAGAATGAAGTTGAGGTTCTTGCTGTTAACTTAACTTCTACTGAAGAACGGGAAGAAGATGTTCATCAGTTTGCCGATGAGTTTGACTTGTCGTTTTCTATTCTCTTGGATACGGACTTAACTGCATCGACACGTTATGCAATCCGTCCTGTACCAACTTCTTATATGATTGACTCCCATGGCATTATTCAACATAAAGCCTTGGGGGCATTAAACTATGAACAGATGGTTCAGGCGCTCAAACAAATGGAATAGAAGAAATCCGCTCCTTATCTCAGGAGCGGGTTTTTATATTCATTCTCTAAGGATGTGCTTTTCTAGTTGCATCTGCTTGTTAAACAAGGTGGGGTATGATAAAAATCCAAGCATGACACTTGTTAGAACGGCAGTTGTCAACAAGATGAAGATGATGATTAGTTGAAATTGAACAGCTTGAATGGGATCAGCGCCAGCGATAATTTGTCCACTCATCATGCCTGGTAATTGGACCAGTCCCATCGTTTTTTGGTTTTCAATGGTTGGGATTGTACTTGTCTTAATTGCGGTAATGAGTTGGCGGTGAATCGCTTGTTTGGGAGTACCACCAAGTGACAAAATAAGTTCAATTTGATTTTCTTTATCTTCGACCTCCGCAATAAAACGATTGAGAAATAGGATCGATAGAACCATGGCGTTTCCAACAACCATACCACTTATAGGAATGATGTATTGTGGTGTTGCTGGTATGATAGCTAAACCAAGCAAGATGGATTGTGTGAGGACTTCAATGGTTGTATAAGTGACAATAAGTTTCCAAGTAACACCCTTAATTTTGAGTCCTTTTTTGCTGGCATTGTGTGTCGCAGCTGCAATAATAAGAGCAATCATAAGTAACATGAATAAAGGGTGATCTTGATCAAAGACAAACTGCAACAAATAACCGACGACCAATAGTTGAACAATCGAGCGAACTGTTGCGATCAACATGTCTTTCTCGATGCCTAATTTTAATGAATGAGCAATGAGTAATGGAATGAGAACAAACAGTAAAGTGAGTGATAGTGTGAGATAGGTCAAGATTTACGCCCCCCCTCAATAAATGAAAGAACGGCTTTGTCCTGTGTGTTGGCTAAATCTTCAACCGGTCCTTGGAACACGACACTTCCATCAATCATGACCCAGGTGTGATCTCCAATTGCACGTGCTTGTTTGAGGTTATGAGTGATCCAAAGAATTGTTAAGCCTTCTTCTTTGTTAAGTGATAGAATTAATTCTTCAATCGCTTGAGCGGATACTTGATCAAGAGAAGCTGTAATTTCATCAAGTAACAAAAATTCAGGTTTATTCGCAAGCGTTCTAGCGATGGATACTTTTTGTTTTTGTCCACCAGAAAGTTCTTTAGTGGATGTATCTAAGTATTTTTCTGATAACCCAACCTTTTTTAATAAATCACGCGCATCCGCTTTAGAAAATGGAGTGCCATGAAGGTCGCTCGCTAACTTCAGGTTATCGTATACAGATCCTTTAATCATCACGGCTTCTTGAAAAACAATGCCGATCTTTTGTCTGAGTAAAATTGGGTCACTGGTTTCAATGTTTTCTTCTTTGAAAAAAATTGATCCATTAGATAAGGGACTTAATCGATTGATTAACCGGAACAAACTTGATTTTCCGGCACCTGATGGACCAATAAACGTGGTAATCATCCCTTCTTGTATTGTGCCACTGATGTTTTTTAAGATAGTCGTCTGATGGATGGTGTAGCTACAATGAGATAAAGTAATGGCTCCCATCTTCAATCGGGATCACCTCCTGTTTTTATACTAATTATTATAGAATATTAATTATCTGAATTCTACTAATTATGTTTAAATTGTCGATGTCGGGGTATATTATACAATGTAAGTAGTTACTAACTTCACGGATGTCTTCTTAAAGTATATGAAGGAATTGGTTAAAATTCAATAGTTATTTTACGTAGACAAACCATCGGTTGACTAAAGAGGTTATTTAAATTATAATTATTATAAAGTAATATCAATTATAATTTATTGTTATTCATTGTTTAGTCTTAAAAATGTTTTAAATTCCTAATTTCGGGAAATAGACTAAAGGCTGAATAAACGATTTAATTATTTAAAATGGAGGGATGTATATGGTAACTAACAATTTAAAGCAACACTTAAACGAATTGGTTGCTACACATGGGGTGTTATTCACTAAGTTACACCAACATCATTGGTATGTAAAAGGTCCTAACTTTTTTGTTTTGCACGAAAAATTCGAAGAGTTGTATGGTGAAGTAAACGAGCAATTTGATGAATTTGCGGAACGATTACTTACGATTGGGGGACAACCCTATTCTACATTAGCAGAGTATATCGAGCATTCTTCCATCGAAGAAGCTGCCTATGACAGTGCTATTCCAGCTGAAGAGATGGTTAAAACACTTGTTAGAGATTTTAACATCTTAGTGAATGATTTAGAAAAAGGTATCGATCTTGCTGGTGAAGCAAGTGATGATATCACAGAAGATATGCTAATCGGTTATAAAACATCAATTGAAAAACACTTATGGATGCTTACTTACTATCTAGGATAAAGTAGGGTCACAGTTACAAAAGTATTTTAGCTAAACAAATATGAGGAGGTAATTTTTAAATGGCACACACTGAGTTACAACAGCATTTAAACAATTTAGTCGCAACACACGGGGTACTTTTCACCAAGTTACATCAACATCACTGGTACGTAAAAGGCGGGAACTTTTTCGTCTTACATGAAAAATTCGAAGAATTGTATAACGAAGTGAATTTACAATTTGATGAGTTTGCTGAACGTCTCTTAACAATTGGCGGCTCCCCTTTTTCAAGCTTGCAAGAATACCTTGATCACGCTTCCATCAAAGAAGCGCCGTATACAGATAAAGTGTCAGGATTTGATATGGTTAAGTCAGTGCTAGCTGACTTTGAAATCTTAACTGCTGATTTGGCAAAAGGGATTAAACTTGCTCGTGAAGCAAATGATGACATCACAGAAGATATGTTCATTGGATATAAGACATCAATTGAAAAACATATGTGGATGTTTAAATATTATCTAGGATAAGTAAAAATCGAGTAATAGCAAGATTAAAAAGTTTTTAAACAAATATTTTTTGGAGGTTTTTCATTCATGGCACATACTGAGCTACAGCAGCATTTAAACAATTTAGTCGCAACACACGGGGTACTTTTCACCAAGTTACATCAACATCATTGGTACGTAAAGGGACCTAACTTCTTTGTTTTACATGAAAAATTCGAAGAGTTATATGATGAAATCAACGAACATTTTGATGAGTTCGCTGAGCGTCTCCTTACAATTGGTGGCAAACCTTATTCTACTTTAGGCGAGTACATTGAACATTCATCTGTTAAAGAAGTACCATATACGAGCGAAATAAAAGCAGAAGATATGGTTAAAGCAGTACGGAGTGATTTTGAAGTCCTTGTTAAAGATTTAGAAAAAGGTATCGAACTTGCAGGTGAGGCAGAAGATGATATTACCGAAGATATATTAATAGGCTATAAAACTGAGATTGAAAAACATATGTGGATGTTAACGTATTATTTAGGATAATGAGAAAAACGATGAAGTGTTTGCTTCATCGTTTTTTTATGTGTTCGTTTAACTGATATCCAATGATGATAATAGATCCGGGCACCTCGAGACATGATAATAGGAACTGTTCGGTACCAATCAATGAAAATGAAGCATTCATTTCATACCCAGTAAAAGAGAAAGTTAGTTTTATTCATCCGATTGGTGTAGAGCTTGACTCATAAGTGTTAATAGACCATCAAAGTGAGGTTTTTTGACGAATCCTTTTGCGCCAATTTCAATCGCTTCAGAGATGATAAAACTTGTTCCCATGGCGGAGACCATTATGATTTTTGCTTCTTTATCGATGCTGAGAATACGTTTGAGCGTTTCGATGCCGCTTAGTTCAGGCATATGAATATCAAGTAAAACGAGGTCGGGATTTAATTTCCGATATTTTAATATTGCTTCAAAACCATTTTCGGCAATACCGGCAATACTGTAGTCGCGTTTTAAAATCAAGCGTGTAAGCCAAGACCTCATAAAAGCTGAATCATCGACAATTAATACAGAATACATAACTAACAGATCCTTTCGTCATTCTTGGCGTCATAAGTTTATCACTTAATACGCTATGAGGTAAAGGTATCTCTACAAAACAGATCAATAGTCATAATAATTAGAAGTGTTTGGGTTAGTTTTCTAATAACATGGTCTCAATGGCCTGACTTACGCCGTCCTCTTCGTGTGAAGACGTATGATACTGGCAGGCGTCTTTTACTAATTGCTTAGCATTGGCCATCGCTACCCCACGACCAACCATTGTTAACATAGATAAATCGTTTTCGTTGTCACCGATGGCCATGATCTCACTTAACTTGATAGCTTTTTGTTCAGCGAATGCTTTTAGGGCAATTCCTTTTTTCGCATCTGGGTGGTTAAATTCTACATTATCAAATCCTGATGAAGTAACGTGGATTGATGGATGACCTGTAAAAGATTCTCTTAGTTTTAACAAGCCTTCAGGTTTTAAGGAAAAGGTCAAGATTTTATAAGGAACAATAGCAGGATCTTTTAATAGCCCTTCAAAATCAGTTGTGAAAGTGAAAGATTCCTCTTGGAAACGTTGCTCAGCACGTTCCTTGATCATTTCTTCTGTGTATTGCTTATATTCAGTTGCTAGAATTTTCACTAAGACTTGCATGAACTTTGTTCGATCGGTTGAAAAGATGCCTTTATTAGTATATAGCTCAAAATATACTTCATCAGTATCAACAACATGAAGGATCTCTGTGACACTTTCTTTCGTAAGTGGTTTTTCCACCGAAATTTGACCGTTTGAATCATAGACATTAGCCCCATTCAAACAGATGATATCTGTAGTTAGACCAGCATCTTGTATCGCATTCTGTGCGGATTCATAAGAACGGCCAGTTGCCACAATAACTTCAATCCCTTTGGCTTGGGCTTTTTTTATGGTCTTAATATTATTTGTGGAAATCGTTCCGTCAGGACTGAGTAGCGTCCCGTCTAAATCAGTTGCAATTAATTTAATCATAGCAATATCTCCCTAATCGTGATTCTTCAATGCATTATTGAGTTGTTGTTTTATAGTACGTTTATTTTTTTTAATCCATTATATATGCCGTCATCATCTACCGCGGTAGTTGTTTGATTAGCGTACGGCAGTAAATCATGATGTGCATTTCCCATCGCGAAACCTTCACCAACAAGGGTCAACATTTCTCGATCGTTCATCCCATCCCCGAATGCAATTGCTTCGGATGCATCGAGGTTAAAGTAATTCAATACAGCTTGAACGGCAGTCCCTTTATTAACGGCTCCTTGAATGATATCGAAATTAGTCATTAAGCCAGGTACATTTACGGGAGAAAAGAAAACATCATCAGGTGTATTGTAATTTTTTATTTCTGTCTCCGTCGCATGCATCACGGTGATACCTAACACGTCATTGATAAATTCCGGTCGATAATATTCATTCTTTTTAATACCGAAATGTTTAATAAAGGCTTGGACATAATCGGGTTCAAAAGAGGTGAATAAATTCGCTTGTTCATTGTATAGGAGTAGTTCATGGTCTTGAGTGCTAGCAACAGTTAAAAACTGTTCGATTAGCTTTGGATCCATCGTTTTCTTATAAATAATGTTTTTGCCTGTTCGAGCGTATGCGCCATTGTAACCAATCACATCAATTATTCCGAGTTCATCAAGAATAGTGTCGAGCTCATGGGCAGGACGGCCAGTGGCCAGAAAAACATGAATCCCTTTTTCTTGTGCCGCTTGAATCGCAGCTTTTGTTGAAGGTAAAATTTTATTGTCATGGGTTAGAACGGTACCATCTACATCGAGAAATAAAACTTTATAAGGTGTCATTACATACTTCCTTTCGTTATCAATACAAATTCATTTAGATATGGTTCCATCTTATCACTATTGAAATAAAAAAGTATAGCATTCACAACTATTATTGAACAGGCCTAATTAGAGGGAAAGCATTTATCTGCAGACTAAATAAATGGTACAATGAAAGAATAAGAATGTTGCAGTATGTAATAGGAGGGAAGCATGACTGACTTTAATCAACAATTCATTTTATCATTAGGCATTATTTTTTTAGGATACATACTTAAACGATTGAACTTTATTAGAGAAAAAGATGGGGAGGCAATTTCAAGACTAATCTTTAATGTCACGTTGCCATCATTAATTATCACTTCGTTTGCGACTTTTCACTTCCAAATGAATTTATTAGCTGTTTTTATTTTCGGATTATTATCTGGTTTTGTCTATGTCATCGCTGGTTTATTGTTGTTTAAAAACAAGCCAAAACAAATGAAAGGCATGTTAGTGATGATGATGCCTGGTTTTAACATTGGTCTTTTTGCTTTCCCTTTAGTCGAAGGGTTATGGGGACAAACTGGTATCACTTACTTCGGTATGTTAGATGGGGGTAATGCTTTCATCGTATTCGGGTTATGTTATTTAATTGGTAGCTATTATGCCGATGAAGATACCTCATTTACCATCTCCATCATGACAAAAAAGTTAGCGCAATCAATTCCGCTTATGACGTATTTAGTTATTTTTGGAATTAAACTAGTTGCCATTCCAATTCCAGCGATTGTCGTTAATGTAACGGGCACGATCTCGCAAGCGAATATGCCTTTGTCCTTGTTATTACTAGGCGTCTACCTTAGTTTTGTTTTAGAAAAATCACAATACATTGAACTTTTACGTTTTTTATTGGCTCGCTATGGTATTGCTTTAATCATTGGCTTATCGAGTTATTTCTTATTGCCACTACCAGAAATGGCACGCTTAACGTTACTAATCGGTGCGGTATTACCAATCCCATTATCACACATCCCGTATGCAGTTGAATTCGACTTCGATAAACGTTTTATTGGAACCGTTTCAAGTATGACAATTTTTATAAGTTTTGGACTCATTTGGTTATTTACTGTTTTCTTGTTATAAGTTTACACTTTCTTGAAGGTGTTTTTACTGTATGGCTTCAGGGTATACGTTAACTAATACGAGCAAAAAAGAGGTGGCTATTAATGGATGAATTGAAAAGAAAGTTAGATGTATTTGAAGAGAACGTCAATAAATTACGGGAAGTTTATAAATGGCGATTTGATCGTCAAAGTATTCTAATCGTCTCAGCAAATTTCGCCTTAAAGAATACAACAATTGATTTAGCGACGTTTCATCAAGTCAGTGAGAAAATTAAAGAAAAAGCAGGCGCATTTACGACCTTACAGCGAACGCAACGCTATTTTATTACTGCGGAGTTGATGGTTAAGTCGAATGAGCCGTTAACCATGGTTAATCGACTATTTGAAACCCATGAGTTGTTAACAAGTTATGGGTTTAAAAAAGAAACAACAACCTATTTTCTAGCTTTATTAATGTTGGATGAAACTCCTGAGGCTAGTAAGATCTGCCTTGAGCGTGCAGAGCAAATGTACAAGCAATTTAGAAAACAACATCCATTTATTATGAATACAACGCTTTACCCCTTTGTGTTGCTTCTTGCGAAACAACAAAGAGAGATTGATCAGACGGTAATGGCTGTGGAAGAGAACTATCGGTTGTTGGAGTCACACCGGTTTAAGTCGGGGTTAGAACTTCATCAAATGAGCCAGTTATTGGTATTGCGCTCACAAGCAGGACAAGTAAGTCGAAGTATTCACTTGTTAGAACAGTTTAAAATCGCTGGTTATCGGGTGCATCCAGAACATTATGCGAATATTAGTTTATTAGCACTGACTGGTTTTCAACAACAAGACATTGATGCCTTGAAAGCTCTGGTTGATGAGTTAGAATTACGCATTGGTTGGCGCAACCAACATACCTTACTTCAAAAAATCGCAATGCAATTTCTCATCCAGGACTATTTACCGCATCACGCGGGTTTAAGTGATGAAATGGTTGAATTATCACAATCTATCATTGAAGCGCAGCATATTGCTTTGATCTCAGCTGAGAGCGCTGGGGCGATTGCGTTGCATCACCAAAGCACGTTTTAAACGGTAAGGTTTTGTTTGAATAAAAATAATGGGAGTGAAAGCAATGGCAAGATTGACAGTTGATTTCTATTCTGATGTCCTGCAAAAACATACCAGTATGACGGTGATTTTACCTGAAAGCAGCAACAATCAATACGGAAAAATAAATGAATTAAAAAATCCCGAACCAATGAAAACATTGTATTTATTGCACGGTTTTACCGATGATCATACGATTTGGACAAGACGAACTTCGATTGAAAGATATGCAGAAAGTTATGGTATCGCTGTTGTTATGCCAGATGTTGATCATAGCTTTTACAGTGATATGAAATTCGGAAAAGCATATTGGACATTTTTATCAGAAGAGCTTGTTGAAAAGGCAGAGCGTTTTTTTCCGTTTTCGCAATCACGTTCTGATCGGTATGTTGCGGGCCTTTCAATGGGTGGCTATGGGGCTATAAAATGGGCGTTGAGACATCCAAATCAATTTGCGGCAGTAGCTTCTCTTTCAGGTGTGCTGGATTTAGCAACTAGAGAGCATGGTGATGAAGCTATTGATGAAGTGATGTACCAAGTCTACGGCGACCAATCAATAAGTGATACAGAAGAAGACGTTTTCTATTTATTGAAAAAATGTGTGAGCAATAATCGGACACTACCAAAAATATATTTAGCATGCGGTCAAGAAGATTTTCTGTTTGAGGGGAATCTAGCATTCAAAAGATTATTAGATGATTTATCTGTGCCAGCAATGACAACATTTGACCATGGTACACATGAGTGGGGATATTGGGACAAGCATATTGAAAAAGTGTTAGCTTTTCTTCCACTGTGACTAATACACATTTTGCTCATCATAGATCTATGATGAGCAAAATGTCTATAACTGACAATGAAAAACAACAAATGACGAGGAAGAAAGAGGTGGCTAATATGCGTGTATTAGTAGTTGAAGATGAAATTAAACTTGCTCGTGCAATTGAATTGGAACTGGAATACGAGGGTTATGATGTTGAGGTGTGCCATGATGGTAAAGAAGGATTAGCGTTTATTTTGTCTGATGTATTTGACTTAGTCTTACTCGACATTATGTTGCCGGAACTTAGTGGAATTGATGTATTACGACGTGTGCGTAAACAAGGTGTTTTCACACCAATCATATTACTGACCGCACGTGATCAAGTCTACGATAAAGTTGCAGGGCTCGACTATGGTGCTGATGACTATTTAACAAAACCATTTGAAATAGAAGAGTTATTAGCTCGGATACGTGTTCAATTAAGAGAACGGAAAACTTCTGAAATGAAGCATGGTGAGCCAGAAGGTGTTATCAAGATAGGCGAGTTGATCATCGATTCGAGGCGATATATGGTGATAGATAAGGATCATACCATTGATGTGACCAAACGAGAGTTTGATTTACTGTATTTTTTAGCAACGCATAAAAATCAAGTGATAAGTCGAGATCAATTATTAAGTCAAGTTTGGGGGTTTGACTACCTCGGAGAAACAAACGTGGTGGATGTGTATATCCGCTATTTACGTCAAAAAATCAACTATGATCTAATTAAGACAGTTCGTGGTGTGGGATATATGATTAAGGACGAATCCCAATGAATTTAAAGACAAAAATCACTTGGATGAGTGCGGGACTATTTTTAGCCTTTTTATTAATCATTCAAGTGTTCATTTATTTCAGCTTTAAACACGTATTGATTGACAGAGAAATTGAACGGGTAGCTGATGATTTATCTGTTGTCATGGAAGCATTTGCTGGGGAAGAAGTGAGTGAGGTCGATCCCTTTAGGTTATTAAATGCATATGTCCCGACAAATGGACTTATCCGCATTGTAAATGCGAATGATGAGGCAATTCAAATTGTTACCAGAGACGAACGACTGATCGATCTTCCAGTAAAGTTTGTCAGTGGAACACAAAAACAGACAGAAGTAATCGAAGATGTCGGTCGTGTTGCTAAAATTTCTATGCCTATGATTTACACGGATAATCAGGTGAGAATGATTGAAACGATCCAATCGTTAGAGGATGTTGACGATCTGTTGGATTTGCTGATGATTGTGTTAGTCATCAGTTTCTTTGTAATGTTTATTCCGGCTGTTTTAATTGGTCGTTCCCTAAGTCACTTAGTTATTCGCCCACTATCCGTTTTATCGAAAGCGATGCGTGACAATCAAAGAAATGGTGAATGGAAATCGGTTAAGCTGAAACATCAAAACGACGAAATTGGACAACTCGTGGCTCGTTATAACACGATGAATGCACGACTTCAGACAATGTTTGAACAGCAACAACAGTTTGTATCAAATGCATCACATGAACTCAAAACGCCGCTTGCGGTCATAAAAAGCTATGCACGTCTTGTTGAACGTCAAGGTAAAGAGAAGCCAGAGGTGCTAGAAGAGGGATTAGCTACCATCAACAGCGAAACGGATCGCATGGATCACTTAATTCGTCAAATGTTACTTTTATCAACACTAGAGCGAAAAGAAGGTATGACTGTCGCGAAAGTAGAACTTGTCGGATTAATTAAGTCAGCGATTCGATCAATTTCGATGGCTTTTGAACGTACTGTGAATTTTAATTATTACCAAGCAGAAGTTTTCTATCCAGCTGATGAATCTCAATTAAACCAACTCATTTATATCTTGTTAGATAATGCAAGGAAGTATAGCGAGAATCAAATTGATCTCACATTAACAGAACAAGATCAACAACTTATAATTACTGTTACTGATTATGGAGAGGGAATACCTGAAGAAGATCGAACGCAAATTTTTAACCGGTTTTACCGGGTTGACCGTGCTAGAAATAGAAAAACTGGTGGAACTGGATTAGGTTTAACTATCGCTAAAGCAATTGTCGTTGCCCATTCAGGGGAAATAGAAGTAATGAGTGAACTTGGAAAAGGGACGACGTTTCGTGTGATATTACCAAAGTAAATGAAGGTTACTTGTTAGAGCGATGCACAAGTGTGAATGGGTATGTTTTAAGTCAGCTAGGAATAGGCTAGTTCTATTTTTAATTGATCATAGGTGTCCTTACATAATGAGTGTAAGGTTATACAATAATTTTCTCATCAAACTCTCATAATATTTATAGAGAATGTTCATAATCGTTCGATATAATAAGTATATAAAACGTGGGGGGGGGATTAACATGAAAAAATCTTTTCAGAAGGCTATTATTAGTTTAATCGGGGGTGTAACAGTCATAGCGCTTAGTGTGTTTGTTTTTCAATTTGCATCATCACAATCACAAGCAAAGATATCTGAAGACGAAGCACGAGCCATGGTTGAACAACAGTTTCCAGGCATCATTGATAAGTTAGAGTTAGATGATGGGGTCTATGAAATTGAAATTAAAACAGAAACGGCGCATTTTGAACTTGAAATTGATGCGGATACTGGAGAGATACTAAAGCTTGAAGAAAAAGTCTTAACTGCTTCAGATGAAGTATCTACTGATAGCTCAGTGATAGAAAATAAAGTCGATGATAATCAGCCGACAACGGAAGATAATCAACCTAGCGAGAGCACGGTAGATAATGAAGCTGTCGAAAAAAATGTAACAACGGATGAAAATCAAACAGCAACTAATTCAGAGCAAACGGCAAGTAACAAAACAGTAGAAAATAATCAATCAGAGAAATCGAATCAGACAACAACCAGTTCGGAGAGCAGTGAACAAGCTAGCAATAAAGAAAATTCAAAAACAAATAGTAGCGAAAAAACTGAACCAGTTTTAATTTCAGCTACTCAAGCAATAGAAATTGCGTTAACTAAAGCAAATGGTGCAAATGTTAAAGAAATTGAACTGGATGAAGATGATGATCGTTACTATTATGAAATTAAATTATATTCAGCCACGCACGAGATAGAGATGGACATAGATGCATATAGTGGAAAAGTGATTGTCATCGAGTATGAAAAATTCGATCAATATGACGATGACGAAGATGACCAAGACGAAGATGAAGACGACGACGAAGATGAAGATGATGATGACAATGAAGATGACGATGACGACCAAGACGAAGACTAATATAGAGTAACAAAAAGCAACGCCCCTGAGAAGGGGCGTTGCTTTTTAATTTTGGACAGAAAAAAAGAGAACGAATGAATCGTTCTCTTTTGTATTAAGCTCTAATTAGTTTTTTTCAACGTTAGCTGCTTGTGGTCCACGGTTACCTTCTTCGATGTCGAAAGTTACTGCTTGTCCTTCTTCAAGTGTTTTAAAGCCGTCGCCTTGGATTGCTGAGAAGTGTACGAATACATCATCTTGTCCTTCTACTTCGATAAATCCAAAACCTTTGTCTGCGTTAAACCATTTTACTGTACCTTGTGCCATATTACTTTTCCTCCTAGTGTGGTGTTTCCACACAATTGTATTACTATTCTTGCTCAAGCATCAAAACGAAAACGTTCACGTTGCAAGTTACTTGAAGTGTTTTGTCGAACAAAATAGCTAAGTTCATTATAGCAGGTGATTTTTAGAATTGCAACCCTATTTGATGATAAAAGTAATAAAAATACTAATAAAATTCAGAATTTTTCAGTTTTTGTTGATATAGCAACAAATACTTGCGTAAATTTGTGATAAAATATAGTATGAAGAGGGTTCAAATGTACGGCTTAAATGAGTGAGGAGAATAAAATATGGAAACAAAGACATCCATTTATGGATTTACAAAAGATCAATTAACGGAATGGTTTGAGAAAAACGGACTGAAAAAATTCAGAGCAACACAAGTATGGGATTGGTTGTACATTAAACGCGTACAATCATTTAATGATATGACAAACCTAAATAAAGAAACACGCCAGTTACTTGACCAACATTTTACTATTGGCACATTAGAAGAAGAAATAAAACAAGAATCTAAAGACGGAACAATTAAGTTTTTATTTAAATTAACAGATGGAAATTTAATTGAAACGGTATTAATGCGCTTTTCCTATGGGTTAAGTGTGTGTGTGACAACGCAAGTAGGCTGTAATATTGGTTGCACATTTTGCGCAAGTGGTCTATTGAAGAAAGATCGTGACTTGACCAGTGGGGAAATTGTTGAACAGATTATGAAAGTGCAACACCATTTGGACCAGGTAGGTAAGGATGAGCGCGTTAGTCATATTGTCGTAATGGGTATTGGTGAGCCGTTTGACAATTATGAACATACCATGAATTTCTTGCGGACGGTAAACGACCAAAAAGGCTTATCTATTGGTGCGCGTCATATTACAGTTTCAACAAGTGGATTAGCGCATCGCATTCGTGACTTTGCTGATGAAAATATGCAAGTGAATCTGGCGGTTTCAATTCACGCCCCTAATGATGAATTAAGAACACAGATTATGAAAATTAATAAAGCTTTTCCAATTGAAAAGTTAATGGCTGCCATCGATTATTATTTAGAAACAACGAACCGGAGAATTACGTTTGAATACATCTTACTCAAAGATGTAAATGATCATAAAAAAGAAGCGAAGCAATTAGCGCAACTTTTGAAAGATAAGCGCCACCTTTCTTATGTGAACTTAATTCCATACAACCCAGTGGCTGAACATAATCAATATGAACGCAGTGAAAAAGAAGCGATTTTAGGTTTCTATGAAACCTTATTAAAAGAGGGAATTAACTGTGGTGTACGTGTTGAACAAGGTTCTGATATTGATGCAGCCTGTGGTCAATTAAGAAGTAAACAAATGCAAAAACAAAAAGACAAAGCGTAACAAGTAAAGAAATTAATTGCGTTTTAGGTAAATCAGTAAACAAGATATCAAGTAATATAAAGAAGCGCTGTAATAGTTGGTGTTAATGAACGTGTTTCAATCAATCCTTTGTGATCGATTGAAAGGCTGTTCATTAACATCTTTTTTTAATGAAATAATATCAATACAGAGATGCAGCAGGGGAGTACGAAAGTACCTTGCTGCATCTTTGTATTGATGCGAAGGCCAATCCCAAAAGGCTTTAGGGGTGAGTGAAATGAGCACACTGCCGGACTCTTGATTCAAATATCTATGCCTAGTATTTGATGAATCATTCCAACATTTTGGTCAGCGAGTAATTCTAGGTTGGATGTCAAGCTTAACTTCGCATCCTATTAAGAAAAATGGCGAGGGTAAGTCTTCACTATAAAAAATATTGCGGAGGAGAAGAGAGTATGCTATTCTTTGAAAAGAAGTGCAATCGTTTGCTTTAATAAATATATTTTATTAAGTTTTGGTTGTCCGAATGAAAGTGATTGCAGAAGTATGATAGACTAAAAAGAAAACGAGAAGACTAAATCCAATAAAGACGTTTCATAGAAATGTTGCGCAATGAAAAAATTTAAGGAGAGGGCGTCGGTACAATGACGAGTTGGTGGAAAGATGCGATTGTCTACCAGATTTATCCGAGAAGTTTTAATGATTCTAATGATGATGGCATTGGCGATATTAACGGGATCACAGAAAAACTTAATTATTTAAAAACACTAGGGATTGATATCATTTGGCTGTCACCTCTATATCAATCGCCAAATGACGATAATGGTTATGATATAAGTGATTATCAAGCGATTATGGATGAGTTTGGCACGATGGCCGAGTATGACCTTATGTTAAAGCGTGCGAAAGAATTAGGAATTCATATTATGATGGATTTGGTAGTGAATCACACATCAGATGAACATGCATGGTTTCAAGCATCAAAACAGAGTAAAGACAATCCAAAACGGGACTATTACATTTGGAAAGATCCTTTACCAGATGGTTCAGCACCCACAAATTGGGGGGCTGCATTTGGCGGGAGTGCCTGGGAATATGATGAGAAGACCAATCAATACTTTCTCCATTTATTTAGTAAAAAACAACCTGATTTAAACTGGGAAAACGAAGCAATGCGCCAAGATATATATGAGATGATGCGCTTTTGGTTAGAAAAAGGAGTCAGTGGTTTTAGAATGGATGTTATTAATATGATATCTAAAGATCGTCATTTCCCTGATGGTAAGTTATTAAAAACAGGTTATGGCGATGGAAGTCCCTATTATTTTAATGGTCCCAAAGTACATGATTATCTTCAAGAAATGCATCAGGAAGCATTAACCGGCTATCAAACGATTACTGTTGGCGAGATGCCAAATGTGTCCGTTGAACAGGCGAAAAAATACACAGGAAAAGACCGACAAGAATTAGATATGGTGTTTCATTTTGAACATGTTGGATTAGGGGATGGTGAACTAGGTAAGTGGTCGCCAGAAGATTGGTCGCTTATTGAACTAAAAGCGATTTTCTCTACTTGGCAAGAAGGGCTTGATGCGGTCGGTTGGAATTCTTTATATTGGAGCAATCATGATCAGCCACGTGCAATTTCTCGCTTTGGTAATGATTCAGAAGCTTACCGGGTGCGCTCAGGTAAAATGTTAGCTACAGCCTTGCATATGTTGAAAGGAACGCCATACATCTTTCAAGGTGAAGAAATCGGCATGACAAATGTCAGTTTTAATGATTTAGCAGATTACCGTGATTTAGAAACACTGAATGCTTATGATGAACTTGTCGGAAAAGATTTATTAACCAACGAAGAGATGCTCGCTGCGATTCACGCACGTGGACGCGATAATGCCCGAACACCGATGCAATGGTCCGATGAATTTCAAGCAGGATTTACAGAAGGAACGCCATGGATACCAATAAATCCTAATTATTCGGACATAAATGTCGTCGCAGCTCTAGAAGATGAAAATTCATTATTTTATTATTATCAACAATTGATCGCGTTAAGAAAAAAATATCCAATCATTGTTGAGGGTCGCTATCAAGTGCTATATCCTGATCATGAGGATATCTATCTTTATAAACGGGTGTTGGATAAGCAAGAATTGTGGGTCTTGACTAACTTTAGTGATAAAAAAGTGTTCGTTGATATAGACGTAACATTAGCTGAAGGTCAATGTCTAATAGCTAACATCGGTAAAGGTATTAAACAAAAAGAAGCAAGCATCGAGCTTGAACCTTATCAAGCAGCAGTTTACTTGTTTGATAAATAAATGTGGGGGAAATGAAGATGGAAAAGAAAATATGGTGGAAAGAAGCGGTCGCTTACCAAGTATATCCGCGTAGTTTTAATGATTCAAATGGTGATGGTATTGGCGACATTCAAGGAATTATTGAAAAATTAGATTACTTAAAAGGATTGGGCATTGATGTCATTTGGGTCAGTCCAATTTATCAATCACCAAACGATGATAATGGTTATGACATTAGTGACTATAAAGATATTATGGCTGATTTTGGGACAATGGCTGATTTTGATGAGTTACTGAAGGAAACACATAAACGTGACATGAAAATCATTATGGATTTAGTTATCAATCATACGTCTGATGAGCATCCTTGGTTCGTTGAATCAGCAAGTTCAAAGGAGAATCCTAAGCGCGATTGGTACATTTGGCACCCAGGTAGAGGTGAGAAAGAACCGAATAATTGGGAGTCAATATTCAGTGGCTCTGTTTGGGAGTTTGACGAAAAAACAAAAGAGTATTACATGCATGTTTTTTCTAAAAAACAACCTGATTTGAATTGGGAAAATGAAGCGGTAAGAGATGCTTTATATGAGATGGTAAATTGGTGGTTAGATAAAGGCATCGACGGGTTTAGAATTGATGCGATTTCACACATTAAAAAAACCGCTGCGTTTCCTGACTTGCCGAATCCAGAGCGGAAAAAATATGTTCCTTCTTTCTCAGGGCATATGAATCAACCAGGAATTGAAAAGTTTTTATCTGAATTTGCTGATCGCACACTGAAGCAGTATGATATTATGACGGTTGGTGAAGCAAATGGCGTTAAGGTTGAAGATGCTGAAGATTGGGTTGGGGAAGAACAAGGGTATTTCAATATGATTTTTCAGTTTGATCATTTAAGCCTTTGGGGAACTTCAACAAAAGGTGGCCTTGATTTAGCTGCGCTAAAAAAAGCCTTAACAAAATGGCAAGTAGGATTGGAACACAAAGGATGGAATGCTCTATTCTTAGAAAATCATGACCAACCTCGATCCGTCTCAACCTGGGGCAATGATTCGGATTTGCGTCAAACATCAGCAAAGGCACTGGCGACGTTATATTTCTTAATGAAAGGGACACCGTTTATCTATCAAGGCCAGGAAATTGGCATGACGAATGTACATTTCGACTCGATTGATGATTATAACGATGTTGCAATAAAAAATCTTTACAAACATAAGATTGAAGAAGGTGTTCCGCACGAGGAAGTCATGGCTTCAATTTGGATGAACGGCCGTGATAATTCTCGGACACCAATGCAATGGAATCAGGATCCAATGGCGGGCTTTACGACTGGTGAACCTTGGCTCAGAGTGAATCCGAATTACCCGGACATTAACGTTGAACAAAATTTAGCAGATCCTCATTCAGTCTATCACTATTATCGAGAATTAATTAACTTGCGTAAATCAAGTGACGCCTTGATTTATGGCAGTTATTATTTAGTGAAAGGTGATCATGAACAGGTGTATAGTTATTTACGCCATGGCGAAGACGCGAATTATTTGGTTGTCGTCAACATGTTTATTGAACCGACAAAAATTGACTTCAGCAAACACTATCTTTTTGAATCATTAGTTCTGTCCAATTACACAGGAATAGACGAGACCAAGACAGCATTAAAGCTTCGTCCGTTTGAAGCACGTGTCTATAAAGTGAAGATGCTATAATCTTAAATCAAAATAAGCTAAGTTTATGAAGAAAGCCACAAGACAGAGGAGTCTTGTGGCTTTCTTATTGGTTTATTAATCAAGGAAGGACTGTTGTGTTCCTTTTTCAAGCTGAACCCAGGGCAAATAGCGTTGTTCAATCAATTGAATCAACAAAAATAAACCAAGTCCAAGTAAACTGATGGCAACAATGCCAGCATACATATCAATATAATCAATTCTAATCCAACTGTCCATGATAAAATAACCAATTCCGAACGTTGTTGCATAATTTTCTGCGAAGAATAATACAGAAATACTTGTACCAATACTAAGACGAAGCGCAGTAAATAACGAGGGAAGGATAGAAGGGAAAATAATGTGCTTAAATAACTCAATCCGTGTTGCTCCCATTGTTTTGATTGATAAAAAGTATTCCTTTTTCAAATTCATCACACTATCTTTAACGGTGATAATAATTTGAAAAACAATGATTAGTGCCACTAATATTATTTTCGATTGATTACCCAGACCGAACAGCAACATTAAAATAGGTAAGAAGGCAATTTTAGGTAAAGGAAACAGAACAAATACGATTGGCGAAAGGTAAGTGTTAAAAAATTGACTTAAGCCAATCATTAAACCGACGGTTATGCCGAGAATAAGCGCAATTGATGTGGCAACCACGATACGTCCTAAACTGCTAAGTAGATGTAAGAGTAAATCATCTGTGAGTAAGTTGACCAATCGACTAAAAGTTAGCAAAGGATCGGGCACGGTCGGGGTATTTAGTAAAAGGTGAATCACATACCAACAAACAGTCACAATAAGAAGAGCATAGAGTGTGGAGAACTTTAATGAGTTAATTCGCATCATGCATCACCTCGTTTAATGTTTGACGTAATTGATTAGACAACTGATGAAACCCTTGAGACATTTTTGCATCGGGGTTGTGATAACTAGGATTGACAAATGTTTTGAAGACGGTTCCAGGTTGGGTACTCATTACTAAAATACGTTCACCTAGATACAATGCTTCTTCAATATCATGAGTTACAAAAATCATCGTCGTTTTCGTTGATTGATGCAAATGTTTTAATTCACTTTGTAATCGGTCACGCGTGATGGCGTCTAGAGAAGAAAATGCTTCATCAAACAATAATAGATCTGGTGTTTGAACTAAAGCTCTTGCGATCGCGACCCGTTGTTGTTCACCACCTGATAACTCTGTCGGGTATTTTGACTTCACATGATTCAAACCAAGCATAGTTAAAGTTGCTTTAGTACGCGCATCAAACGCAGATCGCTTTACCTTTTGAATGTGTAAAGGTAAACAAATGTTTTCAAACACGGTTTTCCAAGGAAGTAGGCTATAATGCTGGGAGATAAGTGCAGTTGTTCGACGTGGTTTTAATAAAGGTGTGTGATTGACGAAGATTGATCCACTGGTAGGTTTAATCAGTCCAGCGAATATATGTAGTAATGATGTTTTACCGCAACCTGAGGGGCCAATGATCGCTAAAGACTCATGAGCATTAATGTGAAGCGATAGGTCTGATAAGATTTCAGTGTTATTGTAATATAATGATATATTCTCCGATGTGATCATTATTAGAAGTCTCCTTTTTCATATGTGAAAAGTAGGTTGAGTCAGTGTTGTGACTCAACCTTATCGGTCTATTGCTAGTGCTTCCTTATTCTACAAAGTCGGCAAAGTATGCATCGATATTTTGGTCAATGGTAATCCCCTGTATGTCTTCTACCCAAGCTGTGATTTTTTCCATGTAATTGCGACTTGGAAGTCGAGCAGGTTGATAGCTTGGTAATGTAACAAATGGTTTAATTTCTGGGGGGACATCTAATTCCTCAATCAGTGTATCAAGTGCCAGATCAGTATCAGCATTAATGAGTTCAATTGCTTCATTATAACCGGCTACAAAGCGTTTAATCGCAACTTCATTTTCCTCGATTGCTGTTTTAGTAAACACAATGGCTTGTACAGATTCACCTTCTTCATCGGTCACAGAAACTGCTTTTGTTAAACCGTTACGTTCACCAATCGAGGCAACGGGTTCAGGAATTAAGGCCATGTCTAATTGGTTTTGCGCCAACATTTCTAATCGCGTAGGTATTTCAGGGATATAGGTCTTTTCTAAAGTATAGTTAGGTGCGATAAAGGTATCCGCTAAATAATTTGTGACACTGACTTCCATTATACCTAAGGATACAGGTTCCTCAGGATTAAATTGATCATTAACCAAAAAGCTGAAGCTTCCATCGGTACTGGTTACAATTTGTGTTTCAAAGCCGTTATGCCAATTATTTAAAAAAGCCACTAAATCAGTTAAGGCTCCATCGATTTCGTTGGTTTGCAAAGCGGTTTGCCGGTTATTTGCGTTAGTAAAGAGTTCGACATCAACGGACACGTTCAGGTCCTCAAAAAGGCCTTCATTTATCGCAATGAAAACAGGCAAAGCATCAACGGCAGGCATAAGTCCTAATTTTAATGAAACCACTTCATTTGGCGCGTCTTCAGGTGAGGTTGAATCCTCTGATTGACAGCCAAATAACAAGGTTACAACAGCCAATAAAGTAAACAAGTAAACCATCTTTCTCATTTTAAAAAACCTTCCATCTTTAATATTTTTTGTTCAATAACATATTTTACCTTATTCGGTTGAGTTTATCAATGTGAAATTCATCACGTAAAAACAACAACCCTCCAAAGGATGGGGAAGGTTGTTGTTTTATTTATTTGATGCCCACTGAAAAGGTGTTTCTTGATAAACAAAATAATTTAGCCAATTGGAGAAGACTAAATATGCAAAAGAACGCCATCGATTTTTAGGTGCGAGCGTTGTATCGTTTTGCGGAAAGTAATTTTCTGGTGCGTTGATGTTAAGCCCTTTTGCTTGGTCACGGATGAATTCAACCAGTAACGTATCGGCATCATATTCAATATGCCCGGTAATGAATAAGTGTCGCTCATCTTTGGAAGCAATTAATAAAGGACCTGCTTCTTTGGAGTCATCAAGTACGGTAAGGTCAGGGTGTGCATATAAACTGGTAAAGTCGGCATCTGTATTGCGGGAATGGGGTGCTAAGAATTCATCATTGATGCCGCGCATTAATTTATGGGTGTCTTCAACCCGATCATGTGTGTAGATGCCACTAATCTTTGCATCGCGGGGTTGTTTGTCAATCCCGTAGTGATAATAAAGTCCGGCCTGTGCGCCCCAACAAATATGCATCGTTGAAGTGACGTGCTGTTTAGACCATGCCATGATTTCACTGATTTCCGGCCAATAATCAACAGCTTCGAAGGCAAGATGCTCAACGGGTGCCCCTGTGATAATTAAACCATCATAGCGTTTTTCTTTGACATCATTAAAGGTTTGGTAAAATTTTTCTAGGTGAGACATCGTTACATTACGGGACTTATAACTTTCAGTATGAATAAAGTCTACATTGACTTGAAGGGGAGAATTACTCAATAAACGTAACAACTGTGTTTCAGTCCGTTCTTTTTCAGGCATTAAATTTAACAGCAGTAAATTGAGTGGCCGAATATCTTGTGTTGTTGCTCGGATATCCTCCATGATGAAAATATTTTCTTTTTCTAAAATAGGTCGTGCCGGTAATTGAATCGGTACGTTAATCGGCAAAAAAATCCCCCCTGTTTAAACTGTTTCTTTTAGTTAACGTTCATTATAGCGTTTAAAAGGGAAGGATTCAATTGTTATTTGATTATTCGAATAAATTGAAAACTGACCATCAACTATTCATCACTAATGACCTCACGGTCTGTTTGAAGTAGGAGGCTTTTGACGTCACACTAGTACGAATGGTCTTTTGACTTCCTAACATGGCGTGATGTGAATATTACACTCGGATTCGTTCTGGTAAGGTAACAATGGACTCAATTAATGTATTGAGTTTTGTTTCAATGCGGTGTAACAAATAAAAAGTCACCGCTATTGGAAAACCTAGATCAGTAATTAACGCCAACCATTGTGGTTCCATCGATTTTGCTCCTTTCTTAAAAAAGATTGAAGTAAAAGAGGAAGGCAATCATTGCCTTCCCCCATTTAGCCTATACGAGTTCAATTGTTTCGACATAACGCTCAACAATTCTAGCGCTATGTTTCTCGACGAAATCCCCACCAGAAGATGAGAAGGCATTACCTGCGATAATCTGATTCATTGCATCGGTAATTAAAGCTGGATTGACTGGCTCGATTGGAGCCTCAAGAGATAGCGTGACAACTTTGTCCTCTTGATTTTTAAATTTCAATTCTAATACTTTCATATGGTTCACCTCCTATTTTTATGATGTTGTTTGAATTACGCCTCCGTAATAAGTGACGTATCATTTCGTTTGATTTCTGATAAACCATACTGTTGTAAACTGGTTAACAATTGACTTGCACTGAGTAGGACTGCAGGAGTTGCTTCAGGTTTGATATTATTAAATGCCTTCGCTTTAATGATATTTTCCCCATCCGCATCTACACCGGTCACAAAAAAGAGCTGTAATCGGGTTTGAATCATATCTTGATTAGCCATGTCTGTCACCTCCTTTCACGGCTATAATCGTTGCGATGAACAAAAGAAGGCTCGCTGTATACAAACTAATTTTCTTCATGTTAAGAAAGAGAGCGTACGAGAGGTTTACCTGAATCTGTTTCTGTCCTGGATGGTAAAGTCAAGTGCATAAACTTTTTCAAAAGATTTCTCATTTTATTTAAAAATCGATATTAAGGGTGTTTTAAGAGTGAAGTGAAAAAGTCTTTCGAGCAACGAAAAAGGTTGGAAATATGCTATACTAACAAAAAGATAATGGATTGATAATTAGGGGGAGATTACAAAATGAAAGAACAAAAGTTGATATTTTTTGATATTGATGGCACGTTGTTAAATCATGATAAACAATTACCAAAGCGTACAAAAGAAGCCATCCACCAATTAAAAGAAGAAGGACATATTGTTGCGATTGCAACCGGTCGCGGGCCATTTATGTATGAACAGCTACGTGAAGCGTTGGCTATTGATACATATGTCAGTTATAACGGCTCTTACGTAGTTCATGATAATGAGATAATTTATCGTTCGCCATTAGACAAAAGTGAGTTAGAGCGTCTAACTACAGAAGCGTTAGAAAAAGGACATCCACTTATGTACATGGACGAAACACATATGAAACAAAATACTAAACATCATCACTACATTACGGAAAGCATAGAGTCCTTAAAACTAGGCATAGATCCGGGTTATGATCCCGATTACTATAAAGATCGTGACTTATATCAGACGTTATTCTTTATTGATGATAAAGAAGAAGACTATTTCAGAGAGCAATATCCTGCTTTTGATTTTGTTCGATGGCATCCACTTTCTGTTGATGTATTGCCAGCAGGTGGATCTAAAGCGTTTGGGATTATACAACTGGTGGATTATTTAGGTTATGATAAAGCGGATGTATATGTGTTTGGGGATGGTCCAAATGATATTGAAATGCTTTCAATGTTTGACCATAGCGTTGCAATGGGCAACGGCTGCGAGGAAGCAAAACAAGTGGCTGGATATGTAACCAAAGATGTCGATGAGGATGGTCTTTATTACGGTTTAAAGCAAGTTGGACTATTGTAAACGATATTTATATTTCATAGTGAAGGTGTGAGAAAAGTGGCTTGTAAAGGCTGTTTAAATCAAACGATATTTACCAAAGATGAGATAAAAGCACTTGTAGATGAACAACTCTTATTTGAACCGGAGCGTGTGGAGGCTGCCGTTTACCAGAGGCGAATTGAACAATGCATGCGTTGCCCGCATTTAGCAGAAGAAACCACCTGTAAACAGTGTGGTTGTTTTGTAGCATTTAGAGCATGGTTACCGCATAAGACCTGTCCCGACTCAAAAGTTAATCGTTGGATCGACAGTTAAGAACGTTGAATCAGGGGAGATAAGAAAAAGAATTGACAAAGGGGCGAATACGATGAAACAACAATTGATTGAATATCTACCAGAAATTGAATCGGATCTATTAGCGATTAGTAAGCAATTGTTCGAAAATCCTGAACTAGGTGATAAGGAATATGCTTCACAGAAGTTGCTGGTGGATTACCTTCGCCAACATGATTTTGACGTTGAAGAAGGGCTTGTCAACCGTCCCACATCTTTTAAAGCGACATTTAAAAGCGAGAAAGACGGCCCGGTGATTGGCTATATGGCTGAGTATGATGCGCTCCCAGGTGTGGGCCATGGCTGTGGGCATAATTTGATTGCAACAATGGGGATTGGGGCAGGTATTTTACTGAGTAAAGTACTGAAAAAAACCGGAGGAAAAGTTATCGTTTTCGGTACACCAGCTGAGGAGACCAATGGAGCGAAAGTGCCGATGGCAGAAGCAGGAATCTTTGATGAATGTGATGTAGCGATGATGGTCCATCCTGCTGGTCTATCAGCAAAAAGCGGTGAATCATTAGCGATGGATGCGATTGAATTTTCTTATGCAGGTAAAACAAGTCATGCGGCTGCCTCACCAGAAGAAGGCATCAATGCTTTGGATAGTGTGATTCAGTTGTTTAATGGAATTAACGCACTGAGAGAGCATCTTCATGATGATGTTCGGATTCACGGGGTAATCACTGAGGGTGGTCAAGCAGCGAATGTTGTACCGGACTTAGCAATTGCTCAATTTTATGTTCGTGCAAAAAAGCGTGCCCGTGTAGATGAAGTTGTAATGAAAGTAAAGCGAATTGCTGAAGGTGCTGCGCTCATGACTGGAGCAAAGCTTTCAACGCGCAATTATGAGCTTAGCTACGATGATATGATTACTAATGAAACACTATCGCATGTTTATACAAAAAATTTACATGCACTAGGGGAAAAGACAATTGAAGAAGCCCGTGGTGGACTTGGATCAATGGATATGGGAAATGTTAGTTATCGGGTCCCCGCCATTCATCCCTATATTGGTTTAAATAAAGAAGGACTGATTGCGCATACCACGGATTTTAGAGATCAAACAATGACAGAAGACGGTCAAGTCGCATTAAGTCGAGGTGCTTTATCACTTGCATTAACAGGTGTAGATGTTCTGACTAACCCAGAATTATTAACGGCTATTCGAAGAGAATTTGAGAAAAAATAATTTTTTTGAACTTTTTACTTCCCAAATGCATAATTATTTGATAAAATTCATAATCATGAATAAATATACAAAACAATCATTGATTGAAGGGGAGAAAAAGAAAATGAAAAAAATTCAAGTATTGGTTTTATTAATGTTAAGTATACTGGTTATTGGTTTAGTAGGTTGTGGTGCAGGTGAAGATGACACAGCACCAGATGTTAATACCGAAGATGATACACAGGATGATGCACAAGGTGAAGACGAAACAGGTGAAGATTCAGAAGCAACTGACGAAGATACGGATAATACATTAGTGATGGCAACATCAGCCGATTATCCACCATTTGAATCACGTGATGTTGATGGAAACTTTATCGGTTTTGATATTGATTTAGCACATTATATAGCCGAAGAATTAGGCATGGAATTAGAAATTCGTGATATGAGCTTTGATGGGTTAATTGGTGCACTACAAGCGGATCGTGTTGATATGGTACTTTCAGGTATGTCAGCAACAGATTCACGTCGTGAAAATGTTGACTTCTCTACAGAATATCATCACTCTGGTGAAATGTTTGTCACGCGTAAAGATGAACCCATGACAGAGCTTGCTGATTTAGAAGGTAAAACTGTAGGTGTTCAACTCGGTACCATTCAAGAAGAGGGCGCTCAAAACCTTCAAGAAGACTATGATTTCGAACTTAAAGCACTTGATGATGCACAAATGTTGATTCAAGAATTAATAACGAACCGTGTTGATGTTGTCTACTTAGATAAGCAAGTGGCACAAGGCTTTATTGAAGCGCAAGACCTTGCTGGATTCGATGATCCTACTGAAGTTTCACCTGGAATGGCGGTAGCGTTCCCTAAAGGCAGTGCGCTTGTTGAGGACGTTAACGCAGCCATTGAACAAGCAATGGAGAATGGTAAACTAGCTGAGCTAGAAGCTGAATGGTTAAGCTCAGAAGAATAAAATCTAGGTAGGCAAGCAAATCATGCTATACTATTGAGGGAAACTAATTAAATAATGAAATGAGGTGTAAGGCATGAATTTGGATTTTAGCCAAATTGTGCCTTATATTCCTTTTATGATAGAAGGAATATGGGTTACGTTACAATTTGTCATTGTTGCGATAATAATTGGGTTTATTATTGGAACAGTTTTAGCTTTGTTTAAAATTGGATCAATCAAACCGTTACGGATGTTTGCCGATGCGTACACATCGATGTTTCGGGGAACGCCGTTAATTTTACAATTAATGATTATTTATTTGGCAACACCGCAATTATTTGCCTATGATATTTCTCCGTTTTTATCAGCCGTTTTAGCGTTTGGATTAAATTCCTCGGCCTATGTGTCTGAAATTATTCGGGCGGGTATTTTAGCTGTAGATAAAGGCCAAACAGAGGCTGCAGTAGCGCTAGGTGTACCTTATCGCGAAATGATGATTGATATTATTTTACCGCAGGCATTAAAGAATATTTTGCCAGCATTAATGAATGAATTTATTACCTTAACAAAAGAGTCTGCAATTGTCTCGACGATTGGTTATTTAGACTTAATGCGCCGAGCTCAAGTTGTTGGAGCAAATATCTATTTAAACTTTGAACCTTTACTGTTTGTAGGGCTCATTTATTGGGGGCTAATTATGGTCCTTAGCTTACTCGGTAAATGGTTAGAACGGAGGTTGAGTGTCGGTGATTAAAGTTGAGCATTTATCAAAAAGTTTCGGTCAAAATGAAGTGTTGTCTGATATTTCTATAGATATAGAAAAAGGGGAAGTAGTATCAGTTATTGGACCGTCGGGTTCAGGTAAATCTACGTTTCTTCGCTGTATTAATTTATTAGAGAAACCTACGGATGGTGTCATCACAGTAGCGGGCCAAGACTTAACGGCTAAAAAAACGAATGTAACCAAGGCGAGAGAAACAATTGGGATGGTTTTTCAACATTTTTATTTATTCCCTCACTTAACTGTATTAGAAAATTTAACCTATGCGCCGATAAAAGTTAAAAAATTGACGAAACAAGATGCACAAGAAAAAGGTCGTGAATTATTAAAACGAGTCGGTTTAAGTGATAAGGAAGATGCGTACCCTAACAGTCTTTCAGGGGGGCAAAAACAACGGGTTGCGATTGCAAGAGCACTTGCAATGGAGCCGGAACTGATGCTATTTGATGAACCAACGTCAGCACTTGACCCTGAGATGGTTAAAGAAGTGCTTGATGTTATGAAGGATTTAGCACATTCAGGAATGACGATGCTTGTTGTCACACATGAGATGGGTTTTGCACGTGAAGTTGCCGATCGCGTATTGTTCTTAGACCAAGGTCTGTTAGTGGAACAAGGTGAGCCTGAAGCGTTCTTTTCAGCACCAAAAACAGAACGCGCCAAAGCATTTTTAGATAAAATATTATAGTCAACACATAGGCAAGGGGGGGTGAACCCCCCTTGCTTTTTTATGCATACCTACAAGTATATACGCTTGCAATGGTGTATGTATTGACCCTGTTTCAGACAACAGCTATAATTAAGATAAGTTAAGAAAAGGAGGATTATCTAATGAATCTATCACAAACAAACCAGTTCCCTCCATTCATTCAACAAGAAATGGATAAGATTCTGGAAAAAATCCGTCCACTGATGAAAAAGATCTCGCTTTATTATATGATTGGCTTGCCGATGCTAATTGTTGGGGCGCTAAATATGATCATGCCGTTTATAAATCCGAGTGCGATGTTTGAAACGTATATATTACCAATTATTTATGCCCTTATTGCAGCGATTGGACTTGCCTTGTTTCGTGAATCGCGCTTTTTACGTAAACAAATGCATTTAATTGGTAAGAATTATATGATCGAACGCGTTAAACGTAGCCAAATTGTTGAAGAGCACGTGAAGAAAAAATATGTGGAGCGATTAGCTAAACCGCTTAAAATGGATTTGCCTTTATTCTTTAATTTTTTGACTGAAGAAAACCGGCGTAAACAAACACAATTTTTCGGATAATATCTAAAGCGAAAGGCAGACGAGGGTCTGTCTTTTTTACTGTGTAAAATTAAAGGTTAAGATTGGAAATAGTATTGTATTCAACGTTAAAATCCTTTAAACTAGTAAAGAATATAATGAAATCACGAGGTGGAATGATGGAAATAATCGAAGCAGCAATCGAAGCGCCATTTGATAATTTATTGGGAACATTTATATACTTAACGGCAGTCATTGTAATTACTATTCTCTCATTAACATTACTATTGTTTTTAATCCCGAACCCTTTGTCAGCGCGGACGAAACAAATCTTAATTGGTGTACTAACCTTTGTTGTTCTTATCATTTGGGCAATTGTTGTATTTTAGTTAAGATGGACCCTTTATAGAGACTTTAGAATAGCAGAGAATAATAAATAATGGTGAGTGTCTTCTCACCATTATTTATTGTTTCAGGATGTAATCGCTAACAATTTGAGAAGGAGTGATAAAGATGGAGTTAACGGAAATTAAACCACTATTTGATAAAATCAAACAAAACATTCAACAGGTGATTATTGGGAAGGACGACACCATTGAACAGTTATTAATTAGTATGTTGGCTGATCGGCACGTGTTATTAGAAGACGTCCCAGGAACCGGCAAGACCATGTTAGCTAAAGTGTTAGCTAAAAGTATTGACTGTTCATTTAACCGCGTACAGTTCACACCAGATCTATTACCGAGCGATGTGATTGGTTTAACAATTTATCGACAACATGAAGGTCGGTTTGAATTTCAACAAGGTCCAATCTTCACGAATATCTTATTAGCAGATGAAATTAATCGAGCAACACCTCGTACTCAGTCTAGCTTACTTGAGGCCATGGAAGAAAAACAAGTGACGATTGATAATAACACCTATGTACTTGCCGCCCCATTCTTAGTCATCGCAACACAAAATCCGATTGAGAATCAAGGAACCTTTCCATTACCAGAGGCCCAAATGGACCGATTCTTCATTAAAATACAGATGGGTTATCCTACAAAAAAAGAAGGTAAAGCGATTCTAAAACGTTTCCAACAGTCCAACCCACTTGATCAATTACAAGCAGTCACTACGCAAAGTGCCTTAGTTGAGGCCCAAGCGAGCTTCACATCTGTTCACGTCGATGAAAGTATCTTTGATTATATTATTGACCTTGCTGAAGAGACGCGAATAGATGAAGCAATTGATATGGGGTTATCCCCTCGTGGTAGTCAAGCATTACTTCGCGCATCACAGGCTCGAGCAGTTATTCAGGGACGCTCCTTTGTAACACCTGATGACGTTAAAGCAATGTTTGAACCTGTTGTTAATCATCGCCTAGCCTATGGACCGATGCTAGAGCAAACGGACATTGAATCCCTGCTTCAAGCCTTAGTTAATCGGGTTGAGGTGCCAACGGAAACCAAAGGATCGGACTTGGCATGAGTATTGCTTGGTTTATTGTTTTTACCATTGGAGTCATCTATTTACAAAGCTATATCTACAATACATATGCGTTAAAAAGATTGAGTTATCGCCGCGACTTTAATCGAAGCCATGTGTATGTCAACCAAGAAGTAGAATTAATTGATGAGTTCGTTAACGATCAATGGTTACCGATTCCTTGGGTCCGGGTTGAGACCAAACTTAGTCGACATTTATTAAGAATAGACCAATCCGAAGTCCCGGAAGACGATCAGTTTCATCAAACGCTCTTTAGTCTAATTCCTTATCAACGAATTAAACGACGGCATCAAATGATTGCAAAAAAACGGGGTGTTTATCATCTTCAGTCTGTGGCGATTACGCTAGGTGACATGTTTGGATTTAGCGAACAATATCGATCAATTGAAACGGATGCAAAATTAATCGTCTATCCACAGTTATTAAAAAAGAATCAATTGCCGCTCGATGTGCAATATTTTTTAGGTGAACAGTCGGTAAAACGTTGGATCATCGAAGATCCTTTCTTGAAGATAGGTACACGAGAGTTAGCGCCAAGTGACTCTGCAGCAAAGATAAACTGGAAAAAGACGGCGCAGACTGATACCATGCATGTTCATCAGCATGATCATACACGTGATCAAGACCTCGTTTTATTGTTGAATGGTGATCAAACAGAAGATATTTGGTTACCGATTGAAAATGACGCAATTTTTGAGTCAAGTATTACTCAAGTAGCAAGTGTCATGTATCATTTGAACCAACAAGGGGCACCTTATCGGTTTGGGACAAACATTGTACTAAATAGTGATCGAATCAAACAAAATCGTCCATTAATATTTAAGGAAAAAGGTTCAGGCACAAAGCACTTTAAACAAAGCTTGGAGACCTTAAGTCAGTTAATTCCTGAGCGAAGTCATAACTTTCATTATTTATTAGATCAATTGTTAGCATCGAAACAAGAACGGATGGATATTGTTATTTTCTCACCACTTCAGTCCATTACCATCAATGAAAAAATCCGGCGTCTAGAACAACAAGGGCACACAGTAACGCTACTTCGGATTAATCATGCAAAGGAGGGAAGCTGATGAAGATCATACAGTCCATGTTTTATAGTGGCCTCGAAGTCTTGACAATTGCGCCACTATTTCTATGGTTTAACCATCTGTTCTTTGACCAAGCAGTGACAAGTGTTGAAATGCTCGGTTTGTTTATCATTTATATGAGTACAGCCGCTTTAGGCCATCTATTCACCGGGTACTGGACGCGACTCCCAATCGGAGCTTCAATTGCATATCTCAGTACGACGTTGATTGAGCTTCCTTCGACTTGGCAAGCTGTCTTGTTTGGTGTGGTGATTTTCGTCATGAGCATTCGTGGCTTTTACTATAGTCGGGTCGAGCTTGAAACTGTTTTTTCAGACGCAATGATGTGGATTATTGCGGTCCCAAGTTATTTTATTAGCTATTTTCTTTTTCAAGACACGCCGTATATTTCTTTTCTAACGTTAGGAGCCATCATTTTAATGATTGCTCTACTCTTTATTACAAACAAGAGTCATTTACGGGCAGCTTCATCGAAGGATGAAGCTGGCGGTAGCTTACCGCGCCATATTAAACGCCAAAATCAGTGGTACTTAGTCATTTTACTGGTTATGATCATTATCATGACACGCTTTAATTTTATTGCTGCAGGTCTTATTCACGCGCTCCGATTTCTTTTTGGGTTATTAAATCAAGAATCAGATATACCAGAAGAATCAATGCAAGAGGACCAAACGTATCAACCACCGATGCCCGAGGTGGAAGTGGCCGAGCCTCATCCTTTAATTGAACTATTCGAGCAAATGCTGGCGATCGTTGCTTATGGTGCCCTGTTTATCGCCATGATGTTTTTCTTATACTTACTAATCAGACAAATTCCGAAAGTAGGACCCCTGATTCAGCGTTTTCTTAAACGTATGCTAGCTGTCCTATTCTTTCATCGAAAGAGACAACAAGATATTAGCGAAACAGCTTATATTGATGAAAAAGCATCTGTATTCACCTTTAAGAATCCTTTTCAACCGTTCAAACACCGTGTTAATCAAACCTTTAGGCGGAAAGTTAAGTGGCAGACACTTGATAATCGGATGAAAGTACGTTATCTCTTTCAGGCTTTCATTATTCATCAGGAGAAGGTAAACGATCCGTTTTGTAAAGGTGAGACAGCACGTGATTTTATCAACCGATTAAATCCAGAAATAATAACAATTGATAATTGGCGAACGCAGTTTATTGAAATGTATGAACGAGCGCGTTACTCAAAAGAAGATGTTGCCACAATTGATGCATTAATCGAGTCTTATAAGCGGAATCATTGACCGTAACTGCATCATTCTGTTATATTTATCTTGAATTCAAAGTAAATGAAAGTAGGTGTTAGCTATGCAACACAGGTATATTGAAAAAGAAACAGACCATCCCGTGTTTTTACTGCTGCACGGGACAGGCGGTAGTGAAAATGATCTAATTCCTGTTGCAGAGATGATTGATCCTGATGCAAGCATATTAACAGTCAGAGGCAATGTGACAGAAAATGGTATGGCACGATTTTTTAAACGCCTTGAAGAAGGTGTTTTTGATGAAGAAGATCTTATCAAGCAAACAACGCACTTGCATGAATTTTTGGATGAAGCAAGTACACAGTATGGATTTAAGCGTGACGAGGTAATTGCATTAGGTTATTCGAATGGTGCTAATATCGCAGGTAGTTTATTAATGCATTTCAAACATAGCGTTCGAGCAGCAATTCTTTATCATCCTATGGTACCGATTCGTGATATAACTTACCCTGATCAAACAGGCATGCATGTCTTTATTGGCGCGGGTGAAAAAGATCCGCTTGTTGATGTAGCTGAAACAAACGAATTAATTGAAAGGTTTCAGTCACAAGGAATCGAAGTGGAGGCGCTTATTACTGCAGGGAGCCATCAATTAACTCATGATGAAATCGCTAAAAGTAAGCAGTGGTATGAATCAATGATTCGAAAGAAATAGCATACAAGCAACCTTAAGTGATCTGTGAAAAGGCAAGTGATACCAACTGGTGTCACTTGCTTTTTTATATGCAATTGATTGCTAGTATGTGCTGCACCAATAATTAAGAAAAGCAATGCACTTCATTATGCAGGAACAGTTATACGTTGTTGTCCCCAAAAAATAAAAGAGTTGTTTTTCAAAAAAGACTTTACATATGAAAAACTTCGACATATACTATTAACTGTATTACGGTAAATAATACAGTTAATACACACCATACAGAAATGAAATCGAGGTGATGTTAATGTTTGAATTAGATATGCGGAGTCGAGACCCAATTTATCAACAACTGGTTGAGAAATTTAAATCACTTATTATTAATCAAGTGATGATTCCTGATGAGCAATTGCCATCTGTAAGAAGTCTGGCTCAAGAAATGACAATTAATCCAAACACAATCCAAAAAGCGTATCGCGAACTTGAAATACAAGGCTATATCTATTCTGTTAAAGGAAAGGGCAGTTTTGTTATGCCCGTTGAAAAAGATGAGAACGAAAAGAAAATTAACACGTTAAAGCAAACAATCCTTAAAGATATCAAAGAAGCATTATTTTTAGGTATAGATGAAGAAGCATTAACCGACTTGATTTCACACGCCGTAGAAGAGGTAAAAGGAGAGAATCCAAATGATTAAAATCGAAGCCCTATCCAAATCGTTCGAGAAGGAATCCGTTCTTAGCGAAGTTAAGCTAAATGTTCGCCAAGGTTCAATTTATGGTTTACTTGGTTCTAACGGTGCTGGGAAAACAACGTTATTGAAAATAATCGCAGGGATAATTAAAGCTGATAAAGGTAATGTGTTGATAGCGGGAAGCGAAGTGTTTGAGCAAGTATCAAGCAAACAACGGTTGATTTTTATTCCTGACAGATCTTTTTTCTTTCAACACTATACAATCAAACAGATGGCTGATTTTTATAAAGAGCAGTATCCAACCTTTAGTGAGCGCCGTTTTTTAGAATTAAAAGATGTATTTAATTTAGATATGAAAAAGAAAGTTCATCAATTTTCCAAAGGAATGCAGCGCCAAGTAACACTGTGGCTATCGCTTGCAGCACAACCAGATGTACTGATTCTTGATGAACCCTTTGACGGTTTAGATGCGGTTGTTCGAAAAAAGATTAAAAATCTAATTGTTAGTGACGTTGCTGAACGAGAAATGACCGTCATGATTTCTTCTCATAATTTACGTGAGGTTGAAGATTTATGTGATGCCGTTGGCATCCTGCATAAAGGTGAATTTGTTACACAACGTGATTTGGATGATTTGAAGTCAGATGTACATAAAGTCCAAGTTGCTTTTAGAGAAACAAAGCCACAATTATTTTCTGATTTTACTGTTTTGCATAAAGAAAAACGAGGATCTGTACACTTGTATATTGTAAAGGGAAACTTGATGGATATTGAATCGCATTTGGCGACAAATAATCCTTTATTGTCAGATGTATTACCCTTAACGTTAGAAGAAATCTTTATTTATGAAATGGAGGGAATCGGTTATGCGATGGAACACATCTTGGAGTAAGAAAGAATTATTCAAACAAAACTTTAGGCAAGCAGGATGGTTAAGTGTTGGCTATACGATTGCCCTACTCTTGTTACTTATTATGAGCATTTTTTCTGAAATAAATAGAATGAAAGAATCAGTTAGTATGTATCAGACATCTTTTGACACTTTATTTTATTATGGTGGTTTTATTCAAGTCATTTTATTACTGGGTGTGCCTACGTTAACGGGGATGGTATTGTTACGCTTTTTACATAAGCAAGATGCCAGTGATTTTATTCACGGTCTCCCGATGACCCGAAAAATGATTTATCTGAATCAAATAAGCTTTGGTTTCATCGCCCTTATTCTTCCAATATTAATTAATGGACTGATTCTAATGTTCATTTACTATTCGGTTGATGGAGCACCATTGATCTATACATTACCTGAAGTCAGTCAGTGGGTGTTTCATTCATTATCAATTGCCTTACTTGTTTATGCTGTGAGTATATTGATTGGAATTTTAACAGGTGTCACGCTCATACAGCTAATCTTCACGATGATTTTATTATTCTTACCAGCTGGTTTTGTGTTTTTACTTTTTTATAACCTAAACTTTGCTTTGATCGGTTTATCTTCTAACTATTGGTTAGAACAATATATTCATCATTTATCACCGATTACAGACATGGAACGGTTGTATACCGCTCAAGCACTAAGTTGGTCGAAGGTATGGATATATTTCTTTGTTACGTTCGTCATTTTATCAATCAGTTACTTTTTATATAAACGACGTCCGGTTGAAGCGGCAACACAAGCGATTAGTTTTACCTTATTAAAACCAATTTTTATTTATAGCTTTACATTTTGCTTCACGTTAGTCGGTGGTTTTTACTCATTTGTTTTCCGCCATAACATGTTATTGATAATCGTGACCTATCTTATATTTTCAATCATCGGTTACTATATCAGTCAAATGATTGTAGAAAAAAGTTGGCGCGTATTTACAAAGATTAAGCCATATACGTATTTCTTTGCAGGCATGTTGATCTTTGGTGTACTAGTATCCTTAGATGTAACAGGCTACGTTAACCGTATTCCAGACACAGATGAAATAACACAAGCTTACTTCATTGACGATATTTATACGTTTAATTCGCGTCAAGATTACTACGGCGTGAAATCAGGTTTTACCGAAGATGAGAATATTGACCGGATTCGTGAGCTTCATCAACAACTTCTCGATGAAGCAAGTCGTGATGATTTTATGAATAATGCTTATCAGCGAGTACGCATTCAATATGAATTAACTAATGGGAACCGTATCACGCGTGAATATTACGTCCAAGAAGAACAAATGAATTGGCTAAGAGACCTTTCAATAAAAGAATCGTCAACATATATTCGCTATACAGACTCTCTTTATTACATTAATGAGCGCAAAGCACAGAAAATTATTTTTTCAGGTGGCAATGGCTATAAAGAGTTAGCGATTACGAATCGCGATGAAATCGTTAAAATTATTGAAGCGTTAAGGGAAGATCGTTTACAAGTGTATGAGAATGAAACCTATACGCATAATTATTTAGAAATAATTATGCCTGGAGAATCAGATGTGTACGTCGATCTGAGCTTTAATTACGCCAATTTGATTGAGTATTTAGAGTCGCATGAGTTACTTGATGAAGCGATGATTGGTCCTGATGATTTAGCACGCGTTGAAGTATTTCCAATACTGGAGGACCTTTATTATTATGACTACAATGAATACCAACAAAAAACAGAACCTGAGCAGATTATCACAGTAGATGATTCGGAGCAGGTTACGACCATATTTGAACATATCGGGCAATATGAAGCTTATGAAGAAGAAGCAGACTACATGGTGATGGTCTTTTTAAAACAACGCCATGAACCTTTAATGTATAGTGTTGGTCGTTCGTTTGAAGATGTTTTAACACGGTAAGGAGGCGAGTCAAGTGGAAGCAATTAATCAGAAAGATCAACGGATAGCTTTTCAAGTTGAAGCACAATCAACAACAGATTTTTATAGTTACTATCAAGAAATGTATTTTGTTGCAAAGCGAGTGGTTTATGATCACTATTTGGCTGAAGACGTCGTGCAAGAGGCGATGATCAAGGCTTATCGTTATCAGAAACACTTAAGTGATCGAACTAAGCTGAGAGCATGGTTAAGAACGATTGTTATTCGCACGGCAATTGATGTCTATCGGAAAGAGAAAAAAATCACGAAGCTTTCTGTTGAAGAAAAATTAGAGCATGGACTTGAGCTCATTAAAACAGATGATCTGGTTTGTCAGTCGATTGAATTGATGAGTCTTTGTGAAGAGTTGACCGTAAAAGTGCAGGGACTACCTGAAAAACTACGTCATGTAATTTTGTTAAAGGCTGAAGAAGATTTGACGGATCAGATGATTGCCGATCGACTAGACATTTCACTAAGTGCTGTGAAAACAAGGTTACATCGTGCACGTAAGCAATTAAGAGCGAACTAAAAACGCTAAGTAGTGAGGCTTTATCCCTTTTCAGAAGGGATAAGGTCTTTTTTATTGGGGGATTCGCGCAAGGTTTGTTATAATATAGAAAGACGAGTTAAAATATTTGGAAAAGGGAGACGATTAGTTTGATGAAACAGTGGACAGGTTATTTAGGTACATATACAAAAGAAGAATCAGAGGGGGTGTATCACTTTACCTTTGATAGTGAAACGGAGAGTATTACAAACGTCACAGCAGTAGGTGCTATCGATAACCCAACATATTTAACGCCATCATTTAATCAAGAATACCTTTATGCAGTAGCTAAAGAAGGAGATGAGGGTGGGGTTACAGCTTTTAAAATTGACCCAAACACACAGGCACTTATTCAATTGAACAGTGCAGCAAAAGCAGGGTCACCCCCTTGTCATGTTAGTGTCAGTAAAGATAATCAATGGCTTGTTACGGCTAATTATCACACAAAAGAAATCATTAGTTATCAATTAGCTGAGGATGGTTCGATTAAACAACTGGCGGATATTAAAGTGCATGAGGGAACTGGACCACACGAACGTCAAGAAAAACCACATATGCACTATGCAGGATTTTCGCCTGACGAACGGTTTGTTATTGCTGTAGATTTAGGTAGTGATGAAATCACGAGTTACCGCATTGATGATGAAGGGAAAATGACAAAAGAAGCTGTCTTTCTCGCTCCAGCTGGGAGTGGACCACGCCATATTGAATTTCATCCGAACAAAACAATCGCTTACGTTATGACGGAATTAACATCAGAAGTGCTTACGTTAGCCTTTGACGCGGATACGGGGATTTTTACATTAATCAGTAAAATAAAAGCCATTCCAAAATCACACACAACGGTAAATGATGGATCTGCTGTGCATGTAACGAAAGATGGTAAATTTGTTTATGTCGGGAATCGAGGCCATAACTCAATTACATCGTTCAAAATCAATCAAGAAACCTTTTCGTTAGAGTTAATAGACTATACAGACACGTTAGGGGACTGGCCACGTGATTTTAGTTTGACACCGGATGATAGACACCTCATCTGCGCAAATCAAAATACGGGGACGCTAACGGTCTTTAAGCGTGATGTGAATAGTGGGGAATTAATTAGTACACAAACCGATGTGAAAGCCCCAGAGTCCGTCTGTGTTAAATTCTTATAAGCAAGAGCTATACTTGTATGCATAAGGTATAAATAAAAATGCTGATTCTCATCAAATGGAATCAGCATTTTTAAATTTGTTTAATAAACGATATGTGTTTGTTCAAACGCTTTGATTTTGTCTTCGTAAGTTAACGTAACCGCTATTTCATCCCAACCATTTAACAACATTTCACGAGAATACTCTGCTAAATCAAACGTTGCATTAAATCCTTGATTATCATAGATTTTTTTCTCTTCCAAATCAACAGTTAAGAAATAATCGTCTGCTTCAGCATTTTTAATCAACTGTTCAGTCTCTGCTTCTTTAAGAATGACAGGGAGAATCCCATTTTTTGTACAGTTATTATAAAAGATGTCAGCGAAGCTAGGTGCGATGATTACACGGAAGCCAAAGTCTTCTAGTGCCCATGGTGCGTGTTCACGACTTGATCCACAACCGAAATTTTCGCCACCAACAAGTATGCTTGCATCTTGGTATTTGGGTTGATTTAAAGAAAAATCTTCTCTCGGACGATCTTTTTCATCGTAACGCCAGTTATAGAATAAATACTGACCAAATCCTTGACGTGATATCCGTTTTAGAAACTGTTTAGGAATGATTTGATCGGTATCTACATTTGCTCGATTAAGTGGATAGACAAGACCAAGATGTTTTACTAATGGTTCCATAGCTAATGACCTCCTTCTAATTAATTAAATGTACGAACATCAACAAAATGACCTGCGATTGCAGCGGCTGTTGCCATTTCAGGACTAACAAGGTGTGTGCGAGCATCTGCCCCTTGACGTCCTTCAAAGTTACGGTTTGAAGTCGATGCGCAACGCTCATTCGGTGGAACAGCATCTCCATTCATGGCCAGACACATGCTACATCCAGGCTCGCGCCATTCAAAACCAGCATCAATAAACTGACGATCTAGGCCGAGTTCTTCAGCTTTTCGCTTAACCGTTTGTGACCCTGGTACAACGATTGCGCTAACACTCGGATTTACTTTCCGTCCTTTGATTATACTTGCAGCTTGAATCAAGTCTTCTAGGCGTGAGTTTGTACACGAGCCAATAAAAACATGTTCGATAGGTACATCAGTTATTTTAACATCTGCTTCTAAGCCCATGTATTTTAATGAGTGTTTAATTTCATTTTTGTCGTTTTCTGTTTTCGCTTGATCTGGATTAGGTATGGTACCATTAATCGGAATACATTGTGCAGGGTTCGTTCCCCACGTTACCTGGGGTTCAACGTCAGTTGCATTAAGCGTTACTGTATGATCGTAACTGGCACCTTCATCTGTTTGTAATGATAGCCACATCTTTTTCGCTTCCTCAAATGTGTCACCTTTCGGTGCATGAAGACGTCCCTCAAGGAACTTGACTGTTGTTTCATCCGGTCCGACGAGACCAGCACGAGCACCGGCTTCAATTGACATGTTACAAATCGTCATCCGACCTTCCATTGATAGACTGCGGATCGCTTCTCCGGTATATTCGATAACATACCCCGTACCAAAATTAACACCGTATTTAGCGATTAAGGCAAGGATAAGGTCTTTAGCCGTAACACCAGTACCTAACTTACCGTCAATCTTGACATTAAGCGTGCGTGGTTTTTGTTGCCACACAGTCTGTGTCGATAGCACGTGTTCAACTTCACTCGTACCAATACCGAATGCTAACGCACCAAACGCACCGTGCGTTGAGGTATGAGAATCACCACAGACAATTGTTTTTCCCGGTTGTGTTAAGCCTAGCTCAGGTCCAATCACATGAACAATTCCTTGATGCTCGTGACCCATACCTGCGAGTGGAACACCAAATTCTTCACAGTTTTTTCTCAAAGTATCCATTTGTATTTTAGATATCTCATCTTTTATGACATTTGTATGGACGGTTGGGACGTTGTGGTCCATTGTCGCAAAGGTAAGTTTAGGTTGTCTGACTGTTCGTCCTTTAAGACGAAGGCCTTCAAATGCTTGTGGAGAGGTGACTTCATGGACCAAATGAAGATCAATATATAAAAGTCCAGGTCTACCTTCTTCTTCATGAACGACATTTTTATCCCAAATCTTCTCAATAATTGTTTTTGGTTGAGTCATCAATTCTCACTCCCTTATTAATAGTAAATTGTCAGTTAAATCGCTTGGACAATCATTTCTGCCATATCAGATGTAGAAAGTTTTGTTCCATGCTTAACTTTTAAATCACCGGTATGATAGCCTTGATCGATGACTTTTTCAACGGCTGTCTCGATTGCATGTGCTTCATCATTCATAGCGAATGAGTAACGCAACATCATTGCTATAGAGAGAATCATCGCCATTGGATTCGCAATGTTTTGATTGGCAATATCAGGTGCTGAACCATGTGCGGGTTCATATAAACCCACACCGTTTTCTGCAAGTGAAGCAGAAGGTAACATACCAAGTGACCCCGTCAATACGCTTGCTTCATCACTTAATATATCACCAAACATATTCTCAGTTACAATCACATCAAAAGAAGTAGGGGCAGTAATTAGTTTCATTGCACAGGCGTCTACGAGCACATGTTCAACGGTTACGTCAGGGAAATTAACTTTTTCAGCTTCAACAATTTCTCGCCACATCTTACTCGATTCTAAAACGTTAGCTTTATCAACGGAAGTAAGTTTTTTATTGCGGAGTTGAGCACTTTCAAACCCTTTAACAATGATACGTTTCATTTCCTTACGTGTGTAGCTTAATGTATCGACGACCGTTTGGTCGTTATCACGACGTTCGCTCGGTCTACCAAAATAAAGCCCACCGGTTAGCTCACGTACAATCAATAAATCACTGCCACCGACAACGTCAGGTTTAAGCGGAGAGGCGTCTAAAAGTTGTTTAAAGCCTTTAACGGGTCTTAAGTTAGCATATAAGTCTAAGCCTTTACGTATTGCAAGTAACCCGCGCTCTGGACGTAAATGAGAAGGGTTGTTATCCCACTTTGGTCCGCCGACGGCACCAAGCAGAACAGCATCACTGTTTTTTGCTTTTAATAACGTTTCGTTTGGTAAAGGATCATTTTCTTCATCGATGGCATGGCCACCAATTAGCCCCTTATCAATCGTGAATTGATGATTGAATGTTGACGCAATTTTATCTAAAACAAGTAATCCAGCTTCCATAATTTCGGGTCCGATTCCATCGCCCGGTAAAACGAGAATATTTTTATCCATGGTAATCGTCTCCTTTATTTCTTCATTGTGACGAACGCGCGATTAATTGCATTAATAAATGCATTTGCAGCGGCTTCTAACACATCTTGGGCGGTTGCACGTCCACTAACAGCTTGGTTATTTACGTTCATATTGACATGGACTTCAGCTAAGGCATCTTTACCTTTACCAATTGAACTTAAGGTGAAGTCCGTGAGTTCAATCTTTTCTTCGATTAAATGTTCAATCGTGTTGTATAACGCTTCGACACTACCATTACCTACATCTTGTTTGGAGACCGTGTCACCTTTTGGTGTCGTTAGTGTGACATGTGCAGTTGGGACATCTGTTGAATGATAGTGAACTTGAAAGGCTTCTAATTGATATTGACTACGCGTTTGTACATCGGTCTGGATATCCATTAGTATTACAAATAAGTCATCATCGGTGACTTCTTTTTTGCGATCCGTTAATAATTTGAAATTTTGAAACGCTTCAGTTACTTTATCTTCGGATAACTCAAAGCCGAGTTGAACAATTTTGTCTTTAAATGCATGGCGTCCGGAGTGTTTTCCGAGTACTAAGCTATTTGATGTCACTCCAACAAGAGCCGGGGTAATAATTTCGTACGTCTGTGCATTCTTTAGAACACCATCTTGATGAATTCCTGATTCGTGAGCAAATGCATTACGACCGACAATGGCTTTGTTACCGGGGACAACCATACCTGTCAACTTGCTGATAATATCACTTGTACGTTTGATTTCATTTAAAATAAAGTTTGTAGTAAAGGAATAAAAGTCCTTTCTAATTTCAAAAGTAACTGCTAGTTCTTCAAGGGCAACGTTTCCCGCACGTTCACCAATGCCGTTAATGGTTCCTTCAACTTGCGTTGCCCCATTTTGAACGCCGGCAATGGAATTAGCTAAGGCCATCCCTAAATCATCGTGACAATGTGTCGATAAGTCTACCTTATTAATGTTGGGGACGTGTTCCTTCATATACTTGAACATCTCACCATATTCTTTTGGTGTGGTATATCCGACTGTGTCTGGTAAGTTAACGACAGTCGCACCTTGAGCAATGACTTTCTCAATAATTTCTGCTAAGAAGGGGAGCTCTGAACGAGAGGCATCTTCAGCTGAAAACTCAACATCGGTACATTTCTCTTTTGCATAGCGTACCATTTCTTCAGCAATAAGAACAACTTCTTCAGGTGATTTCTTAAGCTTATCTTGCATATGGATCGGGGAGGTGGCAATAAAGACATGAATACGAGGTTTCTTAGCATCTTTAATCGCTTCCCAGGCACGATCAATATCATTTTTATTTGCTCGCGCAAGTGCGGCAACAGTTGATTTTGTTATGGTCTGTGCGATTTTTTGTACCGCATCAAAATCACCTTGTGAGGAAGCAGGAAAACCTGCTTCCATCACATCAACCCCTAAACGTTCGAGTTGTTTGGCAATTTCAAGTTTTTCGAGTTGGTTCAAATTAACCCCTGGGGATTGTTCACCATCACGAAGGGTTGTATCAAAGATCTTAATTTGAGTCATTTCCAACCACTTCCTTTTTAGCCATCTTTTTTTGCTTTACAAATGGCATGAGGTCGCGAAGTTCTTTCCCTACTTTCTCAATCAAGTGTTCGTTCTCAGCTTTGTTAATCGCGTTAAATTGTGGACGATTTGCTTGGTTTTCAAGAATCCAATCTTTAGCGAATTTTCCTGTTTGAATATCAGTCAATACATCTTTCATGCGCGCTTTTGTTCCTGCATCAATGACACGTGGACCTGAGACGAAGTCACCCCATTGTGCTGTATCAGAAATTGAATAACGCATATTATCAAGTCCACCTTCGTACAATAGGTCAACAATTAATTTTAGTTCATGAAGACACTCGAAGTAAGCAACTTCCGGTTGGTAACCAGCTTCTACCAATGTTTCAAAACCAGCTTTTACAAGACTTGTTGCACCACCACAGAGGACGGCTTGCTCACCAAATAGGTCAGTTTCTGTTTCTTCTTGGAAAGTTGTTTCAAGAATACCCGCACGTCCTGCACCGATTCCTTTTGCGTAGGCAAGCGCAATTTCTTTTGCTTTTCCTGTGTAATCTTGATAGATACCGAATAGAGCAGGAACACCAGCACCTTCTTCATACGTACGACGAACGAGATGACCAGGTCCTTTAGGTGCAACAAGGAATACATCTACATCTTCTGGTGGTTGAATTTGACTGAAGTGTACGTTAAATCCATGGGCAAAGACAAGGGCATTGCCAGCTTCTAGGTTATCTTTAATGCTTTCATGATAAACTTTAGGTTGGTACTCATCTGGAAGAAGAATCATGATGACTTCTGCTTCCTTACTTGCCTCTGCAACTGATTTTACATCGACGCCATCTTCAACGGCTTGATCCCATGATTTACCTTTACGTAACCCTACAATAACATCAAAACCACTTTCTTTTAAGTTCAAAGCGTGTGCATGTCCTTGTGAACCATAACCAATGATTGCTACTTTCTTACCTTTTAGAATTTCCTCGTTAATATCTTGATTGTATACTACTTTAGCCATAAATAATCTTCCTCTCACTGTTTATTAGTTTTGTTTTTTATGTCGACATGTTAAAACATGTTGGACGAAATTTAGTTTAATAAAGAAAAGGGTGTTTGTTCTTGATTGCTTGGTTGCTGACCACGTAAAAAGGCAGTAATGCCGGTACGGGCAATATCTTTAATGCCATAAGGTCTTAATAATTCAATTAACGCTTCAATCTTTTCTTGTTTACCTGTAACTTGCACAGACATGGTGTCTTTACTGACATCAATGATTGTAGCTCTGAACGGATCGATAATGCCTTGTATTTCAGTTCGTAACTGTGCATTTGATGAGATCTTAATCAACGCCAGTTCACGAGATACTATCGCCTTATCGGTAATGTCAGATACTTTAATCACATCAATTTGTTTGTTTAATTGTTTAGTGACTTGTTCTAGCTTTTGAAAGTCTTCAACATCAACAACGAAAGTGATACGCGAATTATCTTCATGTTCAGTGCGCCCAACAGAAATGCTTTCAATATTAAATTGGCGACGTTGGAGTAAGCCGGTAATGCGATTTAGTACACCACTGCGATTTTTTACTTTTGCTGTGATTATTCGTTTCATGGTTTCACTCCTATCATTTCATTCAATCCTTTACCTGGTGGAATCATCGGATACACATTTTCTTGTTGCAAGACACGCGCATCAATTAAGACGGGTCCATCATAGGCAATTAATTCATCAAGTTGTTTTTCAAAATCATGAGGATCTTCGATTTTGACACCTTTGATTTCATAAGCTTCGGCCAGTTTGACAAAGTCAGGTTGAATACTAAAGATTGACTCAGAGTAACGCTGTGAATAGAAGGCTTCTTGCCATTGCCTTACCATCCCAAGTGCTTGATTATTTACAATGATAATTTTGATCGGTAAGTGACGTTCTTGAAGAATCGATAATTCTTGCAAAGTCATTTGGAAACCACCATCGCCGACAATCGCAACAACTAAATCATTCGGTTTAGCTAATTGAGCACCAATCGAAGCGGGGAAGCCAAAGCCCATTGTTCCAAGGCCACCGCTTGTTACCCAACGATTAGGTTTGTTGAACTTATAGAACTGAGCCGACCACATTTGATGTTGACCAACGTCCGTTGCAACAATTGCTTCACCTTTGGTAGCTTTAAACACTTTGTCAATTACCCACTGACCAATCATAGCTTCAGTCGGTTCATTGTACCAAAGTGGAAATTCTTTTTTGTTCGATAGACAAACATCGCGCCATGCCTTAAAAGTAGGGGAGTCTTTAATCTGTTTTTTCATCTCAATTAGTGCGTATTTTGCATCGCCGACAATTGGAATATGTGTATTGACGTTTTTACCAATTTCAGCAGGGTCAATATCAATATGTGCGACAAGTGCTGATGGTGCAAAATGATCCAAGTTACCAGTTAGTCGGTCATCGAACCGAGCGCCAATGTTAATCAATAGATCCGTGTCATAAAGTGCAGTATTTGCAGCATAAGTGCCATGCATACCGCCCATCCCTAGTGAAAGTTCATGTTCACCAGGAAATGTTCCTAATCCTAGAAGCGTATTCACTACAGGGATTTGGTGTGTTTCAGCAAACTCGAGGAGTTCGCTAGATGCCTGAGCGAATTGAACACCAGCACCTGCAAGAATAACCGGTTTCGTTGCCTGTTGAATCGCTTCCTTTAATTTTTTGACTTGCAGCGGGTTACATTTTATTGTTGGTTGGTAACCTGGCAAGTGAAAACTGTTATCGTAAGAATCTTGGCAAGGATTCGCAGCAACATCTTTTGGTATATCAATCACAACTGGTCCAGGACGACCGGTGGTCGCAATATGGAATGCTTCTTTAATCACACGTGGTAGGTCACTTACTTTTCTAACTTGATAATTATGTTTTGTGATCGGTGTAGTAATACCTATAATATCAGCTTCTTGAAAAGCATCAGTACCAATGACTGGTTGATTAACTTGTCCCGTGAACACAACTAAGGGAAGGGAGTCAATCATCGCATCAGTTATTCCAGTGACAAGATTTGTTGCACCAGGACCGGAGGTTGAAATGACAACACCTGGTTTACCTGATATTCTCGCATAGCCTTCAGCGGCGTGTATGCTTCCTTGCTCATGTCTAGCTAATACTTGATTAAAGAGGTGTTTCTTCTTATAGAGTGCATCAAAAATTGGTAACACTGCACCACCAGGATAACCAAATAGTGTTTCGACATTTTCTTCGATCAGTGCTTCAATTAAAAGGTCAGCCCCAGTTTTTGGTGTGTGTGCTTCTGCTTTACGTTCTCGCTCTTGTTCTTGATTCGACATAACCACGTTGAATCCCTCCTAATATTGATGGAATAGTTAATAAATGAAAAAGTGTATTAAAAAAAGATCAGTTCTCTCCAAATAACCGGCATATTATTGCTGGATTACAAGGGAGAAAAGATCTTACTTTTCACGGTACCACCCTGATTCGTTAGCAAATTCACTAACCTCATGAAGCAAGCGTTGACTTGCTTCTTTTGATAACGGGTCAATGAGTGACCCGGCTAAATCTATTAGGCATCAAGCCATTCAATTTAACACTCCAAGACGATGTCGAAATAGCATGTATTTCCGGGCTTCCAGCAACCCCGGCTCTCTGTAAATACATTGCAACTATTTCTTTTATCTTATCAACGTTTTTTGATTTAAATTTTCATTACGCCACCAGTATTAGCAGAGGTGACGAGCTTTGCATATTTAGCAAGATAACCGGTAGTGATTTTTGGATCAGGTACAACGAAATCTTGTTTGCGTTGCGCAAATTCATCATCGCTAATGTCTAAGTTAATTGTACGATTCGGTAAATCAATAATGATTGTGTCACCGGTTTTTATTAAACCAACGGGTCCACCTTCTTGTGCTTCAGGGGAAATATGACCAATTGAAATCCCACGAGAAGCGCCTGAGAAACGTCCATCAGTGATTAACGCAACGTCTTTATCTAAGCCACGGCCGGCAATTGCTGCTGTAGGTGCTAACATTTCTGGCATGCCTGGTCCGCCTTTTGGACCTTCATATAAGATGACAGCCACGTGGCCTTCTTTTACGGTGCCATTACGAATACCCTCTTGCGCTTCGTCCTGTGAGTTAAATACAATGGCTTCACCTTTGAAAATTTTAATCGAAGGATCAACCGCACCAACTTTGATGACAGCACCTTTAGGTGCAATGTTACCAAAGAGGATGGATAAGCCACCAACCGGACTATACGGATTATCCAATGGACGAATCACATTTGGATTTTTAATCTGGTAATCTTTGATGTTTTCATAAACGGATTTTCCGGAAATGGTTAAACGATCTTTATTAATGCCACCAGGTATTTTGCATAATTCGTTAATGACTGCACTGACTCCACCTGCCAGGTGGACATCATGCATGGTAATATCAGATGCAGGCGCAATTTTCGCTAGGTACGGAATCCGCTTAGCGACGTCGTTAATGCGATCAATGTCGTATTCAATACCGGCTTCATGTGCAATAGCTAAGGTATGAAGTACAGTATTAGTCGAACCACCCATAGCCATGTCAAGAGCGAACGCATCATCAATCGCATCTTCAGTGACAATGTCACGCGGTTTTATATCTTTTTCAATAAGCTCCATTAAATAACCAGCCGCTTGTTTAATTAAGCGATGCCGCTCATTAGAGGTTGCAACAATCGTGCCATTCTCTGGAACAGTAAGACCTAACATCTCCATCAGTGAGTTCATTGAATTAGCAGTGAACATCCCTGAGCAAGATCCGCATGTTGGACAAGCGAGTGTTTCTAATTCAGTAAGTTCAGCTTCTGTCATCTTTCCTGATTGTACGGCGCCGACACCTTCAAACATTGATGAAAGTGTTAATGTTTCACCAGTAGGAGAGACGCCCCCTTCCATGGGGCCTCCTGATACAAAAACAGAAGGGACATTCGTTCTAACTGCTGCCATTAGCATACCAGGTGTTATTTTGTCACAGTTTGGAATGTAAAAGACACCATCAAACCAGTGTGCATTAATTACTGTTTCAGCTGAGTCTGCAATAATCTCACGACTTGGTAGCGAGTAACGCATGCCTATGTGTCCCATTGCAATCCCGTCATCAACACCAATCGTATTAAATTCGAAGGGAATACCACCCGCTTCTCGAATCGCTTCCTTTACAACTTCTGCAAATTTGTTTAAATGCTTATGGCCGGGAATAATATCAATATATGAATTACAAACCCCGATAAAAGGTTTGCCTAAATCTTTAGTTTTGACCCCTGTTGCGTGTAATAAACTACGATGGGGAGCTCGATCTAGCCCTTTTTTAATCATGTCACTTCTCATACTCAGTCGCTCCTTATCTATTTCATCACACGTCGGATGAAAGTTGACTATTCTGTTAATTACTCGAAAATAAATCGTGTTTATTTTCTGAATAATTTTAGATGTTGTCGACAATCATACAATCAATCTCAAAAATAATCAACAGGTTTCGTTAAAATTATCTGATTTTTTATACATTTTGCAATACTTAATATTGTAAGCGTTTTAAATAGTGGGTAACAGGGACTGGCATCTTGAACGGATAAGTGAACTACTGCATAATGGAAGAAGGGAAGCGGAGGTGTAAAGATGCGTCAAATCGCAATTTTACCTTGTGGTAAACGGAAAATATGGGATGTTGAACCGCAGAGAGGACCGACAAAGGTTAATGAGGCGTACATTGGGACCTTGCACCGGTTAACGAAGGAATATGCGCAAGCTTATTGTGATGATTGGGTTATTCTGTCAGCGAAACACGGGTTTCGATCTAAAAATGAGATGATTGAACAAAATTATGATCTAACTTTTGGAATGGATCAAGATCAAATCATTTCAACTAAAGCTTTACGCAAACAAATAACTACTTTACAACTTGACCGTTATGACCGGGCAGTTATTTTAACAGGTCAAAAACATAAACGCGTGATTGAAGCGCTCGGCGGTATCACGGATAACGATGTGTATCCTTTACTAGGCACAAAAGGGATCGGAGAGATGCAGCAACGTTTAAGAAGTGCGATCAATGAGAAACAACCACTAGCTTAAGTGGGTTGCTTCCTTTAATTCACGAATAAATGACCGAGGATTTTGTCTGGTTAAAAACGTATAGACACCGCTGGGTAAGTAGAGGTGAAGGGTATAGGTATCTTTAGATAACCAGCGGAAATTCACATCACGAATTGAGTCAGAAGGAATAGTTTTTGTAGGTGCATATAGATAACCATCGCTAAACGTAAGTTGGTTGTCGACATGATCGATGTGTATCTGATTATTTTTGATTGATTTCTCTTTGTGATATATTGATAACTGTAGCATGTGAATCACCCCTTCATCTAATAGTATGAAGACAACTCAAATAATTAGCAAATACTTTGCTGAGAGGAGCGAGAAAATTGCGTGCAATTGTGGACGAAGGTAATCAAACAAAACTTATGGAGATGCCGAAACCAGCATTAAACTCAAAGGAGGTTCGTCTTAAAATGAAGGTCGCAGGGTTAAATCGCCGTGACCTGTACATAAAAGACCGACATGAATCAAATGCGCCACCTGTCATCTTAGGTTCTGACGGTGTCGGCGAGGTGGAAGCGATTGGTGCTGATGTGACGCGTTTTAAAATTGGTGATAAGTTAATAGTAAATCCCGGTCTTTATTGGAACGAAGCTACCATCGCTTCAGCACCTGATCTAGAAATCGTTGGATTTCCTCATCACGGAACTTTTGCTGAATATTATGTGCAAGATGAGGATTACTTAGAGCATAAACCCGCTTATTTATCCGATACCGAGGCAGCTGTGTTAAGCTTATCAGCGTTGACTGGTTATCGAGCCATTTTTACCAAGGGTCAATTAAAACCAGGAGAAACTGTTTTGATTCCAGGAGCTGGTGGCGGAGTAAGTAGTTACATGATTCAATTTGCAAAAGCACAAGGGGCGCGGGTTATTGTGACCTCACGTAAAGAAGCAAAACTAAGAAAGGCCAAAGAATTAGGTGCTGATAGGGGTATCTTGACTGAGAGTGAATGGGGTAGTGCGTTAGTGAATGAAACGATTGATCTAGTTATTGATAGCATTGGTGCGAAAACACTTACAAAATGCTTGGACGTGTTAAAACCTGGCGGACGATTAGTGACTTTTGGCGCAACGACAGAAGATAGCGTTTCTTTTAATGTACGCCAGTTTTTCTATAAACAACAAATGATTATTGGCTCGACCATGGGAAGTCGAGAAGAATTAAGAGCATTATTAACCTTCATCGAAAAACATCAACTGCGACCGGTTGTAGACACAGTGTATTCATTGGATCAATATGAAGAAGCATTTGCGCGACTCGAAGCATCAACGCAATTTGGTAAAATTGCAATAAAACTTTAATAACAATATAACCCCTGACATGAGTGTGTGTGTTTTACTTGTCAGGGGTTATTTTTAACGATTATTAAATTTTTTCTCTTTTACAAATGGAGTTAGCCGGTCATTACGCTTATTGTGCAAGTTTTGAATAACTTGTTGCGTCCAGCGGTCACTCCGCGTGTTGGTTGAACGTGACTGATAATAAGCTTCAGTTTCGCTGTCAAACTGTTGTAGGTAAGTGAATTGCTCTTCATCGCTGGGATAACTATTTTCAAAATAGACGGCGCGTTTAGGCAACTTCGGTTTGATTTCTTGGCGTTCATCGGGATGGCCAATCGCTAAACCGAATAACGGAATCACATGCTCAGGTAAGTCAAATAATTGATTAACAAGATCCATATCGCGTTTGATACTACCAATATAACAAATGCCAAGGCCTAATGATTCAGCAGCTAAAGCCATGTTCTGTGCGGCAATGGTGGCATCCACCGTGGCAATCATAAAGTATTCAGTTGATTGAACATTCGTAGCAATGACTTGTTTTTCTTCTCGAGAAGCGGTGACCATGTGACGGTGATAGTCGGCTAGAAATAAAACAAAATGGCCATTGTCTTTAATGTAAGGTTGATTTGAAATGGCAGCGAGCTGTTCTTTTTTCTTTGGATCTGTCACGCCAATCATTGAATAGGCCATTAAATAGCTAGAAGTCGATGCACTTCGAGCTGCATCGATGATCAAATCAAGTTGGTCTGCTTCAATCGGCATGTCTTTAAACTTTCTGATTGAACGGTGCTCAAGGATAGTTGTTAGTGTTTCATTCATTTTTTATTCCTCCTAGTCAATGGTCAGGTGGTAATGATGACTGTAATCTGCTAATGATTCGGCTGTTAATTCCAAGTGATGTGTTTGTACGAGATTTACTGGGATTGTCTCAATGACCAGTTCATCTTGGGCGTTGAATTGGAAATTTAATAAGCTTTGTTCGTATTGTTGCATGCTACTGACAATTGAATCTTCTTGGTTTGCGTTAAATGGTTTCTCTTCCCAGTCCTCAAAATTAAATGCAACGAGTCGATCCTTCATTAAATGACCATCATATTCAGTTATATCTTTTGAAAAACGAAAAACCAATGTGTCATCAAACGGTGTTTCAATTAATTGACTCAATTGTGTTTGATCTGCAATTAAATGTGATTGCTGTGTTTTTGTATCAATAATGAGATAGGAACAATTTGGCCCATCACAGGCAAACGATAACAGATAAAAGCGATCGGATTCTTCAAGAGTTAATGGCTCAAGCGTCATCGCTTCAATGGCTTGTCTACGATTTTTATGTTGTGCTAGGTAATGATTCAAAATAGGTAATTGTTTGATGGCGAGACGGATAACTTGCTCATTAACTTGAAATTCAATCATCTCAACCATTTCTTCATTTAATTGTTCTTCAACAAGTTCAACATCATCTGTTTGTGGCTCACTGGATGGTTCTTGCATAATGACAGGTGAATCGTTTTGACATCCCACTAGCAATAGCATAATTGTTAGTGTCATTAAGATATATTTCATCAATTGCATCACTCTTTTCGATGGATTCTGTCAGCATAAAATAATGGGTTAATCATCAATTTCATGATAATCAATGATCTTGAGTTGGTCATTCTCCAAAGCAATTCTGAACCGATAGGATACAACCATTAAGTCTTCTTCTTGTGTTTCCATTTCTAACGCTACGTCGTAAATAATATAATCATCGTGAATCTGACTCGCTTTCTTTTCGACTACGCGCAAGGATTTTAATGATAGATAATCATTTCTGAAATCAGAATAACTAATATTCTCTTGTAAGTTTGATCCCATTAAGGTATAGGCATTAATGTAATCATGAATCGCTAAATTATCCACAAAATATTGGACCAAGTAATAGCTATCTTCTTCATAATCGCTCATTGATGACTCAAAGGATTGGTAACGACTTGGTAGTGTTAAGTCTTCATAATTAGCAGTCATTGACCATTCGGTTAATTGATCAATCACATCGATTAGCGGTATGCTAAATCCGATATCACTGTCATTAATGCCTGCAGCATTAATCCCTATGACCATGCCAGACGCTCGATCAATGAGAGGACCGCCACTATTTCCATGGGTAATGTTTGAAGATATTTGATATACATTTTCATATAAATAGTCGCCGATATCAAAGGAGCGATTAACACCAGAAATAATGCCTACAGAGACAGAATTTTGTAAGCCAAGTGGCGAACCAACTGCAATGATGTCACTGCCAATATCAAAACGAGTCGTTGCGTCAAATTTAATAGGGCGTTGATTGATTAATTGAGGGACACGTATGACAGCAATATCATTTGTTTCACCAACACCAACAATGGCTGCGGGATATGTTTCAGTGTTTGATAACGTCACTTGAATAGAGGTGGCATCTTCAATCACATGTGCATTCGTTACGATGTCTCCCTTATTATTGTATAAAAAGCCAGAACCAACGCGACTAGAGTAAGGTGTTTCAACAGATATTTGCATGACGTTTTTCTGTAAGTCATGAATGATTTGTTTCAATGAACGTTCACTTGACTGTTCAGGCTGATGCGTAACAATAGGCGCCTCTACAGAGATAGACAGTTGTTGGTGGTGGCGATAATATCGGAAGTTCAAATAAGATCCAAGCAATAAAACCAAAAGGCTGATAAAAATGAGTCTTTTTTTGTATTTATGATGCATTATCATCACCCGCTTTATCGAGAAGCCAAGTAATCGAGGTTACTTCTATTTCGAGATTTTGATCTGTAAATGCATCAGAGAGATAAGTGAAATCAAATTGACCTTCATCATTAGGGAATAATTCTTCAGGGTAAACATAAATTTGATGTTCATCCAAACGCGCATCATTTTCATCAATCAGCTGATAATGAATACGGACGTTATAAATGGGTACGGTGGCAATGCTTTTAATCGTGCCTTCAATGTATAATTGACCATTTTCCTTTGTGTTTAAGGAAATGTTTATCAAATCTACAGCATCATTGGCGTTAATTTCTTGATCCTCATAATATTGACTAAATGCTTGCTCCATCCGTTCTTCCAATGATGCTTCGAAAATTTTCTGTTCCGTCTCAACGGTTTGTTTTAAACTTAATAAACGGTCATCTTCAGGTAAATAATTCAAACCGGTTTCAATTAATTGTTTGGCTTCATTAAATTGATGGTTCGTCATATGATTATTAATTAAGCTACTCATATGGACACTTAACTGTTCTTTGACCGTTTGTGTTAATTCTAAAGCTTTTGGTGAAGCGATGCCTTCTAATTCCCAAAGAATGGCTTGTAGGCCAGGTACAGATTGTGTCGATTCCAAACGTAATTCGATATCATCCAATCGTAAGTTGATAATTAAATCACTAATTGATAAACGTAATTGATCTGCGATCTCACCTTGGTAAGGTTCTAATTCAATTAAATAATTATCTAACTGTTGAATCGTTTCATGTGAATAAACGGATTCAGATTGAATTGACTGATAGGCACTACCTATTTCAGCAACGTCCTTTAAGACAGTAGCATCATCAAATTGTGGATGTATGTGTAAGGCGCGATCTAATTTTATTTCGCTTTCTGCATAATTTCCTAATAAAAGATCATCACTTGCAGCGTGGTAATAGTCAATAGCTGCTTCTTTATTGTGTGAGGCTGTTACCCAAATCACGAGAAACACTAAAGACATAATGGCTAAACTACCGAATGGAAGCCATAGACTTTTTTTGGTTAGTCCACTGGAAGTATTGCGCATGTCTAAATCAGCGGGGAGTTTCTCGCCACAGGTTACACAAAAAACTTCATCACTATGCACGTTGCTACCACAATTCGGACAGTATCCCATAGATGATTCCTCCTAACTAATAAATCACTTGCCAACTGCTAATCGGATATATTATCAATTCTGCTCGTCCAATGATTTCATCACGATGAATAAACCCTAAAGAATTTCGTGTATCGCGACTATTTCGCCGATTATCGCCCATGACATAGTAGTACGATTTAGGAATCATGGTTTCAACAATATCGTGTGTCCAAAAACTTTGTGCATCCGTGATAAAGGCTTGTTGATAGGGGACTTGATTTATATAGAGTTGTTGATCAATTACTTCAATGGTTTCTTGTGGTAAACCAATGATGCGTTTAATATATGTTCGATTTTCTTTTTCAATAACGACAACGTCACCACGTGTAGGTTCACTAAATAAATAACTGAGACGATTATACAAAATTGTTTGTTCATCATTTACAGTCGGCATCATACTTTTGCCATCTACAATCGCTGTTTTAAAAATATATTGTCGAACAAACAGCATTGTAATCACGAGAGTAATGAACAGAACGAAAAAAGAAAGCACTTTTTTATTCTTTTTTTCGGTCATATAATAAATCCTTTCCTATTATTAATAAATAGTCTAGCCCTATCTTATCATAATTTTTTAAGAATGAGTACGAAGGGGAGATAATTATTGACTGAAATGACTATTTCCCATAAAAATGCCCGTTACATGGTTAGTAACGGGCATTATAATCATATGATTATTTTGATAGATACATAGCTAAGCGGTCGAGGCCTTCAACGAGCGTATCCATGCTATAAGCATAGGATAACCTTAAATAGCCCTCACCTGCTTGACCGAAGCTCGACCCAGGAACAAAAGCGACTTTAGCTTGTTCAAGAATATCAAGGGCAAGATCAAAAGCATTGAGATGGTGTGGAATTTTAAACATGAAATAAAAAGCCCCATCGGGTTTAACGACGGTTAAGCCCATAGCAGTGAGGCGATGATAAACGTAGTCCCGCCGTTCTTTATAAGCTTCTTTCATCGCTACGGGTGTTGTTTTAGCCTCAGTAACAGCTGCGAGCGCTGCATATTGACTGATTGAAGAAGCACAAGAAACGCTGTATTGCAACACTTTTACACATTGGTTGATCAGTGCTTGACTGGCTACTAAAAATCCAATTCGCCAACCGGTCATCGCGTGAGACTTACTTAGCCCGTTAATAACTATGAGTTGATCTTTAATTGCCTTGATTCTTCCCATTGAGAAATGCTCAAAATCAAAGGTCAACGCACTGTAAATCTCATCGGTAATCAAATAAAGATTATGTTTTTTAACAAATGCTGCAATCATCTCACATTCCGTTTGTGTTAAGGAAACACCAGTCGGATTAGACGGATAGGGAAGAATCAAGCAACGTGTTTTCTCGGAAATTTGTCCCTCAAGCTGTTCTAAAGTTAGCTTAAACTGTGAGGCAGTGGTGTCAATTTCTTTTACTGTGGCACCTTGCATTTCAATTAGTGGTTGATAACCTGGATAGATGGGAGAAGGAACGATAACTTCGTCCCCTGGTGATAATATGGTTCGCAGGGCGATATCAAGTGCTTGTGAAGCACCAACAGTAATCAAAACCTCATCATAAGAAGTTTCAAGGAGGTAAGTTTCATTAAGATAATGACTTACGGCTTCTCTAAGTTCTTTTAGCCCGTGATTAGGCGTATAAGTTGTTAAATTTTGATCAATGGCTGCTTTCGCTTTCTCCTTTACTATTTCTGGGGTCGGGAAATCGGGTTGTCCGATAGTGAGTGAAAGTATATCATTGCGTTCTGCAACCAGATTAAAAAACTTACGGATGCCAGAAATTTCAATGGTTTTAACATGGTGATTTATCGGTAAGGCCATAGCAAAAATAGTCTCCTTCAGTATGAAAAAATTATTTCTTTTTATGATAATAAGAATAGTTCCATCTGCCAAGCAGAGATTGTGTGTAAGTTTTCGAATAACGTTGATTTTTATCTTTTTGCTGTGAAATATCAAGATACTTACAAATCATTCGCTTTGCCTGAGTAAGCGACATTTTCACATGAGGATTCCTAACATTTTGATCAAGTGCACCGAGGTGTTCAATTTGATTAAAATCTTCTTTTGACGGAGGGATATGAAAGTAGAAGTCACCAACTTTGACTAATACAGTCGAATGTTGTCGACTTAATTTTGGTTTTTCAGAAAACTGTAGTCCGATTTTTTTAGCTCTTTTCTCAGCAATCAACTTGTCAATTGCCTGTTTTTTTAACTGATAGAGTTCTTTTGGTTCAGGTGCAGTTTTAGCATGGCGGTTAATTATAAAAATGGCTTTTGCGAGTTCGTTACTTGTCGCTTCCAAATGCGGTCGCCCCCTCAATTTATCAATTTTAAATAGATGTAGTCTATTCTATATTTTATCATGAATAACGGTGGAATACACCCTAAAATTTTTCTGAAAACACACAATATTCACTTTCTGTCGGATAGTTAATTGAGAATGGTTATTCTTTTTCATTATTTTCAATTTATGCTAAACTAGAAGGTGGAGAAAGTTTTAAATAGTTGTTTAATAGTGATTGAAGGAGTGTTACAAATGGTCCCAATAAAACCATTACCTTTATTAAATTTAACAGCTGGGTCGATGATGATTTCATCTGAAAAAGTAGCGCATGTCCAATTAAATAATCCACTTGAACACGCGTTACTCATTTTAGTGAAGTCGGGTTATTCCGCCGTACCAGTGTTAGACATGCATTATAAATTTAAAGGTATTATTGGAAAGACGGTTATATTAAATAATGTATTAGGAATCGAACGCTTTGAGATGGAACGTTTATCAGATATTACTGTCAGTGAGGTTATGAATGTGGAGGTTCCTTCTGTTAAACAGTCGGATCATTTTCTCACCTGTTTAAAATCAGTCATTGACCATCCGTTTGTTTGTGTGGTAGATCAAGATGGTTATTTTGATGGTATTCTGACACGCCGTGCGATATTAAAAGAAATGAATAAGTACATTCATATCAATAAAGCATTGTTTAAGGATGAATGAACCAAGCAATAATACTTGTCAAAATCTTTAGTCATTTGATACAGTATAGAATATCAATGGAATTAGGGGGATGTATAAATGAACACAATGAACGCAGAAGAGATTATTAAATTTATTTCAGATAGTAAAAAATCGACACCTGTAAAAGTTTACATAAAAGGTGAAGCGGTAGATGCTATTCATTTTAGTGAAGGGGTTCAAACCTTTCTTGAAAAAAACACAGGTGTTATTTTCGGTGAATGGGACATCATAGCTAAAGATTTAGAAAGCAATAAAGCAGCAATTGAGGATTATGTTATTGAAAATGATCGTCGTAATTCAGCGATTCCAATGCTAGATTTGAAAAAAGTCAATGCTAGAATCGAACCTGGTGCCGTTATACGTGATCAAGTTGAGATTGGTGATGGCGCAGTAGTAATGATGGGTGCGATGATTAATATTGGTTCTGTTATTGGTGAAGGAACGATGATTGACATGAACGCAACCTTAGGTGGTCGAGCGACAGTCGGTAAGAATTGTCATGTGGGCGCGGGTGCTGTCTTAGCTGGTGTTATTGAGCCACCATCTGCACAACCTGTTATTGTAGAAGATAATGTTGTGATTGGGGCGAATGCCGTTGTGTTAGAAGGGGTAACGATTGGTAAAGGTGCAGTTGTCGCTGCAGGAGCAATTGTTACGAAAGATGTGCCGGAAAACACCGTTGTTGGTGGGACGCCAGCACGTGTACTTAAACAAATTGATGATCAAACGAAGGTAAAAACGGAGATTATGCAAGCTTTACGCAAACTTAATGATTAGATGAGAAAGACAGGGGGCGTCTAGTCTCCTGTCTTTTAGCTTATTATACATCATGGAAATTTAAGAGAGTGGGATAATTGATGGATTTGGTGAAAATAAGACGTGAACTACATAAAATACCAGAGTTAGGCTTTAAAGAAATTAAAACGCAAACACTCTTGTTGGAGGTTCTCGCTTCGTTTCATTCGGAACGCCTGGTGATTGAAAAGTGGCACACAGGTCTATTGGTGAAGATTAAAGGTCTTAGACCGGAAAAGACCATTGCTTATCGGGCGGATATTGATGGTTTGCCGATTGAAGAGAAAACAGGTTATGATTTTAAATCAGAACATCCAGGGAAAATGCATGCATGTGGCCATGATTTTCATATGACCATTGCACTGGGCGTGATTGAACAGTTAGTTAATCAGCCTGGACGTGATGATGTGCTTGTTATTTTTCAACCTGCGGAAGAAGGTCCGGGTGGAGCACTACCTTTAATGGAAGCAGAGAGCTTTAAAACGCATCAAGTTGATGAGATCTTTAGTTTGCATGTGGCTCCAGAATTACCGGTTGGCACAGTGGCAAGTCGCCCTGGCCTGTTGTTCGCTAATACAAGTGAATTGTTTATCGATTTCAAGGGCAAGGGCGGTCATGCGGCATACCCACATCTGACACATGACATGGCTGTTGCGAGCAGTTACTTTGTTACTGAATTACAACAAATTGTCGCCCGTAGAATTAATCCAATTGAAAGTGCTGTTGTAACAATTGGGAAAATGACTGCCGGTACAGTGCAGAATAGTATTGCTGAAACAGCGCGTTTAGAAGGAACAATTAGAACGAGTGCGGCAAGCAGTATCGCGCTCATCAAAGAAAATATTGAAGCATTTGCGGCTGGCTTTAGCGAAGCGCATCACTGTGAGATCTCAATAGATTATGGTTCTAACTATTACCAAGTATTTAATCACAAGTCCTACGTGGAGCGATTTGCAAAGTGGACAGAGCAACTAGGCATCATTTATAAAGAAGCCGATCCGGCAATGACAGGTGAAGATTTCGGGTACTTCTTAAAAGAGATTCCGGGATTCATGTTTTGGCTAGGCGTTGATTCACCTTTTGGTTTACATAATGGCCAGTTACAACCAGATGAGAACGCATTGCAAGTGGGCGTTGATGTAGTGACCCATACACTTCGGCAGTTAATGATAGACTAAACGTGTGATTTGAAGTTTTAAAACAGCAAGGACGCAAGCACTTTTCTGCTTGCGTCCTTGTCGATTTCTTATGCATTTTCCTCTTGTTTAATCGTTGTAACTTGTTGCGGAAATGGTATTTCAATACCGTTTTGATCAAATGCCTCTTTAATGGCTTTACGCATGTCGCGTTCTGCGCTCCATTGTTCCATGTTTTGAGTTTGTCCAATGACGCGAATAACAACATCTGAACTGCCAAGTTGCTGGACGCCTAAAACTTGAGGTGTTTCAATGAAACGCTCATCCTCACTGAAACGATTGCAGACATCTTGCAATACACGAATGGCATGATCGATGTTATCATCATAACTGATGCCAATATCGACCAGTGCACGCATCGTACCACGCGAATGATTACTGATTCCCTCTAATTGACGATTAGGAATAAAGTTAAGTGTTCCATCAAAACTTCTAATTTTTGTTGTGCGTAATCCAACCTCTTCAACAATGCCATCATAACCGGCTGCAGTGATATATTCACCAACTTCTAATTGCTTCTCAAGTAAAATGAAAAAACCAGTTACAATATCACTTACTAATCCTTGTGCGCCAAAACCAATCGCTAAACCGACAACACCAGCACTAGCGATGAGTGGTCCGATTTCCAAGTTGAAGACCCCAAATATCATTAGAATGAAAACAAAAATGAGAAGATAGGAGTAAATATTTAAAAGCAATTTTTCTAAGGTGAGCACACGTGCTTCTGAAACGTTTTGTTTTTCAGTAGAGGTGTGTAAGAGCTTAGAAATGAGTTTCTTACCTAAGGGATTTACGATTAAGAATGCGATAACTAATACTAAGAATTGAAGCCCAATCCCAAGAGCAATTTCTAGTATTTCACCAAAATCAAGTGACGACATATGTAGACTCCTTTCAAAATGTAATACAAGTAATACTATAACGTCTATTTAGTTAAAAGTTAACCATTTTGCCTGAAAATAGATCATTTAAGCGGCGATTGGTAACGCTAGTCGAAAATTGATGTGGTTAAAACGAAAGAATTTACATGAAAAAGATAAGAATATTCAAAAAATCAAATCAAAAGACTGGTAATTTATTTCGATACCCGATATATTAGTACGTGTATAAAAGAGAAAGAGGAGGGAAAAGCTTGGATATATTTAAAAAATTAAAAGAATTCTATTGGCCACATAAAAGATATTTTATTACTTCGCTCTTTTTTGTGCTCATAGTTACAGCGATTACAGTTATTTATCCAATGGTGTTACAAATTACAATTGATGAAGTTATCATAGCTGAAGATTATGCACTTATACCTTACTTAGCAATAGGATTTATCTTATTAATGATGGTAAAAGGGATTGCAAATTTTACGCAACAATATCTTGGCGATTTGTTTGGTGTAACAAGCGTTTATCATTTACGTGATGCGTTATATCGTAAATTGCAACGGTTATCCTTCACATATTACGACAATGCACGAACAGGTGATTTGATGTCTCGTTTAACCATGGATGTGGAAGGCTTTAAGTTCTTTTTAGCGGCAGGATTTAAAGAATTAATTCGGGTCGTCTTTTTAATGGGAACAAGTATTATTGTTATGTTCTATTATTCCATTCCACTTGCACTCGTAACAATGGCTGTCATGCCATTACTAATCATTGTCGTGAAACAATTCGATAAAGAAGTACACCCAGCATTTCGATCGATCCGTAAATCATTAGGTAATCTAAACACGCGGATTCAAGAAAATGTTAGTGGTATGAACACCATCAAGTCACTATCAAAAGAAGATTTTGAAATCAGCCGATTTACCGTTGATAATCAAAAGTATCAGGATGTAAATATAAAAACAGCCTCAATTTGGGCACGCTACTTTCCATTTATGGAGTTTATCGGTAACTTAGCAATGATTGCCTTACTTATATTTGGTGGCTGGTTAGTGATTGATGAACAAATGAGTTTGGGTGAATTAGTGGCTTTCTTTAGTTTAGTCAACTATATTGTTGGACCGTTAATGCACTTAGGGTTTATTGTTAATCAGTTCTCACAAGCTAAAGCTTCTGGTGAACGCCTACTTGATATATTAGAAGCGGAAGAAGATATTGTTGATCCTAATAATGGCCATGCCTCATCTAGAATCAAAGGCGAGGTAGAGTTTGATGACGTTACTTTAAAATACACAGAACACGACGATCCAGCACTTAAGCATATTTCATTTAAAGTACCCCAAGGGAAAATTATTGGTTTAATCGGTGCAACCGGTGCTGGTAAATCAAGTATCACTCAGCTTATGACGCGTTTCTATGAGCCATCAGAAGGACACGTTTTCATTGATGGTAAAGATATATCATCTTATGATTTAAAACATTTACGTCAGCATATTGGTTTTGTACTCCAAGAACCATTTCTATTTTCGACAACAATCAAAGAAAATATTGCGTACGGTAGTCCTGATGTCTCACTAGAAGAAATCGTAACAGCAGCAAAACGAGCGCAAGCTCACGAATTTATTATGGAGATGCCTAAGGGCTATGACACGATGTTAGGTGAACGGGGAATGGGTTTAAGTGGCGGACAGCGGCAACGCATTTCAATTGCACGAGCGTTACTAATTGATCCAAGTATTCTCGTACTTGATGACGCAACATCAGCTGTTGATATGGAAACAGAGTTTAGCATTCAAAAAGCATTAAAAGAAGTGATGCAAGATCGAACAACATTTATTATTGCCCACAGAATTTCTTCACTTAAACATGCAGATGAAATCATTGTTTTAGATGAAGGAGAAATTGTTGAACGTGGTACCCATGATCAGTTGCTTGACAATGGTGGACCTTATCAACGTATTTATGACATTCAGTATCAAGACAAAGAAGCAATAATGGGAGCACGTTAAGAAAGGAGTGATAATTTTGGCTAAACACGAAAAAATATCAAGCGAAGGCGCATATACGAAGCGTTTTTATTATCCGCAAGAAAATGCAGTCGAAAAACCGTTCAACTGGAGTCAAATGGCACGACTCCTTAACTATTTAAAACCTTACACGAAAACACTGGTTCCAGCAGCCGTCGTTGCGATGCTTGTTAATATGATTGTTCGCTTATCGGTACCTATTATTATTGGACAATACGTAGTGGACACAGCGATTGCCAATCGAGATATTAGTCTCTTAACTTATTTGATTATCGGAATTTCTGTGCTTTATTTAGCAAACTTTATTGCTAACCGTTTTAGAATCCGTACAGTCAATGTTCTCGGGCAGCGCACCATTCACGATTTACGGAAAGAATTGTTCTCACACGTCCAGCGACTCTCACATAATTTCTTTGATAATCGATCAGCAGGATCGATTCTCGTTCGGATTTTAAATGATGTGAATTCATTGCAAGAACTTTTTACAAATGGGATTATAAATCTATTGATGGATATTATTATGTTGGTCGGGATTATTGTTATTTTATTCGCACTAAGTCCGCAATTAGCATTAGCTGTTTTAGTGATCTTACCGATTATGTTTTATATCTCGACTAAATTACGCCGAAACATTCGCCATTCTTGGCAAGATGTTCGTATTCAAAAATCGCGTTTAAATTCACATTTAAATGAGAGTATTCAAGGTGTCCGCATCACACAGTCGTTTGTTCAAGAAGAGGAAAATACTCAATACTTTAAGGGTGTGAATGGAAGTAACTTTGAAAAAGAGCGCTTAGCTATGAAAAAGAGTGCTTATTTTGGCCCGTTCGTTGAAATGAGTAATGCGATCGGAACTGTTATTTTAATCGCCTACGGTTCACATTTAATTATAAATGGGGCATTTGCAATTGGGACCTTTGTTAGTTTTGCGTTCTACTTGGGTATGTTCTGGGAACCAATTTCACGGCTAGGCCAAATATATAACCAGCTCTTGGTAGCGATGGCGTCATCAGAGCGTATCTTTGAATTTCTTGATGAACAACCAAACGTTGAAGAAAAGAAGAATGCAAAAACATTTAACGATATGCAAGGTCATATTGCGTTTGATCACGTGAAATTCTCCTATGATGATGAGCGTGTTGCTTTACATGAAATTTCAATTGACATTAAACCTGGTTCAACGGTCGCCTTAGTTGGTCACACAGGCTCTGGTAAATCGACAATTGCTAACCTTATTAGTCGTTTTTATGATCCGACTGAAGGAAAAGTAAAAATAGACGGTTATGATCTCAGAGACATGAAAGTACAAAATTTAAGAAGTAATATCAGTGTTGTTTTGCAAGACACATTTATATTCTCTGGTTCCATTATGGATAACATTCGATTTGGTCGTCCTGAAGCCAACGACGAAGAGGTAATCGAGTCAGCTAAAATTGTTGGTGCTCATGAATTCATTTTAAGATTGGCTGACGGCTATGATACAGAAGTTGAAGAGCGTGGCAATATTTTATCAGCGGGTGAACGACAGTTATTATCATTCGCACGCGCCTTGTTAGCAGATCCGAAGATTTTAATCCTTGATGAGGCCACTGCTAGCATTGATACAGAAGCTGAAATGAAAATACAAGAAGCCTTAAGGAAGTTGTTAAATGGACGTACAGCTATTATGATTGCGCACCGTTTATCAACCATCCGAGAAGCTGACAACATTATCGTTTTAGAGAATGGACGAATTCTAGAACAAGGTAATCATGATGAACTGATTGAACAAGAAGGTGAGTATTACTCACTTGTGAAATCTCAATTTGAGATGCTTGATGAACTCTAATTTGTATACCATGAGGTGACTTTAAGTTAAGAAAGCTTGAAGTCACTTTTTGTTTGTTATTTTCTTTAAATATGCTAGACTATAAGATGTAAATGTGTTGGGAGGAATGCGATTTGAAACGCGAATTTGCAGTAATCGGCCTGGGTCGTTTCGGTGGAAGTGTTTGTCGTGAACTATCGAGAGAAGGCATGGAAGTTTTAGCGATTGATACGACTGAAAGTAAGGTAAATGAGTTTAGAAATATTGCCTCACATGCTGTTATTGCTGATGCAACAGATGAAAAAGTATTAAAAGAATTAGGCATTAGAAATATTGACCATGTAATTGTTGCGATCGGGGAAGACATTCAAGCAAGTATATTAACAACGCTAATGTTAAAAGAATTAGGGATAAAAAAAATTACTGTGAAAGCTCAAAATGATTATCATGAAAAAGTATTAATTAAAATTGGGGCTGATCAAGTTATTCACCCTGAACGTGACATGGGAAAGAAAATTGCGCATTCTATTATATCTAGTAATATATTAGATCATTTGGAGCTATCTGATGATCATAGTATTGTCGAGATTAAAGCTAGTAATAAGATTGTTGGACGTACACTTGTTGATTTAGATATTCGTGCCAATTACGGTTGTAATGTTGTCGCAATTAAATCGGGTGAAAGCAAAGAAATAAATGTATCGCCGATGGCAACAGAACGTATTCTTGACGGAGATACTTTAGTTATTATTGGTGCAGATAAAGATATTTCTAGGTTCGAAAAACAATTAGTAATTGAAGATTAATTCTAATCGTTGCACAAAAAATACCGAGCGCTCACTTGAGCGCTCGGTATTTTGTATTTAATCTCATACTTCCATAATGATTGGTAAAATCATCGGCCGACGTTTTGTTTTTTCAAACAAGAAGGGTTGGATTGTATCTGTTATTTCATTTTTAATCTCAGACCATTGGGTTGTTTTACGCTCCATCACTTTAGAAACGTGTTTCTCAACTAATTTCTGAGCCTCATTAATCAGATCTTCTGACTCACGCATGTAAACAAAACCGCGTGAAATAATATCAGGACCTGATGCGATTTTAAATTCTTTCATGTTGATGCTCACAACAACGATGACTAGACCTTCTTCAGATAAGATACGGCGATCACGTAAGACGATATTACCAATATCACCAATACCGCTACCATCGACATAAACCGCGCCAGAAGGAATCTTACCAGCGATTTGCGCAGATTCTTTACCGAGCGCTAGTACGTCACCGTTATCCATAACAAAGCAGTTATCTGCTTCAACATCACATGCTATCGCATGTTTGACGTGTTCTTGTAACATCCGGTGCTCACCATGAATCGGCATAAAGTATTTTGGACGCATCAATCGTAACATTAATTTTTGTTCTTCTTGAGCACCGTGACCAGATGTATGGATATCGTTGAGTGGGCCGTGAATGACATCAGCACCTGCACGAGATAAACTATTAATCATCCGGCTAATACTAATGGTGTTACCTGGAATTGGTGAAGACGAGAACACAACGGTATCATTTGGAATAATTGAAATTTGACGGTGCGTGCCGTTTGCAATCCGTGATAATGCAGCCATTGGCTCACCTTGAGACCCTGTACAAAGAATGGTTACTTTATTAGCAGGTAATCTGTTGATTTGATATGAATCGATAAATGTGTCGTCAGGTGCGTTGATGTAGCCAAGTTCACGACCAATCGCAATCGAAGCTTCCATACTACGACCGAAAACTGCAACTTTACGATTGTGTTTCACAGCACCTTCAACCATTTGCTGTAAGCGATAAATATTTGATGCAAAAGTTGCAAATATTACGCGGCCATTTACACGATTGAAAATATCGTTGATGCTGTCTCCGACAATTCGCTCTGACATTGTGAAGCCAGGGACCTCACTGTTCGTTGAATCTGAGAGAAGACATAAGACACCTTCTTTACCGATTTCAGCCATTTTGGCGATATTTGCTGGTTCTCCTACTGGTGTAAAATCAAATTTGAAATCACCTGTGTGCACGACATTACCAGGTGGTGTCTTAATGACAACACCATATGAATCAGGAATACTGTGTGTTGTTCTAAAGAATGTAACAGATGTTTTTCTAAACTTAATAACGTCATCTTCATTGTAAACATGCAATTTTGCTTGACGTAATAACCCGTGTTCATCTAATTTGTTTTTAATTAATCCCATTGCTAACTTTCCGGCGTAAATGGGAATATTAATTTGGCGTAACAAGTATGGAATCCCACCGATGTGATCTTCGTGACCGTGTGAAACAAAAAGCCCTTTAATTTTATCTTGATTTTGGACAAGATACGTGTAATCTGGAATAACATAATCAATTCCAAGAAGTTCATCTTCAGGGAACTTAATTCCGGCATCAACTAAGATAATTTCATCTTGAAACTGAATCCCGTACATGTTTTTCCCGATTTCATCTAATCCTCCAATGGCGAATACAGCGGTTTGGTCGTTTTTCACAAATTTCATCGCTTATACATTCTCCACTTTAAAATCTTCAGATTGTTTTTCATACGCCAAATGGTCGCCATCCAGTTGTTGTACGAATTCAATATTGATACCGCGGTCTTTTAAGAGACGACGTACCTCACGTTCATTACTTGCTTCTAAATATAGAGAATGTGTATTCTCACGAACTGGCACTTCGCCAGCATGTTCTTGATATAATACTTTGAAAATCATTTTATCTCTCCTTCTTATTTTTTCCTTTTTTTACATAGTAAACAGATGTTTAAGTGAATCGAGATTCAACCTAAGCATTAGGGACGCGATTTTGGTTTAATAATCTTTTTAATTTCTTACGAAGCTTTTCTCTTAGCCGTCTTAGCATGTCAAACAGCTCCTTTCAAAAAGCAAAAACTTATCATCCGATCCAACCCTTATAACTATATTATAGTACGAAAAAAAGGATTTGAAAACAGAAACATCTGAAAGGGACTAGATTTACAGCATAAAACAAGCATTTTAGAGAAGTCAGGCATTAACTTAGGCAACACTACTCAGTAATATCACAAGGTTTTGCACCATCAGGCGTTTTAAAAGGATCGTTTTTATTAATATGATCGTAAAACATAATGCCATTTAAGTGATCAATCTCATGTTGAAAGACGACAGCAGCATAACCCTTTAATCGTAGTTTGACAGGCTCACCATTTAGATTAATTGCTTTTATAGTGATACGCATGTGTCGTGGTACAATACCTGGTACTTCACGGTCGACAGATAAACACCCTTCACCAGTTGAGATGTATGTTTGTTCAACCGAATGACTAATTATTTTTGGATTATAGTAGCCATCGCTATAACTGTTACCATTTAAATCTTCAAAATGAACAGCCATCATGCGTTTAGACAAACCAAGTTGTGGTGCAGCTAGGCCGACACCAGGACGTAATTCGTATTTTTCACTTATTTCCGGGTCTTGTGAATTTTGAATAAAGGTAAGCATGTCAGTTAATGTTTCTTGATCTTCTTTATTAGGAGGCATTTCAACCGGCGCTGCACTTTCAGTTAGGGTTGGATAGCCTTCTCTTACAATATCTTTCATAGTAATCACGATATGTCTACTCCTTTTGCATATGTTCTGATCAAAATCGACGGTCACTCAACTGTATCATAGTGTAACATATTTTTCGGGTATTTGGTTATCTTTTCGCTCGGAGTGGTTTAAATAAAAATGGATAGATCAAGAAAATAGTAAAAAAGCAAGCAAGGGGTGTCTAAACACCAGTATCGTATGTTATAATAATTTAGAATAAAAAATCAAGGTGAAAAGTGAATGGAGGAACGATTGTGCGCTTAAAATTTTTAGCAGTCCTTTTATTGAGCTCAATGTTTTTATTTGCATGCTCAGGAGAAAATACGCAAGAAGATATGTATGAACATATGGAAGAATCCGTTCAGTTAGAGACGGAATTTGTTGAACAACAGCAATCCATTAAAACGCTTGAAGAAGAAGAACAAGCAATTTATCAAGAAATTAAAGATTTAGGTATTGATCAATATGAAGAAATTACAGCACTTGCTGATGAAGCAATTGCTTCAATTGAATCTCGTCGTGAATTGACAGAAACAGAACGTGAAAGCATTGAAGCTTCTAAGGAAGAATTCGATAATATCATTCCGTTAATTGACGATTTAGAGGACGAAACCTTACAAACACGTGCTAATGAAATGGTTGATGCAATGGAAAATCGTTACAACGCATTTATCGCACTGAATGACGCTTACCAGACATCGCTTGATTATGATAGTGAGTTATATCAATTACTAAAGGATGAAGAATTAGAAGAAGAAGCCTTTACTGAACAAGTTGAAAAGGTTAATGCACAGTATCAAGTGGTAATTGAAGAAAATCAAGCATTTAATGATGCGACTGATCAATTCAATGAAGCGAAACGTGCATTTTATGATGCGTCAGATTTAAATATCTCTTATGAATAAAATTGACTAAAGTTTAAAAAGCGCAATGGCTTAGGGCATTGCGCTTTTTTTGTTTGCTCTTTTTTAAATCGTATTGGTTAAGAGAAGAGATTTCTGGAACAATGAGTGAGTTGATTGAAAGAGTATTCTGCTCAAAATTGGGTTTTCAAAATAGACGATTTATTCTACTTCAGTATCACTCAGACAAGGGTGCAATAACAAGCTTAATATTTTCTTGAAAAAAATCGAGACATTAATAAACCAGAGGCTACTCGGAAGAAAAGATATTCTATAACAAAATTGTGAGAGATTGAGCATAAAAAGAAAAGGTTGAATTTAAAGCGTTCTCCTGTAATACACAGTTTGGATTCGGACTGATACAGTTGTTGTTTTTAAAGTGAAACAGTTCACAATAAGGGATTTTTTAAACCTTTTTGTAAAAATAATTGTTAAGTTATTTGTGCAAAGTGATTGACCCGAATTAAATATTAGGCTAAACTGAAATCAGAAATTAAATTGTACTAATCAGAACGAAAATTAATTATATAACAGTTTGTTTTTCTCTTTAAAAAAAGGTTATAAAAATTAATTTAAGGGTATTGTTACTTTAGGTGCAATTTAAGTTTAATTTTATGAGAATAAAATTAAACCACATACATTAAAAATATGAGTGGAAAAGAAAGGAAGAGGTGAGTCTTTTGAAACGTACTAACGAAAAGTTTGCAGAGCAGTTCCCAACGTTTCAAATTCTGAATGAAGAAGGTAAAATTGTTAACGAAGAAAAAATGCCTGATTTATCAGAAGATGAATTAAAAGAATTAATGACAAGAATGGTGTATACGAGAATTTTAGATCAACGATCAATCGCATTGAATCGTCAGGGTCGATTAGGGTTCTACGCACCTACAGCAGGACAAGAAGCATCACAATTAGGGTCACAGTTCGCACTGGAACAAGATGATTTCTTGTTACCTGCCTACCGTGATGTTCCTCAATTAATCTGGCAAGGGTTACCTCTATATAAAGCTTTCCTATGGTCTAGAGGACATTATGTAGGAAGTCAAATGCCTGAAGAAGTTAATGCTTTGACGCCTCAAATTATTATTGGTGCACAGTATGTCCAAACTGCTGGTGTTGCACTTGGCATAAAGAAACGTAATGAAAAACGTGTAGCAATTACTTATACTGGTGATGGTGGTACATCGCAAGGTGATTTCTATGAGGGCATGAACTTTGCTGGGGCTTTTAATGCGCCTGCGATCTTTATTGCTCAAAATAACCGTTTTGCTATTTCTACACCTGTAGAAAAACAAACAGCTGCTAAAACATTAGCCCAAAAAGCTGTTGCAGCGGGTATTGAAGGTATTCAAGTTGATGGTATGGATGTGCTTGCTGTTTATGTAGCAACGAAAGAAGCACGTGATCGTGCCGTAAACGGAGAAGGACCAACATTAATTGAAACGCTTACTTACCGCTATGGTCCACATACGATGGCTGGTGATGATCCAACACGTTATCGTACTGAGGATTTGGATAGCGAATGGGAGCAAAAAGATCCATTGGTACGCTTCCGTAAATATCTAGAAGAAAAAGGTATTTGGTCAGAAGATCAGGAAAATGAGATCATCGAAAAAGCAAAAGCTGATATTAAAGAAGCTATTAAGCAAGCAGATGATACACCTAAACAAAAAGTTACTGACTTAATTTCAAATATGTATGAAACACTTCCTGCTAACTTACAAGAACAAATGGAAGAATATAAAGCAAAGGAGTCGAAGTAAATCATGGCTCAAATGACAATGATTCAAGCAATTACTGATGCATTACGTTGCGAACTTAGAGATGATGAAAATGTACTGATTTTTGGAGAAGACGTTGGTAAAAATGGCGGGGTATTCCGTGCAACTGAAGGTCTTCAAGATGAGTTTGGCGAAGATCGTGTATTTGATACGCCATTAGCTGAGTCAGGTATTGGTGGTTTAGCTATCGGTCTGGCAACACAAGGTTTCCGCCCTGTGCCTGAAATCCAATTCTTCGGATTTGTCTATGAAGTAATGGATTCAATTAGTGGACAAATGGCTCGTATGCGTTACCGTTCAGGTAATTCAGAAAATGCACCAATTACGATCCGCTCACCTTTTGGTGGTGGTGTTCACACACCAGAGATGCACGCGGATTCACTGGAAGGTTTAATGGCGCAACAACCTGGGTTAAAAGTTGTAATTCCATCTAATCCATACGATGCGAAAGGCTTATTAATTTCTTCTATCAGAGACAATGACCCGGTTATCTACTTAGAGCACATGAAACTCTATCGTTCATTCCGTGATGAAGTGCCAGAAGACTCGTATGAAGTTGAGTTAGGTAAAGCTAAAATTACTCGCGAGGGGACTGACGTTACTCTTATCGCCTATGGTGCAATGGTGCAAGCTTCTGTGAAAGCTGCAGAAGAACTTGAGAAAGATGGCATTAGCGCTGAAGTTGTTGATTTACGTACAATTGCTCCATTTGATGTGGAAACAGTGGTTGAATCGGTTAAGAAAACAGGTCGCGCAGTTGTTGTTCAAGAAGCACAGCGTGTTGCGGGTATTGCTTCACAAATCGTTGCAGAAATTCAAGAACGTGCGATCTTACATCTAGAAGCACCTGTTCTACGTGTGACTGCTCCGGATACTGTTTATGCATTTACACAAGCAGAAGAAGTTTGGTTACCAAATCATAAAGATATCGTAGCAAAAGTAAACGACGTAATTAACTACTAATAAACAATGAATTAACCAGGGAGGTTAGCTATAATGGCTTTTGAATTTAAAATGCCTGACATCGGTGAAGGTATTCATGAAGGCGAAATCGTCAAATGGTTTGTAAAAGCTGGTGACGAGATTAAAGAAGATGATGTATTATGTGAAATTCAAAATGATAAATCTGTAGTAGAAATTCCATCACCCGTTGACGGTACCGTCAAAGAAGTACACTTTGGTGAGGGTGATGTTGCAACTGTTGGTGAAATTCTACTTACAATTGATGCAGAAGGTTATGAAAGTAACGAATCTGAAGATGCTTCTAAAGAAGAAGCTGAAAAAGAAGATAAAACGGAAGAAACATCTGATGGAAAAGGTGTGTTCGAATTTAACTTACCTGACATTGGTGAAGGTATCCATGAGGGTGAAATCGTTAAATGGTTTGTAAAAGCTGGCGATGAAGTTAAAGAAGATGACGTTTTATGCGAAATTCAAAATGACAAATCTGTGGTGGAAATTCCATCCCCAGTTGAAGGTACGGTAAAAGAAGTACACTTTAATGAAGGTGATGTCGCAACTGTAGGTGAAGTGATTATCTCAATTTTTGCAGAAGGTTATGATGCTGCACCTAAAGTAGAACCAGAGTTGAAAGAAGAACTGAAAGAAGATTCGAAACAAGCAAAAGATGCTGACGAAGACACATCAGGAACTGCAGCTAGTAAGCGTGTGATTGCAATGCCTTCAGTCCGTAAATTCGCACGTGATAATGATGTTAAGATTGGTAATGTAAAAGGTACTGGTAAAGGCGGTCGTATCTTAAAAGCAGATGTTGAAGCATTTATGAATGGTGAACAAACATCTGAAGCGCCGAAATCAGAAACTAAAGCAGACGATACGAAAACGGCAACAAAAGAAGAAAAAGCAACAGACAAAGGTGTTAAAAAATCTACAGCTGACTTACCAGAAACACGTGAAAAAATGTCTGGTATCCGTAAAGCAATTTCTAATGCAATGGTTAATTCCAAGCACACGGCTCCGCATGTAACTTTACATGATGAAGTTGACGTGACAGAGTTAGTTAATCACCGGAAGAAATTCAAACCAGTAGCAGCTGAAAAAGATATCAAATTAACATACTTACCGTATGTTGTTAAAGCACTTGTTTCAGCGCTGAAACAATTCCCAGTATTAAATGCAGAAGTTGATGATAGTACAGATGAAATTGTCTACAAACACTATTACAACATTGGTATTGCTGCAGATACTGATAAAGGATTACTTGTTCCTGTTGTCAAAGATGCAGATGCTAAGTCAATCTTTGAGATTTCTAAAGACATTAATACATTAGCAGCTAAAGCTCAAGAAGGTAAATTATCTAATGATGAGATGCGTGGTGGCTCATGCACAATTACTAACATTGGCTCTGCGGGTGGTCAGTGGTTCACACCAGTGATCAATCACCCAGAAGTTGCGATTTTAGGAATTGGCCGTATTGCTGAAAAAGCAGTTGTTAAAGATGGTGAAGTTGTTGTCGCACCAGTGCTTGCACTTTCATTAAGTTTCGATCACCGTATCGTAGATGGTGCAACAGCGCAATATGCTTTAAACCAAGTGAAACGTTTATTGAACGATCCACAATTAATCATGATGGAGGCGTAATCGAATATGGTAGTAGGAGATTTCCCAATTGAAATAGATACTCTAGTTGTTGGTGCTGGACCTGGTGGCTATGTAGCTGCCATCCGCGCTGCCCAAACAGGTCAAAAAGTTACAGTTGTAGAAAAAGGCGCAGTTGGCGGGGTGTGCTTAAATGTAGGATGTATCCCTTCTAAAGCATTAATCCAAGCTGGACACCGCTACGAAGAAGCGCATGGCGCTGACGAAATGGGCATTAAAACTGAAAATGTTACGGTTGATTTCAGTAAAGTCCAAGATTGGAAAGCGAGTGTGGTTAATAAGTTAACCTCAGGTGTTGAAGGGTTACTTAAAAGCAACAAAATTGATATCGTTGCCGGTGAAGTTTACTTTGTCGACCAAAATACAGTACGTGTAATGGATGAGAAAAAATCTCAAACCTATACTTTTAATAACTGTATCATTGCGACAGGTTCTACACCGATAGAAATTCCATCATTTAAATACTCAAAACGTATTTTAGATTCTACAGGTGCACTCAACCTGAAAGAAATCCCTAAAAAATTAGTAGTTATCGGTGGTGGCTATGTCGGTACTGAACTTGGTACATCATACGCAAACTTTGGAACAGAAGTGACCATCTTAGAAGGTATGGATGACATTTTAAATGGTTTTGAAGAAGACATGTCAGCGATAGTTAAACGCCATCTTAAAAAGAAAAACGTTAAAATTGTCACTGGCGCAATGGCTAAATCATCTGAAGAATCAGAGGATAGCGTAAAAGTAACGTATGAAGCTAACGGTAAAGAAGAAACAATCGAGGCAGATTACGTACTTGTTACAGTTGGACGTTATCCAAACACGAAAGAAATTGGACTTGAACAAGTCGGTGTGGAAATGACGGACCGTGGCTTAATAGAGATTGATAAGCAATGCCGGACAAACTTAGATAATATTTATGCAATTGGTGATATTGTCGCAGGCCCGCCACTTGCCCACAAGGCATCTTATGAAGGTAAAATTGCTGCTGAAGCAATTGCTGGTCATAAATCTGAAATTGACTACAATGGCATTCCAGCTGTTGTATTCTCTGATCCTGAACTAGCGACCGTAGGTTATACTGAACAAGAAGCCAAAGAAGCAGGTTATGATGTAAAGTCAGCGAAATTCCCATTTGCAGCTAATGGTCGTGCACTATCATTAAGTAGTTCTGATGGTTTTGTTCGATTAGTTACCCGCAAAGAAGATGGACTTGTTATTGGTGCGCAGATTGCAGGTACTAATGCAAGTGACATGATTTCTGAATTAGGTCTAGCCATTGAGTCTGGTATGACCGCAGAAGACTTAGCGCTTACCATCCATGCTCACCCAACACTCGGGGAGATTACAATGGAAGCTGCTGAAGTTATTATGGGTACACCGATTCATGTTGCTCGATAATCAAATTTATTTTATCAAACACCAGAAACATTTTGTTTCTGGTGTTTTTTTATGTCAAAATATTGTAGAATAGAGATAACGAGAGGAAGGGTACATATGAAAAAAATCACAACAGGAATTAGCCTTTTATTATTGATTCTATTTATCACAGCTTGCAATAACGAATCTGTTGATGAACCCGACACTGAAACAGCAGGTAATGAAGAAGTTGATCCTTCAAATGAAGCAGAAGACAGTGATTCAGCTGAACAAGATTTACCAGCAGATGACGGAGCTGAAGATTCAGAAGAGAGTGATGAAGAAGTGACCGAAGAAACGCCAGATGAACCAGAAGTAAGTTATCAAGTGAATCAAAATAATTGGGCAGTTGAGCCAATTGAAGAAGGCATTGATGAAAAAGTTGTTTTGTTAACAATAGACGATGCACCTGATGGTCAAGCACTAGAAATGGCGCAGACATTAAAATCACTAGAAGTACCAGCTATATTCTTTGTTAATGGTCATTTTTTAGCTACGGATGAAAAGCATGACATATTAAAAGACATTCACGATATGGGGTTTGCGATAGGGAACCATACGTTTAATCATCCGAATTTACAGGATATATCAGGAGAGGAACAACGCCAACAATTGGTTGATTTGAATGATTTAATTGAATCAATCATTGGAGAGCGTCCGCAGTTTTTCCGCGCACCTTTTGGCGCAAATACTGATGAGTCACTGGCTATCGCCGAGGAAGAAAATATGGTCGTGATGAACTGGAGTTATGGTTACGATTGGGAAAAAGACTATCAAGATGCCACAAATTTAGCAGATATCATGGTAAATACCGAATTCTTACGCGATGGCGCAAATCTTCTCATGCATGACAGAACGTGGACAAATGAAGCCTTACCTGATATCGTCTCAGGGTTAAGAGAGAGAGGCTATTCTTTTGTTGATCCAGATGCAATAAAAAAAGTTGATTAAGACACTCAACTAAATCGGTAATAAAAGTTAAACACGTGTAAACGTCTGGGCAAGTACTGCCTAACGTTTGACACGTGTTTATTTTTTAAGTAATTGCATGCATTTCTTTAATGACATGAATGGTTTCTAGCGTTTCATCTTCTAGTCCTTGTACGGGTAACCCTGCTTCAACATTTGCTTCAATATAATCAAGGCTTTCTGTAGTAATAATTTCTCCAGGAATAAAAATAGGAATCCCAGGTGGGTAAATCATAATAGATTCTGCACTAATGCGGTTGGCACTAGCTTTTAAAGGAATCACTTCTATTTCAGCATAAAAGGCATCTCTCGGTGACATTGCCAAAGTAGGAATAGGTGGATGACTAACTTGAACGGTACGTTCGGTAGCATCTTTGCTATAAGTTCTAACAAGTTCAGATAAGGCCATAAGCAGTAAATTTATGGTTTCTTTAGAATCCCCAGGAGTAATGATGCAAAGGATGTTGTACATATCTGATAATTCAACTTCAATATTATAATGAAGTCGCAACCACTTCTCTACGTCGTATCCTGTAAGTCCAAGTTGTTTGACTGAAACCAAAATTTTAGTAGGATCATAGTCAAATGTAGCATCAGTGCCTAAAATTTCACTGCCAGGACAATACAAGTAATCAAGCGCATTAATTTGTTGGCGCAAGCGATTCGCGTAAGTAATTGTTTCACTCAATCGATCATAACCTTGTGTTTTTAAATATTTTCTACTGACATCGAGTGATGCTAGTAATACATAAGAAGTTGATGTCGTTGTTAGCATTGACAATACTGTCTGGACACGTTCTTTATTTACGAAGCCTGTCCGACCATTTAAGACGGAGCTACCAGTCATCGATCCTCCGAGCTTATGCACACTTGTTGCTGCAAGATCAGCACCAGCAGCCATTGCGGAGACTGGTAAATCTTCATGGAAGTGAATATGGACCCCATGTGCTTCATCAACAAGTACAGGTATGCCATGACTATGAGCAATATCAACGATATGCTTAAGGTCAGCTGAAACCCCGTAATAAGTAGGGTTTATAACAAAGACTGCTTTCGCATCGGGGTGTTGTTGTATGGCATGTTCAACAGAAATGGGTGTAATTCCATGCGCAATGCCTAGCTCAGTATCTAGCTCAGGATGAACAAAGATGGGGATGGCACCAGAAAAAATTAAGGCTGAGGTCACCGATTTATGAATGTTTCGTGGTACAATAATCTTATCGCCTGGTCGGCATACACTAAGGACCATCGCCATTATAGGGCTGCTTGTGCCTTGAACGCTAAAAAAGGTGTACTCTGCACCAAAAGCATCAGCAGCTAAAGCTTCTGCTTCCTTGATCATACCGCTGGGATGATGCAAATCATCAAGTGGAGCGATATTGATTAAGTCAATCGCTAGCGTGTTTTCACCAATGAAATCGCGAAATGTTTTATCCATACCGCGTCCGTTTTTATGACCGGGGATATGAAATGGCACCGGGTTATTTTCTATGTGTTTGATTAACCCCGTAAACAGAGGTGTTTTTTCATGTGATTGCATAATAAACTCCTTTAATAGAAAAAATTGTGTGTTAAAGCAAAAGAATTATAGCAAAAAAAAATATAAATAGCCATAAAAAATTTTGAAGAGGTGAAGACATGAATTATTCATTCCCAATTGATTTGGATTGGTCAACTGAAGAAATGGTAAAAGTTGTAGAGTATTTAGATATTGTTGAAAAAAGTTATCATCAAGCCGTTTCAACCAAAGAACTGATCGATAAATATAAAGCGTTCAAAACAGTTGTTTCCAGTAAAGGTGAAGAAAAACAGATAGGGCGTAAGTTTGAAAAAGATACCGGTTACTCCTTGTATCAGACCATCGAAACAGCTAAACGCACTGAAAAAATGTACCTGAAAATGAACAACGGTAAATAAACTATTAAAAAAACAATTATCAATTGATAAAGCTGACACTACTTATGATATTTTTTGTGGTTTATTTGAAAAATTCTAGTGTAGCTTTCGTGCCTTAACAGGTTAGAAACAAGCCTTAGAATCTATCGCTGATCGATTTAATACGTTCAGCCTGATTTAGGGCTGTAGCTTCACTTAATGATACCGGCATAGATAGCAACGCTACTTTTCATTTTAACATATATTGCAGAAGTTCTCCTTGTTAATGCGTCGTGAAACGTTGATTACTAAAATAAAGAAAAATGAAGGATTAAAAAAAGAAAAGAGGGACAATAATTATGGAAAAATTTCAAACAGAAACCGTTTATCAAGCAGCTAAAAGCTGGGTTCTAGAGGCAGGAGAAATGATTCGAAAACGTATTGATGATCCACGAGAAATTGATACGAAATCAAATGAAAATGATCTTGTAACAGAGATGGATAAGGCAGTTGAACAATTTTTCGCTAACAAAATCCGCACTCACTTTCCAGGTCACTTCATTTTATCTGAAGAAGGGTTCGGCGACAAAGTAGAAGCGCTAACGGGTACAGTGTGGATCATTGATCCGATTGACGGGACAATGAATTTTATTCATCAAAAAAGACTGTTTTCAATTTCTTTAGCTGTTTTTCATGAAGATGTAGGTGAGATTGGGCTTGTCTATGATGTCATGGCAGATGTATTGTATCATGCTAAAAAAGGGCAAGGGGCCTATAAAAATGAGCGTTTACTTCAGCGTATAGCTAACGCAAAAACGCTAGAGACTTCAATTTTTATGATGAATACATTATGGACGACCGAAAATCCATATGTAGATGATGTGAAAGTTCGAGAACTTGTGAAGCGCGTACGTGGGGTTAGAACCTATGGTTCAGCTGCACTTGAATTTGCATATTTGACAGAAGCTATTGTTGATGGTTATGTTTCTTTTAAACTGTATCCATGGGATTTTGCGGCCGGAGCCATTTTGTATAATGAAGTAGGCGGTGTGATAAAGCAAGCAGACGGATCACCACTTAGTTTTTTAAAACAAGAACCACTCGTTGCCGGTCACCCAGATATCGTAGATGAAGTGATTAGTCGCTATTTAGAACTAAAATAATATCTAACTAAATGTGAAGACGACCTTTACGATAAGTAAGGGTCGTCTTCATATTTTTCTTCATATAATTTGAAATCACCAGAACGATGGCGCGCTTCAGTGTTTTTAGCAATACGCTCGGAGCATTCTGTACATAAATAAAGATGCTTTCTTCTATTTCGTAATTTTTTGGCTAATGGTGAATTATAATCTATATCATCAATGCGATCGCAAATAGGACATTTTACATCCATTTCATATTCCTCCGCTTCTGTCAATCAATTGCTCACTTGTTTATTCTGCTATTATTGCTTATTTTAGCATAAATCAAGTGAAATGAGAATGAAGAGATAGAAGGAATTCATCAAAAAGAGAAAAAGCTTGACGTTTAGTGTCGCTTATTAATGGGAATTCTTATAGTAAAGGAAAGGGAGGAGAATTATGAATAAACAAACTAAAGCATATATGGCTGCAGGCGTGATTACTGGGGTGGCTGCAAGTGCAGGTTTATTACTACTTAATTCAGAGCGTCGTTCAAGTTTGAAAGAAAAAGGAGAAGATTTACTTTTCAAACTGAAATTAAAAAAACATGATGATTTTCCATTAGAAGAAGCAGCGGGCTATGACAGTGAAGATGTAGGAAATGTAGACATGGTTAGTGAAGGTTCTCAATTTGGTGTCAACTATTATAATAAAGTGAGAGATTAAAATGCGGAAGAGAAGGCCCTTGTTAACGAAGCGTTTATGTCGTTAACAAGGGTTATTTTTGTAGATGAATATATTCGAAACTGACTGTATAATCGTGATCATTTGATCAAGGTCTTCTTTTGAAATGACTTGCAATTTTTATTTAATACCTTTAATATAAATAAAAGAAGGATCTATTGTAGAGGGGGATTTGTATGATGGAAAAAGCTATACTGACGGATGCTAACAAAGCCTATGCCCTTCTGAAGGCAGATGCGGATAAAATATTGAAATTAATCCAAGTACAAATGGATAATTTAATGATGCCTCAGTGTCCTCTATATGAAGAGGTTTTAGATACACAGATGTTTGGGTTATCACGTGAAATTGACTTTGCTGTTCGCTTGAATTTAATCGAAGAAGTGGAAGGTAAAGCGTTACTAGATAATTTAGAGAAACAATTAAATAGATTGCATGAAAATGCGCAACTAGGCTAAAACACGATCCATTCGGATCGTGTTTTTGTCTATTGTATGATAAGACTTTGATTATAGCTTTAGATTGAATTTAATGATGCCTGCTTCTTTGGCAGAAGTGAAGGCAATAACAACGAGTGGTCCAATGAAAAAGCCTAAGAATCCTAACAATTTTAAGCCAACATACATCGCAATAAGCGTCGCTAACGGTGACAGGCCAATGTGTTGACCCATTACTTTCGGTTCTACGGTGCGTCGAATGGCCAAGAGAATAATTGCTAAAATCGCAAGTTGAGTCCCCATAAGGATGTTCCCGGTCAAAAACATGTAAACTGACCAAGGGGCTAAAATGGCGATCGAACCGATAATCGGAATTAAATCAATTAGCCAAATAGTTATTGCCATAATCATTGCGTATTTTGGAATAATGATAAATAAGCCGATTAGTGTGACAGCTAGAATGATTAAACTAACAAAGAATTGTGCTTTTAAAAAACCAACAAGAACACTTTTTAAACGCTTGTTCATAAATTGGATTTTTTCAGATGTATCTTCAGAAAACAATGAATAGAATTTCGCTTTTAAAATAGGTAACTCTAACATGAATAAGAATAAAGCAATCAAATAAACAACAAAACTTACGATATAATTGGGAATGGCAGCAACAATCTTAGCTAAACGATCAACGCGTACCCATGCTCTTAAGATGGTTGTTAATTGCTGAACAGAACTTTCGATGCTTGCACGTACTTCTGTAATGAATTCAGAGGGCAAGTCTTCTAAAACACGTTCTAAGTCTTGGCTCCATTCTAGTACCATACCGTTCACTTGTAAAATATACTCTGGTGCATTTTCTACAAGATCAATTAACTGTGTGATAGCGTTGGTTGTGATGTAAGCGCCAATGAAAATAAATAGAAATAAAAAAGCAAGATAAACAAGCGTTGTACTTAGTTTGCGATTCAATTTAAATCGTGATTCGATACTATTAATGATTGGATTTAAAAACAATGCCGTAATAAACCCAAATACTAACGGTAACGAAACCGGGAATATAAATAAGAAGAAAATTATTAATATGATTCCAACAAAGATCAGCGACCATTGTCGTTTTGTTAGTAATTTGCGCAATGCGTAACCCTCCAGTAAGTCTTTGATGATGCTTCTCATTGAAATATATCATGTATGATAAAATTTTGATAGTGAAAAACAAATTAGAAAATAATTATTTTTATGAAATGTATTTTACTGTATTGCGAGGATTGAAACATTTTTTTCTGTGAAATGTAAGCTGTTGCTTTTCAATCCAAATAAATACTGGTATAGTTAGAGAAGTGGAGGTGTTTTTAATGTTAGCAACTATAGAAATTATTGATTTATTAGATGAAACAGATGAATTAATTTCAATGATTAATCACTCAGAAGCGATGGTTAATTATTTAAATAAAAAAGAACAATTAAAGAAAGACTCCGAAGCCCAAGCATTAATTCGGACGTTTGAACAGAAGAAAATCGACTATGAAGATATTGAGCGATTTGGACGTTATCACCCAGATTACAGCAAAATTTTAAAAGAAACGCGTTTACTTAAACGTGAAATAGATATGCATGACACCGTAGCTGCTTTTACTCAGGCTGAGCGTCAATTACAGACCTTATTAGAAGATGTAACAGAGCAGCTTGCGCACACAATCAGTGAAGATATTATTGTTGAAAGAGAACATGCGTTGTTTACTGAGCATAAAAAGGGTTGTAGTACTGGCGGCGGTTGTGGTTGTAGTGCATAATTAAAGAGGTGAATGGTTTGATACGTACTAAAAGGCAAGGGTTGATTGTTTGGTTTCAGCATATGAAAAATATTAAGCAATTGAAACGTTATGGACATCTAATTAGTGTTTCCAGAAAGCTTCGTTATGCCGTTATTTATGTTGACCAAGAAGAAATTGAAGAAAAATACGAAAAATTTGAGAAGTTGGCATATGTCTCAAAAGTCGCTTATTCACATAAACCAATGATTCGGACAACCTTTGAGAGTAAGAAGCTTGATAAGAAGAAGGATTATGAATATGAGATGGGCATTTAAGACTTATAACAACAGGTTATAAGTCTTTTTGTCATTGTGATTAAATTGTGATAGGATACTAAAGTATTCATCGAAATATCTACATAACAGTAAGTGAAGAACGCATGAGAGAGGTGATTCGTTTGCGAGTTGTCGCTGGCGAACATAAGGGAAGAAAATTAAACACTGTCGCCAATAAGTTAACGCGTCCAACATCAGATAAAGTAAAAGAAGCACTTTTTAATCGGATTGGACCCTTCTTTAACGGCGGCGTTGCATTGGATTTATTTGCGGGAAGCGGCGGTCTAGGAATTGAGGCGCTTAGTCGTGGCATCGATAAGGTAATATTCGTCGATCAACAATTACAAGCCATTCAAAAAGTGAAAGAAAACTTAACAAGTTTGGCTTTGAATGAGCGAGCAGAAGTATACCGTAACGATGCGTTTAGAGCATTAAAAGCATTAGGTAAACGCGAGATTATTTTTGATTATATCTTTTTAGATCCGCCCTATAAACAAGACTTTTATGATAAAATTCTTGAAGCGCTTACCAAATATAATCTCACGAATGAAAACACATTGTTAATATTGGAGCACGATACATCAGTCGTTTTACCAGAAATCATCCATGGTTTTAAACAATTGCGCAGTGAAAAATATGGTGGCATTACCGTGATTTCATTGTATCAGAAAGAAGGAAATGATCATGACTAAGTTAGCGATATGTCCAGGAAGCTTTGACCCGATCACGTATGGTCATTTAGATATCATTGAACGCGCGGCAAAAGTATTTGAACACGTTATTGTTGCCGTATTTCATAATGATTCAAAAGAACCATTGTTTACGGTGGAAGAACGCATGCGTCTGATAACAGAAGCGACTGCTCACATTGAAAATGTTTCGATTGATCGTCACGGCGGATTATTGATGGATTATGCGCGTGAAAAGCAAGCAGAAGCTGTAGTAAGAGGGCTCAGAGCAGTCAGTGATTTTGAGTATGAACTACAAATAACCTCAATGAACCGCAAGTTAAATAAGAATGTAGAGACATTTTTCATTATGTCAAACAACAAGTATTCTTTCCTCAGTTCAAGTATGGTTAAAGAAGTAGCAAAATACAATGCGAATGTTGCGGATTTAGTGCCGCCTTGTGTTGAACTCGCGTTAAAACGAAAATTTGACCAATAAAGAGTGCGCTTAAACTGAACAGATTATGTTCGGTTTAAGTTTAAAATAAAAATCGAACATATATTCGCTTAGGAGGGGTAATCTTAGGGATTGAAAGATTTAACCTTTTCGGCGACATAGAAATGGAGGGAATCAAATGCAGTGGGTGAAAAAACACGGAATATTTTTAGTGTTTATTAGTGTCATTCTGATTGGGAGTTTATTACCACTACCTTATTACATTTATAAGCCTGGATCAGCCGATCCATTAAACCCTGTGGTTGCGGTTGAAGCGGGTTATGACAGTGAAGGAGACATGCATTTAGTAACCATTAGAGGCGGTCGAGCGACACCGCTGAATTATATTATTGCGCTATTTTCAGATTATCAAGATATTTATCCGCTTGAAGAAGTTTTTCCGGAAGGATATGATCGCGATAACTATATGAAAAATCAATTAATGATGATGGAAAGCGCCCAACAAAAGTCAGTGCTCGTTGCTTTTGATCAAGCGAATGTTGACTATCACGTTGAATATGAAGGGGTTTATGTCGTTGATGTTTTAGCGGGGATGCCGGCAGAAGCTGTGCTTGAAACAGGTGATAAGATTATTGCAATTGAAGGACAATCCATTGTTGATGCTGATGATTTAATCGAAAAAGTAGAAAGTTACCAAGTTCATGACGAACTCAAGTTTACTGTAATCAGGGATGAAGAATCATTTGAAACAATAATTGAACTCGTACCTTTTGAGACTGATGCTGATGATTTTGGGATTGGTATTCAATTGGTAACTAATCGAGAGGTTGAGTTAAGTAGAGACGTTGTATTTGATAGTGGCGATATTGGAGGTCCAAGCGCCGGTTTAGCACTTGCGCTTGAGGTCTATGATCAATTGACGTCAGAAGACATTACGCACGGGTTAAACATCGCTGCTACTGGTGAAATCGATTATGATGGATCTGTCCATCGCATTGGTGGTGTGGATAAAAAAGTAGTGGCCGCTGATAAACAAGCGTGTGATATTTTCTTTGTGCCGAATGAAGAAGGTCGTGAACATTCGAATTATTTGGTTGCCAAACAAACAGCGGAAGCTATTGGGTCAGACATGGCAATCGTGCCGGTAGATACGATTGATGATGCCTTAAACTATTTAACTGATTTACAAATCGCACACGGCAAGTAAATAACAAACGACAAGCTCATAGAAAGGGCTTGTCGTTTGTGATATCTGTTTGAATAGTAGTGGCTTCGTTTAATTCATTATCGCCCCGATAAGGGGGGCGGAATTCTCTAGAGATAAACGTGTCCATCAACGGCTGGTAATAAATACGAGAAGCAGTCACATCAAGTGAAAGGTGAGGCGGCATCTCTTTTTTTACTTGTCCAAAAAATGAAATATCCGCCCTGTGTTTTAAGTATTTCAGATACCGTTCGCCTTGTTTTGATTGTCCAAGAAGCCGGAATTGATTAAGCTTTGGTAGGGCATTTAATTGTGATTCAACATCAACTGCTTTAATGGATAAGAGTAATTGAACGAGTAGACGTGAAATTCTTGTATGGGTGTATCGCTTCGTATGAATCATCTTGAGAAATTCGGTAAACGTTGTCGCCTGCTTAGCCGCACGAACGAGTCGGTACTCAATTCCTTCATCCATCCCCTGAATGGTTCTCAGTTCCGATAAGTCATCTGTTAGTAAACGGTATTTTATGTAAGGATAATATAAATCCCAACTGTGGTAACGACCGGTTTGAGTTCGATAACTAATTAAATCATGGTAAGCCTTCTTAGGCATCGCCGTTTCTGGTTGCTTTGTTTCTTCAAAGAGGCTATTGCGTATAGCTGTGGCGCTAGAAATAGGGGTTTGTAAGACGCCATCATGATAAGCTGCTTGTTTCCGCTTAATCGTACCGATAGTGATGTCTGGATTTATTGCATTTCGGGCCTTAATATACCCCAACCCTAAAATGTTATTGGGGGTGGATTTTTCATCTGATTGAAGTCCCAATGCTACGACGGCTTTTTGATAAGCGAGCGGATAATTTAATCCATCATCTAAATACGGCTTTATCGATTGATTAATCGCTGAACGGTTAGCATCTAACTTGTTTTGTAGACCCATTAGTGCATCGATATCCCCTGATTCACTGCCGAAAATTAAGTGGTCTATTTGACATTTATTTAATAGCGTAAGTGCGGCTGTTGAAAAAATATCACTATGTTGGGTGGCGAAAATTGTTGGTAATTCAATCACTAAATCACAGCCGTGATCAATTGCCATCTTTGCCCGGGTGAACTTATCAACGATTGCAGGTGCGCCGCGTTGTAGAAATTGACCACTCATCACTGCAATAACAACCTCAGCGTTTGACTTTTTCAAGCTTTCTTCGATATGATAGAGGTGACCGTTATGAAAAGGATTATACTCAACAATTAAACCTAAAGCTTTCAATATCATTCACTCCTTCTAAGCGGTATTGTATCATAATTTACATGCAAGTTAAGCGATTCTAAAAATATCAACGTCTGTAAAGAAAAAATATTGACAAATGGTCAGTTTCCTTTTACAATAAACGTTGTGCTTTCCGAGGTGAGAGATATGAAAATTTCAATTCAGAAGATACTTCGCCAAGAAGAGGGCTTTCCTTTCGAAGGTGAAGTTGATGTATCCGAGCTCGAATCAATGGATAATGATATCCGTAAAGTTGGTTCAGTAGAAGTGGCTGGTGTAGCCACTGCGCAAAATAAGTTAATTACAGTAAACCTATCAATTAAGGGCAAGATGATTTTGCCATGTGCACGATCATTGGTTGATGTCCCTTATCCATTTGATATTCATACTGTAGAAGTGTTTTCCATTGATACGTACTACAAGGAGGAAGATGAGTCAGAAATTCATCCAGTTGATGGAGAAATACTTGACTTAGAACCTTTTATCAAGGAAAATGTATTATTAGAGATTCCATTTCGTGTCTTTGCTGACCCGGAAGTTATCGAGGCTCATGCTTTATCAGCTGGAGACGGCTGGACTGTAGTTGAAGAAAATGATAGTACGGATCAAATCGATCCAAGAATGTCTAAATTACAGTCATTATTACGTGATGATAAGAATGAAAATCAATAAGGATAAGTGTAAAGATCACTTCCCATCCTTTATCTGATAAAGGGGATTTTCGTTTCGGAAGTGAAGGAGGTGTAAGACATGGCAGTACCAAAAAGAAAAACATCTAAAAAGGTGAAGAATCAACGACGTACACACAAAAAATTACAGGTGCCAGGTATGGTAGCATGTTCTAACTGTGGCGAGCTTACTAAGTCTCACCATGTTTGTAAATCATGTGGTCAATATGATGGAAAACAAGTGGTTGAAGCATAAAACCGCGTTGAAAAATACTAGCCAATTGGCTAGTATTTTTTTATGCTTTTATTCGCTGGTGGTTGCTACCTATTTGCGGTTAAGTAATCAACATAAAACGCACTCATCTTTAAGCGGAAGTCTTGCCCTTCACTTTCATTAGTTGGTAATGATATGTCATTGACAGCTAGTTTGTTTTAATGCAAACTAGTAATGAATATTTTGGCGGACTTTAATAACAGGGCTCTAGAGCGATTGCATTTAAGTTACTGATCTCACGCGTTCAGCGATTTTCGTGTGATTAAGTCATATTGGTCGGTAGTAGCCTGTAGCCAGTCAAAAGGATCAATGAGGAGGGATGTCTGTGACTGAAGCGTTAGCAACTATTGTTGCTGTACTGATAAGTTTTCCACCTGTTGTACTCATTGCAACGTATTACATAATGAAGCGTGTTCACCATCAAAAGAAGAAAGCCATTCATCAGGGGATCGAATTATCGAGTGTGTTTTTTTTGATCGCTAATGTAATTATCTTGCAAGAATCCTACCACCTGTTTGAACTGTTATATTTATGGATTGGTCTTATATTCTTATTTATCTTATTAATGGTTATCCAGTGGCGGATGGTGGGAGATATTTATTTCCGGCGATTGATCAAGCTATACTTACGGAGTCTATTTTTGATTCAATTTCCTGCTTACTTGGTATTGTTCATCTTAAGTGTGATAAATCCGTTATAATGAACTAGTGTTAGGACCCCTTGTGGGTCTTTTTTTTATGTTAATGACCAATAATGAGAAGTTTGACGGGTCTATATTTCTTGATTATGAATACATAGTACTAAAATGCGTTTCTGACTGTACGCAACTAAAGAAGGATTAATGTAAGCGCTTAACCTATTGTTTTACATAGCTTATGCGAACACATGTACTATTTTACATTTCTTCTAGGAATATTCCAAAAATATGTGGTGGGAAGTGGGGGGATGTGGTAAACTGTAAAAAAAGGTGGCGATTATTATGTTTATGGGAGAATACAAACATAATATAGATTCAAAGGGTCGGTTAATCATGCCGGCTAAGTTTCGTGACGATTTAGGCGAACGCTTTGTAGTCACACGCGGCCTTGATCAGTGTCTATTCGTGTATCCCATCGATGAGTGGCATATTCTAGAAGAAAAAATAAAAAAATTACCCTTAACTAAAAAAGATGCCCGAGCATTTTCTCGGTTTTTCTTTTCAGGTGCCCTTGAATGTGAAGTTGATAAGCAAGGACGCATCAATCTTCCAACGCAATTGACAAGTTATGCAACGATAGAAAAAGCATGCGCAGTTGTTGGGGTATCAAATCGAATTGAAATTTGGGCTGAGGAAGTCTGGACAAGCTATATGGAAGAAAGCGCCTCAACCTTTAGTGATATAGCAGAAAACATGATGGAATTGGATTTATAACGACTGAGGAGGTGGAAACATTGTTTAATCATGAAAGTGTCTTAAGAGAAAAAACGATTGAAGGTTTAAATATTGACCCTACTGGCGTTTATGTAGACGGCACACTGGGAGCTGGTGGTCATTCATTAGAAATCGCAAAACAGTTAACAACGGGTCGATTGATTTGTTTTGATCAAGATGAACAGGCGTTAGACGCAGCCAAAAAACGGCTAGAAGCTTATGTCGATAATATTACCTTTATTCACTCGAATTTCAGACATCTGAATGATGTGTTACATACATATGACATTGACAACGTAGATGGCTTTTTATTTGATTTAGGTGTTTCTTCACCACAACTTGATCATACTGAACGTGGATTTAGTTATCACAATGATGCCCCACTTGATATGCGAATGGACCAAACAAGTCAGTTATCAGCATATCAAGTTGTAAATGAATGGACGTTTCAGGCGCTTGTTCATATTTTCTTTACCTATGGTGAAGAAAAGTTTTCCAAACAAATCGCACGAGCGATTGAACAGGAACGAGAAAAGAAACCAATTGAAACAACATTGGAGTTGGCAGAATTAATTAAAACAGCGATCCCTGCAGCTGCCAGAAGAAAAGGACCACATCCAGCAAAACGTATCTTTCAAGCGATTCGCATTGCAGTGAATGATGAATTAAATGCTTTTTATGATGTATTGCATCAAGCAGCTGAAAGGTGTGCGATTGGTGGGCGCATTGCCGTTATTACATTCCATTCATTAGAAGATCGGATTTGTAAACAAGCATTTAAAAAGTGGAGTTCTGTCCCACCACTACCTAGGAACATGCCAGTTGTACCAGAACAAAGTCAACCACCATTTAAATTGATTACACGAAAACCAATTGTCGCTGATGATTCTGAATTAGAAGAAAACCGCCGATCACGCTCAGCCAAGCTTCGGATTGTTGAAAAAGTTAAAGTATGGGACAAAAACTTCTTCTATCAAAAAGGACGGGATTAATGATGAGTATTAATCATGCGAGATCATATCAACCGACAGCACCTAAACGCCAACAGTCCAAACAAGTTAAAGTTGTTGTTAAGTCTAAAAAGTACACAACAGGAGAATATGTCCTGTGGGGTGCATATGCTGCGATGTTCGCTGTCGCTTTGTTCTTGTTGGTACATATGAGTTCAAATGTTGATCAATTAAACAGAAACATTGAAAGCTTAAAGGGCGATGTTTCTGAACAGACGACGCTCAATGAAAACTTAACCTATCAAAAAATGGAATATTCGAACCCAGAACGTATTCTAGCCATCGCAAAAGAAAATGGTTTAGATATTCAAAACACAAAAGTAAAACAAGCAACGACAATTGAATAAAGAGATTATTTTGAAAAGGGCGTATGAGAATGAAAAAGAAAACCACGACAAATTGGACAGTGACGTTTTTCTTGTTTCTCTTTCTGCTCTTTTTTCTTATCGTATCTTTTCGTGTTATCTATATTCAAGCAACAGGTCAGGTTCAAGGTTTTGATTTAGAAGGATGGGCAACACAACAACGAGAAGCAGATACCACGATTCATGCAACACGTGGTACAATTGTTGATCGTAATGGGATGGCATTAGCGCAAGATTTAACCGTCCATCGTATTTATGCGATCGTTGATGAAGATTTTTCACCTGACCCCGAAAAAAGATTGAATCATGTTGCTGACATTGACCAAACAGCTGAGAGTTTGTCACAAATTCTTGAAATGGATACGGTAAAAATAAAAGAGATTCTTATTGAGGGAAGAGAAAATGAACGTTTTCAAGTCGAATTTGGTCAAACAGGCCAAAATTTATCACGTGAACAAAAATTAGCAATTGAAGCACTTGAGTTACCAGGCATTCACTTTATAGATGAAGCGAAGCGCTATTATCCAAATGGTATGTTCGCCTCGCACGTGATTGGACTAGCACAAGCAGACGATACACATGACATTACCGGTATTACGGGCATAGAAGCACAACTTGACGATCAACTAGCAGGCATTAATGGTTCAATTACATATCAAACGGATAACTATAACCGCCGCTTGTTGGCTGCTAATGAAGTGATCGAAGAGAAAAAAGACGGCTATCATGTGAAATTAACCATTGACCAGAAAGTTCAAACGATTTTAGAGGACGCGTTATCCCAAGTCGAGGAAACATTTGAGCCTGAGCGGATTACTGCAACAGTTGTCAATCCGAAAACGGGTGAAATTATTGCGTTAGGTAATCGCCCCTCATATAATCCAAATGATTTAGAGGATGTGAGCAATTGGTACAATGATGTCGTTTCAACGCCAATTGAGCCCGGCTCAACAATGAAGATTTTTACTTTAGCTGCAGCGATTGAAGAAGGGGTTTATAATCCAGATGAATATTACAAATCTGGAACATATAAGATTCCTGAAATTAATCGACCGGTTCCTGATTATCGTAAACATTGGGGAAGTATTACTTTCGCAGAAGGTTTCCAGCGGTCATCGAACGTCGCAATGGCGAAACTTGTTTGGGAGAAAATTGGACCTAGCACCTTCCTTAATTACTTGAAAGCTTTCCATTTCGACCAAGAAACCGGTGTTGATTTACCTCGAGAACAAGCGGGGAGAATTGTCTTTAATTACCCGATTGAACAGTTAAATGCTGCGTTTGGCCAAGGAACAACAGTAAGTCCAATTCAGTTAATACAAGCAGCGACTGCAATTGCCAATGACGGCGAGATGATGAAACCGTTTGTGATTAAAGAGATAACAGATCCAAATACAAATAAAGTTATAAGCAACACTGAACCGACGTCGGTAGGGACACCAATCTCAAAGTCAACTGCAGATCAAGTGCTAAGCGCGATGGAGTCTGTCGTTACTTCCGACACGGGAACGGCGCATAATATTTTCCACTTACCTTCGTATACGCTGGCTGGCAAGACAGGTACAGCGCAAATTTCAGGTGGTGCTAGTGGTTATTTAAGTGGACGAGAAAACTACATCTTTTCATTTGTAGGAATGGCTCCGAGTGATGATCCGAAGTTATTAATGTATGTGACGGTGAAACAACCTAAACTTAAAGAAACCGAATCGGGTTCTAAACCAGTATCCTTTATTTTTAATCATGTGATGGAGAACGCCCTGCATTATTTAAACATTCAACCTGATAAAGAAATCGAAGAAGACGTAAGTGAGCTAATCATGCCTGCGGTCAAGAAACAAGCGACTGCAGAAGTGGTTGAAAACTTAGAAGGTCATGGTGTTAAGCCGTTGGTTGTCGGTGAAGGTAGTGAAATTGTCGGCAGTAATGTGCAAATGGGTGAAAAAATCCTTTCAACTCAAACAATTATTTTAGTGACAAACCAACCAACCATGCCTAATTTAAAAGGGGAATCACTCCGTACGGTCACCCAATTTGCTGATTTAATGGATTTAGATTTAGAAGTAGCTGGTACGGGTTATTTAGAAAAACAAAGCGTTGCAATTGGCACTGAATTATCAGAGGGGCACTATCTTTTAGCGGATTTTACTGATTTTGAAGCGGAAGAACCTGAAACGCCAACGGCTAATGATTAAACAAATATGAACGTGTAGTTATTAAACTAATCCAATTGAATCGTTTTAGCTAGCTGTATTTTTTGGTATAATAAGACGGAATGTATTAAAAAAAAGGCATTCATTTATGAATGCCTTTTTTTTACGAATGGAAACTTAGAGAAAGGTGTGTGATGAAAGGTGAAATCCTTACATCAACTTATTAGTCAATTCCCTTATGCATATGAATGGCTAAATGAAAAAGAAGTAACAATTACAGGAATGACGAGCGATTCGAGAAATGTCGCAGATGGTCACTTGTTTATTTGTATCAAAGGCTATACCGTTGATGGACACGATTATATTGATCAAGCAGTAAATCAAGGGGCGGTAGCAGTTATTGTAGAAAAAGAAGTAGTCCGTCAGGATATCGCGGTCATCAGAGTGAATGATTCCCTGCGTGTGATGAGCTACTTAGCTAATCGGTTATATAATTTCCCAACCAATGATTTACATATGATTGGAATTACGGGGACGAATGGTAAAACATCCATTACGTATTTATTGGAAGCCATTTTCAAGCAACATCAAGAAAAAACGGCGTTAATCGGTACGATTCAGTTGAAAATAGGTGAAGAAACGTTTCCAATCAAAAATACGACACCAGAGCCATCTTTTTTGTTTCAACATTTTGCTTTAATGCAAGAAGCTGAAGTTGATCACTGCATCATGGAAGTTTCTTCGCATGCTTTAAAAGAAGGGCGCGTCCGTGGCATCGATTATGATATTGCTGTACTAACTAATTTAACGCAAGATCATTTGGACTTTCACCAGACGATGGCCGACTATCGTCACGCTAAAGAGCGCCTGTTTCAACAATTAGGCAACCGCTATGACAGTGAACGGCCTAAATATGCAATCATTAATCTAGACGATGCGCATAGCGCAAGTTTTATTGATGTAACAGCACAACCAGTCATCACGTATGGTTTATCCGAAGCAAGTGATATCTATGCCAAAGATATCGAACTTTACGCCGATCACAGCAAGTACACAGTGGTGGTGCGCGGCGAAGCGATCACGATTGAGACAAAACTCATCGGAGAATTTAATGTTTACAACAGCTTGGCAGCGATTGCGGTTGCCTATGTTTCAAACGTCCCCCTTGCTGTCATTGCTTCTAGTTTTGCGACGATTAAAGGGGTTAAAGGTCGCTTTGAAGCTGTTGATAGTAATAAAGCCTATTCGGTGATTATTGATTATGCCCATACACCAGATTCATTGGAAAATGTTCTTGAAACGGCGCGTTCATTTGCAAAAGGAAAGGTTTACTGTGTGATTGGGTGCGGGGGCGATCGGGATAAAACAAAACGCCCGTTAATGGCGGAAGTAAGTGATCGTCTAAGTGATTATACGTTGCTCACGTCAGATAACCCGCGTTCAGAAGATCCCTTGCAGATCATAGAGGATATGAAAAAAGGTATGCAATCGTCGGCTTTCACCATTGAAGTAGATCGGCGATTGGCGATTGAAAAAGCAATCAGCAAAGCACGAGCTGGTGATGTCATCATTATCGCTGGCAAGGGGCATGAGACCTATCAGATCATTAACGGAACGACGTATCCTTTCGATGATTATCAAATTGCGCAAACATTTATGATGAAAGACTTAGGTGAGGACAAATGATTAAAGACAGTGACTTAAAAAAAATCACCACTGATGTTGAGGGTGGATTAAACCAGGAATTAAAAGGGGTAGGTACAGATACACGTCAAGATTTAACTAATCAGTTATATGTCCCGCTAATCGGTGATCACTTTAATGGGCATGATTTTATCGAAGTAGCAATAGCTCAAGGCGCTCTTGCTGTCTTCTGGCAAAAGGATCACCCCTTTCCTGAGCACTTAACAACGAAACCAGTCATCTATTATGTGGACGATACATTAGAAGCACTACAACAGTTGGCAAAGGTGTATCGAGATAAGGTTGATCCAAAAGTGATTGGCATCACTGGCTCAAATGGTAAAACCTCAACGAAAGATTTAGTTGCCAGTGTTTTAAAAGCTAGCTTCCGAACGCATGTGACAAAAGGTAACTTTAATAACCATATTGGTTTACCTTTAACCATCTTGAATATGCCAGCGACAACTGAAATATTAGTGTTAGAAATGGGAATGAGTGCTAAAGGGGAAATAGAGGTGTTATCAAATTTAGCACGACCTGATATTGCAGTCATCACAAATATCGGTGAATCCCACATCGAATTTTTAAAAACGAAAATGGGAATTAGCGAAGCCAAACTTGAGATTCTGACCGGGTTAACTAAGGGTGGTGTATTCGTTTATGATGGAGATGAACCACTTTTAAATAAAAACTATGCGGTCAAAACCATTCGCGTTGGCTTCGAAGAGCGGCATGACTACAGAATTGAAGCAGTCGTTGTGACTAGTGATGGGACCTCTTTCCAACTGAATCATCAGACACCGTTTAACATCCCGTTAGTGGGTAAGCACCATGCGAAGAATGCGAGTTACGCAGTCGCGATTGCTCATCACTTAGGTGTCTCTGATGCAGCGATTCAAGCTGGTTTTGATAACATGATTAAGACTGGCATGCGTTTTGAGGTAACTAGTAAAGGCCCCCATCAGGTGATTAATGATGCATATAATGCCTCACCAACATCGATGTGTGGGTTGATTGACATCGTAAGTGATTTAGAGACGACCAAACAAAAAGTTCTCATTTTGGGTGACATGTATGAATTAGGTGAAAAGACAGAGGATTATCACCGCATGGTAGGTGCTTATGTTACAGATAAAGTTGATCTATTATTGACAGTAGGTGAAGCAGCCCGGCATATTAAAACCAATGAGCAAATTAAACACCATCATTTTGAAACGAGAGCAGCCTTGTCTACTTATTTAAATCAATTAAGTAAACCGTCACTGCTTGCTTTTAAAGCATCGCGAGGCATGCAATTAGAAAAAGTAATAGAGCAACTTACAATGAATGATTTAACAAATCACGGAGGTTTATAAATGGATCTATTATCAAGAATACTTGTTATATTTATCAGCTTTTTAATAATGGTTGGGTTTAGTCCAATTGTTATTCCACTATTGCGCCGTTTGAAGTTCGGGCAAAGCATCCGGGAAGAAGGACCTCAATCACACATGAAAAAAACAGGTACGCCAACAATGGGTGGTATACTGTTTATCATTGCCACGGTGTTGACTAGTTTCTTCGCTCATCGCTTTTTAACCGGTAGCTGGTTCTTAAAAGAATTTGGCCTTTTAATGTTCGTGTTTTTAGGGTTTGGAACCTTGGGTTTTTTGGACGACTTTATTAAAGTTATCTTAAAACGAAATCTAGGTTTAACTTCTTTGCAAAAGTTAATGGGACAAATCGTTGTCGGTGCTGTGTTTTTTTTAATGGCTCAAGATTTATTAGTAAGCGAAATTGTTGTACCATTTAGTTCGTTAACGATAGATTTAGCCTGGTTGTATCCGGTTTTTGTAGTGGTATTACTCGTTGGTTCCTCGAATGCTGTGAATTTAACTGATGGTCTAGATGGTTTGGTTGCTGGACTTGGCGCGATTAGTTTCTTTGCCTTTAGCGTGTTAGCTAGTAGTTACGGGGGATTTGAAACCGTTGAAATTGTCGGTCTAAGTATTGTTGGAAGCTTACTTGGGTTTTTAGTGTTTAATAAATATCCGGCAAAAGTATTTATGGGAGATACCGGTTCATTAGCGTTAGGTGGATTGCTAGGCGCAATCAGTGTCCTCTTGCATCAAGAACTATTGCTTATAATCCTCGGCGGCGTATTTGTGATCGAAACGCTGTCCGTAATGATTCAAGTTGTTTCTTTCAAAACACGTGGTAAACGTGTCTTCTTAATGAGCCCAATCCATCATCACTTTGAACTTAAAGGCTGGTCCGAGTGGAAAGTGGTAGGTGTATTCTGGTCGGTAGGCTTACTATTAGCGCTGTTGACTGTTATCTATGAGGTGATAATCTAATGAAAAATAAATTAAAGCATTTTCCTTATCAGAATGTACTGGTGTTAGGTCTTGCGAAAAGTGGAACGGCAACGGCGTGTGTATTAAGTCAACAAGGATTAAACGTGTATGCCAATGATTTAAAAACAGCAGACGATGACGAAGCAGTGGTGCGTCTTCGACAACAAGGTATCACCATTGTTGTCGGAGAACATGATACGCGGTTGCTTGAAAACGTTGACTGTGTTATTAAAAATCCAGGTATTCCTTATTCAAATGTTATGATTGAAAAAGCTGAACAATTAGGGATGCCAATATTGACTGAAATTGAATGTTTACAATATATGTTGGATGAGAACATTTTAGGAATCACTGGATCAAACGGAAAAACAACCACGACGACACTCAGTCATCTGATGTTGAAAAACAGTGAACAAAACGTGGCAGTAGCTGGAAATATTGGAGAGGTAGCCATTGAAATTGCAGCTGACTTAGCTGAAAATGCTACGTTGGTATTGGAATTATCGTCTTTTCAATTAATGGGAACAGAAACCTTTAAGCCAAAGGTAGCTGCGTTACTTAATCTATCAGAAGCACACCTCGATTATCACGGGTCTTATGAAAGTTATAAGTTGGCCAAAGCGAAACTATTTACCAATCAAACGGCAGAGGATTATTTGGTTTACAATCTTGATGACCAAGATGTTGTTGAGTTAGTCAATACGAGTAAAGCAACCTTAGTGCCATTTTCAACGACGCAGATTTGTGAAACGGGTGCTTATCTAAAAGATGACTGGGTCTATTTTCAAACGACACCAGTGATAGCTGTTGAACACATTCGCTTAGTTGGGGAACATAATTTAGCTAACATTTTAGCGAGTGTAGCAGCAACGCTATTATTAGGAGCAACCCTTGCTGGGATAAAGCAGACGTTGACAACTTTTGATGGTGTTAAACATCGCCTGCAGTTTGTTGGTGAGAAGCAAGGGCGGTTATTTTATAACGATTCAAAAGCGACGAATATATTGGCAACGACAAAAGCGTTACAGGCATTTAAACAACCAACACGATTAATTGCGGGAGGCTTGGACCGTGGAAATGGGTTTGAGGATTTGTTACCGTATTTAACCCGAGTTGTCGGGTTATACTTATATGGTGAAACAAAAGACAAACTTAAAGCAACCGGTGAAAACGCCGGAATCCCAGTGATCACAACTGGCGAGACCTTAGATGAGATGATTAAAGCAGCTTGGTGCGATAGTCAAGCAGGTGATGTTATACTACTGTCTCCAGCATGCGCAAGTTGGGATCAATTTGCAACCTTTGAAAAACGCGGGGATTTATTTATCTCGACTGTTAAACAACTATAAGAGTAATGAACGTTCAGGTACTGATGGGTAAGTCATAGACGGTGTAACAAAACGGAGTGAAGTATCCACTCCGTTTTGTTGTATTTGAATATTTTTTGCTTTGACTGACGATTAATCCGTTCGACATTGCTAGGAAATGCTAGAAAAAGCAAGTGTGTTTATCAATCTAAAACAGGTGAGATGATTTCCGGTAAGAACAAACGTTTCACGGTCAATGTGTTCATGAAAAACAAGCGTTAAAAGCGTTCGATAGTCTGATTGTCGTAAGCCCTTATCTGGTTAAATCTGTGCTATAATTTAACTAACTAAACAATACCCTGTGAAGTTATCATTTATCGAAAAAGGGTGCATAAAATGAGAGAAAAAAGAGAAAAAAACATCGTTTCAATAGAAGATCGTATTCCAAACCTTAAAGAAACACGACGTAAAAAAGCAAAGCGTCGGTTTATGTTCTATTTGACTGTATTGTTGCTGTTAATTCTTATTGTGGTTTATTTAGAAACGCCACTTAGTCATATAAGAACGATTCAAGTCGAAGGTCAGCATTATCTTGATGAAGTAGATATTTTAGAAGTGAGCGGATTAACGGAAGAATTAAGTATTTGGAGCTTTGAAAAAGCAGCTATCGAAAAAGAAATCACGAGAATAAAGGAAATTAAAAGTGTTACTGTCACACGGCACTTCCCCCAAGATGTTCGAATTGAAATTACCGAAAACAGTACAGTCGGATATTTGTACAACAATACCAAAATAATACCTATATTAGAAAACGGCACGCAACTTGATCATGCATCATTAGACAGTTACCCAGGAGATGCACCACTAATGATTAACTTTGGTGATGATGAATACCTAGAATTACTGATTTCACAACTTAAAGAAACGAAACCACAGTTGGTTGACCACATTTCTGAATTGCACTATGCACCTACTGAAGCAAATCCGTATCAAATTCATTTGTACATGACGAATGGGTTTGAGTTAAAAACCTCAATACGTGATTTTTCTAATCATATAAAGAGTTATCCCTCAATTGTTAGTCAGCTTGATTCCAATGATCCAGGATTAATTGAGATTGGAGCGGGTGGTGCAGTGTTTAATGCGTTCGACCCAAGTGAAGAAGTAGTTGATCCAGACCAAGAAATCTATCTTGAAGATGTAGAAACAGAAGATGAGGATGTAGTTGAATGAAATTAAATGGAAAACACGTGATTTTATCATTCGTGTTGTTTGTATTTGGCTACCTTATTGCAGTGGGGTACCAACATACCAGTTTTTTTAATGATACGGAAGAAATTACTGATGAAGAATGGGATCGGACCTTCCATTATCGTCAACAACTGATTGATTTAGAAGCCCGTAACCAAACGTTACAACAAGATATTAATGACTTACGTTTAGATTTAATGAAGATGGAAGAGAATTTCTCTAATGAACAGCAGACCTTAACTGAAGCTGTTGAGTTAAAACAAACTTTACAAGCGTATGTCGGTGAATTAAACATTGAAGGAGAAGGTATATTTCTTTCACTGAAAGATCAAAACTTTGTTCCAAGTGAAGAAAATGTAAACGACTATATTGTACACGATTACCATATTCAATTAGTTCTCAATGAACTGTATAGTGCCGGCGCTGAAGCGATTGCGATTAATGGGCAACGAATTTATGCAGATAGTCATGTCGTTTGTGTCGGACCCGTTATTTCAGTTGATGGTAAAAGTTATCCTGCCCCCTTTGAGATTGAAGCGATTGGTAACAAGGACACATTAATGAATAGCTTAACTCTAGCGCAAGGTGTAATTGATGAGTTAGTTAATGACCAAATTGAAGTCGAATATAAACAAATGAATCAGATTGTGATGGAACATAATTAAGGGAGTTATTAGAGAGATGAAGAATAAATCGATTTGGCTATTTGCCTTCGCAACATTATTGATTGGTTTTATGATTAGCTTACATCTGAATATAAAACCAGAAACAGAACAACGAGACACACGTGATCTTTGGGAAATTAGAACAGCTTTACAGACAGAACAGGAACGTCGGATTGAACTTCAAGAAGAGTTTCAGTCGCTAACAGCGATGAAAAATGATTACGATACGACCTCGCGTTTAGCGCAAATTCAAACCTTACAATCGAGCATTAAAGAATTAATGGCGCAAGCTGGTCTAACGCGAATAACGGCACCGGGTTTAGAAATCACATGGCAAGCCGATTTTCAAGCCGTTGAATCTGATGAACCGTTTCCAAAGATTACCTCTGAGCTGCTCAATCGATTTTTGAATGAGTTAAACTTGTACGGCGCGATAGCTATTGCAGTAGAAGACGAACGGATTGTTAACCATTCAGCGATACGAGACGTGAGTGGGCGTGTTTATGTTAATCAACGGCCGATTAGAGACCTTCCAGTAACCATTAAGGTAACTGCAGATGACCTTGAACGTCTGTCTAACTATTTAGCAGTTAGCCAGTCGCGTGAGGATTTATTGCTTCATAACATAACGATTGATGTAGAAGAAAAGGAAGAATTAGACATACCAGCTTTTTCGGATCAATTAGATTTAGAGTTCATCTCAATTACAGATGACTTAGAAACAGGTGATGAGTAATGTGGTTATCAATTATTTTTTTATTAATCGGTGTGTTGCTAGGCTTACTGTCTGATATCACTATTCCAGAATATTATTCGAATTATTTGTCAATTGCGATCTTGGCCGCTTTTGATACATTACTAGGGGGCATCCGTGCCCATCTTGAACGGGTATTTAATGCACAAGTTTTCTTGACGGGTTTCTTTTTTAACATCACGCTCGCTGTGCTGTTAACGTTTATTGGTGCACAATTAGGGGTAGATTTGTACTTAGCGGCAGTATTTGCTTTCGGTTGGCGTTTATTCCAAAACATCGCATTAATTCGTCGTTATTTGTTTGACCTTAGTCAAAAGAAACGCCAAGCGAAGCTGAATAAATAAGCGAGCGATCATGATTGAATCTCACGGTAAAAAAAGAGAGGGCTTTAATCTGTCGTGATGAATTTAAGTATTATGAATATTTTTTTAATATGCTATTAAATAACTGGCAATAAAATGATATACTGAAAAAGAACATTCTATAAGTTTTAAGTAAATTTAGGAATATTTATGTTATGTATATGAAAAAATTGATGCTTTGTATAAAAATGATAATGAAACGAATGGAAAATTGATGGTTGATTAGGAGGTGCCTTGATTTGGATAATGAAATTTTAGTCGGTTTAGATATCGGAACATCAAAAGTGAAAGTGATTATCGGCGAAATCAATGGTGAGAGTCTGAATATTATTGGTGTCGGTGCCGCGAAATCACACGGATTAAAAAAGGGTGGAATTGTAGATATTGATAAGACGGTTCAATCAATTAGAGAGGCGATTGAAAGTGCAGAACGCATGGTTGATATGCGCATTGACAATGTAATCGTTGGTATTAATGGAAATCAAGTTGAACTTCAACCGTGTCAAGGAATTGTTGCCGTTGCAAGTGAAAACAGAGAAATTGGTGATGACGATGTGACGCGCGTGATTGATGCTGCTAAAGTGATTTCACTCCCTCCAGAACGGGAAATCATTGACGTGATTCCAAAACAATTTATCGTTGATGGTTTAGAAGAAATTAATGACCCAAGAGGAATGATTGGTGTTCGCTTAGAAATGGAAGGAACAATCATCACGTCATCAAGAACGATGGTACATAACTTGTTAAAATGTGTAGAAAAAGCAGATTTAAATGTGACGGATATTTGCTTACAGCCACTAGCAACTGGGGCTATTGCGTTGTCTGAAGACGAAAAAGATTTAGGTGTGGCTTTAATTGATATTGGTGGAGGTTGTACAACGCTATCAATCTTTGAGGACAGTCATTTAACGGGAACAAGCGTAATACCACTTGGTGGCGATAGCATTACCAAAGATATCGCTTACGGTTTGAAGACAAGCCAAGAAGAGGCAGAGAAAAAAAAAATTAAGCATGGCTATGGTTTTTACCCGGAAGCTAATGAAGGCGAAACATTTGAAGTGAAAGCAATTGGCAGTGAACAGTCCTTTGCATATAATCAACTTGAGCTCTCAGACATTATTGAGCCACGGCTTGAAGAAATTTTCACTTACGTCGCAAGAGAAATCAAAAAATTAGGCTATCGTGATGTACCTGGAGGTTTTGTCTTAACTGGTGGAACCATGCAAATGCCAGGGGCATTGGAACTTGCACAAGACTTATACCACGGTAACGTACGTGTAGCAATTCCAGATTATATTGGTGTAAGAGAAGCGCAATATGCATCTGGGGTGGGGATTTTAAAATTCACTTATGATAACGCTCGGGTCCAAGGGAAACGACTTGAAACAGGCGTTTCTGATATTGCGGCATATGATCGTGAACCGAAAGCGATTAAGCAAAAACCAAAAGCAAAACCGAAAAAAGAACAGAAAAAAACAAATCAAAGCAATGACCCGAAAGAGTCTGGGATTGCTAAATTCTTTAAAGTGTTTTTCGACTAAGCGAATGACAGTATTATGTCTAATCTTGATGAGATATAATGGATGAGGAGGAACAATGAATGTTGGAGTTTGACACAGAATTAGATCAGTTAGCAACTATTAAAGTAATCGGTGTTGGTGGCGGTGGTAATAACGCTGTTAACCGCATGATTGAACATGGGGTGCAAGGTGTAGAATTTATTGCGGTAAATACCGATGCACAAGCCCTTAACTTATCAAAAGCAGAAGTGAAGATACAATTAGGAACTAAATTAACGCGGGGCCTTGGCGCAGGTGCTAACCCTGAAGTTGGTCGCAAAGCGGCAGAAGAAAGTAAAGAACAGTTAGAAGAAGCACTCGAAGGGGCAGACATGATTTTTGTGACGGCAGGAATGGGTGGTGGTACCGGTACCGGTGCAGCACCAGTAATCGCTCAAGTTGCGAAAGAACTGGGTGCTTTAACTGTAGGTGTTGTGACACGTCCATTTATGTTTGAAGGTCGCAAACGTTCAACGCAAGCCGTTGAAGGGATTGAAGGACTTAAGCAAAATGTGGATACGCTAATCGTGATTCCAAACGATCGATTATTAGAAATTATTGATAAAAATACACCAATGTTAGAAGCGTTTAGAGAAGCAGATAACGTGTTACGTCAAGGTGTCCAGGGAATCAGTGATTTAATCGCAACACCAGGTTTAATCAACGTTGATTTTGCTGATGTAAAAACCATTATGCAAGATAAAGGTTCTGCTTTAATGGGAATTGGTATTGCAACAGGGGAAAATCGTGCCACCGAAGCAGCCAAAAAAGCGATTTCTTCACCATTACTTGAAACATCAATTGATGGCGCCCGTGGTATTTTAATGAACATTACCGGTGGTCAAAACTTAAGTTTGTATGAAGTCCAAGAAGCTGCAGGGATTGTAACAGATGAAGCTGACCAAGAAGTAAATGTGATTTTTGGTTCCGTGATCAATGAAGAATTAAAAGATGAAATTGTTGTTACGGTTATTGCGACTGGATTTGATGATAATAAACCAAAAGAAGAACGCCCACAGCGTCCGCAAACCCAAACGAAAAATCAACAAACACAAGCAAAACAAGAACCAAGACGTGAAAAGGAACAAGCACAAGCGTCGTTTGGTGAAGAAGAGGATACATTAGATATTCCAACATTTTTAAGAAATAGAAATCGTCGTCGTTAAGAACGGCTTTATACGTCAAGTCATTAAAGTCAGTCGTGCATTCTTTGATGCAGGCTGGCTTTTTTAGAAAACAAATTAACTTTTGACGAGTAGGTGAAACATGGAGTTTTTTAGCGGAAAGCATGCGGCTGTATTGGTACCTCAAGGTTTACCTGAAGCGTTCAACAACCTCAAAATTGGGATTACGACACGTCAAGGTGGGCACTCAAACGTTCCTTACGATGGATTTAATATAGGGCTTCATGTTGGTGATACGGAAACGACAGTGATTGAAAATAGACGCATGTTAGCGGAAATGATTGGTGAGCCGCTCGATGCCTTTGTCTTTTTGGAACAAGTACATGGAACAACAGTTGAAGTTGTGACACAAATTGACAGAGGGCGTGGTGTCTATGATTTAGCATCGGCCATTCCTGGGGTGGACGGCGTTATCACAAACGAAACCCACTTAGTACTCGCGGCTTTTTATGCGGATTGTGTCCCCCTTTATTTTTTTGATCCGGTAACAGGTTTTATCGGATTAGCTCATGCCGGCTGGCGTGGAACAGTCAAAGGAATAGTCGCTACGATGGTAAAACGTTTGATAGAACATGGGTCATCTTCGCGAGATATCGTGATGATAATTGGCCCATCGATTGGAAAAGAAAGTTACCGTGTTGACGAAGCTGTTATTGCTGAGGTGGCTTTAAAGTATCATAATCAATGTGTTGAAAAAATCAGTCACACAACAAGCGAGTATTTTTTAGACTTAAAGGCTCTGAATAAGCAATTGGCCCTGGATAATGGCTTACAAGAAGAAAATATCTTTACTTCTGAGATAGACACGTATTTAGACTCAAGGATGTATTCTTATCGAAAAGCAAGTAATACAGGTCGGATGTGTGCGTATCTGGTAAAAGTGACGGAAAACAAATGAGGTGTCAGCGATGGAGATGCGATATAATGAAATAAAGACAGTGATTGAAGATAGTTGTACTAAAGTTGGTCGAAAAGTGAGTGATGTAACGCTCATTGCTGTCACAAAATATGTTACAATAGAAGAGACAAAAAAGGTTTTTCGCTTAGGAATTAAAGATTTAGGTGAGAACCGAGAACAAGGTTTTCTCGAGAAGAAGCAGGCACTAAATCATGCGGAGATTAACTGGCACTTTATTGGACCGCTTCAATCAAGAAAAGTCAAACAAGTTATAAATGAAGTGGATATGTTTCATGCGTTGGACCGCTTGAAAATCGCCAAAGAAATAAACAAACGCAGAGAAACACCCGTTGACTGTTTTGTGCAAGTAAATGTGAGTGGGGAAGCAAGCAAAGGTGGCGTTACTGTTGATGATTGTTTAACATTTATTGAACAGCTGCGACCGTTTCAAAAGATCCGAGTTGTCGGTTTGATGACTATGGCCCCTCACGCCGAAGATGAAACAGCGATTAGACAAGTTTTTCGCCGTCTGCGACAATTAAGGGATGAAATCAAAAATCAAGCACATCCACACGCACCTTGTTTATATTTGTCGATGGGAATGAGCAATGATTACGCTATTGCGATTGAAGAAGGTGCGACCCACATTCGGTTGGGAACCATATTAGTTCAACCAGAAAGGTAAGGTGATTAATGATGAGCATGAAAAATAAATTTAAAGACCTTTTTTCTGTTGAAGATGAAGAATACTACGAGGAAGTTTATGAAACAGAAGAAGATGCATCACCCAAAGAACGGCGTAGTGAAAAATATGATCGTAAAGATAAGAAAGAACATGCAAATGTTGTGAGTTTACAAGCGGTGAAAGCCCAAGCAAAAGTGGTCTTATGTGAGCCGAAACAATATGAAGAAACGCAAGAAATTGCTGATCATATTGTTAACCGTCGCTCTGTTGTTGTGAATTTACAACGTGTGAACCACCAGGAAGCAACCCGCATTGTCGACTTTTTAAGTGGAACCGTTTATGCAGTGGCTGGGGAAATACAAAAACTAGGGCCGCATACTTTCCTATGTACACCAGACAATGTTGAAATTAGCGGTAGTATTAGCTCGTTACAAGATGACGAAGATTTAGAACAAGGATGGTAATAGAATGATATATAATATAGTAACAGGGCTATTTGATGCCTACCAGTTTGCGATCATCGCATACATTTTAATGTCTTGGTTTCCAGGAGCTAGACACTCTGCAATTGGTCAATTTCTTGAATCGATTGTCGAACCGTACTTACAACCATTTAGACAAATCATTCCGCCAATTGGTATGCTTGATGTATCCGCACTTGTTGCGCTGTTTGTCTTGCGATTTGCGCGTCAAGGTCTGGTAGTCTTGCTCAATATGTTTTAAGGGGTCGTTATGGACGTATACCAACATTTCAGAAAAGAAGAACAACCGTTTATTGATAGTATATTTGATATCATTGATCAAGTAGATCGACAGTACATGACTAAGTTTACGGATTTTCTTGATCCTCGTGAACAACATATTTTTACATCGATTGTTGGACAAGACGAGCGTTTTCAACTGATCAGCTTTTTCGATCAGCGACACATGGAGCGACGGATGTTAGCTCTCGCGCCGGTCTATGAACAAATCAGTTATGCAGATTTTCCAATTTGTTTGTTAGAAGCAAGTTATCCCGTTAAGTTTATCGATGTTCGTCATAGTGATGTACTAGGTGCCTTTATTTCACTTGGTATTGATCGAAAAAAATTAGGTGACATTACGATTGATCATGAAGCTGGGATCGTTCAACTGTACGTGACCAAGGATATTAGTGACTATGTGATTCACCAACTGACCCAAATCAAAAAGGCAACATTTGCCTTTGCTGAAGTTACCATGGATGCTTACCTTCAAAGTAAAGAAACTTGGAAAACTGTTGAGACGACGGTGTCATCGATGCGTCTAGATGTGTTAGTCAAAACGATGTATCGCTTGAGTCGGTCAGAAAGTAAAGAAATGATTCAAAAAAAACTAGTAAAAGTGAATTTCAAAGTGATTGAGGATCCGAGTTTTAGTCTAGCAGTTGGCGATTTGATCTCAGTAAGACGTAAAGGTAGGAGCCAACTCATTGAGATAAATGGTCATACCAAAAAAGATAAAGTCAAAATCACTTACCAAACGTTATTTCTTTAAAGCAGGATTTTTTAAAGTTTTGTCGAAGTAATCAATACACTAACTTTTAAACAATATTGAGGAGGAAAATAAATGGCATTAACACCACTAGATATTCATAACAAGGAATTTTCACGAGGCATGCGCGGATACGATCAAGATGAAGTTAACGAATTCCTGGATCAGATCATTAAAGATTTCGAGTTAGTTATTCGAGAAAAGAAAGAATTGAAACGAGACGTTGAAACATTAGATGAAAAATTAAAGCACTTTAACAACATCGAGGAAACGTTAAACAAATCAATTTTAATAGCACAACAAACGGCTGAAGAAGTCAAGGGTAATGCGAATAAAGAATCTAAACTGATTGTTCGAGAAGCAGAGAAAAATGCTGACCGTATCATCAATGAAGCATTAGAAAAAGCACGTAAGATTGAAATTGAAGTTGAGGAATTGAAAAAACAAGGGAAAGTGTTTAGAACACGCTTGAAAATGTTAATCGAGGCGCAATTAGAACTCGTCCAAACAGATGACTGGGATCAACTGTTAAACATGGAGCTAAATGAATTAGATCCAGATTTATCGGAATAATTAACATCAATACTTGACGTCGATGGAATAATTACATATAATGCATTGACACGGAGCATTTTTTTGCAATGACGATATATATATATAAGCAATGCGAAGAACAGTAGCAATTTGTTTCTTTTTTAGCGAGTTGGGAACGGTGAAAGCCCAGTAGAGAACTTATTTGTGAACATCATCTTCAAGCTGTATCCCTGAACCAATCAGTAAGGGTATACCGGAATCAGCACACGTTACGTGCATCGAGTGAGTGCTTTTTAGCATTAACTAGGGTGGTACCGCGAGTTTTCTCGTCCCTTTTTTGGGATAAGAAGACTCTTTTTTTATTTTTACATTTCGAGGAGGAATTATGATGGAATATAAACAAACGTTATTGATGCCAAAAACAGAGTTTCCAATGCGCGGGAACTTACCAAACAAAGAACCGAAAATGCAAGAAGAATGGGATGAAGCGAACCTTTATCAAGCTGTTCAAGAACGAACGGCGGGACGTCCCTTATTTGTTTTACATGATGGCCCTCCCTATGCGAATGGTGATTTGCATATGGGTCACGCATTAAATAAAGTATTAAAAGATTTTATCGTGAAATTTAAATCGATGTCAGGGTTCCAAGCCCCTTATGTTCCAGGTTGGGACACGCATGGGTTACCGATTGAAAACGCACTTCAAAAGAAAAAGGTAGACCGCAAGAAAATGACACCGGCAGAATTTAGACAAAAGTGTGCGGATTATGCTTTAAAGCAAGTGGATAACCAACGGACGCAATTTAAACAATTAGGCGTTCGTGGCGACTGGGAAAATCCATATGTCACACTTGATAAAAAATACGAAGCAAACCAAATCAAGGTATTTGGTGAAATGGCTAAAAAAGGTTATATCTATAAAGGATTAAAACCGGTCTATTGGTCACCATCTTCAGAATCAGCGCTTGCAGAAGCTGAGATTGAATACCAAGACAAACGTTCAGCATCTATTTATGTAAGTTTCAAAGTGAAAGAGGCAGGTGATTTGTTAGCGGGGGATGAAAAATTCCTCATCTGGACAACGACGCCATGGACAATTCCTTCAAATTTAGCAATTGCATTACACGCCGATTTAACTTACGTCGTACTGCAAACAAATAAAGGGAAGTTCATCGTTGCCGAAGACCTTGTTGAGGCTGTTCAAGAAGATTTAGCTTGGGAAGATGTCACACAAGTTAAAAGCTTTAAGGGTCATGAAGCTGAACATTTAGTCGCAACTCACCCGATCTATGATCGTGATTCACTCATTATCTTAGGTGAACATGTAACGACTGACGGAGGGACAGGTCTTGTTCATACGGCACCTGGCCATGGTGAGGAAGACTTTATCGTGGGTAAACAATATGGCCTTGACGTGCTCTGTCCTGTTGACGAAAAAGGTGTATTTACAGATGAAGCACCTGGTTTTGAAGGGTTATTTTATGATGCAGCTAATAAAGCTGTCACTGAAAAATTATCGGAAAATGGTGCACTTGAACACATGAGCTTTATTACCCACTCCTATCCGCATGATTGGCGCACGAAGAAACCGGTCATTTACCGGGCAACAAATCAATGGTTTGCTTCGATTAAAGATTTCAGAGCAGAAATCCTTTCAGAAATTAATCGAATCAAATGGGTGCCGAAATGGGGAGAAACACGTCTTTTCAATATGGTAAGAGATCGTGAAGATTGGTGTATTTCTCGTCAACGTATTTGGGGCGTTCCAATTCCGGTCTTTTATGGTGAAGATCGAACACCGATTATTACGGATGAGACCATCGCGCACGTTGCGCATCTATTCCGTGAACATGGATCGAATATTTGGTTTGAAAAAGAAGCGAAAGATCTATTGCCTGAAGGATTTACATCAGAACATAGCCCGGGTGGTACATTCACAAAGGAAACGGATATTATGGATGTATGGTTTGACTCTGGCTCATCCCACCAAGGGGTGTTAGAAGAGCGTCCAGAACTTAGACGACCAGCCGACTTATATTTAGAAGGTTCTGATCAGTACCGTGGCTGGTTTAACTCATCACTATCAACGTCAGTAGCAGTTACTGGTAAATCACCGTATGAAGGAATTCTAAGCCATGGTTTTGCACTTGATGGTCAAGGTCGCAAAATGAGTAAGTCAATTGGTAATGTTGTGCTACCTTCTAAGATCATGAAGCAATACGGTGCTGATATCTTGCGTTTATGGGTGGCATCTGTTGATTATCAATCCGATGTACGTGTGTCGGATGACATCATCAAACAAACCTCAGAAGGATATCGTAAAATCCGTAACACGTTCCGATTCTTATTAGGGAACTTACATGACTTTAATCCAAATCAGGATGCAGTAAGTGATGAAAACTTACATGAAGTTGATCGTTATATCCTAGTGAAATTGCAAAACGTTATCTCGGATGTCACAACAGCTTATGAAAATTATGAATTTTCAACGGTATATAATAAAGTGCATCAATTTGTCTCGCAAGAACTCAGTGCGTTTTACTTAGATTTTGCGAAAGATATTTTATACATTGATGCTGAAGATGCACCACGTCGTCGTTCAATCCAAACGGTTTATTATGAAACAGTCATTGCTTTAACAAAACTGATTACGCCAATTCTTACCCATACAGCTGAAGAAGTATGGTCGTATATTCCGGCTGTTGACCAAAAGTATGTTCAATTAACAGATATGCCGAAGGTTCGTCAAATTGCTGCATCAGAAGGATTATTAGAAAAATGGGATCATTTTGTTGAGGTCCGTGACGATATCCTAAAGGCACTTGAAGAAGCACGTGCTAACAAAGCAATTGGTAAGTCTCTCGAAGCAAGTCTAACAATTAAAGCCCTTGATCAGAAAACACATGCCTTACTTAAAGACATTGATCGCCTTGATCAGTTGTTTATTGCTTCTCATGTAGAACTTGTTACAACAGGTCATTTAGCGAAAGCTTATGACTACGTAGAAGTAACGGTTGAAAAATATGATGCAGAAAAATGTGAGCGTTGCTGGGTCGCAGACAAGACGGTTGGTAATGACGAAACACATCCAGGTTTGTGTCAACGTTGTGCAACAGTTGTAAAAAAACATTACCAAGATAGTTAAAAGATGTGAATTGAGCTAGTAAAGGTGAATAATGATTGATAAACAAGCGTCTAAATCGTATAATTTAGACGCTTGTTCGTTTGTTGCAAAGAAATACATCAACAAATGCCGATAATTATGGTAAAATCAACTAAGAGTAAAGAAATTGGAGGCCATTTGATGTATTATTTTGTGAGTTTGCTTATTATCTTAATCGATCAATTGACAAAAGTGTTGGTGATTAATTATATGGAGATTGGTGAAAGTATTCCACTGATTGATGACATTCTTTATTTAACCTCTCATCGCAATCCTGGCGCAGCATGGGGGATACTAGCAGGTCAAATGTGGTTCTTTTACGTCATCACACTGATTGTTATTGGTGTGATAGTCTATTATATGCGCACCTATGCAAAGGAGCAACGATTTCTAGGGATCAGTTTAGGACTTGTGTTAGGTGGCGCAATAGGGAACTTTATTGATCGTGTCTTATATCAAGAAGTTGTCGATTTTGTGAATGTGTATATTGGTAGTTACAACTATCCAATCTTTAATGTTGCTGATTCAGCGCTAGTTGTTGGTGTGATTTTAATTGGATTCATTACGTTGAAAGAAGAGTTTACTAAAGAAAAGAGTGAGAAATAATGAACGAACAGTTTACTGTCAGTGAAGACTATAGTGGAACAAGAATTGATAAATACTTAAAAGAACAACGCGCTGATTTATCGCGTGCGCAAATCCAATCATGGATTAAAGAGGGATATATTCTGGTTAATAATCAACAGGTTAAACCTAATCACAAAGTCCAAGGCAGTGACACCATCGAATTGACGGAAAAACAGCCAGAACCGCTGGAAATTATCGCAGAAGATTTACCAATTGATATTGTTTATCAAGATGAAGATGTCGTTGTAATCAATAAAGCCAAAGGGATGGTCGTCCATCCATCAGCAGGTCACCGTTCAGGAACACTTGTGAATGCTTTGATGTACCATGTGAAAGACTTATCTGGGATCCATGATGTTGTACGACCAGGCGTGGTACATCGGATTGACCGTGACACAAGTGGGTTATTAATGGTAGCGAAAAATGATTTGGCTCATCAATCATTAGCTGAACAGTTAAAAGAAAAAACGTTAAAACGCTCATACCTAGCCCTCGTTCATGGGGCAATTCCTCATGAGTATGGAACCATTGATGCACCGATAGGTCGTGATCCTAAAGACCGTCAGCGCATGGCAGTTGTTGATGGTGGCAAAGAGGCAGTTACTCATTTTGAAGTGGTCGAACGGATTAATCAAAAGTATACCCTCGTCAAGTGTGTTCTTGAAACGGGGCGGACACATCAGATTCGTGTGCATATGCGATATATCGGGTTCCCGCTTGTTGGAGATCCTAAATATGGTCAACGAAAAACACTTGATGCAGAAGGCCAGGCACTTCATGCGCAAGAACTAGGTTTTGCTCATCCGAAAACAGATGAATGGTTACAATTTAAAGTGGAGCCACCGCTTGTTTTTCAAGAACTCTTAAAGAAAGTTCGGGAAATGGATTGACAAATCATGCATTTCACGTATAATTAGAGACAATAAAATAACCTTTAAACACAGTCCCGTGAGGCTGAGAAGGACCGTAAGCATTGATTAGATATCGTCTACTCAATCCCTTTTCTCATACGCGGAGAAAAGGGATTTTTTAATGGTCTCATATAAAAAGAGTGTTTCATGATGCTGATGCAAGCGATATGAAGCAAGGTTATTTTGCAGTTAAGGGGGCAGCGGACGTGAAACAAAAAGCAATGATTTTAGATCAACCAGCGATTAATCGGGCCTTGACTCGAATTGCGCATGAAATTTTAGAAAGAAACAAAGGCGTGACCGATTTAATGTTGATTGGAATTAAAACGAGAGGTGTGCCACTCTCAGAACGTCTGAAAGAGAAAATTAAGACCATCGAAGGTGTTGATATTGCGACCGGTGAAATTGATATTACCCTATATCGTGATGACTTGTCACATGCTTCTGAACAAGAAGAACCTGAAGTAAAGCATACACATTTTAATGAAATCATTGATGGTAAAAAGATCATCTTAGTCGACGATGTACTTTATACCGGCCGAACTGTTCGTGCTGCCATGGATGCTTTGGTTGACCTCGGGAGACCAGCTCAGATTCAACTTGCTGTACTTGTCGATCGCGGCCACCGTGAATTACCAATACGGGCGGATTACATTGGCAAGAATATTCCAACATCACAAGAAGAAGTTGTTGTGGTTCAGTTGGAAGAACATGATGCAGTTGACTTGGTTAGCATATATGAAAAGTAAATAAATACCTTTAACGAAGTCCAGAGAGACTTCAAAGGTTGTGATTGGTGACATAGGCCGTAATCGGTCTATATGTATGCCCCTTTGCAGCCTTGCAGAGGGGCATTTGTTTTGCCTAAATGTTATTTCCAACAGCAAGATACATATAAATAGAGATGAATTAGAGGAGGAAGTCAGAATGGAAAGATTAGATATGGTCATGGACATCCGTGATGTTCCGAAAAAATCAAAATGGTTTATGTTAAGTTTACAGCACTTATTCGCAATGTTTGGTGCGACAGTATTGGTTCCCTTTTTAACAGGATTACCGGCTTCAGTTGCGCTTGTTTCTAGTGGATTAGGAACACTTAGTTACTTGTTAATTACCAAGGGTAGAATTCCTGCTTATCTTGGCTCAAGTTTTGCGTTTATTCAACCCATTATTATTGTCTCACAAACGAATAGTGTCGAAGCTGCCATGGTTGGTAGTTTTGTCGCAGGTTTATTCTACGGGATTGTTGCTTTAACGATTGGAGCCTTTGGCTTGGACTGGGTAATGAAAGTCTTACCGCCAGTGGTTGTGGGTCCGGTTATTATCGTCATCGGTCTTGGACTTGCACCTACTGCAGTTGATATGGCGATGAATGTTGACGGGCAATACAGTGGTCAACACTTCTCAGTGGCGATGGTTACGTTACTTGTAACCATTATAGGATCGCTATTTTTCAAAGGATTCTTCGGTCTGATCCCGATTCTTATCGGCATCGTGGTCGGCTATGTCTATGCTCTATTTGCAGGCATAATTGATACGACAGCAATTGCAGCAAGCTTTGATGCAATTGTTAGTGCAGGCTCATTTGGTGAATTTCTAAGTGCAGTCTTTGTTGCACCAGATTTTCTGATTCCGTTCGTTCATTACCAACCCCTCGAGGTGCTTGATATAAATGTGTTAGCAATTATTGTTCCGGTCGCACTTGTAACCATTGCCGAACATATTGGCGATCAAATGGTTCTATCTAAAGTTGTTGGTCGTAATTTCTTAAAACAACCAGGTCTGCATCGCTCAATTTTAGGTGATGGTGTTGCAACGATGATTGCATCAATGCTCGGTGGACCACCGAATACAACGTATGGTGAGAACATTGGGGTTCTAGCGATCACGCGCATTTTTAGTGTATTTGTTATCGGTGGGGCAGCTGTTTTAGCGATTGCCTTTGGATTCATCGGAATTATTTCAGATGTGATTGCATCTATCCCAACGCCTGTGATGGGTGGGGTCTCAATCCTGTTGTTTGGAATCATCGCTTCAAGTGGGTTGCGGATGTTAGTCGATAATCAAATTGACTTAGGTAACAACCGTAACTTAATTATTGCTGCAGTCATCTTAGTTATCGGTATTGGTGGCGCGATGGTGCGTTTCCAAGTTTTCGGTCTTGATTTTGAAATTCAAGGTATGGCCCTTGCAGCGATTATTGGGGTATTGCTTAATTTGCTTTTACCAGGAAAAGAAGCTGCCTTTGGCAACGGAAAAATGTTTGGTGATGACGAAACCGATCTATAAAGAAAAGCTAGCCTACGTGCTAGCTTTTTTAATAAAAAAAATGAGGTGAACCAGTGATGAGAAACTTTGTTTCGATGAAAAATATGGAAAAAGACGCCATACTCAACTTATTACACACCGTGCAGTTGATTAAGACGAAAAACTATCAACCCAATTACAAAGGTCAAGATTTGTTTGTGGCAAACTTGTTTTTTGAGCCAAGTACACGGACTAAAATGAGTTTTGAAGTAGCTGAAAAACGTTTAGGTTTTCACGTGCTTGATTTCGAAGTCAACACCTCAAGTGTAACAAAAGGTGAATCCATCTATGATACGGCTAAAACCTATCAAGCGATTGGTGCGAACCTTATCGTGGTCCGACATCAAGAAGAACATACCGCTCGAAAATTAAGTGAAACACTCGACATCCCAGTCATCAATGCAGGTGATGGGTGTGGTGAGCACCCAACTCAGTGCTTACTTGATCTTTACACCATGTATGAATCATTTGATTCCTTCAATGATTTGAATGTGCTAATTGTTGGTGATATTTTGCATAGCCGGGTGGCACGTTCAAACGCTTATGCATTAAAAACGTTAGGTGCGAATGTCTTCTTGAGCTCGAAAGCAAGCTGGCAAGATGACCGCCTTGATTTTCCTTATATTGATCTTGACGAAGGCTTGAAAATTTGCGATGTGGCTATGTTTTTAAGGGTGCAACGTGAACGGCATGAAGAAAAAGAAGTGGGTGATGACGTTGACTATTTAAAGCAGTATGGTTTAACGACTGAGCGTTATCAGCTCCTTAAAGATGAAGCCATCGTTATGCATCCTGCACCAGTTAATCGTGGTGTGGAAATAGAAGACGAACTGGTAGAAGCGCCAAAATCAAAGATTTTTAGACAGATGGAAAATGGTGTCTATGCACGAATGGCTATACTAGATTTATTATTATCGAAAGGGGAAATAAATAATGGCTATCCTATTGAAGAACGGTTACTTCGCGCAAAATGAAGAGATGATAATCCAAGACATAAAGATTGAGGCGGGCATCATTCAAGAAATCAGTCAAACAATTCCTTCAAAGGCAGAAGACACGGTCTATGATTTGTCGGGCTATTATGTTTCTCCAGGATTTATTGATGTCCATGTTCACTTACGTGAACCCGGTGGTGAACATAAAGAAACAATCCAGTCTGGAACAAGAGCGGCAGCTAAGGGTGGTTATACAACAATCTGTGCCATGCCGAATACAAATCCCGTTCCAAGTACGGTCAATCGCTTAACAGCAATACAGAAAATCATCAAAGAAGATGCGTTAGTTAAAGTCTACCCCTATGCCTCGATTACAAATGACTTAAAGGGCGAAGATCTCGTCGATTTTGATGCTCTGACAAAAGCGGGTTGTTTTCAGTTTACTGATGACGGTGTTGGTGTACAAACTGCAGATGCGATGTATCGAGCAATGCAACAAGCAAAACGAAACGATAAAGCAATTGTTGCCCATTGCGAAGAAAACTCTCTAATCCATGACGGGTGTGTGCATGAAGGAGAAGTAAGTAAGCGACTTGGTGTAAACGGGATCCCTTCTATCTGTGAAGCAACACAAATTGCTCGTGATGTGTTACTTAGTGAAGCCACTGATTGTCACTATCATGTCTGTCACGTCTCTACAAAAGAAAGTGTCAGGGTGATTCGTGATGCTAAGCGAGCCGGTATTCATGTGACTGCGGAAGTGACCCCTCATCACTTGCTTTTAAATGAAGATGATGTGCTGTCAAAGGATACAAATTTTAAAATGAATCCACCGCTTCGATCGAAAGAGGATCAACAAGCGTTAATTGAAGGCTTAAAAGATGGGACCATTGACTTTATCGCAACTGATCACGCACCGCATCATGTTGATGAGAAAGCTTTACCGATTGAGAAAGCGCCTTTTGGTATTGTCGGTCTTGAAACAGCCTTTGGTTTGTTATATCACCACCTTGTCTTAAAGGGTACATGTACCTTGGCACAATTAGTTAACTATTTAGCCGTGAAGCCGGCTGAAGTTTTTCAATTAAAGCAAGGGGATTTAGCTGTAGGTAAACCAGCTGACATTACAGTCCTTGATATTGATTATAATGGAAGCATTGATAAAAACACATTTGTTTCAAAAGGGAAAAACACGCCGTTTGACCAACAAGAAATTTCAGGAAAAGTCATCAAAACATTCGTTGATGGAAAAATCGTATTTGGGGAGGCATAACATGAAACGACAACTCATTTTAGAAGATGGCACGGTATTTACAGGAGAAGCACTCGGTGATTTAGGTCACAAAGAGGGTGAGATTGTTTTTAACACAGGAATGACCGGGTACCAAGAAATACTTTCGGATCCGTCTTATTGCGGACAAATGGTGACAATGACTTATCCTCTGATTGGTAATTATGGCATCAATCGTGATGACTTTGAATCGATTGATCCATCTGTATTTGGTTTAATTGTGAAAGAAATGTGTGAGCAACCCTCTAATTTTCGCTCAGAAGACACATTAAATGATTTTCTCGTTCAGAAAAAAATACCGGCGATTAGTGGTGTAGATACACGAAAATTAACTAAAATTATTCGTAAACATGGCACAATGCGTGCGGTCTTAACAGAGGCAACGGCATCGATTGAACCGGTCATTCCGACTTTTAATCAGCCGCTAACCGATCAAGTGAGTCGGGTGTCCACTAAAAACCCTTACGTTGCCCCTGGTCGTGGTCATCGGATTGTGCTAGTTGATTTTGGGATGAAACACGGTATTTTACGGGACTTAACGAAGCGTCACTGTCACGTCACAGTTGTGCCTTATAACTACACAAGCGAACAGATTCTTGCTTTAAAACCTGATGGGATTATGTTGACAAACGGACCAGGCGATCCAAAGGATGTTCCTGAAGCAACCGAAATGATTCAAGCGTTGATCAGCCGAGTGCCGATTTTCGGCATTTGTTTAGGCCATCAATTACTGTCACTTGCATGTGGAGCCGATACTGAGAAAATGTCTTTTGGCCACCGCGGATCCAATCACCCAGTCAAAGATTTGACACGCAGTAAAACTTTTATTACGTCACAAAACCATGGCTATGCCGTGCGCGTAGCTTCGTTAAAAGCTACCGATTTATCACTCACACACGTTGCGATTAATGATGACAGTGTTGAGGGTGTAAAACATAACCATTACCCTGCTTTTTCAGTCCAGTATCATCCAGAGAGCTCGCCAGGTCCCGAAGACTCTAGCTATTTGTTTGATCAATTTATGACGAACATCCAACAGTTTAAACAACAATCAAAGGAGGCGCTCTAATGCCAAAACGTACAGACATAGAAAAGATACTTGTGATTGGTTCCGGTCCAATTATTATTGGTCAAGCGGCAGAATTTGATTACTCAGGGACTCAAGCATGTCAAGCTTTAAGAGAAGAAGGCTATACGGTTATACTTGCTAACTCTAATCCAGCCACAATTATGACTGACCATACGGTTGCTGATACCGTATATATGGAGCCGTTAACGGTCGAATACCTTTCAAAAATAATTCAGAAAGAGCGTCCCGACGCGATTCTACCAACACTTGGTGGACAAACCGGTTTAAACTTAGCGATTGCCCTTGAGGAAAGCGGAATTTTAGAAAAATATCCAACGGAAATGTTAGGGACGAGTTTAGATGCAATTCAATTGGCCGAAGACCGAGAGAAATTCCGTCAGCTGATGCATGATTTAAACGAGCCAGTGCCGGAAAGCCAGATTGTTCAAACGGTCGATCAAGCACTTGATTTTGCTGATGAGATTGGTTTCCCGCTTATCGTGAGACCTGCTTACACCTTAGGTGGAACCGGTGGGGGGATGTGCTACAACGTTCAAGATTTGAAAGAAATTACACGTAGTGGGTTACAATTATCACCTGTGAACCAATGTTTAATTGAACGAAACATTGCCGGATTTAAAGAAATTGAATATGAAGTGATGCGCGATAAAAATGACCAAGCGATTGTAGTCTGTAACATGGAAAATATTGATCCTGTTGGAATTCATACAGGTGATTCAATTGTTGTTGCACCGTCACAAACGCTAAGTGATCGTGAATATCAAATGCTTAGAAACGCATCGTTAAAGATAATCCGCGCCTTGGAAATTGAGGGGGGCTGTAACGTACAGCTTGCGCTTGACCCAGATAGTTTTGATTATTACATTATCGAGGTCAATCCACGTGTGAGTCGTTCAAGTGCACTTGCATCAAAAGCAACGGGCTATCCGATTGCAAAAATTGCAGCGAAGATTGCGATTGGTTTAACGTTAGATGAAATTAAAAACCCAGTAACCGAAACGACATACAGTGCATTTGAACCTGCATTAGATTACGTTGTTACCAAATTCCCACGCTTTCCTTTTGATAAGTTTACTTCAGGAAACCGGACGCTTGGCACTCAGATGAAGGCAACTGGCGAAGTGATGGCAATTGGTCGAACCTTTGAAGAAGCCTTTCTTAAAGGTATTCGCTCCCTTGACTTTAATGATGATGATTTTTATTTGCCTGATTGCGAAGCGTTAGATGACCAAGCGTTAAAAGAACACGTGATAAAAGCCGATGATCGTCGGATTTTTGTCTTAGGTGAATTACTGAGACGTCACACTGATGTTGAGACCCTTTTCGAATGGACTAAAATTGATCGATTCTTCTTAAACAAACTTAAAAAGATGATTGATTTAGAACATCAGTTAGCGGACGCGGAATTGACTATTGCATCACTCGCACATGCGAAAGCCTTAGGATTTTCTGATCGCCAGCTTGAGCGCATCACCAAAAAATCAGAAGATGAAATCTATCAGTTGCGTTTAGACAATGCAATCACACCTGTCTATAAGATGGTCGATACGTGTGCCGCTGAATTTGAATCAGCAACCCCTTACTTTTACAGTAGTTATGAAGAGGAACAAGAATCGGTCGTGTCCAAGCGCAAGAAGGTAATTGTTATTGGTTCTGGTCCAATCAGAATTGGTCAGGGCATTGAGTTTGACTATGCGACTGTCCACTCTGTGTTGGCTTTAAAGGAACTCGGTTATGAAGCAATTATTATGAATTCAAATCCTGAAACAGTCTCTACCGATTTTAGTGTCTCAGATAAATTGTATTTTGAACCCCTTACTTTAGAAGACGTTATGCATGTGGTTAATTTAGAGCAACCTGAAGGGGTAATCGTTCAGTTTGGTGGACAAACAGCGATTAACCTGGCAGAAGGCTTGCAACGCCGTGGTGTGACGATTTTAGGAACATCACTGGAAGCAATTGATCAAGCAGAAGACCGCGATAAGTTTGAACGGATTCTTAGTGCCTTAAATATTCCGCAACCAAAGGGAGAAAGTGTTAAAGACTTATCAACAGCACTAACGGTGGCCGAAAAGATTGGTTACCCGGTCTTGGTACGCCCGTCATACGTGATCGGTGGTAGTCAAATGGAAATTGTTTATACTAAACAAGAACTTGAAGCCTACTTACTGAAAACAAATCATATTAAACGCAAGCATCCTGTCTTAATTGATAAATATTTAACGGGCATTGAGGTCGAAGTGGATGCAATTAGTGACGGGGTTACTACGATTATCCCAGGCATTATGGAACACATTGAACGCGCTGGTGTGCACTCAGGTGATTCGATTGCTGTCTATCCAACGCAACGCATCAATCCGGAAATTAAACAAGAATTAATTGAGACAACCATTAAAATTGCTGAACGTTTAAAAATCAAAGGTCTCCTTAACATCCAGTTCGTTGTGCATGAGGGTGCGGTTTATGTACTCGAAGTCAACCCAAGAGCGAGTCGAACGATTCCATTTTTAAGTAAAATTACCGATGTCACAATGGCAAATCTGGCAACGCGTGCAATTATGGGACAATCTTTAACTAACATGGGTTATACCAGTGGTTTACTACCAGAAGCAGATCACGTTTCGGTTAAAGTACCGGTATTTAGTTTTGCGAAACTAAAAAGCGTCGATACCATATTAGGTCCAGAAATGAAGTCGACCGGAGAAGCAATTGGGCGTGATAAAACACTAGCAAAGGCCTTATTTAAAGGACTTGTTGCTTCCGGAATTGAGATACCTTTTGAAGGTGCGGTATTATTCACGGTAGCTGATAAAGATAAGGAAGAAGCATCTGTGATTGCCGCTGGATTCAATGCCCTAGGCTTTGATATTTTTGCGACAGAAGGTACAGCAGCGTTCTTTACAGGAAAGGCTATCCCGGTTACCACTGTAGGTAAAATTGGAGCCAATGAACAAAATGTATTATCACTGATTGAAGATAATCATGTCCAATTTGTGATAAACACTTTAACGTCAGGAAATAAACCACTCAGTGATGGCTTTAAAATTAGACGAGATGCTGTTGAACACGGAATTGCCTGCTTAACAAGTTTGGATACTGCCCGGGCGATACTCGATGTGATTGATCAAACGACCTTCCAAGCCCAAGCGATTGTAAGAAATCAAGAGGTGATTCGCTAATGAAACAAGTAAAAGGTCTATTGCGTGCGACAGATTTAATTGCTAGAGACACAATCCAATATCAGATTGAATTGAGCCCCGCGTTGTTAACAGAGATCAAGCCCGGTCAATTTGTCCACGTGCGGATTGATCAAACGGCAGCGCATATGCTGAGACGTCCGATCTCTATTTGTGACATTGATTTTGAAAAAAATCTTCTAACCTTAATCTTTAAAGTAGTTGGAAAAGGGACCGCAAAATTAAAAGAGAAACAAATTGAGACGATGATTGACCTGCTGATCCCATGTGGGAACGGGTACCCATTGGATGAACTCGATGCTGAACACGTTTTGTTAATCGGTGGTGGTATTGGTGTTCCCCCTCTTTACTACCTTGCGAAAAAGCTAACCGAACAAGGCATAAAAGTCACAGCTGTGCTTGGTTTCCAATCAAAAGCGGATGTCTTCTATGAAGATGCATTTAAAGCGTTAGGCGACTGTTTTATTACGACAAATGACGGAAGTTACGGTGATACGGGATTTGTGACCGATGTAATTGAGCAGCGCCAACTCACCGGTGATTATTATTTTAGTTGTGGTCCAACCTTAATGTTAAAGGCAGTGAAAACAAAAATGCAGGCAGTTCCAGGTTACATTTCATTAGAAGAACGGATGGGCTGTGGGATTGGGGCGTGTTATGCCTGTGTCATTGATAAAGCAGATGACTCAGGAAACGTAAAGATATGTCATGACGGCCCAGTCTTTAGGGCGAATGAGGTGATTTTATGAGTCGACTAAGCGTGCGATTACCGGGTCTTGATTTAAAAAATCCAATTATTCCTGCCTCAGGTTGTTTTGGTTTTGGAAAAGAATATGATCAGTTTTATCCGATTGAAAAATTAGGAGCAATTATGATTAAAGCGGCGACGGAAAAGAAACGGCTAGGAAATAAAACCCCACGCGTTGCGGAAACCTATTCAGGAATGTTGAATGCGATCGGTTTACAAAACCCTGGTGTGGATACAATTATTAAAAATGAACTCCCTTTTTTGAAAGATAAACAATTGCCGGTGATTGCTAATGTTGCTGGAAGTACGATTGAAGAATACGAAGCGGTAGCGAAAGCTTTAAATGGTAGTGGCATTCAAGCGATTGAGTTAAATATCTCTTGCCCAAATGTAAAAGAAGGTGGGGTTCAGTTTGGGACAGATCCTGATGTTGCTTATGCGGTGACAAAACGCGTCAAGGCTGCTGCTGATGTACCTGTTTATGTCAAATTGTCACCGAATGTGACCGATATTACGGTGATTGCCCAGGCGGTCGAGCGTGCGGGTGCTGACGGCATCACCATGATCAACACGTTAACAGGGATGCAAATTGATCTAAATAGCCGTCGTCCTTTGCTTGCTAATGGTGTCGGAGGTCTAAGTGGGCCAGCGATTAAACCCGTTGCTATCCGCATGGTCTATCAAGTCTATCAAGCGGTAAAGATACCAATTATTGGGATGGGAGGCATCACGACAATTGAAGACGTGATTGAATTTTTACTAGCTGGTGCCAGTGCGGTTGCGGTTGGAACGGCAAACTTCCAAAATCCAATGATTTGTTCAGAACTGATTGATCAATTACCATTCGCCTTAGAGAAATATGGCTTTACCTCGGCAGAAGAAGTGATAGGAAAGGGGCACTTGAATGAATAACAACATATACTTAGCACTCGATTTTCACTCGTATCTCGAAGCAGATCAATTCTTAACACAGCATGATTTAGGCGGTGTGCCTGTTAAAGTGGGAATGGAATTGTTTTATAAAGAAGGTCCGGATTGCATCAAACGTTTGCGAGATAAAGGGCATGATGTGTTTCTTGATTTAAAATTGCACGACATTCCAACAACTGTCTACAAAGCGATGAAAAATATCGCCTCACTCGATGTGCAAATGACCAATGTTCATGCCTTAGGATCTAAAGAAATGATGATTCGGGCGAAAGAGGGTTTAGTCGAAGGGAGTCATGCAGGGGACGTGCCTTATCTGGTTGCAGTCACCTTACTGACATCACATGACCAACATACCGTCAATCAGCAACTTAGAATGCCGGACACGATTGAAGCTACCGTCACACATCTTGCTTCCTTGGCAAAGCAAGGATCCGCTGATGGTGTGGTTTGTTCTGTCCATGAAGTATCGAATATTAAAGCGGCGTGTGGCCAGGATTTTTTAACTGTCACGCCTGGTATAAGGATTGAGAACACCTCGCTCGATGATCAAAAACGGGTCGCAACCCCTGGGCTTGCGAAAGAAAAAGGATCAGATTACCTTGTCATTGGACGCAGCATTACCGAAAGCAGTGACCCGAAAGAGCGTTACAACCAAGCTATAAAGGAGTGGAGTAAATGACCTTAACAAAAACATTACTAGAAAACCTCTTAGCCATCGAAGCGGTGCAAATAAAACCGGACCGGTCATTTACCTGGACCTCAGGTATCAAGTCACCAATCTATTGTGATAATCGCTTAACGATGAGTTATCCGAAAGTACGAGCACTCATTACCCAAGGATTTCTTGAAAAGCTAGAAGCAGAAGGATTATTACCAACACACATCAGTGGTTGTGCAACTGCCGGCATTCCCCATGCAGCTTGGTTAAGTGATGCGCTTGACTTACCGATGAGCTATGTTAGAGGAAGTGCGAAAAAACATGGAAAACAAAACCAAATTGAGGGTACTGTTCAAGCTAAAGATAAAGTCATCGTGGTTGAAGATTTGATCTCAACAGCTGGCTCTGTAATTGAAACGGTTAAAGCGATTGAAGCAACGGGCGCTGATGTGATTGGTGTTGTCGCAATTTTTAGCTACGGACTTGATAAAGCGCGTGTGGCTTTTGAGACGCAACATGTGCCTTATTACACACTGGCTAATTTTGATCAATTAGTAGCGTTAATGTTGGATAATGCCACGATCTCTAGAGATGAGGCTGCGAGTTTACTTGATTGGCGTAATGGCCTTGTTTAGTCACATCAATAAAGACGATTAAGACGTAAATAAAAGCATCTCCTCATTAAAACATGCAGGAAATGCTTTTATCTTTGTCTTGCAGCAAGCTATTGTTCAGAATGAGGCGTATGAGCTTGTTGTTTTAGTTGGTCAATCTCTTTTTTTACCGGTGTAACAAAAGCGGTCTGTTGGTGATCATAGGTTACAAAACCAGGTTTTGCTCCGTTCGGTTTCTTTACGTGCCGAATTTCAGTGTAATCAACCGGTACCGACGAAGACTGTTGTGCTTTACTAAAATAAGCAGCAAGTTTAGCTGCTGCTAAAATCGTCTCTTCTGTCGGATTTTCACCCCGAATCACCACATGTGAACCTGGAATATCTTTAGTATGAAACCAAAGATCTCGACGGTGGGCGAGCTTCATCGTTAAGTATTCATTTTGTTTATTGTTTTTTCCAACAAGAATCGGCGTCCCATCAGGGGCATAAAATTGATCGGGTGTTGGTTTTTTGTTTTTTTTCTTGTGATTTTTCTTTGTTGATTTTTTCTTCAAATAACCTTCTTCAACTAGCTCTTCACGAATTTCTTCAATATCTTCAACGCGTGCTTTTTCAACTTGTTCAATCAATTGGTCGAGATAAGCAATGTCTTTGTTCGCTTTACGGATTTCTTTTGCCAACTTTTCCTTTGATGTTTTTAATTTTTGATAGGTTTTATAAAAAGCTTGTGCATTTTCACTTGGTGTTTTATTTGGATTTAATTCAATGGCGATGCTTGCTTGATTTTCATCATAATAATCAACAACATTTACTGTGGTGTCCCCTTGGTTAACTAAATGCAAGTGGGCAGTTAACAATTCACCTTGACGCTGGAAGTACTCAGCACGATCGGCTTTTTGTAAGGATTGTTGTTGTTTTTTGATTTTACGAACGTTTTTATCGCGTTCGTTTTTAAGAATTCTAATTAAATCACTTGCTTTTTGTTTAACTAAATCACGATCTGCTTTATCGGAATAAAAAATATCGAGTAGGGCATTAACTGAAGCAATATGTTCTTTTTCACTTGTGAAGGTTGCTAAATCAAACACATAAAAATCTTCTTTTTTACCATGGTGAATCACCGGATCGACAGTTTTTGATTTGACGCATTGAATGTATGTGATAAATTGAGAAATAATCGCCGCGTCGGCTGCATCTTCATCAATGAATAATGACTGTTCAAACATTGGGGAGACACCCATGAAGGTTGAAACGAATGCCATCGGTTCAATTTTTTCAGGTAACTGCGCCTTAATCTCTGTCTCCGAGAGAATAAAGGGATTGACCTTATCTTGCTCAGGCGGATAAATATAAGGTTGTCCTGGCAAGAGCGTCCGGTGTCTGTTTTGATTCGGTGAGACATGTTTAATCGCGTCGAGAATGTGTCCTTTTTCTTCGTCAATTAAAAGAATATTACTGTGTTTTCCCATGATTTCAACAATCAACTGTTTTTTGATGTCGTCACCAATTTCGTTTTTACCACGCACATTTATTTTTATCATTCGTTCATTCTCATGCTGATGAACCGATTCAATAAAACTACCTGCGATATGTTTGCGAAGCAACATACAGAACATTGGTGGTTCTGTTGGGTTTGTGTAACGATCATTCGTTAAGTGCATACGCGCATAGACAGGATGGCTCGAAAGCAATAGTTGATGGTTTTTGCCCTTTGCTCGAATGGTTAAGATTAATTCTGTTTCTGTGGGTTGGTATATTTTCATAATGCGTCCAGATGTTAATGCTTCATCTAATTCATCTGCTAAGACGCGTGTAACAATGCCGTCAAATGCCATATCTTAATCACCTCTAATTAATAATTATAACATGTTAACGTTTGAGATGACATTTAAACGCAGCTGTTTTTTAAATCAATAAAGCGTGTGGGGTACATAGAGTGATGGTTGTTTACATCGGTGATTTTGCCTGTGTATAATAGAAGTAGAAAAAGGTGGAGACACAGGCAGACAAAGGAAGGAAATGAAGCGAATGGTTGTGAGCATGACAGGTTTCGGAGAAACGGTAATAGAGTATGGCAATCATCAAATTGAGGTGCAAATCAAAACAATTAATCATCGCTATTTTGATTTTAATTTACGAACAGATATGAATCTTTGGCGCCATGAAGAACAATTAAAGCGCCATCTAAAAGAAAAGCTCGTGCGGGGTCGTGTCGAACTATCGATCCGTTTCAAGGAAAGTGAATATGACCATTTTTCTCCTGGAGAAGCATGGTATCAAATGATGGATCAACAGATTCAACAGATTAAACAAACATATCCAGATACTTATACATATATGATTGATCACTTTCCTGACTATAACCCGGCTCAAGCTGAACAGGGGATAACACTTGAAGATTTGTCTCCACTTGTCCCAGGTATCGAGCGAGCAATCGCTGATGTCTTAGTGATGCGAGAAAAAGAAGGGTTTGTCTTGTTTGAAGAGTTAAGCGTGCAACTAAATGAATTTGATCACGTCTTAGCATGGTTGAAAACACATCAGGATCGCTTAAGGGAACAGCATTACCTACGAATGGTTGAACGGGCGGAGCGTCTATTACAAAAACAGAACATTTATGACAAACAACCCGTTTATCAAGAACTTGCGAGTTTGAGTGAAAAAGGGGATGTGACAGAAGAGTGGGTAAGAATTGAAAGTCACGTGAAACATATCCGGGAATTACTCGGTCAATCAGGCATGATTGGCCGGAAAATTGATTTTTATTTACAAGAAATGATGCGTGAAGTGAATACTATCGGTGCGAAAGCAAATGATGAAAGATTAGCTAACCATGTCGTTAATCTGAAAAGTACAATTGAAAAAATCAAAGAACAAGTGCAAAATATACAATAACCATTCCAAAATTGTGGTTTTTGTACTATAATTATATAGATTCGTATATGTTGGCAGAGACGTGTAGATAAACATGTCAACTTTTAGGGGGATATCATTTTGAGTTTGCGATTAATTAATATTGGATTTGGTAATGTGGTGTCAGCGAACCGGATTATTACCATCGTGTCACCGGAGTCAGCGCCAATTAAACGCATAATATCTGTAGCAAGAGATAACAATAAACTGATTGATGCAACATATGGTCGTCGGACACGTGCAGTAATCATTACAGATAGTGACCATGTTGTTTTATCTGCTGTTCAACCTGAAACAGTCGGCAACCGTGTACTTACACACGAAGAAGAAATGGTTGATTAATCAGCGTTTTTTAATTGACTGAAAGAAATGTTGGAGGGATTTTAGTGTTAATCAAACAAAAGGGAATTTTATTTATTCTTTCTGGTCCATCTGGAGTCGGAAAAGGGACCGTCAGAAAAGCGCTCTTTGATAAAGACACTGCGCTTAAGTATTCGATTTCAATGACAACGCGTCCGATACGTCCTGGTGAAGTTGAAGGTGTTGATTATTTTTATCGTACCAAAGAAGCATTTGAAGCGATGATTGAAGACAATCAGTTGTTAGAACATGCGAAGTATGTTGGGAACTATTATGGCACACCGCGTCATTATGTTGAGGAACAAATTGAGGCTGGCCATGATGTCTTTTTAGAAATTGAAGTACAAGGTGCACTTCAGGTTAAGGAGAATTTTCCAGAAGGTGTCTTTATCTTCTTATCGCCACCAAGTTTAGAGGAATTAAAAAACCGCATCATCAGCCGCGGAACAGAAACAGAACAATTAGTGATGAACCGCTTAAAAGCGGCGAAAGATGAAATTGAATTGATGGATGCTTATGATTATGTCGTTGTCAATGATCAGGTTGATCACGCCGTTGAAAATGTACAAGCCATCGTTAAAAGTGAACACTGTAAAAGAGAACGTGTTGCATCGCAATACAAACAATTACTGGAGGTGAGTCAATCATGATGTTAGAACCATCAATTGACCAATTACAAACACATATTAAATCAAAATACACACTTGCTACACTTGCAGCTCGTCGTGGACGCCAGATACAAGACGAAAAAATATTACAAATTGAAAAGCCAAACTCAGTGAAGCCAGTCGGTATTGCTTTAGAAGAGATTAATGCCGGTTTACTGACTTACATTTCAACAGAATATAAAGAACGTCGTCAATAGGAGTACTAAGACCCCCTCGTTTGCCATATAGGCGGCAAGGGGGTTTCATTTTAAAGTGAAAGGGTGAGTGTGATGTTAAAGGGTAAACATATCGTCTTAGGTGTGACTGGGGGAATTGCTGCCTTTAAAGCAATTCATTTAACGAGCAAATTAACTCAAGAAGGAGCAATTGTTAAAGTTATCTTGACGACTGGTGCGCAAAAATTTGTTACGCCGCTATCATTTCAAGCCATTGCTCGACAACCCGTCTATTTGGATACTTTCGATGAGCTGGACCCTGGTGAAATCCAACACATCGCGTTAGCCGATTGGGCAGATTTGGTCGTTGTCGCGCCAACAACGGCTAACTTGATTGGTAAATACGCGCACGGGATTGCCGATGATTTACTATCAACAACCTTACTAGCAACAACCGCTCCTGTCTACTTGGCACCAGCCATGAATGTACATATGCTAAGTCACCCAGCTGTCAAAGCTAACCTCGCGACATTAAAACGTCGAAACGTTACCATGATTGACCCGGACGAAGGTTATCTCGCTTGTGGTTATGTCGGGAAAGGTCGGATGATGGAGCCGGAAGATATTGTGACGTTTCTCAGGATGAAACAGCGAGAAAAAAAGATGTTAACAGGTAAAAAAGTCCTTGTTTCAGCCGGTCCGACAAAAGAAATCATTGACCCTGTTCGCTTTTTAAGCAACCATTCAACCGGAAAGATGGGTTTTGCGCTGGCAGAAGCGGCTCACCAGTTAGGTGCAGAGGTAACGTTAGTCACTGGACCTGTCCAACTCGAAACGGTTGAAGGAATTAAGCGTATTGACGTCGTTAGTGCTGAAGAGATGAATAAGGCGATGCTCGATCATTTTGCTGGCCAAGACATTGTTATTAAAACAGCGGCCGTGGCGGATTATATGCCAAAAAAACAGTATCAACATAAGTTAAAAAAACAGCCTGGTGATTTGCAATTAGAGATGGTTCGTACCCCGGATATATTAAAAGGGTTAGGAGAGAAAAAAACAACCCAGTACCTCGTTGGTTTTGCAGCAGAGACGAGAGAAATTGAACGCTATGGCCGTGAGAAACTTGAGCGAAAACAGTTAGATGCAATTGTGATCAATGATATCTCATCAATGGAAACAGGGTTTGGGTCGGACGACAATGCTGTCCACTTCATCAGCAAGCAGGGCGCAAATGTTACCTTGCCACAAGCATCAAAACAACGCATTGCTGAACAATTATTTACGGAAATACTAAAAGAGGTTGAGTTAAATGACCGATAGAATTGCGAAAGTTGTTGTAGATGTGCCTGCGCAAGAAACCAATAAAATCTATGACTATCTGATTCCAGATCAATTATTAGACGGCCTTGTTCCAGGCATGCGTGTTGTTGTTCCTTTCGGTCCAAGAACCATCATGGGCTATGTCCTGGCAATCCATAATCACTCAGAGCGAGACAATTTAAAAGAACTAGCAAATGTTTTAGATGTCCAGCCGATTTTAACTGAAGAGCTTATCGAGTTAGGCAAATGGCTGTCTGAAGAAACAATGAGCTATTATATTTCAAGTTTTCAAGCCATGTTGCCACAAGCGTTAAAGGCCAGTTATAAGAAATCACTTCATCGGCTCGCACCGATTGAACAGGATGCCTTAAACACGTTGTTTGATGGTCGTGACTATATCGATGCTTTAGAATTACTTGAACATGTTTCACTGCGACAAATTAATGAAGCAATAAAACGTGGCGAAGCTGAATGGGACTATGAGGTTGCCTCAAAAGGAAAAGTCAAAACCATTCAGATGGTAAAGAAAGTCGGAACGCTTGATCAATTTGACCAGTATTTAGCTGATTTATCACGTCAATCAAAAAAGCAATTTCAGCTGGTTGATTATTTTCTAGGCTTAGAAGAGGCAGTCCCAGTAAAAGAAGTACTAGAACAAAATAAAACAACGAAACAAACATTATCGAAGTTAGAAATCGCGGGATGTATTACATTCTTTCAAGGTGAAGTGTACCGCGATCCTCATCAAGCAGACCGCTTTACTCGATCAGCCCCACTCCCTTTAAAACCGCAACAAAAACAGGCATTGGATAAAATTAATCAAGCGCTTACGGCTATAAAAAATGATGTCTTTCTTTTACACGGTGTGACAGGTAGTGGAAAAACCGAAGTTTATCTGCAAGCCATTGACACAGTGATACGTGATGGAAAACAGGCGATTGTGCTTGTACCAGAAATCAGTTTAACACCGATGATGGTAGACCGCTTTAAACAACGGTTTGGTGATGCGGTTGCTGTTATGCATAGTGCGCTGTCAAAAGGAGAACGTTTTGATGAATGGCGTAAAGTGCATCGTCATGAAGTAAGTGTCGTAGTGGGAGCACGCTCAGCAATCTTTGCACCGTTTGATCGCTTAGGCCTAATTATTATTGATGAAGAACATGAGTCGAGCTATAAACAAGAAGATCATCCCCGTTATCATGTGCGTGAGGTCGCTATTAAGCGTGGGGAATATCATCAATGTCCTGTCGTTTTAGGTAGTGCGACACCAAACCTTGAAACGTATGCACGCGCTAAAAAAGGCGTCTTTACTTTAATTGATATGCCTGACCGTATTAACGATAGTGTTATGCCGGCTGTATCGATTCAAGATATGCGTGAAGAGCTCCATCTCGGCAATCGTTCAATGTTTTCCGGGGCGTTAAAAGAGGCGATTCAAGCACGCATGGATCGTAAGGAACAAATTGTCTTATTTTTAAACCGTCGTGGTTACTCAACATTTGTGATGTGTCGTGATTGCGGTTATGTAAGTGAATGCCCGAATTGTGATATCTCTTTAACTTATCATCAACGTCATGATCAACTCAAGTGTCATTATTGTCACCATCAAGAACCGATGCCGAAGACATGTCCAACTTGTGAAAGTGATTCAATTCGATTTTTCGGGACCGGGACAGAGAAAGTTGAAGAAGCACTCAATCAAACGTTTCCTGAAGCACGGGTGATTCGAATGGATGTCGATACAACACGAAAGAAAGGTGCTCATGAACGCTTGCTGAAGCAATTTGATAACCATCAAGCAGATATTTTACTAGGCACACAAATGATTGCTAAAGGCTTAGATTTTCCGAAAGTTACTTTGGTGGGTGTATTGGCTGCGGATGGATTGTTAAACTTGCCTGACTTTCGTGCCTCCGAACGGACCTTTCAATTATTGACCCAGGTAAGTGGACGGGCTGGCCGACATGATCTATTAGGTGAGGTGATTGTTCAAACCTACACGCCCGAGCATTACAGTGTAGAACTTGCTCAAGCCTATGATTATCAAGCATTTTTTAATCAAGAGATGGCGCTGCGCAAAGCTTATCAATACCCGCCTTATTATTTTTTAACACTGATTACAATTTCACACGAACAATTATTAAAAACCGAAGAGGTAGCACGGACGGTCGTCAAACTGCTCCGTAAACATTTATCAGACGAAGCGATTATATTAGGGCCTAGTCCTTCTCCAATTGAACGGATTAAAGGTCGTTATCGGTATCAATGCATGATAAAATATAAAGATGAACCGAATCAAAAAGCTGTCTTAAAGAAAATCATTGAACATTATGAACCGTTAAAGCGAAAAGAAAATTTATCAATCCAAATTGATTTAAATCCACAACAGTTGATGTAGAAAGTAGGGAGCATATGACGAAGATTGTTTTTATGGGTACACCAGATTTTAGCGTACCCATCTTAGAACAAATAGTGAAAGATGGTTATCAGGTTAGTTTAGTTGTAACCCAGCCGGATCGACCGAAAGGGAGAAAAAAAATATTAACACCACCGCCTGTAAAAGTAGCGGCGCAACAGTTAAATATACCTGTGTTTCAGCCAGAGAAGATTAGAGAAGATTATCAGGTTGTCTTAGACGAAAAGCCAGATTTAATTGTTACCGCTGCCTTTGGTCAAATCTTACCAAATCCAATTTTAGACGAACCTGAACTCGGTTGTATTAATGTCCATGCCTCACTATTACCGGCTTACCGTGGGGGGGCACCCATTCATCAAGCGATCATTGATGGGAAGAAAGAGACAGGTGTTACCATTATGTATATGACTGAAGCGTTAGATGCAGGTGATATGATTGCTAAGAGAGCAATTCCTATTGAAGAGGATGATCATGTTGGATCAATGTTTGAAAAACTAAGTACGGTTGGACGTGAGCTATTAAGTGAGACCTTACCTCAAGTAGTTGCTGGCACCATTAATCCTGAAAAGCAAAATGAAGCGGCAATTACGTTTGCTCCTAACATTAAACGCGAACAAGAAGTGATTGATTGGCAGCGATCGAATTTGGAGATTTACAACCAAGTAAGAGGTCTTCACCCTTGGCCGGTCGCTGTAACCTCAATTGATCATACACCATTAAAGCTTTGGTGGGTGGTCACAAGTGATAAAGAGACAAGCAAAGCACCTGGAACAATTATAGAAGTGACTAAAGATGCAGTCGTTATCCAAGCGGGTCAAGGAAGTATTGTGCTCACAGATGTGCAGTTAGCTGGCAAAAAGCGCATGGCGATTAAAGATTACCTGAATGGTAACCATCCATTTGAGGTTGGAAAGGTGTTAGGAAAGTTAAATGACTAAAAAAACTGTACGAAACCATGCATTGGATGTTTTAACGAAAGTAGGAGATGGTGGTGGTTTTAGCCACTTAATCATTGACCAAACAATTAAAAAAGCAAATCTGAATAATAAGGATGTTGCCTTACTCACAGAAATTGTTTATGGTACTTTAAATCGGAAGTTAACTTTGGCCTACGACTTAAAACAGTTTGTCAAAAAAGAAAACAAGCTGCAAAGCTGGGTGAAATGGTTATTGTATTTATCGTTTTATCAAATGAAGTATTTAAACAAGGTACCCGATCATGCAATTATTAATGAAGCTGTAGAAATCGCAAAGCAACGCGGCCATCAAGGAATAGTAAAATTGGTCAATGGTGTCCTTAGAACAGCGCAGCGCAATGGCTTTACTGATTATAGTGAAATCGAAGATGCTTACGAACGGCTAGCCATTGAAACGAGTACACCACGCTGGCTTATTGAACGTTGGGACGATAGTTATGGACTAGAAAAAGCAGAGGCAATTGCACGTCAGAACTTAGCTCACCAAGCCATGAGTATCCGTGTCAATCCGTTAAGGATAAGTCGGGAAGAAGCCATCGAGCAATTGCGGTCAGATGGCTTTGAAGTAAGTCCATCGCTATTTTCTAATCAGGGCATTGTTATCGAAAAAGGTAATGTTTTAACACATGATTTATTCACGCAAGGGGCTGTTACCATTCAAGATCAAAGTTCAATGTTAGTCACAGAAATGATGCAAATTGAGGATGATCAGATGGTTCTGGATGCTTGTAGTGCTCCTGGTGGCAAAACCACACATATTGCAGAAAAATTACACAATACAGGTGAAGTTCATGCCTTTGATATCCATGAAAAGAAAATGCGCGTCGTTAAAGAAAAAGCCGAAACGCTAGGCTTGATTAACATTAAAACCGCAAGTAAAGATGCACGATTATTAACTGAGAATTATCCACCAGAAACCTTTGATCGTATTTTAATCGATGCACCTTGTTCAGGGCTCGGCGTCATCAGAACAAAGCCGGATATCAAGTACTCCAAAACAGAAAACGACATTGATAATCTAGCCATCATTCAATTTGAGTTGTTAACAAAAATCGCGCCATTAATAAAAAAAGATGGTATGATAGTATATAGTACATGTACGGTTGACCCAACCGAAAATGAAGTAATTATTGCCGAATTTTTAACGAGTCATCAAGCATTTGAGGTTGACCCAAGCTTTTTTGAAACGTTACCTGTCCAGCTTAAAGATTCCGTTGGCATTACCGAGTTTGGCCTGCAAATCTTCCCTGATGATTTTAATACGGATGGTTTTTTTATGACACGTTTACGCCGCCGAGAAGATGATGGTCAGCTTGGAAATATTCTGTCTTAAGGGCAATTGAGGTGAAGTGAAAATGAAACATATTTATGTAACAAATCGTGGTAAAGTGAGAACACATAACGAAGATGCTGGTGGTGTCTTTCGTAGTCAAGTAGACCAGGATTTAGTTTTGGTCGCAGATGGCATGGGTGGACACACTGCTGGAGATGTTGCCAGTCAAATGGTTGAAGCCCATTTCCGTGAGGTTTGGGAAGAAACAGATACGTGGTTAGACATTGAAGATGCAAGTGACTTTCTTATGCGTCAAGTTGAACGTGTGAATGAGAAAATAATGAATTATGCTGATGAACATCAGTCATACCAAGGGATGGGTACGACGGTTGTCGTGGCTTTGTTTACGACGTCAGATGTTGTGATTGCTCATGTTGGTGACAGTCGAGCTTATGTTTTGGTTGAAGACTCGTTAACACAAGTTACAGATGATCATTCCTTAGTTAATGCGCTTTACCATGCAGGTGAAATCACCCGTGAAGAAAGAGAAGTGCATCCAAAACGTAACGTGTTAACGAAGGCCGTTGGTACTGATCGCGATCTCGCGCCTGATATTAATGTCACAACATTAGAAGGTGTCTCGCTTATAATGCTTTGTACGGACGGTCTTACTAATAAGTTATCCGATCAGGATATCAAGTCATTTTTAATGGAAAAGCCGTCCCTTGACCAAGCCGCTGATGCATTAGTTGAGGAAGCAAATCAACGCGGTGGTGAAGATAACATTACGCTTTTACTTTCTTATGCTGAGGATAAGCGGGGTGATTCAGCTTGTTAGAGGGTAGAACATTAGGAGAACGTTATCAGGTCAAGCAATTAATTGGTGGCGGAGGTATGGCGAATGTATACCTTGGTTTTGACCGAATCCTTGATCGTGAAGTCGCCATCAAAGTTTTGAAATTAGAGTATGCCAATGATGATGAATTCATCACGCGTTTTCATCGCGAGGCACAGAATGCGACCAGTCTCTCACATCCGAACATTGTTAATATTTATGATGTTGATGATGAAAATGATATTTATTACATGGTAATGGAATATATCGAGGGGATGACGCTTAAAAAATATATCCAATTACACGGACCGGTGCCCACTCAAGATGCCGTCTATTTCATGGAACAAATGGCTGATGCGATTACCCATGCACATCACAATCATATTGTTCACCGTGACATCAAACCGCAAAATATTTTGGTGAATAATCATAAAGAAATTAAAGTCACCGATTTTGGTATCGCGCTCGCATTAAGTGCAACATCGATGACACAGACCAACGCGGTTCTCGGTTCGGTCCATTACCTTTCCCCTGAACAGGCACGTGGGGGGATTGCAACGAAAAAATCCGATATTTATTCCTTAGGGATTGTTTTATTTGAGTTATTAACGGGTCGTCTCCCCTTCTCCGGAGAGTCGGCCGTATCGATCGCGCTTAAGCATTTGCAACAAGATTTGCCATCAATTAGACAATGGGTAAGTGATGTTCCACAAAGCCTAGAAAACGTGGTGTTAAAGGCAACAACGAAAGACCCGACACACCGTTATGCGTCTGTTGAAGCTTTTCGTAAGGATTTATCCAGTGCGTTAAATGTTGAGCGAGCAAATGAAATGCCGTTTTATCCGCCGGTTGAAGCTGGGGAAGAAACCAAAGCCATTCCAATTGTATCTGAGACAACGGCATTTGGTGAAAAAGAAGGTGACACAATTGTTCATCAAAAAACACAGACTGGACAGATGAACACGATTGTGCCGGGCCAAACGCAGCCGGAGACAAAGAAGGAATCAAAGAAGAAAAAGATGACAAAAAAGAAAAAAGTATTGATTTGGACGATGAGTATTTTCACCGTTTTACTTTTTTCACTTCTCTTCGCTTTATTCGTTTTACCAGCTATGTTGCAACCTGATGACATTGAATTAAATGATTTAATCGGTCAGACCCAAACAGAAGCGGAAACATGGTTAACTGAACAAGGATTGGTTGCTGAAATCAATGAGCAATTTAGTGAAGAAATCGATGCTGATTTAGTGATTAGTCAAGAACCTGTTGCCGGACGTCTCGTTAAGGAGGGGTCAACGGTGACGCTCTTTGTTTCAACAGGAGAAGAACCCGAAACGTTTGGGGATTATGTTGGTCGATCATACTCGCAAGTGGAACGGTTGTTACTCAATCGTGGTTATCAGGATGTTCAACGGATTGATAGCTACAGTGATGAACCTATCGGAACAATTATTGCACACGAGTCTCCACTTGTTGACGAACCAGTTAGACCCGGTGAAACGGTCGTTGTTTTTGAGGTGAGTGCAGGCGAACGGATGGTAACGTTAGATGATTTAGCAGGTATGGATGAATTTAGTGCACGTGATTACTTAACTGATCAAAATTTAGTAGCAAAAGTGTCAGAAACATATTCATCAGAAATAGAAGAAGGAGATGTTATTTCACAATCACCTGAAGCGGGAACCGAAGTTGCGGAAGATTCTGTTGTTGAACTTGTCATTTCTCTTGGCGAAGAAGAACAACCGCCATTAACCCATGAAGTAACAGTGACAGTACCTTACACATTAGATGAACTGGAATCAACAGAAGATCCAGACGAACCGGAACCTGAAACCATTCCTCAAGAAGTTCGACTATTCATTGATGATCGCGATCATGCCTTAACTGATTTGTATGAAACCGAAATGATTGTCGAAGATACGACGTTTACAATTCGCATGGTTATTGAACCGGACCAAATTGCAACGTATCGTGTTGAACGCGATGATGAAGTGTTGGTGCAAAAAACAGTCGCTTATGAGGACATAGAAGGAGATTAATAGATGAGTGATGGACAAATTATTAAAGCGTTAAGTGGTTTTTACTATGTAAAAGACAATGAAGGAGAAGTCTATCAGTGCAGAGGGCGTGGGATTTTCAGAAAGAAAAAAGAGACGCCTTTGGTAGGGGATTGGGTTGAGTTTGAGGCCCCTAACAAAACGGATGGTACGGTCACGAAATTAAAGCCGCGTAAAAACGAACTTGTGCGGCCACCGATTGCCAATGTCGATCAAGCATTGATTGCGGTTTCGGTAAAGGAACCGGATTTTAGTACCGTATTACTCGATCGTTTTTTAGTGTTAGTGGAAGCAAGTCATATTGAACCGGTTATTCTTTTAACCAAAATGGATCTACTGACAGACAAGGATAAAGAAAAATTAGATGCAGCAATTGCAGCTTATGAAGCAATGGGCTATCCTTGTCTTTCTTTATCAACGGCTTGGCCATTTGATGATGAACATTTGTCCGAGCGATTGGCTAATAAAGTATCAGTAATCGCGGGCCAATCAGGTGTTGGGAAATCATCATTTCTCAATCATTTGAATCCGGATTTATCGATCGAAACAAATGCCATCTCTGATAGTTTAGGCAGAGGTAAGCATACCACAAGACATGTGGAGCTTATTCCAGTGTTAGGTGGCTATGTTGCTGATACACCAGGATTTAGCTCACTTGATTTTCAGTCAATTGAATTAACAACCTTACCCGAACTGTTTCCAGACTTTTTAGCGTTACGTGATCAATGCAAGTTTAGAGGTTGCATGCATATAAATGAACCCAAATGTGCGGTGAAAGAAGCTTATCAACAAGGGGAAATTGCCCCGTTTCGCTATGAGCATTATCAGCAATTTTATGAAGAAATTAAACAAAGAAAGCCGAGGTATTAACATGTCAAAAATAGCACCTTCAATATTATCTGCAAATTTTAGTCAGCTAGGGAATGAAATTGCCGAAGTCGAAGCCGCAGGAGCGGATTATATTCACGTGGACGTCATGGACGGCCATTTTGTGCCAAACATTACCATTGGTCCGTTAATTGTGAAGGCAATTCGACCTGTAACAACATTGCCACTTGATGTCCATTTAATGATTGATAATCCGGATCAATACATCGATATATTTGCTGAAAGTGGTGCAGATATTATTACCGTCCACTACGAAGCTTGTACGCATCTGCACCGGACAATTATGGCAATCAAAGAAAAAGGGGTAAAGGCAGGTCTCGTCATTAATCCAGCAACACCGGTGGAGATGATTCGACCGATTATGCATGAACTAGATCTATTGTTATTTATGACCGTTAATCCAGGGTTTGGTGGACAAGCATTTATTCCAGAGGTCCTTGATCAAATCAAACAAGCTGATCAGTGGCGCAAAGATATGCAACTTGATCTTGAATTTGAGGTTGATGGAGGCATTGTTCCAAAGACAGCTGCACTCTGTAAAGAAGCGGGGATTGATGTTTTTGTTTCAGGAAGTTACATTTTTGGTAAGGCTGATCGTAAACAAGCGATTGATGCCTTACGGGAAGCGATACGCGATTAACGATGAAAAAACATGTGGCAATTGTAGCAGGTGGAGACCCATTTCATCTGCCACAATTATCGAATTATCCGTTAATTGATACTTGGATTGGCTGTGATTATGGTGCCTATCTCCTTGTTGAGGCAGGCTTACCGGTTGACATTGCAATTGGTGACTTTGATTCAGTTACGCCCGCTCAACTTGCAGTGATTAAAAAAGAAGCAGCATCGGTTCAAGCCTTCCCTGTTGAAAAAGATAAGTCGGATTTGGAACTTGCAATTGATGTGGTTCAAACCCTTAACGTTGCCTCACTCACGTTGTTTGGTGTGACTGGTGGTCGATTAGATCATGAATTAAGCAATATTTTTTTAATGGAACGATTAAAAAAAGCAGGTCTCCCTATTACAATTATTGATGAACATCATCAAATTGATCTTTTTCTTCCGGGGGTCCATGTAATAAAGGATGATAAAGTATTTCAAAATTATTCATTCTTAGCCCTTAGTGATACCGTTGAGGGTGTGACACTTGAGAATGCTTATTATCCGCTAACAGATGCTACGATAACACGTGGTGATAGTTTAACTTTATCGAACAAGAAAGTTAAAGACGATTTAATTCTAACATTTCGACAAGGTGTATTGCTTGTGATTCGAACGGATTTAACATAATTTAGACATAATAAAAGCGTAACCTTAAAGTAAGGCTACGCTTTTATTACGAGTTATAACGTTTATACACGTTCAACTTTACCAGATTTTAACGCACGTGCAGATACGTAAACACGTTTTGGTTTACCGTCTACCATGATGCGAACTTTTTGAACATTAGCTTTCCAAGTACGTTTCGTTGCATTTAAAGCGTGCGAACGATTGTTACCAGCTTTTGTTTGACGTCCAGTTACGACACATTTACGACTCATATTAATCCCTCCCAATTACATCTATCTCATTTCATACTCATATAATTTATCATAGATGATATAAAAATGCAATTAGAACTGATGAAATAATATCAAGTAAAATATGAACATGGCGCCATTTAACTCAGGTAATCAAGGGAAAACACTTGACACGATAAGCTTTTTCATTCATTGTTAAAAAGTGAATTTTGAAATGTTTTAAATCTTATGTCCACATAAGACACAGATGAAATTAAGTGAGTTTGGTGGAAAGCCTTTTCTAAAAGGATAAAGTGTTGTAAAATGTTTAATGGTTATTCATGTTTGATTGTAATGATGAAAACGTTGATGTTTAAATGCAGATAAATATAAAAAGAATCAAGGAGGTTATTGTATGACAATCGAATTAACAACTAAAGATGGACGCGTTACCATTACCAATGATGTCATTGCAACAGTTGCGGGTGGAGCAGCAATTGAATGCTATGGTATAGTAGGAATGGCTTCCAAAAATCAAATTAAAGATGGTATTGCAGAAATTTTACGAAAAGAAAACTTTTCTAAAGGTGTCGTTGTGACGCAAGAAGATGAAAAGATCACCATTGACATGTATATTATTGTGAGCTACGGAACAAAAATCTCTGAGATCGCACACAATGTACAATCACAAGTAAAATATAACCTAGATAAAACATTAGGTTTACCGATTCAAGCGGTAAACATATATATTCAAGGTGTACGTGTACAACAAGACTAAGCACATCATTGTGTGTTATGAACAAAGGAGGAAGAGCTAGTGGTATTATCACAAATTACGGGTGAGAAATTCCAAGAGATGGTTTTACTTGGTGCCAATCACCTTTCAAATAATGCAAACATGATTGATGCATTGAACGTATTTCCTGTACCCGATGGTGATACAGGAACAAACATGAATTTATCAATGACATCAGGTGCGGCGGAAGTTAAAAAATTAAAGACACCAGCGGTAAGCGAGGTCGGTAGTGCGTTTGCGCGTGGTCTATTAATGGGTGCAAGAGGAAACTCTGGCGTTATTCTGTCACAACTATTCCGAGGTTTTAGTAAAGGAATAGAAAACCTTGATGTCTTGACGCCAAAAGATTTTGCTGAAGGACTACAGCAAGGTGTTAAAACGGCATATAAAGCTGTTATTAAACCCGTTGAAGGCACAATTTTAACGGTTGCGAAAGATACGGCCAATAAAGCAGTTGAACTTGCTGAGACGGTTGAAGATTTTGAAACGTTTATGACAGAAGTTGTTGAAGCTTCGAAAAAATCTTTGGCTTACACCCCAGAACTGTTGCCTGTTTTAAAGGAAGTTGGTGTAGTTGATAGTGGTGGACAAGGGCTTGTTGTTGTTTATGAAGCGTTTTTAGCGTCTATTAAAGGTGAAGCATTACCTGAAACAGATGTTGAAGAGATGGTGATTGATGATTTAGTGAGTGCTGAACATCATAAGTCAAACCAAGATTACATGGATACCTCAGAAATCGAATACGGTTATTGTACCGAATTTATGGTGAAGTTTGAAGAAGATAAACTTAAAGAGCACCCTTATGATGAAGAAGCATTCCGTGAAGCACTGGGTGCAATGGGTGATTCACTCTTAGTTGTTTCAGATGATGATTTTGTTCGCGTGCATGTCCATGTTGAGTATCCTGGGGAAGCAATGAATGTCGCGCAAAAATTCGGAAGCTTTGTTCAGTTAAAAGTTGAGAATATGCGTGAACAACATACCGCACTTGTCGGTGAAAAAGAAACGAAATCAGAAAAAAAGAAACAAAAAGCTAAGTACGGAATCGTTGCTGTATCTGTTGGTGAAGGCATTGAAGAGCTTTTAAAAAGCTTAGGAACAACTGTGGTGATGCAAGGTGGTCAAACGATGAATCCTTCCACAAAAGACATTGCCGATGCGATTGAAGAGGCTTATGCAGAAAAAGTCATTATTTTACCTAACAACAAAAATATTATTATGGCAGCTGAACAAGCGGCAGAGCTAAGCGAAGCAGATGTTGTTGTGGTACCTTCAAAGACAATTCCACAAGGGATGAGCGCTTTATTAAGCTTTAACCCAGAGGATAGTTTAGTCAATAACCAAGAAAATATGACCAAAGCAACAAAAGCAGTAAAGACTGGCCAAATCACTTATGCGGTTAGAGATACACAAATTGATGGCTTAGAGATTGAAAATGGTAACTTTATGGGTCTGTTAGATGGGAAAATAAAAGCAACTGACAAAGATCAAATGTCCGCCATTAAGCAACTGCTTGATCAACTCGTTGACGAAGATGATGAAATCCTTACCATTCTTCAAGGTGAAGATGCAACGGATGAAAACACAACGGCGTTGGTTGACTATGTTGAAGAGAAATTTGAAGATATTGAAGTAGAAGTTCATTTAGGTAAGCAGCCGATTTATTCTTATATTTTCTCAGTGGAATAGATGCAAGATTGATCGCTCTAACGACAAAAGTGTTTCGATTAACTTCGGAACACTTTTTTTATGGGATTTTATAAAAAAATGGTGAAGCCAATGAAATCTCGGGCATTTTGATTATTAGGAGCGGTTGAATTATCTACATCAGTTTGAAGAATTATGATACAGTAGTAATGATTAAAAGAATGAGGGAGATATTGATGAGTGTATTTCATTCGGTTTTTGATATTATTGGTCCTTCGATGATTGGACCATCTAGTTCACATACCGCTGGTGCAGTGAAGATTGGAAAAGCGGCCAAACATCTCTTTAATGGATCGGTTCAACACGCGCGTATTTATTTGTATGGCTCCTTTGCAAAAACGTATAAAGGACACGGAACAGACCGAGCCTTAATTGCTGGGATATTAGGTTTTGAGACTGATGATGTGCGGATAATTGATGCACTTGCGCTTGCGAAAGAAGTGGGATTAAGCTATGAATTTATTGAAGCGCATACGGCTGTAGAAGAGCCGAATACTGTGCGAATAGAATTAATCAATCAAACACAAAGTTTTGAACTTTTGGGTGTGTCCTTAGGAGGGGGAAAGGTAGAAATTCGAGAAATAAATGGATTTGCCTTACACTTATCGGGTAATCATCCAGCGATTTGTGTGTTACACAATGATCGCTTCGGTGCAATTGCTGCAGTAACAAAAATTCTGGCTAAATATGAAATCAATATTGGGCGAATGGAAGTTAATCGAAGAGATGTTGGTAAAGAAGCATTAATGACGATTGAACTTGATCAAAACATTGATCAAGAAGTGGAACAGGAACTAAGCGCACAGGCGCATATTGTTAATGTTGCAAAAATTGTTGGATAAGGAAGATAAATAGAGATAAGTGAAGGTGAAGTTATGATCGTTTTTCGAACGGTAGAAGAACTGGTTGATTTAGCAGAAAAAGAGCAAGTGAAAATAGCTGAAATAATGATTCGTCGAGAAATGGATGTTTTTAGTTTATCACGTAAGGCTGTCGTTAATAGAATGGATGAACAATTAACGGTAATGGAAGAAGCGATTGATCGCGGACTTAAAGGTGTTGCATCAATTTCTGGATTAACCGGGTATGATGCAGTGAAAACGCAACTGAAGCGCACGCGTGAAGAGATGCTTGACTTCTTGTTTACATCTGGGGCATTTGGTTATGTTGTAGCAAATCAAGCCTTTATTTCTGGCGCACGCGGGGGCTGTCAGGCAGAAGTTGGTTCAGCAGCGGCGATGGCAGCCGCCGCAGTTGTTGAAATGGCAAAGGGAACACCAAAGCAAAGTGCCCACGCATTTAGCATCACGATGAAAAATATGTTAGGACTTGTATGTGACCCTGTTGCTGGTCTTGTTGAGGTGCCTTGTGTGAAGCGAAATGCTATGGGGGCTTCACAGGCAATTGTATCTGCTGATATGGCGTTAGCCGGTGTTGAAAGTAAAATCCCTGCTGATGAAGTCATTGGTGCAATGTATCAAATTGGTAAACAGATGTCGCCGCAATTAAAAGAAACTGCTGAAGGGGGATTGGCTAATACGCCAACAGCCCGTCGGTTAGAACAAGAAATTTTCGCAAAACAGTCGTGAAAGAAGTGAATAATAAATGAAAAATATTAATGTGTCCAATGTGAAGGGCGTTGGTGATGCACTACTTGAAAAATTACATATGCTCGGAATTGAAACGGTATTGGATTTAGTCATGACCTTTCCTTCACGCTATGACCATTATGAAGTTTTACCTCTAGCTGAAGTGATTCACGACCAAAAAGCAACTGTCGCTGGTGAAATTGTTGCTGATGGTGTGGTTACGTTTTACGGCAAAAAGAAGTCGCGGTTAACCGTTCCGGTTAATATCAATGGTGTCATTGTAAAAGCAATCTTTTTTAACCGTGCTTTTTTAAAAAAGCAGCTGATTAAAGGAGAACAGATCACATTAACGGGCAAATGGGACCAATACCGTCAACAACTAACAGTAGAGCACCATCAATTAGCGATTAAAGAAGAAGATGCACCAATTGAGCCAGTGTATTTGTTGCGCCAAGTTATCCCTTCTAATCGATTTAGAAAATTGATTGAACAAGCATTTTCACAATATGAAGTAGAAATTACGGAGTTGTTGCCTACTGATTATTTAACGGAATACAAATTGTTTTCGCGAAGTTTTGCTTATAAGCAAATGCATTTCCCGAGTGATTTTAGTCATTTGAAACAAGCGAAGCGACGATTGATTTATGAAGAGTTGTTGCTATTTCAATTGAAGATGCAAGCCCTTAGGCGTTATCATCGTGAACGGACGAAGGGTAACCAAAAACAGTACGAACAGTCAACGCTACAAATGTTCATTGATCGTTTAAGCTTTCAGTTAACAGATGCTCAAAATAAAACATTACAAGAAATTCTCGGTGACTTAGCCGCACCGCATCGGATGCACCGGTTACTGCAAGGTGATGTTGGTTCTGGGAAAACCGTTGTGGCATCGATTGCTCTTTATGCAACCGTGCTATCTAAGCAGCAAGGGGCGCTGATGGTTCCAACAGAAATACTCGCTGAACAGCACTTTCAATCTTTATCGGAGTTATTTGAGGGTGTGCTTCAGGTTGAATTATTGACCGGTTCAATAAAGGGCAAAAAACGAAGAGCATTACTTGATGACTTAAAAGCAGGTAAGGTTGACATTTTAATTGGGACGCATGCTTTAATTCAACATGATGTCGATTTCAAAGCGTTAGGGCTCGTGATTATTGATGAGCAGCATCGGTTTGGTGTGAATCAACGCAAGGTGCTTAGAGAAAAAGGGATGGACCCAGATGTCTTGTTTATGACAGCTACGCCAATTCCTAGAACACTTGCAATTACTGCTTTTGGAGATATGGATGTATCAATTATCGATCAAATGCCCATTGGACGAAAACCAGTTGAAACATTTTGGGTGAAGCAAAACATGTTAAAACGTATCTTAACGTTTATTGAAAAGGAAGTAAATAAAGGGCATCAAGCGTATGTGGTGACTCCGTTAATTGAAGAATCAGACAAAATGGACATCCAAAATGCTGTTGATTTGTTTCAACAACTATCTGTCTTTTATGATGGACGAATTGAACTGGATTTAATGCACGGGCGTCTGAGTAATGATGAAAAAGATGAAGTGATGCGTCGGTTTAGTCAGAATGAAAGTCAAGTTTTAATTTCAACGACAGTCGTAGAAGTAGGCGTTAATGTGCCAAATGCCACAGTCATGGTCATTTACGATGCTGAACGCTTCGGTCTTTCACAACTTCACCAATTAAGGGGACGCGTGGGGCGTAGTGATGTACAAAGCTATTGTATTTTAATTGCTGATCCTAAAGGGGAAACTGGGAAGGAACGCATGCGTATCATGACCGAAACTACCGATGGTTTTGAACTTGCAGAATATGATTTAAAGCTCCGCGGACCTGGAGATTTCTTCGGTCGTAAGCAAAGCGGCTTACCTGAATTCAAAATCGCTGACCTTGTTGAAGATTACCGCGCACTGGAAACAGCAAGAAAAGATGCTGCGCTGATTATTCACCATGATAAATTAACATCAGATCCTGAATATCAAGCGCTGAGCCAGTACATTAACGATGTCCTGACCAAGCACGAACAGGGTTTTGATTAATTTAGACTTGCAAAACCCGAGGAAAACATATATATTACTATTAGTACCTAGTCATAGGATGAATGAAACGGACTAACTTAGGTGGTGAAAAAATGCGTTTACCTAAAAAAATTAGACAAGAACGATTAAAAGATAAAATTGAGGAGACACCATTTATTACAGATGAGGCACTGGCTGATTTTTTTAAGGTCAGTATCCAAACCATTCGACTTGACCGGATGGAACTATCGATCCCGGAACTTCGGGAGCGAATTAAAAGTGTCGCCACCGTTCAATGGAATGAAACGGTGAAAGCTTTGCCATTAGATGATGTGATTGGTGAGATTATTGACCTTGAGTTAGATAAACGGGCCATCTCGATATTAGACATTACGAAAGATCATGTGTTTACCCGCAATGACATTGCAAGGGGCCATCATTTATTTGCGCAAGCAAACTCATTGGCGGTCGCAGTTATTGACAACGAGCTAGCTTTAACGGAAAAAGCCGAAATTAAGTTTACCCGCCAAGTAAGAGAAGGTGAACGGGTGGTTGCTAAAGCGCAAATTATTGAAACAGATAAGCCGCATCGTACAGAGGTTATTGTGGACAGTTTTGTCGAATCTGAACGGGTCTTTAGCGGGCAGTTTATCATGTATCGACAAGAAGAAAAATAATAAGGATTACAAGGGAGGTAAACCTGATGAAAATAGTGATTGATGCAATGGGTGGTGATCATGCGCCAAAAGCAATTGTTGAGGGTGCCATGATGGCAATTGAGACCTTTGAACAATTGGAAATAACTTTGGTGGGTGATGAAGAAAAAATTAATCCCTTTCTAACAGATAAAACACGAATAGATATTATACATACGACAACAGTAATTTCAAGCGATGATGAGCCCGTGCGTGCGGTAAGGAAAAAGAAAGATGCATCACTGGTATTAATGGCGAAAGAAGTGAAAGAAAAACGTGCGGATGCTTGTATCTCAGCTGGGAACACAGGAGCACTTATGAGTGCGGGTCTCTTCCAAGTTGGTCGGATAAAAGGGGTTGAAAGACCTGCGCTAAGTCCAACCTTACCGACTGTTGATAAAAAAGGATTTGTTTTATTGGATGTTGGTGCAAATGTTGAAGCAAAAGCAAAACATTTGATGCAATACGGCATCATGGGGTCTATTTACGCCGAAAAGGTGAGAGGCGTCAACAAACCAAGAGTAGGTTTGCTGAACGTGGGAACTGAAGATGGAAAAGGTACAGAATTAACGAAACAAGCGTTTGATTTATTAAAAGAGGCACCCATTAATTTTGTTGGGAATGTTGAAGCGCGCGACCTATTGAGTGGTCAATTTGATGTTGTTGTCACGGATGGTTTTAGTGGCAATGTTGCATTAAAAACTGTTGAAGGTACAGCGATGATGATGTTCTCAATGCTTAAGAAAACATTTATGTCATCGTTAAAAACTAAAATAGCAGCCCTTGTGTTAAAAAAGGATTTAAAGGCATTGAAAAATGAATTGGATTATGCAGAATACGGTGGTGCCTTATTATTTGGTTTAAAAGCACCTGTTGTAAAGGCGCATGGCTCTTCCAACCCACGAGCGATCTTTAGTGCAATTAGACAGACAGTAACAATGGTGGAACACCGGGTTACCGAAACAATTGCAGAAACCATGGCAGAACTTCATCAGGTCGAGGAGGAATAACGTGAAGAAAATTGTATTTATGTTTCCGGGACAAGGTTCCCAAGCAGTTGGAATGGGACAGAGTTTTTATCACTCAAATGACGAAATAAAACAAATTTTCACTGAAGCAGATGATCTGTTAGATTTACCACTGTCTGATATCATGTTAAATGGTCCTCAAGAAGCCCTTACAGCAACCGATATTGCTCAACCGGCGCTTGTCTTACTTAGTAGCGCAATTGACCAGTTACTCAAAGCAGAAGGCATTAAACCTCATGCTGTACTTGGTCATAGCCTTGGTGAATATAGTGCGTTGGTATCTAGTGGTGTTTTATCACGAAACGATGCCTTAAGATTGGTTCGTACGCGAGGTCAATTAATGAAAGATGCCGATCCGGAAGGTAAAGGTGGGATGGCTGCTGTACTCGGATTGGATGAAACAACGATTCAGTCTGTGATTGATGAGGACAAGAAGCAAGTGGAAGTTGCGAACTTAAACTGTCCAGGACAAATTGTAATCTCAGGTGTAAAAGCAGATATTGATGCATTAATAGCTCCATTAAAAGCAAAAGGAGCAAAACGTGTTTTACCACTTGATGTAAGCGGACCTTTTCACTCAAGCTTTATGCGTCCAGTCGCAACAGCATTTAAAAAAGTCTTGGATGATGCAACCTTTCATACGCCAGGTCCCACTGTTTATGCAAATGTGACGGCTGCTCCCATCCAATCGGTTTCAGCTATTAAACAACGACTAGAAGAACAGTTGTATCATAAAGTACGCTTTGAAGAGAGTATCACAGCGCTCATTGATGAGGGTGTTGATGCTTTTGTGGAAGTTGGCAACAAAAAAGTTCTTTCTGGATTAGTTAAGAAAATAAATCGACGTCAAACGATCTTTGCGATTGAAGATACAGAATCGTTTACGACCTTTATCGATTGGTATAGAGAAGGAGGCGAATGATTTGTCAAAAGTTGCAATTATTACAGGTGCGTCTCGCGGGATTGGTCGTGAAGTAGCGCTCACACTTGCGAACGATGGCTATCAAGTTGTGATTAATTATCAAGGCAATAAAGAAAAAGCAGAAGCGGTTGCTGAAGAAGTTAGCACGTTAGGTGGACAGGCATTAGTGGTGCAGGCAGATGTATCCAATAGTGATCAAGTTAAAGCGATGGTCAAACAGACCATTGATACGTTTGGATCCGTTGATGTCTTGGTCAACAATGCTGGAATTACCCGTGATAATTTATTGATGCGTATGAAAGAGTCAGAATTTGATGATGTAATAGATATTAATCTAAAAGGTGTCTTTCTTTGTATGAAAGCAGTTACGCGGCAAATGATGAAGCAAAAAGCTGGGGTGATTATCAATATGTCTTCCGTTGTTGGGTTGACAGGGAATCCTGGGCAACTCAATTATGTAGCAGCTAAATCCGGTGTTGTGGGGATGACAAAAACAGCAGCGAAAGAGTTGGCAGCCAGAAACATAAGAGTGAATGCCGTAGCACCAGGGTTTATTACAACAGACATGACAGATCAATTGGATCAAGAAACAAAAGATAACTTGTTGAGTCATATTCCATTGCATCGTTTAGGGGAGCCAAAGGACATTGCTCAAGCTGTTCGATTCTTAGCTTCTGATGCAGCGTCATATATTACAGGACAGACACTTTCTGTCGATGGTGGTATGGCAATATAGGTATGAGGATAACAATCATTATACATTTTGAAAGGAGGTGAATGGAAATGGCAGACACTTTCGACCGTGTTAAGAAAATCGTTGTGGACCGTTTAGATGTAGAAGAGGATAAAGTAACAATGGAGGCTTCTTTTAAAGATGACTTAGAAGCAGATTCATTAGATGTTGTAGAACTTGTAATGGAATTAGAAGATGAGTTCGATATGGAAATCGCTGATGAAGAAGCAGAAAACATTAAAACTGTAGCAGACGCTGTAAACTACATAAACAGCCAAGCTTAAAAATAATTGTAAAAGGTCTCGTAAATTTTTACGAGACCTTTGCATTTTTGACAGAGAACAGATAATATATAAAGGGAATAACTGAAAAGGAGGTGGATAAAAAATGAAATTTGATAGTTTGCAAAAAGAATTGAATATCTTCTTTACCGATCAAAGGATTTTAGAACAAGCCTTTACGCACTCATCTTATGTCAATGAGCATAAAAATCGAATTCAACAAGATAATGAGCGGTTGGAATTCCTTGGTGATGCAGTACTAGAATTAGGTATTTCGCAGTACTTATATCGAACGTATCCGAACAAAGCGGAAGGTGAATTGACTAAGTTACGTGCGTCCATTGTTTGCGAACCAGCACTAGTGAAATTTGCTAAAGACTTACATTTTGATCAATATGTTCTTTTAGGTAAGGGTGAAGAACGAACAGGTGGACGACAACGTCCCGCCTTGCTAGCCGATGTTTTTGAAGCGTTTATCGGTGCATTGTATCTTGATCAAGGTTTTGAAGTTGTGGTTTCGTTTTTAAAACAGCATGTCTATCCCAAAGTAAAAGAAGGGGCATTCTCTCATGCACTTGACTATAAGAGTCAGTTGCAAGAGTTGATTCAACAAAATAAACATGCTGAAATTGAATACGAAATTGTTGCTGAGCACGGCCCAGCTCACGATCGTGAATTTGTCGCTCACGTCAAGATAAATCAAGAAGTTACTGGAAAAGGCCATGGGAGAACGAAGAAAGAAGCCGAACAACGCGCGGCAAAGAAAGCGCTCGATAAACACAAAGTCAATTCTTAAAAATAAACGTTGGCTCGTCGTTATGATTTACTCATAATAGCGAGCCAACGCTTATTAAGCTTTACGACATTTTTTTAATGTATCGACAAATGCTTCGGTCTCAGAAACGGATAGATGCTGCTGTCGCATGCAGTAATCGTAGAGCATTTTCAATTCTTCATATTGATTTAAATCATAATCTTCGGGATTAAGTAAACCCTCATTAACAATGTTTACTTTTTTAGCTAATCCATTTAATACATATTCGAGATTTGCTTGAGTTGGTTGTGATAAGTCCAATTGATTGTCCCTCCTCCAATTATTTAATCCTTTAGTCTAGCATGGATACTATGATAAGATAAATCCTGCTAAAAAGAAACCATTGTAAGACAGAATATAACTGAAACAGGTGAGCGCTATGTACTTAAAACGACTAGAATCAGTTGGTTTTAAATCTTTTGCAGAAAAAATATCGGTTGATTTTGTTCCAGGGGTTACCGCAGTGGTAGGTCCAAACGGAAGCGGGAAAAGTAATGTCACGGATGCGATTCGTTGGGTATTAGGTGAACAATCAGCAAAATCATTGCGCGGAACGAAGATGGAAGATATCATTTTTCAAGGAAGTGATACACGCAAAGCATTAAACATGGCTGAAGTAACTTTGACGCTCAATAATGAAAGTCAATCGTTACCGCTTGACTATAAGGAAATCAGTGTGACACGACGTGTGTATCGGTCGGGAGACAGTGAATTTTATATTAATAAAGAATCATGTCGATTAAAAGATATTGTTGATCTGTTCCTAGATTCTGGCCTCGGTCGAGAAGCTTTCTCAATCATTAGTCAAGGGAAAGTTGAAGAAATTTTAAGTTCTAAGGCAGAAGAACGCCGTAGTATTTTTGAAGAAGCAGCAGGTGTTTTGAAATATAAAAACCGCAAGAAAAAAGCAGAGTTCAAGTTGATTGAAACGGAAGATAACTTGCACCGCGTCGAAGATATTTTGAATGAAATTGAAACACAACGTGAACCTTTAGCTGAACAGGCATCGATAGCTAAAGACTATTTGGCGAAGAAAAAAGAATTGAAAGAGACGGAATTGAAACTGTTACGCACAGATATCGCGAACATGCATGAAGATTGGAAAGAAATGAGTCAAACGTTAGCGACATTAAAAGATAAGCGTACGGCTTTTTCGATTAGCTTAGGTAAAGAAGAAACCGAAATTGACAACACGCAGTCTGAAATGGAAAGCGCTGAACAAACGGTACAGTCACTGCAACAAGACTTATTGCGAATCACTGAATTGATTGAAAAAAAGACCGGTGAAAAAAATGTTTGGCTTGAACGTAAGAAATACACGCGTGAGAATAAAGATAAAGTTGAACACGAACGTAATCAGTTAAAAACCACTTTAGCCAAATTACGGACAGAGGTGGAACGAGAAACGAAAAAAACAGATCAATTAGCTGAGGAACGAGAAGGCATTAAACAGCAATTAAAGGAAAAAGAAAAACAGGCATCGTTAACCACAAGTGACCTCGATCGATCGATCGAAAACAGTAAAAGCGACTACATTGATTTGTTGAACGATGTCGCACGCTTGAAACATACGATGCAATCATCAACAGATCAATTAAAGCAACTGAATGAACGTTCAATTGCAAACAAAACGCAAGTTCATGAACAGGAAGCAAGACAACTAACGCTTCGCGATGAAGTTGAGCAATTGCAAGTCTCCTTTAAACAAGAAGAGAGCGTTAAAACTGAGCTGAACTCAGCGTACGAAGCTTTAAAGCATGATCATGAAATGCTTCGTACGACCTTGACGGATATGTATCAAAAGCAACAAGAAGCCAACCGGACAATCGATAAACTTGAATCGCGTAAGGATGTCTTAACGGAGATGAAAGATAGTTTTCAAGGTTTTTTCCAAGGAGTAAAAGCTGTTTTAGCAGCCCGTGACAAAAAAGAAGTAGCAGGGGTGATCGGAGCGGTCATTGAGTTAATTGACATTCCGAAAGCGTACATGACAGCTATAGAAACCGCTATTGGCGGGCAAGCTCAACACGTTATTGTTGAGACAGAAAAAGCAGCCCGTGAAGCAATTGCGTTTTTGAAAACAGCAAATGCAGGGCGAGCGACATTTTATCCGCTTGAATCCATCCGTGGTCGTGCAGTTGCTCCATCTTATTTAACAAAACTCACACAACAAACAGGGTTTGTTGCCATTGCTGCTGAAGTCATCACCATTGATAAACGGTACCAGCATGTCCTCGACTATTTGTTGGGCCATACAATTATTGCGAAATCTTTAGCGGATGCTAACGCAATTGCGCGACTTGTTGATCGAAAATACCGTGTTGTCACTTTAGAAGGTGACATAGTCAACCCTGGCGGTTCAATGACCGGTGGTGCGCAGAAGAAAAATGGCTCTTCATTATTTTCTAGAGATCAAGAGTTACAAACGTTAACTGAAAAGTTATCCGCATACCATACGCGCTTGAATAGTTTCTTGAGCGACATTTCCGAAAAAGAAGATGAACAAAAAAAGGTTGAGGGAAAATTAGCAACATGTGAAGAAAAAGTAAATCAACACACGCAACAGTTGCGTCAAGTTGAACAAGCCTATCATGAAAAGGCATTAACCTTAAAACATCAGCAACAACAGTTGAAGAATGAGCAGCAAACGCTAAATCATCTTGATCAAGACAAAGAGGCGATCACGAAACAGTTAACTGAAGCAAAAAGAGACTTAGCTACCCGTGAAGCTGAAATTGAACAGGTGAAAGAGAAGATTGCAGGTCTGGAGGATCAGCGTAAGAATCACCAAACAATCAGTGAAAAAAATAAAGACGCCATCAATCAATTGAAAATTCAACAAGCGACGCTCGAAAAATCATATGCCTACCAAGTTGAAAAGCGTGATGATCTAAAACGGTCTGAAGCGAATTACCTCGCCGAACAAAAAGAAAATGAAGCCTTGTATCAGACGCTTATCGATGATGAAGAAAAAGCCGTTTCTGAGACATTGCTTTCAGAAGAAATTGCATCTTTAACTGCAGAAAAGACAGATGTGTTAAAAGACATTCAATCAAAACGTGAATATCGACTTCAACTACAAACCTTATTGCAAGAAAAAGAAGATGCCTATAAATTAAATCGCAATAAACAACAGGCGCTCATCGAGCAAATAAGCATGCAGGAAGTGAAAACGAACCGTTTAGATGTTGAACTAGAGAATCAACTGAATTACTTGCAAGAGACCTATGAAACAAGCTTTGAACGTTTAAAACAATCTACAGCTGAGATTGAAGACACCGAAACAGCAAAAAAACGAGTGAAATTAATCAAAAAGGGCATTGAAGAGCTCGGCATAATTAATCTCGGTGCAATCGATGAATTTGAACGAATTAATGAACGGTTTACCTTTTTAACAACCCAACGGGATGATTTGAATGAAGCAAAAGCAACCCTATATGCAGTTATAAATGAAATGGACAAAGAAATGGAAAAACGGTTCCGTTCGACGTTTATGGCAATTAAAGGAGAATTTGAAGAAGTGTTCCGGCAACTGTTTGGTGGTGGTCACGCGGCGCTAGAACTAACCGACCCCACTGACTTATTAAAAACAGGTGTTGAAATCAAAGCACAACCTCCAGGGAAAAAGGCGCAGCAATTGGCGTTACTTTCTGGTGGTGAACGAGCCCTCACAGCGATTGCTTTATTATTTAGTATTTTGAGAGTGCGACCCGTGCCGTTTTGTGTATTGGATGAGGTAGAAGCTGCGCTGGATGAAGCGAATGTTGATCGGTTTAGCCGTTATTTAAAAGATTATAGCCAAGAAACACAATTCATCGTAATCACGCACCGTAAAGGCACGATGGAAGGCGCAGATGTTTTATATGGAGTAACGATGCAAGAATCGGGTGTTTCACGGTTTGTTTCTGTTAAATTAGCTGAAACAGAAGCATTGCTAGAATCATAGTAGAAAGAGGGATAATGATGAGTTTTTTTAAAAAATTAAAAGATACCTTTGCGCAATCAAAGGAAAGTGAAGAAATATCAGATAAGTATAAAGAAGGATTATCAAAAACGCGCGCATCGTTTTCAACGAAGCTAAATGACCTCGTTGCACGTTACCGTAAAGTTGATGAGGATTTTTTTGAGGATTTAGAAGAAATTCTAATTAGTGCTGACGTCGGTGTTAATACGGTGATGACACTCGTAGAAGAATTAGAGATGGAAGCCAAACGTCAAAATATCAAAGATGCCCGCGATCTAAAAGAAGTGATTTCAGAAAAACTGGTAGCTATTTATGCAGGAGAAGACTTTGGTAAACAAGTCCCGCTTAATTTACAAGAAAACGATTTAAGTGTTATTTTATTTGTAGGTGTGAATGGTGTAGGGAAAACAACATCAATTGGTAAGTTAGCTTACCAACTCTCACAAGAAGGGAAAAAAGTTTTGCTTGTGGCTGGAGATACCTTTCGTGCTGGCGCAATCCAACAACTTTCAGTTTGGGGAGAACGTGTAGGTGTTGATGTGATTAAGCAAAGTGAAGGCAGTGATCCGGCGGCGGTCATGTTTGACGGTATTAAAGCAGCTAAGTCTCGCGGTGCTGACGTGCTTTTATGTGATACGGCAGGTCGCTTACAAAACAAAGTGAATTTAATGAATGAATTAACGAAAGTAAAACGAGTCATTGAACGTGAAATACCTGGCGCACCTCATGACGTGCTATTAGTACTAGATGCGACGACTGGTCAAAATGCGCTGATTCAAGCAAAAACCTTTGCCGAAGCAACAGATGTAACGGGGATTGTCTTAACAAAGCTTGATGGTACCGCTAAAGGCGGAATTGTGTTGGCAATTCGTAAAGAATTAAATATTCCTGTGAAATACGTTGGACTCGGTGAAAAAATGACCGATCTTGAACCGTTTAATCCGGAAGCATTTGTTTATGGTCTGTTTTCTGATATGTTAACAGAGGAGTAACGCTTGACGCAGAAGCAATAATCCTCTAATATTCATTACGTAAAGGTTTCATACTTAACAAGGAGTGGTTATAATGATGCTTGAAAAAACAACACGCGTGAATTTCTTATTTGATTTTTATCAAGCACTACTCACACCGAAACAACGAAATTATATGGAACTTTATTATCTAGAAGATTACTCACTCGGTGAGATTTCCGAAACTTTTTCGGTATCACGTCAAGCTGTTTATGATAACATCACTCGGACCGAGAAATTGTTGGAATCTTACGAAGATAAATTAAAACTCTATGAGCGATTTCAAAAGCGGCAAGCATTGACCGATCAAGCAATTGAACGGGCCGAGCTACACGATGATCAGATGCTATTAGATCAAATAACACGATTAAAAGAATTAGATTAGGAGGGTTTCCTAATGGCCTTTGAAGGTTTAGCAGACCGTCTACAAAGTACGATTAAAAAAATGACGGGTAAAGGGAAAGTAACAGAACAAGATGTAAAAGAAATGGCTCGGGAAGTTCGTCTTGCCTTACTTGAGGCGGATGTAAACTTTAAAGTTGTCAAAGACTTTGTCAAGAAAATTAAAGAACGTGCTGTTGGTGCCGAGGTAATAGATAGTTTAACGCCTGGCCAACAAGTTATTAAAATTGTTAAAGAAGAATTGACCGCGTTGATGGGTGGCGAACAAAGTAAAATCGCCGTTAGTGAGCGACCACCAACAGTCATTATGATGGTTGGTTTACAAGGTGCTGGTAAAACAACGACCTCTGGTAAGCTTGCTAATTTATTGCGTAAAAAACACAACCGCAAACCGTTACTTGTTGCCTGTGACGTCTACCGACCTGCAGCGATTGATCAACTAGAAACAGTTGGAAAACAGTTGGGTATTCCTGTATTTAGTCAAGGAACAGAAGCGAATCCCGTTGATATTGCTAATGAAGCGATTCAGCATGCGAAAGATGAACATCTGGATTATGTCATTATTGATACTGCTGGACGGTTGCATATTGATGAAAACCTTATGAATGAACTGACAACGATTAAGAATAATGTTTCACCCGATGAAATCTTCTTAGTTGTCGACGCGATGACCGGTCAAGATGCGGTGAATGTTGCTGAAACATTTGATGGTGTCTTAGATGTTTCGGGTGTTGTCTTAACTAAATTAGATGGTGATACACGTGGGGGGGCAGCCCTTTCTATTCGCGCTGTTACTAACAAGCCAATTAAATTTGTCGGTATGGGTGAAAAGCTTGACGAACTCGAAGCATTCCATCCCGAACGCATGGCATCTCGCATCCTGGGAATGGGTGACGTTTTAACATTAATAGAAAAAGCACAAGACAATGTTGATGAGAAAAAAGCGAAAGAACTTGAAGAAAAAATGCGCTCGCAGACGTTTACCTTTGATGACTTTTTAGAACAAATGGACCAAGTGAAAAGCATGGGTCCGCTTGATGAAATTCTTGGGATGTTACCGGGAGCAAGTAAGATGAAGGGTCTTAAAAATGTTCAAATTGATGAAAAACAATTGGTCCACGTTGAGGCTATTATTCAGTCAATGACGAAGAAAGAACGTAAAGACCCGAGCCTAATGAATGCTGGGCGTAAGAAGCGAATTGCAAAAGGGTCTGGCCGCCCAGTTTCGGAAGTTAATCGCTTGTTGAAACAGTTTGAAGAAATGAAGAAAATGATGAAACAAATGTCAGGCATGCAGAGCGGTAAAAAAGGAAAAAGAAAAAAAGGTATGAATTTACCGTTCATGTAATGTAAAAACACTTTACAGACTTTAAAAAGTCTGATACAATCTAGACTTGTGAAAAACATTTTTAATGGAGGTGCGAAATTATGGCAGTAAAAATTCGTTTAAAACGTATGGGATCTAAACGTAACCCGTTTTACCGTGTAGTTGTTGCAGATGCGCGTGCGCCACGTGACGGACGTATCATCGAACAAATCGGCACATACAATCCGGTAGTATCACCGGTTGAAGTGAAATTAGATGAAGAAAAAGCATTGAACTGGATGGCTAATGGTGCAAAACCATCAGACACTGTTCGCAACTTATTCTCTAATGAAGGCATCATGAAGAAATTCCACGATTCAAAAAACCAAAAATAAGGTAGTGAGATGAAATGGAAGCTCTGATTACATCAATCGTTAAACCGCTTGTAGAACATCCAGATGATGTCAGCATTGATGTTAAAGAAGAAGCAAGTAAAATTGTTTATCATTTAACAGTCAATCAAGCTGATGTTGGTAAGGTGATCGGTAAGAATGGACGAATTGCGAAATCAATTCGTACGATTGTTTATGCGGCAGGAACGGATACTAAAAAACGTATTTATCTTGACATTATGTAAAACAGGGGAAGGGTATCCTTTCCCTGTTTTCTGCATGTAATGAACTAAATGCTTGGTCTAAAACTGGATATCAGTGGAACAGAGCAATGGCCCTAACTGTTATTATAATAGGTGTCTATTTATTCTTTCCCATGAGTAGGATTGGGTTATTGATGAGAAAGAATAAAAAAATTAAGAGACTTTGAAAAAGAGGTGAAGTAAATGCATGAATTTTTTAACGTTGGGAAAATCGTTAATACACACGGCATTAAAGGTGAAGTTAAAGTAGTACGTATCACGGATTTTGAAGATCGCTTTAAAAAAGGGCAAACGCTTTTTTTGTTTTTAAAAGGTAAGGAAGAACCACTGACGTTGACAATAAATAATCATCGGGTTCACAAAGGGTTTGATATGTTGCAATTCGAAGGGTTCACAAATATTAATGAAGTGGAACATTTTAAAGAGGGTATTCTTAAAATAACGGCGGACAAACAAGCACCATTAGATCAGCATGAATTTTACTATCATGAAATTTTAGGCTGCATAGTTAAGACGACTGATGGAGAAGAACTTGGAAAAATCGAAGAAATTTTGGCGCCTGGTGCAAACGATGTTTGGGTAATTAAAAATAAAGGAAAAAAAGACATTCTAATTCCTTATATTGAAGATGTTGTTAAAGATGTAGATGTTGAGAACAAAATAGTGACGATAGAATTATTAGAAGGATTGTTACCGGATGAAAATTGATATCCTAACGTTATTTCCTGATATGTTTACGGGTGTGCTTAATCAATCGATTATGAAAAAAGCTCAAGAACAAAATATCTTTTCATACGAGGCCATTGATTTTAGAAAGTACACGGAGAGTAAACACCTGAAGGTTGATGACTATCCTTATGGTGGTGGAGCGGGAATGGTGTTAATGCCACAACCGATTTTTTCTGCTGTGGATGCGATAGAAAAATCAGCTGAGCGCCCCCCGCGAATTATTTTAATGTGTCCTCAAGGTGAACGTTACACCCAGAAGAAAGCGGAAGAGTTTGCTCAAGAAGAGCATTTGATATTTATTTGTGGTCACTATGAAGGCTACGATGAACGTATTCGACAACACCTTGTGACAGATGAAATTTCGATTGGTGACTTTGTCTTGACTGGTGGTGAGCTAGGTGCAATGGTTGTGATTGATAGTGTCGTTAGACTTTTACCGGATAGTCTTGGAAACGAGGACTCGGCAAAAGAAGATTCATTTTCAACCGGTCTTCTTGAGCATCCACACTATACCCGTCCAGCGACATTTAAAGGCTACGATGTGCCCGAAGTTTTGCGGTCGGGGCATCATGGCAAAATCGAGGAATGGCGTAAGAAGATGTCGCTAAAACGCACACAAGAACGTCGCCCGGATCTTCTTGAAGCTTATCCGCTGACAGATCAAGAAAAACAATGGTTGAAAGACGATAATATTTAAAACAGACTTGAACAACATCGATAACTATGGTATATTAGCATATGGACTTGAGTGAAAACTCAAACTAAAACGGTGTTCCGCTTTAAGAACTTTTCTTTTATGAACATTAGTGAAGAAGGAGTGTATACACATGCAACAATTAATTGCAGACATTACAAAAGATCAATTACGTACAGATCACCCAACATTCAAACCAGGTGATACGGTTAAAGTACACGTGAAAGTTGTCGAAGGCACACGTGAACGTATTCAGCTATTTGAAGGTGTTGTCATCAAGCGTCAAAATGGCGGCATTAGCGAAACATTTACTGTTCGTAAAATTTCTTACGGTGTTGGTGTTGAGCGTACGTTCCCAGTACATTCACCACGCGTAGATAAGATCGAAGTTAGTCGTCGTGGACGCGTACGTCGTGCAAAACTTTATTACTTACGTAATTTACGTGGTAAAGCTGCACGTATTAAAGAAATTCGATAATCAAACAGTAAAAAGGAGCTTGATTCGTCAAGCTCCTTTTTTAATGTAAAAATATAGAGATACAACGTTAAATCCAATACATCGTATAGTGGTTATGATAAACTAGGGATATACTACAGAGAGAACCTGAATGTGGGGGCAAAACATGAACAAAAGAGCTTGGCTTAATCAATTAGCACTTGTTACATTGGCATTAGTTATCGTGTTAGGTATTCGACAATTTGTTTTGACACCGATTGAAATTGATGGGAAATCGATGGAACCTACGTTTTATAATGGAGAAAAGTTGATGATGGAACAGGTAAGTTATTGGTTTAATGAACCACGTCGGTTTGATGTCATTGTTTTTGAAGCAAGCAAATCTAAGGATTATATCAAGCGGGTGATCGGGTTACCGGGTGAGGACATTTATTATCAGGATAATAACTTATATATCAACGGTGAACAAGAAGATGAACCGTTTTTAACAGTCACCGGAAAAGGTCATGCCAAAACGGACGATTTTATACTTGAAGACATTGATGACAAAAATTCACAGATTCCTGATGATCATTATTTAGTACTTGGAGATAACCGTAATAATTCGCAAGATAGTCGTACGATTGGTTTAATTCATAAAGAACAAATCAAGGGACGAGCCTTTATCAGGTATTGGCCATTGAAGAAGATAAGCATGATTAATTAGGGGGTTTGTGATATGGCAATACAGTGGTTTCCTGGACATATGGCAAAAGCTAGACGTGAAGTACAAGAAAAACTTAAACTGGTTGATTTTGTGATTGAATTGGTGGATGCGCGTGCGCCACTCGCATCTGAGAATCCGATGTTGCATCAAATTTTAAATCAAAAACCAAAAATGAAAGTTTTAATGAAAAAAGATTTAGCTGATCCAAAACAAACACAGGCATGGATCGATTATTATCAGACGAAAGGCATTAAAGCGATCGCAGTAAATGTGGAAAGACGAGAAGATATTAAGGCTGTCGTTGATTTAGCAAAAGAAATGGCCCATGAGAAATTAGAGCGGATGCGTAAAAAAGGTATTCGTCCGCGCCCAAGTCGAGCAATGATTATTGGGATTCCAAATGTGGGGAAATCGACCCTTATTAATCGTTTAGCGAAAAAGAAAATTGCTAAAACGGGTGATCGACCAGGGATTACGACAAGTCAACAATGGATTAAAGTCAAAAAAGATTTCGAATTATTAGATACACCAGGAATTCTTTGGCCGAAATTTGAAGATGAAATCATTGGTTACCGCTTAGCAGCAATTGGTACGATTAAAGATCAAATATTGTCGATCCAAGATATTGTTGTCTACTTGTTACGTTATTTACAGGCGCGATATCTTCACTTGTTAGTTGAGCGCTATCAAATTGATGCGAGAGATTATGAAGTAGTAGAATTATTTGAACATATTGGGGCGCTTAGGGGTGCATTGCAACCTGGTGGAGATGTTGACTATACAAAAACAGCAGAATTAATTATTCGAGATTTTAGAAGTGGTAAACTAGGCTTAATCACATTAGAAACACCGGAAGATCATCGCGTAATTGAAGATGCGTAATGTATAATAGCAAGAGAAGTCGTATCTTTTCGTTTAAAAGATACGACTTCTTTCTATCTAATCAACAATTAGAATTTATCATTTATCGAGAATGCCGATATAATTAATAAGCGCGATAGGAGAGATGATCAGATTGGAAAAACAATCGATTCAAGCAATAAAACAAGCGATTGAGGCAGGTGTCTCAAATCAAGCATTAGATGCACTGAGAAAGGATGAAAGAAAAGGCGTACAAACATTAATTAGACGCTATGATAAAGAAGTTGCTAGGAAAAAACAATTACATGCTGACCACGAGCGCCGATTAACCTATGAACGGGCTGCTTACGGAAAGGGTGCTCAATTAATCGCTGGTGTCGATGAAGTCGGCCGCGGACCACTCGCCGGTCCAGTGGTAGCAAGTGCGGTTATCTTACCGAAGGATGTTTTTTTACCTGGATTAAGAGACTCGAAGCAATTATCATTTGCCCAGCGTGAACAGTTTTATCATGTCATTCAAGACCAAGCACTAGCAATTGGTATTGGTGTCGTTGAGGCTGCGCGTATTGATGAGATAAATATCTTAAATGCATCAATTGAAGCGATGAAACGAGCCATAGATGATTTATCGGAATCCCCGGATTATTTATTGGTTGATGCTGTCTCGCTTCATTATAAAAATATTGCCGAAGATGCCATCATTAAAGGTGATGATCATAGTGTATCAATCGCAGCTGCGAGTGTTATCGCTAAAGTAACACGTGATCGTATGATGCAATCCTTCCATGAAACCTATCCCTATTATGGCTTTGCAAAAAATCAAGGGTATGGGACAAAAGAACACTTAGAAGGCTTAGCAAGCCATGGCCCGTCACCGATTCATCGTTTTTCATTTCAACCTGTGAAAAATGCAACATAAGGAGTTGTCATTATGCCATCAGTTTTTAATCAGCTTCAATCAAAAGTGCACACACAATCAATGTCTAAAAGTGAACATGGCTTGTCGTTAAAAGAAGGTCAGCTCATCCAAGGTAAAATTGTTAAGTTACACCCAGAACAACTCGCAACGATTCAGATGGGTGGCAAGCAAGTGACGGCTAAAATGGAAGCACCAGCTGAACGGGATCAGTCGTTTATCTTTGAAGTTACTTCTTCTGGTGATGTACCGAAGCTAAGAATTGTTCAAGAACAACCCCTTCATGAATCATCAAAAGCGCTAGAGGGTTTACTTAAACAATTAGGGGTGCCAAGTAACAAGGATACACAAGCAATTTTACAACGGATTCTTAGAGAAAGCATCCCGGTTCAACCAAGTCAACTTTCAGAAGCAGTTCAACTCATGAGTGTTGCCCCATCAGGGGAAAAATCAGATGCAATTGTAACAATTTTAAAGAACGGCTGGCCCCTTACAAATACACTCGTTGATACGCTTCTGACGGATAGTGGTCAAACAGAGAAAGTTGCAGACGGGCTCATCAAGCAATTGGTGTCACAAGGTGAGATTAAAAGTAACCAATCATTAATCAATCGTCTAAACCAATTAGTCGCGATGCATGCATCAGAACAAACGCCAGAGATGACGGCGTTAAATCAAAAAAGCACCGATGATATTCAATTACTTAAGGGTTTACAACAGATGATTGAACAAAAGTCAGGTGCACCGGTACAAGATGGCACCCGCTTGGTTGAAGAAACAAAACAGCTATTGCGGCAACAGTTAGGGCTTACAGAAAAACAACAATTGAGCTTGGAGCGATTCTTGAATAGTTCTGAACAGCCGCTCAAAAAAGCAGACGTTGTTAACTTCTTCCGGACAGCGACTCAGCAATCCACGAGAGTCTTTGAGACACTTCCTGCGGAAGGAAAACAATTAATCAACCAGTTAGCCCAAGGTAACGATCAAAGGTTTGAACAGTTACAGGCAATTTTAAAACCGTTCCAACAACAAATAAATGCTCAGGAAGTAGCGCCATCAAATCGGCAAATGCAACAATTGGCACAATTACTGCAACAAGATTCAGTTTTGATGCAAAAGATTTCACATCAATTATCAGCAACGCGTCAAACAGCCTTTGAACAATTTGTAGCCACTCCCTCACAAGCAACATTTGCTCAGGTTCAACCTGACTTATCAGCCATTAGTGCGGCTCAATTATCTCAACATGAACAATCACTAGTTAGTCACGTTATGAAAAATATGCAATGGGTTGACCAATTGGCTGTTAAAGATCAATTCCTTTTGCAACTGAAAGATACCTTACTGAACACAGGGCTTGATTATGAGTTTCAGTTGATGCAGAAACATCAATCAGAAGTGCAACCGCTCAAACAACTGCTCTTGGATTTACTAACGACCCAATCTGGGAAATTTCCCCAAGCGGAAGAACTCGTACAAATTATTAGTAAACAACAGCTAACAATGGTCAACCAGAATGAACATTTTATCCATTATTCTATGGAAGTGCCCGTGCACTTAGAGAATCAAGAAGAGGTACGACTTGATTTTTATGGTCAAAAAAATCAAGATGAAGCGATTGATCCTAACTACTGTCGGATTGCTTTCTATTTGCAATTAAGTGGATTGGGCGATACAGTGATTGACATGACCGTGCAAAATCGTCATGTACAACTGACTGTGGTTAATGACCATGATTTGACCGGTTTACTCGCTCCTTTGAAAACGTCATTGAAAGAAGGCTTACAGGCCCTTGATTATCAACTGGGATCAGTCCGGTATAAGCCTTATCAACATTATGAGAAAACCATGGAAAAACAACCACTAAATGCCACATTTGAGCAGAAAGGGTGGGATTTTAAGGCATGACAAAAAAGTATAACCCAAAGTCCGCCATTGCGCTGAAGTATGATCAAGAAAAACATCAAGCCCCAATGGTGACAGCAAAGGGGAAAGGTTATGTAGCGGAAGAAATTATCAAACGAGCAAAAGATGCCAATGTACCAATCCAAGAAGACCAAAGTTTGATCGAAATGTTAGCCAATATTAATGTAAACGATAAAATTCCTGAAGAGTTATATCAAGCAGTTGCGGAGGTATTTGCTTTTATATACCGCGTCGACCAACAAATCAAGCAAAAATAAATCACCGTGCAATCATCACGTTAGTTGAGGATTGCACGGTATTAATTTTTAAAAACAAAATAAAATAAACATAACAAAGAATAAGGTGTTTTCTCTATGTTTCTGCAAATGAACCAAAAAGGCAACTGATCAACCCGAAAGCAAACGAATTCATGGTGTATTTGAAAATAAAAAGCACTAGACAATTCTCCTGACTTTTTTTACCCTTTTATTAAAAGAAAGGGGTGTTAGTCATGCTAACTGAGCGCGACTTACTTATTTATCTATATGAAGATCATTTATTGAATCGTCACCAGCTCCATCAACTTATTAACGAAACAAAAAAATTTACGTTTGATGACTTTATGTCACCACCGGCTTGGTTAAGTCGAATGATACCCTGTAAACAATTGAACACGATAAAAGAAGCTTTAAGAAACCAAAAACGTCTTCACGCATTTTTAACAACAGCACGTCCGTATAAAACATGGACGTATCTTGATGATGATTATCCGCCAGTTTTCCGAACGATACCAGATCCACCTGTGATTCTGTATGGGAAAGGCGATGCGATGCTAATTCATCACCCCTCACGCTTAAGTGTCATTGGCACGCGTGAACCATCAGCTTCAGCTAAATCGATTGTCTATTATTTATTGAAACCGCTTATCAATCAAGACTTTATTCTTGTTTCTGGTTTAGCAAAAGGGATAGATAGTTATGTCCATCGTCTAGCTAGCTACTATGGCGGCAAAACAATAGCAATTATCGCAGGTGGTTTTAGTCATCCCTACCCGAAAGAAAACCTTCAATTGTTTCATCACCTCGGAGAAAAACACTTAATAATTTCAGAATATCCCATCAATGAACCCATCAAGAAATATATGTTCCCAGAGCGGAACCGATTGATAAGCGGGCTGAGTTTTGCTACATTGATAATTGAAGCAAAACAAAAAAGCGGCACGATGATTACAGCTGATCAAGCTTTAGAACAAGGTCGGATTGTGATGGCAGTACCTGGTTCAATCCTAGATATTCATACAGAAGGGTGTCATACCCTATTACAATCAGGCGCAAAGTTGGTACGAAATACCTATGATATTGTTGAGGAATGGGACGCCGAAGCCTTAAATTGGGCGGAAATTGCAACAAAATCAAGTGATTTTCGAAAAAAATCTTAACGTTTTTTCAACAATAATTTGACAAATGCCTAAAATGTATTTAATAATAGTGAAGATTTATTCGATAAATTTATAATTTTAAAATGAAACCTCTTGGAGGGAAGTTTATGGCAGATTATTTAGTAATAGTAGAATCACCTGCAAAAGCAAAGACTATTGAACGTTACTTGGGAAAGAAATATAAAGTAAAGGCATCGATGGGTCACGTACGTGATCTCCCCAAAAGTCAAATGGGCATCGACTATGATAATAATTTTGAACCACGCTACATTACCATTCGAGGTAAAGGTCCTGTACTAAAGGATTTAAAATCAGCAGCTAAAAAAGTTAAGAAAGTTTATCTCGCGGCTGACCCGGACCGTGAAGGGGAAGCAATAGCATGGCACCTGGCCCATGCGTTGAACATCGATGAAACTTCTGAATGTCGTGTCGTCTTTAATGAGATTACAAAAGATGCAGTCAAAGATGCATTTAAACAACCACGAAATATCAATATGAATCTTGTCGATGCGCAACAAGGTCGACGAATTTTAGATCGACTTGTGGGTTATAACATAAGTCCTTTACTATGGAAGAAAGTCAAAAAAGGCTTGAGTGCAGGACGGGTACAATCTGTTGCGGTTAAGATGATTATCGATCGTGAACGAGAAATTGAGGCATTTACACCTGAAGAATATTGGTCTATCGATGGTCTCTTTAAAAAAGATAAAGAGAGTTTTGAAGGGTCATTTTACCGGATAAACAATGAAAAGGTAAAACTAACAACAAAAGCTGACGTTGATAAGGTATTGAAACGTTTAGAAAATGATGAGTTTTATATTGAATCTGTAAAGAAAAAGGAACGTAAAAGAAATCCATCATTACCGTTTACGACGTCGTCACTACAACAAGAGGCGGCCCGTAAATTGAATTTTAGAGCACGTAAAACAATGATGGTAGCTCAACAGTTATATGAGGGTATTGATTTAGGGAAAAAAGACGGGGGCATCAATGGTCTTATCACCTATATGCGTACGGATTCAACGCGGTTATCTAATACTGCCCAAGAAGAAGGGCAGAGCTATATTAAAGCAACGTACGGTGAAGAATATTTGGGTTCACCTCGTAAAACGAAAACGAACGAAAAGGCTCAAGATGCCCATGAGGCGATTCGACCGACAAGTGCATATCGTGATCCTGCAAAATTAAAAAGCGTTTTGTCAAGGGATCAGTACCGTTTATACAAATTAATTTGGGATCGTTTTACTGCGAGTTTAATGGCGCCAGCAGTGCTTGATACAATGACGGTACAGATGATACAAAATGGCGTTCAATTTAGAGCGAACGGTTCTAAAATCAAGTTTAAAGGATTTATGAAAGTATATATTGAAGGTAACGATGACAATACAAAAGAAGAAGATAAATTGTTACCGGACTTAGAAGAAGGCATGACGGTAAAATCAGCAAAGATTGAGCCGAATCAGCACTTCACCCAACCACCACCGAGATATACGGAGGCGCGATTGGTCAAAACGATGGAAGAAAAAGGAATCGGCCGTCCATCAACTTATGCGCCAACACTTGATACCATCCAGCGAAGAGGTTATGTAACGTTGGATAATAAGCGATTTGTGCCGACCGAACTTGGAGAAATTGTGATTGAGCTTGTTAAAGAATTCTTCCCTGAAGTCATCAACATCGATTTCACTGTCCAAATGGAAAGTGATTTAGATAAGATAGAAGAAGGTGAAGTTGAATGGGTTAAAATCATTGATGATTTCTTTAGTGGTTTTAAAAAGCGGTTGGACTATGCAGAAGCTGAGATGGAAAAAGTGGAGATTAAGGATGAACCGGCGGGAGAGACTTGTGAGAAATGCGGACATGAGATGGTTTATAAGATGGGCCGTTATGGTAAGTTCATGGCGTGTTCCAACTTTCCAGAATGCCGCAACACAAAGGCAATCTTAAAAGAAATTGGTGTCGATTGTCCGAAGTGTAAAGAAGGACAAATTGTTGAGCGAAAATCGAAAAAGAAACGAACCTTCTATGGTTGCGATCGTTACCCAGAGTGCGATTTCTTATCTTGGGATAAGCCAATCTCACGTCCATGTCCTAAATGTAATGAAATGCTCGTTGAGAAAAAATCTAAAAAAGGAACACAAATACAATGTTCTTCTTGTGACTATAAAGAAGAACCGCAAAAATAAGCTGATGCATGGTGCAATTTTGTACCATGCTTCTTTTTGTGCATGGATAATCGTTGAGTAAGTGAACACTTTCACTCTTTTAAGGATAGTTATTGACATTCATTTGAAATCAGTTTATAATTTCCGTTTGGTAAGTGAATTTGCTTGACAGAGAAATGGTATGATAGAATAAACTGTGAAAGGATTCAGAACTTTAAAGCAATTCGGTAAATTAGTTGCTAAATCTTGTTTAATATGGTACGTTTTAATCGCCAAGTTAAATAAAAGAGGTGAGGTTTTGCGTAGCTTTTCTTCAGAAAAACAATCATTTAAATTATATTTACAAGTTGAAAAAAACGCATCAATTCATACGCTTACACACTATTTAAAAGACTTGGATCAGTTTTTTATTTTTTTAGAAACTGAAGGTATCGATCAGTTATCACTCGTTGACGAGGCTGTTGTTCGTCTTTTTTTAATGCAATTATATGACGAAAAGCTTAACAGACGAACGGTCGCAAGAAAACTTTCAACATTGCGTATGTTTTATCGTTTTCTAGAACGAGAGAATAAGGTCACTGAAAACCCATTTTTACTTACACACTTACCAAAACAAGATAAAAAATTACCACACTTTTTATACCAAGAAGAACTCACAAAGTTGTTTTTGGTGAGTGATTTAGAAACGCCAACGGGTCAAAGAAACCAAGCATTACTCGAACTACTCTATGCAACAGGTATGCGGGTGAGTGAATGTCAACAATTGGAATTAATAGATTTTGATTTTTATCTTCATACGGTAAAAGTGTTAGGTAAAGGAAGAAAAGAACGCTATATCCCATTTGGTTCATTTGCTGAACAAGCGCTAAAAAGATACATAGATAAAGGAAGATTGGAACTTTTAGCAAAGGCAAAGGAATCACACCAAGCGGTCTTTCTTAATGCAAGAGGGAATCCATTAACAACGCGAGGGATGCGCTTAATCTTAAATAAATTAGTTGAAAAAGCAGCCGTGAGTATTCATATTCATCCACATGTACTTCGTCACACGTTTGCGACGCATTTATTAAATGAAGGAGCAGACTTAAGGTCGGTACAAGAACTTTTAGGACATGAGCATTTATCTTCAACACAAATATACACTCATGTAACAAAAGATCGCTTACGTGATGTTTATATGAACAGTCATCCACGAGCTAAACGTAATAAAAAGAGGTGAATGAGATGACACAACAATTTCATGCAACAACTATTTTCGCCGTGAAGCACAACGAGACGTGTGCCATGAGTGGTGATGGTCAAGTGACGATGGGAAATGCAGTAGTAATGAAACATAAAGCAAAGAAAGTCCGTCGTTTATTTGGAGGTCAAGTGTTAGCAGGTTTCGCAGGCTCTGTAGCGGATGCGTTTACATTATTCGAGAAATTTGAGTCCATGCTTGAGACTTATGACGGTAATTTAACCAGAGCAAGTGTCGAACTTGCGAAACAGTGGCGGAGTGATAAAGCGTTACGTCAGCTAGAAGCAATGTTAATTGTCATGGACAAAAATACTATTTTGTTGGTGTCAGGCACGGGTGAAGTGATTGAACCTGACGACGATGTCTTAGCCATAGGCTCAGGTGGAAATTATGCACTTGCCGCCGGGAGAAGTTTAAAACGTTACGCAAGTGAATTATCAGCACGTGAGATTGCAGAACATGCACTAACCATCGCTGGTGAAATATGTGTGTACACAAATGATCAAATAGTAATCGAAGAATTGAAGTAAAGAAGTGGAGGTTTACAGACTTGAAAAATAATTTATCACCAAAAGAAATTGTTGCTGAACTCGATCACTATATTATCGGTCAACAACAAGCGAAAAAGTCTGTCGCAGTTGCTTTAAGGAATCGGATGAGACGAATGAAATTATCTGTTGAATTTCGTGATGAAATCGCGCCAAAAAATATTTTGATGATTGGTCCAACGGGTGTGGGTAAGACTGAAATCGCTCGTCGATTGGCTAAGTTAGTCGGTGCCCCCTTTACTAAAGTTGAGGCAACAAAATTCACGGAAGTGGGTTATGTTGGACGTGATGTTGAATCAATGATTCGTGACTTAGTTGAGGTATCAGTAAGAATAGTGAAACAAGAGAAAATCACTGAAGTTGAAGATCAAGCATTAACGATGGCAAATCAGCGATTGGTCGATTTGTTAGTTCCGTTAAAGAAAAAAAGTCAGGCAACGATTAAAAATCCATTTGAGATGATTTTCAATCAACAAGATCAAACGGAACCGGAACCTGAAGAGCCGAGTGAAGAAAAGTTAACCAAACGCAAGCAAATTAAGCAACAACTCGAACTGGGTGAATTAGAAGATCGCCTGGTAACCATTGAAGTTGAAGAACAACAAGCCTCAATGTTTGATGCGATGCCAGGGATGGAACAAATGGGCATGAACATGCAAGATATGTTTTCCAGTATGATGCCGAAGAAAACGAAGAAACGAAAATTAACGGTTCGAGAAGCTCGCGAAGTCCTGAAAAACGAAGAAGCAAGTAAACTTATCGATAGTGATGAAGTTAATCAGATTGCACTTGATCGTGTTGAACAAATGGGGATTGTCTTTATTGATGAAATTGATAAAGTCGCTGGAAAAACCCAATCTGAAGCTAATGTATCGAGAGAAGGTGTGCAACGGGATATCCTACCAATTATTGAGGGGTCGACGGTTGTGACGAAATATGGCACAGTTAAAACAGATCATATACTATTTATTGCAGCTGGCGCTTTCCATATGGCAAAGCCTTCTGATTTAATTCCTGAACTTCAAGGACGATTTCCAGTTCGTGTTGAACTTGAGAAATTGACCGTCGATGATTTTGTGAAAATATTGCAAGAACCATCCAATGCATTAATTAAGCAATATCAAGCATTACTAGGTACCGAAGATTTACAGATTAACTTTACTGATGATGCAATTGTGCGGATTGCCGAAATTGCTTATCACGTTAATCAGGAGACGGATAATATTGGGGCAAGGCGATTGCATACGATTTTAGAAAAGTTATTAGAAGATCTTTCATATGAGGCGGACAGTATCACGATGCCTACGATTGATATTACGCCAAAATATGTTGATGAGAAATTAGAGAAAATTGCAAAAAATAAAGATTTAAGTCAATACATCTTATAATGATGAATGGAGGATGAACATGGAATTATTACAACGTGCTAGAAAAATTAATTCTATTTTACAAAAGACAACTGGGAAATCGGTGAACTTTTATGACATGGCATCTACGTTACAGGAAATTATTAGTGCCAATATTTTTGTTGTTAGTCGTCGAGGTAAATTATTAGGTTTTTCTATTAATCAACAAATTGAAAACTCGCGGATGAAAGCGATGCTAGAAGAACGCCAATTTCCTACGGAATACACAGATAGTTTATTTAACATAAAAGATACCACTGCAAATATTGATATCGAAAGTCCTTATACGGCCTTTCCTGTCGAAAATAAAGATTTATTTAAAGAAGGATTAACAACCATTGTGCCAATCGTTGGTGGTGGTGATCGTTTAGGAACGTTAATCCTAAGCCGCTTAAATACTGATTTTAGTGATGATGACCTGTTGCTAGCTGAATATGGTGCAACCGTTGTTGGGATGGAAATCTTACATGAAAAGGCTGGCGAAATCGAAAAAGAAGCGCGTTCAAAAGCAGTTGTTCAAATGGCGATTAGTTCACTATCATATAGTGAACTAGAAGCAATAGAACATATCTTTAATGAACTGGATGGCAAAGAAGGCTTGCTTGTGGCAAGCAAAATAGCAGATCGCGTTGGGATTACGCGTTCAGTAATTGTTAATGCACTCCGTAAACTCGAAAGTGCAGGTGTGATCGAATCACGCTCATTAGGGATGAAAGGGACTTACATTAAAGTACTTAATGACAAATTCTTGAATGAATTGCACAAATTAAAATCAACGGACAACGATTAACATAGAAATAACCCGTGGATCCTTAGGTGGGATTCATGGGTTATTTTTTTGTTTTTAAAATAGAAATAAAAGCTAATTAAAGTTATAAGCGTAAAGCAGAAAAGAGCAAAGATTCTGTAAACGAATAAAACATTTAGGATGTCCCACACAATCCTTTATTTTAAACGTGATAATGACTAAATGAGTAAAAAAGGTACATAAGAACTATTTAAGCGTCTTGCTAGCAGTATTTGATAATTTATATCAAATATCTGGTAGTAACTAGAAGTTGGTAATTCTAATAATATATAGAGAAATCCCTTGATGCTAGACTTATTGTTAAAATAAATAAACTAAGTCAAAAATCATGATTTGATGCTTTTAAAATCGATGCTAAATCAATAGGAAATAAGACTTATTTATCTATTTTCCAATAAGATGGAAGATATAAGGAAAACGCTTTCAAACATAGACATAATCATGCTTTTAAACTACAATTGAACAAGAATAAAATGAATTAGGTGAAATAGGTTAGGAGGTCAAGAGATGTCATTTTTTGGACAGTCAATTGATAAAGTGCAAAATGGCTTGGATTATGCGAGTTTAAAGAATCGAACAATTAGTAATAATATAGCAAATGTTGACACGGCTAATTACAAAGCAAAAGATGTACAGTTTAAACAACTACTTGAAAACGAAACAAGCAAAGGTTTTACTTCGAAACGAACAGACCCTCGACACATTCATTTCGGGCAACGAGCGACGGGTTTTCCGGTTACCGTTAGACAGGATACACAATACAATCATAATGGTAACAATGTCGATATTGATAAAGAAATGTCTGACTTGGCAACGAATCAGATCTACTATCAAGCGTTAGTAGAACGGATCAATGGTCAATTTAATAACCTTCAAACAGTGATTAGAGGAGGTAGATAATAATGAGTATTTTTAATGCAATGAATACAAGCAGTTCTGCTTTGACAGCGCAACGGTTGCGGATGGATACGGTATCAGCGAACATCGCTAATGCAGAAACCACACGTGCAAGAATAAATGACGATGGAGAGTTTGAGCCATATCGGAGAAAAACAGTCCGTTTTCAAGAAGAGGGTAGTTCTTTCAAAGATCAACTTTCTCGAATTAGAACAGGTAAGCATACGGGATTAAATGGGGTTAAAGTATCAAGCATCGAAGAAGATGATGCGCCGTTCATAACGGTTTATAATCCTAATCACCCAGATGCAGATGCAGAAGGTTATGTTCAAATGCCTAATGTCGATCCACTCCAAGAAATGGTAGACTTAATGAGTACGACGCGCTCGTACGAAGCAAATGTAACTGCGCTAAATGCAACAAAAGGCATGCTAATGAAAGCACTAGAAATAGGACGTTAAAGGAGGCGCATAAATGAGTATTCAACTTAATATGCTTCAATCTATTCAACCCCAACAATCATTCTTAAAACCTACAACTGAAGCAACGTCAAACACATCATTTGCCGACACATTAAAAGGGGCGTTAAATGAGGTCAATCAGGCGCAACTAGCTTCTGAACAAAAAACAGAGATGTTAGTTAATGGTGAAATTGATGATTTACATGATGTGATGATCACTTCTCAAAAAGCTTCAGTATCGTTAAACTTAGCGGTGCAAGTACAAGGGAAAGTCATCGATGCTTATAATGAAATGATGAGAATGCAAATCTAAAGATCTACACGCGTTGAGGTTAGATAGTATGGAGGCAAAGAATGAAAGAAAAGATGAATCAATACCGACAAAAAATAACAGAAATATGGCAAGCACGGTCAAAGAAACAACGCGGCCTGCTTCTTTCTTCCTTACTAATTATTTTTGTAATTGTAATAGGAGGTAGCCTTTTCTTTTCACGTTCGAATATGGTTCCGCTCTACACAGATTTAACGACACAAGAATCTGGTCAAATTAAGTTAGAGCTTGATGCGCGAGGAGTCGAACATGAAATAGCAAATGGTGGAACAACCGTATATGTTCCTGAAGCATCAGCTGAATCTTTACTCGTGGAACTAGCCGCACAAGGCATTCCGAATTCGGGCAGTATCGATTATTCATTTTTTAGTGAGAACACTTCTTGGGGCGTAACTGATAATGAATTTGGGATGATCAGACTTGATGCGATGCAATCTGAATTAGGGAATTTATTAACGAGCTTTTCAGGAATAGATAGTGCAAGTGTCATGATTAATTTGCCAGAAGAACAGGTCTTTATCCGAGATCAAGTCGGTGAAGCAACTGCTGCAATTAATTTATCATTAACACCAGGTTACAATTTTGAAAACGAACAGATTCGGGCCTTGTATCATTTGGTTTCAAAATCTGTACCGAACTTATCTACTGATAATATCGTCATTATGGATCAATACTTTAATTATTACGATTTAAATCAAGAAAATGATTTATCGACTGGCAATGTATATGCGACCCAACAACAAATCAAGCAAGACATCGAGCGTGATATTCAGCGTCGTGTTCAACAAATGTTGTCAGCGATGATTGGTCCTGAAAAAGTGATAGCTTCTGTAACCGCAGATATTGATTTCACGCAGGAAAATCGTGTGGAGCAATTAGTTGAACCAGTGGATCCGGAAACAATGGAAGGAATCCCTATCAGCGTTGAAACGATCAGAGAGACATACTCGGGCGTAGGAGCAGCTGAAGGTGCGGTTGGTGCCGGTGATGAAGATGTCACAAACTACCCGTTAGCGGATGGCGATGGCAATGGCGATTACGCATTAGAGCAAGATTCAATTAATTTTGAGGTAAATCGTATTCAACGAGAAATCAGTGAAAGTCCATACCGATTAAGAGATTTAGGTATCCAAGTAGCTGTAGATAACACAAGAGCAGATGCTGATGGTGAAGCAGAGTTATTAACAGCAGCGGAACAAGCGGATGTAGAAGCAAGTATACAATCAATCCTCGATTCAATTATTACCACGTCTATTAATCAGGATGTCGATGCAGAAGACCTTATCAACAACACATCTGTCGTCTTCCAAACATTCCAAGGGTTACAAAATCAACAATTTGGTCAAGGTCAAGGCTTTAATCTGCCTACATGGGCTTACCTTCTATTAGGTGGTTTATTACTTGGCGCAATTATTGCAATCGGCTTATTACTGCGCCGCAGAAAAGAAGCTGAAAGTGAACTGACAATAGCCGAAGAAACAGTTGAGCAAACAAGTCGTGAAGTTCCAGACATTGAAGAACCTGAAGATACCGAAAGTTCAATTAAACGTAAACAGCTTGAAAAAATGGCAGTTGATAAACCAGACGACTTTGCTAAATTACTTAGAAGCTGGATTTCAGAAGAGTAGGAGGGTCATATATGGCTAGACAACAAGAGCTGACAGGGCGTCAAAAGGCGGCTATATTGCTGATATCCCTCGGACCCGACGTTTCAGCCCAGGTATATAAGCATTTAACAGCAGAAGAAATCGAAAAACTCACGTTAGAAATTTCTTCTGTTAAAAAAGTTGAAGGTAATCAAAAAGAAGAAATCTTAGAGCAATTTCATCAATTGGCCTTAGCGCAAGATTATATCGCACAAGGTGGAATTGGTTATGCGAGAACGGTATTAGAAAAAGCCGTTGGTTCTGATGCAGCTCAAGAAATTATTGGCCGATTGACATCAAGTTTACAAGTGAAACCTTTTGATTTCGCTCGTAAAACAGACCCAGCACAAATTTTAAATTTCATCCAAAGTGAACACCCGCAGACGATTGCATTAATCTTATCTTATTTAGATAACGAGCAAGCGGGCCAAATACTTTCAGAGTTGCCACAAGAAATGCAAGCCGATATTGCACGAAGAATTGCGCTGATGGATTCAACCTCACCAGAAATTATTTATGAGGTTGAACGGATATTAGAACAAAAGCTTTCGGCGACAGCCACACAGGATTATACTCAAACAGGTGGTATTCAAGCGGTTGTAGAAGTATTGAATGGTGTTGACAGAAGTACAGAACGTACGATTCTCGATGCGTTAGAAATTCAAGACCCTGAACTTGCTGAAGAAATCAAGAAACGCATGTTTGTCTTTGAAGACATTGTTACCCTTGATAACCGTGCGATTCAACGTGTTATTAGAGAAGTTGAAAATGACGATTTACGTTTAGCGCTTAAAGTTGCGAGTGAAGAGGTCCAAGAAGTTGTCTTCAGTAACATGTCTAACCGTATGGCGGAGACATTCAAAGAAGAAATGGAATTCATGGGTCCTGTACGACTAAAAGATGTTGAAGAAGCTCAGACACGAATCGTTGCCGCAATTAGACGTTTAGAAGAAGTAGGCGAAATTGTTGTTGCACGTGGTGGAGGAGATGATATTATTGTCTAATTCTTCTCTTGAACCACGTAAAATAGGGATCAAACCAATCAAATTCAAAGAGTTAAAACAGACCTTTCCCCACGCTGATTCTGGTGAGGGAATTTCCAAAGAGGAGCAACTTAAACATAAGCACCAACAATTAGCTGAATCGATTCAGGAACAAGAACTAAAGTTGCAGTCAATAAAAACTGAAGCAGAAAATGAGTTGACCCTCGCTAGAGAAACAATTCAAGCAGAACAAGCGGCTTGGGATGAAGAAAAGCAATCATGGATTGAAGAGGCAAGAAAAAAAGGGTATCAACTTGGCTATGAAGAGGGTGAAAATCAGGCGTTTCAAGATTTCAACCAACGGATTAGAAAAGCGACTGCAATCATTCATCAAGCTGAAGAAGAACGTGAAGTGATTATTGATCAAGCTGAGGCTGACATTTTAAAGTTAGCCATGTCTGTCGCTGAAAAAATTGTAAAACAATCACTCATTGAAAAAGATGCAGCGCTAGAGCTTGTGAAAGCAGCGATAAAAGAGTGTCACAATCAAGCGATTATTCGCATCTACGTCAGTGTCGATGATTTTGAACTGGTGAATACACATACTGATGATTTACTACGAATGTTAGATGAAGGTGTAACTCTTTCGGTACACCCAGATGAAACACAACAAGAAGGTATCTGTATTATTGAAACACCAAACGGTAAATTAGATGTTTCAGTTGATGTTCAACTAAACAAAATCAACCGAACGTTGATGGAATATATGGAGGAGATGCATCGTGAAGATTGATGCGTATCTAGAAAAAATAGCAACAAGCGACACGTATAAACGTTTCGGGAAAATTAAGCGCGTTGTTGGACTAATGATTGAATCAATTGGTCCAGATGTGAAGATGGGGAATGTTTGTTATATTCATCCAAGTGTAGGTAAGCCGATTATGGCTGAAGTTGTTGGATTTAACGACGAAGTGGTCATCTTAATGCCTTACACCCAAATCAATGATATTGGCCCAGGGAGTTTAGTTGAAGCAACGCAGCGTCCATTAACGATTAAAGTTGGAAAACGTTTAATAGGAAGTGTTATTGATGCAGTCGGTGAACCGTTAGATTTATCAGAGCTTCCAAAAGGGCTCGTCAACAGTAATACGGAACAAAACCCACCTAATCCGTTAACACGGCCGAGAATTTTAGAACCGATTGAATTAGGTGTCCGGACCATTGATAGTTTACTAACGGTTGGTAAAGGTCAGCGGATTGGTATTTTTGCGGGCAGTGGCGTAGGCAAGAGTACATTGCTTGGTATGATTGCCAGAAACAGTGCGGCTGATATTAATGTTATTGCAATGGTTGGTGAGCGTGGGCGTGAAGTTCGAGAGTTTATTGAAAAAGATTTAGGTCCAGAAGGTCTAAAACGTTCAATTGTAGTCGTTGCAACCTCAGATCAACCAGCATTGATGCGGATTAAAGGGGCTTACACTGCAACAGCAATTAGTGAGTATTTTAGAGACCAAGGCTACAATGTTAATTTAATGATGGATTCAGTGACCCGCGTTGCGATGGCACAGCGAGAAGTAGGCCTTGCGACGGGTGAACCACCAACAACGAAAGGTTATCCACCTTCAGTATTTGCGATTTTACCCAAATTACTCGAACGAACTGGAACGAGTCATTTAGGGACGATCACGGCATTTTATACCGTCCTTGTCGATGGCGATGATCTGAACGATCCCATTGCTGATACGACGCGTGGTATTTTAGACGGTCACTTTGTCTTAGATCGTAAACTTGCAGAGCGAGGCCAGTTTCCTGCTTTGAATGTATTAAAATCAATTAGTCGAGTGATGCCACAAATAACGTCAGAAAAAGAACAAAAATTAGCAAATGAGATGCGAGAATGTATTTCTACGTATGAAGAGAATTATGAACTCATTCAAATTGGCGCTTATAAACGCGGTTCAAGCCCACAAGTTGATCGTGCCATTCAGCTACATCCGAAAATTGTTGCCTTTTTAAAGCAAGGCATTGATGAGACATGTACGAGAGAAGAAGCCATTCAACAAATGGAAGAGGTATTATATGGGGGCTGATTGTGATGACCAGTATTCGGGCTTTTCATAAAATATTACACCACCAAGAGAACAAAAAAAATGAAGCTCATCTTGCATATCAAGAGTCGGTTCAATCGTTTGAGGTTGTCGCTGAAAAATTATATCAGTTACTGAAAAAGAAAGAAATAGTCGAAAAAAGCTACAATGATTACTTAGAGACTAATGGAACAGTGACGAACTTGGCAACGCATTATGCTTATATTGAACAAATTAAACGTGAGATTATGACTGTTCAAACAGAAGTGAATCAAAAGCGTTCAGTAATGGAGCATAAACAAGCGAAATTAACTGAAGAACATGTTGAAGTAAAAAAATTCGAATCAATTATTGATAAAAAACAAGAGCAAATTAAAGAAAAACAAAAATATATAGAAAATCAAGTGATGGATGAAGCATCCAACCGACAGTATTTTAATCACGGAAATAGGTGAGACAATGGCTAATAAAAAGGCACCACCGAAAAAGAAACGTTTATTACAAACGTTGTTATTAATTCTAGTCCCCTTAATACTATCAATTACAATCATATATATTGTATTATCTTTATTGGGGCTAGAACCAATTTCAAAAACAAAAAACTTCATGAATAACGTTCCTGTTTTAGAAAGTTTAGTCGTGACAGATCAAGAAGCAGCGTTTGCTGAACGTGAAGCAGATTATCAAAGCCAAATTGAGAACTATCAAACAGAAATTGACCGCTTATCACAGGAATTAAGTGGTAAAGATGCAGAAATAGCAGATCTAAACGCTCAAATAGAGCAACTTAACGCAGAAATCGATCAGTATCTCAATAACCTAGATGATCGTGCGACAAGAGAAGAACGCATTCAGGCCCTGACTGAGACGTATGCCACGATGGAAGCGATTAGTGCTGCTAATATTTTAATGAATACTGACCAGGATATCGTCTTAGCGGTGCTGCAAGAGTTAAGTCCAGAACAAAGAAGTGCCATATTAAGTGCGATGCCAGCTGAAGACGCTGGACGGTATACGAATTTATTAGCCAATTAATGCTAGGTTTCATATTTGAAGGGAGGTGAAATAAAAAGATGCAGGGATTATTTATGATGTCGAATCAAGTGAACATGCCATCCATTCGCAAAAACGTTTTAGGAATGTCCAACGCTAACAAGGAGATGCCAACTGGTTTTAATCAATTGCTTTCATCTGTTGTCAGCGGAGCTGATACGGATCAGGAGTTGGCTCCTTTAAGTAATCACCTGAAAGGAAATCAGGATGTAAGTGCCGATACAGAATTAGCAGCACTTTTAGCTGAACTGAAAGAGGCAGTTGGAAATTCAACAGATAGTGAGGATCTTTTAACGCAATTAGAAGAGATGCTAGCTAAAGACACTGGCGAAGTTGATGAGTCTTTGTTGCTTTTAGCTGACCAACTACAGGCATTATTAAACAATGAAGCGGAAAGTAACCCATTGGCCATGGCACTTAAACAAGTAGCGATGATACAATTTCCGGTTACAACGCAAACTAACAGCAGAGAAAGTGTTGACGCAAGTGTACAGGCTAAAGTTAATCAAGCGGTTGAGAACTTAAACACAGATTCAGTTGATATGAAGGCACTACTCGCTACCTTAAAAGAACTGAGTACACTATCTAAATCGCAAGTGAATCAGGTGTTTAATGAACAGAATCAATCAAAGGGTGTAGATATGCTGAAACAGTTACTGGCGAATTTTGAAGCGAAACAAAAATTAGCATCGCAAGGGTATCGCTCAGAAGGTAAAGTGACTACAACGGATGTATCGAAATGGTTAACGTCATTTACTAACAGTAATGTAACAGTTGAATCATCAGGCTTTGGACAAGCGTTCATGCAAAGACAATCAAATCACCAGCTGGAACAGTTTACCGTGCATACCAGTGGAAACTCAGAACAATTAAATCAAGATTTAGTTCAAGCTTTTGAAAAAGTGATGGCAAAGAGTATTTTTGGTAAAACACTTGCAGGCAATATGCAATTAAAAATGCAACTAACGCCACATAACCTTGGTCAAATTAATGTTGAACTAACGGAAGTTAATGGTGAAATGATGGTTAAATTAATTGCGACCACTGATGCAGCGAAAGAAGCTTTGGAAGCAAATATGAAGGAATTACGTCATATGTTCTCACCACATAATGTTGTGGTTGAAAAAGAAGCTGCTGCGGTTGTGCCAACCACTGTTGAATCACAGTCAACTGAGTTAGAACAAGAAGATCAGATGTCAGATCAAGAAAACACTGATGAACAGCAAGATGGCGATACCGAAACTACACTTAATTTTGAAGATGTATTGTTAAACGAAAGGGTGTGAACGCATTTTGAAAATTGATCCGTCGTATTATTTAAGCAATGTAGAAAAAAGACAGCCAAGCAGTGATTTAGGTAAAGATGAATTTTTACAATTATTGATGGCTCAGATTAAGAATCAGGATCCACTTGATCCAATGGATGATAAAGAGTTCATTTCACAGATGAGTACTTTTTCATCATTAGAGCAAATGATGAACATGAATGAGTCAATTACCAAATTAGTGAGTAATCAAATGATGTCACCCGTGATACAGTATAGTCACCTGATAGGTAAAGAAGTCAGCTACTATGCGGTTGATGAGGAAACAGGTGAGGTGTTAGAGCCTAAAGAGGTAAATAAAAGTAGTGTGGTAGCCATTAGTGAAAAAGAAGGTTACGCTGTTATTGAACTTGAGAACAATCAAAAAATTTACACAGATGAAGTACTCAAGATTCAAGAACCTAACAATTAAATATTGGGGGAAATGATGATGGATTATCGGATAAATCAATTGCCACCTCACGTCATGATCCCGAAACGAACACTTGAACATAAAGTCGCACAACAAGATAAGTCGTTTGAGAAAATTCTAAAAGACACTCAGCAATCTTTAACGATTTCAAAGCATGCAGAAGCGCGTTTGAGTGAAAGAAACATTAAGATTACGGACATGAAATGGCAACAAATTGCCGAACAAGTTAGCCTAGCTAAAGGTAAAGGTGTCACCGACTCATTAGTTTTAACGGATGAAGCTGCACTTGTTGTGAGTGCTAAGAATCAGACCGTCATTACCGCAATGGATCGTAAAGAAGCAACCGAACGAATTTTCACCAATATTAATGGAACAATATTAATTGATTAAGGCTGGACCCAGACCGGGAAGCCTAGGTATGTTGTTGACTGATGGATACAACATACACGATTAGGAGGAATATTAAATGTTAAGATCAATGTATTCAGGTATCGCAGGGATGAAAGGGTTTCAAACACAATTAGATGTTGTTGGTAATAATATTGCTAACGTCAATACGTCAGGTTATAAAAAAGGACGCGTAACTTTTCAAGATATGATGAGCCAAACGGTACAAGGGGCATCTGCACCGACGGATGTACGCGGGGGGATCAACGCCCAACAAGTAGGTTTAGGTAGTTCGATTGGGGCAATTGACAATATCCACACGCAAGGGAATCGCCAAACGACTAACCGCGTCCTCGATCTTGCGCTTGAAGGTGATGGGATGTTTGTTTTTGGAAACAATATTACAGCAGATCCGGCTGTTGGCGCAACAACTGATGTTGATCTTAATGGTGATGTTAACTTAAGTTATTCGCGCGCTGGAAATATGTATTTAGACCAAAACGGCTATGTTGTTAATGCTCAAGGTCAATACTTATTAGGTGAAAACAGCGGAGGTGCTACAGGTCTTATTCGGATTCCTGAAGGCGCAGCAAGTTTTAGTATTCAAGGGAATGGTGTTGTTAATTATATTGATGAAACTGGTCAAACAGAAGTAGCGGGTCAGATTCAAGTTGCGAAATTCTCTAATCCAGGTGGACTTGAGAAGATTGGGAACAACATGTACCGTGCCAGTGTGAATGACGGTATGATTGAAGACGTACCTGGTTCTGGCTTACCAGAATTGATTGAACCCGAAACAGAAGGTACGGCAACAATTGTCTCGGGCTCACTTGAAATGTCGAACGTTGACTTAGCAGAAGAATTCACCAACATGATTGTTTCTCAACGTGGTTTCCAGGCTAATACGCGTATCATCACAACATCAGATGAAATCTTGCAAGAACTTGTTAACCTAAAACGATAGGGGGGAAGGAGTAAGCTTATTAAAGCTTACTCCTAACTAACAATGATCCAGCTTACAAACTTTAAAGGTTCGACATTTACGATTAATGCAATGTATATTGAAAAGATTGAATCCTTGCCCGATACGACCATTACCTTAGTCAATGGCAGGAAATATTTTGTCCAAGAATCAGAAACAGATGTTATTCAATTATCAACCGCATTTTATCAAGCGATTGGTTTTAAATCTTGGCACATGCAGGCAGGTGAAGAAGATGGCAGGTAAAGTGTTTAAATCAATTATTATTGGATTAGTTATCGTCTCAATCATAGGGATGGCTGCAATCATATATATTCTTTATAATCAAGCGGATGATGACCAACCACCAACACTTGATGAACAGATTGAATATTCTTATATGACTGAAGCATACAGCATTGATTTAAGTGATAGACGCTATGCGCAAATACAATTTAACATTATCACTGATAGTGAAGAAGCACGTGTTGAAATTGAAAAGCGCATGTTCCAATTCAGAAACATTTTAATTAAGCAAAGTGTTGAAATGGATTCAGAGACATTGCAAAATAATTTAAGTGATTTTGAAAACACATTAAAAGAAGAAATGAACAAGTTAATGGAAGAAGGAGAGATTACAGACATCTATATTGTAAGTAAGATTGTACAGTAGGATGGCTCCTTTGTAGGAGGTGACTTTTATGGCTGATGAGGTCTTATCCCAGAATGAAATAGATGCGTTATTATCCGCATTATCTTCTGGTGAAATGGATGCCAATCAATTGAAAGAAGAAGAAAAAGAGAAGAAAGTACGCGTCTATGACTTTAAACGGGCATTAAGATTTTCTAAAGATCAGATTCGAAGTATTTCTCGAATAAATGAAAACTATGCACGCATGTTAACGACTTATTTTTCAGCACAGTTACGTACATATGTACACATTTCTGTTGCATCTGTTGACCAAATACCATATGAAGAGTTTATCAGGTCAATCCCGACCATGACCGTGCTGAATATTTTTAGTATGGAGCCACTAGATGGACGCATCATTTTCGAAATCAATCCAAACATTGCCTATTCAATGCTCGATCGCATTCTGGGAGGAAAGGGTAATAGTTTGAATAAGATAGAAAATTTAACTGAAATTGAATCAACAATTATGTCGAATTTGTTCGAAAAGTCATTAGATAATTTACAAGAAGCGTGGTCATCAGTAGCAGATATTGATCCTCTGCTTGAAGAATTTGAAGTAAATCCACAGTTTTTACAACTAGTTTCACCAAATGAAACAGTTGTCGTCGTGTCTTTAAATACAACGATTGGTGAAACGAGTGGTATGATTAACATTTGTATTCCGCACGTTGTATTGGAGCCGATTATTCCAAGACTGTCGGTCCACTATTGGATGCAAAATGAAGGTCAAAAAGAGCGTAAACCAGGTGAGTATGAGAAACTAACAGATAATTTATCTTCTACAATATTAGAATTAGGTGTTGTGTTAGGCGAGACTAAAATTTCGGTTAATGACTTATTAGAACTCACACAAGGTGATGTGTTGAAATTAAATCAGTCAATTGAAGATCCGCTCATCATGCGTTCAGATGAAGAACCTTTATATCTTGTTCAACCAGGACAACAAAAAAATAAAGTAGCGGTTCAAGTCATTGAAGAAATTAAAGGGGGGTCCTTAGATGATGAGTGATGGAATGCTATCTCAAGATGAGATTGATGCACTATTAAACGGAACAGACGATGAAGATGTTGATACCGAGGACCAGGCATCAACTGAAAATCAAACAACAAAGACCGAAGTTGTTTTATCGGAATTAGAACTTGACGCATTGGGTGAAATTGGAAACATATCATTTGGAAGTTCTGCAACAACATTAGCAACGTTATTAAATCAAAAAGTTGACATTACGACACCGACAATCTCTATTATTGATCGTAATGAATTAGAAGAAGAGTTTCCGCAGCCACATGTGGGGGTGGAAGTAGAATATACAGATGGATTTGAAGGTGTGAACTTATTTGTGCTCAAAGCAAACGATGCCGCAATTATCGCGGATTTAATGCTTGGTGGTGATGGTTCAACTGAAAACACTGAACTGAATGAAATACACATGAGTGCGGTACAAGAGGCGATGAATCAAATGATGGGGACAGCAGCGACAAGCATGTCGACGATGTTTTCTAAACGCATTGATATCTCACCACCTTCAACACTGATGTTAGATGTTCATAGTGCAGAGAGTGAAAAACATATTCCAGGTGATGATGTTCTCGTTAAAGTTTCGTTTCAACTAAAAATCGGAACATTGATTGATTCAAACATTATGCAACTCTTGCCAACCCATTTTGCCAAGGCAATGGTTGATGAGTTACTCAATGGACCAGCAGAAGCAAACGAACCAGAGCCGGAACCGGCACCAAAAGCTGAGCAAAGACAATCTGCTCCGCAGGCGAGTACACAAGCGCAAGCTGCACCACCACAACAGAACTATGCACCGCAAGCAACTAAAGCACCACGCAACATCGGAGAACCAGTGATGGAGAACACTCAAGCGCAACAAGCAAGCTTTAGTGCATTCGAGCAAGTAGACCTCCCTCAATCTGAAAAACGTAATTTAGATATGTTGCTGGATATACCTTTACAAGTAACCGTTGAGTTAGGACGCACAAAACGTGCGGTGAAAGATATTTTAGAGCTATCTTCAGGATCAATTTTAGAATTAGATAAATTAGCGGGTGAACCTGTCGATATTCATGTCAATAATAAATTAATTGCCCAAGGTGAAGTTGTCGTTATCGATGAAAACTTCGGGGTTAGAGTTACTGAAATAATTAGTCAAACCGATCGATTAAAAAAATTGAAGTAGATTAAATGGAGGGTTTTACCAATGGCGAATAAAGTTCTTATTGTAGACGATGCAGCATTTATGCGAATGATGATTAAAGATATTTTAACTAAAAATGGATTTGAAGTAGTAGGTGAGGCACAAGATGGCTCAGTTGCTGTCGAAAAATATGAGGAACTTAAACCTGACTTAGTAACAATGGATATAACAATGCCTGAAAAAGATGGAATTCAAGCGTTAAAAGAAATAAAAGCGATGAATCCTAATGCAATTGTTATTATGTGTTCGGCAATGGGACAACAAGCGATGGTTATTGATGCAATTCAGGCAGGGGCGAAAGACTTTGTTGTGAAACCTTTTAATGCAGAACGCGTACTTGAGGCCATTAATAAAGCACTAGGTTAAAATGATGAAAAAAATTATTGTCCTCGTGTTAATGTTTACCTACATGCTTAATCCATCGGTCTTATTAGCTGAGACTGATGGTGAAGGGTCTGTTCTCGAACAATATGAGAATTCAAACGAAACAGACCAAGCGGATTCCCAGCCAGCTGAAACAGAACAAGAAGCGCCTCAGTCTGTGATGCCAGAGAGCGAAGATGAGGGTGAAAGTTTGTGGTTAATTGCAGGAAGGGTTATTCTAGCGTTACTACTCATCGTTGCTTTAGTATATGGTTTGTTGAAACTCATTCAGAAATTCAGTGCACCGCAAAAACATACGAATCAATTAGAAAACATGGGGGGAATTCCTCTTGGATCAAATAAATCGATCCAAATGATTCGTGTTGGTGGGAAAATTTATATGGTCGGTGTGGCAAATACAATTGAGTTGTTGACAGAAGTTACTGATCCAGGTGTTATTGCAAGTTTTCAAGAACGCCAGCCATCGAATGAATCAATGAGTAGTTTTGTCGAGCATTTCAAAAGTAGTTTCAATAAAAATGCGGCGTCGACAACTGAGCGCAAGTCGCAACCGAAAGAAGATCGTGCATTTGCTTCGTTATTTAAAGGTGAGCTTGAAACCATGAAACAGAAACAAGCCGATTTGAGAAATTCGATAAAGAAAGATGATCGTCATGAATGAATTTATTGATGTATTTACCAATACAGATCCAGAGTCCGTATCTAATTCAGTACAATTATTGTTACTCTTAACGGTTTTTTCATTAGCCCCAGGTTTGTTGATATTAATGACAAGTTTTACGCGAGTGGTCATTGTGTTGAGTTTCACACGAACCTCACTAGCAACACAACAAATGCCACCAAATCAAATTTTGATTGCTCTTGCTCTGTTTATGACATTTTTTATTATGGCGCCTACATTTCAAGAAATTAATGAACAAGCACTGACGCCATTATTGGATGAGGAAATAACGATTGATGAAGCGTATGAACGAGCAAGTACACCGATTAAGTATTTTATGTCTGATCATACGAGACATAAAGATTTGAATTTATTTTTAAATTATGTGGATCATGAGCCAATTGAAGAAATTGAAGATATTCCTTTAACAGCTTTAGTCCCAGCCTTTGCTATCAGTGAATTAAAAACCGCCTTTACAATGGGTTTTATGATTTTTATTCCGTTCTTAGTCATTGATATGACAGTTGCAAGTGTATTGATGTCTATGGGGATGATGATGCTACCACCGGTCATGATTTCATTGCCTTTTAAAGTATTGCTTTTTGTTTTAGTTGATGGTTGGTATCTAATTAGTGAAGCATTATTATCAAGTTTTAGTTAGAAAGAGGAGAAGACGATGAGTGGAGAATTTGTTATATCTTTAGCTGAACAAGGCATTATTACCGTGTTAATGGTTGCTGGACCATTACTAATATTAGCATTAGTTGTTGGTTTGTTAGTGAGTATTTTCCAAGCAACAACACAAATCCAAGAACAAACACTTGCATTTATTCCAAAGATTGTTGCAGTGTTATTTGGTCTTGTTTTTTTTGGGCCTTGGATGCTTACCCGCGTGGTTGAGTTTACAACGAATATTCTTACGAATTTAACAACAGTGATTGGGTAATCCATGCTAACGCTATTCGATGCTAATTACTTACCTGGCTTTCTCCTCATCTTTGCCCGAATGGTTGCATTCTTTGTAACGATTCCAATATTTTCTTATCGTAACATTCCAACACCTTATAAATTGGGTATTGCAGGTTTTATGAGTCTAATCATTGTTGTCACTTTGGATTTACCTGAACTTACATTAGATCTAACGTTTGTTTTTCTTGTTTTTAAAGAGGCAGTTGTTGGTTTAATTATTGGCTTAATTGCTTATATTATTATGGCAGCGATACAAATTGCTGGGGGCTTTATTGACTTTCAAATGGGGTTTGCGATTGCAAACGTTATTGATCCACAAACGGGAGCTCAAGGGCCAGTAATCGGACAGTATTTTTATACATTCGCCTTACTTTTTCTCTTAGCAGTAGATGGCCATCATTTATTGATCCAAGGGGCGATCTATAGTTTTGATTTAATTCAACTTGATCAATTAATTAATTTAGGTGATGAACAAATCATTTTAACGGTTCTACGAACATTTAATCAACTTTTTTTAATGGCTTTTCAAATGGCTATTCCAATCGTAGGAACTTTATTTCTAGTTGATGTTACGTTAGGTTTAATTGCAAGAACCGTCCCGCAATTGAATGTGTTCGTTGTAGGAATTCCGTTAAAGATTTTCGTCTCATTATTTGTCTTGAGTATGTTTATGGTTATTTATATGGACTTAGTTAAACGACTGTTCAGGTATGTGATAGAAATGATGCAAGTGTTTATGCGATTATTAGGAGGCATATAAAATGTCTTATTTAGTTTTAGATTTACAGTTTTTCTCCGGTGAAAAAACCGAAAAAGCAACACCAAAAAAACGTGAAGATACTAGAAAAAAAGGACAAGTTGCTAAGAGTCAAGATGTAAACACGGCCATCACATTATTTTTTATGTTTATGGGGTTCATGCTTTTAGGTCCTTACTGGAAAATGCGGTTAACCGGTATGTTTAGCAAAGTGTTTAGTGAGTATACGCTATGGACGTTAAATTATGATCAAATTCATACGATTTTTGTTGAAGTGGTTTTTTATGTTGGTATAACCGTTGCGCCAATCTTAGGCGTAGCAATGATTTCTGCGATCGCCTCTAATTTAATCCAAGTCGGATTCTTATTTACATCTGAACCTTTGCAATTTAAACTAGATAAAATCAATCCAATTGCGGGGTTGAAACGGTTGTTCTCACCACGTGCTTTAGTTGAATTGGTGAAATCACTACTTAAAATTACGGTTGTAGCAACGGTAACTTTTTCAATATTGTGGATGAATAAAGATGATATGATGATGCTTGCCCATGGCAATTTAGATGCGGCTTTAAGTTTTTACGGAAATACAACGGTGACAATCGGTATTGCAGCTGCGATTGCCCTATTAATTGTTTCTCTTGTTGATTTTACCTATCAACGTTTTGATTATGAAAAAAATATCCGTATGTCTAAACAAGACATTAAAGATGAATATAAAAATATTGAAGGGGATCCGCTCATCAAGTCAAAGATGAAGGAGAAGCAACGTCAAATGGCGATGCAACGTATGATGAATGAAGTTCCAGAGGCTGATGTGATTATCACAAACCCGACCCATTATGCGATTGCCGTTAAATATGATGAAGCAAAATCAAGTGCCCCCTATGTTGTTGCTAAAGGCGTGGATTATGTAGCACTTAAAATTCGAGATATCGCTAAACATAACAATGTTATGATTGTAGAAAATCGCCCTTTAGCAAGAGCATTATATGCCGAAGTTGAAATTAACCAAGAAATTAATGAAGATTTTTATCAAGCCGTCGCAGAAGTTTTAGCGTATGTTTACAAAGTAGAGCGCCGTGCTTGATACAAGCTCGTAAGGAGAGAACGTCATGAGAGCAAAAGATTTATCTGTTTTACTATTTGTCTTAGTCATCATTGTTATGTTGATTATCCCATTACCAGATTTCATATTAAGTATTCTTATCTTAGCGAATATCTCAATTTCACTTGTAGTGATCTTAGTAGCGATGAATACATCTGAACCATTAGAGTTCTCCATTCTACCTTCCTTACTATTACTCCTTACGCTATTTCGGCTAGGACTAAACGTGTCAACCACACGTTCAATATTAGGAACAGCATCAGCTGGTAACGTGGTTGAGACATTTGGTACCTTCGTAATTGGTGGAAATGCACTCGTTGGTTTTGTCGTCTTTGTTATTTTGATCATTATTCAGTTTTTGGTTATTACTAAAGGGAGTGAACGTGTGTCAGAGGTTGGTGCACGATTTACCTTGGATGCGATGCCAGGTAAACAAATGAGTATTGATGCCGACTTGAACGCAGGTTTAATCAATGAACAACAAGCAAAAGAACGTCGACAAAAAATCGAACGTGAAGCCGACTTTTATGGTGCAATGGATGGTGCGAGTAAGTTCGTAAAAGGGGACGCTATCGCCGGTATTATTATTGTAATGATTAACATCATTTTCGGGTTAATTATTGGTATGTTACAGCTCGGAATGGGTTTTGATGAAGCAATCACGACGTATATCCAATTAACTGTAGGGGATGGACTTGTCAGTCAAATTCCAGCCTTGCTTATTTCAACCGCGACCGGTATCATTGTTACCCGAGCAGCCTCTGAAGGGAATTTGAGTAGTGACGTGACCGGTCAGCTACTCCAATATCCAAAGCTTCTTTATCTTGCCGGTGGTGCAATTTTTCTTTTTGGATTCACACCAATTGACCCAATCTTGACAACAACGATTGCAGCTATATTAATCGGGGGCGGAATCATGCTTGAACGTCCGGTTAAGGAAGAATTCGTTGATCAAACGGCTGAAGAGGAAGAACAAGCCAGCGAACAAATTAAGTCTCAAGAAAATGTTGTTGATTTAATTAGTATGGACCCCATCGAATTTGAATTTGGTTACGCATTGATTCCGCTTGTTGACCAAAATCAAGGTGGTGATTTGATGGACCGCATCGTTATGATTCGTCGTCAGTTAGCCATTGAATTTGGTATCGTCATCCCAGTTGTTCGCATCCGTGATAATATTCAATTAACGCCAAATGCCTACCAACTCAAAATTAAAGGAAACGAGGTAGCTAAAGGTGAATTAATGTTAGACCACTTTTTAGCAATGACGGGCGGTCTTGATTCAGATGATTTAGATGGCATCGAAACGACTGAACCGGCCTTTGGTCTCCCAGCGAAGTGGATAACTGAAGACGATAAAGATGATGCTGAATTGAATGGTTATACAGTTGTTGATCCACCTTCTGTTGTTTCAACACACATAACAGAAATTATTAAGAAGCATGCCCATCTGTTACTTGGACGCCAAGAAACAAAACAATTAATCGACCATTTAAAAGAGTCTTATCCAATTTTGGTTGATGAAGTCACACCAGATCCTTTGACGATTGGTGATATTCAAAAAGTATTAGCAAAACTCTTAAGAGAACAAGTATCGGTACGTAATTTACCGGTTATTTTTGAAACATTAGCTGATTTTGGCAAAATGACGAATGATCCTGAGTTGTTAGGGGAATATGCTAGACAAGCACTCTCTTCACAAATTACTAAACAATATACAAATGGTAACCCGACATTACGGGTCATTACCGTTGCTGGTCAAGTGGAACAAACAATTGCAGATCACGTTCAACAAACGGAACACGGCAATTATTTAGCGCTTGACCCAGACAACCAACAAAAGATTATTCATTCTGTAAAAGAACGGGTTGAACAAGTGTCACTTCAAGAGGAAGTTCCAATTATTCTTTGTTCACCAACAATTCGAATGTATTTAAAGCAGTTATTGGACCGATTCTTTCCACACGTGGTTGTCCTATCGTATAATGAGCTAGAACCAAACTTAGATGTACAAAGTGCAGGGGTGGTGAATACGTAATGAAAGTTAAAAAGTTTATGGCACCAACAATGCCGGAAGTAATGAACAAGGTACGTAAAGACTTAGGCAGTGACGCTGTCATTTTAAACAGTAAAGTTGTCTTTACTGGTGGCTTCTTGGGTCTTTTTAAAAAGCGCAATGTAGAAGTGGTGGCTGCACTTGAAACCGATCAATCACTAAAAAGGCAACAACCAGCCCCTAAAGCAAATCCATCTGATGACAAGTTGAGTCAACTAAAAACTTACATTAAAGACGAAACAAATCAGCCTGAAAAAGAACAACAAATTGTCCTTGAAGAATTGCGTGCGCTCCGTAAAATGATGGAAGACAAAACGGACGAAAGAGCATCCTTTTCACCAGCCTATGAAACACTTTACCGTGAGTTATTGGAACAAGATATTGATGAAGCTTTTCTCTATGATTGGTTAAAGCAAATTGAAGAAGAAAAATCTGACCAAGACCTTATGTACCAAGAAGTTAAAGCAATCGTGCGTGAACGACTGACCACGTTGTTTGCTCAAACCAAATCGGGAGAAATGGCATTTGAAAAACGATTTGTCCATTTGGTTGGCCCCACCGGTGTAGGAAAAACAACAACCATTGCTAAACTAGCTGCCCATGCATTATTGAACGATAAGAAAAAGGTAGCATTGATTACAACGGACACCTATCGTATTGCTGCAATTGAGCAGTTGAAAACATATGCGAAAATATTAGATATTCCCTTAGAGATAGCCTATACCATTGAGGATTATCAGAAAGCTCGTTTGAAATTCCAACAATATGATTTAGTTTTTGTCGATACCGCTGGCCGTAATTTTAGAGATCCAAAATATGTTGAAGATTTGAGTCGAGTGGTTGATTTGAACACAGATATTGAAACGTATTTAGTGCTGAGCTTAACAGCGAAAAACAAAGATTTACTTCAAATCTACCAGCAGTTTACGGCGATTCCACTGAAAGGTTTTATCTTCACTAAGAAAGACGAAACAGATACTAGTGGAGCGATTGTTCAACTTGTTGCCAATGCTCAAATTGGTGTGAGCTACATCACAACCGGTCAAGATGTACCAGATGATATTACTTCCGCGGCACCTGATTATCTCGCGTCACTCGTTATGGGGTCTACGCATGATGAATCTTGACCAAGCTAATGCGCTTAGGCAACGCATGAACGGTGAAGAATTAGATAAAGCAAAAACGATTGCTGTAATTAGTGGCAAAGGCGGCGTAGGAAAGTCGAATATTACCTTGAACTTTGCCTTGTCATTAATTAAACAAGAAAAATCGGTTCTTGTCGTAGATCTAGATATAGGCATGGGTAACATTGATATTATGTTAGGATTACAAGCGCAACATTCAATTGTTGATATGTATGAGCAACAACTAGAAATTGATCAAATTATTGAACGAACAGAGCAAGGCTTAGCGTATATCGCAGCTGGATCGGGCCTAAGCCAAATTTTTCATATGGATGAAGCAAAGTTTTCATATTTTTTGGATCAATTTGAGAGTTTAATGCGCGACTATGATTATATCTTTTTTGACATGGGTGCAGGGGCAACAAAAGATAGTTTGTTTTATATATTAGCAGCTGATGAGTGTTTCGTGGTTACCACACCAGAACCAACGGCGATGATGGATGCCTATGCAATGATAAAACATGTTCACTTAAGAAATCCTTCACTTCCTTTTTTTGTGATGATGAATCGCGCTGAGACAATAAAAGAAGGCAAGAAAGCGATGCAACGCATTGAGAAAGTAGTCAATCAGTTTTTAAATAAAAAAATCATTCCCCTAGGCATTTTAACTTATGATAAACTAGTATCAAGGGCTGTCATTAGACAAACACCATTTATTGAACTAAACCCTTATGCGGATGTCTCAAAACAGTTAAAATCAATTGTGGATCAGTATTTAGCTGGTGATATCAATTTAAATAAACAAAAGGGACAGACATTTATTTCTAAACTTAAGTCGTTTATTAAAGAAAGGTAGATGACCATGAACGATATAAAAGTTCTTGTAGTTGATGATTCAGCATTTATGAGAAAAATGATTTCAAACATCTTGGAAAACCACATCAAAATCAATGTAATCGCTACAGCAAGACATGGTCAAGATGCTCTAGACAAAATCCGAGAGTTTAATCCTGATGTTGTAACCTTAGATATCGAAATGCCTGTGATGGATGGGATTACGGCACTTAAGCACATTATGAAGGACTTTCCAAGACCAGTCATTATGCTTTCGAGTTTAACTAAAGAAGGGGCAGATAAGACTTTAGAATCAATGGAATTAGGTGCTGTTAACTTTATTCCAAAACCTTCTGGGTCCATTTCGCTAAACATTCATGAGAAAGAAGACGAAATAATAAGTAAGGTCTTAGAAGCTTCAGTCGTAAAGATGGATCAAATTAAAAAACCAATTGTTAAGAACCCTGTCGTTCGTATTCCAAAACCTATTATAAATAAAGAATACCCACACGTATCGACGCAATCATCAAATGTATTAATAGGAATAGGCACATCAACAGGGGGACCGCGTGCATTGCAACAAGTAGTGACCCATTTACCGAAAAATCTTCCCGCACCCGTAGTCATTGTTCAGCACATGCCAGCTGGGTTTACTAAATCTTTAGCTAATCGTTTAGATCAGTTATCTGAGATTTCAGTGAAAGAAGCTGAAGATGGAGAATATTTAGTAAATGGCACAGCTTATATTGCACCAGGTGGATTTCAGTTCCGAATTGTTGATACGTATAAAGGCCCACGTGTAAACATTAATAAAGAAGATAATCGGAATGGGCATCAACCAGCAGTGGATGTGTTATTTGAATCCCTTGCTGAACTGAAATCAAAACAACTGATTGGGGTTATAATGACCGGGATGGGTGCAGATGGTTCAAATGGAATTATTGAAATGAAAAAGAAAAAAGCAAACACAATCGTTATTTCTGAAGCGAAAGAAACATGTGTTGTTTACGGTATGCCGCAAGCTGCAGAAAAAACAAAGCTTGTTGATGCTGTCGTTGAACTTCCGAATATTGCTACTGAGATTGTTAACCAATTGAAAGCACGAGGTGAATAAAGTGGAAATGAATGAATACTTAGACGTTTTTATTGAAGAAAGTAAAGAACATATTCAAGCTTTAAATGACCATTTGTTGGAGCTTGAAAAAGATCCTGCCAACATAGCGATTGTTAATGAAATTTTTAGATCTGCGCATACGCTTAAAGGTATGTCGGCGACAATGGGCTACCAAGATCTGGCTGACTTAACACATAAAATGGAAAATGTCTTAGATGCTATTCGTAATGAAAAAGTTAAATTGACTTCACCCATGGTCGATGTTATTTTTGAAGCCGTTGATGCACTGGAAGCAATGGTACTTGATATTATTGATGGTGGAGAAGGTAAAAAAGATGTTAAAACACTTGTTTCTCAACTTGAGTCAATGGAAAAAGGCGAAGCACCTGTAAACACTTCTGCACCAGTAGCAGAAGAAAAGTCGGCTGCTAGTACATCGACAGAAACAGAACTAGATCAATTTGAATTAACCGTTCTGCAGCAATCACACGAAAAAGGGTTTCATAATTATGAAGTTACTGTCCAGCTTCAAAAAACTTGTCTATTAAAAGCAGCACGAGTATATATGGTTTTTGAGATCTTTGAAAAGATTGGCGAAGTGATTAAATCTACGCCGACAGTGACGGAATTGGAAGATGAAAACTTCGAGTTTGATTTTACCATTATTCTTGTAACAAAAGATGAAGCAGATGAAGTAAAACAAAAAGTGATGAAGGTTTCTGAAGTTGAAGATGTCATTGTCAATGACTTAAAAATCGATACTTACGAATCAGATGATACGGTTGATGCGGATGCAGAAATTAAGCAAACTGAGACGAAAAAACCTGAAGAACAAGAAGCGAAGAAATCTCAAATTAGCACGAAAACGATTCGGGTAAATATCGATCGTTTGGACGCATTAATGAATCTCTTCGAGGAGCTTGTTATTGATCGAGGGCGCTTAGAGCAAATCTCACAAAGTTTGAAAAATAACGAATTACAAGAAACGGTTGAGCATATGTCTCGGATTTCTGGTGACTTGCAAAATATAATTTTAAACATGCGCATGGTACCTATTGATCAAGTCTTTAATCGTTTCCCACGCATGGTGCGACAACTAACGAAAGATTTGAAGAAAGATGTAGATTTACAAATCTTCGGCGCCGATACGGAGCTTGATCGTACAGTTATTGATGAAATCGGTGATCCTCTCGTTCACTTGATTAGAAATGCATTGGATCATGGGGTGGAAACACCAGCAGTACGTAAAGAAAAAGGTAAGCCTGAACAAGGAATTTTAAAACTTAATGCTTATCATTCAGGTAACCACGTATTTATTGAAATTAAAGACGATGGTGCTGGAATTGATCGTGAAAAAGTCTTGAAAAAAGCAATCAGCAATGGCGTCTTAACTTTAGAGGAATCTAAAGCTTATAGTGATCAAGAAGTGTATCAATTGATCATGGAATCTGGCTTCTCTACAGCAGATACAATCTCAGATATTTCTGGTCGTGGTGTTGGTCTTGACGTCGTTCGTAACACCATTGAGTCTTTAGGTGGTTCGATTACGATTGATTCAACTTATAATGAAGGATCAACGTTCCTTATTCAGTTACCACTTACCTTATCGATTATTTCAGTCATGTTGACTGAAGTGAAAAATGAGAAATTTGCCGTACCGTTGTCTTCAATCATAGAAACAGCGATTGTAAACAAAAAAGATATTATGCGTGCACACAACCGTCAAGTGATTGATTTCAGAGGGAAAGTGGTACCGCTCGTGTCACTTACTGAGGTCTTTGATGTACCTGGTGAAGTTGATGAAGATGATTTCTTATCTGTGGTCATCATCAGACAAGGTGAAAAGATGGCAGGTTTAATTGTGGATAGCTTTATAGGTCAACAAGAAGTGGTCTTGAAATCATTAGGAAATTATTTGACCGATATATTTGCAATTTCTGGTGCTACCATCTTAGGTGATGGTCAAGTCGCATTAATTGTTGATACAAATGCACTAGTTAAGTAGGGGGAGAGAAAACATGGCTAACGAATTTTTAAAATCGATTGTCTTTGAACTAAATGATGAAGAATATGCATTGCCGGTAGACTTAGTCGGTGCAATTGAACGAATGATGCCGATTACTCGTATCCCGGGTGCACCGGTATTTGTGAAGGGTGTTTTAAACCTGCGAGGTGTTGTCACACCAATCATTGATTTGAGAGAACGGTTCTCTTTTGAAGTCAAAGAGTATACAGATGCAACGCGTACCATTATTATTCAACATAATGATATGGATGTAGGTTTAATTGTCGATGCTGCTTATGATGTCATAGATATTCCGACAGAATCAATTGAACCAGCACCTGAGACGGTAGGGTCAGTGAAAATTGATTACATTGAAGGTGTATGTAAGTATAAAGAACGATTACTTATTCTATTGGATATTGACGAGATTCTTTCGACGGATCTATTTAAACAAAAAGCAAAAGAAACAACAAGGTAGGTGGAATGATTTGGCATATTTCGAATCATTAACACAATTTCAATTAGATACTTTAAAAGAAGTGGGTAACATTGGATCTGGAAATGCAGCGACAGCTCTCTCTAAAATGTTAAACCAAAAAATAGATATGTACGTACCTTCGGTACGGGTTGTCAATTATGATGAGATGATGGAGCTTGTCGGTGGTCCTGAAGAATTGATTACTGCAGTGTTTTTTAGAATCGAAGGTGAAGCACCAGGTAATATGTTTTTCATTCTCTCACCAAGGGAAGCGAATGCTTTTGTTCGCCAGTTGACGGGAATTGAAGATTTTTCAGTAACAGATGAGGATAACAATGAAATGGGGCTGTCTGCTTTACAAGAAATCGGTAATATTCTTGCTGGATCTTATTTATCAGCACTCTCAGATTTTATCAATATCCTTATGCAGCCCTCAATCCCTATCCTTACGGTTGACATGGCTGGAGCAATTCTTGCTGAAGGATTACTAGAATTATCACAGGTTAGTGACTCTGCAATTGTAATTGATACGATGATTGATGATCACCGTGATGATACTGATCCGATAAAGGGGCACTTTTTCTTATTGCCTGATCCAGACTCCTTCGATAAAATATTTAGTAAGCTGGGTGTTAGTGACCAATGACAACAGAGACTTACAATATTATAAAAGTGGGCATCGCAGACTTACAGTTTGCGAGGGACGCTGACCATTTACGGACATCAGGATTGGGGTCTTGTGTTGGCGTCGTGATTTATGACCCTAATATTAAAGTTGCAGGAATGGCGCACGTCATGTTACCTGATTCAAAGTCAGCTAAGCAAGAAAATTTAAATATGCATAAATACGCTGACACATCTTTACCCATTCTGGTGGATACACTCATTAAACAAGGTGCTCGAAGATTTGCTTTGAAAGCAAAAATCGCTGGAGGCGCACAAATGTTCGCTTTCAGCTCTTCAAATGATATGTTGCGTGTAGGTGCTAGAAATGTCGAAGCAGTTAAAGCATTCTTAGCTGAAGTACGTATTCCTATTCTAAGCGAAGATATCCATGGAAGTAGTGGACGAACAATTGAATTTTCAACAGAAAATTCGATGCTCAGTGTTCGTACGGTTAACAAAGGAACGAAAGAGATATAATGTGAGAAAGCGAGGCGATTGGGATGGATACAGAAAACATCGACGTAGAACAATTGTGGCAGGATTGGATTACGACGCATGAAACAGACGTAGCCAATCGGCTCGTTTCTTTTTATATGTATTTAGTTGACTACCATACTCAGCGTGTCAGTGTCCATTTACCGAAAAGCGTCCAACGTGATGATATTAAAAGCCTGGCGCTTTTAGGTTTATATGATGCAATTAAAAAGTTTGAACCCGCACGGGATTTAAAATTTGATACATATGCTTCCTTTAGAATTAGGGGGGCAATTATTGATGGGCTAAGAAAAGAAGATTGGTTGCCGCGATCATCACGTGATCGGACCAAAAAAATTGAAACGGCGGCACAACATTTATTGCAAACGTTACAACGGGAACCAACGGTCAAGGAAATTGCTGAGTACTTAGATGTTGCCGTTAGTGACGTTGAAGATAGTGTCAAAGATCAGCTCTTTTCTAACTTGCTCTCGATTGAAGAAAAAGCAAAAGATCAAAATGAAGATTTTAAAGAAGGGATCGGTCATTCGGTAATTGATAATCAGCAATTAACCCCCGAAGATTCGATTTTGAAGCAGGAAAATTATCAAGATTTGGCGAATGCTATAAAGCAGTTAAATAAAAATGAGCAATTGGTTGTTAGTTTATTCTACCATGATGAATTAACCTTTACTGAAATTGGTCAAGTGCTTACACTTACGACCTCGCGCATTTCACAAATTCATAAACAAGCTGTGTTTAAATTACGTGGTTATATTGAGTCCTAAATACGTGATGTAAAGGAATGAAGGAGCCGATCTTATGCCAGACTTAGGAGAAATATTTGAGTTATTAATCGCTGAGGATTTAATGCGAGCATCGTTACAATTGAGAGATGAATACGATGCAGACGCTATAACAAAAGAGCAATTATTGACATTTTTAAAAAACGAAAAAGTTAACTTTGGCATCGACGAGGAGGCGGTTCAAAAAGTCATTTCAAGTTATGAACCGTTGAACTTCCCAATGACTATTGCTTTAGGGAAAGAAGCAGTTAACGGAATTGATGGAAAGATTGATTTTGTCAGTGATCAGGATGATTATTTTTCAGTTGAAGAACGCCGTAGCTTTAGAGATGTTAAAAAGATTCCATCGGTTGCCGAAGGTGAAAAGATTGCTGTGATTATTGATCCGGTTGAAGGAGAAGAGGGTCATACGGTAACTGGGAAACCTCTACCTGCTAAAAAGGGAAAAGCAGTACGATATAAGGCAGGAAAAAACGTTCACTATGATGAAGAGGATCAATCTTTTTATAGTGAAGCTATTGGGAAGCTAAGTGTGGGTGGTAGTAAAATTAATGTCTATGATACATATGAATTGAGTGAAGATCTATCAATGAAGACAGGGAATGTTCATTTTTCTGGATCTGTAATCATTCGTGGGAATGTTCCTGCCGGGTATCAGGTCATAGCTGATGGTGATGTGCAGATATATGGACTTGTAGAAGCAGGGCACATTCAAGCTGGCGGTTCTGTCGTTATATCAGAAGGCATTGCTGGTTTAAAGAAAGGCTCGATAGAAGCTGCCGGCGATATTACCATTGGTTATGTTAACCAAGCAAAATTAGAAGCAGGTGGCAGCATTCATGTGAAGAATTCAATCATGCACAGTGAGTGCACGGCGAAAGAACATGTGTATTGTTTATCGGGAAACATTATTGGTGGTGTCTGTTCAGGTGGAATTACTATTGAAGCGAAGGATATCGGTAATAAGATGGATACGAGAACAGAAGTAGCAATTGGGATTGACAGTAAAGCTTACCAACTTGAGGGGAAACTTATTCAAGCAAGGGAGTCTTTAGAAGCAGAAATTACTAAACTTAGCAAATTAGGTCAAGCGCTTGAAATGAAAGCTAAGGTAGGTGGTGGTTTATCTTCTAAAGAACGGGTATTTTTACTAAAACAAAAAAACACGATGCAGGTAACAGAAGGAAAACTCGAAAAAATTAATGAACAAATTGAGGGCCTTCATGTTCAATTAGGCGATGAAAACCGTGCGCGATTAATTGCCAAAGGAACCATATATCCAAATGTCGACTTATGTTTCGGTAAATATCAACAAACCACAAACAAAGAGTATAAATTCACACAAGTATATATTCAAGACGGAGAAATAAAAATCACACCGCTTTAAGGAGCTGATTATATATGAGTTGGAAAGCTGTTGAAATGCAAGTTGCCTTACCGCGAACACAAGATGCGGGGAAAATCCAGGAACAAATGCAACAACGCGGACAATTTATGCAAAATATGATTAGTAAAGAAGCGAAGGCTGAAAATGCAGTGTTGGAACATTCTGTTAATGATTTAGAAAAAGACCGCTTGCTCAAAGATAAAGAGCATAAAGATAATCAGCATGAGCATCAAGGCGACAAAGAGCAACAAGAAAAAAAGAAACAAATCAAACAATATCATCCTTATTTAGGTCATCGTGTTGATATTAATGGATGAGAGGGATGGATATGGAATATCTTTTAATACTGTTTAGTTTCATTGTACATGTACTCACCTTTATTATATTACGACATTATCGTGGTTTGATTGATCGCTTACAAGTGGAGCAAGCAGAAGTGGTGAAAGAAAAGAAAGAGATAGAGGAATTATTGGCTGTGTATTTAGTTGAGATGCGGGAAGAAAATGACCGACTCATTGAACAATTGAAGGGAAAAGGAATAAATCAGCCTAATAAAAAAGCGAACGTTGAGACCGACTCAGTAAGGACGATAGCAACAGATACGACACCTGTTTCAGTTCCAGAAAAGATAAAGCTGAGAAAAAGTGAAGGGTCTGAAAAAGAAGTTGGAAATAATACCGAAGCAGAATCAAATTATCAACCATTGAGTGATTCCGTTGATATGAATGAACGTCCTACATTTAAAAAGTCCTTTCAAGCTGAAGTATTGGAACGTTATCAGCGTGGCGAATCGGTGGCGACGATTGCCAAAGCGCTTAATCGTGGCAAAACCGAAGTCGAACTTACAATTAAGTTTCAAAAATAAAAGAAGCAAGTTGACTAAAAAGGTAAGTTGTCCTGATTTAGTTAAGTTAAACGCTTGCGCAAGAACAATAAATATGATATAGTAGCTCTTGGTGTTAAATACACACGTTTGTGGATGGTGAAAAGGGTGCTTGATCAAATGATGAAGTCTTTTCACACGTATGAAACAAACGGAGGAAGAAAAACCAATTAGGAGGAATTTAATCATGGCAGTTATTTCAATGAAACAACTACTTGAAGCTGGTGTACATTTTGGACACCAAACACGTCGTTGGAACCCTAAGATGAAAAAATACATCTTTACGGAAAGAAACGGCATCTACATTATCGACTTACAGAAGACTGTAAAGAAAGTTGACGAAGCATATAACTTTGTAAAAGAAGTTGCTGAAAACGGCGGTACAGTATTATTCGTGGGTACGAAAAAACAAGCACAAGACTCAGTAAGAGACGAAGCAATTCGTTCAGGTCAATACTACATTAACCAACGTTGGTTAGGTGGGACATTAACAAACTTCGGTACGATCCGTAAGCGTATCAATCGTCTTAAAGACATTGAGCGTATGGAAGAAGACGGTACATTCGAAGTACTTCCTAAGAAAGAAGTTGTTGGTCTTCTTAAAGAAAAAGACCGTTTAGTTAAATTCTTAGGCGGTATCAAAGAAATGAAAAAAATCCCTGATGCTTTATTTATCGTTGATCCTCGTAAAGAGCGTATTGCGGTAGCGGAAGCACACAAATTAAATATTCCTATCGTAGGTATTGTTGATACGAACTGTGATCCTGATGAAATTGATTACGTGATCCCAGCTAACGATGATGCAATCCGCGCGGTTAAATTGTTAACATCAAAAATGGCAGATGCTATTTTAGAAGTTAAACAAGGCGAAGAAGAAGCGGCAGCAGAAGAAGCTGCGGTAGAAGAAGTAGCTTCAGAAGAGTAAAGTTTACGAAGGTGATAAGAGGGGAACCTTTTATCACCTTTTTTGAAGGATTAGATGACGAGTTAGATCTATTATAAGGAGGAATTATTGATGGCAGTAACAGCAACTATGGTAAAAGAACTTCGTGCAAAAACAGGTGCCGGTATGATGGATTGTAAAAAAGCATTACAAGAAACTGATGGTGACATGGATCAAGCAATTGATTACCTACGTGAAAAAGGTATTTCTAAAGCCGCTAAAAAAGCTGATCGTATTGCAGCAGAAGGTTCTGCATACACATTAACTGACGGTAACCATGCCGTATTAATTGAAGTGAACTGTGAAACAGACTTTGTTACTAAAAATGACCAATTTAAATCACTATTAAAGGAATTAGCTACACACATCCTTGCTGAAAAACCAGCTACAGTTGAAGAAGCACTTCAACAACCTATGCACGGTGAAGGCGAAACAGTTGAAACGTTCATTAACAATAACATTGCAAAGATAGGTGAAAAACTTTCACTACGTCGTTTTGCAATTGCTGCTAAAACTGATAATGACGCATTTGGTGCATACATTCACATGGGCGGGAACATTGGTGTCTTAACTGTACTGAAAGATACAACGGATGAAGCTTTCGCAAAAGACATTGCTATGCACATTGCTGCAATCAATCCACGTTTCGTGTCACGTGATGCGGTTGATGCAGATACAGTTGAAAAAGAGCGTGAAGTATTAAAACAACAAGCACTTAACGAAGGAAAGCCAGAAAACATCGTTGAGAAAATGGTTGAAGGCCGCTTAGGTAAATTCTTCGAAGAAATTTGCTTATTAGAGCAAGGCTTCGTTAAAGACCCAGATCAAAAAGTTAAAAAATTAGCAAGCGAAAAAGGCGCAACAATCGAAGCCTTTACACGCTACCAAGTTGGCGAAGGTATTGAAAAACGTCAAGAAAACTTTGCTGAAGAAGTTATGAATCAAGTTAAAAAATAATAGGGTATGAGAAGATAAGGGAGCACATGGTGTTCCCTTTTCTATGAATAATTTAGTGGTGCAATCAATGGAATGGGATTGTTTAATCATTAAAAGTCGTGTAAAATTAAATTAAATTCTACATAATGGAGGTAATTATGACCACAGCACGTTATAAACGCATTGTACTAAAAATTAGTGGTGAAGCATTGGCTGGTGAACAAGGTTACGGTTTAGAACCGAAAATTGTTCAGTCGATTGCTGAACAAATAAAAGAAGTCGTCGAGTTAGGTGTCGAAGTTGCCGTTGTCGTTGGTGGCGGAAACATTTGGAGAGGAAAAGTAGGCAGTGAAATGGGAATGGATCGAGCTAATGCAGACTATATGGGTATGTTGGCGACAGTCATGAATTCACTTGCTTTACAAGATAGCCTTGAAAATTGTGGTGTAGAGACCCGCGTTCAAACATCGATTGAAATGCGCCAAGTTGCTGAACCATATATTAGAAGAAGAGCGATTCGTCATTTGGAGAAAAAACGTGTCGTTATTTTTGCTGCTGGAACAGGTAATCCATACTTTTCAACTGATACAACCGCAGCATTAAGAGCTGCAGAGGTTGATGCTGAAGTCATTTTAATGGCTAAAAATAATGTTGATGGTGTTTATTCTGCTGATCCAAAGCTGGATCTTTCTGCAGTTAAATATGAAGAAATAACTTACATGAAAATGTTAAATGACGGCTTAGGCGTCATGGACACAACTGCCTCATCGCTATGTATGGATAATGATATACCTCTATTAGTATTCTCAGTTACTGAAGAAGGAAACATCAAACGGGCCGTTTCTGGTGAAGATATCGGTACCATCATTAGGGGGAAATAAAGATGTCACAAGCAATCATTAAAGATGCTAAAAGTAAAATGGAACAAGCAGTTCAATCTTATTCAAAGAATTTAGCTACTGTACGTGCCGGTCGTGCAAACCCAGCAATTTTAAATAGTGTATTTGTTGATTACTACGGAGCAGCTACACCACTCAATCAATTAGCGACAATTTCTGTGCCTGAAGCACGCTTGCTAATGATTTCGCCATTTGATAAATCTTCAATTGGAGAGATTGAAAAGGCGATTCAAAAAGCTGATTTAGGTTTACAACCATCAAGTGATGGAAATGTTGTTCGAATTGCGATACCTGCATTAACTGAAGAACGTCGGAAAGAATTGGTTAAAGTAGTGGGTAAATTTGCTGAAGAAGCAAAAGTACAAGTAAGAAATGTACGTCGTGATGCAAATGATCACTTGAAAAAAGATGAAAAAAATGGAGATTTAACGGAAGATGATCTACGTGGTTATCAAGAAGAAGTGCAAGAATTAACCGATTCATTTATTGCTAAGATTGATCAATTAACCAAAGATAAAGAGGCAGAAATTTTAGAAGTGTGATTCTAGTTTAATTACAGGTGTAGCGTACATGCTACACCTGTTTCCTTTTTTAAAAGAGATCGCCATTAATAAAGGGATCAAAGAGAAAGTTTCTAATCAGATTGTTTTGATAAAATTATACTATTAATAGTGAATCTAAAGCTATAACATGATAAACTGTAAAAAGGTATGAATACATAAGAACGTTATGAAGCGGAACAAGTGGAGGAAAACAATATGTCTTTTATAAAATGGCCGTTCAAACGAAATAAAATAACATATGAGTCTGATGCAACCATCGAAGTTGTGCCTAAACACGTGGCAATCATCATGGATGGTAACGGTCGTTGGGCAAATGATCAAGGCCTCCCGCGTATGCGCGGTCACAAAGAAGGAATGGATAATGTAAGACGCATTGTAAAAATGGCAAGTGGCGAAGGAATTGAAATATTAACCCTTTATGCATTTTCTACGGAGAATTGGAAACGACCAAAGAGCGAGGTTGAATATTTACTTAAACTACCCAAAGAGTTTTTAAATGTATATTTACCAGAACTAATAGAAGAAAATGTCCGCGTTAAAACAATTGGTCATTTTGATGCGCTACCCAAACACACGAAAAAAGCTGTTCAATATGCGATTGATCAAACAGCAAATAATACAGGACTGATTTTAAATATTGCTTTAAATTATGGTAGTCGTTCAGAAATCGTTAACGCTGTTCAATCGATTGCTCATCAAGTGGAAAACGGCAACCTAAGACCGTCGGAAATCGAGGAAGCAACTATTAATTCACATTTATTTACAAAGGAGTTACCAGATCCTGATTTGCTAATACGAACAAGTGGAGAAATCCGCTTGAGCAATTTTTTATTGTGGCAATTAGCTTACACTGAATTCTGGTTTACAGACGTCCACTGGCCGGCATTTACTGAAGCGGAATTTAGCGCAGCACTACATGCGTTTCAGCTCAGAAAACGGCGTTTTGGTGGGTTAAAAGAAACAAAAAAGGAATGAGATAATGAAAACAAGAATTATTACTGCAATCGCTGCAATTCTGTTATTTTTCCCATTTGTTATTTTTGGAGGATGGCCGTTTTACGCAATCATGGCTGTTATTTCAGCAATTGGATTATATGAATTGTTTAAAATGAGAGATATGACAAACTATCCAGTACCAATGATGTTTTCAATGGTGTTACTATGGGTGCTACTCGTACCATCGATTGATGCTTTTGAATGGATTAAGCAATACCAACAAGAGATTTTATTGTTTGTCAGTTTATTACTATTAAGCTATACAGTGTTGGTGAAAAACAAATTCACTTTTGAAGATGCTGGTTTTATGTTGTTAACAGCTATTTATCTTGGTTTAGGGTTTCACTATTTTATTGAAGCACAACGCGCGGGATTAGAATTTATCTTTTTTGCAATCATCATCATTTTGGCGACGGACACAGGTGCCTATTTTTCAGGTCGTGCATTTGGTCGTCGGAAATTGTGGCCGGAAATCAGCCCAAATAAGACCATTGAAGGTGCCATTGGCGGCATGGCTTTAGCTGTGGTTTTGGGACTTGTTTTTCAATTTATTTTCCCGGTACATGATTCTATTATCGTTGTGATACTCGTTAGTTTGATAGGTTCAGGGATTGGTCAAATTGGTGACCTTGTTGAGTCTGCTTTTAAACGTTATTATGTCGTTAAAGATTCCGGACATATTCTACCTGGACATGGTGGAATTCTCGATCGATTTGATAGTTGGTTATTCGTTTTTCCGTTTTTATATTTTATACAGTTTATTCAGTAGCAACAGATACGGGAAATGTATTAGTGGTGAATTTATGAAGGAGAGATACATGTGAACACAATTATTGCGTTTATATTAATGTTCGGATTGTTAGTTTTTGTCCATGAATTCGGACATTTTATTGTTGCAAAAAAGACAGGGATGTTAGTTAGAGAGTTCGCAATTGGTTTCGGGCCAAAGATTTTCTCAATCAAAAAAGGAGAAACCTTGTATACGATACGCATCCTTCCCATGGGTGGTTATGTACGTGTGGCGGGAGAAGACCCAGAGATTATCGACTTAAAGCCTGGTCAACATATTGGTTTAATTTTAAATGAACAGCAAGCTGTTACAGATATTATCATTAACCACAAAGAAAAATATCCCAACGCAGAAGTAATCGAAGTACTTGATGCTGATTTAGATCATAAACTTTATATTAACGCTTCTCGGATTGGCGAAGAAGAAACACTACATTATCGTGTTGCTGAAGATGCAAATTATGTTATGAATGAAACTAAAACACAAATTGCGCCTTATTCTCGTCAATTTGCCTCAAAATCAAAAACGAAACGCTTTTTACAACTTTTTGCGGGTCCATTTATGAACTTTGTTTTAACCGCCGTGTTATTCTTTATGATTGGCGCATTTAATGGCATTCCTGTAGAAGATGCCATCTTAGGAGAGGTTCTTGATGATACGCCCGCTGATGCAGCTGGATTAATGGCTAACGATGAAATTACTGCGATTAATAATGAAGCGATTACTGGGTGGATTGAATTCCAAACAATAATCGCCGAACGCCCCGGTGAAGAGGTTCAACTTACTGTAAAACGAGAAGATAGAAGTTTTGATACAGCGGTAACACCAGATGTTTCTCAAGTAGAAGATTTAGAAATTGGCCGCATCGGTGTTATGCGTGGGATGGAAACATCTATTTTGAAAGCAATTCCCTATAGTTTTGAAGAAACTTACCGATGGTCTAAACTGATCCTTGTTAATTTAGGTATGCTAATTACCGGTCAATTCTCTGTTGATATGTTGTCGGGACCTGTGGGTATTTATGACTTTACAGATCAAGTTGTTCAAACTGGATTTTGGAATTTCATGCAATGGACAGCCGCTTTGAGCGTCAACTTAGGAATCATTAACTTAATGCCTTTACCTGCCCTTGACGGTGGTCGTCTTATCTTTATTGGACTAGAAGCAGTAAGAGGCAAGCCGATTTCGCAAGAAAAAGAAGGTTTGGTTCATTTTGTTGGTTTCGCATTGCTAATGCTGTTAATGATTATCGTTACCTGGAATGATTTGCAACGCTTATTCTTTTAATTGAACATAGAAAAGGTGGATAAAAATGAGACAAAGTAAAACGTTAATTCCAACACTAAAAGAAGTACCTGCGGATGCAGATATAAAAAGTCATCAATTGTTGCTCCGGGCTGGGTACATTCGTCAAAATTTCTCTGGGGTGTATAGCTTTTTACCATTAGGCAAAAAAGTTTTAAACACCATAGAAACGGTAATCCGCGAAGAAATGGATGCCATTGGTGGCAATGAAGTATTGATGCCTGCCCTCCAAGCCAAAGAGCTATGGGAAGAATCAGGACGTTGGGACAAGATGGGACCAGAATTGATGCGTCTAAAAGACCGTCATGACCGTGACTTTGTACTAGGGCCAACACATGAAGAGGTCGTTACTAGCATGGTTCGTGATGAAATAAAAAGCTATAAAAAATTACCGATTACGTTATATCAAATTCAAACGAAATTTAGAGATGAGCGTCGCCCACGATTTGGCTTACTTCGTGGTCGGGAGTTCATTATGAAGGATGCCTATTCTTTCCACGCGACGGATGAGAGTTTAGACGAAAGTTATCAAGCGATGTATGAGGCGTACAGCCGAATTTTCACACGGTTAGGCTTGAATTTTAGAGCGGTCATCGCTGATTCTGGTGCAATGGGGGGGAAAGATACCCATGAATTTATGGCTTTATCAGAAGTTGGTGAAGATACCATAGCCTTTTCTACTGAATCTGAGTATGCAGCAAATATTGAAATGGCTGAAGTATTGGATAACTATACGGCAAGTACAACAGAACAACTGCCTTTAGAGAAGAAAGCAACACCTGATCAGAAGACGATGCAGGAGGTGTGTGATTTCTTCGACATAACACTTGAACAAGGGTTAAAATCATTGCTATTTAAAGCGGATGATACGTATGTGATGGTCGTGACGCGAGGCGATCATGATGTAAATGAAATTAAGTTGAAGCATTTATTAAAAGTTGATACGTTAACGATGGCAACTGAAGTCGAAGCACTTGAAGTCGTTGGCGCTAACTTCGGATCATTAGGTCCAATCGCTGTCGGTGGTGATGTGCAGGTGATTTGTGATGTTGCCCTTAAAGCGGTCGGAAATGCAGTGTGTGGTGCAAATGAGAATGGCTATCATTATACGAACGTAAACCCTAGCCGTGATTTTGGAACATTTACTTATGAAGATGTTCGCTTTATTAAAGCGGGAGATGCTTCACCTGACGGCAAAGGTGTGATTAAATTTGCTGAAGGAATTGAAATCGGTCAAGTCTTTAAACTTGGTAAATTTTATGCTGAAAAACTGGGCGCGGATTTCTTAAATGACCAAGGTCGTAGTGCGGTGATGACAATGGGTTGTTACGGTATCGGTGTTTCACGGACCTTGGCAGCCATTGTTGAACAACATCATGATGACCGTGGCATTGTTTGGCCTAAAGCTGTCGCGCCATTTAATGTACACTTACTCGTTTTAAACACTAAAAAGGAAGAACAATCGGAATTAGGTGAGCGCTTATACAAAGACCTTAGAGCTGCTGGCTATTCAGTACTTTATGATGATCGAGCTGAACGTGCTGGTGTGAAATTTGCTGATAGTGATTTAATTGGGTTACCACTTCGGGTAACGGTTGGAAATAAAGCTGGTGAAGCGATCGTTGAGTTTAAGGTACGTAAAACAGGTGAACAGTCCGATGTGGCTGTTAATGATTTATTTAAGGTATTAAAGCAAGAGTGGTAATAGTGTAACCCGTAACCCTTGTCTTAACTAAAGACAAGGGTTTACCATTCTATTTTGATGGAGGTCAAGCGATGACAGTAACGAATCAAGACAAAATGAAAATATTACTTGAACAGATCAAGATGGATAGTGTTGATCAGCAAACGTATTTCAAACAAGCGAGTTTGGAGAAGTTAGAGGTATATAAACAAGAAAAACGATGGGTTTTTCACTTTCACTTTCCAATCATTCTTCCAATTCATATCTTTCGATTATTACGCCTTAAATTACAAGAGACATTTCAATCCATTGCAACCGTGGATTTTACGATTAAGTCAGCCGACTTAACAATAGAAGATGAACAAATGTGTAGTTATTGGAACGACTTTTTAAGCCAGTCGAATCAACTCTCGCCTGGATATAAAGACTGGATTGAGCAACAGAAACCGGTTATAGATAATAAAAAGTTGATTTTGAAAACGCGAAATGATACCGAGCGTACTATTCTGAATCAGCGCTTTAATGTAAGTTTTAAAGCTTATTGTCAACAATTTGGTTTACCTACGTGGCGTGTTGAATGTCAGACAGAAGTGAAAACAGAAGATGTCACGAAGTTTAGAGAACAAAAAGCGATGGAAGACCAATTGCTCGTTAAAAAAGCAATGGAAGATCAACAGAAAATGCAAAAAGAAAAACCTAAAGAAATGACCGATGAGCCAGTTATGATTGGTTATCCGATAAAAGAAGAGCCATTTACGATGGCGTCGATAACAGAAGAAAATCGACGGATTGTCTTTGAAGGATACATCTTTGATGTCGAGGTACGAGAATTGCGTTCTGGGCGTCATTTATTGATGGCTAAAATCACGGACTATACGGATTCGTTTAGTGTCAAAATGTTTTCCCGTGATGATAAAGACAAAGATAAGTTTAAAAGTGTGACAAAAGGTCTTTGGGTAAAAGTTAGAGGAACGATTCAGACCGATACTTTTAGTAATGAATTAACAATGATGATGAATGACTTGAATGAGATAGCTGTTGCAAGTCGTAAAGATACGGCCGCAGATGATGAAAAACGTGTTGAATTACATGCCCATACAACAATGAGTCAAATGGATGCGGTTATGTCGGTATCTGCACTGGTTGAACAAGCTGCAAAGTGGGGCCATAAAGCAGTAGCGGTTACAGATCATGCCGGCGCACAAGCATTTCCAGAGGCGCATGGCGCTAGTAAAAAGCATGGAATCAAGATGTTATATGGGGTTGAAGTCAATATTGTTGATGATGGGGTACCGATTGCTTACAATGCCCGGGACATCCATCTAGAAACAGCGGATTACGTCGTATTTGACGTTGAGACGACTGGTCTGTCCGCAGTATATGATACGATCATTGAACTTGCAGCTGTACGCGTGAAAGAAGGCGAAATTGTTGAGCGCTTTGAACGTTTTAGCAATCCGCATCAACCCCTCTCACAAACGATTATTGATCTAACGGGGATTACTGATGACATGTTAAAAGATGCCCCAGAAGTAGAAGAGGTTTTAACTGAGTTTAAAGCATGGATTGGTGAGGATATTCTTGTTGCCCATAATGCTAGCTTTGATATGGGATTTATTAATCAAGGCTTTCAAAAAGCAGGGATTGAAGAAGCGATGAACCCAGTGATCGATACGCTAGAATTAGGTCGCTTTATTCTACCGCAACTCAAAAGTCATCGCCTAAATGTATTGTGTAAATATTACAACATAGAATTAACCCAGCATCACCGTGCTATTTATGATACGGAAGCTACAGCATATTTAATGTGGAAATTGGTTAAAGAAGCTGCTGAACGTGATATTTTAAATCACAATCAGTTTAATCAACACATGGGTGAAGGAAATGCTTATCAACGTGCTCGTCCACACCATGCAACCCTACTAGCGCAAACACAAGCAGGTCTTAAAAATATGTTTAAATTGATTTCTTTAAGTCATATTGATTATTTTTATCGCGTACCACGAATCCCACGCTCAAAATTAACAGAACTACGTGAAGGGATTTTGGTTGGTTCTGGTTGCGATAAAGGTGAAGTGTTTGAGACAATGATGCAAAAATCAAAAGATGAGGCAATAAAAGTAGCGAAATATTATGACTATATTGAGGTGCAACCACCAGAGAACTTTGCCCCGCTGATCAATCGAGAACTGGTTCAAAATGAAGCGCAGCTATATGATATCATTCGAAATGTTGTCGAGCTCGCTGAGGCATTAAATAAACCGTGTGTTGCCACGGGGAATGCGCATTATCTTGATGAGCGTGATAAAATATATCGTCAAATCTTAATAAAATCTCAAAACGGCAACCCGTTGAGTCGCCAACCATTACCCGATGTGCACTTTAGAACGACTAACGAAATGCTTGATTGTTTTGCCTTCTTAGGTGAAGAAAAAGCGAAAGAAATCGTTGTGACCAATACAAATAGATTAGCGGATGACATCGAAGAGATTACACCAGTTAAAGAAGAGTTATACACACCTAACATCGAAGGTGCCGATCAAGAAATCCGAGAGATGAGTTATGCATTTGCTCATAACCTATATGGAAATGAACTGCCAGAGCTCGTTGTGAATCGGATGGAGAAAGAACTAAAAAGTATCATCGGTCACGGTTTTGCGGTTATCTATTTGATTTCACAAAAGCTGGTTAAAAAATCATTAGAAGATGGCTACTTAGTAGGATCAAGGGGGTCTGTGGGTTCATCATTAATTGCAACCTTTACAGAAATCACGGAAGTAAATCCATTACCGCCACACTATGTTTGTCCGAAATGCCGTCATCACCATTTCTTCACTAAGGGTGAGTATGCAAGTGGTTTTGATTTACCAGATAAAAATTGTGAGGAGTGTGGTACGCTTTATAAAAAAGATGGACAGGATATTCCGTTTGAAACCTTCTTAGGCTTTAAAGGGGATAAGGTTCCTGATATTGATTTAAATTTCTCAGGTGATTATCAGGCTAAAGCTCACAATTACACCAAAGTGTTATTTGGTGAGGACTATGTTTTTCGAGCAGGTACGATTGGAACTGTTGCTGACAAAACTGCGTATGGTTATGTGAAAGGCTATGCAGGAGATAATGGATTACACATTAAAAATGCTGAAGTTGATCGATTGGTTCAGGGGTGTACCGGAGTAAAGCGAACCACAGGTCAGCACCCAGGTGGGATAATCGTTGTACCAGATTATATGGATATTTATGATTTCACACCCATTCAATTTCCAGCAGATGACCGCAACTCAGAATGGAAAACAACCCATTTTGATTTCCATTCGATTCACGATAACTTATTAAAATTAGATATTCTTGGCCATGATGATCCAACAATGATCCGTATGTTGCAAGATTTGAGCGGCATTCTCCCAGAAGATATTCCCATTGATGATGCGGATGTCATGAAAATTTTCTCTTCACCTGAAGTATTAGGTGTGGACGCGAGCCAAATTATGTGTGGAACAGGAACGCTTGGTGTGCCAGAATTCGGGACGAAGTTTGTTCGACAAATGTTAGAAGATACAAATCCAAAGACGTTTGCTGAATTGTTGATTATTTCTGGGTTATCACACGGGACTGATGTGTGGCTCGGAAATGCACAAGAGTTAGTCAATAAAGGGATTTGTGAACTTGCTGATGTTATTGGTTGTCGTGATGATATCATGGTCTATCTTATGCATAAAGGTGTGGAAGCATCACTGGCCTTTCGGATCATGGAAGCGGTCAGAAAAGGCAAAGGGCTTGAAGATGAGTGGGTTGTTGAGATGAAAAAAAACGATGTGCCAGATTGGTACATTGATTCCTGTCGTAAAATTAAATACATGTTTCCTAAAGCACACGCGGCTGCTTATGTCCTTATGGCTATTCGTATCGCCTACTTTAAGGTACATCATCCAATTTTGTTTTACGCTGCATATTTCACTGTACGTGCAAGTGATTTTGAAGTAGAGACAATGATTAAAGGCTCAGATGCCATACGGAACCGCATGAAAGAAATTTATCAAAAAGGCAACGATGCATCGCCAAAAGAGAAGAGTTTAGTCGTTGTGTTAGAACTATCTCTTGAGATGAACGAGCGTGGTTTTAAGTTTAATAAAGTTGATCTATATAAATCAAGTGCGACCGATTTCTTGGTGGATGGTGATAACTTAATTCCACCGTTTAATGCGATTGATGGCCTTGGCACAAATGCAGCTTTAAATATTGTGAAGGCGCGAGAAGCCGGTGAGTTCCTTTCAAAAGAAGATTTACGTGAGCGCAGTCGCATCTCTAAAACCATTCTTGAAACCCTCGATCAACAAGGTTGTTTAGAAGGGATGGAGGAGAAAAATCAACTGTCACTTTTCTAGCTCAATCTCAGCGGAACTAAGCCAGATAACGAACTTGAATATTTTTCAGGAATATGCTATATTATCTATAGATGTAATGTGACGTTGTTAAGATTAGAGTGGGTTCTACCCACTCTTTCTTTACAATGTGGTTCGTTTAGTTTAATGTAAGTCGATCGGATCCCTTGTCTATTGGCAAGGGATTTAACATTGCTTAAAGAGCAACAACAGAAGTTAAACAAACAAATGAGATCTGACGAAATTTACGCTTTTGATAGGAGGCGATTGTATGGCTAATAACGTAGTTGAACAAACAGAACAATTGGTGCAACCAATTATGGAAGAATTAAACCTCGAACTTGTTGATGTAGAATATGTGAAAGAAGGTAAGAGTTGGTATCTTCGTGTGTTTGTTGATAAAGAAGGTGGCGTTGATATTGAAGAGTGTGGACGTGTATCTGAGTTATTAAGTGAAAAATTAGACGAAACAGACCCGATTAAAGACATGTATTATTTAGAAGTATCCTCACCAGGAGCCGAACGTCCACTTAAAAAAACGGCAGATTTTACAAAGTTTGTGGGATCGCATGTGCATATCAAATTATATGAGCCAATAGGTGGCATGAAAGCAATTGAAGGTCAGTTAGTTGCTTTTAGCAATGAAGAAGTTGCAACAATCGAATACAAGGATAAAGCACGTACAAAAACGATAGAAATACCGTATAAAAAGATGGCCAAGGCTCGACTAGCGGTATCGTTTAACTAAAGGGGGAACTATTGTGAGTAAAGAGCTATTTGATGCCATTAATCATTTAGGGAAAGAAAAAGGCATCGACAAAGACTTATTAATTGAAGCGTTAGAAGCAGCGTTAATTTCTGCTTATAAGAAAAACTTTAAATCAGCATCAAACGTTCGTGTAGATTTGAACGAAGAATCTGGTGCAATGAAAGTACTCTCACGTAAAGAGATTGTTGAAGAAGTCGAAGATCCACAACAACAGTTAAGTATTACAAAAGCTAAAGAGCTAGATCCAAACTATGTTGTTGGTGATGTGGTAGAAGTTGAAGTGACACCACGTGACTTTGGTCGAATTGCAGCTCAAGCAGCTAAGCAAGTGGTAACACAACGTGTGCGCGAAGCTGAACGCAGTGTGATTTATGGGGAGTATATTGATCGTGAAGAAGATATCATGAATGGCATTATTCAACGGATCGATCCTCGGTTTGTTTACATTGATCTCGGTAAAGTCGAAGCGAAATTACCAGAAGCAGAAAAAATGCCAACGGAAGAATATCATGTTCATGACCGCATTAAAGTGCTGGTAACTAAAGTAGAAAACACCAACAAAGGGCCACAAGTGTTCGTTTCACGTTCACATCCTGGTTTACTTAAACGTTTGTTTGAAACAGAAGTGCCTGAAATTTATGATGGCACAGTAGAAATTAAATCCGTTGCGCGTGAAGCAGGCGATCGTTCTAAGATATCAGTATATGCTGCTGATTCAGATATTGACCCGGTCGGATCTTGTGTTGGGCAAAAAGGGCAACGTGTACAAACGGTTGTTGATGAGCTTAAGGGCGAAAAGATTGATATCGTTGAATATTCAAATGATCCAGTTGTCTATGTTTCAAATGCACTTAGTCCATCTAAAGTTGATCATGTCATCATTCACCAAGAAGAGAAAGCAACAACTGTTATTGTGCCGGATAATCAATTATCACTTGCAATTGGTAAACGCGGGCAAAACGCACGGTTAGCAGCTAAGTTAACCGGTTGGAAGATTGATATTAAAAGTGCAACGGATGCTAAAGAATTAGGTCTTTATGAACAAGTGGACACTTCAACAGCTGTTGAAGCAGAGCCGTTGTTTGATGACACAGACGATTTATTTAACTAAGGAGGAAAGTTTTATGCCGAAAAAAAATAAAAAACTTCCACTTAGAAAATGTATTCTTTCCAATGAAATGAAAGAAAAACATGACCTGATTCGAATCGTGCGGACAAAAGAAGGACAGGTATTTGTCGATCCGACCGGTAAGAAAAACGGCCGTGGTGCCTATGTGTCAAAAGATTTAGCATTAGTAAGTAAAGCCGAAGAAGACCATTTATTAGAGCGTCATTTAAAAGTAGAAAATCCAGGTCAGATTTATCAAGACCTAAAGAAGGTCATTCTAGGTGAGACCATTGAGTAATCAACAAAAATATTTAAGTATGTTGGGCCTCGCGATGCGCGCAAGGCGATTATCGCTTGGTGAAGACCAAATTATAAAAGACATTAAACGTAATGAAGCAAAACTAGTTTTGATCGCTGAAGACACAGGGTATCAAACACATAAGAAACTAACAGACAAGTGTAAATTTTATGAGGTTGATTATAAAATTATTTGTGACCGTGATTCACTATCGATTGCGATTGGTAAATCTGGACGTGTAGCAGTGGCGGTTTTAGATGAAGGTTTTGCAAAAAAGATAGCTAGTTTGATAGACCAAAAATAACCCGGAGGTGACTGTATGGCTAAAGTAAGAGTATATGAATATGCCAAACAACACAATGTTTCAAGTAAAGAAGTCGTAAATACATTAATTGAATTAGGAAGTGATGTCTCAAATCACATGTCTACGATTACGGATGAAGAGATCGCACAGTTAGATGAACTATTTGATGTTAATCAAGCAGGTAGCGATGAAGAACAAGCAGCTGATGAAACAGAAGCTGTTGAAGACAATAGAAAAGTTTTACATTATACTGGTTCACTAACTGTGAACGAATTAGCTGAAAAAGTCGGAAGACCTACAAAAGAACTGATTAAAAAGTTGATGTTTGCAGGTGTAATGGCTAACAAAAATCAAGATTTGGATGATGATACGATTGCAATGGTTGCTAATGAATTTGGCATGGTTGCTAAGAAAGAAGAAGAAGTATTGAAGTCTGACTTACTACAATATATCGAGAAAGATAAAGATAGTGATTTATCTGAACGTCCACCGGTTGTTACCATTATGGGCCACGTAGATCACGGTAAAACAACATTGCTGGACTCGATTCGTAATACCCGTGTCACTGAAGGTGAAGCAGGCGGTATTACGCAACATATCGGTGCTTACCAAATTAAAACTGAAGATAAAAAGAAGATTACCTTCTTGGATACACCAGGCCATGCAGCTTTTACTAGCATGCGTTCACGTGGTGCACAAGTAACTGATATTGCGATCCTCGTTGTTGCTGCAGATGATGGTGTTATGCCACAAACGATTGAAGCCATCAACCATGCAAAAGCAGCCGAAGTACCCATTATTGTTGCAGTAAATAAAATGGATAAAGAGGGTGCGAACCCTGATCGTGTTATGCAAGAATTGACAGAATATCAATTAGTTGCTGAGGCATGGGGTGGAGATACGATCTTTGTTAACATGTCGGCATTACAAGGTGAAGGAATTGATGAGCTTTTAGAGATGATCCTTCTTGTTGCTGAAGTAGAAGAACTCAAAGCCAATCCAAATCGTCTTGCTGATGGTACAGTTATCGAAGCTGAATTAGATAAAGGCCGTGGCCCAACAGCTTCTCTACTTGTCCAAAACGGGACGTTACGTGTGGGTGATCCAATTGTTGTTGGTCACACATTTGGTCGTGTTCGAGCAATGGTTAGTGATGTCGGTCGTCGTGTTAAAAAGGCAGGCCCATCAATGCCAGTAGAAATCACCGGACTTAACCATGTTCCTCAAGCGGGAGACCGTTTCGTTGTCTTTGAAGATGAGAAAACTGCACGTCAAATCGGTGAACTCCGTCAACAAAAACAATTAGAAGCACGTCGTGGTGATCAGTCACGTGTTAGCCTTGAAGATTTATTTGAAAAAATTAAGCAGGGTGATATTAAAGATATCAACATTATTTTAAAAGCTGATGTTCAAGGTTCAGCAGAAGCACTTGCGGCGTCGTTACGTAAGATTGATGTGGAAGGTGTCAAAGTCAACATTATTCATACAGGTGCGGGTGCAATTACTGAGTCAGACATTATTCTAGCCTCTGCCTCTAACGCGATTGTGATTGGATTCAACGTTCGTCCTGATAACAATGCGAAAAAAGCAGCAGAAACAGAAAAAGTCGATGTCCGTCTACACCGTATTATTTATAAAGCAATTGATGAGATTGAAGCGGCAATGAAAGGGATGTTGGATCCAGAATTCCAAGAGAAAGTTATTGGTCAAGCTGAAGTTCGTGAAACATTCAAAGTATCTAAAATTGGTACTATTGCTGGTAGTTACGTTATCGAAGGAAAGATTACACGTGACGCAGGAGTCCGTGTGATTCGTGATGGCGTTGTCGTCTTTGAAGGTGAAATCGATACACTTAAACGTTTTAAAGATGATGTGAAAGAGGTTCAAACAAACTATGAGTGTGGAATCACGTTGAAAAACTTCCACGATATCAAAGAAGGCGACATTTTTGAGTGCTTTGTCATGGAAGAAATCGAACGTAAATGATCTTATATGCTGAAGTAGAATGTATGATATATGATGCCCAATCATTAAAGGAAAAACGATCTGTATTAAAACGGATCCTTCATCAATTAGATGAACCTAATCTCGCTGCTGCTGAGCTCGATTTTCAAGATTTGTGGCAGCGAACCATGATTGGTGTGACATCAATATCGCAGTCTTCTATTCAGTGCGAACGATTGATTGATCAAGCCATTCACAAGCTGGATCACGAATCTACAATTGAAGTAACAAACATTCACAAACAATGGCTGGGTTAATTCATTTACTATGGGAGAATAAAGAGGTGATTTTTAATGAGTGAAATGCGCGCTAATCGTGTGGCGGAACAAATGAAAAAAGAACTTGGAGACATTTTAACTAGAAAAATAAAAGATCCTCGCGTAGGGTTTGTTACGATTACTGATGTTGAAGTGACCGGGGACTTACAACAAGCAACGGTCTATTTGACGATTTTAGGTGAAGAAAACGAAAAGCAAGATACTTTAAAAGGTCTATCAAAAGCGAAAGGTTTTATTCGTTCAGAAATAGGCAATCGTATCCGCTTAAGAAAAACCCCAGAACTCTTTTTTGAAATTGATGAATCAATTGAAACGGGTAATCGAATTGAGAGTTTGTTGCGTGACTTAAATACGAATAACGAAGAATAACTAACCAAACAACCCTTGTGCTTGAATAGACAGGGGTTTTCTTCTGTGAGGATAGGGAGGTGGATTGTTTCATGCATGGAATTGTAAATTTGGATAAACCCATCGGTAAAACATCGCATGACTGTGTCATGATGTTACGTCGATTGTTTCAAACAAAAAAAGTAGGACATACCGGAACACTTGATCCAGAAGTGCGAGGGGTGTTGCCAATTTGTATTGGAGAAGCAACAAAGATTGTGCCGTATTTGACCGATACAAAAAAGACCTATCAAGCAGAGGTAACGATTGGTGTTGCAACAGATACCGAAGATCAAACCGGGAAAGTTATTGACAAACAGACCGTCGATAAGCCAATGACTGTTGCAATGGTCGAAGCAGCTTTAGCGCTCTTTAACGGAGAAATCACCCAAGTGACACCACTCTATTCTGCAGTAAAGGTGAATGGAAAAAAGTTGTATGAGTATGCGAGAAATAACATACCAGTTGAACGTCCGTTACGTCACGTTCATATATATGCACTTCACCTTATTGAAGATAGTCTAGTCCAATCAATGGGTACAGTTACCTTTAAAATTGAAGCAACTGTTTCAAAAGGTACTTATATTCGAACGCTAGCAAAAGACATTGGTACAACGCTTGGCTACCCTGCGCATATGTCACATCTGGTTCGAACACAAGTTGCGACCTTTAAGCTTGAAGATGCGGTTACATTTGAACAACTTTCACAATTAAAAGCGAACGGGGACATTGAGACAGCGTTGCTACCGGTTATGGATGGTCTTCGTCATCTTCCAGTCTATCAAGTGTCAGGTGATTTACGACAACGGGTCGAATATGGGCAAAAATTAGAAAAACCTGAAGGTTGGCAAGACGATCAACCGTATGTTGTGCTAAATGAAGACCGATTATTAGCAATATATCAAAGCCATCCAGAAGACCGCGCGCTTATCAAGTCGATGCGTGGATTTAATCTTACTTAAAAAAGTTTAATTGCCGGGAGGTAACATAATGAAAGTGATATCACTTACTAGTGAAGGTTTAACGAAGCCAGAAGCCGCATCAGCAATGGCAATCGGTTTTTTTGATGGTGTACATCTTGGTCACCAACAAGTCATTAAACAAGCGAAAATGATAGCTGAAGATAATCAATTAAAGACAGCAGTTATGACATTTAATCCGCATCCTAAGGAAGTATTGGCGAACGATAAAGGTGCGGTCTCTTACTTAACCTCTATGCAAGAGAAAGAAGCGATTTTTAAAGCGCTCGGGGTAGATATTTTGTATGTGGTTTCTTTCGATATCGCTTTAGCTAAACTATCTCCCTCAATCTTTGTTGATCGCTTTATTGCAGACCTCAATGTCAAACATCTTATCTGTGGTTTTGACTTTAGTTATGGCCATATGGGGAGAGGGAATATACATACACTCGTTGACGATAGTCAAGATCGTTTTAGTGTAACGATTGTTGAAAAGTTCTCAGAAAGAAATGAGAAGGTTTCATCTACCAGAATTCGCCGAATGCTAAAGGATGGCAATGTGAAAGAAGCAAAAAATTTATTAACACGTCCGCTCAGAACAAACGGAAAAGTTGTACATGGTCATAAACGTGGGCGAACAATTGGTTATCCAACAGCAAACATCGAAGTGGAACCACAACAGGCGTTGCCACGAACGGGTGTTTATTATGTGACAGCTGAGATTGACGGTGAAGTTATTCATGGGATGGCGAATTTGGGCTATAATCCAACGTTTGAAGATGAGCTCTTAGATGTAAAACTTGAAGTGCATTTTCTGGATTACAAAGCTGATTTGTATGGAAAATCGCTAGCGATTGCTTGGCATCAATTTATTCGTCCTGAGTTAAAGTTTTCTGGGGTTGACCCTTTAATCGATCAGATTAGACAAGATGAAATTGAGATTAGGCAATTATATTAATCAGTTGTTAACCAACAACTTTTAAATAAACTGAGCGAGAACCCTTGCTTTTTATTTGAAAAAAGGTTATTCTAACAAGTGGAAACCATCATCTTGGCAAAACGATTCTCCAACGTTTGCTCGGGGATTGGGGTTTACTTAAGACTTATAGGAGGTGAAAAGGATGGCTATTTCACAAGAACGTAAAAATGAACTCATTAATGAGTTTAAAACACACGAAAACGATACCGGATCTCCAGAGGTTCAGATCGCTGTCCTAACTGCAGAAATCAATAGTTTAAATGATCACTTACGTATTCACAAAAAGGATCACCACTCACGTCGTGGATTATTGAAAATGGTTGGGAAACGTCGTAATTTACTAACGTATCTTCGTAACAAAGACGTTACACGTTACCGTCAAGTTATTGAAAAATTAGGCTTACGTCGCTAAACGTAGAAAACAAGCGGGATAATATCCCGCTTTTTCTATATGTCTAAATACTTGTCTTAATCACTATTGTCCTTGCGCTCGATTCTGATCAAAGCGAATAACTCATTGTTCGCTTTGATCAGGATGGAGCAAGATGAAAACACGAATGCAATCGGATAGATGAGGTTAAGACAGGTATCATTATATTGATTACACATAAAATGATTATGTGTAAAATCGAGAGGGGTTTTAATTTATATGTCAAACAAACAAACGTTCAAAACTGAAATTGCAGGCAAACCATTTATTGTTGAAGTTGGAGAACTTGCAAAACAGGCCAATGGGGCATGTATGATTCATTACGGAGATACATCGGTATTAACGACAGCTACAGGGTCGAGAGAACCTAAAGATTTACCATTCTTTCCGTTAATGGTGAGTTATGAGGAACGTCGCTATGCTGTTGGTAAAATCCCAGGTGGATTTATTAAACGTGAAGGTCGTCCAAGTGAAAAAGCAACACTTACCTCTCGTTTAATTGACCGTCCAATTCGTCCGCTATTCCCAGACGGCTTCCGTAATGACGTCCAAGTGATCAGCATGGTCATGAGTGTGGAGCAAGATGCACCTTCTGACATCGCGGCAATGATTGGTTCATCAATCGCACTTGGCGTCTCTGATATTCCTTTTGCAGGACCGATTGCAGGTGTTGTTGTAGGCCGTATTGACGGAGAATTTATCATTAACCCTACAATTGACCAACGTGAACAAAGCGATATTGACTTAACTGTTGCAGGCACAAAAGAAGCAATTAACATGGTAGAGGCAGGCGCTGATGAAGTTCCTGAAGATGTTATGTTAGAGGCAATTATGTTTGGACATGAAGAAATCAAACGTTTAGTGGCATTCCAAGAAGAAATCTACCAAGCTGTTGGTAAAGAAAAAATGGAAGTAAAATTATTTAATTTAGATGAAGAGCTTCAAGCAGCGCTTAACGTATCAGCAAAATCAAGAATTGATGAAGCTGTTCAAATCAATGAAAAACAGGCGCGCGAACAAGCGATTGATGCTGTGAAAAAAGATATCGTTGCTAGCTATGAAGAAAATGAAGCAGATGATGCAACCATCAAAAAAGTCAAAGATATTTTAGATAGTATGGTAAAAGGTGAAGTACGTCGCCTTATCACACAAGAGAAATTACGTCCCGATGGTCGTCGTCCGGATGAAATCCGCCCGTTAACATCACGCATTGATATTCTTCCGCGTACACACGGTTCAGGTTTATTCACACGTGGACAAACACAAGCATTAAGTGTGTGTACACTGGGTGCATTAGGTGATGTGCAAATCTTAGATGGTCTTGACTTAGAGGAATCTAAGCGCTTTATGCACCACTATAACTTCCCGTCGTTTAGTGTTGGGGAAACAGGTCCAATCCGTGGACCAGGTCGTCGTGAAATTGGTCACGGTGCTTTAGGTGAGCGTGCCTTAGAAAAAGTAATACCATCAGCGGAAGACTTCCCATACACGATTCGTTTAGTATCAGAAGTATTAGAATCTAATGGTTCAACGTCACAAGCAAGTATTTGCGCATCAACACTTGCAATGATGGCTGCAGGTGTACCGATTAAAGCACCAGTTGCAGGGATTGCAATGGGTCTTGTTAAACAAGGTGACGATTATACGGTGCTAAGTGACATCCAAGGGATGGAAGATTTCTTAGGTGATATGGACTTTAAAGTGGCTGGTACTGCTAAAGGGGTAACAGCATTACAGATGGATATTAAAATTGATGGCTTATCACGTGACATTCTACAAGAAGCACTGGAACAAGCTAAAATTGGTCGTATTCACATTTTAGATCATATGATCGAGGTCATTAACGAACCGAAAAAAGAACTATCTGAGCATGCACCGAAAATTATCACAATGATGATTAAACCTGATAAGATTCGTGATGTTATTGGGCCAAGTGGTAAAAACATCAATAAAATTATTGATGAAACAGGTGTGAAAATAGACATCGAACAAGATGGTAAAGTATTTATCGCTTCAACTGATCAAGAAATGAACGAAAAAGCGAAGAAAATTATTGAAGATATGGTACGTGAAGCTAAAGTCGGTGAACTTTACATGGCAACAATTAAGCGCATCGAAAAATTCGGAGCCTTTGCAGAAATATTCAAAGGTAAAGATGGCTTAATTCATATCTCAGAATTACAAATTGATCGCACGAACAATGTAGAAGATGTTGTAAAAGAGGGCGATCAGATGATGGTTAAAGTTAAAGAGATTGATCGTCAAGGTCGCGTTAACTTATCACGTAAAGCTGTCTTATTAGAAGAACAAGAAAAAAACAAACAATAAACTAAATTTAACACATCCTTATGAGTATGACCTTTGGTCATGTACCTCAAGGGATGTGTTTTTTATAGCAGAATTAAGCAGCTGTTGAATTAATATAATTTTCACAAATATCTAAAAGCTACGTTACGATTAGATACTTTTGTGTTACAATAGGACGTAAATTTATAATGCTTGCGAAAGAGGGGATTAGTATGTCAAATAATAAGAAATATAACGTCGCTGTCATGGGGGCAACTGGAGCAGTTGGCCAAAAAATGTTAGAAACATTGGAGAAAAAGGATTTTCCCATTGAATCACTAAAACTACTATCATCAAGTCGCTCGGCAGGAACAACTTTAAAATTCAAAGATGAGATTTATACTGTTGAAGAAGCGACACCGGAAAGTTTTGAGAACGTTGATATAGCTCTATTTTCAGCCGGCGGGGGCGTATCTAAACTATTTGCGCCTGAAGCCGTTAAACGTGGTGCGGTGGTTGTTGATAACACTAGTGCATTCCGTATGGATGAACATGTGCCGCTTGTTGTGCCAGAAGTAAATGAATCAGACATGGCTGACCATCAAGGTATTATTGCTAATCCTAATTGTTCAACGATTCAGATGGTTGCCGCTTTGAAACCATTAAAAGATCAATTTGGTTTAAATCGAGTAATTGTATCAACGTATCAAGCCGTTTCTGGAGCAGGTACTGAAGCGATCGATGAACTCAAATCACAAGCACAAAGCTTCTTAGACGGTGAGGAGATGCATGCGGAATTATTACCTGTTAAAGATGAAGCTAAACACTATCCCATTGCATTTAATGCCTTGCCACAAATCGATGTTTTTACTGAAAATGGCTATACATTTGAAGAAATGAAAATGATTAATGAAACGAAAAAAATATTACATGATGACCAAGTAGCTGTTGCGGCAACTTGTGTGCGTTTACCAATCTTCACTTCTCATGCAGAAAGTGTCTATGTCGAGCTAGATCAAGACGTATCTGTTGATCAAATTAAAGCGTTGTTAGCTGAGTCACCTGGAGTAACAGTAAAAGATAACTTAGACACACAAGACTATCCAACGCCACTTGACGCTGCAGGACTTCCAGATGTCTTTGTCGGAAGAATCAGAAAAGATTTAGATAACGAAAAAGGCTACCATATGTGGATTGTTTCTGATAATCTATTAAAAGGAGCAGCATGGAACTCAGTGCAAATTGCTGAATCTCTCGTTAAAAATAACTGGTTAACTAAATAGAGGTGTAGTATGGAAGTAATCGTACAAAAATTCGGAGGCACATCTGTTAAGGATGAAGCTAGCCGTAAAAAAGCAATTAAGCATATTCAATCAGCAATTAGGGAAGGTTATAAAGTTGTCGTTGTTGTCTCGGCAATGGGGCGTATGCCGGAACCTTATGCAACAGATGCGCTATTAAAGCTTGTTGATTATCCGAATCATCACATATCTAATCGTGAGCATGACTTGTTGTTAGCCTGTGGTGAAATTATTTCAACAGTCGTTTTTTCCAACCAATTAAAACGATTGGGCTTATCTGCAACCGCGCTTACCGGAAGAGAAGCGGGTATCATCACAAGCGATGACTATACGCAAGCGAAAATTATTGATATGCGTCCGGAACGTCTGATTGAAGAATTAGAAGTGCATGATGCTGTAGTTGTTGCAGGCTTTCAAGGCCAAACTGAACAAGGTGATGTGACCACACTTGGTCGGGGAGGGAGTGACACAACGGCTGCCGCTATTGGAGCAAGTATTGATGCGACGTTTGTTGATATCTTTACCGATGTTGATGGAATAAAAACCGCTGATCCACGAATTGTTGAGTCAGCACGTACACTCGATGTTGTAACATATAACGAGATTGTAAACTTAGCCTATCAAGGAGCTAAAGTCATTCATCCACGGGCGGTTGAGATTGCGATGCAAGCCAAAGTGCCATTGCGCATTCGTTCAACTGAACTTGAACATGTCGGCACAGTTGTAACGGGTGCAATTGATACCATCAAAGGAAAGGATATCAATGATCGTCTAATCACCGGAATTGCCCATATCACGGGTATTGCCCAAATTAAAATTGAGACAAAAGAACCTCTAGATAAACTACACGACGACGTTTTTGGATCACTAGCTGAGGCAGGTATTTCAGTCGATTTCATCAACATGTTCCCAACCGGTTTACGGTTTACGGTACCTGAAGCATTATTAGTAAAAGCGGTAGCGGTCATTGAACAGGTAGGTTATCAGCCTACCTTTGTGACAAGTTGTGCTAAAGTTAGTGTTGTTGGTGCGGGTATGACGGGTGTACCCGGTGTCACTGCCCGAATTGTTCGTAGTTTACATGAGAAAGGTGTTCATATTTTGCAATCGTCAGATTCACATACAACGATTTGGGTTCTCATTGAAGAAACAGATGTAAATAAAGCGTTAAATGCCTTACACGATGCTTTTGAATTATCCAATCGCAATTGGCTACAAAATTAGAAATAGATTGTTAAGTGTGCAATGAGGAAATGCTCGTTGTACACTTATTTCTGTGTGATTCTTTTGTCTACATAGGAACGTACGTGTGTTATAATACCATTAGTAGATGAAAGGGTGGCCGATATGGTGAGGAAAAAACAAACAAATAAAAGCAAAAAAAAGAATCCTAATCACACATTGATGTTTGAGATCTATGGTGTGCTTTTTATATTGGTTGCAGTATTTGGTAGCGGCATTGCTGTAATTAGTGATGGTGTGGTGCCCTCATTTATTTTACATACGAATCGATTTTTAATGGGTGTGTTTTATTTCATCATTCCTGCAACTTTAATTGCTTTAGGTTTATATATTATGATAAGACGTCAATGGCCAGTGTTTCTAACTCGACGCTTTTTAGGTTTGGTGTTTTTATTAGTTGGACTGTCAATGTTAGCACATTACCTTCGCTTTGATGCCCTGTTAGCTATAGAAGACGTTTCAATTGTAAATCGGACATGGGCAGATTACCAAATCTATTTAGATGAAGGTTCGGTTACGTTAATTGGAGGCGGAATAATTGGTGCGCTATTTTTCGCCGTAGCGTATCATCTATTAGGTTTAGGTGGTGCCTTGTTCTTAAGTGTATTCCTAATTATTGTCGCCGTTGTTTTTGTCGCAGATGTTGATCTACAACAACTTTCTAGTTGGTTGATACAACGTATTAAGCGAAGTTTAACCGCTCTAAAAACTAAATGGATAGATAAAAAAGCAGAGCAAAGAACTAGAAAAGATATCGAAAGAAGTCAACGGCTTTATCAGTCAGATGGTGAAGGGAATGCAGAAACAACTGAAAGTGAAGAGCCTGTTATTGAAGCATTTACTGCCGTTAGTTATCATGATGAAATTGATAATCCAAATAAAGAAAAAGCAGAGGCACCTGCAGTTAATGCTGACCAACAAATAGCAACTGACATCACTGCAGACGAGGCGCTCGATAAGCAACTGACGACAGGGGTAACGGCTGAAGTTGAAAATAAAGATTATCAGTTACCGCCAATTTCGCTATTGCAAGCACCAACTCAACAACCACAAACGAAAGCGAAAGGGCAAATTCAATCGGTTGTGAAAAAGCTAGAAGCGACTTTCCAAAGTTTTGGTGTCAAAGCTAAAGTGACTCGTGTTCATGTCGGACCAGCTGTCACGAAATATGAAGTATATCCTGAAGCGGGTGTGAAAGTAAGTAAAATCGTTAATCTTCATGATGATTTAGCATTAGCACTAGCAGCGAAAGATATTCGAATTGAAGCCCCGATTCCAGGTAAATCAGCGGTAGGAATTGAAGTGCCAAATGATGAGATTGCCATGGTTACCATGCGGGAAGTCTTTGAAACAGTCTCCACAACACAAAACCATGTCCTTAGCTTTGTGTTAGGGCGTGATATTTCTGGTGAAGCCATTAAACATGAACTAAATAAGATGCCCCATCTACTTGTTGCAGGCGCAACGGGAAGTGGTAAAAGTGTCTGCATTAATGGAATCATCGTCAATATTCTTATGCAAGCTAAACCACATGAAGTTAAGTTAATGATGATTGATCCTAAAAAAGTTGAATTGAATGTATATAATGGCATTCCGCATTTATTAGCCCCCGTAGTTACTGATCCTAAAAAAGCTGCACAAGCCTTGAAGAAAGTCGTCAGTGAAATGGAGCGGCGCTATGACTTGTTTTCAGATACGGGAAATCGTAATATTGAAGGCTACAATAATTATGTGAAAAAATATAATCAAACCATCCATGATGAAGAAGAAAAACAACCGCTATTACCCTATATCGTTGTCCTGGTTGATGAGTTAGCGGACCTAATGATGGTTGCTTCCAATGATGTCGAAGATGCAATCACTCGACTTGCGCAAATGGCACGCGCAGCTGGTATTCACCTTATTATTGCGACGCAGCGCCCATCTGTAGATGTAATTACAGGTGTTATTAAGGCTAATATTCCTTCCCGGATTGCTTTTAGTGTATCTTCACAGACAGACTCACGCACGATTCTTGACGGTGGTGGCGCTGAAAAATTGTTAGGACGGGGCGACATGTTATTTATGCCAGTAGGCGCATCAAAACCAACACGGATCCAAGGTGCTTTCCTGTCAGATGAAGAGGTTGAGGCGATTGTTGATTTTTGTATTGACCAACAAAAAGCTCAGTATCAAGAAGAAATGATTCCAGAAGAAATTGATGAATCCGTTTCAGAAATTGACGATGAATATTATGAAGAAGCTGTTCAACTTGTATTGGAAATGCAAACAGCCAGCGTCTCAATGTTACAGCGGCGCTTTAGAATCGGCTATAACCGAGCTGCACGGTTAATTGACGCGATGGAAGCACGTGGAGTGGTTGGTCCACATGAAGGTTCAAAGCCAAGAACGGTACTTATTGATGAATATTCAGATTAATTTAATTTTTTCAATTTCTTAGAAACTGAGATTTTTATGACTTTTTTGTTTATTTATTTATAGGAAAGTGGTATATTGTAAATGACCAATCAATTTGTTTTTAATTACTGGGGGATGAAAGATGACCGAATTGCATATCAATAGTGAAGAATTCGATAAAACGCTTTCACGATTCAGGGAAGATATTGAAAAGGGCGTTTACCCGCCCAATGAAAGGTTACATCCTCTTTATGAACTTGCAACCTCATATCGTGTTTCACGTACGACTATGGAAGCAGTCATAGAGCAATTAGTTGAAGAGAATATGGTTACGCGTCGATTAGGCAATGGTGTTTTTGTCAATCCAAAGCCGATGCATTCTTCAGGTATTGAAGAATTAGGTAGTGTATCTGATATGATCAGAAGCGCAGGAAAAGAACCTGGCACACAATTTGTTGCTGCGGAAGTCGTTAAACCTTCTGCAAGCGACTTAACAAATTTCAACTCGTTGGACGTCCAAACATTAGCAAGGGTCGAACGGGTACGGACAGCTGATGGTGAACCTGTTGTCTATTGTATTGATAAAGTGGATCAAGCTCTTGTTCCTATTGGATCAATTCATAGCGAAGGATCAATCTTCAAGTTGATTGAAAACTATACAGGTAAGCGCATACATTATGCGAAAACGTATATAGAGCCAATCGGTTTTCATGAAACCATTTCAGCAGTTTTGAATTGTCGTCCAGATCAATCGTTGTTGTTGCTTCGACAAATGCATTACACAGAAGATCACGAGCCGATTTTATACTCAGCTAATTATTTTAAAAGTGATGCATTTCAGTTTCACGTGTTAAGGCAAAGATCAGATAATTTGTAGAGGTATGATTGATGCATCGTTCATCGCCAAAGTAAAAAAAACAGATCGGTCAAAATTCAACCATAAATGGGGGTAACAAAATGAAGAACAAATTAATGTTGATGTTAGCTATGTTGCTAGCGGCTGTACTTGTACTTGGTGCGTGTGGTTCATCTGATGATGATACTTCAGGTGATGACAATAACGACCAAGGTTCTGAAGAACCAGCTGAAGACGAAGGTACTGAAGATGAAGGTACTGATGAAGAAACAGGTTCTGACTTTTCAGTCGCAATGGTTACAGATGAAGGTGGCGTTGATGACCGTTCATTTAACCAATCCGCTTGGGAAGGTATTCAAGCTTTTGGTGAAGAAAACGGACTAGAACGTGGTACTGGTTTTGATTACGCACAATCAGAAAATGCTGCTGATTTCTTACCAAACTTCAACAGTTTAGTAAATCAAGGTTACAACTTAATTTTTGGTGTTGGTTACCAACTTAAAAATGCAGTAACTGAAGTGGCTATGCAAAACCCAGAAACACACTTCTCAATTATTGATGATGTTGTCGAAGCTGACAACGTTGCAAGTGTAACATTTGCTGAGGAAGAAGGTTCGTTCTTAGCTGGTGTTGCTGCTGCACTTAAAACAGAAACAAATAACGTTGGTTTCGTTGGCGGAGTTACAAGTCCGCTAATTAAACGTTTTGAATCAGGTTTTGTTGCTGGTGTGAAATCAGTAAACCCTGAGATTGAAGTGCAAATCCAATATGCTGAATCATTCTCAGATGAAGGTATGGGACGTTCAATTGCTAATAACATGTATTCTTCAGGTGCAGATGTTATTTATCACGCATCAGGAGCTGTTGGTCTTGGTGTATTCACGGAAGCGCGTAACCGTGTTGAAAACGATCCAGATTCAAACGTATGGGTTATCGGTGTAGACCGTGACCAATATGAGCAAGGACAACAAGGCGATCGTAACGTAACGTTAACTTCAATGGTTAAGCGTGTCGATGTTGCTGTACAAGAAGTTGCAACACGCGCAATGAATGGTGATTTCCCAGGTGGAGAACACTTAGTTCTAGGTATTGAAGACGGAGCGATTTCAATCGCTGACACAAACGAAGAAGCTTATACTCAAGAAATTGCAGATGCAGTTGCTGAGTGGCAAGAAAAATTAGTAAATGGTGATGTTGATGCACCAGGTACTGATGAAGCATTAGAAGAATTTTTAGACAACTTATAAAAAGAAAAGGATACTAAGGGCTAAAGCCCTTAGTATCCATAAAAATCTTCAAATGAAGAGAAAGATACTCTCCCCTTTTCATTTGGTGATTTTAATAGACCCTTCAAACGAGGAGTGAAACACTTTGGAAAACTATGTCATTGAAATGTTAAACATTCGAAAAGAATTTCCTGGTATTGTTGCAAATAATAATATCAACCTCCAATTAAAAAAAGGCGAAATTCATGCTTTACTAGGTGAAAATGGTGCTGGTAAATCAACATTAATGAACGTACTTTTTGGGTTATACCAACCTGAAAAAGGAGAGATTCGCGTTAATGGAGAAAAAGTAAACATTACCGATCCGAATGTAGCCAATCGCTTAGGAATTGGGATGGTGCACCAGCATTTTATGCTCGTTGATACCTTCACGGTTGCCCAAAATATTATTTTAGGTAGTGAGCCAACTAAAGGCGCTGCAGTGGTTGATATTAAAAAAGCAGAAAAAGAGATCACCGAACTGTCTAAAAAGTATGGCTTACATGTCGATCCGAACGCAAAAGTTCGAGATATTTCAGTTGGGATGCAACAACGTGCAGAAATTCTAAAAACATTGTATCGTGGCGCAGAAGTAATCATTTTAGATGAACCTACAGCTGTTTTAACACCACAAGAGATCATTGAATTAATGGATATAATGAAAGCGCTTGTTAGTGAAGGGATTTCAATCATCTTAATCACACACAAACTAAAAGAGATCATGGAAGCGAGTGATCGCGTCACGGTTATCCGTAAAGGTGAAGGTATCGGCACAGTCAATGTTGATGAAACAGATGTTGATGAACTTGCCTCATTAATGGTTGGACGTCAGGTCAATTTTAAAACTGAAAAAGAGCCAGCGGATCCAAAAGGTGTTGCATTATCTATTAAAGATTTACACGTGAAGGATTCACGTCAAGCGATGATGGTGAAAGGCTTAAACTTAGAAGTGAAATCTGGTGAAATTGTTGGGATTGCGGGTATCGATGGTAATGGTCAATCAGAATTAATCGAAGCGATTACGGGTTTAAGAAAATCTGAATCCGGCGAGATTAAGTTGAACAATAAATCATTGATGCACTTATCCCCACGTAAAGTTACAGAATCTGGTGTCGCACATATTCCACAGGATCGTCACAAATTTGGCTTAGTGCTAGATTATCCGATTGCTGAAAATATGGTTCTACAAACGTATTATCAAAAACCATTTTCTAAAAATAAAATTTTATCATTTAACACCATTTATAAACATGCAGAAAAGCTAATTGAGGAATTTGATGTGCGGACGCCGGGCACTAAGACAAAGGCCCGTGCATTATCAGGTGGTAACCAACAAAAAGCGATTATTGCACGCGAAGTCGATCGCTCACCGGAGTTACTTATCGCAGCACAGCCAACACGTGGGTTAGATGTTGGCGCGATTGAAACGATTCACAGACGTTTAATTGAAGAAAGAGATAAAGGACGCGCTGTCTTACTTGTATCATTTGAACTTGATGAAGTTATGAACGTCAGTGATCGTATTGCCGTTATGTTTGACGGTCAAATTGTTGCTGAACTTAAACCAGAAGAAACAAATGAACAAGAACTTGGTTTACTGATGGCCGGGAGTTCTAAAGAAGAAGCGCGTCAGAAAGCGGGTGACAACTCATGACAGATAATAGAAAAATGAATATACTTGTACCCATTTTATCTGTACTATTAGGTTTCTTAGTAGGGGCGATTATTATGATCGCTTATGGATACAATCCAATTGCTGGCTATAGCGCTTTATTCCAAGGTGCCTTTGGAAGTCTGTATAATGTTGGTGAAACAATTCGTCGTACAATTCCGCTAGTGTTAACAGGTTTAGCTGTTGCGTTTGCTTTTCGTGCTGGGTTGTTTAACATTGGTGCAGAAGGCCAGGTTTTTGTTGGTTGGTTTGCTGCTGTTTGGGTCGGCGTCACTTTTGAATTACCAGCTATTATTCATATTCCAGTTGCGATTTTAGCAGCAGCGCTTGCAGGTGCCATTTGGGCAGCTGTACCAGGGATTTTAAAAGCAACACGTGGTGTTCACGAAGTTGTTGTCACAATTATGATGAATTATATAGCTTTACACGTAACAAACTATTTAATCCGAACTGTGCTTTCTGATGGCGGGTCACAATCTGCTCGTATTTCTCAGTCGGCGTCATTATCGACACAAGGATTAAAAGAAATGTTTGGCTATTCGCAAATTCACTGGGGCTTTGTCGTCTCAATTATTTTAGCAGTATTTATTTGGTTCTTTTTAGAAAGAACGACGTATGGTTTTGAATTACGTGCAGTTGGTTTTAACCCGAATGCAGCAAATTATGCGGGGATGAGTGTGAAACGTAATATTATTCTTGCAATGATGCTCTCTGGTGCATTAGCTGGTGTCGGTGGGGCAATGGAAGGTATAGGTACATTTGGATACATGTACACACATGCTTCTTATACTAACCTTGGTTTTGATGGAATCGCAGTTGCTTTACTTGGTGCCAATACAGCACCTGGTGTTGTTATTGCAGCCTTCTTATTTGGTGCTTTAAAAGTTGGGGCTTTAAGCATGCCACCACTTTCAGGTGTGCCTTCTGAACTTGTAGACATTGTTATCGCAATGATTATCTTCTTCGTTGCTGCAAGCTACATGATTCGATTACTTATTTTACGCTTCAGTAAGGGGGAGAAATAAGATGGAATTCATTGATCAATTAGTCGCAATGATGCCAATGGTATTATTTTATTCTGCTCCATTAATTTTCACGGCAATCGGTGGCGTGTTTAGTGAGCGCTCAGGTGTTGTAAATATTGGTTTAGAAGGTTTAATGGTTATTGGTGCATTCAGTGGGATTGTCTTTAATATTTTCTTTGCTGATACCCTTGGGGCAGCAACGCCTTGGTTATCGTTAGTAGCTGGTGCAATTGCAGCAGGAATTTTCTCTATTATGCACGCAGTTGCCGCAGTGTCATTCAGGGCAAACCAAGTTGTAAGTGGTGTTGCTATCAATATGATGGCTGTAGGATTAGGGGTGTTCTTAACACGTGAGATTTTCGGGCGTGGACAGACAGACTCAATCACACAACCGTTCTATACTGAAACCATTCCGTTCTTGTCAGAGATTCCGATTATTGGAGATATGTTCTTTAACGGCGTATACATTACTTCTTACATTGCAATTGGTGTTGCCGTGCTTGCCTGGTTCGTATTGTATAAGACAACGTTTGGTTTGCGCTTACGTGCTGTAGGTGAACACCCAATGGCTGCTGATACCAATGGGATAAATGTTACAAAAATGCGTTACATCGCTGTTATTTTATCTGGTTTACTTGCAGGTTTAGGTGGTGCAACCTATGCGTTGACGATTTCACTTAGTTTCGCAGGTTCAACGATTTCAGGTCAAGGTTTCATGTCATTAGCTGCTGTTATCTTTGGTAAATGGCATCCACTTGGTGCATTAGGTGCAGCCGTATTCTTTGGTTTTGCTCAAGCGCTTAGTGTCGTTGGGAATAACTTTGATTTCTTATCAGAGGTCCCAAGTGTCTATTTAGTTATTCTTCCTTACGTTCTAACAGTGTTAGCTTTAGCAGGCTTTATTGGCCGGGCAGAAGCGCCTAAAGCAAATGGTGAACCTTATATTAAAGGCAGCCGTTAATCCTATTCATTTTATCAATGTAAAGAGTCTACCTACATGGTAGGCTCTTTTTTTAGGCCTTAATTTTGTTAGACGGAAATATTTTCGTTATCACTCTGATTAGTGTAAAATGAATAAGAATGCTAAAATAATTATGCGATACTGTTTTAGAATATTGAGGAGGCTGATTCACATGAACAAGTCAGATGAACGTATCATTAACAAACAAGGCTATCGATTACATATGATTCAAACAGATAAATTTAAGACCATTAATATTGCAGCAAAATACAGTGCGCCATTGGACCGGGAAACAATAACAAAGCGCGCCTTATTGCCTTTTGTTATTCAGCAGGGTTCAGACCAGTATCCAACCTCTGTGTCCTTCAGACAGGCACTTGATGAGCTCTATGGTGCTTCGTTTAATATAGACGGGTCAAAAAAAGGTGAGATGCACGTTTTAACGGCACGGTTATCCTTAGCAAATCCTGCTTATTTAGCAACAGATGAACCTGTCTTGACGAAAGCTTTAGATTTTTTTAAAGGTGCATTATATGCACCTAAAGTTGTTAATGGTGGTTTCGATCCTCATACGCTTGCACGCGAAAAACAATCGTTAAAGCAAAAAATCGACAGTATCATTGATAACAAGATGCACTACGCTAACATGCGTATGATTGATCAAATGTGTGCTGATGAGCCTTATCACTTACACGGACATGGGTATCCTGAAGATTTCGCAACCATTACCGCTGAGGATTTATATTGCTATTACAAAGATGTTGTTGAACACAACCCACTGGATATTTATGTGGTTGGTGATTTGGAAGAGTTAGAAATCGAACGGTTAATTGACGAGCGCTTTAGTCGTGACACAAATAATACCCTGACGGTTTCAAGAGCACAGCACCAAAACGTTAAACAACTAAATGAAATCATAGAACGTCAAGACATTCAACAAGGGAAATTACACTTTGGTTTTAGAACATATACGACAATGAACGATAATGACTATTTTGCTCTGCAGCTATTTAATGCGATTTTTGGTGGTTTCCCAAGTTCGAAACTATTTATCAACGTTCGCGAAAAAAATAGTTTAGCTTATTATGCAGCCTCTCGTTTTGAAAGCCATAAGGGTTTATTGTTTGTTTTTAGTGGTATTGCACCTGAAGATTATTTACAAGCTAAAACAATTATCCTTGATCAGTTTGAAGCAATGAAAAAGGGTGACTTTACTGGAGAACAAATTGCAGAAGCTAAATTGTTATTAATAAATCAGTACAAAGAGGCATTAGACGACGCAGATGGTTTAATTGAAGTGAATTTCAACCGCTTTATGGCTGGTGAAGCTGCCCTAGCGATCGATTATATCGATGCGATAAAGACTGTTAGTCACCAAGAAATTACTGAAATGGCTAATAAACTAAAATTGGACACGTCTTACTTTTTAACGCGAGAGGAGAAATAACATGAAAAGAACCGAGTATACACAAATAAAAGAGACCGTATATCGCCAACGTTTGACAAATGGCCTTGAAGTTATTCTTGTTCCGAAAAAAGAGCTCTCTCAGACCTATGGTGTTTTTACTACAAATTACGGTTCAATTGATAATCATTTTGTACCGTTAAATGAAACGAATCCAATAAAGGTTCCTGATGGCATTGCCCACTTTTTAGAACATAAATTATTTGAAAAAGAAAATCATGATGTGTTTCAAGAATTCACAGCACTCGGCGCTTCAGCAAACGCATTTACATCATTTACGAAGACGGCTTACCTTTTTTCGACAACTCAAGATGTTTTGCCAGCTACGAAAATCCTTCTAGACTTTGTCCAATCGCCTTATTTTTCGGAAAGTTCGGTAGAAAAAGAAAAAGGTATCATTGCACAAGAAATTCAAATGTATGATGATCAAGCAGATTGGCGAGCATTTTTCGGTATCATTGAAGCAATGTATAAGCATCATCCGGTAAGGATTGATATTGCCGGAACGGTAGACGCGATTCAAAACATTAGCAAAGATGATTTATACACCTGTTATCACACCTTTTACCACCCATCTAATATGGTGTTTACTTTAGTGGGGAACTTTGATGTGGATGCAGCAATGGCTTTGATTGAAGAGAATCAGGCAGCGAAGTCTTTCGCCCCTGTTGAAGCGATTGAAAGATTAACCCCTATGGAGCCAGCCACTGTCCATAAGCGGTCCGCTTCGCTTGATATGCCAGTAGCGATGGAAAAATGTATGGTTGGTATCAAAGAAACACCAACAGATGATCCTGGTGCATTTATTAAACAGGAATTAATGAGTGAAATGGTACTTGATTTTTTCTATTCAAAAGCGGGTGACTTTTATCAAGAGCTGTACGATGACGATTTAATTGATGGCCGACTTGGATTTGAATCTGAACGTCAACCTACCTTTGCTTTTTCAATAATTGGTGGATCAACAACGGATGTTAAAAAATTTAAGACAACGGTACTTAACCAGTTAGCATCACTTAAAACCTATCGGTTCACAGATGAATCCTTTAATCGCATGAAGAAAAAAATGATTGGTGGTTTGTTGGAAGATATGGATGCAGCTTCTGATATCGCGAATGCTATCAGTCAATATCATCTGTTAGGCATCGATTACTTTAGTTTGTTACCGGTATTAGAAAGTATAACAAAATCAGATGTAGAAACATTTCTTCATCAATGGATTCAAGATGATAACGTAAGTACTTTTGCTATTCGTAAAGGAACACGTGATTAACTGATGCATATTTTAGTTTTAGGCGCGAGTGGAGACATTGGTGGACAAATTGTAAAGGATCTAGCTGAAGCTGGTCATACGTTTAGTTTGCATTATCATACTAACCATGAACGAATAGCCGATTTAGTAGAGGTGCTACCGGCTGAAGCTGTTTTTGAAATCATTCAATCTGATTTATCAACGATTCAGGGCATTGAACACTGTATTCAACATGTACAGTTTAATCCAGAGGCAATTATTTTTGCACAAGGTCAATCAAATGACAGTCTTTTTACTGAGGCATCAACTGTCGAGATGGATGCTTTATTAAAGGTCCATGTTCAGGCGACATGGCACATAAGTCAAGCATTTTTACCGGCGATGATAAAAAAACAATTCGGCCATCTTCTTGTGCTTTCATCCGTTTGGGGAGAAGTTGGAGCGAGCCATGAAGTCGTCTATTCGTCAGTAAAGGGCGCACAGAACAGTTTTGTTAAAGCGTTAGCAAAAGAAGTTGCCCCTAGTGGTGTGCTCGTCAATGGGATAGCACCCGGCTTTATTGATACACAGATGAACCAACAATTCTCTGATGAAGAGCGTCAAACGCTTAAAAGCTCTATACCATTAGGGCGCTTAGGGAAGGCGGAAGATATCAGTCACCTTGTAACTTTTTTGTTGTCAGAGCAGTCTAGTTACATAACGGGCCAAGTAATGCATGTAACCGGAGGGTGGATGCATTAATTTTCTTGTCTCATGAATAATTACCCTTTAATAAATGTTGAAAATCATATATTATAGAGTTAATGTGTCACTTATGTACGGATTATCTGAATTGGTGGTGGGAAAATGCTTATCGGAGAACGATTAAAAGAGGCAAGACTTGAAAAAGGATTGTCAATCGAAGAAATACAAGGACGAACGAAAATTCAAGCGCGTCATTTAGAAGCAATTGAACGTAATGATTTTTCACTGATTCCCGGTAATTTCTATGTGCGTGCTTTTATTAAAGAATATGCGCATATTGTTGAACTTGACGTTGATGCCTTAATGGTTGAACATAAAAGTGAATTACCATTGACAGAAGCCAGTGAATCACGAGATTTCACCCAGTTACGTCGGTCAAAGGCTTCAAGCAAACCAAAAGAAAAATCGCCGTTTCAAATGCTGTTACCGACGATTTTTGTGATTTTACTTGTGTTACTGGTTGGTTATGGTGTTTGGTATTATACGAGTAACATGTCCGAGGATGATCAAGCGGCTAATGATGCGAACGATGTATCTGATAATGCCAATGAAGAAATTTCGATTCCAGCAACAGATACAGACGAACCAGATACCCCAGACGAAAATGAAAATGACACACCCGAAGAAGAACCGGAGGAAGCACCTGAAGAACCAGAAGAAGAATCAGATGCACCGACCATTTCTCAAGTGAGCTATTCAAATGATGAATCGATTTATCATTACCAGACTTCTGAAGAAACAATCGAATTACAGTTTGAAACTACCGGTCAAAACTGGTTAGAAGTTGAAGATCCAAGTGGAGAGCGTCAGGTCTACCAAACTTTGAATGCTTCAAATCAGCCAATCACTGTCGATATTTCAGCTTATGATTATGTTTATGTTCGGTTTGGTGAACCAGCGTCGATTTCTATTTCTGTAAATGATCAAGCGATTGAATTATCAGAAGAGATTGGTGCAACCGACGTTCAAGAATTGTGGGTTTATATTAATGACGCCATTGACATGGTAGAAGAATAGATCTGAACCCTTCTCCTAGAGAAGGGTTCTCTTATTAATACATTCTAAGAAGATAGAAAGAGGTTAATCAATGAACATTCCAAATCGTATCACGTTATCACGAATTTTTCTTATCCCAATTTTTATTATTGTGTTATCTGTACCCTTTGAGTGGGGAACGATTGAATTTGGTGAGGCATTTCTTCCCGTCACCCATCTTGTTGCAGCACTTATCTTTATTTTCGCTTCAGGAACAGACTGGGTTGATGGTTATTATGCACGAAAGCATCATTTAGTCACAAACCTTGGTAAGTTTTTAGACCCGATGGCCGATAAGTTATTAGTTGCGGCTGCTTTTATCTTATTAATTGAATTAGAGATGGTGCCTGCGTGGATTGTGATTATTATTTTATCCAGAGAATTTGCCGTCACTGGGCTTCGATTGGTTGCAGCTGGCGAAGGGTTAGTATTAGCAGCAAGTCAAATGGGAAAATGGAAAACAACATTTCAACTCGTTTCCGTCGCCGTGCTCTTACTGCATGATTATCCTTTTGTTTATTTAAATGTACCTGCGGGTATGATTTTACTTTATATTGCCCTTATCCTAACGGTAGTTTCAGGTGTTGAGTATTTCATAAAGAATTGGCATGTCATGAAGGAGTCTAGTTAATGCGAGAATTAAAAGCTGAAGTTATTGGTATCGGTACAGAATTATTATTGGGTCAAATTGCAAATACAAATGCCCAATGGATTTCGGAGAAATTAGCAACACGTGGCATTAGTGTCTATTATCATCAAGTCGTCGGTGATAATCCGGGTCGGATACAAGAAGCATTAACATTAAGCGCTGCTCGCGCCGACTTGATTTTTATCACAGGTGGATTAGGACCAACGGATGATGATATTACTCGAGAAATGATGGCTGAGTTTGTTGGGCGTCCCCTTATTAAAAGTGAAGAGGCAATGAAGCAATTGGCTGCTTTTTTTACAGCAAGACAACGATCAATGTCTGAAAACAATAAAAAACAAGCGCAAGTCATTGAAGGCTCAACCTTGATAAATAACGGAGTTGGTACTGCCCCAGGAATGATTATTCCTTGGCAAGAAAAGTTTTTCTTTATTATGCCTGGTGTACCAAATGAGATGAAGATGATGATGAAAGAGACGGTCTTGCCTTTTATTCGTGAGACGTATGATATTGATGACGTGATTCGTTCAAAAATGTTACGGTTTATTGGTATTGGTGAGTCGCAATTAGAAATGGAAGTTAAAGAGATTATTGACCGACAAACGAACCCGACGATTGCACCCCTTGCATCAGACGGAGAAGTCGCATTGAGATTAACGGCTAAAGCCAGCACAATCGATCAAGCGGAACGACTAATCAAAGATGTCGAATTGCAACTGATTGAACGAGTAGGTGATTTTTTATACGGTGAGGACGGCGATTCAATTGCTTCTGCAGTTGTTAAGCTGTTAGAAATGAAGGGTTTAACGCTAAGTGCCGCAGAAAGTCTAACAGGTGGGCGCTTTAGCGATTGGTTAGTCTCAGTACCTGGTGCAAGTCAAGTATTTAAGGGGAGCATTGTCACCTATCAAAATGAGATCAAAACAGGTGTATTAGAGGTACCCACATCAGTTATAGCGAGTGATGGACCGGTGAGTCACGCGTGTTGTTACCAAATGGCAAAGCGAATCAAAGAAAAGTTCAATAGCGATATTGGTATTAGTTTTACCGGAGTTGCTGGCCCCGGCCGATTTGATGGCCATGAAGCAGGAACGGTTTATATCGGGATCTATCAAGATGATGAACACTATGCTGTCGAAAAATATCAATTCGTTAATAACCGTGAAATGAACCGAACACGTTCCGTTAAAAAAGGGTTAGAACAACTTTATTATCTTTTATCGTCAATGAAATAGTTAAATATATAGAAAGATAAGCAATTGAACAACAAAAATTGCTTATCTTTTTTGTTGTTTTAACAAGAACGTTTATTCGCTTTTTGCTTGTGTATTTGCCAGAAAAACGTTATGATTAAGCTAGTTTTTAAATAAAGGAGGAATATATGTGAGTGATCGTAAAAAGGCCCTTGATATGGCTTTAAAAACAATTGAAAAGCAATTTGGTAAGGGCTCAATCATGAAACTAGGTGAGCGAGCGAATCAAAAAATCGCAACCGTTTCAACCGGTTCTTTAGCATTAGACATCGCGTTAGGTGTCGGTGGTTATCCACGTGGACGTGTTGTTGAAATTTATGGACCTGAATCATCAGGTAAAACAACCGTTTCATTACATGCCATCGCAGCTGCACAGAAAAACGGTGGAACTGCGGCATTTATTGACGCTGAGCATGGTGTGTCTTGTTTCTAACTGAAAAGTTGCAGTAATGCACCACAAAGTTAGAGAGGATTATTCATCCTTAACTTCATAACAGAACAAGCAGTGAAAGACTGCTTAAGAGTGAGGTTGTCATTCTTACCCTAAAACCCCGACGTGCGACTATCTAGTAAAAGATAGTGGTGCGAAGCTCGGTGAGGACAATGGAAATCAGACCTGAGAAGTGGTTAGAGATCACATTGGGGGTCCGATAATGTTTCTATGATGAATAAATGCTTTGGCATTAGAGTGAATCTACGAATGAAAGGCTCGTTAAGCGTCGACTTATCGAAGTGAAGGTAAGTTTTGGTCCATCAATTGATCTCGTGCTAATGAATTGATGATTAACATGTGTTAGTGGTGTAATAAGTAGAACAACCGTTAAGACTTATTACCTGGCCAACGGGTTAGAGTAGGCATCTAAGGAAACAGCTGAAGGATATGTTATGAGGAACAAGAGAACCCTAAACGTGAATGGCAATACATTTACTGGTAGATGTCACGAAACAGCAGGAAATGGCTGTTGAATTTAGGGGGCTGCAGCCCGTAGTAGCGAAGAAGCAAATTAATTCTTGTGGAGTGAAGGGGCATAGTCAAAGAAGTTTGGTCAATGGGGCACATGATTTTTTTAGCGTGTTGCATTTATTGTAATAGATAACTTACATGTGCTACCGATTAAATGAATTGATGGAACGCCGTATGCGGTGAAAGTCGCACGTACGGTGTGAAGCGGGGGAAAATCAAGCCATAACTTAATCCTTATGGTGGTTGATTACCTATCGCTAACGCTAGATCCAGTATATGCAAAAAATTTAGGTGTAGACACCGATAACTTACTACTATCGCAACCAGATACAGGTGAACAAGCGCTTGAAATTGCAGAAGCACTTGTAAGAAGTAACGCTGTTGATATTATTGTTATTGACTCTGTAGCTGCACTGGTACCTAAAGCAGAAATAGAAGGTGAAATGGGGGATGCACACGTCGGTCTTCAAGCCCGTTTGATGTCGCAAGCCCTGCGTAAGTTATCTGGAGCTATTAGCAAATCGCATACCACAGCGATCTTTATTAACCAAATCCGTGAAAAGGTTGGTATTATGTTTGGTAATCCTGGTGTGCTCTGTTTCTAGTCCAATCCTTGTCGAAATACAAGATAAAAACTAGAGTATTTCTCAATGTAATTGCATTTATAGTGTTTATTCTAATGAGAAACATAACTTCTAATGATGACATGAGTGGAGAAGAACCACTCCTGATAGAATGTTGGCTATCAGATGCTCTAAGACTGCGACAGGCGTGTAGTTGTACATCAACGACAGGTCTGAAGCTCGCTGAAGTCGCAAAAACACTCATCTAGGTATGATGGGTAAAGTATGCGGGAGTCCAAAAAATGTCTATGTTTACTGAAAGGGAACCCTTGTTTGTACAGTTCGTAACCAAACTGCATTCAAAAGAATGTATAGCTCATGAATTTTTCAAGAATGGCTCGACTTTTCTGGATGAGAAGAGCGATATTTAACCGTTATGGGTTATTTGCTTTATTGACCACCAACAACGGTCAATGAAGTTCTTGACGGACTATAGAGGGGAGCTAAGGACATATGAAAAGGATAATCGTTAGAGGAACAGAGGAAGCTCGAAGGAGTGTGTGAAGAGGGATGTAACCTCAATAACTCTCGGTGATAGGAAATGATCATCTTATTCGAGTGGCAGCAGCCCGTAGTAGTGTTTGACCAATCGCCGGTTGTATTCCTATATAATAGGTAACTTGAAATTAGGAAGAGGAAATAAACGATTGGAAGGCGAAGGGGCATAGTCAATATCAATTTAATTATAAATCGTTGGCCTTTTGAGGTGACTGTTTATAACGGCTTAAGGCACCATGATATTGATGGAACGCCGTGTGAGTTCGAAAGTCTCATGCACGGTGTGAAGTGGGGGAAAACAGTTCTGACCGAGTCATGTCGAAGATGTCTGTTACCTATCACTATAAACAACGCCTGGCGGAAGAGCACTAAAATTTGTGCGCCTGCAAGCGTGCGCCTAAGCGCATGCGTGGTTTATCATTCGGAATGCAAGGACTGCAATTAACGTTGCACGAGCCAAGAGCAACCATCCTCTTGTGAACACCGAGCTTATCCTATGGGGAAACCTAAAGGGGAGTGTAGCATGCTCGGAAAGGCATAAGTCGAGCGGAGCATCACCACCGCAACTGAATGTCGAGTTCAGAAATCATTTTATATGGTCAAAGCTATACTGCTTTAAACCCAGACCAGTGGTTAGAAAGGCGACTCATACCTTACGCTGATGCTATTATTGGTATGAAGAGAGTACGCATCTGTTTTAAAATTTAGCATGATGCTGATGGCTATTGGCTCTCTCTCAACTCCTATTGGAGTGATACGGTCGAACGGGAACCTAAGTAAAATGTAACGTGTCCATGATAAACTAAGCAGGGATTACCTAAGTCTAAATACTAAAGCGTGCTAGAATTGTTTATGAGACCACGAGACTTGAAAAAGTTTCACTGAAAACGGTGGTTAGCTAGACTTTGATAACACGTCCTAGTTATGCTTATGAGAAGCTGAATATTAGATAAGGTAACGGAGCTCTCGTAGTAGTCCGAGATGTAAAGTGAGCGGTAACAAGCTTAACTTGAACGGAGTGTAATGACTCTAAGGGGAAAGCCCATTACATGGCAAAGGAGAGCAGATTGTCACATTCCTAAATCAGAAAGGATATGGTGTAAGACCATGCAAAATCCCGCTACAGTATTAGGAATAATTGAGTCCAAAGCAAGCGATGCAACGTATCTGTTTGACCGTCTGTACAGAAATTTTTATAACATTGAATTCTACAAAAAAGCCCACGCTAAACTATCTAGAAAGACAAAACAGATAAAGGCGGAGACGGATGGCCAGACGATTAATGATTTTAATCCTGATGATATCCAAAAACTAATCAAAGCAATGAAGAATGAGTCGTATCAACCAATGCCTGTCCATAGACAAGCGGTGAAAACATCTAAGGTGCAACAGCTAGAAGCGGCTGTTACTGGAGATCAGTTAGTACAAACGATTTTAGTAAGTATTTTAGGCACACTCTATGAGCCTAACTTTTCTGATCATTCTCATGGTTATCGGACTGATCGAAGTTATCACACAGCGTTATTAGATGTTAAAAAAAATTCCCTAGGCGTGACGTGGTGGATTAAAGGTGATATCGAGATTTTTAACGAAAACATCAACCGCCAAATTCTAGTAGGAATTTTAAAACAACGAATCAGAGACGAAAAGTTTTTGAGGCTTATTTGGAAGTTTTTAAAAGCGGGTTATCTGTCTGATGATGCGCTTAGTAAAACTCATCCTAAACAGTCACAAGAACAGACCTTAGGACATATCTTAGCGAATGTTTATTTAAATGAATGTGATTGTTTCATGAAGCAAACAGTCACTGCATTTCATGCGTCGATGTCAAAAGGAAGCGGACCGAATGATAATGGCCGACGAACAGATGACTTTGATCAAAAGAAAGGTGTGCATCAATCGCTTTCTAAAAAAGAGCGGCAGTTGCTAAATACTGAATCGAATGTGTTAATGACTCAGAAAGAACGATTAGTTGCATGGGATAGGTTGGACCCCGGATACAAGCGAGTAAATTATGTAAGGTACAAAGAAAGATTTTTGATTGGTGTGATTGGTTCGAAAGAAGATGCTGTTCGGATCAAACGATCATTGCTTACGTTCCTAAGCGATCAACTTAACTTAGGGTTAGATGAGGCAGGACCAATTGTTGCCCATCACAAAAAGCCAATCACTTTTCTCGATTATGACATTATTGTTAGCCCGTCGAATGAGTCGATCTCAAAAATTGATCATACGGAAACAAGTGAACCAACGAATGCGCGTAGGCATTCTGGAGAAATAAAGTTATCAATTCCGTATCAACATTTAAAAGCTTTTATGGTAAATAACGGTTACGTGAATATTCAGAATGATGGAACGTGGAAGGAAATCCATAGATCTAAATTAGTGAATCATGAACCGTTAGAAATTATCAGAAAATCTAATGCGGAATTTAGAGACTTTTATCACTATTACAAATTAGCATACAACGTCAGGGAAAAACTAATCAGTATTCATTGGTTATTCCAAAAAAGTGTAACAAAAACACTCGCTGCAAAGTATAAAACGAAGGTGTCTAAGTTAAGATACATGGAAACCGAAATTAACGGGGAAAAACACAAGAAATTTTATCAGCATGGAAAATGGGGAATAATGTATCAAAACAAACAAGGTGAAGCAAGTTTTCTTCCGTTACTGGAACAGAGTGAAATCCAAGTTGTTAAGCATCTATAAATTGGGTTTCCTCATTGATTACTTGGTTTTAAATCAGCTTACCCATTTCGGATAAATTATCGCGAGCAGACAGATTAAATCTATAACCGTTGCGAAAAGCAAGCGATTAAAAGTGGTCATTCTAAGCCCGTCACATTATCTAGTGACCTGTCTCAAAAACAGTGAGAATCTTACAAGGCTTGTATGATTAGCAGACACCATAAGGATGTCTAGTAGGTAGGATTCGACAGACTGCCACTTGAATCTACACAACGGTAAACAGTAAGGACTCGGTTGTACAATTGGAGAGCCAAATACATTGAAAGGTGTACGTTTGGTTCGGAGGAGGGGTGAAGTGAACCTGCTGAGGTGACTCAGTAAGGCAACAGCTCCCTATCCTACTACTCATCAGTACGTTTAGAAGTTCGTCGTGCCGAAACAATCAAACAAGGAACAGACATGGTTGGTAATCGGACACGTATTAAAGTAGTGAAAAATAAAGTAGCACCACCGTTTAAACAAGCGGAAGTTGACATCATGTATGGTGAAGGGATTTCAAGAGAAGGTGAATTGTTAGACATTGCAGCTGATCTTGATATCGTACAAAAAAGCGGTGCGTGGTATAGTTATAATGAAGAACGTCTTGGCCAAGGTCGAGAAAACTCGAAACAATTCTTGAAAGAGCATCCAGAAATGGCTGAAGAAATTAATAAAGCTGTTCGTCTCCATCACAATTTAGATGGTGAATTAAAAGTGGAAGCACCGAAAGAAGAGTCGGCAAAAGATGAATTGATCGAAGACAAAGAATAAATAGCAGCTACAATAGAGGCTTGTACTCTATTGTAGTTTTTTCTTTTTTAGGTGAAATTTTCAACTTTTCTGAATTAGTCAGCGAGGTTTTCTTGACATTGTGAATCTGCACCATTAAAATTGAACTTGTATAAATCTTTTTATATATTTATACACAACACTTAATGACGCATTTTAAACGTATGAAAAGTACATGCCGACTTAAAAAAGTTTGACAAAATGAATAGCAAGGGGAGGTGAAATCATGAACTTAACAGACATTTTGGTTCTCGTCATCTCCAGTGTGGCTATCCTAATCGTCGGTATTGTTGTTGGCTATTGGATTCGCAAATCGATTGCAGAGAAAAAGATTTCGAGCGCAGAGGAGCTAGCGAAACAGATCGTTCAAGAAGGACACAGAAACGCAGAGGTTGCGAAAAAAGAAGCATTAGTTGAAGCGAAAGATGAAAATCATAAAGTTCGTCAACAGCTAGAGCAAGAACTTCGCGAGCGTCGAGTGGAACTTCAAAAACAAGAAAATCGTCTCATGCAGAAAGAAGAAAATCTTGATCGTAAAGACGAAACGTTAGATAAACGTGAGCGTTTGCAAGAGAAGAAAGAAAACACTATAGCAGACAAACAACAACAAATTGAAGAAATGGAAGGCAGAGTAGCAGCTATGTTGAAAGATCAGCAAGCTGAACTGGAGCGCATTTCTGGTTTAACATCGGATCAAGCGAAACAAGTGATTTTAGAACGAGTTGAAAAAGAAGTAAGTCATGAATCCGCACTTATTATTAAAGAGGCTGAAAACCGCACCAAAGAGGAATCGGATAAAAAAGCGAAAGAAATTTTATCATTAGCAATGCAACGTTGTGCATCGGATCATGTTGCAGAAACAACTGTTTCTGTCGTGAATTTACCGAATGATGAAATGAAAGGACGTATCATTGGTCGTGAAGGACGAAATATTCGGACGTTAGAAACACTCACGGGTATTGACCTTATTATTGATGATACACCGGAAGCAGTTATTTTATCAGGTTTTGATCCAATACGTCGTGAAACAGCGCGTATTGCATTAGAAAAACTTGTCCAAGACGGTCGCATTCACCCAGCACGTATAGAAGAGATGGTTGATAAATCTCGTCGTGAAGTGGATGAATACATCCGTGAAGTTGGGGAAGAGACCACCTTTGAAGTTGGTGTACATGGCTTGCATCCAGACTTGATTAAAATCTTAGGCCGATTGAAATACCGTACAAGTTATGGACAAAATGTCTTGAAGCACTCTGTTGAAGTAGCGCATTTATCTGGACTACTCGCAGCTGAATTGGGACAAGATGTGACCTTAGCGAAACGTGCGGGACTTCTTCATGACATTGGTAAAGCAATTGACCATGAAGTTGAAGGTAGTCACGTGGAAATTGGTAAAGAACTTGCAATGAAGTATAAAGAAAAAGATGTTGTCATCAATTCAATTGCTTCCCACCACGGTGATGAAGAAGCAACATCAATTATCGCTGTACTTGTTGCAGCAGCTGACGCTTTATCCGCAGCTCGACCAGGGGCAAGAAGTGAAACGTTAGAGAACTACATTAAACGTTTAGAAAAACTTGAAGAAATTGCTGAGTCTTACGAAGGCGTTGAAAAATCATTTGCCATTCAAGCAGGACGCGAAGTCCGTATAATGGTTAAACCTGAGGAAATTGATGATCTAGAATCTGTGCGCATTGCACGGGACATTAGAAAACGTATTGAAGAGGAATTAACCTTCCCAGGACATATTAAAGTGACAGTTATTCGTGAAACACGTGCTGTTGAATACGCTAAGTAAAGAAATCAAAAAGAAACGGTTGCCAGTGGGCCGTTTCTTTTTCTTTATATGTGGATCGTGTGGCAACTATGGTAAACTATGAATAGTTATTTTAAATCAGAAAGAGGTAATCTAATGAGAATTTTATTTATTGGTGACATCGTTGGTTCAATGGGGCGTGACCAACTGCAAGCGCATTTACCGAAATTCAAACAAAAATATCAACCGCAATTGACGATTGTGAATGGTGAGAACGCTGCTGGCGGCAAAGGGATAAACGAAAAAATTTATAAACAATTTCTTGAATGGGGCGCAGATTTTGTCACAATGGGTAATCACACCTTTGACAAAAAAGAAATTTTTGATTTTATTGATGATGCGAAGAAAATGATACGCCCAGCTAATTTTCCGGAAGGTACTCCTGGGAAAGGTATTGGTTATGTGAATGTGAATGGAACAGAAGTTGCCATTATAAATATGCAAGGGCGAACCTTTTTACCCCCACTTGAAGATCCGTTTCGGATGATTGATGATTTAATTGAAGAAGCTCAACAAAGAACGCCTGTGATCTTTATTGACTTTCATGCAGAAGCGACTAGTGAAAAACTCGCATTTGCTTGGTACGTAGATGGTCGGGCTAGTGCTGTTGTTGGTACGCATACTCATGTACAAACCGCAGATAATCGTTTACTTCAGGAGGGCACCGCTTATATTACTGACGTTGGAATGACGGGTCCTTATGACGGGATTATTGGAACAGATCGTGAAGCAGTCATGAAACGGTTTTTAACCCAACTGCCCGTTCGTTTTGAAGCAACTAAAGAAGGTAAAGCACAAATCAGTGGCGTTGTCATTGATATTGATGAGAAAACAGGAAGAGCAAAAAAAATTGACCGGTTATTATTTAATGATGACCATCCATTTTTCGCTTAACAATTGAGTCGGAGTGGTTAATTTCTTCCACTTCTTTACGCCATAGACTTTTTATTTTAAACGAATGACTATTTTTGTTAAGGAGCGTGCCAATCGATGAAAGAAGAAAAGCAAGCGCAGCCTATTGAAAAACATCACGAACAACCAGATAATTTATCTCGACTGAAAAAATTGGAGTCAGATGAATTAGTTAACAAATATTTTCAAACGACTTATCAACCCCCTAATTTAAAAAAAGCGCGGAAACGATTAAAGCAAGACGTAAACGTACACTATGATTATGAAATTCCTAGTGATATGCAGTCAATTGGAAAAGATAAAACGTTCTATATTCGAACCTATGGTTGCCAGATGAATGAACATGACACAGAAGTTATGGCTGGTTTGATGACGGCGATGGGTTATCAAGCGACGGATCAGATGAAACAAGCAGATGTCATTTTATTAAACACCTGCGCTATTCGTGAGAATGCAGAAAATAAAGTGTTTGGTGAGCTCGGACATATCAAACCGTTAAAGAAAGAAAATCCAGATCTAATTGTTGCTATATGTGGATGTATGTCACAAGAAGAGTCAGTTGTAAATCGTCTTTTACAAAAGCATCCTTTCGTCGATTTGATCTTTGGTACCCATAACATTCATCGACTGCCTGAACTTATAAAAGAAGCAATGTTTTCTAAAGCGATGGTTGTGGAAGTGTGGTCCAAAGAGGGAGACATTATAGAAAACTTACCAAAAAAACGACAAGGTAAATTAAAAGCTTGGGTAAATATTATGTATGGTTGTGATAAGTTTTGTACGTATTGCATTGTTCCTTATACTAGAGGGAAAGAACGGAGTCGTTTGCCGGATGATGTGATCGCAGAAGTAAAAGAATTAGCACAACAAGGGTATAAAGAGGTCACGCTGTTAGGACAAAACGTTAATGCCTACGGTAAAGATCTGCCTTTCACTTATGGATTAGGCCAACTCATGGAAGCGTTAACCGAGATTGACATTCCGAGAATTCGCTTTACCACCTCACACCCACGTGATTTTGATGATCACTTGATTGATGTACTTGCGCGCGGTAGAAACTTACTCGATCATATCCATTTACCCGTTCAGTCGGGAAGTAATGAAATTCTTCGGATCATGGCACGGCGGCATACCCGTGAAGATTACTTGGCTCTGGTGAAAAAGATTCGAGAACGTATGCCTGAGGCGACGTTGACGACGGATATCATCGTTGGTTTTCCCAATGAGACCGAAGCACAATTTGAAGAGACACTGCAGTTAGTTGAGATGGTTGGTTTTGAACATGCCTTTACGTTCATCTATTCACCACGTGAGGGTACACCAGCAGCGAAATGGCAAGATGACGTCCCCATGCAGGTGAAAAAAGAACGGTTAAATCGACTGAATGCTTTAGTCAATAAGCAATCACGCGCAGCGATGGAACAATACGTTGGTGAGGTTGTGACCGTATTAGTTGAGGGAGAAAGCCGTAAAGATGCTGAAGTATTATCAGGTTACACAGAGCGTAACAAACTGGTAAACTTTAAAGGATCGAAAACCTTGATTGGCCAGATGGTTCCTGTTAAAATTACAGAAGCAAAGACATGGTCTTTGCTCGGTGAAGAAATATAAGCATAAGAGGTGAAAGTGTGGCATATTCAAATGAAGATGTCTTAAATAAAGCAACTGAAGTAGCGAAATCACTTGAAGAGCTGGAGGAAGTCCAGACCTTTAAAGCACTTAAAGCACGTTTGGATCAAAATCAAAAAGTTAAAGATAAAATAAGTGCCATTAAGCAGTTGCAAAAACAAGCAGTGAATTTACAAGCTTACGGAAAGACCAATGCCGTTAAAGCGCTTGATGTTGAGATTGACCAAATTCAAGCTGAGATTGATCAGTTACCGATTGTTGAGGAATTCAAATCAAACCAAGTGGTGGTCAATGATATTTTAAAACAGATGATTGCATCGATTGATCATCAAGTCAATCGCGTACCTGAATAGTCTGTAAAAACTCTTTCTTCTAACCGAGAAAGAGTTTTTATTATTTATATGCATTCTGAATAAGGGATTGATTTTGTTGTTTGAGAAGGTTAAAGTTTAGTGTCCATCTATGTTATAATTGAGTGAATGTTTTTTTGTGAGGAGACCCGATAATGAGTACATATACACCAATGATTCAACAATATTTAAAAATTAAAGCCCAGCACAAGGATAGTTTTTTATTCTTTCGTTTAGGTGACTTTTATGAAATGTTTTTTGAAGACGCCCTAAAAGCCGCAAAAGAATTAGAAATTACTTTAACTAGTCGTGACGGTGGTGGTGAAGAACGGATCCCAATGTGTGGCATTCCTTATCATGCTGCTAGTAATTATATTAAAGTGTTAGTGGATCGTGGCTTTAAAGTAGCGATCTGTGAGCAAGTTGAAGATCCCAAAGCATCTAAAGGTGTCGTGAGACGTGAAGTCGTTCAGATGATAACACCAGGCACAGTTATGGAGGGCAAGATGTTGTCGGAAAAAGACAACAATTACTTGGCAGCACTCGATCAAGTTAAACAGAATTTTGTTCTTTCATTATGCGATTTGTCAACGGGTGAATTATCGGTGATGTCAGTCGAAGACGGATTTGACCGCGTCGTTAGTGAATTGTTTAATCGCCCGATTAAGGAAGTAATTGTTGCACCTGATTTTGATGAAGAGTTGATCGAACAACTAACATCACGAATCGAGTTGACTATTTCAGAACAACAAAACGAACAGCTGGCTGATGGCTTCACCCATTTGCTTGAACCGCTTACTGATGAGGATCTTAAAAATGGCGTGACACGATTAATTACATACATTAACATGACACAGCGCCGGCAAGTCGATCACTTAAAACCGGTACAAAGGATCGAATTGAATCGTTTCTTAGGTTTGGATATGTATTCGAAGCGTAATTTAGAATTAACCGAAACGATTATGAAAAAAGGAAAAGCAGGTAGTTTACTATGGGTACTAGATGAAACGGTAACGGCGATGGGTGCGCGTCAGTTAAAGAAGTATTTGGAGCGACCACTGCTCGACGTACAAACGCTTGAACGCCGTTATGCATGCGTTGAAGGGTTTATTGATGACTTTATCAACCGGGATCAATTGCGTAAAGAACTAAAAGCCGTCTATGATATTGAGCGACTTGCTGGTCGTGTTGCTTTCGGGAATGTTAATGGACGTGATCTGATTCAATTGAAATTTTCACTTGAAAAAATACCGGCACTAAAAGAAACCTTACACGCCTTTGAATCGCGTGTTTTAAACGGAAAAGCTGAGCACTTAGACGCCTTACCTGAGTTGTATCAGTTGCTTGATGAAAGCTTACTTCTGGATCCCCCGATGACAATTAAAGAGGGGGGCTTGATTAAAGATGGTTATCACGAGGCACTCGACCAATACCGAGATGCTTCAAGAAACGGTAAAACGTGGATTGCGGAACTTGAACGTCAAGAACGAGAAGCAACAAAAATCAAATCATTAAAAGTTGGCTATAATCGCGTGTTTGGCTATTATATCGAAGTGACAAAAGCGAATCTGCACTTGTTACCTGAAGGGAAATATGAACGAAAACAAACATTGACGAATGCCGAACGTTATATTACCCCAGACTTAAAAGAAAAAGAGAAGCTCATTTTAGAAGCCGAAGAAAAAAGCATTGATTTAGAGTATGATCTATTTATTGCCTTACGTGATGACGTAAAAGCGTTTATTCCAGCATTACAAGTACTTGCAGATAAACTGAGTGAAATTGATGTGTTACAAAGTTTTGCGACGGTGAGTGAGAAACAAGGCTATGTGAAGCCGGTTCTTACGAATGACAACACCTTATCGATTAGTAAAGGACGCCACCCTGTTGTTGAAAAAGTAATGAAAGATGAGATGTATGTACCGAATGACGTTGCCTTAAATGATAAATATGGGATGTTACTCATAACAGGACCTAATATGTCTGGTAAAAGTACTTATATGCGTCAAGTCGCCTTAACGGTCATCATGGCACAAATTGGCTGTTTTGTTCCAGCAGAATCGGCAATTTTGCCAGTCTTTGATCAAATCTTTACCCGGATTGGAGCCGCCGATGATTTGGTGGCAGGACAAAGTACATTTATGGTTGAGATGTTAGAATCGAATCATGCGCTAAAGCATGCAACAGATCGTAGTTTGATCCTTTTAGATGAGATTGGGAGAGGGACGAGCACGTATGACGGGATGGCATTAGCACAAGCAATTATCGAATACGTGCATGATCATATCGGCGCAAAAACACTCTTTTCAACACATTATCATGAATTAACAACACTTGAACAAAGCTTAGCACATTTAAAGAATGTTCATGTACGCGCCGAAGAGTATCAAGGGCGTGTTGTTTTTCTTCATCAAATTGAAGATGGACCTGCAGATGAAAGCTACGGGATTCATGTGGCTAAACTTGCCGGGTTACCGGAAACACTGATTGACCGGGCCAATGTTATTTTAACGGCATTAGAAAAAGATGATGGACCAACGCCATCACCGAACCAAAAAACACCAGCGGTTGAAGCAGACCAACTAAGCTTTTTTGCGGTCGATCAGCCCGTCAAGCCAAAAACAAAAAGCAGCAAATCAACTCAGCACACGTCAGAAATTATTGCGACGATAGAAGCGCTTGATATATTAGAAATGACACCGATCGATGCAATGAATATGTTGTATCAGCTCAAGAAACAAGCACAAGAGGAGTGATCATGTGCCTATCCAGTTAATGTCTGATGAACTAAGCAACAAAATTGCAGCCGGTGAAGTAGTCGAAAGACCTGCCTCGGTTGTAAAAGAGCTTGTTGAAAATAGTATAGATGCCAATAGCGCTTTAATAAAGATTGATGTGACAGAAGCAGGGCTTACCCGTATAAAAATAACCGATGATGGCGATGGTATGGATGAGGCTGACGCAAAACGTGCGTTTCTAAGGCATGCGACAAGCAAGATCATTAGTGAACAAGATCTCTTCCACGTGCGTACGCTGGGCTTTAGAGGTGAAGCCTTAGCATCGATTGCCGCAGTAAGTAAATTGACCTTGAAAACCTCCCAAGGGAATGCGGCAGGTACACAGTTATACATGGAAGGCGGTAAGGTGATTGAAGAAGACAAAGCGGATGCCCGTAAAGGAACTGAGATAACCGTTGATCAATTATTCTTTAATACGCCAGCGCGCTTGAAATATATGAAAACAATTCATACCGAACTGGGCCATATTTCTGATGTGATTAATCGGCTGGCATTAAGTCATCCCGATATTCGCTTTGAACTAACACACAACGAAAAGTTGCTGTTTCAATCAAATGGTCGGGGCGATCTCTTGCAAATTATTGCCCAAATTTATGGGGTCTCTGTTGCGAAAAAGATGGTGAAAGTTGAATATAAAACATTGGATTATGAAATTAGTGGGTATGTTTGCCGACCAGAAGTCACAAGAGCTCAGCGTCATTACATGTCAATCTTAGTTAATGGGCGTTTCGTGCGTAGTGTACCGATAAATAAAGCAATATTAAGTGGCTATCACACCTTGCTCCCAATCGGTCGTTATCCAATTGTTGCGCTCGATATCAAAATGGATCCTATCCTTGTCGATGTTAACGTACACCCCACTAAATTAGAAGTGCGGTTTAGTAAGGAAAAAGAATTATTTACAGCCATTGAAACGGCCGTGAAGCAAACGTTTAAAAAAGAGCGTCTGATTCCGGAGTCACCGTTGCAGAAACCGAAAAAAACGTCATCAGTTCAGCACGCTTTTTCTTTTGATGAGACATCAAGTCAAACAAAGAAAAAAGGAACCACAGGTTACCGTCCAGATAAACCAACCGATGAAGAATTAGCACGTGCCCGCCAACTTTATCAGCATCCAGAAAATATTAACCCGCTTGAGAATCACGAGAGCATTATTCATGAGCGAGAACAGCTTGATCCGCATTCTGTCGTGCAAGAAAAGAAAGTAACTGAAGGTCAACGGGAGGATGTTGTACCAAGTGGACAGACGCAACATCCTCATGTGGGTAGCAATGAGGCTGGCGCGTCTGTAAAGGCAACTGATCAATCAGAAAGCGAGCGGGTGCCAGTACTCTATCCAGTTGGTCAGCATCACGGTACCTATATCGTAGCTGAAAATGAAACGGGGTTGTATCTCGTCGATCAACATGCAGCTCAGGAGCGAATTAAATATGAATACTACCGGGATAAGATTGTTGAAACAGAGCGAGAACTGCAAGAATTACTGATGCCGTTAACGTTTGATTTTTCAAAGCAAGAAGCCTTACTGGTGGAACAACACCATGATGAATTGACAAGCATCGGTTTGTTTTTTGAACCGTTTGGACAATCGACATATATGGTCCGCTCTTATCCGAATTGGTTTCCGAATGGCTTTGAAGAAGAAGTAATTCGTGATATTATTGCGCAAATTATGGAAGATGAAAAAATTGATTTAAAGAAGCTGCGTGAAGAAGCAGCTATTCTCATGTCTTGTAAAAAATCAATTAAAGCTAATCATCATTTAACATACGATGATATGTTTCGTTTATTAGAAGACTTACGCAAATCGAGTGATCCATTTACTTGCCCGCACGGTCGACCAATTATTATTCACTTTTCGTCGTATGAGTTAGAAAAAATGTTTAAACGGGTTATGTAGGAGTGGAACGAATGGAAAAAGATAAAGAAACAGTAGTCGCGATTGTTGGACCGACTGCGGTAGGGAAAACGAGTCTTTCGTTAGCACTGGCAACACACTTTGATGGTGAGATTATTAGTGGGGACTCCATGCAAATTTATCAAGGAATGGACATTGCTACTGCGAAAGCTTCTAAAGAAGAGCAACAGGTAGTGCCACACCATCTTATCGATATACTAGCGCCAGATGCCAGTTATTCTGTGGCTGATTTTAAACAAGCTGTTGAAGAAAAGGTCGCAGAGATTCACCGCCGTGATAAATTGCCGATTTTAGTAGGTGGGACGGGTTTATATATTGATGCCTTTATTCGTAATTACCAACTTGCGGATGTGAATCGTGATGTCAGCTATGAAGAAAACATTAAACAAGCAATTGCAACCGAAGGTGTTCAGGCGGTGTATCAACGTCTAGAAACAGTTGACCCGAGGACAGCAGCAACCATTCACCCTAATAATGAACGCCGTCTCATCCGCGCGCTTGAAGTATATGACCGAACCGGAAAAACAATGTCTGATTTAAGAGAAGAACAAGTGGCCAATGCGCCTTATCATGTTGTGCTGATTGGGCTTGAGATGGAGCGTGACATACTCTATCAACGCATTAATCAACGGGTAGAGAAAATGATTGAAAACGGCTTGGTAGAAGAAGCGCGTCATTTTTACAATCGTGGTTTTAAAACGGCACAATCCATGAAGGCAATTGGTTACAAAGAACTCATTCCATATTTCGAAGGAGCATTGTCACTTGCTGAGGCTGTTGAGTTACTGAAAAGAAACTCCAGACGCTATGCTAAAAGACAGTATACCTGGTTTAGGAATAAGATGGATGTCAGCTGGTATCAGATGTCCGTTACGGAAAAAGATGAGATTTTTGAAAAAATTATTAAAGATTTAGCAGGAATTTTAAATTCCATCTAGAAATATAGTATACTAGAGATAGAAAAAGAGGAGGAATTTACATGGCACAATCTGTTAACATTCAAGATCAATATTTAAATGCGCTACGCAAAGATCACATTCAAGTGACTGTTTTCCTTACCAATGGTTTTCAACTAAGAGGAACAGTTAAAGCATTTGATAACTTTACGGTCTTATTAGAAACTGAAGGTAAGCAACAGTTGATTTTTAAACATGCAATTTCAACATTCTCACCTGCAAAAAACGTGACACTCGATAAAGAATAATCAGTGAAAGAGCGCTTTGAAGGCGCTCTTTTTAATGCCCAGAGATTGTTTGAGTTAGCGTTGATAGGTGACATAGAAAAGGGAGGTTATCGCATGACAGAACACGTACTTATTATCGCTGTAGAACGAAAAAGCGGTGAAGATTTACATTTTAAGTATGCATTAGAAGAGTTAATTTCCTTAACAGAAACAGCTAAAGGAGAGGTCGTTGATGTGTTAACACAAAAACGTGATCGACCACATCCCAAAACATACCTTGGTAAAGGGAAAATTGAAGAAGTCCACGAATTGATTGAGGCTTTAAATATCGATCTATTAATTGCGAATGACGAACTTTCCGCCTCGCAAATGCGGAATTTAGAAGAAGAGTTTGCGCTGCCTATTATTGATCGCTCACAATTAATTTTAGATATTTTTGCTGGTCGGGCAAAAACTCGTGAAGGTAAACTTCAAGTGGAGCTAGCGCAGTATCAGTATCTTTTACCACGTTTACATGGCCAAGGCCATTCGCTGTCACGCTTAGGTGGTGGTATCGGAACACGCGGACCAGGTGAAACGAAACTTGAGTCGGATCGTCGTCACATCAATCATCGGATTGATGAAATTAAACAACGTTTAAAAACGGTCGTGAATCAACGTGAGCAGTACCGGTCGCGGCGCAGAGAAAATCAAACGTTTCAAATTGCCATTGTCGGTTACACAAACGCTGGGAAATCAACCTTGTTTAACCGTTTAACAAATAGTGACACCTTTGAACAAGATCAATTGTTCGCAACACTTGATCCAACGGCTCGCCAATTAAAATTACCGTCAGGCTTACAAGTCATCATTTCAGATACTGTTGGTTTCATGCAAGACTTGCCGACAGCTCTAATTGCAGCTTTTCGCTCGACTTTAGAAGAGGTTAAAGAAGCGGATTTGATTTATCACGTAATTGATGCGTCACATCCTGACCATCATCAACAACAAGAAACCGTTAAACGGTTACTTAAAGAACTAAATGCAGAACATATTCCGATTTTATCGGTTTATAACAAGAAAGATTTACTGAGCACATCGTTTATTCCATTTGAAAAGCCAGCGGTTACGATTAGTGCTTTTGAAGAGTCGGATCGTCTGCGATTACTTTATGAAACAGAAAAATTAATGATGACACACTGGGAGCCTTATACGCGTATTGTTCATGCCAGTGAAGGAAAGGTTCTACAACAATTGAAAAAAGCTTCAATCATTACGGAGCAAACATTTGATGAAGTCAATGAAGCTTATACAATTCATGGGTTTCTTCCTTCGTCTCATGCGCTGCGTCAAGTAGAAGAATTAGAAGAATAAAATATGAAAGTGAGTTTTATTTATGATTGATACATTAATTAAACAAACGGAGTCAGATATCGCTAGGCTTCGGACTGAAATACAACAAACGGCTGAAGAAAATCAACTGAAAGTATTGAACGCCTTTCGCGGTAATAAAATTTCAGATGGTCATTTCCAAGCGACAACCGGTTATGGCTATGATGATTTTGGTCGAGATGGTTTAGAAGCTGTCTACGCAGACGTCTTTGGTACTGAAGATGCGCTCGTCCGCCCGCAACTTATTTCAGGGACACACGCTATAACTACCGCATTATTTGGTGTATTGCGACCTGGTGATGGGCTTGTTTACATGACGGGTGATCCGTATGATACGTTAGAAAAAGTCATTGGGACGCGTGGAGAAAATACGGGTTCATTGATCGACTTTGGTGTCCACTATCAGTCTGTCGCATTAACGAATATGAAAAAAATCGATTTTGATGCGGTAAGGCAAGCGATAAATCCTCAAACGAAAGTCGTTGCCATTCAGCGCTCAAAAGGTTATGCAAACCGTCCATCATTTACAGTCACTGAAATCAAAGCGATGATTGATTTTGTTAAAGCGATTCGCTCAGATATTATTGTTTTTGTTGATAACTGTTACGGTGAGTTTGTAGAACGCTTGGAGCCGACCAATGTAGGCGCAGATTTAATTGCGGGTTCACTGATAAAAAATCCTGGTGGGGGAATCGCGCGGATTGGTGGATATATTGCGGGGAAAAAAGATTTAATCGCACTTGCTGCGAATCGTTTGACAGCGCCAGGTCTTGGTAAAGAAACAGGAGCGACCCTCGGCCTTTTGCAAGAGATGTACCAAGGTTTTTTCTTGGCCCCCCATGTTGTTAGTGAAGCGTTACAAGGGGCAGTTTTTACAGCGCGCTTTTTAGAGCTTGCGGGTTTTGTGACAACACCACATTACCAAGCGGAGCGAACGGATCTGATTCAATCCGTTACGTTTCAGACCGCTGAACAAATGATCTTTTTCTGCCAGGCAATTCAACATGCATCGCCAATCAATGCGCACGTGACACCGTATCCGGCACCGATGCCAGGGTATGATAGTGATGTAATCATGGCAGCTGGGACCTTTATTCAGGGCGCCAGTTTAGAGTTAACGGCGGATGGTCCGATTCGCCCGCCTTATATGGCATTTGTGCAAGGTGGATTGATTTATAGTCATGTTAAACTGGCAGTTACGGAAGCGGTCTCACGGTTTAGTGATGCAGGTTTACTTACGCGCTCGCTATAACTTTACTGATGGAACTGTAGCGAGAGAAAAGATTGACCGATAAAGTCACAATTGTCCTAGAAAATAAGGGGAATAATCATGAATTGTTTAACTTAATTAAATTTTTAGATAATTTTTATGTAAATAAACCTAACATGTGTTGACAACTATTGTTTCACGTGTATAATAGAGACATGGAAAGCAAGAGAGGAAAGGGGCGTATGTTTTATGAGTCAAGAAGATCGACGTTCGCAACCCTTATTTTCCATAGGCATAGTGAAAGACTTAACCGGTTTGACTGCACGACAAATTCGTTATTATGAAGAAAACCAACTGATTCATCCGGCGCGGACCGAAGGGAATCAACGCCTGTTTTCGTTCAATGATGTCGATCGATTATTAGAGATTAAAGAGTTAATCGAGAAAGGCATCAATTTAGCGGGAATTAAACAAGTGCTTCAGTTAAAAGATTTACCGATTACTAACGAATCTGCCAACACACCTGACGTAGAGAAAAAAGACTTATCTGACAAAGATTTACGAAAACTTTTACGTCAAGAACTTATGCAAACGGGTCGCCTAGGAAAAACCTCATTGCGTCAAGGGGAGCTATCGCGCTTCTACAAAAACTAAAGATTATTTAAAGGAGAGGGACACTCATGGCAAGAGGATTAACAAGAGACGAAATTTATCAAAAAGTAAAAGACGAAAATGTGAAATTCATTCGTTTACAGTTCACAGACTTATTAGGGGCAATTAAAAATGTTGAAATTCCAGTAAGTCAATTGGATAAGGCGTTAGACAATGAAATGGTTTTTGACGGTTCATCAATTGAAGGTTTTGTACGCATTGAAGAATCAGATATGAAATTATATCCGGACATGGATACATTTGTTGTCTTCCCATGGACATCTGAAAAAGGTAAAGTTGCTCGTTTTATCTGTGATATATACAATACAGATGGCACACCATTCTTAGGTTGTCCACGTGTGAACTTAAAACGTAATCTGAAAAAAATGGAAGAGATGGGCTTCTCAACATTTAACATTGGTGCAGAACCAGAATTCTTCCTCTTCAAACTAGATGACAAAGGTGAACCAACACTAGAACTTAATGATAAAGCCGGATACTTTGACCTTGCGCCAACAGATTTAGGTGAAAACTGTCGTCGTGATATCGTTTTAGAGCTTGAAGAAATGGGCTTTGAAATTGAAGCATCACACCACGAAGTTGCACCTGGTCAACACGAAATCGACTTTAAGTATTCTGACGCGGTGAGACATGCGGATGATATTCAAACATTTAAATTAGTTGTAAAAACAATTGCGCGTAAGCATAACCTTCATGCGACCTTTATGCCAAAACCATTATTTGGTGTGAACGGTTCAGGTATGCACTGTAACATGTCTTTATTTAAAGGCAAAGAAAACATGTTTATCGACTTGGATGGCCCAATGCAGCTAAGTAAGACAGCGTATCAGTTTATTGCTGGTATTCTAGAACACTCGCAAGCGTTTACTGCAGTTGCGAACCCTACAGTTAACTCATACAAACGTTTAGTTCCTGGTTTTGAAGCGCCATGTTATGTAGCTTGGTCAGGTGCCAACCGTTCACCACTTGTACGTATTCCGGCATCTCGCGGTCTAAGTACACGTGTAGAAGTTCGTTCAGTTGACCCTGCAGCAAACCCATACTTAGCGTTATCAGTATTGTTAGCATCTGGACTTGATGGTATCGAGCGTGATCTTGAAGCACCTAAAGCAGTTGATCGCAACATTTATGTGATGGATAAAGAAGAACGTGTAGCAAATGGCGTTCAAGATCTTCCAGCGACATTATATGATGCGTTAGTTGAATTGCAAAAAGATTCAGTGATTGTTAATGCATTAGGTAGTCACTTGTATGAACACTTTATTGAATCTAAAGAAATTGAATGGGATATGTTCCGTACACAAGTTCACCCTTGGGAACGCGAACAATACATGCAACAATATTAATCAATCAACCCCCAAAGCCACAATGGCTTTGGGGGTTTTCGTGTCTCGTTGTATTATAAAAACGTCAGTAAGTAATGATTAGTCTTACTGCACGTCTATATAGCTGCAGTAGTTTTCATTGATTCATTGACTGTTAACCAGCCTCTAGTGAAAGAGCAGCGTGACTGTGTTTAAGTACATGCGCGAGGTGGGGAGTGCGTCGACCGCAATTTTTTCAGCATACAGTTAAAATTAGATCAGATCAATCATAACGATATTCGCTAGTGTTAAATGATCAAAACCATCTGACACTTCCAGTTCAAGTGTGTCGGTGTTTAGTAGTCTGCGACATGTCCCGCTGTAATGTATGATCTGATTGTTATGGTAGTAACTTATTTGAACCTTGAGTTGATGATTTAAAGCGTGAGCGATTGTTTGGTTCAGTTCTTGAAATGCATCATCTGTTAAATGAGGCTTCTTTATTGGCTCGGGTGTTAATTCATGTTCGCGCATCAATGCTTTATGTTCAGGTAGAAGCATCCGTGAAGATTCCCAGATCATATTTGAATCTTCGGATAGTTTATTTGCCATGCGAATCACCGCCTAGTTCAAAGAGATAATGAAGCATATAAGTTTCTGTTCGAGCTTTAAGTTCATCGGGCGTGAAGTTAAGCAATTGTTTACCGTTTGTATCGACAACTTGATACGTAACAAGTTGTTTTGTTTGTTCGGTTTTCTCAATGTGCATTTTATACTCTTTATACATGTGCTGTTTGTTCGTTAAAATATCTTTTTGTACATGTTCGATAATCTCATCAAACCATTGTTCATACAAGTACTCAAAGGTGAATGTTTTGAATGTTTCACGGTCTCGCTTGAACAGTGTAAGCACAATCGGTAAAATAATGGCTTGCTGGATAATTCGGTGTCGGTCCATGATGATCACTCCATAATAAGAACGTTTGTTCTTATTATATACGAACTTAATGTGATTTGACAAGTTATATTTTACTGAGTAACCGCATTCGTTTAGTGAAAAAGTATGGCTATCTGTTAGTTTTACGGAAAGAAAAATCGCTAGAATAACCGTAAAAGCAGTAATTACGCATAGCATCATGACATCGAAATAAAGTAAATTATCCATTATAGTATAAGTGTTAGGTTGAAATAAAGCTTTTTTTTCATATTTTTAATTTTTTTTGTTCAACTTATCACAATTTGTACATAGACTTTTTCTATTAATATGTTAATATAGTATGTGAAGCAAGTCACAATACATAAACATTAGGAGGAGAAAGAATATGAAAAAATTGATGACTGTATTAATGATGATCCTTATGGTAGGATTTCTAGCTGCATGTGGTGAAGATGACACGACAGATAGCGACGAAGGTAACAACGAAGAAACAAATGAAGAAAGCGATGCAACGTCAGGTGCAACACAATCAGTAATTACTGATGAAGCATCACTACTTGAAGCAGTATCTGCTGATGGTGGTTGGATTGTAATTTTTGAAGAAGACATGGAAACATCAGAAGAGTTAGTATTAGCGCCAGGTGAAAATGATGGCGAAGCAGCTCGTAAATTAGCGCTTTACACACAAGATGAGGACCGTAACATTACAGATCAATTCACATTGACTGCACCAATGCTTACTGTTCAAGGTGAAAACACACGCATCCAAGGTGGTACATTCGCTGGTGACGTATTAGTTGAAGCTAACGGCTTCTCAATTCCAGATGGTACAATTGATGGTAACTTAACATTTGCAAGTGCAGAGTACGAAGCATCTGCTGACCTTTCAGGTGGCGAAGTAACTGGTGAAGTAACTGTTGAAGGTGGAGACACTGCAGACGCGACTTCAGGTGCAACACAATCAGTAATTACTGATGAAGCATCACTACTTGAAGCAGTATCTGCTGATGGTGGTTGGATTGTAATTTTTGAAGAAGACATGGAAACATCAGAAGAGTTAGTATTAGCGCCAGGTGAAAATGATGGCGAAGCTGCTCGTAAATTAGCACTTTATACACAAGATGAGGACCGTAACATTACAGATCAATTCACATTGACTGCACCAATGCTTACTGTTCAAGGTGAAAACACACGT
>NZ_QJJR01000002.1:0-31705 GCF_003201605.1 Streptohalobacillus salinus | reverse complement strand
TAAATTAGCACTTTATACACAAGATGAGGACCGTAACATTACAGATCAATTCACATTGACTGCACCAATGCTTACTGTTCAAGGTGAAAACACACGTATCCAAGGTGGTACATTCGCTGGTGACGTATTAGTTGATGCTAATGGTTTCTCAATTCCAGATGGTACAATTGACGGAGACTTAATCTTTGCTGATGCTGAGTATGAAGCATCTGCTGACCTTTCAGGTGGCGAAGTAACTGGTAACGTATCTGTTCAATAACAATTAAAACATGAATGATATTTTAAAAAGACGCCTAATGGGCGTCTTTTTTTTATCTATATCCGAACAATTAAATCGCTTTCATGTAAAACATTAATATTTTGATTGAATTATCTTGATTAAGCGTGTTGTATTTGTTATATTAAATGTGTTCTCAAGTTTTCAAAATAGATTTAATAATCAGGCAATATGTGACTGGCGTACACGGATGAACCGTGAGGAAGCGTATTGTTTAAAATAGCCGTTCGCCTGGGTGAGGTTAAGGGAGAAATCCCTTACCTTTTTCTATATTCTATTGGATAAAGAGTATGGGGTTAAAACGATGAAACCATAAGGAGGAATTTAAATGAGTAAAAAGACAACTGTAAAAACATTGAATGCAATCTCTGAGAAGGGTCTGTCACTCTTAACTGAAGATTATCAGTTAGATGAACAAGCGGATAACCCAGAGGGAATCGTTCTAAGAAGTTATAACATGCATGATATGACATTTCCATCTAACTTAAAAGCTATTGCAAGAGCAGGTGCTGGTGTCAACAATATCCCACTCGATCGTGCAACAGAAGAGGGAATCGTCGTATTTAACACACCAGGTGCGAACGCAAATGCTGTTAAAGAATTAGTGTTAACCTCACTTATGGCGTCATCACGTCAAATCTTTGATGGAATAATGTGGGTGAAAACACTGGCTGACCAAGGTGCGGATGTACCGAAATTAGTTGAACAAGGAAAAAAACAGTTTGTGGGTAAAGAAATTAGTGGTAAAACATTAGGTGTGATTGGACTTGGTGCAATCGGTGCGCGCGTAGCAAATGATGCCGTTGAACTTGGTATGGACGTTATCGGTTATGATCCATTTATTTCGATTGATATGGCGTGGAATTTATCGCGTGCGGTCCAACGTGTCCTTGACATTCAAGAAGTGTTTGAAAAAGCAGATTACATCACGATGCACATCCCATTGACGGATGATACGAAAGAAATGTTCAATAAAGATACCTTTAAAGTGATGAAAGATAATGTGTATATTTTAAACTTCTCTCGAGGAGAACTTGTCCATGATGATGATATGAAACAAGCACTGGAAGATGGTGTAGTAGGTAAATACATCACTGATTTCCCAAATGCTAAAACATTAACGATGAAGCATGCAATTCCAATCCCTCACTTAGGCGCCTCATCTGAAGAATCAGAAGAAAATTGCGCAATTATGGCGGTAAGACAACTAATGGATTATCTCGAAACAGGTAACATCAAAAACTCGGTTAATTTTCCGGATGCTGCGTTACCGTATCGTGGTCATAAACGTCTGACGGCTTTTCATAAAAATATTCCTAACATGGTCGGTCAAATCACGTCCGTATTATCTAACTTTAATTTAAACATTGCAGATATGACAAATAGAAGTTATAAGGAACATGCATATACGTTGATTGATTTGGAAGGCGATATTAATGATGCCGACTTTATGGGTCTTGAAGATAAGCTCATGACTATTGATGGTATGATTATGACACGTGTTATCCAATAGATAAAAACTAATCAAGAGCTGATTCGCATTTTAGGAATTAGCTCTTTTTTCTTTTGAAAAATATAGATAGAGCTGTAATTAATAAAGAATCATAGCCTAATTGGGTTAAATTAATATAAGTAGGGTAACTAATGAAGTAAGTATTCTAATTGATTAAAAATGGAGGAGATTGACATGAGCGAGATATTCGATTCAAAATTAATTACCCAAATTGCAATAATTGTACATGATATTGAAAGAGTGAAAGAGGCATATGCAAATTTGTTTAACATGACACCGCCAGATGTAGTAGTGACAGATGACGTTGAACAAGCTAAGACAACATATCGTGGGGAAAGTACCCCGGCTCGAGCAAAACTATGTTTTTTTGATTTTGGACAAGTGCAGCTTGAATTAATTGAGCCTGATCAACATCCAAGCACGTGGCGTGAGTACTTGGATGAACATGGTGAAGGTGTTCACCATATTGCTTTCCAAGTGAAAGGGATGAATGAAACTGTAAAAAGATTAACTGAGAAAGGGATGCCGGAAGTACAAAAAGGAGAATATGAAGGTGGTCGATACAGTTATATCGACAGTGAAGGACCGCTAAAAGTTATCTTAGAACTTTTAGAAAATGATGAGGTGGATAAATGACTGTGCTGATAACCGGTGCGAATCGTGGGCTTGGTCTTGCGCTTGTCAAAGAAGCCTTAGCAAACAATGAACAAGTCATTGCAACTTACAGACAAGACAGTGGTGAATTGTCGACAATTACTGATCCATCATTAATAACGTTCACTTGTGACGTTGCGGAAGACTCATCCGTTGAGCAATTAGCAAACCATATCAAAGCACGAGGGTTGCCTATCGATGTTCTAATTAACAATGCAGGTGTACTAATTGGACGCGAGCAAGGTTTACTAGATGTCTCGATGGAAGTATGTTTACAAGCGTTCAACGTAAATACACTGGGTCCATTACGGATGGTGCAGGCGATCTATCCATTGATGACGACAAGTGCCGAAAAATGTATTATTAATATTAGTTCAGAATCTGCAAGTTTAACGAATGCGTATGCAAAAGATTTTCCATACGGCTTATCAAAGGTTGCTTTAAACATGGTTACTGAAAAAGTATACAGCGAGTGCAAGGATGAAAACGTTGTTGTCTACAGTGTGCATCCGGGTTGGATGCATACGGATATGGGTGGTGAGCAAGCACCACTCAATCCACATGAAGTAGCATCGGCCATCTTTACAAACTTTGTTATCGATAAACCGGCGGTAGGTGCAAGTCGATTCTTTAATTATAAGGGTGAGGTCCTATCTTTTTAAAGTAAACAATTAAAAAAACAATGACCGCTATTTATTTGTTCGGAAGCGGTCATTGGTTTTTTAGATTTTCCCACAACATTTTTTATGTTTCTTTCCACTGCCGCAAAAGCAAGGGTCATTGCGACCTATTTTAACCTGTTGCGTAGCTGTTGTTTCTTTCGGTTGGTTGCGTTTATGTCCTTTTAATGACCATATATGCAAACTGTTTTGACTCTCTTGTAATTTAACAAGTAATTGCTTTTGAGCTGCTTCTGAATCAAGTGATAACTTCTGATTCAGATAGTAATAGGCAGGTTCAATGTCAGTAAAACTATTAAGAAGAATAAGTACTTGGTCCATATAAAGATTCAATGTTGTATCATCTAATTGGTAGGTTTGCTTCAAATCGCGAATAAGGTCAAGTAATGCATCGGTCAAGGACATATAATCTTCAGCGCCAGCTTCAACTAATTGATCATTGGTAAAGCTGAAAAATTGATCATAAACGGACAGCTCTTGAACCTTCAATAATTTTTGCTGATCAACAACGCGACTATCAAGCCAGTAGTCATCATTTTCCTTGATGTAATCATAATAGGTCATCGCATCATTGATGATTTCTGCAGCGTGTGCTTGATCATCGTTTACGATAGGAGCAACGAGGGCTAAAATTGTATTTTTAGTCATAATGCCATAGTAGTACAACATCCCTTGAGCAAGCCTTATGACTGCGTCATGTAGATCTGCTTTCATCTGCCAGTTTGATTGATCCATCTGGTTAAACGTCGTTCTTATTTCCTCGGGCATCACTAACCGTGTTTCATGGTTAGTGGAGACAGGGAAAATTAGTCCGGTCTTCCGCAAAAAATAAAGTTTATCTGTCGTGAAAGTTGTTTCATCAATTTTTTGATCCTTTTTCAAGAGTGCTTGAAGTGTTTTCAAACGGTCGTTGTCCATTGTTTCAATAAATTGATGACAGCTGTGTGGTACAGCAGCGACAATGGCTTCAATTAGCGGATGTTTATTAAGTTTAGATGTGTTTACAAGTTGGAGATGTTGCCTGGTCTCATCTAATTCTTTTTTGGTTAGGGTAGCTAATAACTGACGGTGATCATTAGTATCTGTCGTTTTTTTTAATTTTTTTTGCTTAGCTTCGATTCGGGATTGTGTATCGAGGCGTTGTTCCTCTAATTTAGTTAAAAATGAGCGTATCTGCTGCATGAATTAAAACCAACTTTCTACCGAGTATCTCGGATAATATCATATAATGAAACTCATGGATATGAGCAACATCTAAAAATATACACAAAGATAGGGGGTAGTGTCAAATGATGAAAAGCAAGACGATTGTTGAACCAACTTTGTAGACAACACCAAGAAAAGTCAATGCACAACCGAAACATGAATTGATTCTAGCGTTGCCAATTAGTGATCCGTTTGTTTTGCTTTGAATACACGGACAATTTTTCTTGCATAATGAGCTTGATAAGTAATCGTAAAGGTTGTTGCAATCAATCTGCCTGTGTCACGATTAAGGTGACAATTATCTGCCACGTGCCTCCAAGCCGGCGTCAGTTTATCTTGCAACCAGGCGAGTGCTGGTTCTTCAGAGCGGACGTGTTCAATGAATAAGATAGTTCCATTGGGTTTTAGCACGCGTTTGATCTCTTCAAGTGCTTTATCTGGTTGATCAATCGAACAAAACACAAGTGTCGCAATGACAACATCAAAGGTGTTATCTGGTGCATCGATATCTTCGGCGGACTGTTGCTTAATCGATATTGGCAGCGCATGTACTTTTTTCTTTGCGCGTTGTATCATCGATGACTCAGGTTCAATTGCTAAGACAAAATCAACTGTATCCGGATAATATTTGAAGTTGACACCAGTACCAGCTCCGATTTCTAAAACTGTACCACTTAACTGAGTTAAATGCTGTTTACGCAAACGATGAAATAGCATCCGTTCGAGTGGAGCCATTGCTGTATCGTATACAAACGACATGATTTTCCCCATGATTGATCCGCCTTCCTCCTGTATATTTGTTTCTCATAAGCGTAACGTAAAGGCTGCTGTGGGTAAAGTGGTTTGATTTTGGAACCGTGCTGCTTTCGTCAAAAGATCTTCAGTGATTACCTTAAGATAAATCAATCCGGAATAAAGTGGATTGGTGAGGAGCTAAGTGAGCAGAGATATGTTCATCTGTGACTGTAACGGCTTGATTGTTGGAACAGTTCACGATGTGTTTACTAACTGACTCGTCAATGAACAATTCGAACATGGAAATGCTGACGACTTCAGGTGTATCTGCTAAATTAAATAAAGCGACATAATGACATGTTGAACAAACTTGACTCTGCCAGACGACTGCATCTGCTTCTCGTTTGACTTGACGCTGGTTATAACCTGATTGATTTAAAGCAATCAAGTCAGGGTCAGTGATTAGTTTCAAGGTGAAAGCATCGTTGTCACGTAACTCACCACCAAACATTAGAGGAGATCGGAAGATGGACCAAAGTGTCATCATTGTGATTTGTTCATCTTTTGTGAAGCGCGTCAAACGACTACTTGCACCGCCATCAACAGAGCGAATGCCAATGTGTCCAAGTGGCAACATGTCAGCATCAGGCCAGTGACCCGGTCCAATGTTTTTACTCCAACGGTAACAACGATCGAACATGTCTTTGAGTAGGTGCCACTGATCCCAGAAATCATCAGTCATGCGCCACATATTGGCATGGTCTTCTAACAGTGCAGCATCTTCTAAGTGGCTCGGACCAGGCGAAAGTGATAGGACAATCGGTCGATGGGTGTTTTTAATCGCCCGTTGAATCATTATGATTTCTTTGTGATGGCTACGCTGATAAAGCTTTGAATCAGCGATGTCATCAACTTTGACAAAATCAACACCCCAGCTTGCATATAACTCAAATAGTGAATCATAATACAATTGACTGTCAGGACAGTCAGGATCTAACCCGTACATATCAGTGTTCCATGGACAAATCGAGTTGGATAAAGCAACATCACGAGCCCTTTTTTCAGAGCCTTTGATGGCTGTGTTTTGGTGAACGGCTTGTCTCGGAATACCGCGCATTATATGAATGCCAAACTTCAAGCCTAATTGATGAATGTAATCAGCTAGCGGTTTAAAACCTTGGTGGTTTTTAGCGCTTGGAAAACGGTTTGTCGCTGGAAAAAGCCTTGAGTACTGGTCCATCTCAAGGGGAACAAACGGATGATACTTGGATGAGTCGGCATTTGGTTCAGACCACTGAATATCTACCACGACATACTCCCAGCCGTGACTTTTTAAATGTTCTGCCATGTAAGCTGCGTTTGCTCTAACTTCATCTTCAGTCACGGATGCGCCATAACAATCCCAGCTGTTCCACCCCATAGGTGGAGTAAGTGCAAATTGATGATGTCTCATTAATGATTCCTCTTTTCGTTTGGTTATAGTGAGTAAAGCAACGATAATTTTAATGGAGCTAAGGCGTTGGAAGTCGTAAGTCGAACTGACTTTTAAGTAAGCATAACCTGTTCATATAAATCAGCAGCCATAAAAAGGGTCACATGTTTATAGATATTCGGATAAGTCAGATGTAAAATATTATAACACATTCGTATATGTTAACATATTATTCAATTTTTGTTTTCCGGTATATGAATGAATTTTCAAGATAATTAAATTTTTTAACTTGAAATTAAGCATCTAAGGATTTCCCTATCTATCTTATCAGTATAAGTGGTTATATGGCCGTTGGGTAATGCGATGAACAATTTGATAGCAAAAAGTACCGACATGGAGGAATAAAACGTGAAGAAATAAGTTGAGCGAACATATGAAAGGTCAGTTTCATAGAGATGGAGGCGGAACCGTCACTGTTTGAGAAAAGATACACCAGTGACGTCGCATGCGTATGTATGTGAAAACAGCACAGGGAAACTGTGCTGTTAAGGTTTTCCAACTAATTTTCGGGTTAGTCTAGATAAAGTTAAGCTTTGTAAAATCAGTGAAAGAATAACCACCGTAAAACTAATAGCCACTAATTGATCTGTAGTTGCTTGCGTTTCAGTTCTTAAGTGCAAGGTTAAAATCAAGAAAACTGACATCGAACCTTTTAATCCTGACCAAGAAATTAGTAAATTGTAACGCCAATTATGTCTTTTTACTAATCGGCTAACTAAAAAGATGGTGATGTAACGTGCGATGATAGCAAAAATGACGAGGGTAAAACCAATCCCTAAATACCGTATTGACAAATAATCGGTTACTTCAATCCCGATTAATAAATAAAGAAGTGCCAGTAAACTCACCTCGACAATTTCCCAAAAACCATCAAGCAAATCACGGAAGTGTGCTTCCTTTTTAGATTGATAAAAAGCATGTGATAACATCGTGCCACTAGCAACAACTGCTAAGACACCGGAAACACCTAGTCCTTCGGCTAATATAAATGAGCCGTAAGCCAGTGTAATACTTAGCATCAATTGATAGTGACTGTGTTTAGAAAAATGAATGGCGCGCGTCATTAAATACCCTAAAATGATGCCGATTAATAAACCGCCAATTGAAACAATTAAGAAGTTGTAAAGGAATCCACCGATTGAAGACTCGGTCGTTGGTGCTAAAAATTGAAGAAGTGCCGTAAACACAACGATACTTGTTCCGTCATTAAACATTGATTCACCTTCAACGACATGTGCTAAATCGTTATCCACGGTAGAATTTTTAATGATCGAGACGACAGAAACAGGATCAGTTGGCGTAAGTATGGCTGAAATTAACATTGCACCTAAAAATGAAATTGGAAACCAAAATAAGCTCAAAGTGTAAGTTAATGCCCCCAACAATAAAACATGAATAAATAAACCGAGCGTAGCTAACAAGAAAATAATCCGCTTGTTTTTAATTAATGCCTGAATCGGAAATTGGTAAGCAGAAACAAATAAAAGCGGAGGAATAAATAAGTGATACAGCATTGTTTCGGTAAGTATAATTGCATCAAAGTATGAAAACAGTGATAAACCCATCCCAACGATTAATAATACTGTTGGCGCAGGAAAGTTCTCTTGTTTTTTATCAATGGTATAGACGATGTAACCAATAAATAATAAGCTGACCATATGTTGCAAATCCATGATAATCACCAACCTTCTTCAATTAACTACCCTGTGTACGTAACTAGTTAAACATGATTAACAAGAAATAGAGAAAAATAGCTATTTATCTTGGGTTGTTTCAAGAAAAATCGAAATTCAAAGCTGATTTGCTTTATTAGATGATAGATATTTTGTATAATTAAGCAACAACAAAGAAGAAGGTGGGACAAATGGCATATCTTGTTCAATTTCAAATTAATGTATTTGCGTTAGTCATCTTAGTTATATTATATGCGATGATTCGGTTTCGATTACGGGTAAAAAGTTACGGGAAGTTATTGTTACGCTGGATTATGGTACTTACTGCGGTTGCGGTTGTTTTAGAGCCGTTAACATGGATTTTCGATGGGATGCTATTTCCATTTAGTTATTTTCTTGAGTATAGCACAAATGTCTTGTTATTCCTTGTTGGACCAGTCCTCGGCGGCATGCTGTTAAGTTATGTTGATTATCACGTGTTTCATGATCCAAAACGCTTATCAAAACGGGGCTATTATCAACACTTGAGTGTGCTAACAGCTATAATTTTAGTGGTTAATTTTTTTAATCCAATCTATTTTGAGATTGATCCAATTAGAAATAGCTTTTCGAGTGGTGCTCTTAAAGATGTTCATTATCTTGTTTTAGCAAGTTTGTATATTTATATGTTAGTGTTTCTTTATCGAAATCGGCGACGTATCAGTCAATCGGCGATGATGATTTTTATTTGGTTTTTCATGTTGCCGATTATAGGGATGATTGTCCAACTGTTTAATTCTCGTCTCCACTTCTCGTGGACTGCCGTTGTATTAGGGGTGCTTGTTGCTTACATATTTTTAGAGTCTACCGCCTCTGAACAAGACTATTTAACCAAGTTATATAATCGACAAAGCTACGAAATGTATATCGATCATCTGATTGAAACAGATCAACCGTTTACCTTCCTTCTTTTTGATCTTAATCATTTTAAAAAAATAAATGATACGTTTGGTCACCAGATTGGTGACAAAACACTCATTTATTTTGGGCGCACCTTAAAGAAAGTTTTTACAAATCAAGGCTTTATTTCACGATTAGGTGGCGATGAATTTGTGGTTCTTGTCGAAGGTGTGTTAGATGAAACAGCAGCAATTAATCAAGTTAATGCGTATTTAAAAGCGGCAAATCCAAGTTACATCAAAAATTTGTCTTTTAGTTACGGCGTGAAACAATACGATCAAAAAAAATCAGTCGAAGCCATGTATTCTGAAGCAGATAAGATGTTGTATATTAATAAACGTTTATACCATCAACAGTTTAACGACAACATTTAAAAGATGGAGTTATTTTAACAATGCTGATAGAGAAAGGGAGTAAAGCTGTGTCAGAACAATCACTAACACGTGTCTACGCTGATGTCATTCAGTTTAAGGGAACACATTTCGATTTTGGCGTCATGCAAGGGAAACGTCTAATCGATTCACGCTTAATGACCAACCGCATCGAACACTTGTCAAAACGGAAATCAACCCGTTTTCAAACCGATGTTAGTGAAGCGATTAAATGGATTGAAGCGATTCAACCGCGTTTATTAGATGAAATTCGCGGGTTGCAAGAGGTGCTGAACTTGTCAGAGGACGAAGCGATGCGTCATTTCGCTGGTTATTATTTAGAGATAGGCAGAAGTGGGTGTTCGATCATGACGGGTGATGAGTACTTTGTTCGAAACTATGACGCATACCCTGACAATTATGAAGGCAGGATGGTGGTCTACCAGCCAACTGATGGTGGTTTTTTATCGGTTGGTCCATCGATGCAAATCACCGGTCGGACCGATGGTATCAATGAATACGGCTTAGTGATTGGCTACAATTTTACCAATCGGATAAAATCTGGTGATGGTTTCATTTGTAACATGATCGCACGACTAGTCTTAGAATCAGCAAAAACGGTCACAGATGCCATAGAGTTATTGAAAACCATTCCACATCGTACCTCGTTTTCATATGTTTTGATGGATCCGCACCATGAGTCGGTTGTTGTTGAGGCAACACCTAATAAAGTCATGACACGACAGGCGAATATGTGTACCAATCATTTTGAATTGATTAACGAAGCCAATCGTTATCGCTTTGATGAGTCATTAGAACGTCTTGGTCGCATAAAAGAAAATTGGACAGAGGCATTAACGAAAGAAGCCGCTTTTCAAATATTCAACAACGATCAGCATCACATTTTTTCTGACCATTATGACGTCGCATCAGGGACGTTGCATACAAGTTTATATGAACCAAAACAGAAAGCGGTGCACTTTGCGATTGGTAAAAATCAACACCCAATTACAATTCGCTTAGATGCCATTAAACAAGGCCAGGTTCTATTAATAAAAAAACTGTTGGGAAGAATTGAGTGGCCACACTCTTTTTTGAATGAATAACAAACATAGATTAACGTAAAAATGGTTATTATTTTCAATTAAATATGCTATGATGGAAAGGGTATGACACGATATTGCTTAAGAAAGGAGGAAATACATATGATTAAAGAACGTAGCGTTCTTATAGTTATTATCTTATCACTAATTACTTTTGGAATTTATCCGATTTACTGGTATTACTCAATTACTGAAGAATTAAGTGCAGCGACAAATGATCCCCATTTTTCAGGTGCGAAAGCATTAATTTTTGCACTGATTACTCTTGGTATCTACGTACTCTTTTGGTATTATATTGTCGGTCAAAAGGTGGCAGAATTACAACGCACGCATAACTTTCAAGTGAAAGACAATGGTGTGTTATATATTGTCCTTTCAATTTTCGGCCTGTCACTTGTCTCAAATGCTATTATTCAAAGTGAATTGAACAAGCTTGTTCCTGTGGTTCAACTTAACGGCATGAATCTCCATAGTTAAATTAAATACAGCTGTCAGAAAGAAAAAGATAATGAGCTGTTATTGTTCGTCATGCATGAATTTATCACTTAGGATGTTGGGTTAAGAACATCCCAACATGTTTTTTTTGCACCGAATGATCACTTAATTACAGGTGATCATTCCTTTAGTTATGTTACAATGGATAAACTATACTTATGGTTTATCCTTTTTTTATTGATATGAATTTTTGAACCGGGCGTAACTATACGATTAACTTCACCGTCATAACTGTTGATACTAATGAAAGACAGATGAGGAGAGTGGTTCAAGTGATTAAACGCGTCTTACAGTGCGCAGGGGTGTTGGCAGCCGCTTTATTAGGGTATACCTATTATCATGATACGTATACACATACAATCACACACATTGAAATCTCAACTGATAAATTTGTTGGGAAAGATTCAGTAAAGCTTGTTCAACTTTCTGATCTACACGGTCATATGTACACGGGGGATTTAACGAACCTTGCTGCAGATATGCTTGCTGTTTCACCTGACTTAATTGTTTTAACCGGTGATATGATTGACCGGAAAACAGAAGATACAAAAGAGGTAGTTGCTTTTATTAGACAACTCGTTTCAAGTGATATACCCGTGTATTTTGTATCAGGCAACCATGAACATAGCAATTTATTTGGTGATCGATTTGTTGACGCACTCGTTGAAGAAGGCGTTCAAGTGTTAAATAATGCGCATGTCGTTTATACAAAAGAGAATGTGTCACTTAATCTCATCGGTATTGATGACGTCTCCACTGGTCAAGAACAGATGGCTGTTGCTTTTAATGACGTTGATCGTGATAACTATAGTCTTTTACTCTCGCATGCGCCTGATGTTGTAACGCAATATAAAACCATTGAAGCAGATTTAATTTTGAGTGGGCATACGCATGGCGGACAAGTCCGTTTGCCGGTTGTGGGGGCACTCGTAGCACCGACACAGGGATATTTTCCTTACTACGATAAAGGCTTATTTAATTTAAGCGAAGGGCAGTATATCTATGTTGATAGTGGGATTGGAACGAGCCAATTACGACTACGGTTATTTAATCAGAGTCAATTTTCCATTATTGAAATAACTTCTAAACAGACACGGACAGATTAAAAAGCTGCACATACTTGCTTAGAAGCTAATCTTGGTTATAGGGAATAGTAGTTTTATCTAAATATAAATGAGACCCCCCTCTTCAATCAGCTCGTAAGAGCGTTAAGGGGGAGAGTTCAAAGGGTATATTTGTTTGAATGATTTAAAAAGCATCCATGGATATAAATTTTTTTAAGGGCCCCAAACATGCGCCGGTCATTGTTTTGGGGATATTTTTAATCCTATCATGATTCCAAACGGAGCAATCTTTGTTATAATAAAAGAAGTGTCTATATATAGACTGTAAAATGACCTTGAGGAGGCGGATATTGTGTCTGAACTAATAAAAGAAATATATGGTGAACTTGAAAAAACACCATTTCAAGTGTTACTACAACTAGATCGTTATACCGTAAAAGAAATGGATATTTCTACATTGAATGTCGGTGATGTTGTGGTGGCGGTATATGATGAGACGATACCAGAATCACCACAAAAAGACTTTGGTAAAGTAACAGCATTTGACGGTAAAATAGTAACCTTTGAAGGTGAAATTACTCAGAAAACGCATCAAGTCTCTACAAGACATGTGTCGATTCCACTTGATTATAAATGGGAAGATTCTGTTGATCGTTATGTACTCGGTGCGATGTCGATTGAAGAGACATATAAACATAAAGATTTGGATCAATTTAAACCACGTATTCACAACAGTTTGTATCAAGAAAAGATCGTTCCTGGTGGGCGGGTACAAGCATCAATGGGAATTTTCGAGAAATATGGAAAGCAATATGACCTAACTGCTTACAATTGTTACGTTTTGCCTAATCCCAAAGATTCGCGTAAAGGTATTATTAATGGATCGTTATCTGAGATGACTGAAATCATGTCACGTGGCGGTGGAGTAGGGATCGCTCTTTCAACGTTACGTCCGCGGAACGCTCGTGTCTATGGCGTAAATGGTATTTCCTCAGGTTCAGTGAGTTGGGGTGGCCTTTTAAGTTATGCGACAGGATTGATTGAACAAGGGGGCAGCCGGAAAGGTGCATTAATGCTGCAATTGCACATTTCTCACCCAGATATTTATGACTTCATTACGATCAAACGAGAAAGTGGTAAAGTAACGAACGCTAACCTCTCGGTACAGTTAACAAAAGAGTTTATGGAAGCCGTTGAAGCTGATGCCGATTGGCATTTGATTTTCCCTGATACGAAACATGAAGCCTATGATCAAAACTGGGCCGGTCAATACCAAGATATCCATGATTGGTTAGAAGCAGGCTTACCTGTTGAAATTTATGAAACGGTAAAAGCGCGTGAGTTATACGACCTCATTATTGAATCGGCGCATGCATCAGCAGAGCCGGGTGTCATGGTTTATGACCACATGAATGATGGTTACATGACCAGCACACAACAATTAATTAAAACGGCTGACGGCAAGCAATATGTCTTAGACTCAGAATCACTGAAACGTAAACAAGAAGCAACCCCTTGGAATAACACGTTTTATTACCAAAAAAATGTGTCAAGTAACCCATGCGGCGAACAACCGTTATGCGGCAACGGAATTTGTAATTTAATTCATATTAACCTTGCGGAATTTTATGATGAGGAGACTGAAGACGTCAATTGGGAAGATTTAAATCAAGCGGTTGCTGATGCTATTCGTTATGCGGATGACGTGATCGACTATACTGTTTATTTCCGTGAAGAGAATGAACGCATCCAAAAAGAACAGCGCCGGATTGGGATGGGAACACTAGGCTTGCATGATTTATTAATTGACTTAAAATTACGTTATGGATCAGAAACGTCGATTGTATTTATAGATAAGTTGTACAGTTTTATTAAAAATAGTGCCTACCGAGCGAGTGCAGAACTTGCCAAAGTTCGCGGGAAGTTTCCGAAATTCGATGAAAAAATCTTACAAGCCCGCGTACCTAAAAGCCTTGATGAAGATGTTATTAAATTAATTAAGAAATATGGCCTTAGAAACTCACATCTATTAACCCAAGCACCAACGGGAACAACCGGTACAAAAACTGGTAGTCAAGGCTATAGTCGTTCGACAGGAGTTGAACCATTCTTCTCAATCAAGTGGGAACGTGAATCACGCTTAGGGAAAACAATCGACTATTTAGGGAAAGCGAAAGACTATTTAGAAAAGACTGGTGAAAAACGTTTGCCGGACTACTTTGTTTCAGCAATGTGTGAGGAAAAAGATGGTTCACCTAAAATCACGCCAAAAAACCATGTCGATGTGCAAGCGGCTATCCAAAAACATAATGATTCAGCCATTAGTAAAACATGTAACGTACCGAATCATTTCACCATTGAACAAACAAAGGAATTGTATAGTTATGGTATTGAACAAGGGGTCGTTGGTTTAACCATCTACCGTGATGGTAGTCGCGACACACAAGTGCTGACGAATATTAAAGATGAAGCAGATACTGAAGCAACACCAGTAAACGAAGCGATTCAAGCATTTGAAGATGAAGACCGAGAAATTACATCCAAACAATTTTATAAGCGTCCGCAACGACTAATTGGTGAAACAATTAAATCAGCTACACCATTTGGTAAAATGTATGTCACCGTTAATCGTCATCCGCAAAATCAAGTCATTGAAGAAGTTTTCTTAAACCTTGGGAAAACAGGTGCGGATATTAGTGCGATCGCTGATGGCTTAGCAATTGCTTTAACGGGCCTGTTAAGTCCGCGGATTGCGAACCTAACACAAGAAGAGAAGTTAAACTGGATCATTAAGAAATTTAACGGTATTAAAGGCCAGTCATCAATTGGATTTGGCAAAAACCAAATTGAATCGCTGCCGGATGCCTTAGCAAAAGTGTTAATGCAGCTCGGACAAGATGAGGAAAGTGAAGTGACACCCGCTGTTGCTGAACAAAAACTAAATCTTGGTTCTGTTGATATTTGTCCAAGTTGCGGCCAATCAACATTTGTTAAACAAGATGGTTGTACCACATGCCTAATTGATTTAGGTGGTTGCGGCTTTTCGAAATGTTAAATAATGATAAGCCGATGTGATAATTAAAAAACTAAGGAACCAAGCAGGTATCTGCTTGGTTCCTCTTAAGCGTAAAGGACAAAAAAATCAGTCAGAAGGTAGGGTACTCATTTGAATTCACGTGCACAGGTGTTGGTTGATCTCTTGAACTTGGTTCCGCATCCGGAAGGTGGTTATTATCAATCCACGTTTAAAGCCGAACTGAAATCGACAGAAGATCTGCTTGATTATACAAGTATATATTTCTTACTTACTGAGCAAGAGGTATCACATTTTCATCAGCTAACTGCTGATGAGCTGTGGTACTTTCATGAGGGTGATCCGCTAGATATTCATATGATTCATCCTGATGGACGCTATGTTATCGAACGGCTAGGATTAAATGTTGTTGCGGGGGAAAGGCCACAGGTGAAAGTTTCAAAAGGAACGATTTTTGGATCAAAACTTGCCGATGGTGGGAATTATGGTCTCGTCGGATGTATGGTAGCGCCTGGTTTTACTTTTGAAGACTTTAAATTGTTTACTGAAGCCGAATTACTAAGTCGTTTTCCGGAGCATAAAACGATTATCAAGGCACTCACGTAAAAGGAAGATAAGGGCGAATAATAACCACCTTGCTGGTTAAGCAAGGTGGTTATAGTCAGTTAAGTTAAGTGTGGTTTCTAACCCAAGTAGAAAACGTGCAACTTCACGTCCAATCACTGGACCGGCTGTTAAGCCTGATGAGCCTAAGCCATTGACAACATAAACACCGTTTACTGGACCGATAAAAGGAAGGTTGTCATCGGTAAGTGGACGCATACCAATAGACGAATAGCATTTTTCGATGGTATGTTCAGTAAAATAGCGGTTAGCTTGAGTGAGAAGATAGTCTCGATTGACTTCATTTTCTGAAGTGTCAAATTGTACTGTATCTTCATGGGTGGTACCGATATAAAAGTGTTGATTGCCGTTATTGACAATATACATGGGTCCAAGCCCCATTACTACAGGAATATCACTACGATTAATGTTTGTGTTTACTTTAATATCAAGTAACTCAGCCCGTTGATGTCTTACGTTTGCATCCTCAGCATATTCATTAGCCCAGGCACCAGCTGTATAGATAACTTTACCCAATAGTTCTTTAGGTGCTTGATCGGTAGCAATCCATTCTCCACCAAGTTTTTTAATCGCAAGTTTTAATGTCTCTAACAGCATGTTGCCACTTACTTGCGCACCACCTTCAACATATACAGCAGGAAAATGCGTTGTCAGGTAAGGATGTAGTGTGCGAAGTTCATCAGGTGATAGTTTTTTCACTTGACCCATTTCGGGAGCCTCAGCTGCTTTATTCATTATTCGTTCATAGGCAAGCCCTTGGATATGAGAATCTTTAAATAAACTAAGGGCGCCGTTTTGTTGATAACCGGTTGAGTGCCCTGTAAGTCCTTCAAGTTCTTTAATAAACGTCGGGTAGTACTTTGCCCCAGCTTTTACTAAGCGATACCATGCTTTGTTACGACGCTGACTCGTCCAAGGACAAATAATGCCGGCTGAGGCAGAAGTTGCCTGTCCCTGATCATGTCGATCATAAACCGTTACTTTTTGCTCGTTTTTTGCCAAATGGTAGGCGATGCTTGCCCCAGCAATTCCGCCACCGATGATTTGAAAGTGTGTCATGTTGTGCCTCGATTCTCTTCTGAATTACAAAAAATATTTATCAAAAATAGGTGAAATGTATCAGGTATTCAGCTATAATATAAATGATATCTGATATTTTACATATTTGTCTTAGGATTGGCTCATTTCTATACAAAATCACCGCATCTTTTGGTTGACTTTCTTTGTCAACATCAGAGTAAAAGTATCATAAGTTAAAAACAGATGCAAGTGCATGACTTAACTGCTAAACGTGAAGGAGAATTGTGATGTCACAAAATGATCATCTTCAAGTCGACCTAAAAACATGGATGAATAAAATCATATACATATACTGGTTTATGGTTGGCCTTGCAATGACAGGACAACTACTGGGATTAGTAATGGCATTAATGCATGAACTCTATACCTTTGAAACCTATTTCATATATAAATTAGTGTTGCCCTCAACATTTCAAATTTTCGTGATTGGCCTGGCCACTTACTTTGTTCGGGTTAGACGAATGTACAGTCCGAGAGTATTAACCATCCTAGGGGTTATTGCTGCTTGGATTACGGTATACACACATGCGGGTGTGCCTGGCTTACAAGTGTTATTTGTTATCTTAATGGCAGTTAATTTAATCTATTTTAATAAAACGGAATTAAAATTTAGTTTTTTAGTTAACATCATTGCATTGCTTCTACTTTATACGGTGCCAAAAGTTCGATTAAATGCGTCAGTATTTGAAAGTTTTTCATACTTTTTCATGTTGATTTGTGCTTATTATGTATTTAGATTGGTACTTGACCGTGGTACCGACATACTAAATGTTTTGAAACGTTCTGCAGAACAAGAACGATCATTAATGGTGAAAAGTGCAATGATGGAACGCCTAACAAAAGTCGACCCTTTAACAGAGCTTTATAATCATAAAACGTTTTATGAATACTTGGATTTCTTGTACGACCAAAGCATCCACTACAACATGCCACTACAACTCGCCATTATTGATATTGATAATTTCAAGCAAATTAATGATCAGTATGGACATAGTGTTGGTGATGTGATTCTAAAGCGAGTGGCACGAATCATTGAAGAGAATGTGACGGAAAATGAAATTGTCGCCCGTTATGGCGGAGAAGAATTTGCGGTATTACTTACCAGTAAGTCAGAAGATGATTCGCATGAACTGATTGATACGATTCGCGAGAAAATTGCGACGACCGTGCATGATGAGATTCAAGGTTATATTACAGTAAGTGTGGGCTTTCAACCACTGAATAAAACATTGACACAAGAGTTGTTCTTTGATCATGCTGATGATCTGTTGTATAAAGCAAAGCGTGCAGGGAAAAATTGCGTGATGCGACCACTTAAAGAAGAAGGGTATATCTAAATTAGATATATCCTTTTAATTATCGATTATTGCTCATAAAAATGATATGATGAATGGGGTTTTTAGATTTCGCTAGGAGGCAAATAATTGATGACAGAAAATAAAAAGCAAACCTTTGAAGCAACGATTGATTATTTAGATGAAAAAGGTTCAGGACGTGCTGTCGTATGGCGCGATACAGGTAAAGAGAATCCGAAAAAATTAAAATTAATCATACCACAAACACTTCCCGGGGAAAAAGTTCGGGTCGATGTCGAGAATCCTGAATTAAGATGGGTGAAGTTAAACCAATTTGAGTTATTAGAAGCGAACAAAGAGCGAATCATCCCTGAATGTCCACATTTCGAGAAATGTGGCGGATGTGTTTGGCAACATTGGAGTTATCAAGGGCAATTGGACGGAAAAACGCGTCATGTCAAGGAGATGCTAGTAAACCAAGGGTTTGACTCAAACTTAGTAAAAGATACGATTGGAACAACGGGTGAACCGTTCCGCTATCGTAACAAAATGGAATTCACATTTTCTAAGGAAGGTAAACTAGGATTGCACGAGCAAGGAAACTTTAGAAAGATTATTCCCTTAGAAACATGTTTAATTGCTGGAAAAGCAATGGTTGACTGTGCAATGGAAGTACAAGCATGGGTAAATGACTATCAATTGTCCGGGTACAACAAAGATGAACATGAAGGGTTATTGCGCCACTTAATGGTAAGGCAGTCATTTAAAACTGGTGAAATCATGTTGGGATTATTCGCGACAGAAACTCCCGCAAATGGTTTAAAGGCTGCAAGTGAAGCTTTAGCGAAGCGGATAGAAAGCAACTGTCCGGCAGTAAAAAGCTTAGTTTGGTTTAAGAACGAAGATTGGGCTGACCGGACGCAATCTGAAGAACAGTTTGTTCTATCTGGGCGTGATTACATTTATGATGAAATGTTCGGGTTCAAGTACCGTTTATGGTTTGATACTTTCTTTCAAACAAATCCTGTTCAAGCAGAGACGCTGGTTGATTTAGCGATTGAAATGGGCAAACCGAGAAAAACAGAAAAAATGATCGATCTATTTTGTGGAGTAGGAACTTTTTCCTTACCTTTTGCAACACGTGTGGGGGAATTATGTGGCATTGAAATTGTTGAAACTTCTATAGAATCGGCAAAACGCAATGCGATCGATAACCACATCGACAACACGACCTTTTTAGCAAAAGATGCACGTCGTGGCATTGATATGATGCTTGAGACGTTTGGTATACCTGAATTGTTGTTGTTAGATCCACCGCGATCTGGGGCCGGTGGAAAAGTTATGCGTCGAATTGGGCGGGCCCAGCCTGAACGCATTGTTTATGTTTCGTGTAATCCTGAAACGTTCGCTATTGATGCACGTGAACTTATCCCGTTCGGTTATGAATTGAAAACTGTTCAACCTGTCGATATGTTCCCACATAGTGTTCATGTCGAAACAGTTGCGCTTTTTAAGAAAAAATAAGGCTGAAACCCTTAAGAGCGCTTGTGAAAAGCATTTTTAAGGGTTTGTTTGATTTTTAGTCATAGACGACAGAACGAGATCAATTTAATGAACTTCTGATAGAAGGCTCCCTTCGTCTGACAAGTATAAGAAAGCGTTCGAGCGGTTGAAAGAAGTAGACGCGTTAGCATTGGCGAACGCTCAACTAAACGTGGATAAAGCATACAAAGCCTTTTTCAAAGGCAACGCCAAGTTTCCAAAATTCAAAAGCAAGCGTCACAAACAAAGTTATACAACCGTCGACAACCCTCGTGTCTACAGTTAATTAATGTTAACCGATAAACTAATGCGTTGATTGAATTAATTTCAAAGCAAGGCTTTTAATATCAGAACGGTGTTTAGCGGTATAGGTGGTTTTTGACAAATCTGATTTGATCGAATAATTAAAGAGCATAACAAATGGTGACAGTGAATGAGGTAGAAGTAAGTTGAGCAAAGAAGCTATTTTCTGTTTTTGCTTATCATAAACGAACTAAAAAAGTTGATAAGGACGTGAGCACTTTTGAAAAAATATCTTTTGATTTTTTTACTTACATATTTTGTTGCAACAGTAAGCCGGGCATTGATTGGTCTCTCGTATAATCCTATTTATGATCGATTTGACGTTAGCTTATTGCTAGCAGATTTTATGATTTGGCTGTTATCGTATAGCTTAGTCTCCTTTATCGTAACAATAGTAACAAAAAAATCATGAGCGAATAGTTTGTTACATGAACGGATTATCAAAAGCATTCTGGCATGTAATAGCGAAGGAATGTGTGTTTTAGCAGATGAGGACTTGTTAAATCAGATGGCTATGCATCAATAGCTCATGTTTAACGATTAACCACATCAAACCGTACCAACTGGTTGTTGAAAGAAATAATCTTAGAGTGTCAGTCGCAATTAAATTACCCAAAGCACTATGAAGCCGCGTTTAGACGATGACATCGATTGATGATGGTTTAATCAATGAGGTTTTTAAGAAAGCTATCAAATTAATCTCTAAAAGCATGACTGGTGTAATCTGAAATAGAAAAAGACTATTGCACAGGAAACTAGTGGAAGGGTGATGACAACGCATGAAAAAAATTATCAATCAAATACGCACAAGCATTTGGCTTTATCCGGTTATTTATAGTTTGATTGCCTTAATCCTGTCAATCACTATTACAATCATTGATAAAACATATGCCGAAGAAATGTCACTTTATCTTAATTCGCTTTTTTATACGACCACTTCTTTAGCACAAGCCGTTTTAGGGATTGTCGCAGGGGCATTTATAACAATCGCAACTTTTACTTTTTCAACAACAATGGTTGTTTTAACTATGTATTCATCTCAGTTTACGCCACGTGTGGTTGAAAATTTCTTAAACAATAATACGACGATGAAATCATTTGGTGTATTTTTAAGTGGGTTTATTTATGCCATTACTTCGCTGTTGTTCATCGACACAAGTAAAGAGGGCAATTTAGTCATTGCTGCTAGTGTTGCTGTTGTTTATGTCATTGTAGGGTTAATCTACTTTCTTTTGTTTGTCAATAATGTATCCACCCATATTCAAGCGAGTGATTTAATCTTAAGGTTGCAGAAAGAATCTAAAGCAAAAATCGATAATTATATTGCTTTTGTTGGGGAATCAGAAATTATCTCAGAAGAAGATATGCATCAATATATTGATGATAAAATTTATTTACGGATCCTAGGGCATTCAGACGGGTACATTCAAGAAATAAATTATAAGCGGTTAAAAAAGTTTGCTGCAGACAATAAATGTGTCGTTTGCGTACAAAAAGTCGTGGGCCAATTCATTTCTAAAGAAACAAGAGTCATAACGATTTACCACGAAATGGAAGAAGAGTTCGGTGAACAAGTGCTACACGAGTTAACGCAATCGATTTTAATTGGGAACAAAAAAACACAGACCCAGGATTTTAGTTTTATGATACAAAAAATTGTTGAAATTGCTTTAAAAGCTTTATCACCAGGCATTAATGACCCTAATACAGCTAATCACTGTTTACGAATTCTTGGGACCTTGTTAAGAGATTTATCAATCATTGAAGAAGGGTACAATCTTTTAAGAGATGAGGGTAATCCAGGTGCTGTTATCTATGAAGCGTATGATTTTGAAATGATTTTATACGATGCCTACAATCAAATAGTTTTTTATGGTCAAGCCGACTCAACAGTGGTTATTGAAGCGTTTAAATCACTAAGCATAGTAAAAAACCGAGCAAGTAAAAAAAATCGAGAGCTGATTGAAGAATATGCGCGCTATATTTTTGATAACCAGACGGTTAAGAAGTTAGGGCCCTTAGAATACAGGAAAATAGAGCGAGAATTTAATGATTTAATGGCGACGTAGAATTAGGTCATCCTTGATGCATTAGTTAATAAGGTGACGCTGCTTCAAAACGAAAAAAAGAGGTGATAAACTTGCTAGAAACTAGCAACTCCCCTGAAGGCATTGCTTTGGCGATTATGGTGATGGTCATTTATTGTCTTATTTTCATGCTGATTATCAATGACAGCAGATTTTTTAAGCTATCAGTACTACTGTTAGCAAATGCTGGCGCAATAGAACTGTTGGCCATCTACTCTAACCTTTCTATTTTTAAAGTAATGGCCCACCTATCGCTGTTGCTTGCATTGTCTGTAGGGATTTACGGGAAATTACCTTTTAAGAAAAATAATCTGCTTGCTCTTTTTGTAACAAGTTTTGTTCTCGTTCAAGCAATAGGGTACAGTTCCAACGTGAAATCTATACAAGCAGTGGTCATTCAAGAAGATATGACCACATATAGTTGGTTTGGCCTTGCTCTTTTTATTCCATTGCTAATGACTTTTGGTATATATTATCTAGTGACTTATTTGCGGTTAGCATGGCTGAAAAGGCTACATTAACACAATGTTATCCACGGCTTTTATTTAGGAAGGATGCCATGATGAACGTCAAATGAAAATTGCTGAAGTTTTTGTTTTCAACAATCCTTTTCCCAATCAGCTAGACGTTTACTTCGATTGAATTAACGGTACATTTTTTCTAGACACTATGGGCTTTTAGCCCAAATACGTATAAATGTTAAGGAGGTGTCAACATGTATCAACTGAAAAATAACCGATTAAAGATTGAGGTTCAAGAGCCGGGCAATCTATATCAGGGCTCGCGTTTTGATTGGACCGGTTTTGTCACACAAATCACCCTCGATGATTGTATCAGTTACTGCGTACCAGAACGATTAGAACATGGAAAAGGCACAGGTGGATTAGGGTTTTGTAATGAGTTTGGGATTGATTTACCTTTAGGTTATGACACAACAGCTACTGGCGATTTTTTTCCGAAAATAGGCGTAGGTTTGTTGAAAAAAAAGGTAGATACACCCTATGATTTTTTCAACCCCTATGACGTATCACCAGCAACAGTTGAAGTTGAACAACACCCGGAATCACTTACATTTGAGACAGCAATTAAAAATGCTCATGGTTATGGCTATCACTTATTTAAAGCATTAAGTCTTAAAGATAACAAACTTGTGTTTGAATATCGGTTAATTAATACGGGTAGTCATACGATTAAGACGAATGAATATTCGCATAATTTTATTGGAATCAACAACCAAACGGTATCCGAAGATTATCAACTGACTTTTCCTGGTTTGCGTTCATTTGACCTAAGTGTAGGGAAAATGTCGCAGTCGCATGAGCAATTGACTTGGCCAGTCACTCCAGATGGCGATTTTTATGCGAAAATTGTAAGCGACAATGAACCCGCATCGTTTATTTGGGATCTTTTTCATCGTCGAGTGGGAGCAGGTGTCCGTGCATCGTCTGATTTTAGACCAACAAAAATCGCACTTTGGGGGCGGTCCCATGTGATTTGTCCTGAGGTATTTTTCGATATTCATTTACAACCAAATGAAGAAATATCATGGCAGCGTGTCTATGAATTTTATCAAACAAATGCCTAGTATCTGTTCGGGCAATCAAGGCATCTGCGTAAATCAGTGTGGAACCTTTATGTTAAGGTGCTTTTTATAGGTGGTCATCCATTGATTTTTAGGAAATCTACATTTAAATTTTCGATATCTGATAAAGGTGATTGCACTTTTTCTCATATCCCTTTATAATCAATGGTGACCCGGTTAGTTTATAAATTAAATATAGAAAGGGACATTTGATGAATACACGAGACGATTTATACTTCGGTAACACTTTTTTATATCAAAAAACGAAAGCGGTTTCGTTAAAATTAGAACAATTAAAAGAGGGCGCTTACTTCAAAATTGAAAACTTCGATGAGATGCCACCATTCTTCATGACAATCGTTAGCGATAGTGACCAATGGATGTTTATTTCAAGTACAGGAGGGCTCACGAGTGGACGAAAAAATGCGGAGTCTGCGCTATTCCCGTATGACACCGATGACAAAATTCATGACAGTCATGAAACGACAGGACCTGATACACAATTAATCATTAAAAAAAATATGAAAAGCTATTTGTGGCAACCTTTTTCAACACACATGCAGAATGTTTACCAAATAACTAGAAATCTGTACAAAAATACAACGGGCAACAAGATTATTTTCGAAGAAATCAATCATGACTTAGACGTTAGCTACCGTTATATCTGGAAAACAAGTGATCAGTTTGGATTCGTGAAAGAATCTAAGTTGGAAAATTTAGCTGAGCAAGCGATTGAGGTTAGAGTCTTAGATGGGCTTCGAAATATCTTACCGTATGGAGTGAATACGCTGTTACAAACCACTAAGAGTACATTAGTGGATGGCTATAAACGCTCAGAATTAGTTGAAGGTCTAGGACTTGGTATTTACACACTAAGCTCAATTTTAACCGATAAAGCTGAACCAAGTGAATCACTAAAGGCGACGACTGTTTGGTCAACGGGTTTAGATAACCCCCAATACCTATTATCAGAACAACAAACTAAAGCGTTTTGGAAAAATGGCTTGATTGAAACAGAAGTTGATGTAAAAGGTCGAAGAGGCGCTTATTACGTTGAAGCTACTGTAACACTTGATGGGAAAACATCTAAGCATTGGTCGATCGTAGCAGAGCTTAACCAGAGCGTTGCAGCTATTGAAGCGTTATTACAAACGCTAAAAGAAACGCCAGATATGCTTACATGCATTGAAGCGGATGTATCAAAAGGCGAACAAAACCTAAAACGAATGGTTTATCAAGCGGATGGTGTGCAGTACACCGCTGATAAAAAAGCGACCTATCGCCATTTCTCTAACACCTTATACAACATTATGCGTGGCGGTATTTATGCAAGCGGCTACATGATTGACCGCAAAGATTTTGCATCATTTGTAGCCAATTGGAATAAAGCTGTTTACGCGGAACAGCAAATATGTATCACGCAGTTACCAGAAACCATTAGCTATGCGCAGTTACTTACTGTGGCTGCAGAAACGCAATCGCGAGATTTTGAACGATTGGTCTATGAGTACTTACCACTCACATTTAGTCGACGTCATGGTGATCCTAGTCGTCCGTGGAATAAATTCAATATTGAGCTTACTAAAGAAGATGGAAGTAAGGCCTTAAAATTTGAAGGTAACTGGCGCGATATTTTTCAAAACTGGGAAGCGTTATCGATAAGTTATCCGAACTATATAGAAAGCATCATTGCCAAATTTGTTAACGCTTCAACGGCCGATGGCTATAATCCTTACCGGATTACGAAAGATGGTATAGATTGGGAAAAGATTGATCCGGAGGATCCTTGGTCAAACATCGGTTATTGGGGCGATCACCAAATCATCTATCTGCTGAAGCTTTTAGAGTTATCAAAGGCATATCATCCGGAAAAATTACAGACATTGCTGCAAAAAGAAATTTATGCATACGCGCATGTCCCGTATAAAATTAAAGGGTTTGCGGCACTAGTTAATGATCCGAGAAATAGTATTGAATATGATGATCAAAAGGAACAAGCCATTGAACAAAAGATAGCTGAAGTGGGCGCTGACGGTAAACTTGTTTATAGTAAGGGAAAAGTTTATCAGGTTAACTTAATGGAAAAACTTTTAGTTACGTTACTTGCTAAGTTCTCAAACTATGTTCCTGAAGGTGGAATCTGGATGAATACCCAACGTCCAGAGTGGAATGATGCCAATAATGCGCTAGTTGGTAATGGTTTATCGATGGTAACGCTTTATTACATGCACCGCTTCCAAGACTATATGAGTGAACTGATTGAAACGGTTGACGCGACATCGATAAATGTTTCAGTTGAAGTGATGCAAATGTTTAAGGAGACCTATAATGTCTTAGCCGATAGCAAGAAATATTTAGGCGAAAACATGTCAGATAGTGTTCGTTTTGAAGTTGTCAAAGCATTAGGTGAGATCGGCGAACGTTACCGTCATACCATTTATACCGATGGCTTTAGCGGTAAAAAAGCACCACTAGAAATACAATCACTACGTGATTTTACAGATGTTTCCATGAACCACTTAAAAGATTCTATCACTAAAAATAAGCGGACAGATGGCCTCTATCATGCTTATAACTTGATTCGTTTTGAAGAAAAGCGTTGTAGCATATCACACCTGTATGAAATGCTAGAAGGACAAGTGGCAGTGTTAAGTTCAAAAGCACTGACGGGTAAAGAAGCTATAGCCGTACTAATAGCGATAAGAAAAAGTGCGATTTATCGTGAAGATCAACACAGCTATATGTTGTATCCGAATCGAGAACTGCCTACCTTCTTAACTAAAAACATCATCCCTGAAGAATACGTTAAGCGCTCATTCATTTTGAAGGAAGAATTAAACCAGAACCAGACACGATTTATTGAGCAGGACGTAAAGGGTAATTATCATTTTAATGGCCAATTCAGAAATGGCGAAGAAATAAGAGACGCACTAATCACCTCAACAGATTACCAAGCGGAAGATATTAAAGTCGTGGAAGAAGTGTTTTCCGATCTCTTTAACCACCATGCCTTTACCGGTCGTTCAGGAACTTTCTATAAATATGAAGGCTTAGGAAGTGTTTATTGGCATATGGTATCGAAGCTTCTATTAGCGACCCAAGAGAACTTTGAAGCCGTTTATCAAGAAACCGGTATGAACGAAGAAGCCGAAACATTATTGCACCTCTATGAAGATATTAAGGCGGGAATTGGATTAGAAAAGTCACCTGAAGCCTACGGAGCCTTTCCCACCGAAGCTTATTCACACACGCCAAGCTTTGCTGGAGTGCAACAACCGGGCATGACAGGTCAAGTTAAAGAAGACTTTATTTCTCGCTTTGGTGAATTAGGCGTTCACGTCACAAATGGTCAAATTCAATTTAACCCTGTTCTTTTAGCGGAGCAGGAATTTTTAACTGGTAACCACCAGTGGTCATTACCAACAAAGGATGATACCACAGCAGCACAAACTATTGAACTTAAAAACGATATGCTCGGCTTTACGTTCTGCACAGTACCCATTACCTATTGTTTAGACACAGATAAAAAACTGGTTATTACTTTTAAAGATGGGACAGAAATAGTTAACGATCACGCAGATACGTTAACAAAAGAGATAAGTCAACGTATTTTTAATCGCGATGGCGAGATTGCTGAGATTAAAGTGCATGTTAAACGGCGTCAATTAAATAGAACGAGCGCCAACTAAATAAATGCTAAAATGTGCTTCATTAGTGAAGTAGCATGTAAAAGAATAAACAAACTCATTCCGGTATGTCCATAGCTACCGTAGTGGGTTTGTTTTTATTATTAGCTGGTAACGGGAATAACTTCTAGAAAAATAGGGTAATACTAGACAAGCGCAGTTTTCTTCATTGTGTCCTATTAAATGATTGTTAATCACTGTCCGTTTAAATTCTAACGAGTTATGCGGATGGTGTTTTAAGAGTTTTATAAACATAACCAAACCAAATAGTCAAAAGGAGGCGACATGAATGGATCAAGTCATGCAAGTATTTAGTGGACCAAATGCAATTCAGTTAGCGATTGCTGTTATTGGTAGTGTATTCATAATGCTGGTTAGAAGTATTATTTCAAAGCGATTAAATCATTACATAAAGGATCCGAATAGTTCCTATCGAACAAAAAAAGCAATAGGAACGGTTGGCTATATTTTAATCGTGCTATTGTTGTCTGTCGTGTATAGAGACCGACTTGGCTCACTCACCGTCTTTTTTGGTATAGCGGGGGCTGGGATTGCCTTTGCCTTACAAGAAGTTATAGTTAGTTTGGCCGGCTGGACCGCCATTCTATTTAGCGATATCTACAAATCAGGTGACCGAGTGTTAGTCGGTGGAATAAAGGGAGATGTGATTGATGTAGGGATGTTACGGACGACCATCATGGAGATTGGTGGTTGGGTCGATGGTGACTTATACAATGGGCGAATTGTACGGATCGCGAATAGCTTTGTTTTTAAAGAACCGGTCTATAACTACTCGGCTGACTTCCCGTTTTTATGGGATGAAATTAAAATTCCAGTTAAATTTGGTAGCAACTACGAATTAGCTAGGGCAATCTGTTATCAAGCCGCAGATGAAGTGGTTGGCAGTTATGTCGAAGAAGCTGAAAAACATTGGAACAATATGGTGCAAAAATACTTAATCGAAAACGCAACAACAAAACCATTGGTTTTAATGGAAGTGAATGATAATTGGGTGGAGTTCACCGTTAGGTATGTGGTTGATTATAAAAGACGATTAGGTGTAAAAGATGAGCTTTTCTCGCATATTCTTACCAAAGTTGAAAGTAGTTCAAATCAGGTTACGCTTGCATCAGCAACCTTTGAATTGGTCAGCACACCGACGCTTGAAGTTCATTCTGAAGTTCACACGCGAGAATAACGAATTAAGTAAACCGAGAAAAAAGATAGCTTAGATAATTTTTGAATGCTATAATTTTTCTGGATGTTTGACAAAATCAGCAAAAGGAGCAATAAATGAAAAAGAAAAAATGGTTAAGTTTCTTTTACGTAATGATTATTCTGTTGACGGGTTTATCGCTTTTTCTCAGCATTAACACAATACAACCAGAAAGAAATCAACCAGATAGAACCAACAAACAATACTATGGTGAAATTGTATCAATCACAAAAGAAGGCGTTACTAAAAAAATAAAGGTAAAAGCAGCCCAATCGCCATATCCTGATCTTGATAAAGCTTTCGAAGGAGAGGTCACACTTATTGCTTTTGAAGACATTAACTTAAGTGCACGCATCGGTCCAAATAAAGAGAGCTTTAACTTAGAACTCGGTCAATTACAGACGATGTATGAATCACTAACCTCTGGGAATTTTATCGCTTTTACCTTTAATGATTTAGTCTTTGAATCAGAAAAAACAATTAGTGAAATCATTTTTACTGGAGGATATTATTGAGCTTGGCCTTTTACAAGCGTCGTCACTAACAAAACCAACATTTTATATAAACAACCGAGAGAGCGACAAAAATACTCAGCTCACTTGGTTGTTTATTTAAGTGATGATTTTTATAGGGATTTGTCGCTTGATAATGGATTATATGGTATACTTATTTTATTAATTGAACAACGTTCAATAAAAGAGGTGATGTTTTGCGTAAGAAAATGAAACCTGACACAATTAAACAAAATGAAATGAAGTTATTAATAGCTGCAAAAGCAATTGTCGAATCCACTGGATTTGAAGCGTTATCGATTCGGGCAGTAGCACAGCAAGCGGACGTATCGATTGGTACCGTCTACCATTACTATGACAATAAAGAATCCCTGGTTGAGGCTGTTGTTTTGAGTGGTTATCAATCACTGATGTGGGAGGTAAAGCAACCACTAGTTAATGAGGTCGCCCCAAGTGAGGAAATTATCGAACGTTTCATTCGCTATGTAAAAACCGCAATCAGTCAAAAAAAATACTATCAGAAAGTGATGTTGAATCCGTCTCCAGCTATTGTGAAACATACATCTATTTTCAAAGAAAATGCCATCGGTAGTGGTATTGGCTCACTTGAAGTGTTATTACAAAAAGCAAGCTACCAAGAGGGTTTTACAATTCAAGATATCGGAACACAGGCCCGTATTTTGTGGTTAACGATTTACGGACTGACGTTACGATTGATTACCGAGAAAAAGACTACAGATGAGGACATTGTCGATTGGGTTACTGTGATTTGTGAAACACACTTTTATAAGTTGAAAAGGAGTGAATGAGGCATGAAGCCATTGATAAGTTATGGTTTGTTTATTACCGGTTTTGTCATAATTATCTTGTTTTTAATCAGTCTGTCCAATCAAAAAAAATTCGAAGCAATGGTGAAAGAAGAAAAAGCGCAATTATTAAATGAAACAGTTACAGAGCGTCGCCCTGTGATTGACGAAACGAAGCTGGAACAGCTCCCACCAATCGTCAAACAGTGGTTAATTAATACAGGTATTATTGGTAAACCATTCATTCGAACGGTTGAATTAAAACAAACTGGAACAATGAAACTTAAGCCAAATCAAGAAAAGCCTTATTATCCTGTCGCGGAACAGGTAATTAATGTCACGGAACCGGGTTATCTGTGGTCGGTTGATTTACAAATGATGCCAGTCATTTCTACAACTGGACGGGATTATTTTTATCGTGGGAATGGAGAAATGTTAATCCGACTCGGTCATCTCTTTGCGGTGGTTGATGAGCAGCAAAATGAAAAGATTAATGAATCTTCGATGCACCGTTTTCTTCTGGAATTACCTTGGTATCCAACGGCTGCCTTGGAAACTTATATGAATTGGACAGCGGTCGATGATGAGACAGCGGAAGCCACACTTAACTATAATGGTCAAACTGTTTCGGCAATCTTTCATTTTAATACAGATGCTGAATTAGAATACGTTGAGGCTATGCGTTATAAAGATACCGGTCCAGAAGCGGAGCGGCAAAGATGCTTCGGTGAAATAAACAGTTATACAACTGTTGACGGTCTCCGGATTCCCAATCAGATTGCAATTACATGGGACTTGGAAGGTGAACTATTTACGTGGTATGAATTAAATGCTGAAGCTTTTCAATTTGATTATATTGAACCGGGTATGTAACCTTACCTAATAACGATTAATCATAAACAGAGTATTTGAACGGATTAGCTAATAGAGAAAGATCAGTTTAATGAAAAGGGCGTGTAGACCATATGTTAGAAAAAGAAAAAATGATTGCTGGAGAACTTTATCAGCCAGCTGATAAGCAATTAGTTAATGATCGACTGAATTGCCGAAAACAAGTCCAATTATATAATCAATCAACAGAAGGAGAACCGCAAGAGAGGGTGAATCTTTTAAGAGCTTTGCTAGGATCGACGGGTGAAGAACTTTATATGGAACCTAATATTCGTTTTGATTATGGATATAACATACATGTCGGCAACCATTTTTATGCAAATTTTGATTGTACAATTTTAGATGTCGCTCCAGTTCATTTTGGCGATAATTGTATGCTTGCTCCACATGTGCAAATCTATACAGCAACGCATCCGTTAGATCCCGTGGAGAGAAATAGCGGCTATGAATATGCGGTGCCAATTCATATTGGGGATAATGTATGGATTGGTGGAGGCGCCATTATTAATCCCGGTGTGACCTTGGGTAATAATGTAGTTGTCGCGTCTGGTGCGGTTGTGACGAAAAGTTTTCCGGATAACGTGGTGGTTGGTGGTAATCCAGCACGTGTGATTAAAAGTATTGAATTAAAGTAACCAGGCAAGCTTTCTAGACCTTGTCATTACTTTAACAATAATTTTACGATCATCTATGAAAAAAAGTAAGATTAGTAAGACGTGTATAAGAAAGACATGCCCCGATTTGTAGTTGTGATATGCTCCTAATAAAGTAGACAGTAGAAATAATAAAAATTCTACTACTTTATTAGGAGTGTTTTTTATGCGTAAAAATAAGAAATGGACAGC
>NZ_QJJR01000001.1 GCF_003201605.1 Streptohalobacillus salinus | reverse complement strand
TCCTAACTTATTTGTTTAGTCACTCATAAGTATAGCGCATTTACATGGCTTTTTTAATATCTAATGGGATTATGCATTTCATTTTACAACAGACCACAGAAAATACTTCTACCCTCATCTCAACATCTAAGGATTTTACTTACTGCGTAATGAGTAAATGACTTATTCATATGATAGATTTGGATGATGTTAAATAAATAATTGTTGATGTTAGAACTAAGGCATTGCTGGTTGACTTAAGTCATAGCAACAAGCGAAGTGTTTAGTTCAACAATAGATGAAATGTCACATTCAACACAATCCCCCAACGAAACAGCAAATCAATCAAAAAAACTTGCGGCTGGACTTGTTACCGGACACAAGGTACCGTTATAGTGAGTCATACAAGTGTTAAAGAGGGCTCAATAATTTAACGCATCCAAAAAAATGTTGTATAAAATTATTGCCTATCATTTAATGAAGAAAGCTAATTTCTTATCGTTAACCAATTAAGCGTAAGGGATCAATTTCCTTTCACTTTATTTCTGATTCTTTAATTGACTTTACTACCTATTTGGCGTATCTTAACTAGAGTACAGATAGACAGATTGACTTAAGAGCTGAGTCATCTAGGAGGGATTTCATGGCAAAACAAAAGCAACTCGCTGTCATTGGCTTAGGTCAGTTTGGACGCGGTGTCGCAAATACATTACTATCACAAGGTCATGACGTGCTCGTGATCGATAAAGATCCACGTTCAGTTAATGACTATAAAGAATTCGCAACTCATGCGGTTGTTGCAGATGCAACCGAAGAATCGAAACTAAGTTCACTCGGTTTAACAAACTTCGATTACGTGATTGTCGCTATCGGTGAAGATATTCAAGCAAGTATACTAACAACCTTAATTTTAAAGGACATGAACGTTAAAAAAGTATGGGTTAAAGCGATAAACAAAAATCATTCGAAAATTTTAGATAAAATTGGTGCTGACTACATTATTCACCCCGAAAAAGATATCGCAAAACGGTTGGTGCGTCAGTTGCTTCATGGTCATATTTTAGATTTTGTTGAACTTTCTCAGGATTACAGTATCGTCGAACTTAAATCTTCTAAGAAAATTAACAAAAAGACAGTTGAAGACTTAGATTTAAGAACAAAATACGGTATTTCTTTACTTGGCATTAAATACGAGGGTAAAATTGACATAAACCCATCCCCTGGCTTTATCATTGAACCTAAAAATGTTTTAATTGTGTTAGGTCATAATAAAGACATTGAAAAATTTAAAGAGGCGGAACTATACGATGAATTTACTCTTAAAATTAAAAGATAACCCATTAACGCCACCGCAAATATTAGCTGCTGGTTTTTTCGCGATTATTTCACTTGGTACGATCTTATTAAAATTACCGATTAGTACAAATGCTCCTTTATCATGGCTTGACGCTGCCTTTACTGCAACATCGGCCGTAACAGTAACAGGTCTTATTGTTGTGGATACCGGAACTGCTTTCACGCTATTTGGTCAAACGGTACTGATGATTTTAATTCAAATTGGAGGCTTAGGCTTTTTAACCTTTGCTGTTATGAGTATTATCTTTTTAGGGAAGAAAATCAGATTAAAAAACCGATTACTTATGCAAGAAGCTTTGAATCAAAACACTATGGGGGGAATTGTTCGCTTAATTCGCGTGCTCTTTTATTTTGCCATCTCAATGGAATTAATTGCTGCACTCATTCTCTCCTTTAGATGGGTGCCTGAATACGGACTTGGTTTCGGCTTATTTACCAGTCTCTTTCATGCTGTCTCCGCATTTAATAATGCTGGCTTTAGTTTATGGGCTGACAGTCTTTCACAATATATTGGTGACCCCATCGTCAACATTGTTATCACCTTACTTTTTGTAAGCGGTGGGATTGGCTTTACCGTCATCTACGAATTAATGGCCCGTAAAAAGTTTCGAGCCCTTACCTTGCACACAAAAGTAATGCTCGTCGGCACACTCATTATCAATGTTGTTGCCGTCGTGTTGTTCTTTATATTAGAAGTGAACAATCCGAATACATTAGGCAATCTTTCTATTGGTGAGCAGTTGTGGGGGAGTTATTTCCAAGGGCTAACACCACGAACAGCAGGCTTTAATTCGTTAGACTACAGTCAAATGAATGATGGAACCTTGCTGTTTACCATTTTACTTATGTTTATTGGTGCAGGTTCGGCATCAACGGCCAGTGGTATTAAGGTTACCACCTTTATTATCATTGTTTTAGCAGTTACTGCTTATTTACGCGGACATAGTGAAGTGTTTGCCTTTAGAAGTCGTATTGAAACAGATGTTATTCTGCGGTCATTGTCAATTATTGTAGTTGGTTTATTCTTTGTTTTCTTCTCAATCTTTTTGTTAACGATCACTGAAGACTTACCAACATTACAAGTCGTTTTTGAGGGCTTCTCAGCCTTCGGAACCGTAGGTCTATCAACTGGTATCACTGATCAACTTTCAAGTCTTGGAAGACCCATAATTATGCTTCTAATGTTTATAGGTCGGGTTGGCCCTTTAACCATTGCTTTTTCAATTGCTAGAAAAACACCACCTCGTATTTCTTATCCGAAAGGTGAAATATTTACTGGTTGATTATACTTAACGTTATTAGGGGCATTACCGCTACGAACTAGCAGTAATGCCCCTATTTATCGTGGTAATATAGTTTCAAGCGATAACACCCTTAGATGTTCAACCAATTAATTAAGTAGTCCTCAGTAAACAAATCATCTGGATAAGTGATCTCACCTGTGTCACCATCCTCATACATCCATTGAATAAATGTATTTAACGCTTCAAAATATGGACTGTATAAAAACTCATAGCTGACTGTTTCCTCTGGCATGCGATTTTCTTCACAAATTACGGGATTAAGATAATTCACATAGGTCCGGCAAGGAATCGGTCTCACTTCATAGGCCATACACATGTTTTTTTCTGGATCGAGTAATGGACAAGGTAAATCCAACATCCGATAAGATTTCTTGAAATTATCGTCTTCCTTAAAATCGATTTGGCGTGCTATAGCAAGCTTTTCTTCATGTAACACTTGATATTGTTTTAAGTGTTTATAAATGGCATCTCTGCGTTCTTTGGGATAACTGTGAATCGCCTGTTTCATCAACTTAGCTTCTAATTTCGTTACAATAATCGGAAAGTAGCAACAAAAAGCACAACCCATAAAGCAAGTCGGCTTCAACTCAATAATATCATCAATCTTATCCATTTCTAAACTTACTTGGTTAAGAAGGCTAGTAAAGCTTTGTTCAATTTTCTCATCCACGGAAAGATCAACCTCATCCCAGTGCTCAATGATGCCATAAAAAACATCTTCATCAATCGTATATTTCTCATTTATACGCACTAAGCGTTCATTTAATTTTTCTTTAGTTAAAAAGCTCATTTTATCACCTCAAAAGTAATCATAACATAACTACTTGAAACTTTTAGAGTTAAGTTCTCACTTCTTTTTAACTTATACAAACAATTGATGTAAAAAGTATTTGAATTGATATAGCAAGTGATATTCACATGTTAAAGTAGTTAAAAAAACAAGTCATCTTTTTGAGATGACTTGTTTTACCTTAAAACACTGAATCAAGAAATGCTTTCGTCCGTTCCTCTTTTGGATGGTCAAAAATTTGATCGGGTGGTCCGACTTCGATGATCTTTCCCTCATCCATATAAATAACCCAATCACCAACCTCACGAGCAAATCCCATTTCATGAGTAACGACAACCATTGTCATCCCTTCATTTCCGAGTTCCTTCATTGTTTCTAACACTTCCCCAACAAGTTCTGGGTCAAGTGCTGAAGTTGGTTCATCAAACAACATAATATCTGGTTGCATGGCAAGGGCACGCGCAATCGCTACCCGTTGCTTCTGTCCGCCAGATAGACGTGACGGATAAACATTATATTTATCACCCAGTCCGACTTTATCTAAAAGACGCTTACCTTCTTTAACTGCTTCTTTTTTTGATATACCTTTCACTTGCATCGGCGCTTCAATCACATTTCCGAGCACAGTCTTATGCGGGAACAGATTGAAGTGTTGGAAGACCATTCCGACATTTTGTCTTACCTTATTTAAATCATGCGTATCCGCTTCAACTTGCTCACCTTCGATGATTATTTTGCCATCATCTTTAATTTCTAAAAAGTTCAAACAACGCAGTAATGTACTTTTTCCTGATCCACTTGCACCGATTAGTACAACTACATCACTTTCTTTAACCTCTAAATCAATGTCATATAACACATGTAAATCACCAAATGATTTGTTTAATTTTTCAACACGAACCATCTCTTTTGATTCTGTCATACGTCAGCTCCCCTCTCTTAATCACTCACCGCTAGTTTTTTCTCTAACATATTAACACCAATTGTTAAGATTAATACAATGACTAAATAATAGACAGCAACTGTAAAGAAATATGGTAAGTAATTAAATGAGTTTGACCCCATTGTATTTGATACACCAAATAATTCTTGTAGTCCAATAAATGAAGCTAAAGATGAATCTTTAATACCAATAATAAATTGATTACCTAACGCTGGTACCGCTCGTCTAAATGCTTGCGGTAAAATAATTCGACGCATTGTTAACGATCGATTCATCCCGAGTGATCGGGCAGCTTCTCGTTGACCTTTAGCAATACTTTGAATTGAACCCCGAATAATCTCAGCAATATACGCACCACTATGGAATGCTAAACCTATACCTGCCGCCCAGAAACTTGGAATCAACCAAACCTCTGCAAGTCCATAGTACAATATAAATATTTGAACAATCAGTGGCGTTCCACGCACAATCCAAATATAGCCGTCTGCAATCCATTCCAAAATTTTAATGTTCGATATTTTCAACATAGCAATAAATAGTCCAATAACAATCGCAATTAATAACGAAACAACAGATAATCTAAGTGTAAGCCAAAGACCTTCAATAAATACATCTGTGCTTCCGATAAATATATCAAAAAACTCAACCAATTTGACCTCTCCTTCTCTCTCATCTTAGCGTTTGTGATGTTATGTAGGTTAAGCAGCCACATTTGTGGCCGCTTAAATTATTTTATTCAGCACCTTCCGGTTCAACTGTTATATCAGATCCTACCCATTCTTCAGCTAATTCTTTTAATTCACCTGAATCAATCATTTCTTGTAAAATTTCGTTAACAGCAGCTAAAAGTTCTGGGTTATCTTTATTTACAGCGACCCCTTGTTCACTAACACCTAAATAAAAAGCAGGTTTAAGATCTAACCCATTATTAATCGCTTCGTTACCTGTGACATCATCAGTAATAACAACATCGTAGTGACCATTATCTAGTGATTGTAAAGCGACAACATCACTATCCAATTGCGGAATATTATCGGTGTATTCTTCTGCCATATCTAAATAAGTCGTTCCACGCGCAACAGCAATTTCTAATCCTTCTAAGTCAGCTTCACTCGCAACATCACTATCTGAACGTACCCAAACGACTGGACCAGAATAGTAATAAGGGATAGAAAAGTCAACTTCTTCTAAGCGTTCTTCCGTAATGGTATGACTTGCAACAGCCATATCATAACGGCCCTCACTAACACCTGTCACAATACCTGAGAAGGTAGCACGTTCTGCATTCGGTTCTAAGCCCATATGCTCAGCAATCGCCCGACCAACCGCTGCGTCATAGCCGACCATTTCATTACCTTCCATGTAACTAAATGGTTTGAACTCTCCAGAAGCTGCAAAAGTCAACTCGCCCTCTGAGACCAGATCAAAGCCTTCGTCTTCAGCATCAACAATTACGTCTGCATCACTATCTGAATCATTATCTCCAGTTGTGTCATCTTCACCACAAGCTACTAACATAAGTACTAGTCCCAGCATGATTATTCCTAAAATCTTCTTCATAAGTTATTGTCCCCTTTACTCTTTTGTTATTTTCAATTAAGTTTTGCTTAAATCAATAATGAAAAGTATAGGTGATTCCTTCGTTATCTAATGTCAACGCAGTAGGCGTTAAACCAGTACCGCATCCCCCTCTCACACTTTCTTTAAATACTGACACATAACGATCACTGTCAGTTCACCCTATCTTACCATTACCCAAATCTTCAGAATTATAAACATAAAACGTTCGAATTGTAGCTAATACACAAACAATTCAAACCGCATTTAAGTATAATTCATAGCATTGTAACCGCTTAATCAACCCTGCATATTTTTCTTGATCCCTTATATCACAACAGAAGCTATTTCAATTATTTTCAGCCTACTCATAGCTCTTATCTTTTTAAATATACATTATTCAATGCCTCTTCTATTGATTTTTTAGGCATCTAACTTCGTATTGATCATCCACAAATAGAAAAGAAGGTTAATCACCTGTATTTTTCCATTAAAAAACTCTGCCTTCAACAGAAGACAGAGTTTTTTTGATTGGACATTTAACCAACCATCGAAAATTTGCGACCAACACCGTTGCCACATACAACGTTTGATGTGCTGGATTTACACAAATCAGCTCATCGCTCTATGAGTTTACCACGACAGCTGTCAAAGTACAATCTTTTTTTATCTCGCGTACTATCTTTTTAATCAGTTGGCATGAGTTCACCCGCTATCAACCATTTAAACACTGATAAATTATGTTAGTCATCCGTTAATTCTTTCTCCTTTTGTTTAGCTTCCTTATCTGCTTGCCTTATGACACGTTTCAAATCTTTTTTGTTCATGCCATCAAGGTAATACGCTTCAGCTGCCTTACCCATTGCATAGGTACCTGAAAAAGCAATCGTGCTGGAAATAACACTTCCGGACCCAGGTAACACCACATTTAACAACTTGGATCCTTGTTGAGCAATTAATTTAAAACTATACCCAAGTGAGCCGACCCCGCCAATACTAAGAAGAAAATCTTTCAAGGTTTCTCTTGTTAAATCCCGACCACTTAAATAAGCAATAAAACTAACCATAATTAGCTGTAAGGGAATAAGTACCGACATATCACTTACCGGAATTGGCGTTAAGGCCACTGTTGAAGCCGCTGTTGAAAAGATTTGAATTAACTGTTTGGTAATTTTCTTGATGGCTCGATCGATCCGTGTTGACATCATTAAGTGAATCGAGGCTTGAAAGTCCATGTTGTGTTCAAGGAAATCCAACAAATAATCAATTTGATAACGTCCATCGAAATCAATCGCTAACTTTTTGCGTTCCTCGATAAATAATGTTTCTGGTGCGTCATGGGTCCACTCAATATAACTTGAAACCGCAATTACTTCTGTTACATCTATCTGGAGTGCGTTCATTAAATGCTTGACTTGTTCAATCTTTTCATCAATACGATCCAATTTAATTTGGGGATAATTTTCAGCCTCTTTAATGCGAGCAGGTTCAATGTTATCAACATGCGTCAAAACGGTCAAAATTGGAACATCTTTGCCTAATAAAGGCTTAATGCGTTTAATTTGCATCAAGTCATCATCCATTGCCGCCCGTTCAGTTGCATTCATTAAATGAAAAACCGCATCTGGTTCAAATGATTCTATCGCAACCTTTAAGGCTTGTTCGGCAGACTTATCTTCAGTACGAGTAACGGATTCTTTCAGTCCGCGGGTATCAATCACTTCAAATAACACGTCGCCATTATCTTCATACTGATAGCGCTCCACTTCTTTTGTACCAATTTGAATCGCTGACGTTTTTGCGATATATTTTCCAAAAAGACTATTGATGAGACTGCTTTTTCCTACCCCAGTACGTCCCATTAAAATAAATCGTGGTGGTCGCCTCGTCTTTATATCTTCAATAAGACCTTTAAGGTCATCATTCTTAAACACAAATTTTTCTATTTGTTTTCGAACGGATGCTGGGACATTGACTGGTAGCTGATCAATTACTTGATCAAAATGATCATATAAATGCACTAAACGATCAAGCCGTTGATCGAGTCGTTTTCGTTCCATGTGTTTTGTCCTCCTCTACCAAATTATTTCTTAAATAAACGATGGGTGTTTTCTATGCTGGTCATGATTAAAGCGGTGAGTGGAAAGATCAACCAATTTATATACCATAGCTCGTACAAGAAACCCGTTACTAAGAATACAGCTACAGCAAGCGGCCAGACAATGGCAGCTAATTGATGTTCCTTTTCATTTTTCTCTTCTTTTTTTCTGAGCCCACCTTCATTTAATAATGATTCAAGATCTTCTTTTTGTTTTGCTGCTGTAATAAAGAGATAGACTGCAATGGCAACAAACAGAAGTAACAGACTCGTTCCGGTAAGTGCCCATGTGTCATCAACAGTTGCAAATCCGATCAGAATTAACGGTGATAAAATACAAAGACTAACCCCGACAATGGTCTTTACAACAAAATGTTGTCGCTTATCAGCTAATTTTTGTTTAACGGTGTCTTTTTGTTCCTTTGATAGCTGATAATCTTTAATTTCTTCGTTAATAGCCTCTGACTTAAAACCACTGTAAATAAAACCTGCTACAGCAATAACAACGGCTAAAAACAGGGGCAATAACCCTAAAATAATATATTGGTCAAACCAGGCAAACCGGGTTAAAGAAATCATTATACTGACACCTAGAATGATCAACATCACACCAAAACCGATTCGTTTTGATTCTCGAGAACTATGGTGAATAAACCGTTCCAATAATTCGTCCGGAAGAAACGTTGTATCTTTTTCCTGTTCTTTTTGTTGAATTTTTTGTCTAATTGCACCCAAATCGCCGAGTGCTTGCAACGCATAACCGTATGCTGTTTCCTTAGATTGACCTTGTGCTTGCGCTTGTTCATAAGCAGCATCAGCTTTTAAGGTAAGGGATTGGCGATATTCCTGAACGGCTTCTGTTTTTTCTGCATCTTCAAATAACAAATCAATATATGCTTCAATTTGGTGTTTCATAAATTAGCCTCTTTTCGAATGGTTTAAGTTTACTTAGCGATGATATTCACGTTGAAATAACTGACTGAAACGGGACATTGTATCATCAACATCTGCAAAAAGTAATTGTTGAATGAATGCTTTATTTTGCATCCATAATTGTTGTAATTGCCGATCAATTGCTTGTTTCCCTCGAATTAACTGCACATAGAGCCGTAAACGTAATAAATCGATTGCTTTTTGATCAACCTCATCAGTATGCGCTAGCGTTGTTTCGATTGGATATAAACAATAATCTGAAGGTTGATGGATTGATCGAGCCACACCTAAGCCAACTTGAATGGCATAATCAATGCGTAAAGGTAGTGCCAATTTATAAAAGTAGCTGTTATTTAAGTGTGCACCCAGTGGTGTAGATGTGATATAGACTGGTTCATCGTTAGGAATAAGTCTTAGTAATTCATTGAACGTTTCTGTCGCTGTTTGCTTAGCTACAAGTGCTTGTAAGTCGATATCCAGCAAATGATCAATTGTATAAATCCAATTCTGCTTAATGCCAATAAATGAAATCACTTCAAAATCACGATATATTTTCAATTCACTTCCTGTATGCCAATCAATGAGATAGTCATCAATCCAATTATCCATCGTATTAACACCCCTTTATTACAGATTATTTCTCATGACATCGCAATAAACGTATATGCTTTTTTAAAACATTTAACTCTATTGGTAAATCTTCTCCTTCATCTCCATCAATATTCGTATGAAGCTTCACTTTTGAAGACAACCGGGCATAATTTGTCTTTATGTAGATGACCTGATCTTGTTCACTAAACGTACCGGTCATCGCCGATGATATGATTCTCACAATGTCTAGACCTTTTAACTCTTTCACGATAAAAACATGCATTAAGCCATCATCTAGTTCTGCTTCAAGTGATAACTTTTCAAACCCTGCAATTGAGTTAGTCATACCGATAATTACTAAAAATGCTTGTTCTTCAATTTCTTGATGAGGTAGTGTTAACCGAATTGGATAACTATTATTTTCTGTCACCTTTTTCGCACCTTCAATATAATAACTTAAGGCCCCGAATCGTGTTTTCTGTTCGGGTGACACATCATAAGTAGCTTCCGCGATAGCACCTACAGCAATCACATTGACAAAGTAGTGGTCGTTTACTTTCCCAATATCAACCCGTTGTTCAGTATCTGCTTCTTTTAAATAAGCAATCGCTTTATCAGGATCCATTGGCATACCAATCGCCCGGGCAAAATCATTAACCGTACCGAAAGGTATGAACGTAAATAAAGGTTGATGACGTTGCTCCGCTAACCCGTTAATGACTTCGTTTATCGTTCCATCTCCACCTACAGCAACAACTAGATCAAACATTTGTCTACAAGCGTCCGCAGCAAATACTGTTGCATCCCCCGATTTTTCTGTTTCTCTGACTTCTAATTGATAACCTTTTTGTTCAATTGCTTCTGTAATATCTAAGTAATACTCACCGGCAAGTTCATCACCTGACGATGGATTATAAATCAACATGGCGTTTTCCATCGAAGTTCCCTCGGCTTTCTCTTATTTAATTTTCAAGCTTGAACCAACTTAACCTAAAATCCTCGTGGGTTTTAAGAAAGCAATCGTCTCACCAAAACCACTACAACTGAATCACTGTTTTGAATAGCTGTGTAGTTACGTATACCCGTTTTCAGCTTAAGTTAAAAGCTAAAATTTAACATTTTCATCTATTTATTCATTGCTTGCACTTGTTTATTCTTTTAGGATAGAAACATTGTGTTTTAATTACCCCAGGTATTTAAAGACGCAAAAGACACAGCTATAAAACAAACCCGATCGCTATCTCATTAGCTTTGGTTGCTAACAGATAATCGACCCGGTTCACTTTTCACTGTGCCTTTAAAGGAGAACGACATACTAATCTTGTGAAGTTTTTCTTTAATAGTTTTGCAAGGAACTATACAAGTAGCGCTCAATTAACTTTTCTGTTTCACGCAACGCATCCACATGCGTCCGCTCATAAGCATGTGACGCATCAATTCCCGGACCAATTAAACCGTGAATCACATCATGCCCGGCATTCATCGCTGCGGAAGCATCTGAGCCATAATAAGGATAAATATCAAGTTTGTAGCCGATATCCTCTGACTCTGCTAAAGCGACAAGGTGCTTTCGTAAACCATAGTGATACGGCCCACTAGCATCTTTCACACAAATTGAGACAGTAAATTCATCTGTTTGTTGACCATCACCCATCGCTCCCATATCAACCGCTAAATACTCGACCGTCTCTTCAGTGATATTTGAATTCCCACCATAGCCTATTTCTTCGTTGTTTGAAATTAAAAAGTGTGTCGTATACGGTAAAGTTTTTTCAGACATCACAATTCTTTTAGCAACTTGTAATAAAATGGCCACGCTTGCTTTATCGTCAAGATGACGCGATTTAATAAATCCTGAATCAAGCACTTCGACACGCGGATCAAACGAAACAAAATCTCCAACCTCAATACCGTGTGCGCGGACATCTGCTGCATTCTCTACTTTTAAGTCTAAACGCACTTCCATGTTTTCTTGGTTTCGTTCGAGCGCGCCATTATTTTTATACACATGTACAGACGTTTGATGCATTAAAATGGTTCCAGTTATCCGTTCTCCCGTGCTCGTTTCAATCTGACAGTACTCACCTTCAATGGCGTTATAGCGGAACCCGCCAATAAGATCTAATTTCAAGCGACCATCTGTTTTAATTTCTTTTACCATTGCTCCTAATGTATCAACATGTGCTGTTAACATCCGTTGTTCCTTGTTATTCTTACCGGGCAAAGTGGCGATAAGGCCGCCTTTGCGATTCCGTTTTGTTTCGATTCCTAGCGTGTCAAAGTATTGACTAACAAATTGAATCACTTCTGTTGTGTTACCAGAAGGACTCGGAATACGAACCAAGTCTTTCAATAATTTCACTGTATTATTTTCCATCACTTATCCCTCTTTTCTACTATTTATTTTAGCTTTTCTATTCGTTTCTTTCAAGGTTTGCTATACTAAAGGAAAGAAAGGTGATATAAATGACACTTACGTTGCAAAGAAACTGGCAAAAACAGATTGCTGATGATGACTTCAATCATTATAAGCGTCTCTACTTAACTTATCTAGAAAAAAACTTAATCTCTCAGTCGACGTTAAGTTCCGACTTATTAACATTAATTCCGCTACGGAAGGCCTTTAATCATAAACAACAGTTACTCATTACGACATTGGTTGTAAACGAGACATCTTCACCTTATCGTGGGGAGCCCATAAGGACAAATTATCTTGAGAGAAACCAAACAGCTACGACAAGCTTTATGATTCATGATTTAACTCTTCTACCAAACGACGCAACAATCTGGACAATTATCTTTAGTCACCATTGTTTCAAGACAACTGACTTAACAGAACTTACTGTTTAAACTACTGAGTATTCTACCATAAATAATCTGAGCAGAACACGTCGAAACCCAATGCAAGTTTTGGAGCAGGCGTGTTTGTTCTTTTTACTAGTACTTGTTTATTCTTTAGGTTATAATCATTTTTTACAGTTCAAAAAACGGAGTGATACATGATGTTCGAACCTATAACTGAACCAGTGATTATTTTTGCGATTGCTGTGCTCATCTTCTTAATTACCCCTATCCTTATGAAAAAGCTACATATGCCTGGGATTGTTGGACCGATTCTTGCTGGCGTAATGGTTGGCCCCTATGGCCTCAACCTATTAGCGCGCGACGCAACAATCGAGCTCTTAGGGACGGTCGGCCTCTTATTTATTATCTTTATTGCTGGACTCGAACTTGATATTGAAGGCTTTATGAAATATCGCCATCGAAGTTTGATATTCGGCTTGCTTTCATTTGGCTTTCCTCTCATTCTCGGGTTTTCCGTTGGGATTGTTTTTCAATTTAGTATTCCAGCAAGCTTACTGCTCGGTTCAATTGTCGGGTCACATACGTTACTTTCGTATCCCATCGCCAGTAAAATGGGCATCAGTAAGAACAAGGCAATCATTACAACGGTTGGCGGTACGTTAGTCACTGATGTTCTCGCCATGCTATTCTTAGCTGTTATATCTGGAATGTCAGTCGGTCAAGTTAATGCGTACTTCTGGTTACAATTAATCCTTTCCACAGGTATCTATGCGTTACTCATTTTTTTACTTGTCCCCTTTCTAACTAAGCACTTCTTTAAAATTGATGGGCTCGATGGTGCCAGTGAATTTAATTATGTCCTGGTTATTTTATTTGTTAGCGGTTGGATGGCTTTATACGCTGGACTTGAGCCAATTATTGGTGCCTTTCTTGCTGGTTTAAGCTTAAACCGTTATATTTTCAGTCAAGGATCATTAATGAATCGGATTGACTTTACCGCGAATGCCTTATTTATTCCGTTTTTCTTATTAAGTGTTGGTATGTTGATGGATGTTACCGCGTTATTCGCTAGTGTCCAATCAATTATGCTTACTTTTCTCATTACCTTTAGCTTGTTTATTGGAAAGTCAGGAGCTGCCTTCTTAAGTGCAAAACTATTTAACTACTCGAAGACAGAAAGCCTTGTTATCTTAGGCCTGACCATTCCACAAGCAGCGGCAACACTTGCTGCTACGTTGGTCGGTTTTGACTTGAATTTGATCAACCAAAATACGGTCAATGCGATTATCATCATGATTTTAATTTCAACGATTGTTGGACCATCACTGACCGAAAAATATGGTCGCCGATTAGTAAAAGCGCAAACTGAAACGGAACCAGATCCTGAAAAAAGACCTGAACGTATTTTGATTCCAATTGCGAATCCGCATACAATGGAAGCATTAATGGATTTAGGTTTTCTTGTTCGGGCATCCCTTCAATCTGATGAACCGCTCTATCCACTAAAAGTAATTAAAAATCATGCTAAACAAGCAGAAGCTGATGTGGCAACTGCTGAAAAGATGCTGGGACATGCTATGTTTTATGCCGCAGGCGCTGAAGTGCCCATTCGACCACTGACTCGGATTAGTTTATCTGTTGGTAAAGGGATTGAACGCGCCATTACAGAGGAACGTATTACCACTGTTATTTCAGGTTGGAAGGGGCCAAAAACACACTCAGAAAAAGTCTTTGGCGGTGTTATTGACAATGTAATCGATCATACCTATATTCGCCATCTGATTGTAAAAGAGACTGAACCGATTCAAATGACAAAACGATTAGTAGTCATTTTACCGAAACAAATTCTTTATAAACCCGGATTTAAAGATGCCATTCGCATCACTAAAAACATCATTAAGCAATTAAATTGTACCGTCTTATATATTGTGATGGATGATGATTTTGAAGCTACAAAATCTGTCATTGAAGAAATTAAACCAATTAATCAGTTGAGTTTTACGCATCTCCCTGACTGGGAAATGCTCGAGCGGTATTGCCTAAAATTAGCTAAACAGGATTTAGTCATGGCGATTAGTGCGCGACAAGGTACAATTGGCTGGCACCCTAGTCTCGAAAACTTACCTCGTAAATTATCAGATAACGTCAGTCAAAACTTCATAATTTTCTATCCGTTTGAAAATTATGAACTTGATTTACGTGGTCAGAGAAAGACCCCGATGTCAGTGATTAGTGCCACCTACCATTCTGACTGATGTTAATAATCCTACAACTTCACGTTTTAGCTTAGACCATAAGAAAGGACCCGGAAAACGTTCTCCAGGTCCTTTCTTATTTTGAATGCATTAGCGTTTTGTTATCCTTTAATCTTCGTCTTTGACATAGAGACTTTCAGGAATAGGTTCATTGAGATATGCTTGGATTTGCGCACGTACTTTTTCTAAGTTTTTGAAATATTGATCAAATTGACCGGTATTAATCATATAGGCCTGACCATCAAAATGCGCTTTAATTTTACCTTCAAATATTAACTTCCGCACCTGTTCTTCATGAATATCCAGATACTCAGCAGCTTCATTTAAATCAACATACATGGTAACACCTCCTAATTAAGGACGCTTCAAAAAACTGGTTGGTAAAGCACTGGTAAAGGTTAATGTTTCATTCGTTAACGGGTGGTTAAAAACGAGCGTCTTCGCATGTAACCCTAATCGCTTAATGGTATTCGTATGGGCACGGTACTTTTTGTCTCCCACAATTGGATGGCCAATCGATGCAAGTTGAACACGAATTTGATTTTTCCTACCCGTATCCAAGGAAACATCCAGTAACGTTTCTTGTTTAAAGCGCTTAGTTACTCGATAAGTTAATTTCGCATACGTTGCATCCTTACTTGATTGTGTTACATACATTTGGTATGTCTTTGTTTCCTTAAGGTATGACTCAATCGTGTCATTATCTTTTTTAACTCGACCTTCGACTAGTGCTTGATAGGTACGTTCCAACACACGTGTTTTCCATTCCTCTTGGAGGATCTTTTTTACCTGTTCAGTTTTGGCAAAGACAAGTACCCCTGATGTGTCTCGATCGAGTCGGTGGACAATATAAATGCGCGTATGTGGTTGTTGCTTTTGTAAGTATTCACTCAAAAGACGATGGGCTGTTGGTTTCACTTCATTTTTTTGTGTTGCAATTGTCAACAGACCTGCTTGTTTATTGATGACAATAATGGCATCATCTTCATAAAGTATTTCCATGTGTCGCACCGCTTTTGTGTCTTGTTTTTTCGTTAATACTTTAATCGTTTCACCCTTGTTCACAAGATGGTTGAATTGTGTTACTACATTGTCTTGAACGAGAATTTGTTCACGTGATAAATAGCCTTTTACTTTATTTTTAGCTTCAGGAACATGTTTATAGAGATAATCGAGTAGCTGAACATCTTCATCCGGATTAAACCTATACTTTATCATTTTATCACTGCCTTCACTGTTGCCAGTCCCGCTTCAACAAGCCGTAATGGACGTGATCGAGGTAGCGGTCATGTGCCCATTCAGCTTCACGAATCACACCTTCTTCACTAAAACCTAGACGTTTTGCGACGGCGCGACTTTTATGGTTAGCCGTTGCTGCTTTCAGATCTATACGGTTCAAAGCTAACGCGTTAAAGCCATAGTCAATAATCACTTTGGTCGCTTTGGTCATAATTCCAAGTCCCGTATACGGTTCACCGAGCCAATAACCGACTTCCGCACGTTTATTCGTTTGATCAATTGTATTGTAACCGACAAGGCCACAAAACTTTCCGTCTTTATAAATGGTTGCGACAAACGATTCACCTTTAGCATTTGTAATCATTGTTTCGTTAACAAATTGTTCAGTATCCGCTTTTTTTGTTGTTAAATCAACAAATATTAAAAAGGTGCGTAAATGCTCACGCGAATATTGAATCATCTCGTATATCTTTGATGTATCGGTTGCTTGTAAAGGTCTAAGCTCTAAATTTTTCTCAATTTCAAATGAAAACATCTACCTCACCTTTTCTGTAGTTTTTACCATTATACACAAAATGACGTGTAGTTACATCCAGAATAATAACAAATCTTCATGTAACTACAAACGTTATTGCTCTTTTGCGCGTGTTAAAAGCAGTGGAGCTGTTTTTTTAATTAAGATCGCACCCATCGGTGCCGTTAATAAAATTGACAATACCGCGATCGCGAGGATGGTGCCACCCTCACCCACACCACTTGCTAAGGGGATGCCACCAATGGCAGCTTGAACGGTTGCCTTAGGCCAATAACTGAACACACAAAAAAGACGTTCGCGTCTATTTAAATTCGTACCAATGAGCGAAATCACGACCCCTAATGTTCTAAACATTAAGCCAACACCGATGATCACCAATCCCATCAAGCCCGCTTGAAAAGCAACGTCAATATCGACTGCAGCACCTACTAAACTAAATAATAAGATTTGAGCAAATACCCAAATGCCTAACAATTGTTTACTTAAGCCTTTCGCTACTTCTGGTCGTTTCTCAACAATCATAAATCCTAATGTCATAATCCCCAACAAACTCGCAATACCTATCTGTTCACCAAAGTGATAAAAGAAAATTGCCCCTGAAAGAACAAGTAATAAGCGTTCACTGTTCGATTTAAGAAATTTCTTGAAATCAAACAGTTTCACAAAAATCAAACCGATAACTAACCCAATCATTACACCGACAATGATACTAAATGGAATCTTTAATAACGAAAAGACAATCGACTCTCCACCTGATGTACCAAGTCCTAGAAAGAAGGTAAATAACGTAATTGCAAACACATCATCAATCGAAGTTCCCGCGAGTAATAAGGTTGGAATCTGCTTATCTTCACCTAATCGTGCTTCTTTTAATTCTAACATGCTTGGAACAACAACCGCTGGTGAGACCGCGGCCAAAATAAACCCTAGCATACCAGCCTCTGCAAAACTAAAGTTAAAAAAGAAATAGGCAAGAGCGGTAACCGCAAAGCCTTCCATTAACGAGGGGATGCTGCTCATTTTCAGTGCGCTCCAGCCAACCTTTTGTATTTCATGCTTATGGATCCCTAAACCTGCTCGGATGAGGATAACCATTAAACTAAAGGTGCGAATCTCTGGTGAAATATGTAACAAATCATTCCCTAACCAATCGAACATATATGGACCAAATAGGACACCAATTACTAACATGCCAAGCAGGGGAGGCAAGTTGAACTTTGTCATCACCATGCCAGCAATAAACCCGCCAAGTAACAGTATCGCGATACTTTCTAACATACATGTGTCCTCCTCACCTTTGATAAAATACTAAAAATAGCTGCTATCAAAAATAGAGATCGCTACCCTATCTTTGGTAGAAGCTATTTATTGCGTCACAGGAATTTAATCACACGTTTCACGTCACGCACTCATGCACCGCTTAAGCAACAAAATTTTATCATAGTTTACGGTATTAGACAATGAAATTATGTAACCTAGCCGCACGTGTTTTCGTCTATAGATTAGTGACCAGACATTTACCTCTCATCCACGTTTAGGAACAGAAATCAATCTTGAAATCCTTTCCAATCCGAGGTAAAATAAAGAATAGTCAGATATATTTAAGCAAAGTGTTTCATAAAGGAGTTTGAATGATGCGCAAAAAAAGAATAACTATCTCATGGATAGCAAGTTTTATTGCTTTATTATCAATTAGCGAATTTTATTTTGCCCCTACTTATAACAACTGGAAATTCATGCCGTCTGTTCTATGGATTTGGCCCCTCTTGCTTCTCGGGTTATTTTGTGCCATTCGCATCCCAAAAGAAGGTCGTGGCTTCTATAAGTATGTCTCGATTTTGATTCCCAGTCTGTTAGCTATCACGTTAATGCTTCCAACACTGCAAGCGCTCGTATCGGGTAAAGAAAAGGTGATGACAACCACTTCACCGGATGGCAGCTATACGGTCGATATTTACCAACGTGACAATCCTAAAGTATTAATGGCCGAACGCAATGGTCCGTTATGGTTCAGACAAGAATTACACGTTGATCGCAATCCTGACGGTGTTATTGTTCAATGGATCACTTCCTCTCAACTTCAAATCAATCAAAGCATCGTTGACATTAAAAAAACTGGTGAACAGTAGCCTAGTAAATGTCCCAATTAGAGGACACTCGTGACTGTTCCCAGTTTTTATTTTTACTCTTCTTCTTCCACTGCAGCTTGTTCGCGTTTCAATCGTCGGTAGAACCGCAGACTTTCTCGAATCACAATTAACACAAAGAGGGCAAATAAGATTTGATTGATCGTACTTGATAAGTCACCGATTATTAAGAAAGCAATTAAGCCTAATAGGTAAAAACCAAGCATGATGCCGTGCATGATGCGCCAATTAAATTTGTTAGGTTGCATTTCGCCCATCCTTTCTCTTATAGCTATTTCCTTTTAAAAAGGGTTGAATCAGTACATGACGAATGGCTTCCGTTTCCGTCTCTAAATCAAGGACAATCGCGGTCATGAAATGACCCATCCAGCCTCTGACCATTGCTTTTACATCCACATAATCATTCAATGGTGCCAGTTGATCTGTCATTTGATTAAAAAAGAGTACCGGAAAATTAATATGACTGGGTAAATGCCCTTTTAAACTTTCTGCCAATAACATTTTTATCACAGGTTGATTTTGCTTCAATGTAATCATTCTTGTCATAAATAAATCAACAAGAACGTCGCCTAATTCCGCTTCATTCTCACGAAGGATAGCTTCTGATTGAAACATCATTTCAATTTTAGATTGGATCGCTATTAAAAACAAATTTTGTTTGTTTTTAAATTTCCGAAATAAAGTGACCTCCGCAACCTTTGCTTGTTTCGCAATATCTTGTGTCGTCGCTTGATAGCCATTTTCGATAAAGATATCGATCGCTGCATCAATAATCCGTTGTGATGTATCACGCATGGTTTGTCTCCTTTAGCTTCTTACAATCTTCGTTCATAAACTAATCATTCACTAAAAACATAAGCAGGTAATTACTACTGTTATCATAACAAACTTACTTACAAATACAAAGCAAGAATTAACCGGCTAACCTATTATTTGTGGTAGCTTTTTAAAAAAACATCACCGCTTTTCGTTTAGGCGCATTTGCACCCATTCCTTTTCACGCTAGCCCCTATCAACAAGCCTTCGCCTTCCTATCACATCTCTCCACCACCTGACCCCCTGTTTAATTAGCGTTCTTTTCGGATAGCATCACGTAACTTACAGACAGCTTTACGTTTATAATGACGGATGGCATTTGCTGTTACGTGATGGTCATTTCCTATTTCAACGAGTGTTTGGCCTTTTAATATCTGTCCCTCAAACCAGAGCCACTCGTTGTCAGTTAAGATAGCTTTGATCTTTTCAACAAAGGTAGGATCATAATCATTCTGACTCGATTGATTAAGGTCACTGCGCAGATGTTGTTGATAGGCCTCAATTTTATTGCGGGCACGTTCCTCTTTTCTAAATAAATCAATTAAATGAAACTGCATTTTACTGTAGACATAAGTTGAAAACTTCATCTTCTCTTCTTGATAGGTTAAACTTGCTTGCCACAAAACAATCGCTAATTCTTGATAAAACTCACCTTCACCATCACGCACATGATATTTCTTTAATAAATGATACATCATCGGCTCAAAATCATTAAGTAATTGATTAAAATCTTGTTCCATCATAAAATCCCCTAAATCGGATCCTTTAGTATTCCGCGGTAACTAAAGTTTAATCCAATTTAGCAATACGGTCATTGTTCTAAAAAGTGGCTCTTTATGTTAATAACCGTACCAATCGAACCCTTTTTAGACAAAACACAGCTGTTTTTCAACCAAAAGTGTCTTTATGGTAGAAATTCCTGACAGTCACACACTACTAGTACCTTTAAGAATGTGTGATGATTTCAGCTTTTTTAAAAGAAAAAAAGATCAAGACTACCTTTCAAGTCTTGACCTTAAATGATTTCTCTCCAGCACTTACCATTGTTCATTTAATAGCTCGCGTTTCTTGCTTTCATATTCGGTTTCTGAAATAATCCCGTCTTGCATTAGCTTATGTAACTGCCGAATCTTTTGATCGTATCCGCCTTCTTGATCCATGATATCTTTAGAAGATTGGACGTCGACTTGGTGGGTAGCAACGCCTTTTTCACTAAAAGCATTGATCCCATGCATGATCGTAATACCAATCGATACCAACAACCAGATTATACCGAAGCCGCCAAAAGTAGGCACGACGAGCACAAACCCTAAAACAACAAACATTAATCCTACTATAAATCCAAACATTGACTGACCTTTACTAGGTTTAACACGGTAACGTTGAGTCATATAATAATCGTCTCCCTTCAAAAAACTGATGGACCTAATCATAATCATACCATGACAGTCCGTAACAAGTGGTTAACTTAGATCCGCCTTAATGATAAAACAACCCCTTTATACAAACTCACGCCTATTTTGCAGACATTTGATAAAGCGCTAACAAAAAAATAGCTGATTAACACGACCACGAATGGTGCAGCTAATCAGCCAACTCTCCCAGTTACAACTATTGGTAACGTTTTAATTATACAATAATTTTTACAGCTAGAAAATAGCTATCCGTAAATTTCGTCAATCTTTTGTTTTGTCTCTTCAACTAGGCTATCTTTTTGTCCGCAAAAACGAGCACAGTTTTGCTTCTCTTTTCTTTATGCTTTAGCTTTAGCTATTGTAATCGTGAGATCACCTATTGATTTGCTTGGTAGATCTCTATAGCCAGGTGTAAATATAAGAAATCAAAAGCATGAACATCTTGATAATTATTTTTTTCATGATTTTGTAACTGCTCAATTACTTTCTCATACATCAATTTTTCATAGGTTTTTTCTTCCGTTTTATTAAAATATATCAGCGCTAAACTATTTACTGCACTTGCTTCATAGTCGACTGCTTCTTCTAATGTATCACGGTAATATAAACCGGTTAGACGATTATTTTCAGCTAACTGATTCATTAGCCATTCATGAAAAGTTGCCGGAGTTTCTTGAAATAAGTCTACGTAGCTAATCGCTGTTAACAATTGATCAATCAAATTAACCGTTAATTCGTTGGTCACATGCAAGGATGATTGAGAGATAATGTAGACTTCTTTAAAAAATGGCTTTTCTTCTGCTTGATTAAACAACTGTTTAGTTACCGTTAAATCTAAATCTAAGGTCCTTAACATCGGTACATTTTGATAACTCAAGTGCATGGTATCACCAGGTAATTGATACGCCCAGTCATAAAAATCACTAATTATCCCTTGTTTTTGATGGTGCATTTTAATCGTTCGTAAGAACGATAACCCCATTGATGCATAAGAAGCATCGTCAAAAACCTCTGTCGCTTTAAATAGGGCTTCACTGATGCGATATGTGTCTACAACTGCATCCGCACTGGTATCTTTTAAACGCCATTTTATAAAGTCATCTTCTCGATATAAGTCATCAATTATTGTATAGGCTTCATCAAAAGCTTTTTGATCATCCAAATAAACCATTAGCAAAAGATATTGTCCCAGTGATTCAACTAGAAATGTGTCATGATCAGGATACATTCGAATACCGGATGTGTCATCCCAGTAATATTCTTTAATGACCTGGCGAGGATCTTCTACTTTACTAACAAATTGTTGATATAGATAAAAGAGGCTCACAAAAATCACTCCAAGTCCGATAACAACTAAACCAAGTTTTTTCATTGAACATCACCTTTATTGTAACGCTTTGTTTTGTCCCATTGAATTGTTTTCCGGCGTAAGCGGCTTGTGATGTACTGAAATAAACTTTTGAATAGTAAAATCAAAAACAACTGTGCATAGGTAAAATACATGATCATACCAACGGCCACATTTCTCGGCGTCAGGGTTGATTCAAGTACCATTGCACTAATAATTTGGGCCGTATATACCACATAACTTAAAAACCAGATGAGCAGTAAGGGTGTCCCAACAACGGGTAACGGGTAACCGATTAGCCCTAAGATAAACCATACATTGCTAATCGCTAGAAAGACGATAAAGACTAGATAGGTGAGGATATGTTGCATCGAATGCACAAACGTTCGACCTTTCCAAAATTTAAATTGGTAAAGCGACTTTTCCAATAAATACAAGTTACCACTCAACCACCGTGTGCGTTGTTTTATTAATGCTCGTAATTGTTCGGGCTCTTGTTCCCAGGTGCGTGAATGGTGAACAACCGGTAGTAAGTAACCTAAGGCTGCAATTCTAACAGTCAACTCTGCATCCTCTGCTAGTGCAACTGGATCATAACCGCCTGCTTCTGCTAACACGGATCGCTTTAATAACATATTTGTTCCTGCGAGTGCTCCTGTTTTAAACAATTGATAACGACCGCTCTGCATTAACAGTTGGAAGACTTGAAATTCTAAACCGATCATCCGCGTTAATAAGTTTTTGCTTTGATTAAATGTTTTTACGTAACCCACGGCACCCCCTGCCTTTTTCGTTCGTTCCGCTTCATGTACGAGTCGCATGACACTATTGGGTTCTGGTTGATTATCTCCATCGAAAACACAAAAGTATTCAGAAGTCGTCACCGCTATTCCATAATTTAATACTGATGACTTTCCTTTATGTTTTGTCACGGGAACTAGCAAATAATGTATGAAACTGAAGGTTGTCATGAATGCCTGTGCAATAGCCTTTGTATTATCTGTTGACTGATCATCAAGTACATAGATGTTCAGCTCTCCAGGATAATTCAGTTGACTCATAGCTTCTAACGTTTCTTTAAGAACGACCCCTTCATTATAGCAAGGAATGAGCACAGCGACCGATGGATACAATGCCAACGGTTGATCATCAACTTTCTTTAAACGACGATAAACACCAGCAAGCGTCAAGACTGAGTAATAGATTAACATCAACCAAAAGAACGCCATGATGACATACAATAGATAAATCATCTGTCATCACCTACTTTAATTGGGGTCAATGTATCAAAGTCAAAATCTTCTTCGCCATAGCAGGTATAGGTTACAGGTAAATCGATTTCATTTAGATGCGGTCGAATCGCTGCAAAAAATCGTTCTGCAACTTTTTCAACGCCTGCTTTATTAGCATTTTGTAAAAAGATAATGTAGTGACCTGCGTGATTGCGCATGATTAGGTCGTATTCTTCACGTATCGTATGTTGCAAAACATCACTAATGTAGTGGTGCATCGCATTTTTTGTGAATGTTTTACTATGCACATTGACGATGACCACTGTATTATGTTCCTGACGACGGCTGGTCCCACTTTGGATAAGGTGCACCCGAGATTTAAATTCAGCTTCGGTTAATAATTCGGTTGTTCCTTGAAATTTTTCTAGTGTTTTCAGACGTAACGCCTGTTCAAAATACCGTTTTTCCCGCTGTTTAACAACGGCCGAGATTACCCAAATCAACAAAATAGTTGCCGAGAGCAACACATGTTCTTGAATCAAATCAAATTGATTTGAAAAGGTCTGATCTGTAAGGAAAATTAAACTGAAACCAACAACTAAGATGATCATTAGTGCTACCAAAAAGAGTTGACGCCAACTCAAGAACAAACTAAGGATAATCACTCCAATAATGATAATGAGATCAATTTGTGCTAAGTAACCACTGCTGTACCGAAAAAGGCCCACAAGGGTCATCAATAAAAACGTGAGTATGAGTGATATTAACCGGTGCTGCTTGTACATTGACTTCACCCGCCTTATTCAATTTTAATACTTTACTATTCCCACTTTAGACCTACAACAAGCCAATATTATAAAAATAGCATCTACAGTCACAGAAAAATGGAGATATTTATGCTATAGTGTAAGTTGGAGCGATAACTAGCCAGTCTGATACTTAAATCCATTGAGCAACAAGAAAGGAAAGACGATGAAATTAACACTTGGATCAACTTCACCAAGAAGAAAAGAGTTATTAGAACAGGTTGGTCTTACCTTTAGTATACGGACACCTGATGTTGATGAATCTAAGATCAAAACTAGAGACCCGATCGAGAAGGTTTCTGCACTCGTAAAATTAAAAGCCGCCTTTTTACCTTTTTTATCTGACGATGAAGTGATTATTACCGCTGATACCGTCGTTAGTTACAAGCAAATCATTTTTGGAAAACCTAATAATAAACAAGAAGCATTCACGATGTTACAAGCGCTAAGCGGTCAGACTCATGTTGTCTATACTGGGGTACTGATTCGTAGTAAAACGAAGCAAAAGCTACTCGTCGAACGGACAGAAGTAACCTTTTTCCCCTTAACAAAGGCGGAAATTGATACTTATATTGAGACAGACGACCCTTATGATAAGGCTGGTGGTTATGGCATTCAAGGATATGCTGCACGGTTTGTAGAAAAAATCAATGGTGATTACACGACGGTTGTTGGTTTACCCGTAGGCAAACTCTGTCGTGCTTTAGTAGCATTTGAAGCTGAATTTTCAACCGATTAATCTAGCTTGTTTAAAGAGATTACAACTAAAAAGGGAGGGCTCGTTATGAGTAGAAATCATGTCCACGTCGTTGCTGCAGTCATTGAAAATGAAGCCAATGAAATTTTTTGTGCCTTGCGTTCAGCTACGATGAAACTACCTAAACTTTGGGAGTTTCCAGGTGGGAAAGTAGAAGTTGGTGAGGATGCCTTCACGGCACTAAAACGTGAGATAAAAGAAGAATTATCGTGTGAAGTAGAACTCGCAGATGAAATCTTCCAAGAAGTTATTTATGATTATCCTACCTTCACCATCAACCTAACCGCAATTAAAGCGAAATTAAAGCATGGAATGCCTTCGGCACTTGAACACTCGGCAGTTATCTGGCTTAAACCGGACTATTTAGAAACACTAAACTGGGCACCCGCTGATCTTCCAATTGTCGAGGCCTTACAGAAAGAGACGAATGGATCACAACTGTGATCCATTCGTCTCTGTTTTTTATCTCTTCATTTATTTACCAACACGGGCACGATTTTTTATTCCTTCAGCAAAATCACGTTGCTTCATTTAATGACTTTCTTTAGTGATATACGTATACAAGCTGCGCTCCACCGGCTGTTTTAATTTCAACAACATCTTAACCACTGGCACCATTTTCATTGATTCCTTTTCCATGTTCGTTTCTTCAAACGATGTTTGCACCGGTTCAACATCACCTAAATAATAAAACGATGCCCCTTCATCGTTATGCTTCTTCACAAACAATGGCAAGCGCATCTGGTGTTTGTGATGGTGGTAAATTGCATCAACATCTGGTGAGCAAAGACGACGATTAGACTTAGACATCCACTGCAACAATTCAGGTGTAATAAATTGATCGTCATATTTCGTCGTTTCACTTATCCCTTCTTCTTTAAGATAATTAACGAAAATCGGACAAAAGCGCTTATCTTGACTCACAAGATAGCCGCCAACATTTTGCGCAACTGGATTCTCTGAAAAGCCTAAAATTCGAAATACATCTTTTCGAGTATACTTTTGATAAAGTAAAAACCCATCAATTAACTGGCTTTCACTCCGTTGTTCTTGATAACGATGTAAACAAAAGGTCACTTGATCAGCTAAATAACGTGCAAAATCTTCTTCATTTAATAAGCGATCGAAATCTTGATGCCGCTTGTATTGTAAATCTTCCTCATCAAACACAACCATCGTGATGCCGTAACGTGCTTCAATTGCTATCATTTGTGACTTGTGTTTTTCTCTCGCAAAACGTAAATTTACATTTTGCACAACGGATGCCCTTGTAGCGCTCGTGAGTGCTGGTAAACCAAGGCGGATTAATTGTTGATCGAAGTCATCGTCAGATACAGCAACTTTGTCTAATAGTAACACCATTAACACAGCTTCGTGGGGTCTAACCCCGTCTAAAACATGTTCACTTAGCTTTTCTAAAATAATCTTTGCATCCGTTGAAATTTCAGTTGTGAACTTTTCTTGCTTTTTCACGTAATTGTAATAAGATTTCCCATACCTAACATACAACATCGGATCACGAAATCCGTAATTAACGAAATCCATCATCATCGGTTGCTTTCCTAATTTATTTTTCAAACGGACATAATCATCATCTAAATCTTTTTTTAAACTTAGGTTTTTTTGGTCAATTGCATTAAAAATGCGCGTTTCAGCAATTGCTTCAAAATTAATAGTTGACTCACCTGGAATCGATCGACTTCCTTCAACGAGCTGTTTTCGTAACCGATCCTTATTAAAGCGGTAATCACCATATAGGGCGACAGGAATTAAATAGTTATTTTCATAGTTACCGATGAAATCGATGACGGTTAGAAACGCCTTATGATGATGTTTTCTTAAGCCTCGTCCTAGCTGTTGGATGAAGATAATACTGGAATCTGTTTGTCTAAGCATGACGACTTGATTAATTTTTGGAATATCGATCCCCTCATTAAAAATATCAACCGTCAAAATATAATCAAGTCGACCCGCTTCTAATCGATTCACCTGCATGGTTCGTTCTTCTTGCGAACTATCACCGGTCAATGCAATTGTCTTTAATCCTTGTTGATTGAGAGCACCTGATAACGCATGCGCTTCTTTTTTACTTTGACAGAACATTAAACCACACCGGGTGTCACCCGCATGCGAATAATAATTGATTTTTTCAACAATATGTTTTGCCCGATGATCCAAACTTAAATCATTAATTGAAAGCTCAAGCTCATGACCATCCGGTGCCATTAATTCCGTCACGCCAAAATAGTGAAAGGGTACAAGTAAATCTTCTTCTAGTGCTTCTTTAAGTCGGATTTCATAGGCGATATTATAATGAAAAAGTTCAAATAAATTATAGCCATCCGACCGCTCCGGGGTTGCTGTCATGCCGAGTAAAAACTCAGGCTGAAAATAATTAATAATCGATTGGTACGTATTCGCTCCGGCCCGATGTGATTCATCAATTAATATGTAATCAAATGCAGCGCTATGAAATTGCTCCCGTGTTTCTTGTTTCGAAATGGTTTGAATCGTCGCAAACAAATAACGTGCGTTCAAATCTTTCTTAGTACCCGTAAGTAAGCCAAAATCCGATTCAGCGCCTCCTAAAACACGGCGGTAATCCTCCATCGATTTCGTGAGTATTTGTTCCCGGTGGACGATAAATAACATGCGTTTTGGTTTGAAACGCCTCACATCAAATGCAGATAAGTACGTTTTACCGGTCCCCGTCGCTGAGACGATAAGGCCGCGTTTCGCACCCTTCTCACGAATGGCTCTGAGCCCTTCGAGCGCTTGGCTTTGCATTTGATTCGGGATAACCTTTAGTGCATCTTCAACTTTATTCGTCTGATAACTCGCTGGAAACTCTGCCACCTTCTGATCGTGCTGGATGAGGTACAGTTCTTGATACCGTTTGATCCATATCTCAGTTAAGGGCTGAGCATCTTGCCACATTGTTTCAAATTGATCATTAAAATAGCCAACAATTGAGCCATGTTCATGCGAGGTTAACTTTATATTCCACTCATAGTTTACCTTTAGAGCACTAGCTGTTAAATTCGAACTCCCTACAATCAGTGAACGGTAAGATTGGTGTTCAAAAATGTATCCTTTTGAGTGAAAGCCTTCGACTGTTGTAATGCGCACCTCAACATTTTTCAATTTAAGCAATTCTTTAAAGATTTTCGGTTGATTGAAATAGTTATAGGTAGACGTCAAAATGCGTCCTTTGATTCCTTTGTTATGTAAATCAAATAAATGTGCCTTTAACGCTTGCAGACCACTCTCTGTAATAAAGGCTACCGCAAACATGAAACCTTCAGCAGCTTTTAACTCTTCGAGCATGGTTGTTAAAACCATTTGTTTTGTTGCTTTTTCATTGACAAGTAGCTCAGGTTCAAAGCTACCACCGTACGGGGAATCACGGTCAATAAAACCTTTGGTTAGCCCTAATCTTAATTCGTCTATGCGTGCTTCCATTTATACACCACCTCTACACATTCAATATTACCAAAGATCGACATAAATTGCTGCATCTTTCCTCTCATCAGCGATGAAAAGACATGTCGAATTATCTTCACTGATATTAAGTCGCTAAAAGGTTATTTTTACGATCTCTTTAATCGTGACGTTAGAAAGAATCCTTGGTGTTTTGTTCTCTTGGTGTACTCACCTCCAATTTGTTATCACCTACCCTGACTGGGTAATGCTTTTACTTGGTCTTCACTTGCAGATGCTTACGTTTATGCTTAACAAAAAGCATGCGAATCCCTTCGCATGCTTTTTGTTAATTCGTTTGATAGACAGCTTCGTAGGTATGAAAACCATCCTCAATCACAAGGTTAATATTATTTTCATCAATTGGTGTCGGTTCTAAAAAAACCGTTGGCACATCCTTTTTACCGTTATTAATAGTATGTTCTGTTATAATGCTTTCACCATTAGCCATACTTATTGCTATTTCTGCTGCCCTATCAGTCAATTCCCGAATTGATTTATACACCGTCATCAATTGCTCACCGTTAATAATGCGGTGAATGCCTTCGAGTTCAGCATCCTGGCCAACAACTGGAATTTCCCGTGCTAAACCTAGCGCTTCAATCGCTTCAATCGCTGCTCCTGCCGTGGCATCATTTGCGGCAATTACCGCATCAATATCGCCCGCGTTTGCCGTAATGGCTTTGCGCATGTTTTCTTTTGCATGCACGGGCATCCACCCTTCGGTCCATTGATCATAGACAATCGTAACATCTCCTTGATCTATCGCTGGTGCCAATACCGATAGCACCCCATCCTTCATCAAGTGGGCATTATTATCGGTTTTTGCACCGCCAATATAGACATAGTTTCCTTTTGGAACAACTTCAAGCATCGCACTTGCTTGAAGGCGGCCAATCTCTTCATTATCAAAGGATATATACAGATCAACATTTGCATTTTTGACTAATCGATCATAAGAAATCACTGGAATATCAGCCAATTGTGCTTTTCCGACAATGGTTGCTGCAGCCTCTGCATTATGCGGAACGAGTACTAATACATCAACACCCTGACTAATCAGCGCTTCAGCTTGAGCTATTTGTAAAGCATCATTTCCGTTTGCTGCTTTAACAATCACACGAGCACCTTTGGCTTCAATCGCTTGTTTAAACATATCGCGGTCTTTTTCCCAGCGTTCTTCTATTAAAGTATCCATTGATAAACCAACAACAATTTCTTGTTCACGTTCAACCTCTTTTTCTTTTTTCGGTTCGGTTGGTGCTGTTGTTGTCTCACAGGCTACTAGTGTAACAAGGCTTAGTAATAATCCAATCTTCATCAGTGCTTGACGCTGCATTGATACCTCTCCTCGCATCTCATCGAATAATAGATGACCACATACAAAACCAGTCACACCGACCTTATCAAACTATTGCTGTTCAACTAGACGGTGCGCACGGTATGTTTTTGGTGAAAATCCAGTGAACTTTTTGAACACTTTGCTAAAATAGTTTGGATCATGATAACCTATTTCATAAGCTACTTCTTTAATACTGAGCTGATCAGCTTTTAACAATCGTTTTGCATGCTTGATCCGACACGTGGTTAAGAATTCGATGTAATTGACCCCTAATTTTTCTTTGAATAATTTACTAATATAAATGGGACTTAAATGGACGTGACTCGCTAACACATCTAAAGATAAATCTTCGGTTGCATGTTCCATCACATATTGTTTAATTTGTGTCATCCGGTCCGTCTCTTTATCTTCCGTGAACGCATTATAGTTAGCAATCAATTCTTTAAAGTACACATCAACTTCTTCAAACAACGCTTGATAATCCGTCGCAAAAAATGAATACTTCTCCCACTCAATCGAGATATGCACCTCTTCTAATGTTTTTCCCATCATCCAGATAAGTTGACTAATTTTTTGTTTGGCTTCTGCAACAGGAAACTTCTCCATTTCATAACACAATAAAATCTTATCCACTTGTTGTTTAATTTCTCTAAAATCTGCTTCTCTAATGTCATCAAAGAAACGACCAGATAAATACGTATGATAGTGAATATCACATTGATGTTCACTCATCTTCATATCATCATAGAAACTAAAGGCATAGGTGCGTCTTAATTCCATCGATGCGATAATTGCTTGTTGATAAGAATCTTTCATCTCTTCTAACTTAGTAGAAGGTTGCCCTAAACCGATGACAGCGGGCAGCTTTAACTCATGCTGTAAAACTTTAATGAGCTTTTTGGCTACCTCAGTTGCCTGTTGTCGATAACTACGTTCATCTCTAAAGCAAATGACCGGGAGTTGATGACGATATAGCGGGCCAATAAACCCATCCCCAAGACGAGCAATGGCGTTTTGTAAAACAGGATAAACATCTGACTGATGCGCTTCAATAACTACGACAAAACAAAACATTTCTTCTGTGACTTCTCGTTCCATAAGTTCCAACAAGTGCTCAGCCTCGACATCATGGACGTGATCAAGCAATACTTGCGTCACCAAATCGCGTTCCATCACTCGTTTTGATTGTTCAAATGTTAGTCGGCGCTTCTCACTTTCTTCCATCTTTAGTTTTGTTTCTTTTATTTCATCAATAATGCGACCCATTGTTTCAACAATCTCACTAATTTTACTTGGTTTTAGTAAATAGTCGCGTGCGCCTAATTTAATCGCATCTTTCGCAAAACTAAAGGTATCATAAGCTGTCACAATGACAACGTTCATTTTTATACCTTGCGCTTGTATTGCTTTAATTGCTTCTAAGCCTGACATACCTGGCATCTTAATATCCATTAACACCAAATCAGGCTGGTCACTAAGCGTTCGTTCAACTGCTTCTTGACCATCACTTGCTTGGATGATGGTTAGTGACTCAAATGCCTGATTTAAGATTTGTTTCATGCTTTCGCGTTCGATTTCTTCATCATCGACAATTAAAATTTTAAACATGTCGACTCACCCCTTTATTTTAGGTATCGTCAAGTGGATAGCTGTTCCTTCACTTAACACCGTATCGATCGTCACAATTCCGTCCGCTTCGTAAAACAACTTTAAGCGTTTCACGACGTTATTAAAACCAATGCCAGTAGAGTGACCTTCTTTAGGTACAATTGAACCATCCAACAACTGTTGCTTTGTCTCTTTTGTCATTCCAGGTCCATCATCTTTGATTGTTACCTGTATGATATCTGCTTGATTTTGTATCTCTAATGTGACCGTGCCACCTTCACGTTTTTTCTCAATCGCATGGATCACCGCATTTTCAACAATCGGCTGTAACGTTAATGCAGGCATCGGTAAGTCGAGCGCTGATTGATCAATGATTTCAACATAATGTAGCCGCTTGCCGAAACGTGCTTGTTGAATCGCAATATACTGACGGAGTACCTCAATTTCATCTTTTAAGGTCACTTCACGATCGACTTGCTTTAAGTTATAACGTAAGAGATCAGCAACATTAACAAGTAAATCACTTGTTTCAACTGATCCTTCTAAATAAGCTTTCTTTGAAACGGTATTTAATGTATTGAATAAAAAATGTGGGTTAATCTGACTCTGTAAGCTGCGAAACTGCGACGCTTGGAGAAGTAATTTATTTTCTTGCAGTTCTTTCTCAAGTTGAGCTTTTGTTTGTATTTCTTCAATCAATTGATTGATATTAATTCGCATGCGATTAAATGTTTTACCTAGAAAAGCTAGCTCATCTTTTGAATCAACATAAATAGCTTCATCAAATTCACCGCGAGAAAGGGCATTGGCCGCATCTGTTAATTGATGGATTGGACGCGTAATACTCTTTTGAAAAAGATACGTCACCAACATGACACTTGCGACAAGTAACAACAGTAACCAAATGCCAAAACGATTAATTTTAACAGACTGACCAATCATATTTCGGTAAAAATCTTCATACGTGGTAAGTTCTTGATTGAGTAACCCTAAGGTTGTTTCTGAAATATAATTTTGAATCCGTGTCGCATCATCGAACTCTAAGCGTGCTGCTTCCGGATCATCTTGGTCAAATAAACTCAGCGAACGATTCATTGATTCAATTAAACTATCGACCAAGTTGATATAATTCGTTAAAGGGTAGTGATTCCCTTGATGCTCCAATTTCAAAATATTATGTTCTTGTTGCAACAAGTCGTCCATGTCATCAATCAACTCGCTACGTGTCATTTCCGTTGGTTGATTTAAGTAGGCATTCAAATCGGTCATCAACAGTTGACTATTCTGGTTAACCTCATTCAGTACGAGGTAGCGCTCCAGTATGACATTATATTGTGCTTGCGTTTGACGATTGAAAAAGGTCAATGAAATCCAAATCGTTAACAAGATCACAATCACACTACCGGCGAGTAGGGTTACTTTCCGCTTAATCGTGTGCATCAGTATCAGCTCGCTTTATCAAAGAAATGGGCGTATGATAGCCATCAAAATCAAGCGGTAAGGTTTCACCGTTCAACCATTTAAATACAAGTTCGACACTTAATCTTCCCATATCTTCAGGCGTCTGTTGAATGAGGGCTTCTATTTTGCCAGCGTTAAAGAGTGGATAGATATCTGGTGCATCATCAAAGGAATATATACGTACGTCAGATAAACGCATTCGTGATGTGATTTCATCAATCATAGGCTCCGTAAAAGCTGCATCTAACGGTAGAATCGCTTCAACGTCCGGATAAAGATTTAATAATCGCTGCGTAGCTTCCTTGATTTGTTCACGCGATGTATCTGATTCAACCATGACAACGTCAAGCGAAGCATATTTATTAAAAACAGAATCAATACCGATTAACCGTTCTGTTTGGATATATGGATGAGATTGATCCATTAATAAAATAACTGAACCTGTCGCATCAACTTGACTCACTAACGCATTAGCTAGCATTCGTCCAGCTTCTTCTTGATCTGAACCCACATACGTGCGACGTAAGCTTTCTTCCATCGGGACATCCTCGGCGATGGTAATCACCGGAATACTGTAAAAGGCCGCTTTTATTTTGGTTAATTCTTTAAAACGATCTGTATCTTTTCCTTGCACAATAATACCGTCTACCTTTGCATGAATCGCTAATTCTAGATGGTTAAGAAAAGCTTCTTCATTTTGACTATAGTCACCGACGATTTCTAAGCTTGCCCCTTCCATCTCGGCCTGTTCAATGGCTCCACGTGCAACCGCATCAAAAAAAGGGGTATTGATTTGCTGGGTAATTAACACCAATCGCGTGTCATCATCTTCAACGTAGACTTGCGTAGGTGCCTGCCAATCGCCTTTAACAACATCAACAAATGCGCGAACAGTAAAAAATAAGATCACTAAGAAACCGATAATAAATAAAGCGGTTACATTTTTACGCATAAAGAAACTCCTCTAGTGATATAGAATATTCGTATTTTACCACATAATCTGTTGCTTGTCTGGAATACAGAAGAAATCTTTGTAACAATCATTGCTGCATTTTCTTTGTCATCGTTCTTTTTATAGATGAACAAACACACCGAAAAGTGAGGAGCCCTTCTGGGTTCCTCACCTAAATTATTTACCTCTTTTACGTGTCAATACATCGAAGATAACTGCTCCTGCTAAGACACCACCACGAATCATGTATTGATAAGAAATACCAACACCGAGTAAGTTCATTCCGTTTGTTAATGACGCCATAACAATTGCACCTATTATTGCACCGGTAACTTTACCAACACCGCCTGCAGACGATACCCCACCAACGTAAGCTGCAGCGATGGCATCAAGCTCAAACAACATACCTGCCGTTGTTGTTGCTGATTGAAGACGAGCGGTATAAAGGATACCCGAAAGCGCTGCTAACATCGACATTGAACCCATGACGAGATAAGTGATTTTTTTAACATTAATTCCACTTAAATGTGCAGCTTCTGGGTTGGAACCGACGGCGTAAATTTGACGCCCTAGTACTGTTTTATTTGAGATAAAGTGATAGACAATGGTGACAAATAAAACGATCATCAATGTCCAAGAGAAGCCATTATAACCAGCTAATATCCAAGTAATGTAAGCAATAATTAGTGAAATCAGTGTCAGTTTCACCGCGAAAATCGGCACCGAGATAACATCGAAATTGTATTTCACTTTATCATGGCGTGTTTTAAGTTCACTGTAGACAAAGAATAAAACCCCGAGTACACCAATAATGATTGTAAGTAAATGACGTGCATTAACCATTCCTAGTGAAGGAATAAATCCATTACCTAATGCATTAAAAACTTCATTCTGCACAATAATTGTTCCTGTGCCTTCCGTTACTTTTAGAAGGGCACCACGGAAGATTAACATACCGGCTAGTGAAGCAACAAACGCCGGGATACCAAGTTGAGCAATAAGGAAACCATTTGCTAAACCAATAATGATCCCTAACGCTAAAATAATCGGAATCACTAGATAAATCGAAAGGCCTTGTTGCATCAATAGAATCGCCGCGATGGCCCCAAGGAAACCAGCCACATAGCCAACGGATAAGTCAATGTGACGGATGACAATTACTAAGGTCATACCAACCGCAAGAACAGCAATGTATCCAGCCGAATCAAGCAAGTTACTAATGTTTCGAGAAGACATAAACGTTCCATCTGTCATCATGTTAAATGTCAACATGATGACAAATAATGCAATGTACATCCCATAATCTCTAATGTTATCTTTTATTAACTGTTGTGTCTCTTGTAATATTTTCATGTTTTCTGCCTCCTATTGCGTTGCGAGTTCCATAATTTTTTCTTGATCCGCTGACTGACTATCGAGTTCACCTTTAATCTCGCCCTCAGCCATTACGTAAACGCGATCACTCATCCCTAATACTTCACCGAGCTCTGAAGAAATCATAATAATACTTAAACCTTTTTCAACCAATTCATTCATGACCGTGTAAATTTCAAATTTCGCTCCGACATCAATGCCACGTGTCGGTTCATCAAGAATTAAAATATTAGGTCCTGCGAACAACCATTTCCCAAGCGAAACTTTTTGTTGGTTCCCTCCACTTAATTTTCCGACGAGTTGTTCAATCGAGGAGGCTTTAATATGGAGTGAATTTTTATAGTGTTCTGCAATCTTTATTTCTTCATTATTATTAATAATCCCGTGATGGGCGATGCCTTGTAACTTAGATGCTGAGACATTTTTCGTGATGTTTTGTAAAAGAAAAAGCCCATTTCCTTTTCGATCTTCGGTCACATAAGCCATGCCTGCTTTAATCGCATCACTGGTATGCTTAAAGTGAACAGGTTGCTGATTCAGGACTAAATCCCCTTTTAATTTGTAATTCTTAGGGTTGCCAAACATACTTAATGCCAGTTCTGTCCGCCCAGCACCCATCAAACCTGAAATTCCTATTATTTCTCCACGATTTAATTTTAAATCAGCATTTTTAACAACATGACGGCCGAGTTGTCCGTCATAAGCTGACCAATTTTTAAGTTCTAAAATGGTATCGCCAATTTCATGATTTTCACGTTTCGGATATATTTGATTCATCTCACGTCCAACCATATGACGAATAATAGTTTTTTCATCAATTTCACCTTTTGCTTTTTCTAGGGTACAAATGGTTTGTCCGTCTCGTAAAATTGTTGCTTTATCTGCAATGGCAACCACTTCTTTTAACTTGTGAGAAATCATAATGCAAGTGATGCCCTGTTTTTTCAATTCTTTGATTAGTTCTAATAAGTTCTCACTATCATCCTCGTTTAAAGCTGCTGTTGGTTCATCTAAAATCAACAGTTTAACTTCTTTACTCAAGGCTTTTGCTATTTCAATTAATTGTTGCTTTCCAACCCCTAAATCTTTAATGAGTGTTTCTGGCTTTACTTTCAGATTTACCTTTTTAAGCATGTCTTTTGCTTTTACAATTGTTTGATTCCAGTTGATGATTCCGTTATGTTTAACTTCATTACCGATATAAATATTTTCATAGACTGATAAGTCCGGAAAAAGTGCAAGCTCTTGATAAATAATTGCAATTCCGACATCAACACTGTCGTTAATTTTATGAAATTGTTGTACTTTTCCTTGATAAACAATATCTCCTTCGTACTCACCATAAGGATACACACCACTTAACACCTTCATTAGTGTTGATTTTCCTGCTCCATTCTCACCCACTAGAAAATGAATTTCGCCTTCTTCAACTTTGAAATTAACGTTGTCTAAAGCTTTGACACCTGGGAAGGTTTTTGTGATATTATCCATTTCTAAAATCGTCTTCGCCATATTAATTCCACCTTCAATAACAGTTGAAATGGACGACGACAGCGAGTGCATGTCGTCTTGTCCATTTCAATTGTTTACTGTTTATTCGAGTCCTGTGAATTCACTTGCTTCGTAATAGCCTGAATCAATAAGTTCTGATTGAACATTTTCTTCGTCTACAACGATAACTTCTGACTGTAATGCAGGTACTTCGACTGAACCGTTATCATATGCACCTGTTGTTTCTGGTGTATCACCATCTAAGATTGTAATTGCCATACCCATTGCATCTTCAACTAAGCGACGAACATCCTTAAAGACAGTCATTGATTGTTTACCATCAATAATGTATTGAATTGAAGCTTTTTCAGCATCTTGTCCAGTAATAACATAGTTAGTTACTTCTGAATCTGCAGCAAATGTATCTGCAATTGAACGTGCTGTTCCATCGTTTGGAGCTAAAATAGCAATGTCACCTTTTAATTCAGGTCCTGCAGACGTTAAGTGTGTTTGTGCTTTGTTAATTGCTTCGTTTGGATCCCAGTTTGTCGTGATTTGGCCTAGAATACGGCCCATATCATCACGTGTTAATTCTTGAGTGTCAGATAATTCTTCTGCAATACTTGAGTTTGCTACAACGAAAGTACCATCAGCAATTTTAGGCTGTAGCACAGACCATGCACCTTCAAAGAATAAGAATGCATTGTTATCTGAAGCAGCTCCTGCATAAAGGTAAAGTGGAACACCTTCTCCTTCAACGTTATCAACTAAATATTGACCCTGTGCTTCACCAACTGCTAAACTATCAAAGGTTACATAATAATCAACCGCATCTGTATTTGTGATTAAACGGTCATAAGAGATAACAGGAATCCCTTCTAAGTTGGCAGCACGAGCAGCCGCCCCAGCAGCGTCACCATCTTGTGGGCTGATGATAAGTACATCAATACCACGACTAATTAACGTTTCAACATTTTGTAGTTCATTTGCTGATGATCCTTGGCTAAATAAAATCTCTGTTGTATAATCTGAATCAGCTAAAGCATCTTTAAAACGTTGCTCATCTTGTACCCAACGTGGTTCGTCACGCGTTGGTAAAACAATCCCTACGTTTACACCATCTGAGCTTGTATCTTCTGAGTCATCTTCTGTTGTATCTGTGTCGTTATCTCCTGATGTATCTTCTTCCCCATCCCCTGAACAACCAATGAGCAATACACTCATCAATAAACCGACTAGCAACATCAATAAATACTTACGACTTTTTAACATTTTTGTAACCCCTCTCACTTTTTGTTTTTGTCTTACAAGTTAGATTATAATCGATTAAAAAAGGTTATGTAAGCGTATTCACGGGTGATATTTTATCATTACTAGTAATAAATTAACTTCCTTAAAACATTCCGTAGACAACTTAAAAGTCAGCAGTGCGTCGTTGCACTGCTGACTTCATGGTTGTTTGATTTATTCAGTTATAGGTGTTAAATCAATGGTGTCTGTTCGGTCTTGCCAAGTGAGTGTTAATTGAATCGATTGGCTTGCGTTAAAGGGTTGTTCAGTTGTAAAGCTGTCAGTGATGTGATAAGCACGCACATCGACGGTCACTTCAAAATCTTCGGCTTGCTTACTGATTCCAAGTTCACTCATTTCTAAGTGGTAAGAAAAAGTATCCGTTGCTTCAAAAGAATAATCATCACCGATAGGTTTTACGTTCATTTCAATCTCATGCAGATATGAACCTACGGACTCTGCGGATTCGACAGTTAGCTCAACCGTCCAATCATCACTTTCTCCTGTAAATGAAACCGACTCTTTTGAGTCATTACAACCCGTTATCAACAAAATCCCTAATAACATGAAACAGAGACAAATCGTCTTTTTCATTTCATCCTCCCCTCTCAGCTAAACACATGTGTTGCTAAAGAAACACAAGGAATCATTAAGCTTTTTTGCGACTAAGATACAAGAAAGCTGCCCCAATTAGTAAAAGATAGAATCCAACTGTCATCACATTGAACATACTTGTTGCCGTATTAGGCAATGGTTCGCCGTTTTCGACGTCTACTTCTTCATTACTGTCAGCTGCGTCAGCATCGCCAGCAGTTGAGTCATCAGTCGTTGAGTTTTCGTTTGTTGGTGCTTCCGTTTCATTTGTTGGTGTTTCTGCTTCTTCTTCTGGTACTGTATTTGTTGCAACTTCAAAGACACCATAAGTTGAAAAGCCTGGCACAGTTATCCGAATGATGCCATTAGCCATTTCTCCACCTCTAAATTCCCAACCACTCTCACCAAGATAGAAAATCGCCACCTCATTCACATGTGTGTCGTAACCAAGTTCTAAAACAAAATCACCAGTATAATCTTCCTCTCCTGCAGGGAAAGTTAAATCAATCGTGATCATTTCTCCTGCTGGGGTAAGTGCTTCACCATCATCAGACAGATACTGATCTTGCTGATACTTATTAATTTCAATCGTCGTACCAATCGGTAAATCAAGTGGCATCGTAACAGCTGTTTGACTATTTTCCACCTTGATTTTTTCCCCTGGATAGACAACGATCGCTTCATTATCAACTGGAACAACTGTTTCTTCTGATTCATCAGATGCTTCATTAACAAGGGTCACTTCACCAAACACTGATGGATCTTGATAACCTTGACCGGTAGTATCATTCCAGGTTGCCACACCAGCACGAGCACCATCTGCGGCATCGTTGACTTGTGCGTCAAAACCAATCACGCCCCCATTTGTTGGGTTAATTTCAGAAAGTGGAATGATCATTTCAGCAACATATGATGAACCATTCACTGTTACCGCTGAGTCAAATCCATCATAGGAACCCCCAGCACCGGCGGAGCGTTCATTGTTAAAGTTAACACGATATTGGCCCACACCCACTTCTGGATAACTCGATGCTTTTCCATTTTCTTGATCGAGGAATACTTCAATAGAATCTTGCTCCCAAGCGTTTTCGTTACTAGCATCTAAGACACTATCACTTATTTCAAACAAGACATAGAGATTATTATCATCCCATAAAATGCGAGCAACACCCGTTGCTGTAGCCCATGCTTGTTGGAAACGATTAATAGCTAAACGAGGAGCATCTTGCCAAACATCATCAATCTTCCCGTCTAAAACAGGTGCTATGTTAGTATAAAGTGCTTCGTTTTGACGAACCGGCACTTCCTCTTCTTGATAGTTTGCCAAGAAAGCTTCAGGATTAGCAACAGCTTCATAAGCAAGCTTTGCTTTCATATTATTATCGAATAACAGAGGGGTTTGCTCTGAACGCCAACTTGTTGCATCGTTTAAACCCCAAAGTGTTACCCGAGAAATATGTTCACTATGTTCTTTATATAGATGAAATAGACTCGCATAGATGAACGCTTGACGATTTGCTTGTGCTTCTGTCTGCACACCACCATCACCAGCTGTTACATCTAATTCTGTTACGCCAATCTCTACACCTAAATCAATAAAGCGTTCCATTGATAAACGAACATTTTCTGGATTTGTATTCATATTATAATGTGATTGCATACCCATCCCTTGAATAAGTAGCTCCCCATTATTTTCAGCACTGTAACGCGCATTAATATCCTTAATCATATGGTAAATTGCTTGTGCTTTGTTTTGTTGATCATCGTTGTAATCATTGTAATAGAGCACAACGTCTAGACCTAAGCGATCCGCAACTTCTCTTGCTTTTTTATAGGCAAGTTCAAGATAGTCCGTCCCGATGGCTTTTAACCAACCTGACTCACGCAAATTATCTTCCCAATTTTCATAAGGCGCACGAGCATCATCACGAATTGCTTCATTGACAACATCCCAAGAAATAAGGTTATCATCGTATTTAGCAAAATGTGTCATGACCGTTTCAATGTGTGTATACATATTGTTAAGTGCTTCTTCGCGTGATAATGGCGTTCCATCTGCCATTTGATATAACGCTTCACGTGATTGTTGGTGCCAGACAAGCACATGTCCGTGAACGTCAAACCCTTCCTCAATCGCACGTTCAACTAACGCATCCTCACCAGTAAAATCAAAGTTACCATCGGCATCATAAGCGTAGCTCGGCTTCATTGCATTTTCTGCACTCACTAAATTATGATGTTTGTTTAACATTTCTAAACGAATCCCATCAAATTCAGACATGGATACGGCGTTACCAATTAAGAAATCATTTTGATAAATATCTTTCAGTGGTGTGATATCTTCGACAACCACTTCATCGGCTGCTGTCTTGGTAAAGCTTACATCATCAACATAGAAAGAAGCAGTCGCGTTATTACTTTCGATATAGATTGACAAGGCACCTTGACCTAGACTCGAATAACGATAAGTTCCCTCGAGCTTTACCCATTCAGCATCTGTCACGTTTCCTGCAGTAATGTTATTATAGCTTGCTGTATCTCCCGTTCCAACTTGTGTTGAAAGTTGTAATTCAGCACTTTCTCCGGAGGCCATCTTAACCCAGGCGCTAACTAAATATTCATCGCCTTGATCAACATAATCAATCACATTGAGTGACGGCCCGTTCCAGTTTTGTTCACGGCCTTCAACTTTTAAGGAAAAGTTCCCAGATTCAGTATGATTCGTCTCATTTGTAACTGTAACTGTTTCAACTTCCCCGCGTGGTGCGAACCCACCAGTTGTTTCATCTTCAAAAGTGATGGTTTCTAAAACGGGTGCGGCTGGTCTATTCGGTGCAACTTCTCCAGGCGCAACCATTGTAATGACCACGTTATCTAAGTAATAACTTAAATTTTCCGTTGTCGCTTCAACGTAGAGAAGTAATTGATCCGATTCATAATCAAGTATGAATTCACCCTCAAAAGCCATCCACCCATTGTCACTAACACTAAATTCTTGAATGGTTGGATAAGCCGTTTCTCCCGAAACAGTAGAAAGCATTGATGCTTTTAGGGTTTCTGCGTCTGTTATGGGGTCAACAACTTGTACATCACCGGTAATCTTATAACGTGCCCCTTGTTGTAAAAGGGAGGTCAAATCATAAGCAGCACCATGCCAGTTAGCTTCACGTCCTGAAACTTTCAAACTGTGTGAACCCGTTGAGGCTGCTTCGTCTGTCACTGCAATATTTACGCTATCACCACGCGCAACAAAACCGTCTGTCGTACCCGCTTCAAAGTCAAATGACTTAACAGTAAACGGTGTGAATTCTGCAGTTGGCTCTTCTACTGGTGTTTCAATCGGTGTAATATCTTCAATGGTCACTTGTGTTAAATAAAATGATACCGTTGCACCTGGTTCATTCGATTGGATGCGTATCGCACGGTCAACATCAGGATTAACCGTATACTCACCTTGAAGGGTGATTGTTTCTCCCGCTACCATCGGCGCATTTAAGTATAAACCATTGTAGCTTTCAATATTTTGAATGAGTAGTTCAGCACCATCCGGAACAACTTCTTCAGCTCCAATGTATGCATTAACTGTGATTGAATAAGTTCGGCCGTCTTCCATATTCGCATTAGCAAACGTTAGATCAGCTCCGTAATAATTTCCGACACGATCACTTACTTTTAACGCACTTGTATCTGTTCCGTCAATTGATACGGTTGTCCGCTCAGCCGTTCCATTATCCACCGTCAATCGATCATTCCCATCGGAAAAATCAGTGTGATACACAGGGGGATTCCCCGTTAATTCTGCTCTTACAATTGCTGGTGATACACTTGATATGAATAATAACAGAATCATAACTCGCACAAAAAAATTAGTTAAACGTTGTTTTACCATAACCATCCTCCTAAAAATTAATGAAAACTAGTTTTCGATTATTTGGGTCCTCCTTTCAAATTTCTAAGTACACACTCCATTATAGTAAAGCGCTTACAACGCTGACACCTAACTAATTTAGACTTCATCCAAAAAACTATACCATTTATTTTTAATTCACTTTAAAAACTATAGATTTATGATTTTATCGACAGCTTTCCTAGAATCAAACGTAGCTTGTTAAAAGAAAGCTGTGTGTTTATACGCACACATTAAAATAACTAGAACAGTGTTCACGTCAACAAGATGTTTTAACCTGTTTCAAAAACTAAAAAAACAGAAATCAAAGGAATGATTTCTTCCCTTAATTTCTGTCTTTGTTTTACGCATAACCATCGCCACCTGCGTTCTTCAATACAGCCATTTACTTCTCTTGCTCGTGAATAAGTGCTTTCACTAATTCTTCAGTCTCTATCTGTAATAATGACATGTCTTTCTTAATACGAGGTACGACGGTCTCAAAAAACTGACGCCTACGCTTGGATAAAATAGCTTGGTAAGCTGTTGATGTTACGAAAAAACCTAGGCCTCGTCGCTTTTCTATTAATTCTTCATCTAATAAAACATTATAACTTTTAGTGATGGTATTAATATTCACTTCAAGTTCTAACGCTTGTTCTCTTAATGAAGGTAATTTATCTTCCGCATTAAATACATGGCCCAATATTTGATTTTCAATCCCGTGTGCAATTTGTCGATATATCGTTTGATCATCATTAAATGATGGCGTCATGAAGGCATCACCTGCAGTCGTTTTCTTAATTTGATTCTAATTACGATACTCACCACTATAGATAATAACGTATAGCTCACAATTTCTCCATAGTAATCCACCATTAAAGCTGAGAGAATTTGTGCCTTATCAATTAAAATGATGATTAAATACTGCAAGGCAATAATAAAACTAATCAGCGTTACCCACATCGCTTTCAATTTAACGAAGAAACGTTGTTTTAAAACAATCAGTCCTTCATTGATTAAGAGTGTCAATTGAATGTAGCCATAGCTTAAAATAAGGTAACCAATATAATTCGCATAGAGCACTTCAATCATTGACCAATAACTGCCATGGAAAGGCACAATGAACCGAAGCGGTAAGTTGTGCAGTGAATAAATAATAGCAGAAACAATTCCTAAATTCACAAGACCATATATACTCGGTAACAGTAATTTATCTATCGCTTCTGCTAATATCTTCTTTTGATCTGATAGCGGGAGTAAAAACGACATCGCCGCTGTTGGCGTTATCATTGAACTCACTCGCAAGAAAAAACAACTATAAATACTAATGGCCGCAATAAAGTGCATTTGTTCAAAAAACACCGTGTCATTAAAAAGAAAACCTGCGGTTATATAATAAGTAAGTAGAATAAAAAGGTTAAGGATTAACTGGACAATAAAGGTTTGATAAGGGCGATTTAACTCTTCAACATGGAGGAATAAGAAATAGTTAACCGTCGGTTTTTTATTTCTTTTCAGCCACGATTCACCGACTAAACGATTTACCTTTTTCTTTGTCCTAGGATCTCCGCCTTTGTACTCTGTTCGTAAAAAGCCGTTACGGTAATAAATAATGGTCACTAACGCTAGTAAAACCAACAAGATAAGCAATGCTTGTTGACTCAAGAACACCCAAGCGATCGGTGATAGTGCAATTAAAAGTTGTAAAAAGCCAATACCCGGGATATTCCTTGTCGCTACCCCTCCAAACAAGGTATCAGTATCAAACGTGTGAAAGCCACCTTGATAGTGCAAAAAGAAAAGAAGGGTTGAAATAAATACGTAAACCAATAGCTTATCTAGATGATTGATGAGAAAATCACCTTCGTAGGTCAGACTCCCCATAATCACCAAAAACGTTGGTAAAAGATGATAGCTTCCTAACAACCACCATTTTTTCTTAGTGAACGACAAAGGTAATTGAATAAAGAGCATGAGGCGTTTTGAAGTCACGACCCCGTCCCGAATGAGCGTTGTCCAACCCATCATCGTTAAGCCAAAAGCAGTAAAAAAACTTAACTGCCGAAGTGTTTCTTCTGTGATCGAAAAATATTGAACCCCTATCTTGCTAAACGCAAAACTCGTCACACTTATGGTAAAACCAATAAATACATAAATCAGCAACATGGGTGAAAAAATCGTCAGTTTACTTATGGTGTAAAGATTCGATTGCTTCAATCGCTTGAATATATTCATCATCTACACCTCCTTACGTTTAGTAAGGCCATTATATATCAGTTCTAATGGAATATCGCTACCACTATCTGATGGCTCTTTAAAAAGTGCCAAGTAGCCACGTGATGATCGTTCATAACTGATTACTGCCGTAGACGTTGGTTTGACATCAATCCACTCGGTTCTAAAGTCTTGAGTCAACGTATCAACAGGTTGACTTAGGACAACATGTCCGGTTTCATTCATAATCGTAACATGATCAAATAATTGTTCCATTTCTCTTAGATGATGCGTCGATAACACAATCGTACGGCCCTCAGCCTGGATTTCCAGCAACATTTTGCGTAATAACCGTTGTCCTTCAATGTCCATTGCTTTTGATGGCTCATCTAGCATTAATAACGGCGTTTGATAACTCAACACGACCGCTAGCCATGCTTTCCGTAAGACACCCGCGCTCATTGTATTAAAAACTTGATTGTAATCTATTCCAAACCTTTCACTATAGGTAAGAAATATCTGTTCATCATAATTCGGGTACATGGGCCCTAACAATTTCACATACTGATAAGGAGAAACTGTCGGGGTTGTTAAGTCTTCTGGCAAATAGACCATTTTTTGATAGAATCCTTCTTCACGCTTTTTTGGTACGTGTCCATTCACTATCACGCGTCCATCATTTGGAAATGTTAAGCCAGAGAGTAATTGAAAGAGCGTTGTCTTGCCTACACCATTCGGTCCAAGGATGCCATAAATCGAACCGCCTGATAGATTTAACTGAAAGTGATCAAATACTTTCTTTTTTCCGTAATTAAATAATAAGTTTTCGACTTTAATCATGTTTTTTCCCTCTTTCGTTTATTTGTTATACTGTTATAGTTAAATATAACACCATAACGAAAATAATCAAGCCTTTTCAAAAAAACATGACTTTTTCACTATTTTCACCTGTTTAGACTTTTCCTCATACAAAAAAGACCTTTACCCATTGATTGCAGGTAAAAGTCTCATTTCACTATCATTAAATTGCTAACCTCTTCGCACCATTTTACGTTCAATCAACATACTCTCACTTTACTTAAACAATTTTTTTATTACTTTAAATAGATCAAAACTAGTTAGATTATAAACCTTATTACGAGCAGACCTTTTAGGATTTCTTAACCATCCTTTACCTTTAGGCATCTTGATGTTCTGGCGTTGGGTCATTTGACGTTTAACTGATGTTCGAGCACGTAGCCGTTTTTTAAGGTTGGGTTTTCTGAACCCAAGCTTCATTTAGGCTTTGCCTCCCTGTTTATCGTACTAAATACATCTACACCCGTTAAAGCTGTTGTTGCTAAGCGATCTGCTTCCTTATTTTTTTCTCGTTTTATCGCATGATACGTCGGTGTTATCTTTAAATCAGCAAGTAAATGCTCGATATCATCTGCCCATTTGTTGAGGCCTTCGTCTAAGACGGGCCACTCACCTTTCAGTTGATTAATAACGACTAAACTATCTCCATAAATATCAATGGTTTGTGGGTTTAGATCGAGTGCTTTCAATTGCTCTAAACCATGAAAGAGCGCGAAGTATTCCGCCTCATTATTAGAAGAGGGCAAATTTGTCATCAAATTCTTCCGGATGCGGTAAGATTTCTCTGATTTATAATAATAAATAACGACACCAAGCCCTGCCGTTTGTTTTGCGTCTTGCCAGTTCGCATCAAAGTAAAGACTAAGTTGACTAATTTCTTCAGCAACCTTCGCTAACCGTTTACGAAATAATTTCGGTGTATAATGATCACCAGTATCATCTTCTATCATTAAGTCCTCAATTTTTTTGTTGCTTTCTAATACTTCCAGGAAAGATAGGGCCGACTGTGCTTCGAGTATATCAGAACGAAAAGAAAGTCGTCTTTTTTTAACAACGAGCGCGTAATGGATACGCACTTGCATCAAGATGATTTCGCCCGATAATAATGGACTAATCCTTGTGCATTTACGTGCAAATCATGTTTTAGGTAGTCAAAAATACCAGGATCAAGGTAATCGACTTCTGTTTCAACTTTATTGAATAACGCTTCCTGAATTCGTTCAACAAGTGCCTCATCGCTTTCTTCTTTGTGATGGTGATACTGTGCCTCAGCAATCTTAGTAAAGCGCTGCAACCATACACTTAAAGCATGAAACACATCAATTGGTTCGTCTGAGTATCCAAAATGACCAAAGTAAATACGCGCAACGTCCAAATCCCGGATGCGTTTCATTGATGACAGCATCTGATCCGGATCAAAATCAACGGGTGATGTTGATGGTAAAATAAAATCCGTGCCTTGTGTGAACCGCTGAGGATAGCGTGTGCCCAACGTATCACCAGTAAAAATACTATTCGTTTTGGAATCATGAATTGCTAAATGATGTTTTGCATGGCCCGGTGTGTCATAAAATGTTAACATACGGTCAGCATCAATCACTAAGGTTTCACCATCTTTTACCGAGCGGATACGCGCTTTCGGAACGGGTATAATTGGATCGAATAATGGATCAAACGCTTCTTCGTAGACCATTTTAGCACTTTCAATTAAACGGCTTGGATCAACTAAGTGACGTAAGCCACGTGGATGAACAATAACTGTTGCATTTGGTAACCACTTAAGTAACAACCCCACACCACCTGCATGGTCGAGATGGATATGCGTAACAATGACATATTGAATTGCATCTAAATCAATGTTTCGTTTTTGTAACCCTTGGAGTAAAAAAGGAATCGACGGTGCGGCACTCGTTTCAATCAACGTCGGTACCTCTCCTTTTAAATAATACGAAGCTGTACGTTCAGGTAAATCTAAATCAAACACATCAATAATCTCGATTGCTTCCATTTAAAACACCCCTTTTGAACTACCCACCACTTAACGCGCTTACGAGCCGTTTGCAGTGGGGGATTTTTTCCAATATTTAAATAAAGAAATAGTAGCCTTACATGTACTGTATGAAGTTATACGTATTCAATAGAATCAAACTAAATATTGTAATATTGAACACTTTTTCTACAATTTTGATTGGTAAAAACTTTGCTAATCGCGAACCAATCACACCACCACTGATACCCCCTAAGACCATGTACGGCAACATCGATAAGTCATAGGTTGATAAGTCTGAAGTAAAGATGAGGGATAAGACCGACGCTAATTGGCTAAAGAAAATAATAAAGATAGAATAAAAACCAGCTTTACGTGTATCAAACGCAAATAACATGCTGAGAATCGCCACATTATGCGGGCCGCCACCAATGTCTAAAAATGAGGCCGTGAGACCAAGCATGAGACCAACGATAAATATGATTGGCAACTTCTCTATTTGATAACGTGGAAACTTCTCTTTGTTATTCACATAGATAAGAACGAGTGAGAAAATAACAATCAAACTCAAAGTTTGCACCATACCAATCCAATGATAAACAAGTAAAGACTTAAAGATAGACTTTCCAGAAACACCACCAACAATTGAGCCAAGCGCAAGTAAAAGTGCATGCATCTTGTTCATGTCTTTAAGTGTACGTCTACGCGTATAAACAGACACTGTAGCCATTGCTAAAACGGTTGAAGCAGACAGTGCCCCAATTGTCTTTAGATCATAGTGACCCAAAAAGTCTAGTATCGGCTTAATTAAAATTCCGCCACCAAAACCAGCAAGTGAACCAAGAATTGTCGCAAAAAGCCCAATCAATGCATACAATAACAACATATATGTCCCTCTCTCTACTGTTTCAAGCTATTAATTTATATACTACTTATTTTAGTATAGCATGTCACAATCCATCGTTGAACTATCTTTTTAGCATTTCTACTTACTGGAGACATCGTCGCCATCCATAAAATAATCCTCAGACTTTTCATGTCAATCGTCCCTTATTGAAGTCACAAAAGTATCAACTAACCCTTTAATCACTTCACCTAATTTTTCATGTTTAATCATACTCAAAAAAGGAATAGTTTTATATGTACTTTTAAACTATCGTTCTGGAGGTTATCTTATGTCTAACAAATCATTAAAACATTATACGCTAACCCTTTCCATACTCTTACTAACTTTTTTCCTAGTCGCGTGTAGTACAACGAATGAACGTTTAGTTGCTTCGACATACGAAGGCTATCCGCTCCTAAGCGAGCAAGATCGGGAAAGTTCACTTCGGCTCTTTAACATTGAACACCGTGCTGAAGTCTTAGCTGAACAGTTCGAAGAACATTATTACACTGTATTAAATGATGCTAACGATCAATATATACTTGAAAGTTATCAATCCCTTGATGATGTGAAAAGTTATTTCACTGAAGTAATGAGTGAATCCGTTGCCACAGAAATCACTGATACCTATTATGAAGAAACCGATGAAGGGGTTGAAATAATTCCAACAGATGACTACGGCGTTATTGATCCAGAAGATGATATGACGGTTCAAGATATTGATTCAGAAACCGCTGTATTGTCCCAGTTCACCGAAACAGAACTAACTGGTCAACTCCTTACGCGTTACACAATGAAGAAGGCTTTAACAAATGATGCTGTTTCAACATTCGAATACTTATTTGTTACCGGTGAAGATATTGAAGCGCTGACTTTCGTGCAACCAATAATTCAACATTTACGTGATGGTGATTTTGAACAATTAAGTCAATACGTATCTGAAGATAACGGGCTAACACTCGTACCATATCTACATGTTGACGATGAATCATTAAACTTTGATAAGTCAACTGTCGCGAACTTTAGTCAAGATTCGTCTACTTATTTATTCGGATACACGGACGGTAGAGGTGAACCTATCGACGTCACACCTGAAACTTATTACGAAGAGTATATCCATTCGGATGCATTACAAGAACCACAAAATGCCTACATTAATGAGTACCGTCAAAATGGGAATTCATTGAATAATATTGAGGAAGCTTTCCCAAATCATGATGCTGTTGTTGAAATTCATAACGAAGGCTCTGGAGAATACAGTGGCATGGATTGGCGTAGCCTACATTTTGTTTTAGAAGAAACAGAAAATGGTGACTATGTGTTGATTGGGATTCTTTCTGATGAATGGACCATTTAATTTTTAGTTGAACATTGCATGCTAACGTTGCGTCGTTAGAAAATAATTCTACTTGGCTTAACAAAAGAATTATTCTTATGAGAGGAGTGACTTTCAACGGTGGATATCAGAATCATATTAGGCGTCTTTGCAGCTTCACTTCTCTTTGCCTATTTCATTTATTTTATCATCAAAAAAACTAGTGTCAGTGCTAAGGTGATTAAAATTATTTTTGGTGTTTTACTTGTTATGTCCATCATTGTACTCGCCATTAGTTACATGATTGGTGGTTGGACTGGACTTGGATTAGGTGCGCTAAGTATTTATGTTGGTGTCCCGTCACTCACAACTTTGATTGTCATTACAATAAAGGACCGACACTAAGTTTAGAAAGTTCTGATTCGCTAAGTGGTGGATCCAATAAAAACAAGCAGCCTCGGCAGAAGCTGCTTGTTTTTTACTGGTATATCTTTATCTTTAGGCCAAAGTCCAATAAAACATCTTGAATGGGATGGATCGCCTGTTGATACTGTAAATCCATTAAATCTATGGCGTGAACAGCTTCAATGTTGGTATCAATTGTAACTAATTTTTTCGATAATTTTGCATGTTCTTCCCCTGCGATCAACTTTTTCTTATAACGGTTAAAAATCGGATCTATATTAGGCAAGGCTTGATAGAGGCTTTCTACACTTTGATACTGCTGAATCAGTGGTAAAGCTGATTTTTCTCCTACACCAGGTACGCCAGGAATATTATCGGATGGATCGCCTAATAGAGCTTTAACGTCTATCCATTGCTTTGGCGTAATATTATAGAGCGTTTTAAAATAAGTCTCTGTAAACATTATTTCTTCTTTCTTCTTTGCGACTATTTGTGTTGTTTGTGAATTTAACAACTGTAAAAGATCTCGATCATTACTATAAATATAGCCATGCCCACTTGTTTCATTTGACCAACGTTCGGTTAAAGCACCAATGACATCATCCGCTTCATAGGGAGCAATCGCTAACTGGCTAATACCAAGGTCCGGTAACAACAAACTTAATGATTCATATTGTTCTATCAATGGTTCTGGTAGCGCATGACGCGTTGCCTTATACTCACTATACTCAAGGCGGCGGGTTGTTTCTTCTCGTTTTACATCCCAACAAATAACAAGGTGTGAAATATTATGTCGAGCTATTAATTGATATGTCTTTTGTAAGAAGACACGCATTCCATTAATTGTCTTCCCGTACTTATTCTTTTCCAACTGGTCGGCTTCTCTTTGATACGATGTTGCAAAATACGCACGACTTAATAGATTAAAGCCGTCAATTACCAATAATCTTTGATTGTCCATCCTTTACTCCTTTTATAGCTCTTTATTTTAACTACAGTATAACAAATATATGAGGGAGTTTGGGTTCGTTTATAAGGTGAATTTAAAAATGCAAACAAATATAATAAAAAAAATACGAGAAAATGTTTAGTATTTTATAAAGCGGGAATATATAAGTACAAGGCGAGATACATCATTCATTATTGAATATGTTCTGAGCTTACAAGGCAATAAGGTAAGTGACGCACTTATTCAAAGGTTTAAGGCCAATAATTTAAATATTATAGGTTGACCTTAAGAATGAAGTGATGTGATTTGCACAGCCTTGGCGGAAAATTTGCGTGAGCTGACGTCATAAAACTCGTCAGGAACGTGGCTTTTAGATTTTTGTAAGCGTCAACGTACGATTTGCAAGATGAAGAAAAGAAAGTTGTTTTTTCGTGAAAGTGCACATGAGTAACTGTGATGAATGTTGTGGATTTTCTTCACAAACATGTTAGGCCCACATTATGGGCGACACAGTTAAGTACCAAGCTTCAAGTACGACGGGTTAAGCGCGTCAGGGAGAAAGTTTTGGTAAGAAGATTAACAATTTAATAGTTTGGAAAGATCAAATTTTCCGCGATAGTCCCAAAGTAAGGGGGACGAGAAAGACACGCTCATCAAGTTGAGCGTGTCTTTTCTTGTCTATTCCGTATCTCGGGCTCTATACTAAATGGCTCTATACTAAATGTGGTGGTACCCCTTGATCTGACATGACCTTAGCCTATATCAAAAAAAATACACTTATACACCCTCATTTGTTAAACTATAATCGACGAAAAAAATAGAGAAATGAGGGGTATAAGTGCAAGACAAGTTTATCATAAAATTGTTAGGAATTGAAGATTAGCATGTGGAATTATGGGATTTAGATGAATTGAATTCAAAGTTACAAGCTTGGTTGACAACGAAGGTAAAAACGCAAACGTGTCCGAAGTGTAAAGCGCGCACAAGAAAGGTTCATGCCTATTTTAATCAAACGAAAGTAACAAACGGGAAGAGCAAGTTAAATCTGCTCTTCCCGTTTTGTTGTGTTTAACTTTAATCTTATTTTTTGAAATTATTGAATAACCATCTAGATTACTTAGATTCTTTCCGTCTTGTACCAATTATTCCAACTGCTGCAACAACAATCAGTAATAATCCAACAAGAATATTACGATAAAATGAATGTGCCGTATCTGGTAGCGTATCATCAGTTGATGTCGTTTCATCTTCAAGCACTGGAGCAACTTCTGATTCAACCACCCCTTCTTCTGTATCAACACTAGTATCTTCAGTTGACTGACTTGGTGTATCGCTTGTTTCACCCTCAACAGGTTCTGAATCAGGTCGTTCTACTGGTGGTGCATCAACGACCGCGTCATTAACCATCGCAATCATATATTGACTAAAGTGCGTCACAAATGCAATCACCTCACCTGTTTCAGCGTTATAGCGATCAATGGGGTAGTAAATGAATTCGCCATCATTGTTAATATAGACAAGTCGGATATCTCCTTGATCAGTAACCGCCTCACTGTTAACAGTAAATCGTAATTCTACTGGTGTTTCAAAGGCTTCATCTACATAGTGATCACCTATAAATATCGACAAATCATATGCATCACTTAACGGCTCAACACCTTTTTTCTTCGGTGCCTCAGCTTTTGCTATTTGTTTAACAATAGCACGAATCGTTTGATTTTGATCTTTCGCACGCTTCAACACATTTGATAGCGGGAAATTCATAGAGAACGTGTTAGCTTTCCCACGCATTTTTAGTTGCGCTTTATCGGTTAACTTTTCAAACAGGTCTGGTTTAATTGAAAGATCTGTTTTGTCATTCCCATCAACGATTGTTCCATCTGTTTCTTCGTCGACATCGAGGTTATCATCATCTATTTCTGTTGTTTCTTCTTCATCAGGTATCACTGGTGACGTATTCGGTGGTTCTTCTGCATGATCTTCGTCTGGTTGACTTGATGGATCTGCATTGATTCGCACCACAAATGCTGTTAGCGGGGCTAATGTTACTGTATTTTCCGTTACTGATACACCGACTGGTGCCTCAATAACATCGGTCCCTGCTTGCTGGCCATCAACTAAGACATCGCCCGCGAGATAATTGGTCTCAACCGTTAAAGCGCGTGCCTTGCTGTCTGCGTTGATAAAGACGTGGTACGTATCACCTTTCGAATCGGTCGCCTGATAAGCAACAACAAGGTCAGTCGTATTAATTTCTGGTGCATTAATCATTTTTACATCCGATTCAATTTCTGCCATTGTAGCTTTCCGGAATGCATCAGTTGAACGGCGTAAATGAATTAAACCGCTTGTGTAGCGTTGTGTCATCGTATGAACAGGATAAGCTTCACGATTGGTTGCTTTGTCCCATTCAATGTTGTTGATCACATCTGTCGAATCATATGAATCATGAATAAAGTAGGGGAACTCAAACGGTTCGCCTGATGCATCGGTCATAAACGTTGATTTATATGGTGCGACCTCAACCTCATTTATAAAATCAGGATCTTTAAACTGTTTTGTACGGCCAAACTCTTGTCCTGCATGAATAAATGGTGTCCCTTGTGAAATTAAGACCATTAAATTTCCTAAACGAATCCGTTGATGGATCTCTTCTTCATAATCTTTTGGATCTTTTTTGATTGATTGGGCAATTACGTCATGCAACGTTAAGTTATCATGCGCAGCAATATAAGGGACAACGTCACCAGGATGAGTTGCAGTGAAGTTTCCTGGATTTGCTGTGAGGTTATTGAAAATTTGTTCAACATTCCTTGCGCCTCCGGTTAAGAAACGTGGTTGCCCTTCACTACCAAAACCACTTTTCAGTTCATTTCTAAATTCATCAGAGAATGAACCAACACTATTGGTATCTTTCATCCAGTCCTGGTCAGCTGGTTGAACATTAGGGTCATCATCGTCGCCCGCAAAGGTTCGCCAGCCTTCACCGATCATTAAAATGTTCGGATTTAGCTGCTTCGCTTTATCATAAGCCATTTGAATCGATGCTGCATCGTGATCTCCCATCATATCAAATCTAAAACCATCGACCTTAAATTGTTCAACCCAATAAGTGATTGAATCAACAAGAATTCGACGTGACATTTTATGTGTTGTACCTAAGCGGCCCCCACCAAAGCTTGTCTTAGCTTCTAATTCCTCGTCCATAAAATGATAATAATTCGGTTCTAAATCCTCAAATATTTCAACACGTGCCGTATGGTTATAGACCACGTCAAGAATAACGCCCATGCCACGCGAATGAATATCAGCAATCAATGCTTTAAATTCTTCAATGCGTTTAGCTGGATCACTTGGGTCTTCAGAGTACATTCCTGTTAGCGAAAAATAACTGTGAGGGTCATAACCCCAGTTGTAGTTGTTATCCGTCGATGAATATTCCAATAAGCGTTGATCATTAGCAAATTCATTGCTAAAGTAGTAACTCATGACTGGTAATAATTGAACATGGGTAACACCTAGCGATTCAATATAATCTAACTTCTCTCTAAAGGCACTAAATGTGCCAAACTGAGCATTTAACTCAGCTTCAATCGATGGATCACTTGTAAAGTCGCGTACATGTACTTCATAAATAATCGCATCTTCACGATGTTCAAAGCCGTCAATATCAGCATAATCTAGTGTTGGTCCTATCGTTGATGGATCAACAATTGCTGCTTTACCAACGCTATCCACAGCCACCTCACTACTCCACTGTGCCATTGAGCGCGCATATGGATCGATGGCAAGCACCGTCTCTTCACCGCGTGTCACTTCAAAATGATAGAAATAGCCTTCATGATTTTCGATACCTGTGACTTCATCCGTGAGTGTAATTGCATAGACCCCTTGATCGGTCCGTTGCATCTTAAATTTGTCAATCATCACTTCCGGATTATCCTTGTCGTATAACACAAGTGCTACATCATCCGCCGATGGTGACCAAACTTTGATGGTTGCTTCACCGTTTGATAAAGCGGTTAATCCTAAGTCACCATCATAACCATATAAACTATCCTTTAAGCGCCAACCTGCTTTTGCTGCTTGTTCACGCCCTAAATGGGTGACTGTATAGGGAGCATCATCAATCTTAAAGTCACCATGCAATGAAATTTTATTTGTTTCTTTTTTGATTGTGAGGTCTGAAATTGACACAAGATCACCTTCCTTTGTTGTGACCTCAATGGCTTCTATTAAGTCGTCTTTTGTCCAATCGCCAACTAAACTATAACTCAATTCAATCGTGTCAAGTGCGGTGAAATCAGCATTAGTTAATCCTTCTTCAGTCACGAAATAGGGATTAGTATATACGTTCACGTCACCATCACGAATAAAGATTTGTGACTGTTCAAGTTCACCAAAACTCATATCACTTGATTGATTGCCTGATTCTTTATTCAAAGTTAAGAAGTTAATTTGACTGGCGTCTTCGATGAGGGGTAAATCATAAAACACCCCATAATCTCCTGAGACAAAATCATGAGCTCCGTCCGGCCAACCATCTGTTGGCTCAACCACATCACCCCACGTCCAAAGTGCCCAACCTTGATAATCTCCATCTTCTCTATGATAATTGATCCGAACCTTTCCATCAAGGTTAACTGGTTGATATGGATACACATCAAAATCTTCAGTAATCCACGCTTCATTCATATCCGGACTAAGCACGTCAACAAACTGGTCACCGGTTAAATTATCACCTGATGCATTGTTGATTAGAAAACCAATTTGACTGGCGTCTTCTTTAATTTCAACATCAATATAGTGCCCAAATTCAGTCTGAACTGCCGCTTCTTCTAAGTTAATTGCACCTAACGGCCAGTTTTCAGATGACGTCGCCACATCTTCCCAAATCCAAAGCCCGCTACTGCTAAGATCAAAACGATCAAGCTGACGAAAATGAAGCCGAAAATATCCCTTCTCTACCGGGGTTACTTCGTTCTCATTCACTTCTTCATCTATTGGTGTATCTGTTACTGAAAGTAACTCACCACCCTCTGTTGAAAGCAGGACAGTTCCGCCATCAGCCATTGCAGGAATGGTTACCGTTACTGCTGCTCCTTCATCTGTTGCTGTAGCAGAGAACACATCCCCTGAATAATGATCTGTGACGATCACCTCTTCTGTACTTGTGTTCAAGCTAATTTCTTGTGGTTGATCAGTAACGTTAAATCCTAAATACACAGATGTGCCGTTATGACTACGCTTTGAAATAAGATGCCCTAATTCATCATTAACAACCACCGTTTCGCGGTTACCTTTTGCGAGTACCTTACTGAACTCATTTCTGAAACTTAATACGGTTTGGTAGTGATCATGTATATCACTGGACTCAACTGCTTCCCAGTCAAAGTCGTAACGATTATCGTAAACCGGCCAATTGTTCTCACCCGTTTGACCAATTTCTTCACCGTAGTAAATCACCGGTTGACCTTTAGCAGTTAATTGTAACGATGCTGCTACCTTATATTTATCGACATCATTATCAATTTCATACAAGAAGCCATTTTCATCGTGGCTACCTAAAAATTGTCCTAACGTATAAGTGTTCGTTAACGATGCATTCCGTTCAATTAAAATCGTCTCATTTGCCGATAAATGACCATTAACAAACCCTTCTGCGTATGTTTTAAAGCCGAAATCAAGTAAACTATCCATCGTCCCATCATTAAAGTGGCCGCCATCTTCTTGATAGTTAGCCCCCCAATGTTCACCAATTAATTTAAACGAGGGATCTAATTTGACTAATTCATTTTTAAACAACTGCCAAGTCGTTTGATCGACATGTTTAACCGTATCCACGCGATACGATGCAATTCGATTACCATTTGCAGTTGTTGATTTCTCTAACCAAGCCGATTGCCATTCAACAAGATCTTCCCTTACCTGTTGATCTTCGGTCACGAAATCAGGCAAACCTGAAAGTGACATTTTTAAATCGCCACTACCACTATCTTCACGAAGCATGCCATCAAAACGTGCCAGATCTTCTGCAGTTGGATGCCCTTCTGGCATGCCCTCTGTCAGATCTGCATTCATACCATAGCCCGCGTGGTTCAATACCACGTCAACCATAATATCAATATCTCGTGCTGCCGCTTCGTCAATCAGCGTATGAAATTCGGCTAGTGTACCTAAATGTGGATTTAATGTTTCAAAGTTTTCAGCCCAATAGCCGTGATAAGCATAATAGGAACCATTATCACTTAAGGCTTCAACATCATGGCCAACATTTTCAACAATAGGGGTGACCCAAATTGTGTTTACCCCTAGCTCATCCAAATAATCTAATTTAGCTGTAACACCCTCAAAATCGCCCCCTTGATAAGTACCTCTTGGGTTATCGGCTTGATTATAGGCTAAATCATAAGGGTTGTTGTTCGTCTCATCACCATCAAAAAATCGATCCGTCAACATAAAGTAAATAATTGACTCGTCCCAATCTCTTGAAGCTTCTGTTTTTTCAGTAATCTCTGCTGTCGCCGTTGTGGTGTAGGTGCCTCCTGCACTATCAACAATTGTGATAGGAATATCTTTTTCTCCTGTTGCAATGCCTTCTTGAACGGATAGGACCACTTCATTGAGTTCAGGAGATATCTCAAGTGCTGACGTTCCACCAAGCGCTGACACGTCAGCTCGAATTGATTGAATGGTTAACGCTGATTGATTATCAATTAGCACTGATAAAATTGCGTGTTCATCATAATTAAAAGCTCGACTGACTGCTGCAGTCGCCGTTATCTCAGCTTCTCCAGGTGTCTCTTCTGGTAAAGGTTCTGTTTCTTCCTCACTGCTGATATAGTAAGGATTTGTATAAGCTTCCAAATGACCTTCTTGTAAAAAGATTTGCTGATGATTCTCTAAATCATCAAAATTAATATTATCTGATTGTTGATGATTCTCTTCCCCATCTGCTAAGGCTTTATCGACAATTAGCATGCCAATAGAAGCAGGTCCATCTGTTAGTTTTATGTCAATGTAGTTCCCATATTTTGAAGACGTTCCCTCATTAAAAGCATAAGCATCCTCCGCCCATTCAGTCGGTTCTGTTACGACATCTCCCCAAAACCATAGACCTGGGTCAGTATAGGCAGCTTCTGTTTCTTGATAGTAGATACGAACAGTAGGTTCAGCGAAATCAACCGGCTGATAAAGTGAGACGTCACCTTCTGCAGAAATCCATACCTCATTCATTTCCGGTGCAATGATCTCGATCGTTGTGTCATCAACAACTTTCTCATTTTCAGACGCTGCCTTAACAACCTGCACACCAATCTCATTTGCTTCTGATTTGAGTTCTATGTCTGTGTACATGTTATACGACGCATCGTCACTCACCTTAAAAGCGTTGCCTAGCGGCCAATCGCCTTCATTATTTTCGACGACATCACCCCAAGACCATAAGTATAATTGCTCGTCAGTCGTTCCTGTATGTTCATAATGAATACGTAAATGATTTTCTTCAATGGCTGGTGGTGCGTCGCTACCTGTCTCTGCAACAACCGATAATGGTAACGCTGTCAAAATTGTCGATATGAGCAATGCCCATACCATTAATAATGATACGAGTGGTTTGATACGTTTTAACTGGTTCATTTTCTCATCCTTTCAAATTAGGTGTTCGTTTTTTATAAATAAAACGTTGCATCCCCCTTTCGTGAAATCGATTGCGCAAAAACTATGAAAAAATTGCACAACTTCAACAACACCAGTTATGCAATCGCTTACACAACTAGTTTATTACACTTCCATTTGAAAAGCAACCGTATTTTCTGAAAATAAATAAACTAAGGACACCGTTTACCGTTCATGGTATAATTGACCCGATTAGAATGGAGGTGCTGAGGTGATAAATTTTATGTTGGAAATCCTCGTGCTAGCGCTTGTCTTAAATGCAGGACGTTTTTTTGTAAGCAACAAAAGAAATCGATTGCTCATTTTTTTCTTCTTTAATTACTTATTTATCTGTATCATTAGCTTCTACCCTGAGCAGTGGCTATTTCTAGCACCGTTATACCTGATAACTGGTGCTTATACCTTTCAATTGCATGGAATTAGCGTAACCCTTGTGCTTACCATCGTCTATGCAGCTATTTCACAGTCACTTAACCCGATGAGTCTTGTTTACATTGTAATAAATGCGGTGATCATTTATACCCTTCATCGAAAATTGACTAGTCTCTTTATCAATCAAAGCGAATGGAAGAAAAAACTTTACCAAAATGCGAAACAACTAAATATCTTACGTGAAATCAGTATGGCTATCCAACAAACACGTGATCTTGATAAATTACTACATATCATTGTTACCTCAATTACTGCTGGTCATGGATTAGGCTTTAATCGAGCAATGGTCTTTCTCTATCAAGAAAATGACCAACAGCTAAAGGGGATGATTGGAATTGGACCGATACGACCTGAAGACGGCTTTAGTAAGTGGACCGAAATTGCTGAAATGAAATATCGCTTAGTTGATTTACTAGATCGCAAAGACAATGCCGATATCGATCCAGAATTAAACGCCATCATTAAACATCTGTCATTTAAGATTGAAGCCGGTTCAACTTTTGAAGAGGTATTACAAAATGAGACACATGCGCTTATTTCAACAAAAGATACGCACGATCCTATTCTGCGTCAATTACAACAGTTATTTGATATTGAAGATTGTTTAATTGTCCCTATGATTTATCAAGCTGAACGGATTGGTGTCATTGTCATCGATAACCCGGTTACTAGAAAAATGATTACAGCGGAAGATATTGATAATGTAATGCCTCTTAGTTTACAGGCGGCCATTTCAATACATCAGTTAAATCTCTATCAAAATATAAAAGAGTTGTCCTATACCGATGGTTTAACAGGCTTAAAAAATCAACGTACGCTACAAAACGATTTGGATCATTTAATGCAGGAACCTCATCCTAATTTTGCCGTTATGATGATTGATATTGATTACTTTAAACTGTTTAATGATACACACGGTCACCTATTAGGTAACAAGGTGTTGCAGACATTAGCTGACACATTACAAGCATTAATGACAAATAAAGATCAGAGTTATCGCTTCGGCGGCGAAGAATTTTCAGTGATTCTTACCGATATTACTGTTGAGAAAGCTTATGAACGAGCAGAAAGGATTCGTCGTACCATCGAACAAACCGTCTTTCCAAAAGAAGCTTCTCAACCAAGCGGAAGTTTGACGGTTACTATCGGTGTTTGTCATTATCATCAAATCAATGGCTTAACAACGGACAATCTGCTTAGTGCTGCTGATGACGCACTATACCACGGAAAAGAAAACGGGAAAAATAAAGTGGTCTGTTTTAGGGAGGGATTATAGTGCGTGAATTTATTTACTGGGTTATTCCGTTGGTTGTCTTGTGGTTATCTAGTCGACCCTTTTATAAATTAGCGGTTAAATTAATTGCAAAATACCATTTAAAAAAACTCAATCAATCACTTATTCAGTTACACTATTCATTTGAACAATTGGTATATTTCCATAGCCTTCCTACCCATATTGAGGCAATATCAACGGCTGATAAGGAAGCGATTAAATTAAGATTCGAATACCACCCTTTCTTATTTACGCAACTCACAGGTATATATGTTGATATATGTAGAAAAAATGAAAAAGTAACGTTATGTTATTTACCGATTGATCAATTTATGCTTCCTTATCTTGATCAACAAATGCAACAACAGACCCTTGATTATCGAACAAGCAAAGCGATCAGTATTGCTAAGTTATTACACAGCGACACAAAAGAAAAGTTGATAGATGAAGTCCATGCACAAATTCAATACGGCCGCTATTCCTAACAAAAGGCGTCTTTCTATTAAGGTTCCAACGTTAAACTTAGAAAACCGTTTCTAAAACTCTAGTACCTTTATCGTGATGTAAGTTAAACCTTCAACAGTACAACCTAATTACCCCAATGAAAAAACACCTTCTGAACGAAATCAGAAGGTGTTTTTTCGTTGGAATCCTTTGGCTTAACCTTTCGTTGCACCAGCAGATAATCCAGAGATTAAGTATTTCTGTAAGAACAAGTATACCGTTGCGATTGGAAGTGCAATTAAAATCGCACCCGCAGCAAATCGTGTGAAGTTATTAGAGAATTGATCATTAACAAAGTTAAATAGACCCAGTGCTAATGTGAAGTTCTCAGGACTCCGCAAGACGATACGCGGTAAAATGAAGTCCATAAATGGATTCATAAAGTTAAATAAAGCAACAACCGCTAGGATTGGTTTTGCAAGTGGTAAAAGAATCTGGAAGAAGATTCTGAAGTGACCTGCACCATCCATTTTTGCTGATTCATCAAGCTCTTTTGGCAAGGTATCAAAGTATCCTTTTACAAGAAAAGCATTCATTGGAATATTACCACCAATGTAGATGATGATAAGACCTAATAAACTGTCAAGTAAACCAATCGTATTAAGCAAGATGTATAACGCCACCATCGCCATTAAAACTGGGAACATTTGTAGCAGTAAGAACGCATAAAGACCGTACGTACGTCCTCTAAACCGGTAACGACTGAATGCATATGCGGTAAAACTAACAAGTAACGTACCGACAATCGCCACTGAAATTGAAACCATCAGTGTGTTCTTATACCAGGTTAAATAGTTACTACGCGGGTTGGTAAACAGCCATTCGTAGTGAACAAATGACCAGTTTTCCGGAATAATTGATGCACCGTAAAGATTTGAACTTGGATTTAACGACATCCCGAACGCCCAAAGTAGAGGGTAAATAATAATTACGAACATCACACCGATAATCGCATACATAAGGGCAATCTCTAGGGTGTTTTTAGTCTTTCGACTCATAGGTTGTTTGGCCATTAGAAGTTCCCCTCCTCTTTGAATGAGCTAGAACGACGGAATTGGAAGAATGCGAACGTCGCGACAAACAAGCCCAAAATGATTGAAATCGCAGCAGCTAAACTATACTGTGAATTTGTAAACGTTAAGTTATAGATCCAAGAGATCAAAATATCTGTACCCCCAGCGGATTGACCACGTACCGGCGGTCCCCCATTGTTAAAGAGGTAAATAATATTAAAGTTGTTAAAGTTAAAAGTGAACTGGGTGATCAATAACGGTCCAGTCGCAAACATTAAGTGCGGGAACGTAATGTGTTGGAATTTTTGCCAACGACTTGCCCCGTCCATGTCTGCCGCTTCATACCAGTCGCTTGAAATCCCTTGAAGTACACCAGTAAATAGGGCATAAATGAATGGGAAACCAAGCCATACTTGAATCATAATCAAGGCAACTTTTGTCCAAGTAGAATCGGTTAACCATGGAATTGATGTGTTAAAAAGCGGTTCAATAATATCTGCATTGATCGCTCCAAAGTTATCATTAAATAAAGCCGTAAAGATAATAATTGTAACAAATCCAGGTACTGCCCAAGGTAAAATAAAGACGGTACGGATAAGTTTTTTCCCCTTAAGACGTGAATCATTTGTTAAAATGGATAGGAACATTGCAAGCGCAATTGAAAGTGACGTTGCAAGAAATGTCCAGATAAGTGTCCATGATAATACATTAACAAACGTTGTTCTAAGTTCCGTAATTGTAAACAAATCAATAAAGTTTTTAAAACCAACCCATTCTAGCAGCGCACGTGGCGGTGCATTGTAAAGGCTATAGTTCGTAAATGCCAAGAAACCCATAAATAACAATGGGAAAAGCACAACGAATATCAGTAAGAGTGCACCAGGTCCGACAAGTAAATACGGAAAACCTGTATCCCAAGCATTTCTAAATCCTTCTACTACACCGCTAACGCGCCATCCATTTTGAATTTTTATTGCATCTTTTTTAGCATCAACTATATTAAGACCATAAAAACTCAAGAAGAACGTTAAGAAAATCAGTGAGAGAATACCTTCACTTAAAAATACCCGTGAGTCATCTATACGCTCAACTTCACCTAATGTAATAAGTCCATTTAAACCTGAGGACATATAATCAAACATTGTAATCATAAATGCTGCAAAGAGAATAAAGATTGCAGCGCCTTTTAAGTAGCGCTTATTGTAAGCTTGACCTAAACCAGGAATGATAGAGAGAAGCATCGCGAGTGTAGGGTTATGTTTATTTTTTTGATCAGCTTTAGTCTTTTTGTTGTTATTTGTAGCCATTTAGCCTTTCCCTCCTCAATAAAAGAAAGGGGATTGAGTGGACAAAGACCGCTCAATCCCCCTCATTTAAAACTTATTGTTGCATTAAAGCGATATCTTCTTTGATTAATTCAACAGCTTCATTTAATACTTCTTGTGGATCTTCACCTTGAGAAATAAATGTTAACGCATCACCAATTGGTTCCCAAACTTTAGACATTGCAGGAATGTTAGGCATTGGTTGTGCATATTGTGTTTGTTCAAAGATAGGACCCATGAACTCATCATCAATCGTTACTGCAGTGTGTGCAGGTAATTCTCCAGCTACTTCATAGTAAGTTGCTGAACTTTCTGGATTTGTTAAGAACATTGCTAACTCAGTTGACCAATATTCATGATCAGTATAATAAGAAACTAACCAACCTTTGTTACCTGAGAATGAGCTAAGTACTTCACCGTCAACTGAAGGAAGAATTGAAATACCTAAGTCATCACCTAGTGCACCTTCATAGTCTGGAATGGCCCAAGGACCGTTAACAACCATACCAACGTTACCATCCATGAATAGACCGTTGATTACATCTAAATCAGCACCTTCAGGAATTAAACCTTCTTCAAACCATGATTGGATTGTTTCAGCGCCTTCAACTGCACCTTCGTTATTTAAACCAATATCATCCGGGTTATAGTTGCCTTCATCATCTTGTGCAAAGATGTATCCGCCAGAACCTGTTAGGAACGGATATGTGAAGTAGAAATCAAGGGCGTTCATCATGAAACCATATTGATCGCCATCAGTTAAATCACGAGCAGTAGTCATCAAGTCATCCATTGTTTCTGGTGCTTCAGGAACTAATGCTTTGTTGTAGAATAAAGCGTAAGTTTCAACAACTGCAGGAATACCATATTGGTTTCCTTCATAGTTGAATGAAGTCAACGCTTCTTGGTTGTAATCGGCAAGACGTGCTTCTTGATCTGCCGTAAATTCTAACGGTAGCGCTACACCTTGTAAATGAATATCTCCCATTCTATCATGTGGTTGGAAGAATAAATCAGGACCTTGACCAGATGGACCATCTAAACCAATACCATCTAATTGATCAAGCATGCTGTACGGTGTGATGTTTACTTCAATACCGTGTGCTTCTGTAAAGCTAGCTGCAATTTCTTCATATGCATCTAATTGTTGTTCTTCATCATTTACCCAAATGCTTAATGATTCAGGTTTTTCGGGTACGTCTGAATCTGTACCTTCATCTTCATTTGTATCTTCTGTATCCTCTGTGTTAGTGTCATCACCAGTGTCTTCTTCTGTGGTGTCATCGCCACCACAAGCGACTAGAAACATTGACAATACGAGCATTAATACTGCTGTTAACCAAAACGACTTGCTTTTAAACATGTGTTTTCCCCCTCTAATTTTGAGTGTTAAGTTGTGCAAAGCACGTTGTTAATCGATACAACCCAGGTGAGACCGCTTCATTTAAAACGGTTTCATAAATGGTGATCTTATCTTTTTGGCAGCTCTTACAAATAAGATCAGTAGGCGCTACAACCAACAAGCGTTTGCATAAATGGTGCAATCTTTTCCGGAAGCAAATAACTTGTGAAATCGCTTGCACCATTTGTTAATTTCATTATACTACCATAGTTGGGTAAAAGACAACCCCTTTTTTGAAAAAAGTCTAAAAACATTGTAAACGCTTTATAGATTGTTATATCAACATTTATTAGCTTTCAATTAATTGATTCGCAGTCGTCTCAAGCGATTCAACTTCTTCAGATAGCGCACGCTGCCGTTCGGTCTGATCTTGGATAATCTTGGTGACCTCTTCCGTTTTTTGTTGTAAACCGGTTGCACCGTTTGCTAATTCAGTGACGGAATGCGCGACATCTTCAATGGCTAAGTTAATTTGTTCAATTGACTGATTAATTTCTTCTTGTTCCTTTGTTAACTTTTGATTATCTAAAGCAATCTTCTCAAATAACTTCGTAGATGATCCTGTTTTTGTTAAACTATCACGTGCATGCGCTTCAAACGTCTCAAACGTTTTAACGACAGCTTGAACTTCATCTACTAATGAAACCAACACGTCTTTTGTTTGATTGCTAAACTCATTCGTTCCTTGCGATAATTTTCTGATTTCATCAGCGACGACTGAGAACGTCCGCCCTTCTTTACCCGCTTTCGCCGCTTCAATAGAAGCATTAATTGCTAAAAGGTTGGTTTGATCAGCAATGTCATCAATTCCTTGGATAAAGGCAGTGATATGATCGATTTGTTTTTCAATGGTTGCAATTCGACTTGCCGTTGTTTTCGTGTGCGTACTCAGCTCATGCATTGTACTACCTAAATCTTGCATTAACGTTTGACCATCATCTGAAACAGATTCTAATGCTTTCAGCTGTTGTGACATATAACCCATTGAGGTTTGAATTTCTTCTGCGGATGCTGAGACTTCTTCAGTTGTTGCTGAAATGGTCCCGGTAAAATCTGATTGTTTATTCATTTCATCGTTAAACGTTTCCATCATCTGTTCAATATCGTCCATGCCTTCAAGTTGAACTGTGGATTTTTTTGAGGCCGATTGAACAACTTGGATTACTTTTTCAGACACTTGTTTGCTATTTTTCATCAAGCTGTCCAGCTGTGCGCCCATTTCACCAAGACGAACATCAACCTGTCCAAATTCATCTTTACGTTCTTTTGATTGTTTAAAAGCAAGGTTGCCACTGTGATATGCTTTAATCCGATCCATGACATAACTAACACCTTGTTTTAGCGATTTGGCAAACAACAGTAGTGACACCAAAGGCACTAGAATAAGAATCGCAAGTGCAGACATAATAACAACTGCCGATGTTGCCAATGCATCTTCTAATTGCATCGATGTTTCAGTGCGTTCAGCTTCGATATACTCTTGAATACGTTCATTGACACGATCGATCGCCTGCAGGTTACGTGTAATAACTGGAATAATCCGACGCTCAATGCGCTCTGCTTCCTCACCCACGAATACAGAAGTGAAGTTCTCTTCATAAATAGCTTGATAATCCACTAATGCTGTATCAAGATTGACAAAGTAATTATGTAGAGGATGCTCTTCATTAATATCCGTTTGCAACGCATCGAAGTTATTTCTTGCACGTGTTAAACTTTCAGCGGCGTCTTCTGTTGATTGCTGATTATAGCCTGTAGATGCTAGTTGATAATAAATAATACTCGTATTATTTAATTCATCTACCAGACTTGAAAAGGTTTGCTGAAAATCAGCTGATGCTTCTAAGTCACTACTTGCTTCTTGTACACGGCTGGAATAAGTAAATATTAACGCTGCAGCCAAGATACAAATAAACACAATCATCGCAATCAACCCATATAAGCGATGGATTAGCTTTCGCTCACGCTTTTTACGCTTATTTGTATTCGCTTTCATTTTTGATGCCTTTTTAACCTTTTTCTTCATTCCTCACACCCCTATTTCTATCATTACTACACTGTGTGGCTTCGCTGCAAAAATGCGCAAACGGTTCCACGGGTGTAAGTGTATCATGTTTTTAAAATTAATTCTATATTTTTTTAGGTAAATTAACACATAATTATGCACATATTCATAAATACTAAAGACCCACAGATATTTGTTGTACACGCCCCTCTCCCTTCCAATATTTTGACGCCTTCCCTTTCACAAGTCACTCGATCACCTTAATTAATTATCTTTATTAACTTACACTACTAAGTATAGAGGAGCTATTCGCTTTCCTCAATACTAAAATATTCTTACAAATCCGCATAATCTTAAACTTTCGAAAAAGATCACTTTTAACCGGCAAAACAGACTCAATTCCGTCCATGTACGAATTAAACATGTGATCATTTATGACAATATAAAGGGTCCCGTGCTATTTTTCACACGGAACCCTAAAACGTTATTATTTGTATGTCTTAAGTGTCTATTCACATAGACTAGTCATTAAAGTGATCGGTCACTGCACCAATCGAGCTACATGATACATTATGGGCATACTTACCTAATACACCTTTTTGATAAAGAGGTGGTGCTGTCCAGTTCTCAAATCTTGCTTTTATCGCCTCATCAGATAACGCTACCGTTATTTCTTGCGTGTCAGAGTCAATCGTAATTTCATCGCCTTCTTTAATGACGGCAATGACACCACCATCTTGTGCTTCTGGTGCGATATGACCCACAACCAAACCATGCGTACCACCAGAGAATCGACCATCGGTGAGTAAGGCAACCTTCTCCCCTAGTCCTTTCCCAACAAGTATCGCTGAAATCGACAGCATTTCCGGCATACCAGGACCACCTTTAGGTCCCACACCGCGAATGACTAAGCAATCACCTGAATGAATCTGATTATTCATAACCGCTTCAGTGGCTTCTCGTTCGGACTCAAACACGCGTGCTGGTCCCGTGTGGCGTTTCACTTTAACTCCAGATACTTTTGCAACTGCACCACGTGTCGCCAAGTTACCTTTTAGGATAACAAGTGGGCCCGTCGCACGGTAAGGATCACTAAACGGACGAATGATATCTTGTCCTTCTGCTAGATCAGGCACATCTTTAAGGTTTTCTTGAAGGGTCTGACCCGTCACCGTTAAACAGTCCCCGTGTAAGTAGCCTTCTTTTAGTAATAACTTCATAACTGCCGGTACACCACCGATTTTATACAGATCTTCCATTACATATTTACCACTTGGTTTTAAATCGGCTAAGTGTGGCACTTTCTTTTGCATCCGGTCAAAATCATCAATCGTAATATCTACGTCAACCGCGTGAGCAATTGCTAAGATATGTAATACTGCATTGGTCGATCCACCAAGTGCCATCACTACGGTCATCGCATTTTCAAATGCCTCTTTTGTCATAATGTCTTTAGGATAAATACCTTTTTCTAGTAAATGATAAACCGCTTCACCTGCAGCTTTTACATCCTCATATTTATCTTTAGATTCCGCCGGGTTTGATGAACTTCCTGGTAAACTCATCCCCATGGCCTCAACAGCAGAGGCCATCGTATTTGCCGTGTACATTCCACCGCAACTACCAGCACCTGGACAAGCTGCACACTCAATCCCATGTAATTCTTCATCACTTATGTCACCGTTGTTATGTTTCCCAACACCTTCAAAAACTGATACAATGTCAAGTTTCTCACCGTTACGATACCCCGGGGCTATCGTTCCACCATAAACAAATACCGCCGGTACATCTGTCCGACTGATAGAAATCATACAACCAGGAATATTTTTATCACAGCCACCAATTGCTACATATGCATCCATATTTTCAGCCTCTATTACTGTTTCAATTGAATCAGCAATCACATCACGGCTCGGTAAGCTAAAACGCATGCCATCAGTTCCCATGGAAATACCGTCTGAAACGGTAATTGTATTAAAAATAAGGGCAGTTGCTTGTTGTGCTTCAATGCCCTTTTTGACCTGCTCTGCCAAACCATGAAGGTGGATGTTACACGGGGTGACTTCACTCCACGTACTTGCTACACCAATCATCGGTTGCTTAAAACTTTCGTCCGTCAATCCAACCGCACGAAGCATGGCCCGATTCGGTGCACGCTTTTTATCATCAAATACATGACTTTTTATTCGTAAATCTTTTGTCATAGTGATTCCTCCATTCATTCTTTCTTATACTATAACGATAATTTGCCCCATTTTCAAATTATTATCTATTTTCAGATAAAAAAGTTTATTAATTCACTCATCGCAAAGAAAATTATTGGTTTAAGACTTGTTTTTTCCCATGATAAATATTGGTTATGATTTCGTCGTATGTTAAACTAATAAGGATATGTAAACGATAACATAAAGGGTGAAGAAGATGAATGGACAAGTGATTGGTTTATTAACGTTTGCTTTGGATGGGTACTATTATGGCAAAGTAATTAAAAGCTTAGAAAGAGAAACTAAAAAGCGGGGAGACCGACTGGTTGTTGTCGGTACAAATGGAGATCACTTTGCAAATATCGTCGCCCTTGACGTTGTTGATGTATGGGTACTTGCAATGCATGCTGTCGATGCATCGATTGTTAATGAAATTAAATTACGTAACAAACCCATCATCGGCCTCAATACTTGGTTAGATTGTGATTTCCAGATTAGTATTAACAATGATTTAATCATGCGAACCATCATCAATCATTTAAATTCACATCATTATACAAACATCGGCTATATTGGCGGCCAATTATACCGCGATGGTTTTGAACGTTTGCAAGCTTTTAAACAGTATACTAAAACTGCTGATCGCTTTATTTTTGACAGCAAAGAAGACAATCTCGCAGACATTGCCACGATTATAGCCTCCAATCATAAACATCTAGATGCAATTGTTTGTGCGACTGATTTTATTGCTGCAGGTGTCATTAATCACTTTAAAAAACATCAGATACGTGTCCCTGAAGACATCGCCTTAATGAGCATTGATGATATAGCAGCAGCTCAATCGAATCAACATAGTTTGTCCACTATGCACATCCGCTTTAACCAGATGGGCTTAAAAATAATGGAATCCATTGATTACTACCACACGCATCAACGCTTTCCTGACAAGCCCGTCTATTTAGAATCTTATCCAATATTCCGAAAAAGTTGTGGTTGTGATTGGCACCATGAACATGTCGGTTTAAAAAATCCGATCGAAACCATCGATTACCTAACCATGATGATTGATCGAAACTTTAATCTAGGTCAGCTGTTACAGTTCTCAAATACTGACGCGCTTTTATCGATGCAGTGGCTCAGTCATACACCCATTCGTCGAGGATTCCTTGGTCTATATGAACAGGATAAACTTAAACTTGACGCCTTTCGTTGCTTCGATTTAGAATCTGATCTGTTACCTAAGCATCAGTCGTTACCAAGCACTGATGCTCGTTCATTTCCATCTAAGGAACTCTTATTTGATGCACAATATATGGGAGAGTCAAACACACTCGTCATCATTCCTATTGTTCAAGAACATCATACGATTGGCCTGTTTGGATTCGTTGGAACCGATCATATTTCTGCGGAATTGATGCCGATGCACACGACTTATCAATTGGCGAGCTTCTTTGCTGCTGGTTATACAAGAGCAAAACTTGAAGAACAGTCCAAGCATTATAACGAACAACTCGAGCTTATTTCTGATATTATCTATGACGGGGTCTGGGAATATCATGAGTTTGGGGATGCAATCACTTGTCGTGGCGGAATTGTTGAACACTTTATCCCTCATGCTACAACCGCACAATTTTCAAGTGACCAATTCATCCGTTTTATTCAACCGCAAGACCGACTTACTTTTTTACATGCCTTAAAGATGATTCAACAAAAGACGAAACGTTTTCACATTGAACTACAATTGACCACCCGAAAACGGCAACCCATCTGGATCGAATTAACAGGTGAGATGAGTTATGATCGCTCAAAACAATTAGTTGGGATGGGCTCGATTCGTGATGTCACAGCACAAAAGCGGGCCAATCAACGGATAAATGAACTCGCTTATCACGATTATTTAACCGGTCTTAGTAATCGTGTCTCTTTCGAACGTCATTTAGATGAGACTTTAGCCATCCATCAAAGCGATACGCTAGCACTTGGCTTATTACTATTTGATCTTGATCGTTTTAAAAATATTAATGACAGCTACGGACACCATGTCGGCGATCATCTCTTACGGGCAGTGACAAAACGAATCAAACAAATATTACCCGAAAACAGTTTATTTGCCCGTTTGGGTGGTGATGAATTTGTCATTGTCTTATCTAATTTACCTTCAATCGATTTTGCTTATCAATTAGGTACAAAGATAATCGCCAAAATCAATCAACCTTTTTATCATGAAGATAAACAGTTGTTAATTTCAACGAGTATCGGTATTAGCGTTTATCCAGAGCATTGCCAGACGAGTGAAATGTTACTGCAAACCGCTGATATTGCAATGTATTCTGCCAAAAGAGAGGGGCGCAATCGCGTTCATGTCTTTTCTACAGAGATACAAGCCGAAAACGCAACACAAATTGAGCTTGAGAACCACTTAAGGCAAGCAATTAAATACGATGAACTCGAAGTGTACTTCCAACCGATTTATGATGTTAAAACAGAAAAAATTATCAGTGCAGAGGCTCTGTTACGCTGGCATTCAAATAAGTTTGGCAATGTTTCACCAGCAGTATTTATTCCAATTGCAGAAGAATCCGGTCTTATCGTTGAAATTGGTGAGTGGGTCATCAAAGAATCGATTCGACTCAAACAACAATTCTTTGACCTTCACCATCCGGACCTTAAAATATTTATTAATTTGTCCTCGCGACAAATTAATCACCCACAATTCATTGATCATCTGACCCTTATCTTGCAAGAACATAAAGTAAACCCTTATGACTATGGATTCGAAGTCACTGAGACGATGATGTTTGATAACATCCACTATGGTAAGAAAATTTTGCAGACAATGAAAGACTTAGGACTCACCTTATCGATGGATGATTTTGGTACGGGATATTCCTCTTTATCCACCCTTGAAGAATTACCTGTCCAAAAGATTAAAATTGATAAATCATTTATTGATGATATTGACCAAAAACCATCAAAACAGACCATTCTTAAAGCAATTATCGATATGGCGCATGCCTTAGATTTAAAAGTTGTTGCTGAAGGGATCGAAACAAGGGAACAAAAAAATTTAATGCAAGCACTTAACGTTGATCTCATTCAAGGTTATTATTACGCAAAACCACTACCTGCCACAGACTTCTTACTGCATTTAGAAGAAAAGATGGAACTTAAAGAAAAGATGGAACTTAAAGAAAAGATGGCCTTTGAATAACACAAGACGCTTCATTATTTTATCGGAAACAACCCTTTACACTTGATTAGCGTAAAGGGTTGACTTTGTTTACAATAGGTGTGATTTTCGTCTTCATCCGCTTATGATGTCAGGCTGGCAGCGTCAATTTCTCTTAATTCACGACGTAAAATTTTTCCGCTTATTTTTGTTTTCGGTAACTCTGCTAAATACTCAATCTCTTTCGGTGCTGCGTGCGGTGCTAACTGCGCGCGAACAAATTGGATCAATGATTGATGCAGCGCTTCAGTCGGTGTAAAAGAACGATTTAATGTCACAAAAGCTTTCACAATTTCCCCGCGTAACGGATCGGGCTTTCCGATAACAGCGGCTTCTTTAATTGCTTCGTGTTTTAATAATGTACTTTCTACTTCAAAAGGGCCGACGCGCTCGCCTTGGGTGTTGATTAAATCATCTTTTCTACCTGTGAAAAAAATATAGCCATCTTCATCCTGGTAACAATAATCACCGGATAGATAATCTCCTGTTTGATTAAAGTATGATTGATATTTTGTTTCATCTTGCCAAATGGCATGCATGAGCCCTGGCCACGGGGCAACGACCGCTAATTGGCCAACAGTTCCAGGCGCCACTTCTAATCCCGCTTCATCAATTACTTTTACTTTAATCCCCGGTAGTGGGCGACCCATTGATCCAGGTTTAATGGGCTGACTCGGTAAGTTTACGACTAAATGACCACCCGTTTCAGTCATCCACCAGGTATCATGAATCCGTTTTCCCCACGCACGGTATGCCCAATCAATCACTTCGGGATTTAATGGTTCTCCGACACTTAGTACGTGACGTAAATGCGACAGATCATAGTTCAGGTGTAAATCTTGTTCTGATTTTAACATCCGAAATGCGGTTGGTGCGCTATAAAAAACCGTAACCTTTAAGTCTTCTAAGACACGATACCAACGTTTAGCATCATACCGTCCATCGACAATCACTACCGTCGCTCGATTTAACCAAGGACTGAATATACCGTAAACACTACCAGTCACCCAACCTGGATGAGAGGTGCACCAATAAATATCATCATCGTGTAAATCAAGCACCCATTTCCCCGTTACCAAGTGGTGCACAAAGCTTCGGTGTGCATGGACTACACCTTTTGGCTTTCCCGTGGATCCACTAGTATAGTGGATTAACATTGGTGTCTCTGGTGTGACCCATTCAACATAATCATCGCCGGTTAATACACGTGTTTCAACCTCTTCGGTGTAGATTGTCAGTTGTAAACTCGGTAACTGATTCAGGTGGATGCGCTTTGCAAGTGCCTTATTTGTGATTAATACTTGACCACTTGCATCAATAATACGCGCATGAATAGCCTCGGTCATAAACCCTTCAAATAATGGACATGCAATTGCGCCGATTCGAATAACCGCAAGTATTGCAATGTAGCACGCTGGTTCTTTTGGTAGAAATACAAAGACACGGTCACCCTGCTTCACACCTTCGGTACGCAACACCTCCACATACCGATCAATTTCGAATTTCACTTCATGAAATGTCTTCGTTATCGTTTGATTATCTTTTACGTAATGAAGGGCTGGTTTTTCACCATACCCCTCTTCAATATGGCGATCAATGGCGTGAAAAGTTAAATTGATGGGTTTTTCACCATTTATAAATTCAGTTTCTTCTCGCCAATCAAACTGCTGATACGTTTTTTTGTAATTTTGTAAATGATACTGCCCTTTTACCGGTGCTAACGCCATCTTGAATCCCCCTTTGTTCACCCAACCTATCGACTGCTTCTTCACGCATGGTTTGCTTTATCCAATAGAGTGAGTAATGTTTGTTTTTGTTTAATAAACGATGGACTGGTCCGCTTTCTCGGACGCGGCTCAGTAACTGTTAATACTTGTTTGATTTCGCCTGGATTATTCTTTAATACCACGATTCGGTCTGCTAAATAAATGGCTTCTTCAATGTCGTGCGTTACAAGTAGCATCGTTGTTTGGTATTTCTGGTGTATTTTTTGCAGTAAATGCTGCAAGTCCAACTTCGTTAGCTGATCCAACGCACTAAACGGCTCGTCGAGCAACAATAACCTTGGCTGACTGACTAAAGCTCTGGCGATTGCGACACGCTGAGCCATACCGCCGGAGAGGGCTTCGGGTAATAACCGCCCTTCTTCGGCTAGGCCAACATGACCTAAAAAACGCTCAGCGCGAGCGAGGCTTGCTTCATTTTTTTCAACCAATCCCACTTCGATATTTTGCTTTACCGTAAGCCATGGAAACAGACGTGATTCTTGAAAGATCACATGCAAATCTTCATGAACCCCTGTAACTTTCTCTCCAGAACATTTAATTGTCCCTTCATACGACTTATCTAAACCTGCAATCAAACGAAGCAGGGTACTTTTACCACAACCACTTGTTCCAATAAAAGCAATGACTTCGCCTTCGTTAACTTCTAGGTGAATATTATCCAATATTTTTGTTTGACCAAAAGCCTTTGATAACCCGACTAACTCTAAAAGCACGATAACCACCCCTCTTCTTTATTTCAATGCACAGTGCTAGGTTCATTTTCCTTAACGATTTATGATCAGTGTTGCCAAAAAACTAGACGACGCTCTAACGCCTTCAGAAAACCATCCGTGATTTTTCCGATAATTAAAAAGAGCAGAATACTAACCAAAATCGTTTCTGGTGAAAGTGTGTTTTGACCCAATACTAATAAATACCCAAGCCCAACACTTGCACCCATAAGTTCAGCAGCGACGACAAACATCCAACCCAACCCAAGACCAGTTCTCAATCCTGTAAATAATTGAGGCAATGTGTAAGGAATCAATATTTTCGTAATTTTTTCTCGTTTACTAAATCGGAATACTTCACCAACTTCAACTAACTTTCGATCGACCGTCAAAATACTTGCAGCGACATTCAAGTAAACCGGGAAAAATACCCCTAAACTGATGAGTGCAATTTTTGAACTCTCGCCGATTCCCATCCAGAGAATAAACAGGGGCACCCAAGCGAGTGAAGGAATGGCGCGGAGCCCTTGAATAATTGGATCAAACAAATCGGTCATCACCGGATGCACAGTAAGTAATACACTTAATAAAATAGCAACACCACTCCCAATTAAAAACCCAACCAGTACACGAAATAACGTATAACCTATATGATTAACCAGTAACCCTTCAGTAAATAACGTCATACCTTCTTCAAAAACGACCGTCGGAGCAGGTAATTGGTAGCTTAATACCCAGCCAAGACGACTCGCAATCTCCCAGATAATAAGAACAATCACAGGTACAATCCACGCACGCAGGGTTCCTTTCGTCTTTTCTGACAGCTGTCGTTTTTGCGCCTGAGACAAAGCTACCCGTCGATATGGTTTTTGAACGTATTCGATTGCTTTCATTAGCTTCTCCCCTCTCTTTTGCAAACTCCAGACTTATTCTGCAATAACCTTTTCACTAAAACGCGGTTCAATCAATGCCTCAACAAATGTTTCAATCTCATGTTCACTGTCGATGACCCCACCTCGTTTTAAAATTTCACCCGCCTCTATTAATTGCGTCTTATGTGTGTCACTAGGTATCGGCTCACTAAAATCATTGCGAGTTAGCTGTTGTTTAGCTACATCAAGGTCAATACCTGCATGCTTACTGACTATTTCTGCTGCTTCATCAGGATGTTCAATGGCCCACTTTCTTGCTTTTTCATATAGTTTGATAACCCGCTCGGTATAGTCGGGATATTGTTCAATAAATTCAGTTCGAGCATTTAAAAAGCCAAACGTATTGTAATCAGGCTCTCTGAAAAAAAGTTTTGCGCCTTCTTCTAATTCTAAACGGGCCATGTGTGGATCAAGGCCTGCCCATGCATCAACTTGTCCTTCACTTAACGCGAGCGCACCATCATGGTGTTGTAAATTAATAATTTCTACTTCAGATTCATCAATTCCATGTGCATCTAAGGTGCGTAATAAGAAAATATAGGGATCGGTTCCAATTGTTGCAGCTATTTTTTTACCAACCAAGTCATCGACGGTAGTAATCTCACTGTTTTCGTTAGTCACAAGTGCTGTCCATTCTGGTTTAGAATAAATATAGACATTTTCGATCGGTGAACCGTTTGTTTTTGAAATGAGCGCTGCTGCTCCGGCGGTTGATCCAAAGTCAATACTATTTGCATTTAAAAATTCAAGTGCTTTATTTGAACCTTGACTTAACACCCACTCAACTTCAATATCTTCTTCACTAAATGCTTCCTCTACCCAGTTAAATTCGCGTAAGATTAGACTAGTCGGTGAATAATAAGCATAATCAAGGCGTATTTCCTTCGGCTTATCACTCCCCTCAGCACTTTGGCAAGCCGTTATCAACACAACACTTAAAAGTAAAACCATTAATCGCTTTCTCATTTAGATCGTCCCCTTTTCCGTTTGTTTAGTCTTTCGTTGTTAATAAATGAAGATCTGGATCCTTAAATGTCACAACTGTAGGTAACAACGCTTCCGCGTAAACGTTGAGCTTCTTTATAAGTACAACGGTTGTGTACCACATTAATGCCGGCTGACTTGACGAGTTCACAAGCCTCATCAGAGACAACCCCTTCTTGAAGCCAAAATACTTCTGGCTTTAGTTGGATCGCTTCTTTGGCTATTCCAACCGCTGCCTCTTTTTTCCGAAAGACCTGTACAATATCAACAGGTTCATCAATACTTAATAAATCTGGATAACTTTTCTCACCAAGTACTTCAGTTTCTCTCGGATTGACTGGAATAATCCGATAACCTAACCGTTGCATTTTACGGGCCAAACGATAACTCGGTCGTGTTTCTTTCCCACTTAAACCAACCACCGCAATTGTTTTAGGTTCTGTCTGGTTATCACTATCTTTTTTGCTTGTTTTTAAGGCGCGTTTTATTACACCTTCGTCATTGATCACAATTTCCGTTTGTTTACTGTTGCCAGTTGCGCTGCTCAGTGCTTGATCTAAATCACGAATCAAATCATCGACATGTTCGAGTCCAATCGATAAGCGTACCAAGTCACCGGATATACCACCTTCAGCTAAGTCTGCTTCCGATAATTGTTGATGGGTTGTTGAGGCTGGATGAATGATTAACGATTTAGCATCGCCGACATTCGCAACATGCGAGAATAAAGCGACTGCTTCAATCAGTTTCACCCCTGCTTCTTTTCCGCCTTTAACACCAAAGGTAATAACCGAACCAAAGCCATGCTTAAATTGTTGTTTACTCAATGTGTGACTAGGATGAACAGGCAATCCCGGATAGTTCACCCATTCAACCGCTTCATGTTCGAGAAGGTATCGGGCAATTTTAAGTGCATTAATGTTATGGCGTTCAATACGGAGTGCTAACGTTTCTAAACCTTGAATAAAACGAAATGCACTATCCGCACTTAAACATGAACCAAAATCACGTAAGAGTTGTACCCTTAAACGGACGCCATAAGCCAATGAGCCGAAGGCATCATGGAAGACGATATTGTTGTAGCTGGGATCAGGCTCAGTAAAAGCGTTAAATCGTTCTGTTGCCCAATCAAATTGGCCTCCGTCAATGATTACTCCGCCAATTGTTGTCCCGTGCCCTCCAATCCACTTTGTCAGTGAATGTACAACGATATCAGCACCGTGTTGTATTGGCTTAATCACATGCGGTGTCGCAAACGTATTATCAACAATTAATGGTAACCCATTTTCATGTGCAACCTCACTATAAGCGGCTACATCAAGAACATGTAAATTAGGATTCCCAATGATCTCTGCAAAAACGGCTTTAGTGTTTGCGTTTACCAGTTTTGTAATCGCTTCGGGTTGATCAGGTTCAATAAAATGAACGGTAATCCCATAACGTGGTAACGTATGTTTAAACAAATTATAAGTTCCACCATAAAGGTTTTTAGTTGCAATAATTTCATCACCACTACCTGCAAGGTTTAATAACGCTAACGTAATGGCAGCCATTCCAGAGCTGACCGCAACAGCTTGTACCCCTTCTTCTAGTAAAGCAATACGCTTTTCAAAAGCTTCAACAGTAGGGTTGCCAATACGACTGTAAATATGACCCGGTTCATCTAAACTGAATAATTGCTCGGCGTGTGTTGTATTTTCAAATACAAACGATGTTGATTGGTAAATGGGTACAGCGCGTGCACCCGTTGTGGGATCCGGTGCAGTCCCTCCATGTAATGCAAGTGTTTCTGATTGGTAGTTCGTTGATTCTGACATAATCATTCTCCTTTTTGACATATATTTGGTATGGGTTAACGCAATAGAAAAAGACCCTTTCGATAAGAAGGGGCCCCTGTTCTTCTTATCGGCGTGATGCATCATCACTCAGGCTTTAGCACCTTAACGATTACGTTAGGTTGCTGGACGTCTTCGGGCCTGTCCCTCAGTCTCTCTAGATAAGTTACTATTCAATTGTCAAATCAAACAAAAAGACCTGCTTCATGATGAGAAGCAGGTCTTTACCTGTTGTTGAACTCATCAATCAAAACCTAATGGTTTTGCTGGTAGAGGCACCTTTCCAAGCGGGAGGTTGCCGTGAAGTCGTAGAGCCAGATCTCTCGTTCACTCTTGATAATGTCTGAATTATTTGATTAATAAGAGTATAGCATAAAATTCCGACATGTCCAGTGCGTTTTCGAAAAAACTTTATTTTTTTTCGGAAACATGAGTAAAAGTTGACTTAAGTGGTATAAACCAATTAAAGGTATCCATAACTAGAAGGGAGTAAGATTATGTCACAATCTCTATTAGATAAAGTTGCGATTATTACAGGAGGCAGCTCTGGTATTGGCAGAAGTACCGCAAAACGCTTTCTAAAAGAAGGGGCTAAGGTTGGTTTAATTGATGTTGATGGCGAAGCTTTACAGGCACTCAAAGAAGATATCGATCATCACGATCGCTTACACTTTCGCACGGCTGACGTTAGTGATGCAGCTGGATTAAAACAAGCAATTGACGGACTAGTTGAAGGGTTTGGTCATTTGGACATTGCCTTTATTAATGCCGGTGTTAACGGCCATGTCGCTCCCATTGAAGATTTAACCGAACAAGACTGGCATCATACGCTTGAAACAAATTTCAAAGGCACATTCTTAACCATGAAATACGTCGTCCCACACTTAAAAACCAATGGCGGGAGCGTCGTCATTACCAGTTCAGTAAATGGCAATCGAGAATTTGGAAACATAGGTATGTCACTCTATAGCGCAAGTAAAGCAGCGCAAATGGCATTTGGTAAAATGGCAGCCTTAGAACTGTCAAATTACAACATTCGCGTGAATATGATTTGTCCAGGTTTTGTGAAAACAAACATTATGGATAACACTGATTTTGAACATCAACGTCTAAAGAAAGTTGATATCCCTGTTAATTATCCAGAAGGGGCACAGCCGCTGAAACATGATGGCGCAGAACCTAAGGAAGTAAGCAACTTGGTTTATTTTCTTGCCTCTGATTTATCCTCACACATTACCGGAACAGAAGTCTATATTGACGGGGGCTCTACTTTACTCTAACTAAGCCAAGAGTGAAAAAATTCCTCGTCTTATCCTAACGCACGGTACAAGACCAGTCACGTTTATCGTCTATCCCAATGAATAAGTCTCGAAAAAGAAAAAATAAAGTTAAACGCATGTTCGGCCAAGCTCTCTGAGCAAACGTCTATCCATTGTTTGTAAACCTATCTATTCTAATATGATAGTCTAGTACAACTAAAAACCTTTACGTCTCTGCCCCCCAATTATTTTATAAAATGGGTTTAAAAAAAGAACTTAATTAAATATGTTTAGCGGTTACACTTTAAGGATAAATACTTTGTATAGTGAAACATTACTTTTTTAAATGGAGGCGTGCATATGGAACTTACTAAAACAATCAAAAAGCTAGAAAGTATTTATTTAGAAAAACCTGAACGTGTGTTTACGATGTATTTAAATACCGACCCTTCTGACCCCGATCAACAAGGTGGCGAATGGCGGATTCATTTAAAAAACGGATTGAATAACTTTAAAAAGTATTTAAAAACGGAAGATAGTGAAGACGAACTGAACAATTTCAAGAAAGTTATCGAACAAGTCAATAATTTCTTTAATGAATATGAACTGGACTTACAAAAAAGCGTGATCATCTTTGCGACACCATCAGATGGATTGGTTTTTGCAGAGATTCTGCAAGTACCTGTTGAAACAGAGTTTTTCTGGGAAGAAATTGCTAAGGTTGATCAACTCATTCGCTTGCATCAAGAGTACCCTCGTGTAGGTGTTATTTTAACCCAAAAAGAAGCCATTCAGGTTGTTGTCACTGAATTAGGTAAATGCATAGACACCGTTAATTATGAACTAGATCTTGATACTGAAGACTGGCGTAAACATCCATCAGTCAATCGAAATCATACCACAATGGGTGGCAGCGGAAAAAGTGTAAACATTCGCGAACAATTTTTAGCTCGTTTTGAAGCTAACCGACACCGCTGGTATAAATCCATTGCACCAGATTTAGATAAGCTCGCAAAAGAAGATGGTCTTGAATATATTTATATGATGGGTGATCCAGAAGAGACTAAAGATTTAGCTAAAGCGATGAATAAAGATATTCACACGTTCATCGATAAAAATATGTTAGATGAAAAGCCCGACAAAATCATTAAAGAAGTGCATAAAGTTTAATCAGCGCAGTCATGGAACTACTATTAACTGTAGTAGTTCCATTTTATTGCAGAGGGATAGAAAACTTATAGAAAGAAGGCACATTCATGCGTCTAGGTGGCTATGTTTTCGTCGATGTGTTAAATCCAGAGACATGGATAACTAAACATGTAGAAAAAGGTTTTAGAAGTGCAGTCGTTCCAATCAACCATACCGCAAGTGAAACTGAAAAACGGGATTACCAACAAATAGCTTTAGCCCACGATGTGATGCTCGCAGAAGTAGGGGCGTGGAGTAACCCACTTCATACCAATATCGAAAAACAACGTCAAGCAATTGACTACCTCAAAAAGCAATTAGCATTTGCTGATGAATTAGGCGCAAGAGTTTGTATCAATATCGCCGGGTCCCTGGGAACCGTTTGGGATGGTCCACATCCTGATCATTACCAGATGGCTACTTTCGAAAAAATAGCGACAGTCGTGCAAGAAATAATTGATGATGTTCAACCAAAAACGACTGATTTTTGTTTAGAAATGATGCCTCATACGCCTCCCAGTGATTCGTTTGACTATCAAAAGCTGATTGATTGGGTCAATCGTGATCATTTTAAGGTTCATTTTGATCCTGTCAATATTATTAATAGTCCTAAACGCTATTATAAAAATGGACGCATGATTGAAGATTTCATTGAGACATTAGGGCCTCATATTCGAAGTGCACATTTAAAAGACATTACCCTAACCGGCCATTTAACTGTCCAGTTAAATGAAGTGATTCCGGGAGAAGGCAGCCTCGATTATTCGATACTCTTACAATCACTTAACCAACTTGATCCTGACCTTCCTGTTATTATTGAACATTTAAATGATGAAGCGAGCTACGATCAAGCGAGTGCCTATATTAAAAGCATTGCTAAACAATACGCTATAACATTATAAAAGCAACCGTCTCGTGCCCATTGTTGACACCAGATGGTTGCTTTTTCAGTGTCAATCATTCATCGATAGAAAATTCTTTAGCTAAGGTTGTTTGCTGTTGGTTCATCACATCAAAAAATGACTTAACGACTCGGTAATCACCACTCTCTAACTGACTGATATCGATGGCTTGTTCATGCACCTGATTGTAACCGAGTGTCAACTGAATCTCAATAAAAGCTAAATCTAAAGGGACCTGGTACCACGTGTTCCCTACTTTTTGTTCAATTTGATAATGCATACCCAATGAAATTGGAATAATGGCGTGATTATTCAGCATCAATGTCATCTCTTCTGTTGCTTCATTTGCTTCAACATCCAAACTAGCATGGTGTTCAGCCTCTAATTGATAAATGGGTTGAATCAATTGGTCAATCATCTCCCCCTCTTCATCAATAAAAGTGAGATAAACAAGATAAACCCCTAATTCTTCTGGTACCTCAAATACTTCTAATGCCGTATCACTGCCAATTGATAAATCCGTGTAACTTGTTTGATTTATCTGCGTCAGCATCAAATTCTTATCCACTTGATACAAGGTAATTTGTAGGTGATCTTTGACTTCAACTTCGCCATCATGACTCATAAGGTTAACGCTAACCGCTTCAGTTTCGTCAATAAATCCTCCTGTCACACCATAACCAAATTTCCCAGATCCATTATGAAGAAAATATTCACCGGTTAGGACTTCTGCATCTAGTTTATCAGCTAATACTTCTGGATTACGATCTTGTTGAATTAGAGTTACTGGCAATTCTTCTACTGGATTACTTCCTGTTTCAATCGACGCCATTAGTTCTTGCGTACTTGCTTCATCGCGCTCAATGTCTTCGCCATTTGGTTGTGGCTCACCATTAGCACAACCAACGGTTAATAGTGTTAACAATAAAATCAGATACTTTGTCATCAAATCCCTCCTCACTTATTATTCCTATAGGATACTCTTCCCTTTTTTTACTCGGTTGCAACATTAGTCGTAAGGATACATTGATTCGTTACTAAGGATTATCACTCTAAGATTGTTTTGTTGCATATTTATACTCCCTCAAAAAAAAAAAAAACGAATCAATCCTAAACAAGGAATGATTCGCAGAAAAATATTAAAGACGTTGATGGTTAATGTTAGAAAACTGTACTGGCGCCGATAAATCCCCTTCAACATAAAGACCGATTACCATACCTGTAAAGATTAAACGGTCATGATTATTTTGTTCAATTGCAACGGATTCAGTTGCAACAATCCCAAGGTTCACTTCGGTCTCGTTATCATCAACAAGAAACTGATAGGATGATTTCGTACCGATAACGGTTAATCTAATATGGTCACGATCAGGAATTGCTTGTGTGCGAATGATAGACTGTTGCATTTCGGTTTTTTTCTCAAGAGTCGCCATCAACTGACCGTCTTTTCTAGTTAATGATAAGGTGATATGAACAAACTCATTCATAAAGAGCGTAATGCCCGCAGTCATGGCAGTTGTGAAATCACTTGATACATCTACTGAGAAACGAAAATCTCTTGATACTTGGCGAGTGAAGACAGCTGCCGGAGCTGGTCGTGAGGCTGACAACGCTTGCTTTCCTTGCTTAAATCGGATAAACGTATCACTTATCTCAAGCCCTTTAGGTTTTTCACGTAAATAGAAGAAATCATTTAGTTGTGCAGTTTCACTTGGAACCTTTAATAGCGGGCGATCAATCTTCATTGTTTCATCAACGCGGTGAGCCATTGGAATCCCATCGTCGTTAAATGTCACAGGTACCAAATATGTTTCTCTTCCCAACACCGTATTTAATCCATTGGGCCGGGTGGCAAGACAAACCATCCACCAATCCCCGAAATGATCTTCAACAAGATCTGCATGCCCTAGTGCTTGAATGGGATGATGAGGTTGATCACGATGGGTTAAAATCTCGTCGGGGTAGCAATGAAATGGACCATAAGGATTTGTTCCTGTACCAATGATTTCACGGTGGTCAACATCGGTACCACCCGATGCACACATCATTAGATAGCGCCCATCGATCTTATATAAATGCGGCCCTTCAAGCCATGGACCACCATCACCATCAAACACGTGAACAGGCTTAGTAAGCGCTTTACCCGTTTCAATATCTATTTCATACTGAATAATATGTGACTGATATGCTTCACCTTCTTGAGCAGTGACGTAGACTTTTCCGTCGTCATCAAAAAACAGCGATGGATCAATGTTACCGTATGGGAGTCGAATCGGATCGCTCCATTCTCCGCTCGGATCTGTTGTTTTTACATAAAAATTTCCGATGCCATTTACATCGGTCGTAATCATGTAGAATACACCGTCATGGTGACGTAAGGTTGGTGCATAAATGCCTGCCGAACGCTCTGCATCTTTTAGTGAAAGCTGACTTTCACGGCTAATACAGTAACCAATCCGCTTCCAATCTTTTAAGTTTTTGCTGTGAAAAATCGGCACACCTGGAACAAATTCAAACGTACTTGTCACTAAATAATAATCCTCATCAACGCGAATCACACTCGGATCAGGATAGAAACCGGATAAGACAGGATTTTGATATGTGGTCATCTCATTTCCTCTTTTCTTTTGATATGTAGAGATTTCTACTTTAACTGTAATCCGAAATCCGTACAATCACACTCCAAAAAGCATAGATAAATCACTAATTATTAAACATTTATGAATGATCCGTCATATACCAATCTAATTACTTGCTTAAAAGTGCGTACGCTCTGCTAATCACGATAAATCATTTTTTTAGTCATCCCACCATCGATTGTTACATGTTCACCAGTAATAAAATCATTGTTTGGGTCTGTTAAATACAAGCACATGCGGGCAATATCTTTGGGTTTACCTACCCGATTACTTGGGTGTTGTTGATGATCTGTTTGTGACAAATCATTATAGTTTTCGGTTGCAATCCAACCAGGACGAATCGCGTTAACAACAATATTTCTTTCACTTAAACTAACTGCAAGCGCATGGGTTAGTGCATCAATACCACCCTTTGAGGCAGCATAACTTTCCGTGTTTGCCTCAGACATAAGTGATCGTGTTGAAGAAATATTAACAATTGCCCCACCTTTTTTAACTTGCTTAGCAAAAAATTGCGACAGGATAAATACACTACGAAGATTAATGTCTACTACCTCTTGCCACTCCTCGATTGTCAATTCTAATACGGGCTTCACCTTGGTAATTCCAACGTTATTAATTAATATATCAATTGTATGTTTATCATGATGCATTGCATCAAGCAATCGATCGATTGAAGCCATCTCGCGGAAATCAGTTTGATAAAAATGGAGTTGTGCATATTTATCTTTCAGATGGTTTCCTTTCTTATCATCAATATCTGCAATAATCACCTTCGCACCTTCGTTTAAATAAGCTTTTGCAATTGCTTCGCCGATCCCATTCGCTCCACCAGAAACCAAGACTGTTTTATCTTTAAATCGCATGAATATGCCCCTTTCAAATCAAATAAGATATAAAATTTTTAAGCAGGTAGACTTTTCAGGTTGATCCTTTATCAATAGCCGGAAATGCTCCACCGTAAACCTAGAGCCTGAACAGAAACGGTGAATATTGACCCTCTCACAAGGTTAAACATAGTCACCCAGCAGTTGTAATAAGTCTATCCAACTGGTCGAAATGACATTGTTTATTAAACGTAAAAAAGTCACTTTCTAAGGTTATAGAAAGTGACTTAATGGTATGGACCGTACTGGATTCGAACCAGTGACCCCTTGCTTGTCGAGCAAGTATTCTCCCGCTGAACTAACGATCCATGATGAAGTTAACAACATTTTCTTCACCATTCATTACCGTGTGAAAAAGTAAGAAGGTTAAGAAGCTGTCTTTAAATAATAGCGCGTGACCCCAACAATTGTCAAGTGTTTCTTTTTAATCTTTCCGGTGTAAGATTAACACATAACCCTCATTTTTTGGTATGATAGATAGAGTGCATTTTTATTTTTTTATTGACTGTTTAAAATAAAAATGTGACGTTATCGAATTACCATTAGAAATTGAGGAATGTAAAATGTCACAAAAAAAATTACCTATTGATTATACATTGTTGTTTTTATTGTTCGGCTTATTCAGCTTTGGTTTACTGGCCATTTATAGTGGTTCTGGTCAATATGCCGCTGATGACCCTACTTATTTTATCAAGCGACAACTTGTTTTTATTGTTATCGGCCTTATTGCAATGATGGTTGTTGCATTTGTTGATTTCGAACTATTAGAAAAATGGACCTGGCTTTTTTATCTCGCCGGTATCATGATGTTACTCGCAGTCGAAGTAATTGGGATCGAGCGCAATGGATCACAGCGCTGGCTTGACTTTAGATTTATTGAATTACAACCCTCAGAATTTATGAAGATTTTTTTGGTGATGCATATTTCTGCACTATTAGCCAAAGCCGGTAAATATCGACTCGGATTCAAAGAAAGTTTGTTTGTCACCTTTAAAATTTTTGCTTATACGGCGATTCCGTTATACCTGATTTTGAACCAACCTGATTTAGGAACCACCTTAATGATTTTATTCTCAGTTGTTGGGTTAATTTTGATATCAAGCCTTTCATTAAAAATCATTGCTATTATTATTGGAACAGGCTTACTAGGACTTGGAACTGTTATCTATTTGTTTCTCTACCAAATTGAGTTTTTAGAAACGCATGTCCCAAGCCACCAGCTAGCAAGAATCTATGGTTGGCTAGATCCGCAAGGGCATTCACAAGGATTTGGTTATCAACTACAACAAGCACTTTTGGGGATTGGTTCAGGACAATTGTCTGGTTCTGGGTATACCGATGGTTATCAGGTGCAATCCGGGAGGATTCCTGAAGCACATACCGATTTTATTTTTGCAGTAATTGGCGAAGAATTTGGCTTTATCGGGACCAGTCTGCTTGTCATTTTCTTTTTCTTACTCATTTACCGAATCATCACAATCGCTTTTCAAGCAAATTCACTTTTTGGTGTTTACTTGTGCATCGGTGTGATTGGTTTATTAACGTTCCAAATATTCCAAAACATAGGGATGACCATTGGCTTAATGCCGATTACAGGCCTTGCCTTACCCTTTGTTAGTTATGGTGGTAGTGCCTTACTAACCAATATGTTGGCGATTGGTCTCGTAACGAGTGTTCATTTACGTACAAAAACCTACATGTTTGGGAATGAAGAATCGATTGAATAGGAGTCCTATAGATGAAAACACGTTTAAAAAATATTGACTATGTCCTTGTCTCAGCTATTCTTGTTCTTTGTGTCTTTGGGCTTGTGATGGTCTATAGTTCAAGTTATACATTAGCAACAATGCGCCATGACAATGGTCAATATTTCTTTGACCGACAACTAACCTTCTTTATTCTAGGATTAATCGTTTTTGTTATTAGTATCTTCATTTCATTAAAAACATTAGCTAAGATGAGTCCTATACTTGTCGGTTTTTCTATTTTACTACTTCTGCTTGTCCTGACACCTCAGTTTGGACTAGAGCGTAATTTTTCACAACGTTGGTTAAATTTAGCTGGGTTTGTTTTTCAGCCCTCTGAAATGATTAAAATATTTATGATAATTTATTTTTCCGCATTTTACGCACGACGAAAACCTTATTTTGACGATTTTTGGTATGGTGTCTTTCCACCACTTGCCGTTTTATCTGTTGTTGTTACCGCAATTTTATTACAACCTGATTTAGGGACTGCTACACATCTACTAATGATTTGTGGTTTAATCATTCTGTTCAGCGGGGTACGTGGTAAACATATTTTTATGCTTGGGTCTATCGCTACAGCTTTGTTTGTTATCATGGCGATTGCACAACCTTACCGAATGGAACGTATCTCCAGTTTCTTTAATACTTTTGAAGACATTGGTGATACAGGCTACCAGCTAGTCAACTCTTATGTTTCCATTGCGACGGGAGGTTTTTTAGGTAACGGGTTAGGGAATAGCATTCAAAAACTAGGATACTTACCTGAAGCTCATACGGATTTTATTATGGCAGTTATTATTGAAGAACTTGGTGTTATTGGTATTATTGTTGTAATCGGCGCATATAGCGTCATTTTATATCGTGGTGTGATGATTGCAAAACAAGTTGAACCCCTCTATTATAAGCTTCTTGCCTTAGGAATCACGATGCAAATCACAACGCAAGCATTAATTAATTTGGGGGCCGTCACTGGACTTCTTCCAATTACCGGAATACCATTACCTTTTATTAGTTATGGTGGAACCTCTTTAGTTATTATGCTAGTTGCGAGTGGTATTTTAGTTAATGTGTCTGGCCGCCGGCCACTTCAAGATGTTTAATAACGTGTGAATACAGATTATGCAAGGAGTGAGACGTATGCTTAGATTTATTCGTGCGACATCAGATCGTGACATTGCCGCAGCTAAAAAAGTAAGAACGCTTGTCTTTGTCGATGAACAAGATGTTGACCCAACGATTGAACATGATCAATGGGATGCGACAGCAATCCATATTGTCGGTTACTTTAATGACCAACCCATTGCTGCGGCGCGTATCCGTAAAATAAATCAGCAAGGCAAAATACAACGGGTTGCTATTATTAAGGAGGCCCGTCAACAGGGCTATGGCAAAGCGGTGATGCGCTTTGTTGAAACGGTCTTACAAGATCTTGATCTAGATGAAGCCATTTTAAATGCACAAACCCATGCACTAAAGTTTTATCAAGACCTTGGTTATCAGCAAGCCTCTGAACCTTTCTATGAGGCGGGCATTGAACACGTTAAAATGATCAAAAAACTTAACAGGTAAAAGCAGAAGAAAGCACGTCTCAACAAAGTTGAGACGTGCTTTCTTCATTTATAAAACGCCTGTTATACATATGCATCAATGGTTTGACCAAGTCCGGTTAATTCTTGAAAAATCGGATTAGGTAATGGTGGACGAACAGGTATCTGTACACGCTCACGTTTATCTCCATCACCTTGATAATAATTATCCATGGTTTGAAAATGACTGGTCACCTCATTATCGGTGAAAAACTCCACCCGCGCTGGGTGCTCAATCTGATATGGATCAACCTCCGGTTGGGTTACACGATTATGATATGCTTGATATTGATAATTATCAACAGGTAAAACATAGCCCATCATTGCCACCTCCTTGTTATGATTATAGTTCCCTAAATACCAATTTTTAAACCTTTTCAAATCAAAAGACGCACCATTCCGCTTGTTTTAGCAAGTGAAATGGTGCGTCTTTTGATGTAATTATTTGGTTCCCAACTTTTTTAAACAAGCCCTAAAATACTGTATCCTGAATCGACATGAATAATCTCACCCGTTACTCCATTTGATAAATCACTAAGTAAGTAATATGCATTCGCACCGACATCTTCTTGTGTTACCGCTTTTCTTAATGGTGCTTTTTCTTCAATGTCTTTAAGAATCGAGTTAAAATCACCGACACCTTTCGCTGACAATGTCCGAATCGGTCCAGCAGAAATCGCATTGATGCGAATGTTTTTCTTACCAATATCATTAGCTAGATATTTCATTGTCGCATCTAGACTTGCCTTGGCAACGCCCATTACGTTGTAGTTTTGGACAACACGTTCGCCACCTAGATAAGTTAACGTTACAATTTTCCCACCATCTGTCATCAACTTCTCAGCCCGCCGTGTCACAGCAACGAGTGAATAAGCACTGATGTTATGTGCTAATAGATAACCATCACGACTTGTATCAATAAATTCGCCTTTTAAATCATTTTTATCAGCAAACGCAATACAGTGTGCTAATCCGGCAATGGACCCAACATCTTCGCCAATTGTTTCAAAGGCTTGATCAATTGATTCATCATTTGTAACGTCACAGAGATAAAAACGTGAATTTTTATTTTTTAACGTTTCAGCCAGTTGTCTTACTGGTTTTTCGAATCGCTCATTTGCATATGTGAAAATCAAATCAGCACCTGCTTCATCTAACGTTTTAGCAATCCCCCAAGCAAGTGATCGTTTATTCGCAACACCCATAATAACGTAAGTTTTACCTTCTAATGAAAAATTCATTTGTGTTACCTCCCGCAATATATAAATTTATACTTGTTATTAGTACCTAGTACTATATTAGCCGATTCCTTCCGAAAAGGCAAACGTTTTTTATTATCACCTTAGAAGAAACAACCCAGACATCAATAACTGATGTCTGGGCGACTTGATCCTGAAGCTTATATTAAGAATTGCATAAATGCAGTTGCCATACCAAAGTAGATTAAGACAGAAATGATGTCATTGATCGTTGTGATAAACGGACCTGAGGCAACCGCTGGATCGACTTTAAAATGATTCATTAATAACGGAACTAGCGCTCCGGAGATTGTTGCAACAAACAACGTGGCGGTGATTGACACACCGACTAAAAAGCCAAGGAAAAATGTACCTTGCCATACGTAGATAATTCCCCATATAGCAAGACCACAGGTTAAACCTGTAATCAAACCGGTTGTTGCTTCACGGGCAATAATTTTAGGAATCCCTTGTTTTTGAAATTCGCCTGTCGCAATCCCTCTTACAGCAACGGCAAGCGCTTGTGTGCCAGTATTTCCGGCCATACCCGCAATTAAAGGAATAAAAATAGCTAACAGCGCCACTTGGTCTAGTGTGGCTTCAAACCGGGCAATAATGCTTGCTGTAAACATACCTAAGAATAATAGAATGATTAGCCAAGGCAAGCGTTTTTTTGCCGAAACAAATGGGTTTAACTCATTCGCATCAATATCTACACCGGCAAGTTTTGAGTAATCTTCATTTGCTTCTTCTTCCATAACGTCCATAATATCATCGACAGTAATAATCCCTAACAGATGATTTTGAAAGTCAACAACAGGTAAGGCAAGAAAGTCATAATCGCGGACCATTTGTGCTACGTCTTCTTGGTGATCCCCCACTGAAACTGAAACAATCCGTTCACTCATCAAATCTTTAATCGTTAAATCACCCTCCGCAATAATCAAATCACGTAGTGAAATAACACCAACAAGGCGACGATCCAAATCAACGACATAAATATAGTAAATGGTTTCCGCATCAGGTGCTGCTTTTCGTAAATGTCGCATCGCTTGCTTGACCGTCATATCGGTTGTGACAACAACGAACTCTGTTGTCATAATACTACCAGCAGTTTTTTCTTCGTAGTGTAGTAAATCTTTAATTTCGTCAGCCGCTTCATCCGACATGATCGTTAAATAACTAGCGACTTTATCTTTATCGAGGTCATTAAGAATATCGACAGCATCATCCGTTGCTACTTCAGCCAACACCTCAGCTGCATAGGTAGGGTTCATTTCGACAATAAAATCCCCTACAATATCTTCATCAACATGTTCAATGACATCTGCCATTTCTTCTGGTGATAAATAACTATACACCAAGTGTCGTTTTTCTTCAGCTAACGCTTCAAAACACTCAGACTGATCGTAGGGGTGCATGTCTAAAAACTCTGCTCTAAAACGATCAATACTTTCTTCACTTAAAGATTCTTCAATCTCATGATATATCGGTTGCTTCTCATCTTGTGCTAACTTTTCCAATCAGACCCCTCCTCACTTCACAAATCATTTTATTTTACCACATCTTCACTGAAAAATTAAAGGGCTTCATTTCTATACCCTTATCCATCCAAGCTAAAACGTTAGCAAAATCGCAAAGAATTTGCTAGAATTTTTATGTGGATGAGGAGGAACTAACAGATGAATTATGATGTAATTGGCGATGTACACGGTTGTTATGATGAATTGGTACGCTTACTTACACAATTGGGCTACCGTGAAGTTGACGGGCACATTAACCACAAGGACATGCGAAAATTGATTTTTGTTGGTGATTTAACCGATCGTGGCCCTCAATCCTTAAACGTCATCCGTTTGGTGTATCGTCTTGTAATGAAAGATAAAATTGCTCACTATGTACCCGGCAATCATTGCAATAAACTCTACCGTTATTTCCTCGGAAATAACGTTGAAATTAAGCACGGTCTAGAGACAACCATTCATGAATATCTAGCACTCAATGCCCGTGAACGCCACCAGATTAAAGATCAATTTAAACGGTTGTATCAACAGGCACCGTTATATTTCGTAGCCCCTCATGACACGTTTGTTGTTGCTCATGCAGGAATCATGCATGATATGATTGGCAGAGAAGATGAAAAAGTAAAGAAATTTGTTTTGTATGGTGTGCCATTAAAAGAAACATACCCTGACGGGCGACCGAAACGACTAGATTGGTCAAAACACTACCAAGGAAAACACTTCGTCATTTATGGACACACACCTGTGCTAAAACCTTATCAATCTAATCATACCCTTAATATTGATTTAGGGTGTGTCTTCGGTCATAAGCTTTGTGCTTATCGTGTTGATCAGGAACAATTTATAACTGTTAATTCTAAACAACCTTTCCAACCTGATCGCTTTACTTCTTTTGATTAAACATAATGATATTAAAAAGCGCATGAAGCCCAACCTTCATGCGCTTTTTCATTTAATGATCACCGCATAACACTTTTGCCTTATTGATCAAATAATTGATCAACTTGCGGTAAATCAAGCGGCCATTCACTCGTGAATGATAAAGCCTGTTTTGTAAAGGGGTGCGTGAAGCTTAGTGTGTGACAATGCAAGGCTTGCCGATTTGTTAGCGCTAGATTCCCCCCATATAAATCATCACCGAGTAACGGATGATTCAAATGGCTAAAATGCACTCTAATTTGGTGGGTTCGTCCTGTTTCTAAATGAACATCAACAAAACTATACGCATTTGATACGCGAAGGGTTTGATAATGTGTAATCGCTACTTTTCCATCATTCGCTACCATCCGCTCAATAATCGAATCCGGATGGCGTCTAATCGGTAAATTGATGGTGCCACTTCCCAGTGGAAACGCCCCTTCAACTAAAGCGTAATAACGCCGTGAAATCTCTACCGATCGCATGGCACTATGACTAAATGCTTGTTTAGCAATCAACAACAAACCGGAAGTATCACGATCTAAGCGGGTGATTACGTGGACAGTGTATGGTAAAAGCTGCTTGTCGTAGTGTGCGATTAATCCATTTGCGATGGTATTACCTTGATGATTTTGTCCGGGCATTACAGCAACATTTGCCGGTTTTTCCATCACTATAAAGAAATCATCTTCATAATGTATCGAAAGTGGCATTGGTACCGGCACTAAATTGGCAGCACGCACCTCCTTAGGGAAAACGACGGTAATGACGTCTTCTGTTTCGAGCTTTTGCCGAACCCCTTGTTCGGTATCATTAATAAGCATCTTGCCACCCTTATGCTTTAACGTCTTCACAAGACGACGTGACATGTTTACTTCATCTTTTAAAAAATCACCTAGTGTTAATCCATGTTGTGAAGCTTTCACTTTCCAGCGCATGACAACAAAACTCCTATCTTTTCAGCCATGGCTCGCTTAGCGATCATCAGAAATAAACGAGTCATGGACACGTTTCCAGAATGGAAACGGACGAAAACGAGCAAAACGAATTTTTTCTTTTGCTACTGCACATTCAAACAATGTCACATGATCAACCGATTTGGTAATATGATCAATCGTCATTAAGAAACTCTGTCCTTTATTCATTGGCTTAAACTGAACCATATGGTGACTCGGGAAAATTAACGGTGAACCGATGGTTCGATACACGCGATTATTGATTGATGACATTTCAGTTAATTGCATCGTAGACAAAGATGGATGCACAATTGCTCCTCCAAGAGCTTTGTTATATGCAGTACTTCCTGAAGGGGTAGACACACAAAGACCATCACCTCGAAAACGCTCAAACAATTCTCCATTTATATCAATATCTAAGACAACAGATCCTTCAATTTTTCTAATCGTTGTTTCATTAAGCGCTAAGTAGCGTTCGGGTTCAGGCAATCCTTGGCGGTGAATCTTCATCTCTAATAAAGGATATTCAGCTATATCAAAACTTTGCTTAGAAATCTCAATTACCAGTTTTTCAATTTCATCTGGTAACCAGTCTGCATAAAACCCTAAGTGTCCGGTATGTACACCAATAAATGCGGTTTCTTCTAACCGATGAAAATATTTATGGACAGCGTGCAAAAAGGTGCCATCTCCCCCTACCGTGATAACTAAATCCGGCGTTTCTTTATCCATTTCTAAATCGAAATCAGTTAAATATTGATCAATAATTGATTTGATGCTGTCAGACTTATGATCCCCTTTAGAGGTCACGACGAATTTCATTATCTTTAACTCCTCTCATTCCTTGGCCTGGACGCTTTAATTCCCGGAAGACCCATTGTGCTTCTTGTACTTCATCTTTTATTTTCGCCATTTCTTCGTCTAACTTAAACGCTGCTTCCGCTGCACTTTTTAGCCGTGCTTTGATATTGCTTGGGATTTGCCCTTTATATTTATAATTTAATGAATGTTCATTGGTAGCCCAGAAATTCATTGCCAATGTACGGATTTGAATTTCTGCGGTCACATATTTCTTACCATGAATCGTTTGTACCGGGTAACTAATAATAATATGATACGAACGATAGCCACTATCTTTTTTATGCGCAATATAGTCTTTCTCTTCAACAACATCAAAATCGTCTCGTGAACGCACCAAGTCAACAATCGTATAAATGTCATCAACGAACTGACATACTACACGCACGCCTGCTATGTCTTGTAAAACCATTTCGATATCTGACTCAGGAATATTTTTTCGATGTGCCTTGTCTAAAAGACTTTGAACAGGTTTAACACGACCAGTAACCAGTTCAATCGGGGAGTGCTTTGTCTCAATGTCAAACTGTTTACGCATGCCGCGCAGTTTAACTTTTAATTCATCAACAACTTGCGTGTACGGGACTAATCTCGTATTCCAATCAATCTTACCTGACATATGATCACCTACTTTTTAATCTCATTATCATTGTATCATAGCCATGATTTAAATCGATACCAATTTCTCGACAATTGTCATACGATTCCTTATACTAGTAAAAGACAACTTGTGAACGGAGGTTAATCATGCAAGAAATAGAGATCGAACTTAAAAACTTGTTAACCAAAGAAGAATTTGAAACCTGTTTAACCCATTACAACCAAGACCTTGCAAATGCAAAAAAACAAATCAATCATTATTTTGAAACCCCTGATTTCCAATTAAAAGCTCGCGGGGCGGCGCTACGGATTCGCGAAAAAAACAACCACTATACAATGACATTAAAAGAACCTCATAAGGATGCTCTACTTGAAACGCATGCAAACATGAGCGAAGCAGAAGCACGCCAGTTCATTCATAATCAAGATACCTTTCCTTCATTAATTGCTGAGGCACTAAACCGCTTAGACATCAATCAAGGCGCATTAATATACGGTGGACAGCTACGCACAGAACGACTAGAGTTCGAAGAAGATGGTTTACTAATTGTCTTAGATAAAAGTCATTATCACGGCCTTACAGACTATGAGCTTGAAATTGAAGGTCCGTCAGTTGCAAGCGTAGAAGCAAAACTAAATCAACTGCTTTCACAATTAGCAATCAGCAAAAAACAGACACCGAATAAAATTGCTCGTTTCTATCAAGCACTCCAGCAAAGAAACGCTAACCACAACTAGAACGCACGTGATCAATCATATTAGTTGCTCAATTGATATCACGACTGATACAATAAATTTAGAAACTGAGAGAATCAGTTTATTACGTTTAAGAAAGGAGAATCGATGTGAGCTATAAAAAAACTGGGCCCGTTCTTAATCAAACAAATAAATCAGAGGCACAGTACAGCTTCTTTGATCTTCTAAAGAAACCCATTGAAATTTATTTATTCACCGATCCCTTATGTCCAGATGCGTGGTCACTGGACCCTATTATAAAAAAACTTCAATTAGAATACGGACGCTTTTTTACGCTTCGTCCTATTCTTAGCGGCAAATGGTCTAATATTGAAAATGATGCACTACGCACCCCTTTAAAACTTAAAAAACAATGGGAGAAAACAGCACAACTGACTGGCATGTGTTGCGATGGAGACTTATGGTTAGAAGACCCGATTACCTATCCAATCAATGTTTCGATAGCGATAAAAACAGCCGAACTTCAGGGGATTAAGGCGGGGCGCCGCTATTTACGAAAAGTACAAGAAAATCTCTTTTTAAATCGCATAGATATTTCAACGGATGAACACTTGATTCGTTTAGCAAAAGAAGCTGAGCTAGATAGTGAGGAATTCGAACGTGATCTCCATTCTGATACTGCAAAACGTGCGCTTCGTTGTGATCTTAACCTGACAAAAGAAATGGAGATTGATGAAACCCCCTCTCTCGTATTTTTTAATGAAGATGCGGAAGATGAAGGTTTAAAACTATCAGGTGCATACAGCTATGATATCTACGTGAAAGTATTGAAACAACTCTTGCAAAAAGATGTTCAGCCGATGCCAAAACCTTCATTAGAAGAATTTATCTATTATTTTAAATTCATTAGCTCTCTAGAGGTTTCAGTTGTGTTTGACTGGCCAATTGAAAAAGCTTGCAATGAAATGAAAAAACTAAAATTAAAACGTGTTGTCGAATCTGTCCCTGTAAAGCATGGTACGTTCTGGCGTTATATTGAATAGCCACGAATAGAAAAGCCTCGTATAGCTGAACGTCTAGCTATACGGGGCTTTTGTTTGTGTGAGATAGCCCATTTTGCTTCACGTCGATCAGATGGCTTCTTATTTAACTCAAAAAAAAAAAAAAAAAATAGCGCACTCCAATTGAGTACGCTCATGCCATGACAGAGTCATGGGGGGATGGGAGAAAGTTTCAGATCAAACAAAGGGGTTTTGTTTGTTAAACATCTCACAAACTTATAATAGCAAGAATTTAGGAAATACGCAAGCGAATCAATCATCATTCACAAAACTGTCAAAGACGCAATGATTCTTTCACGCGCTCTAACTTTTTTGAGCATGCAGCTCTTTTGCACCGCTACTTTTCAGCAAAGGAACGGTGCTAGCTGACTGGCTGCTCGTCAGGGTCAACAATGATCGATGCTTCAACGACTACACGCCTGCTATTTCTTTTCTTCCTCATCTACCAAGGTCTCAAGTGCTATTAGTTTTTCTTCAAAAATATCAAGTGCACTTAATATAGGCGCTTTTTCTGTCATATCTACACCGGCTGACTTTAATACATCAATTGGATGCATCGAACTTCCTGCTTGTAAGAAGTTTAAGTACCTTTCAACTGCAACGTCACCTTCTTCAAGGATTTGATGTGCAAGACTTTGCGCCGCTGCATAACCCGTTGCATATTGATAGACATAATAATTGTAATAAAAGTGTGGAATTCTTGCCCATTCTTTCCCGATATATTCATCATAACTGACTGCGTCACCATAATACTTCTTGTTTAAACGATCGTATTCCTCTGTCAAACGTTCAGCCACTAAAACTTCACCTGATTGATCGAGCTTGTGAATCAAATGTTCAAACTCGGCAAACATTGTTTGTCGAAAGACTGTCCCTCTAAATCCATCCAAGAAATTATTCAGCAAATACATCTTTTCTTTTTTATCATCAGTAATCGATAAAAGATGTTCATTTAACAAGGCTTCATTACAAGTAGAGGCAACTTCTGCGACAAAAATTGAGTAATCACCATAGCGATACGGTTGCGTTGCTCTTGTATAGTAGCTGTGCAGCGAGTGACCAAATTCATGCGCTAAGGTAAAGACATTATTTAGATTATCTTGCCAATTCATTAAAACATAAGGATTTGTTCCGTATGCACCTGAAGAATAGGCACCACTTCGTTTCCCTTTATTCTCAAAAACATCGACCCAGCGACTATTAAAGCCCTTCTTAACCGTGTTTACATATTCGTCACCAAGTGGTTTAAAGGCTGTTAATAATAGCGCTTGTGCTTCTTCATAGCTATATTTCATCTCAACGTCAGTGATTAGTGGTGTGTAAACATCATACATGTGTAACGTTTCTAATTTAAGCATCTTTTTCCGTACGGCTAAATAACGATGCAGTAAATCAAGGCGCTCATTAACCGCCTCAACAAGTTGATCATACACTTTCTCTGGTATATGATTACTTGATAAAGCACGACTGCGCGCAGAATCGTAATGTTTAACCTCTGCATAGAAGTTATCTTTTTTCACTTGATTCGCTAAGGTTGTCGCAAACGTATTGATGAATTTATCATAGGTTTGATACATTGCTTCATAGGCACCTTTTCTCACTGATTGATCTTTCGACTCCATAAAGTTAATATAGCGTCCATGTGTAAGTTCAACCGATTCGCCAGCTTCATTTTTGATCGTTGGAAAAGTTAAATCAGCATTATTTAATACGCCAAACGTTTCGCTAGGCGCACGCATGACTTCACTTGCTTTTGCGAGTAACGTTTCTTCTTGTTCTGAGAGCGTGTGCGGTCGTTTAGCGATAACATCCCGTAGTAGCTTCTCATAGCCTTTTAATCCAGCATGGCCCTCAATAAAGCGCTCTAAGCGCTCTTCGTCAATCGTAAGAATCTCTGGTACAATAAAACTCATTGCACTTGATGCCTTTGTTAACAAGTTCATTGCTTTCGCATTCAGTGTTTGATACGTTTGATTTGTCGTGTCTTGATCATAGCGCATATGGGCATATGTATAAAGTTTACCTAGACGTTCCGAAACATGATCATCAAAGATTAACAATTGGTACAATTGCTCATCAGCTTGATTAAGTGTGCCTTGATAGTGTGCGTACTGATCCATCAATGCTTCTAGTTCTTTTCTTTCTTCTTCCCAAGCTGTATCGGAACTAAAGATATCTTCTAAACGCCACGTATACTTTGCTTCAATTTCATTTCGTTTTGCTAATGTTTGCTGTTCTTTCATATGGTGCCACCCTCTCGATTAGATTTACTTCATATTATAACAGAATAACGTGACTTTTCCTTTTTAAGCGCTTCAAACCATCCGCTAGTAGCACCTTGAAGCAATAATCAAACAAAAAAATAAACGCATCGATGGCCTCTAAAGGCTACAGATGCGTATACGATAAACCGATGCATTTAACGTGCAAAGTGTTGTTTAATTTCTGCTAGACCATTCTCATCGAAAATTGGTGTCCCGTATTCAAGAACCATCGCAACCGAAACTTTAGCTTTCTGTGCGTATTCTTCTATCGTGCTTTTCAAGCCATTTTGTGCATAATCATCTAACACAACGTCATCAAATATATAAATCATCACATAGTGATTGTTATAATGATAAATGGTGTGCTCAATTCCATGCACATCCTCAATCGCATGACTAAGTTGAATAAGGTCTTCAAAATCTTTAAAACTAACGACATGTGGCAATACTTTACCTTCATGATCTGAATCATTGCTACTGTCTTCATTCGACGCTGAGTCACCTAACATATCCTCTAACTTCTCATTCAATTGATCTTGTCCCATCACTTGATCAACAGGTACTTCAAGATTCTGTCCATCTTTTGACATTTGCGCCTTCGTTACCGTGATTTCTAAACCTTTTTCCATTGCCTGTACTTGAATCCACAATGGCCCTTCGATTTCAAAGTCTTCTTCGACATGATCTGCTTCCTCCATCACCTGCCAGAAGAGTTGTTCACTGCGTTCGCGATTATACCAAATTTCTTCTCGATTAAAACCACGGTCTTCTATATCCATATACGAAATATAAAATTTAATTGTGTTATCATTGATTCTTTCTATTTCCATGTCTCTTCGCCCCCTTCTTAAGGTGTTGGTAAAGCTCTATCTATTATTACCATACCCGTCCACTTAACAGTTTAAGCGACTTATACTGAATTCCTATTTTATCGTACTTTTCTTAGAATGTCATCCGATTCGCCTGAATTGAAAAAAAGAAAAAAACGCAACCGTCGAATTTGGCTGCGTCATATGCAAGTAGGTGGTTTAGTTCACCATTCGTTGTGCTTCACGTAATTGGAAAGTTCTCACCTTACGTGGTAAGAAACGTCTAATTTCATCTTCGTTGTACCCTACTTGGAGACGCTTTTCATCAATGATGATTGGTCTTCTCAGTATACCCGGGTTCTCTTTAATGATATTAATTAAATCTTTTAATGGCATTTGATCAATATCTACATCTAATTTTTGAAATACTTTTGATCGTGTTGATATGATTTCGTCTGTGCCATCCTCAGTCATACGTAAAATCTCTTTGATCTCATCAATCGATAGTGATTCTGAGAATATATTACGTTCATGATACGGAATATCATGTTCTTCTAACCAGGCTTTTGCTTTCCGACAAGATGTACAGCTTGGAGAGGTATAAAGTGTTACCATCGGACTTCACTCCTCGAAAATATATTTTAAAATCTTTGTTTACAAAATTTCTTTAATTAAACTAAGTGTTATTTAATAACCTACTTCTAGTATACTACAAAGGCATAACCTTTGATAGGACCTCTGTTCAATTTACTCATAAATTACATATTTAACACTGTTTATTGCTTACATTTACTACTATTCCCACTCATGTGAAGGACTAAACATCATTTCAATTATTTTTATGATGAGGTTAACTTTCTCAACTATCTACATTATAAAGCTTTTTAATGAAAATACAAGCTTTTATCTTGAATTTGAGATAATTATTTTGCATGAAAACGGCAGCACTTCAAACACCGTTTGCGCACTGCCTTCACTCTGCCTTATTTCTTTAATTCATCTAAAATATTATCTTTGTTTAAATCGTCACCATATTTTAAAACTTCATCTGCTGTTTGGTAACGTTTTCCGTATATAACTTCATCTTTATACGTGTGAATGTGTTCATACATATGACGCATTTGTTCATATATGCTTTCTTCTCCTTGATCAGTTGGCGACCAATATAAAATTTCTAATGGACTATCTTCATTTGTTGCAAGTGAACGTCGATTGTAACCAATTGATGTAGCATGGGTGAAACCTTCCCGTTTATAAAAGTGCAACCGTTTTTCAGTATCCGTATCATTATAATCAACCGGTTCTACCTCTAATATAATCGGTTTATTATGTTTTTTTAATTTCTCAATTAATTGATGGCCTAACCCTTGTCCGCGAGCTGTACCAGCAACATACAAATAATCAATGAAAATAAATTCAGGAAATTCCGCATACATGACCACATGATGTTCACCTTCATCTTTGTAATAAACATCGCCACGTTCCTTTAATAACATTTCCATATGCTCTTTCGACTTCATTTCATGTACTGGAAAATAATCATTTAATTTTTCAAACCAATCCATTTTAAACAGCTCCTCTCTTCGATAACCTCTCATATTATAACAAAGCTTGCTGACTTTTAAAAACAGCTCCATTTACCTTATACCCAGATATTTCGTGATTTAGGCGTCTCTGGATAAGAAATGCTCGTATTCATCGATAGAATACGAGCATTTGCTTAGTTACATTCAATTTGACAAGTGACGAAACATTTGCTTATCTGTTAGTTGAGTGGTGTATAGTCAACACCTTCGGAGTAAGTGTTTCCTGAATTCCATAAAAGAAATTCATTGATGCCATTTTCATTTAAAGCTAAAATTTGCGCTTCTACTTGTGGTGCATCATAAACAAACGTTGCGCCACTATAAAGCCATGGTGCACTAAAATCTTGAATCCATGGACGAGATGTTGGCGGGTCTTCTAATTTCTCCAGCACTTCATTCTCTAACTTGCTATAAGCATCTACAAGTCGATACGGTTCGCGGTCAGGTACATCAATACCAAAGTGTGTCGTCCAGTGACTCGGATAAATCATTGATGAAATCACATCCACATGTTCAGATATTCGACTGAAGTTTTGGCCTATACCTGGAGTTTCTTCTACGGTAACTGCATAACCGAAAATATCAACTGAGATATCCACACCATAATTGTGTAACTCATTTTTTGCATATTCAACAAAGTTAGAAACTGCTTCAACTCGTTTTTTAACATTTCCTAATTCTGAATCAGCATAATCGCCTTCAGAATAGGCTAATTCTTCATCACGACGCTCAAAGCCTTCTGGGAAACGAACATAGTCAAACTGAATTTCCATAAAGCCCATTTCAATCGCTTCTTTGGCAATCTCAACATTATATTCCCATACTTCTTTCATAAATGGGTTAACGAATGCTTCATCACGATTGTTGGTCCAGACACGACCGTTTTCTTTAAATGACAAATCGGGACGCTCTTTTGCTAGAACAGAATCTTTAAAGACAACGATGCGCGCAATCGGATAAATATCATTTTCCTCTAATGTTTGCATCATTGCGGCTGGGTCACTAATGTAATTTTGTGCAATATCATAATACGGTGAATCTTCATCCGGTTTAAAGGTTAGATTCCCGTGATCGTCTTTAATATCAATAACCATACTATTTAGTTCAGTATCATTTAACAAGTTGACCAACCGTTCAAAACGCGAACCCCCGGCTGAATGTCCCGTTAAATAAATGCCTCGAACTGCATCAGGATAACTAAAGTTATAGCCTGAATTAAAGCGAAAGCGCGCAAACTGAAGTTCCTTTGCTTCAGCTGATAAAGTTATTTCTTTATTAGCAAAAAATCTTGCCACCAACATATCTCCCTCGGTTTCTGCTTGCACACTCACTGGTGCAAAATAAAACCATTGAAACATAACTACCGCCATTAAAACCACTAAAATTCCCTTTTTCTGTCGCATCTGTCTACCTCCGCAAATTTAGAAATCCTTTAATCCTTATTCTAAACGAGTTCTTACAGAAAAGAAAGACTGTTTTAGCAAACTTTAGAAATTAAGGCTTTTACCTTAGGAAACGAAATAACGCGTTCCCGTATGTCCTCTGTTAAACAAGCGCTAACCCGTATCATTATGTTTTTTTGAGGACGTGGTTTTGCCACCAAAGCTAATGAATATCGCACAAAAAACAAAAAAATAGCTTAGACCCCGAGTGTCTAAGCTATCTTCTGAATACTATTCAACTAAGTCTTCTTTATATTGTTCAAATTCTTTAGATGTGCATAGTACCCAATGTCCTTCTTTTACTTCTCTAAAGACAGGTTCTTCACTTTTATCATTATCACGCTCTGGATCATATTCCACCCGGCGACGTGTGCGCTCATAATCTGGGTCTGGTAATGGTATTGCAGACAGTAGCGATTTTGTATAAGGATGTAGCGGGTTCTTGTACAACTCATCACTTTCGGCAATTTCTACCATTTTACCAAAGTACATTACCCCAATACGATCACTGATGTACTTAACCATTGATAAATCGTGCGCAATGAATAAGTAAGTATAGCCGTGTTTGTCTTGAAGATCTTTTAACAAGTTTACAACTTGTGCTTGAATAGATACATCAAGTGCTGAGATTGGTTCATCAGCAATTATAAACTCAGGGTCTACTGCAAGTGCACGTGCGATACCAATACGTTGACGTTGACCACCAGAAAATTCGTGCGGATAGCGGTTGGCATGTTCTTTACTTAACCCAACCGTTTCTAGTAATTCATGTACACGCGCTTGACGCTCTTTTGGTGTTTTCGCTAAATTATTGATATCTAAACCTTCTGCGACAATATCCATAACTGTCATTCTTGGATTTAGTGATGCATAAGGATCTTGGAAAATCATCTGCATCTTTTGATTAAAGATACGTAGGTCGTCTTTTGATTTTTTTCCGTGAACACTTACACCTCTAAATTTAACGTCACCGTCAGTAGCGTTATACAGGCGAATAATTGAGCGCCCTGTGGTGGATTTACCACAACCAGATTCGCCAACTAATCCAAATGTTTCCCCTTTATAGATATCAAATGTGATCCCATCAACCGCTTTAACAACAGAATGCTTACCTGTTCTAAAGTGTTGCTTTAGATCTTGAACTTCGAGTAGTTTTTCACGACTCATGAACGCTCACCTCGCTTTTTCTTTTCTTCAGGTACGTTCGCGTGTAAGTTGTCCTTCATACGGCTTTGCACTGCTTGTGGCGGTTCCACCTTTGGTGCGTGTTCATGAAGTAACCATGTCGCCGCATAGTGCGTATCAGTCACTTTAAACATTGGTGGTTGTTCCACAAAATCAATCTCCATTGCATATTCATTCCGAGGTGCAAATGCATCTCCTACAGGTGGATTTAACATATCTGGTGGAGAACCGGGAATTGCAATCAATGCTTCTTCTTCACTATCCAAAGTCGGCATAGAGCCAAGTAGTCCCCAGGTATAGGGATGCTTAGGATTATAGAAGATTTCATCAGCTGTTCCAATTTCAACAATCTTACCTGCATACATCACTGCGACACGGTCGGCCACGTTTGCAACGACACCTAAATCGTGTGTAATAAAGATAATTGAACTGTCTACTTTTTGTTGAATGTCTTTCATTAATTCTAAAATTTGTGCTTGAATGGTCACATCGAGCGCTGTAGTTGGCTCATCTGCGATTAAGATTTTCGGACCACATGCTAAAGCAATTGCGATTACAATCCGTTGACGTTGACCACCGGAGAACTGGTGTGGGTATTGATCGATGCGGTTTTCTGCATCTGGTAAACCAACCAGCTCGAGTAATTCTAAGGTGCGCTTCCGCGCTTCCTTTTTGTTTACTTTATTGTGTTTTAGTAACCCTTCCATCACTTGTTTACCAATTTTCATGGTTGGATTAAGTGAGGTCATTGGATCTTGAAAAATTGTCGAAATATCTTTCCCACGAATCGACTGCATTTCTCGTTCGCTTAATTGCGCTAAATCTTTACCTTCAAATAATATTTCACCTTCTTTGATACGACCAGGAGGAGAAGGAATCAGCTTAGCAATCGCACGTGTTGTGACTGATTTACCTGAGCCTGATTCACCTACTATCGCAAGTGTTTCTCCTTTTTTAAGATCGAAAGAAACACCACGAACAGCTAGCACTTCACCACCATAGGTATCAAAAGAAACATGTAAATTTTTAACTTCCAAAATAGTTTCCATGGTTTTTGTTACCTCCTATTCCCGCATTTTCGGATCAAGTGCATCACGCAGACCGTCAGCTAAGATGTTAAAGCCAATCATAATTAATGACATAACAATTGCTGGGAAAATCATAATGTATGGATTCACTTGCAGTGCTTTAAATCCATCATTAATCAGCGTACCGAGTGATGTATCCGGTGCTTGAAGACCTAAACCAATAAAGCTTAGGAATGCTTCAAAGAAGATTGCATTAGGAATGGTAAACATTGCGTTAACAATGATGATTCCCACTACATTCGGAATTAAGTGTTTAGCCAAAATCCGTTTGTTACTAGCACCTAAGGTACGTGCTGCTAAAACGAATTCTTGACTCTTAAGTCTTAATACTTGCCCACGGACGATACGACTCATACCGGTCCAACCGGTAATCGTCAGTGCAATGATAATCGCAACAATACCTGGGTCAAGCACCATAATCATTAAAAGAACTACAACCAGGTTTGGAATCCCGATTAACACTTCAATAATTCGTTGCATAATTGTATCGGTACGCCCACCAAAGTAAGCGGAAATACCACCGTAAGCTACACCTACTAACATGTCAATAAATGCTGCAACAAATGCAATTAACAATGAAATTCGTGTACCTAACCAGACACGCGTAAATAAATCACGGCCTAATGTATCGGTACCAAACCAGTAATATTCTTCAACATTTTTCTCTGCATATGGATCAAAAATCGCAGTCACTTCAGCGGGTTCATTCGCAGAAGGATTTCCTTCATTCAGAACCTCAAAGGTCATAAATTCAAAGTCATCCTGAGAATAACGAGCTAGCGCGCGCTCTTTCACCACGTCAACTGTTTCCCCTTCAAACGTTTCTCGTTTTGTTCCATCAAGACCAAGCCAAGACACGTTTTCTAACCCTTGAACCTTAGGTGGCATTCTTGAAAGCGTTAAATCTTGATCATCTAGTCCATGTGAGCTTAGTATTGGACCTAAAAGCGCCAATAACAGGATACTTATCAATACAACCATCCCGAAAATTGCACCTTTATTTTTTTTCAATCGCATCCAGGCATCTTGCCAGAACGATAAACTTGGACGACTAATTTTCTCACTTGTGTCTTCCCGCTCTTTAGCAGGAACAAATAAGTCTTTATTTGGCTCGTTACTCATTAATCGTCACCTCCAGCTAAACGAATACGTGGGTCAATGATTCCATAAAGGATATCAATAACTAAGATAATCACAATGAATAAGAATGCAAACAGTAGTGTTGTTCCCATAATTATAGAGAAATCATTAGTCATAACGCCACGAACAAACTGTTCCCCTAGACCAGGTACAGAGAAAATTTGTTCAATTACCAAGGTGCCTGTCATCAAACTTACCGCCATTGGTCCCATGACAGTAATCAATGGAATAAGGGCATTTCTAAGTGCATGTTTGAAGATCAGACTAAATTGTGATACACCTTTTGCTTTTGCAGTCACCATGTAGTCTGAGCCTAAAACTTCGATCATTTCTGTTCTTAAGAAACGACTGGAAATCGCCATCGGGAAAATCGAAAGCGAAATAATTGGCATAATCATTTGTTGAGGCGTTCCCCAGAAAGCAATAGGTAACCACCCTAACTTCACACCAACGTAGTATTGCAATAGTCCGGCAAAAATAAATGACGGAATTGAAATACCTAATACTGAAATAACATTTGCGGCATAATCAAACACGGTGTTGTGTTTAATTGATGCAAGTAATCCGAGTAACATACCAAAGAACGTTCCTAACATCAACGCCCAAAACCCTAATTGCGCAGAAACGGGAATTCCGGCCATTAAGATATCAGTAACAGGTTGGTTTTTCAGTTGGAAAGAGACACCTAGGTCTCCCTGAACTAAATTACCAAGGTATTTTAGATATTGTACAAAGATTGGCTGATCTAAACCGTACTTTGCTTCAATAATCGCACGTTGTGCTTCTGTTACTTTTTCTTCAGCAGTTAACGGAGAACCTGGGAGCATTTTCATGAGGATAAATGAAAATGTGGCGATAATAAATAGTGTTACTAGCATATATCCTATACGTTTAAAAATATACTTGCCCATAATATTCCCTCCTAATCAATCATTATTGATTATTCTACAAGAAAGTTCAAACAATTCAAACATTAGTTAGACACGGAAAAAGAGAGTATATGCCCAAAAGGGCAGTACACTCTCTTCCAAGAATAAATTCTTGGCTTCCGTGTTGCTATTTCTTACTCTGCAATGTATGCATACTTGTAAGTGAAGTCTGCACCCATTGGGTTTGAAATAACACCTTCAACAGATGGACGCCATAGATAAGCACGAGAACGTTGGTATAATGGAGCAATTGCTGCATCATCCATTAAGATTTTTTCTGCCTCGAGGAAGTTATCATAACGTGCTGGTAAATCTGTGATAAGCTCATTATTTGCTTCTGCGATTAACGCATCATATTCTTCATTTTCGTAATTCATTGTCATGTAAGGTGACGTTGATGTCCACATTTCTAACCATGTGTTTGGATCAAGATAGTCAGGACCCCAACCAGAGTTTTGGATGTCATATTCACTGTTTTCATCACGTGAAATACGTTCTTCAAATGGTACTGATGTTACTTCTACAGTTAAGCCTTCTAAGTTACCTTCTAATTGGTTTTTAATGTAAGCATCCATTTCTTGGGCTACTTCACTATCGCCACCAAGGTATCCTAATTCAACTGTATCAACACCTAGTTCTTCTAATCCAGCTGCCCAGAATTCTTGAGCTTGTGCCTGATCTTCTGTAATTAAGTCACCGTTAATTTCACGGAAACCTTCGCCAGTTTCAGGGTGTGCTGAGAAATCTGTTGGAACTGCACCGTTAGAAACTGTTGAACCATTTGCCAAGATAACGTCAACTAATCCTTGTTTACCGATTGACATTGCAACCGCTTTACGGATGTTTTGGTTAGCTAAGAATTCATTGTCTTGGTTAAACTTCAAGTAGAATAATACTGCTTCTGCAAGCGTTCTGTAATCTTCTGTACCTGCATACTGTTCAACATATTCTGCTGATAGCGATGCACGGTCAATATCTCCCGTATTGTACAAGTTTACACCAGTACTGGTCTCTTTGACAATACTAACATTAATTTCTTCTAATTGAACTGAGTCTGCATCCCAGTAATCTTCATTTTTAACAAGTGTCCATTGGTTAGCATTTTCACCTGTTGGGTTCCATTCCGTTAATTCGAATGGGCCGTTATAGAGTAAGTTGTCTGAAGAAAGTGCATAATCATCACCTTGTTCAGTAACAAAAGCTTCATTTTGTGGTAAGTAAGTTCCGAATGTTAATAAACTATGGAAATATGGAACTGGTTTTTCTAAAGTAATAAGTAATTCAGTATCACTTACTGCTTCAATACCTAATGTATCAACCTCTGCTTCACCATTTGAAATAGCTTCAGCATTAGCAATTACGCCATTCATCATAAATGGACCGTATTCTGAACCTGTGTCAGGGTTTACTGCACGTCTCCATGCAAACACGAAATCGTGTGCTGTAACAGGATCACCGTTTGACCAAACTGCGTCATCACGAATCTCAACTGTCCATTCTAAACCATCTTCACTAATAACTGGATCTCCAGTTGCAAGTGCTGGAACTGGTACTGTATCTTCATTAAGACGATATAGACCTTCCATTGTTTCGTTCAACCATTGGAATGCAACGGCATCTGTCGCGTGCACTGAATCCATTGTTGGAATCTGTGACGCCTCGATTAAATTAAGGACTTGCTCAACATCTGATGATGTATCTTCACCATTGTCTTCTGAACCTGTGTCATTGTCTTCATTGCTATCTGTTGACGTATCATCGCCACCACATGCAACTAAAAACATACTCATTACTAGCCCTAAAACTAGTAGTAAAAAACTTTTTTTCTTCATCTTTGAAAGACCTCCCCTATTTTTAATTTTCTAAATATTCCGCAGATGAATTGTGCTGCAAATAGAATTATACTATCTTTTTAATAATAATGCACTTTTTTTTTAGTTAACTGAAAACTAAGCGGTTACAAAAGCTTGATATATCAAACAATTCCAAAAACAAAATAGTTATTTAGGACTAGTTAATGTTCGGCTTTCGAATAGAAGAATTTGGAATCAACGTTCTAAAACATTGATTAAACCTATGTTTTATTGATATTCATTGCAGCAAATAATTATAACACGTGTCAAGTTCATGATATAATAGGTCCATCGAAAATTTGGAGGTCAACTATGTTTCACATTATTTTACTTTTAGTACAACTAATTCTTACCTTTGTTTTTGCCAATATCAATGCAGGGGCATTTCTTTTAAATGTATTTAATTACCTCACATACTTGCTGTTGATCCATGTTACTTTATTTTTAAGCTTATTAACAATTAAAGGGCGCTTTTTTGATGGGATTACTTATGGATTTAAGAAAGCATTTGCTCGTGATAAACAAAGCATTGATGATGAATTTTCTCGTTTAGCACCGTCTGAAAAAGTTTCAGACTTCGCTATCAAGCTATTTAGGTTTCAAACCTTTGCGCTACTTCTTGTAAATGTCATTATGCTAGCGATATATTTGTGGTAATAAACATAAGCAGGCGGGTGCGTATTTAGCGCACCCGCCTGCTTATGTTCTACTTCGTTCTCAACGCATGCTTACCCCATACTACGCTTACTCTTTTGCGAGTAATGCTTTAATGGTTTTCTCTGCAGGTACTTTTCCAGAAATCAGCACTTCTCCATCAACGACCAATCCAGGTGTTTTTAATACGCCAAAACGCGCAATTTCTGCGAAATCTTCCACCTTTTCAATTGTCGCATCAATGCCAAGCGCTGCAACTGCTTTCTCCGTATTCTCCTGTAACTTTTTGCAATTCTTACATCCAGGTCCTAAAATTTGAATTTTCATTTTCTTAGCTCCTTCATCATTTATAATATGAACGATAATTGATTAAATAAATAACCAATAATCACGATTCCAATAACCATAATCGCTACAAATGTCACCATTAATCGCCCTTTAACAACCTTGCTTAACATAATTAACGATGGTAAAGATAGCGCAACAACACTCATCATAAAGCTTAAAATTGTTCCCACACTAACGCCTTTCAACATTAATGCTTCTGCAATTGGTAGTGTCCCAAAAATATCGGCATAAATAGGCATACCTACAAGGGTGGCGAGTAACACTGCAAATGGATTATCATCACCTAATACCGTTTGAATCCAGGTTTGTGGAATCCAGTTGTGAATAAGCGCTCCAATCCCAACACCAATTAAGACATAGATCCAAACACGTAAAAAGATTTCTTTTACTTGTGCAAATGAAAAATCTATCCGTTCCTTCGCCGACATTCCGCCTTCTTCAATTGCTCGTTGATTTTCTGGTGTTACAAATGTTTGAACATCTTTCCCCAAGTTAAAGCGGTCAATAATATAGCCACCAACAATCGCTAAAATAAGACCGACAACCAAATAGATAACCGCAAATCTAATACCGAAAAATGACGTTAACATAATAAACGAGGCCAAATCAACCATCGGTGATGAAATAAGAAAACTAAACGTTACCCCTACCGGTAGACCACTTGATGTAAAGCCAATAAAAATCGGAATACTGGAACAACTACAAAATGGCGTCAAGGTGCCAAGTAGTGCACCAGAAACATACCCTTTAAAACCAGTCACGCCGCCAAGTAAGCGTTTGGTCCGCTCCGGTGGAAAGTAGCTTTGAACATATGAAATAAAAAAGATAACAACACTGAGCAATATGAATATTTTGATCGTATCATAAATAAAGAAATGCACACTATTTCCTATTCGTTCATTCATCGATAACCCAAACACGGCTTCAACTAACCAAACAACACCATCATAGAGCCACTGCATTTTAAATAATTGATCGCTAATCATTTGAAAAAATTGCATCTGTCAACCCCCGATACTTAATGTTGTCAAAATTGAGTTAACTTGATCTGATTGATTCAATTGATAGATCGTAAAGCGGCCTTGTTTCTTTTTTTCAATGAGACCACCCCGATCAAGTAACTGTAGGTGATGTGTTAATGTTGAATTCGCAACGCTTAAAGCATCTACCAATTCACATAAACAAGCTGGTCCTTGGGACAAAAAGGTAATAATTTTTAGGCGCGTTTCATCCGCAAGTGCTTTATAAAAATCCGCCCAGGCTTTTCTGGCCTGATCATTTTCAACGGATTGGTATTGTTTTAAGCCAATTTGATACGTTTGATTAAGTACTTCTTGATCTCTAATTTGATAATCCGTCATTTTTGTACCCCTTTATACGTTATTTGATTCGTTCGTCCGACATGTTTATCTCTTATATGTGTAGTATAACGGAATCACGGTGTCAATACAACTACTTTTCTAGTTTTATAATTTAATATTTTTTTCGTACTTCTACTATTATTAGAGAAGCTGTCCCAGCTCCTTTGAAGCGCGCGCATAAAAAAACACCGCTAATTGAGCGATGTTTTTACGAAAAAGATCATCTATCCTAATGCCACATCTAAAATCATCATGACGGTAAAACCAATCATTAACGACATTGATGCTAAATCTTTGTTACCTTTTTCCTGTGAACCAGGAATTACTTCTTCTGCGACAACGAAGATCATTGCACCAGCCGCAAACGATAGGGCAAAGGGAAGCAACGGCTCCATCATCGTTACCAATAAAACACCAAGTACCGCTGAGAAAGGTTCCACCATCCCGGACAATTGACCATACATAAAACTCCGTCTACGTGACATCCCTTCCCGGCGTAATGGCATCGAGACAGCCGTACCTTCTGGGAAGTTTTGAATACCAATTCCGATCGCAAGTGACACAGCTGCTGCAAGCGAGGCAGATTCAAATCCTGCTGCAACCGCACCAAAAGCGACACCTATCGCTAAACCTTCAGGAATATTATGCAGTGTAATTGCTAGAACAAGGAGTGTACTTCTTCTTCGTTTATCTGGGTGAATCCCTTCTGCTGATTCAAGATTAGCATTCGGGTGGACGTGTGGAATTAATTTATCGATTCCCCATAAGAATACCGCCCCTAACATGAAACCAACAGCTGCCGGCAACCATGCCGGTAAGGGGTCTTGTTCTGCCATTTCAATCGCAGGGGCAAGTAATGACCAGTAACTTGCAGCAATCATTACCCCACCAGCAAAACCTAACATCGCATCAAGAAATTTTTGATTGACCCCTTTTGAGGTAAATACCAACGCTGCTCCCAGCGCAGTCATCCCCCAAGTAAACATGGTCCCAATCAACGCCTGCATAACTGGATGCAATTGACTTAAAAAATCGATCATTTGATTTTCCTCCTTTATTTCCTTCTTAGTTTCTTTAAACGATTGAATTAAATGAATTTGAACCTATCCCTATTTATCTTTTTACCTTCTATCATGGAGTGTAACAAAAAAATTGCCCTAGGTAAACTTTATACGCTACATTTTGTATCTTTTTCTGCAATTTTTAAGTCAGATCGACAAACAATTGCGTCAGCTCTACTTCCTTCAATAACTTTTCTACATCTGTTCAGGGTTGCTTATTCATTTCTTCGTTGATTTGTGGTATTCTTGACGATAATGACTGTTTAATGACCATGATTTCTCGATGAATTGAACACTGTACATAACTAATAAACGCCGTTTATTTCTATTAAATGACGTAAAGAAGAAAGGTGACAACATGCAAACAATATTTTCAGGTATTCAACCAAGCGGGTCCTTATCTATTGGTAATTACTTAGGTGCAATGAAACAATTTGTTGACTTACAAGACGAACATCATTGTTATTTTTGTATTGTCGATGAACATGCAATTACTGTTCCTCAAGATCGTTTGAAATTAAGAGAAAACATCCGCTCACTTGCAGCTCTTTATCTTGCCAGTGGGATTGATCCAAACAAGGCTACTTTATTCATTCAATCAGAAGTATCAGCCCACACGCAACTGGGATGGATCATGCAAACACAAAGTTACATTGGAGAATTGGAACGTATGACACAGTTCAAAGACAAATCACACGGTAAAGAAGGTGTCTCTTCCGCCTTACTCACTTACCCACCGTTAATGGCTGCCGATATTCTGCTTTACAATACGGACATTGTCCCTGTCGGAAATGATCAAAAACAACATTTAGAGTTAACCCGTGATTTAGCCGAACGTTTTAATCGAAAATTCAATGACATTTTTACAATTCCTGAAGTGAAGATTTCTGAAGTGGGTGCACGTATTATGTCACTTCAAGAACCAACGAAAAAAATGAGTAAATCAGATGAAAATCAAAAAGCAACTGTGTTTATGCTAGATGAACCAAAAAAAATTGAGAAAAAGATTAAAAGTGCCGTGACAGACTCAGAAGGTATTGTTCGCTTTGATCCGATTGACAAACCGGGTGTATCAAATTTATTAACGATACTATCTAGCTGTACAAACACTTCTATTAAGGACTTAGAAGCAAAATATGTTGGTGTTGGTTATGGTGATTTTAAACAAGACGTTGCCAACGCTGTTCTTGACATCTTGGTCCCTATCCAAAAACGCTACTACGCAATCATTGATTCAGAAACATTAGATGATATTTTAGATGACGGCCGTGATAAAGCAACCGCTGTTGCCGAAAAAACACTTAAAAAAGCGAAAAAAGCAATGGGACTTGGGCGCGTAGTAAAACGCAACTAGTCGACAGGAATACTAACACAATAAAGCTACCGATGTGAACGCTCATGCATCGGTAGCTTTATTTATTCACCAGTTACTTTTTCCATCGCTTGACCTTACAGGCTATTTACTAACCAGCTTTGTTCATTCCTAACTACAAACAAAATAAAGACTTAAGTGCATCACTCACACTTAAGTCTTTTTATAAAATATATAATAGCTTTTACGATAGATCACGCCTAATTTACAAACTTTTTAAACACTAGACAAGCGTTATGTCCACCAAATCCTAATGAATTACTTAAGACACAATCAACAGCTGCTTCACGTTTTACATTTGCAACATAATCCAAATCACAATCCGGATCTGGTGTTTCTAAGTTAATTGTTGGAGGAACCACTTGATCAGTAATGGCCTTAATCGAAGCAATTGCTTCAACCGCACCAGCTGCACCAAGTAAGTGACCCGTCATTGATTTTGTTGACGAAACGAGCAATTGCTTGGCATAATCACCAAACACACCTTTAATTGCTTCTGTCTCAAACTTATCATTAAGTGGGGTACTTGTACCGTGCGCATTAATATACTGAATGGCTTCAACTTCAAGACCAGCATCTTTAATGGCTTGTTTCATTGCGCGTTGTGCCCCTTCACCATGAGGTGCTGGAGCCGTGATATGATAAGCGTCTGCTGTTGAACCATATCCAACAATTTCGGCATAAATATCGGCGCCCCGTGCTTGCGCTGATTCTAACGATTCAAGAACCAAGATCCCTGCGCCTTCACCCATTACAAAACCATCGCGGTTTTTATCAAATGGACGACTTGCTGTTTTAGGATCAGGATTAGACGATAAAGCTTTTGCTGAAGCGAAACCGGCGACCGCTAAGTTGGTAATCGGTGCTTCTGCTCCACCTGTAATCATAATATCTTGATCACCACGTTCAATCACTTTAAAGGCATCACCAATTGAGTTTGTTCCCGTTGCACAGGCTGTCACTGTACATGAATTGATTCCTTTCGCACCGAGATGAATCGATATTTGACCCGCAGCCATGTCCGGAATTAACATCGGTACTAAGAATGGACTTACACGACGATAGCCTTTCTCAACAAATTTATGAAATTGCTCTTCATAAGTGGTTAAGCCACCGATACCAGAACCGACCCAAACGCCAACGCGCTCATTATTTTCTTCGTTAATTTCAAGTTTAGCATCAGCCACTGCTAGTTTAGCTGCTGCCAACGCATATTGGGTGAACAAATCCATCCGTTTAGCGTCTTTTTTCTCCATATAATCACTGGCATCAAAATCCGTTAATTCAGCTGCCACTTTTGCTGGAAAATCATCAGCGTTTACCTTAGTAATGGGACCGACACCCGAGTGTCCAGCCAAAAGGTTTCGCCATAATTCATCAATTGTAGAGCCAATTGGGGTAATTGCACCCATTCCCGTTACTACTACACGTTTTCTTGTCATGCTTGTATCCTCCCATTCACATTCTAAACTTGCTTAGTCATCTCACTAACGATCGTCGTTATTTTCCGTAACGTAACAGTACTGCTCCCCAAGTTAGTCCACCGCCAAAACCAACAAGTACAACGTTGTCACCATCTTTAATGTTTCCATGTTTAACTTCTTCAGCAAAAGCAATTGGAATCGATGCTGCCGATGTATTGCCATATTTTCGAATCGAATAGCTCATGCGCTCTTTAGGAATATCAAGGCGCGTCCGGGCAGCTTCCATAATTCGAATGTTGGCTTGATGTGGTACTAAAAAGTCCACGTCATCTTTAGTTAAACCTGCTTTTAGTACGACGTTCTCACTTGATTCCGGCATTTGTCGGACGGCGAACTTAAATACTTCTCGACCATTCATGCGAATCAGTGTATCTTCTTGGTATAACGCCTTGCCACCTGTACCGTCTGCTCCTAGTTCAAATGATAGGATACCACGATCAGCAGAAACAGGTCCCATCACACATGCACCTGCACCATCACCGAATAACACACAAGTGTTACGATCCGTCCAGTCCGTGATTTTCGAAAGTTTTTCAGCACCAACAATTAAAATACGTTCATAGTCACTACCTTCAATAAATTGCTTGGCTGTAATCATCCCGTACATAAATCCAGCACATGCAGCCGTAACATCCATTGCGGCTGCTTTCGTAGCACCTAAGCGTGCTTGTAGTTGACAAGCAACAGACGGAAAGGCCACATCACCCGTCACTGTCGCAACTAAAATCATATCAAGTTCACTCGCGTCCACATTCGCATCGTCAAGCGCTGCAACAGCTGCATGATACGCTAAGTCGGAGGTTTCTTCTCCCTCTGCTGCGATATGTCTTGTTTCTATGCCTGTCCGCGTACGAATCCATTCGTCATTTGTATCAACGATTTTTTCTAAATCAGCATTAGTTAAAATACGCTCTGGTAAATAATACCCTACGCCTAAAATTCCTGCATTCATATGTCTACCCCTTACTCGGTTAATTTATAATCAAATATTAAGACTTGGTACTAATATAAGCGATATGAATCGTTAAATCAAGTCTTTTTCAACGAATCGTACTTTTTTTCTAAAAAGGGACCTCAGAAAGATTTCTTTTTTAATGGAGGTTTGCTAAAATGATTAAATAACGATTCTTTTATAAATGAGGTGAAATAATGCGGATAATTATCTTAATGATTTGGTCTTTCTTTATTAGTTTGTTACTCGGTTATGTGCTTACCAGTATGGCCGGTGAAGGATTTAGCTGGTTCCCTGTCATTGCGATGACTGTAATTTTTACACTTGTGGGAGCGTTTGTTGGTGAAACATTAATTGAAGATTAACTCAACCAATCCTTGATTTGATCAACCTGATTCAAGGGGTCATGTTGATCAAATGTATGTGGGATAGTGATAACCTCCTCTTTTTAAAAAGAGGGGGTAGTTATTTGTTGGCGTTATTTTAAGCTGTTGAAAAAATATTAGTCAAATCTAAAAAGAAGCGCTATATGCTCATGGAGGTACGTGTTATGACGTTTTTTACCCTGATATTCTTTTATTTACTCTTTGGTTTTGTTCAAGGGTTCACCGAACCCATTCCCATTTCATCAAGCGGACATTTAGTGATTTTCCAGGATATCTTTAATCTTAAAATGGATGATTTAACCTTTGAAATTTTAGTGAACTTTGCCAGTTTACTTGCTGTACTCGTAATTTATCGCCAAGACATTATTCGTCTAGCAACCAATGGTTTTCACTTTTTAACCAAAAAACAAAATAGGTTAGCAGCTGAACGTGAAGATTTTATGTTTATTGTCTACTTGTTAGTTGCGACTGTACCTGCTGGTGTTATTGGTCTTTTATTCGAAGACCAAATTGGTAATACCTTTTCAAGCGCAAAAATGATTGGCATCACATTAATCATCACTGGTTTTGCCTTATTTATTATTCGGAACCTGCGTGGTCAAAAAGCGGACCGTCAATTAACCTTAAAAGATGCATTAATTGTCGGACTTGCTCAATCCGTTGCCCTCATTCCTGGGATTAGCCGCAGCGGAGCTACCATCGTTGCTGCCATGCTATTAGGCATGAAACAAGCAACTGCACTACGCTTTTCTTTCTTGTTATATATTCCAATTAGTTTAGGGACGTTCATGCTATCAATTGGTGATTTACTAGATGGACGGCTCGTTGAACTATGGCTCCCTTATTTAGTAAGCTTTGTCACCGCAAGTGTTGCCACTTACTTCTCACTTAAATGGTTCATGCACATTATGGCGAGAGGAAATTTAATTTATTTTTCACTATACTGTTTTGTTGTCGGAACGATAGCATTCATATTACTATAATCCAATGAAGGAGGCATTGTCATGGTCAAGGTCAACCATTTAAAAGCTGCAACTGCACGTTATTTTGCTACACCTGACCATACTCTTCATATTAAGAAGGGACAATTTCTTTTTCGTCAGCAAGATATCGTCAGTGACCTTTACTTAATCAGGCAGGGGCATGTGATCATTAATAAAATGACCCCCGATGGCCGAGAATTAACCTTGAGAATTCTTGGTCCAGGTGATTTAATTGAAGAAGTGTTCATGCAAGAAGAAGCAACACATCGCTATTTAGTCGATGCGAAAGCCACTGAAGCAACGGTTTTATTTGTTTATCCACAAGGACAACTCAGGCAAACGCTCGCCAGTGATGCCGAAGCTCTGGTTGATATCTTACAGTATAGCCAACTAAATAACCAAAAGGATCAAACTAAGTTTCGTGATTTAATCTTGCACGGAAAAAAAGGTGCGCTTTATTCAACCTTGATTCGTCTCACAAACAGTTACGGCATTAAACAAGCGGATGGCATTTTAATTGACCATCTTCTGACTAATCAAGAATTGGCTAATTTTTGTGCGACGTCTCGTGAATCAGTCAATCGCTTACTTAGCCCTTTAAAGAAGCAACAGATTATCTCAGAACGCGATGGAAAGTTAGTCATTCATGACCTTGATTATTTAAAAAAGGTTATCAATTGTGAGAACTGTCCGATTGTCTTATGCACGATTAATTAAAAGACCCCGCACCGATTTACCGGTACGGGGTCTTTACAATCACTTGATGATCAATCAGGAATGCCTAAGGCAATTTTCGCATAGCGAGACATGCGATCCTTGCTCCATGGTGGTGACCAGACAATGTTTACTTCAGTGTCTTTTACTTCTGGCAGTTCAGAAAGGGCACGTTTGACATCAGCCTCAATGTGTCCTGCAAGTGGACATCCCATCGCTGTTAAGGTCATGGTTACGATGGCGGTCCCTTCTTCATTTAAATCAACCCCATAAATAAGACCTAAGTTAACAATATCAATGCCAAGCTCAGGGTCAATAACGTTCTCGAGTGCACCGAGCAAGTTTTCTTGTAGTGCTTCATCCATTCTATATACACCCCTTCATTATTTTTTTTAGGAAAAACTATAAAAAGTTAAACGCATTATTATTATAACGAAAAACGTTCCGAATTGAAAACAATTCTTATTAAACTATTAACAATCAAAAAATGCTGCACATGCACGTCTTGCTTCCAAATTCACTTTATGTCCATGATTTGGGGTCGTCAGGTAAGTCAAATTACTCGTTTGGCCACTTGCTTTTAGTTGTTCTACAAACGCCTCTGTTAGATGATAGGGAACATAGTCATCTTGCTCACCGTGCCAAATAAAGAGTCTACGGTTGTTTAGGACGTCGATATCCTTTGATAAATCGAGCGCCTCCACCTGCATTAAGAGCTGATGAAAGTCAGCTTCACTTAACGGAGACGTTTCTAATTGACTTAACGTATAGTTGAAGAATTCAGTTAGTTTAGCTGTCCCCATTAAAATTGCTGCTTGTTTAACAAACGTAAATCGCTTCAGACTAATGGCAGTGATTATCCCACCCATACTTGTGCCTGCTAACATAAACGCATCGTCTAAGATCCACTGCTTTTCTAGAAGTGCATCATAATAGCTTTTTATCGTTTGTGACGTTTGATCAATGATTTCAAAAAAACGTAAATTTTGTTCGGCACGTGATATACGGTCGTCATCACTATGTAGATGAGCATCCGGTAAAATCACACGGTAGCCACCATTTGCTAATAAATAAGCGGTATGTAATTCATCTAGTCCCGTTCCACCAATCCCGTGCAGATAAATTATCACTGGTAATGGCACATCCGCTTTCCCTTTAGGTTCGACGCATTGCACTTGTTTACCAGCCAGCATAAGTTCTTTTACATAAACCATTTCTTCACCCCTAACCCATTCTTATTGTTGCACTAATCGTGTTTCATTTACTTTGTATCATACGTGATAGGAAAGAATGATGCAAAAGTTAAGTTAACAAATCCTTAACTTTACAACGTCCACTTTTTTCTTTAAACTGATTTTAGAAACAGAGGTGAAAAAGATGACCAAGAAACAACACTTAATTGCACTAGATTTAGATGGAACCCTTTTATCGAGTACACAAACAATCTCAGAAAAAAACCGTCAGATCATTCAAGCTGTTCGTGATCAAGGACACATCGTTGTCATTGCAACAGGACGCCCCCATCGTGCGAGCATTGATTACTATCATCAACTCAAGCTTAATACACCGATGGTAAACTTTAACGGGGCTTATATGCATCATCCAACCGATAAGAATTGGCGGGCGCTGCATTCGCCCTTATCGCTTAGATCAGCTAAAAAAATCGTTCAAACCTGTTATGACTTTGAAGTAAACAACATGATGGCTGAGGTCCTTGATGATATTTATCTTGACCGTTATGATGAACGTTTGATGAAAATCCTTCATACCGAAAAGGAAGATGATCCAATTACGATTGGCAGCTTGAAAAATCAGTTAAAATCTGATCCGACGTCATTGCTGATTCACCCACGGGATCATCACATTGATGAATTACGTGAAAGTTTAGATCGCGATCATGCTGAAGTGATTGAGCATCGAAAATGGGGCGCACCTTGGAACATGATTGAAATTGTTCGTAAAGGCATGAACAAATCGGTAGGTTTAAAACGCATTGCGCACTATTACCATGTTGACCAAGCACAAGTCATGGCGTTCGGTGACGAAGATAACGACCTTGAAATGCTAGATTATGCGGGCATTGGGGTGAAAATGGGTAATGGGATTAGCGATTTGGATCACGTTGTTAATGATGTAACGGTTACAAATGATGAAGATGGCGTTGGCGACTACTTGGCACGCTATTTTAATATCAAACAAACCCATTGATCATTTTCGGACACGCTTTTATGCACGTTCTATCAATCTATCCGTTGAACGTCATATACAGAGTGATCTGTAGTCATTATCTAATTAATCGGATTAAAAACGTAAACACGGCATCATCACTAAGTGATGATGCCGTGTTTGTTGATGATCTTAATGAGGTTTACCCTTCATTCACTTCCGTATCCTTTTGGACAAAAACGAAACATGACTTGCATCATTTATAGGAGTGGGATAATATGATTCACCAATTGGTTAAAATCAAACGGTTTAATCATGTAATCACTTGCTCCTCGTTCTAGCCCTTTAATAACTTCTTTAGACTTTTGTTGCCCCGTGATCATAAGACAATTAAAGCGGTCTTCTTGTAATTGCATTTCAATTTCTTCCAATAATTCAATCCCGGAAAGTCCTGGTAAAATCAAGTCCAAAATCAGTAATTTTTTCCCTTCATGCGTTAACCAATTTGACGTTAAAAACGTTTCTGCATCAGGATAGGCAGTGACTTCGACGGCAAACTCTGAAAGTGCTAACGTTTTTAAGCGATCTGTTAAATAACTACGCATAAAAGCGTCATCGTCTACCAAGGCAAGTTGAATTACGTTTCGTTTTTCTGAACGCAAATCTTCTTGATAACTATAGACTTGATTTCGTCCTGCTTCTTTCCCTAAATAAAGCGCCTTGTCGGCTCGTTCAGTTAAATCTTGTAATGTATCTGCTTTGCCTTGATAGGCGTCTAAACCAACAGTAAAGGTAACTTGAAAGGTATCCTGCCTCGCATGAAATGCGATCGCTTCAAAACGCTCCCTGATTTCATCCATATATTGAACTGCTTCTTGCCGGTTCATTTGTGGCAGCAACATAATAAACTCCTCACCACCATAGCGAATAAAATAGTCTTCCGGGCGCTTCATTTCAAAAAATAATGATGAAAAGCGCACCAACACATCATCACCCACGTTATGTCCATACGTATCATTAATTGTTTTGAAGTGATCCAAATCAATCAGTGCCAAGCTAAAGGGTTGCTCTGAGTGATGATATGCACGCGTTAAATCCCACCAAATTTTATCGAGATAGGAACGATTATAAGCTTTTGTTAGTTCATCAATGAAACTATTCGATTGTAAAAAGCGCCGATAGCGTAAGCGGTTCTCAATAAAGCGATCAAGTAACGGTGCACTCACATCATGTGATAAAATATCATTCACATCTTCATCATAAAATTGTTGCTTGTCTTCATCCATCATCGTATCATAAAAAATAACAATGGGAATAAAAGCTTCTGTCGCCCGTTCTCGTAAGCGCTTAACGAGTTGATGTGTTAAATTCACATCCGTTGAGGCATCAAGCATAAGTATATCAGGTTTACGGTCATAGAATCGTTTGATGAGTTGCTGACGCGTTGTCGCAACATTAATGGTATAGCCCAAATCTTCGATCATTGCTTTACAGTGATTAAGTGATGCCAAATTATCATTAAACAACAGCACCGTACCGTCCTTTATTTCTTCAATCGGTGTATCGCCTTCTTGTTGAAGGATGATAAATAATGGGTGCATTAAGCGACTCCATTCATCTTCACGGTACAACTGCTTATGATCATTGTTTAATTTCCAGAGCAACTGATTAGCCATTGCCCCGACGTTTTTTAATTCTATATGAATGGTCGCTTCTTTAATTTCCTCTAACCAATGCATCAGTTTATCGCGCGTGATGGTTTCTTCACGTTTAAATTGTTGTTTTTTCTCATGTTGACGTAAAATAAAAACATGCTTTAAATCCATTTTGTTTGCTCCTTTGACCTAGAGGTATATACGCCGAAAAAATTAGGTCCACCGTCCATTCTAATATAAGCGCTTTGATTATGCGAGTATCAATTCGACTATTTACTTTCAGTTATTAAACTTATTTGTTAAACTATTGAATACGAACTGCTAATGATTAAGGAGGTTGACTATATGAGCATTCTTGTTGAACGCACACCAAACCCAAATGCAATGAAATTCACTGCGAATAAACAACTATTTAAAGGTGAACAAAGCTACCCGCTCTTTCAAGGAGAAACTAGCGATTACCCTGTCTTAAATGATTGCCTAGATATTGCTGGGGTCGATAACGTATTTGGTTACCAACATTTTATTACAATCATTAAAAAACCGAGTGCAGATTGGTCGTTACTAAAAGAAAAAGTAATTGAAACCATCGAAGCACATGGGTATTAATCTGCGCACCACGGGAAACTTGCCTTGACGAGAAAAAACCTTATATTTAATAGGTACATCAACAGCTACCTATCTAAATATAAGGTTTTTTTGAAATGGCTTATTTCAACTCAAATTCAGCGATTAGACCTAAATCTTTACTCACAGAAATTGCATCTGCACGCGAGGTGACATTTAACTTTTGAAAAATTTTAGTTAGATAACGTTCAACTGTACGGCGACTCACCGACATCTGAAGAGAAATTTGATCATTCGTCAAACCTCGACCAACCTTAACCAATACCTCATGCTCAATTGCTGTAAGTTGTACCTGTCTACCGGTTTCCAATTGGACATCTCGATTCATTCGACTCAATTGATCGAGCCAATCTTCTGGAATTACTGCTAAATCATTCACGGCTGCATAAACAGCCGCAACTAATTGTGCATTCGTAAATGTTTTACTCAAGAAACCAACCACACCGAGCTGAATCAGTTTATTGAAGTAGGTGGTTGTATCATAACCTGTGTAAATAACAATTTTAGCATCAGCTTCTTGTGCTTTAATCTTTTGTGTCAGTTCGATCCCATTTATCTCTGGCATATTTAAGTCAACAATATATAAGTCATAAGGATTATCAGTCAAGCGCTTTAACGCTTCTTCACCTGTCGATACATAGTCACAGTAAAAATCAGGTTCATCTTCCAAAACCCGTTTTGTGCCTTCACCAACAATTGCGTGATCATCAATCAATAAAATACGATACACTTACATCACTTCCATTTCTCCGTGGTAAGGCAGGACAATTTCCATCCGTGTGCCTTCACCTAATTCTGAGTTAAATTTAATGGTGCCATTTAAACTTTTGACACGTTCTTTAATTGAAAGCAAGCCCATTTGATCGCCTGGTTCGGTCCAACTCGTTTCTTTCATCCCTTGGCCATTATCTTCATACTGCATCAATACCCGGTCATCGAGATCGCGCAAACGAATGGTGACACGGGTTGCTTCTGCGTGTTTATAAGCATTGGATAACCATTCCTGGATAATCCGGTAAAGCGTCAACTGAAACGCTTGTGTCTGCTGATACTCACCCCTTATGTTCGTCTCAAAGGTAAGCTTACTGTTGCTTTGAAAAGAGAATTTATCTGTAAGTTCCTTAATAGCTTCGACAAAACCGACTTCATCAAGAATTGTTGGATATAGCGACCGACAGGTCTCTCTAATCTCATAAATAATATCTTGCACACTTTCTTCTAATTGATTAACTTCCTTTGAACTGATCTTCGTTGGCTGATTACTAAAACGTTCAAGCTGACGCTTCATAACGATCAAATCTTGCAAAAACGTATCATGAATATCACTCGCGAGGCGTTGACGTTCATTTTCAGACCAATGAAACAACAACCGCGATAACCATTCCATATTATCAGATTGTTTCGCCATTTCCAACTCATCTAATAAGTCATCAATCCGCATTCGGTTTTCTAATGCGATATTGGCAAATTGGACAAGACTTGAGAGATAATCAACTTGTTCCTTTGATAATTCGTTTTCTTCTGTTTGAAAGAACAAAATATAAAGCTCTGCTTTATAATTGTTGATTGGCATAGCGAATAGTCCATGTCGACCAATCAAACGACCAATAAAGAAGCGTTGGTGTTGATAACGTCGTAAAAAGGGCGTATAGCGCTCGGGTAATTCACTGTAAGTGACCGTTGGTACTAACATATCTTTTAGACGAATTAATTTGTAATGTTCAAGTGGTAACACTTCTCTTACTTCGCGCAGAAAAGCCTGCAAAATATCTTTTCGTGATTGTTTCTGACGTAAGATTTCACTAAAACGGAATAAGCTTGCTTGGTAAGCCTCTTCAGATACAAACAATTGCGGCCTAAAATAGTGATCCAACTGCTTCTTCACAAAGAAAAGACCAATAATAACCATTAAGGTATAAAAAAACAAACTAAACAGCTGACTAAACTCAGGTGAATGATCTAAAAGGATAAAATTCACAAGTGTGATTGATATCGCCAGGGCACTTGATAGGATTAAATAGTAGGGCAACTTTTTAATTTGGAATCGTAATAAATATAATTGCTCAGATAAAATCATATATAAGAAACCAAACGGAATAAAAAACAAGAAAATATTAACGTACTCAAATGGCATCAAAGCCATTCCAGTTAATAAAAATGGAATGATGTAAAGGGTCACAAATGGCGCAACCGCAAAACCTATGGCTAAAATAAAACCAAGTAAGGAATCAAAACTATCATGTTGCTTTAAATAAAATAACCCTCGAACCATCTGAAAGAAGACAATTGCTAAGATCGCCACAAAAATGGGTAAGATCACATAATCCAACCTTACTTCTTTTGCGTAGGTGTTTGCTTGATAGATCCCAGCGATGCTCAGGCCGTAAATAAGATAAATTGAACCTTTTCGGAACCAGACTTTTTTACGTTCTTTAAAAAAGTGATAAAGAAAATGGTAAAATACACTCGGTGATAGCAAGAACACAACGGTTAAAATTGACGTGGCAAAATCATGCATCTTTATTTGGAGGCCCGTCGAACTATAAGCTAAACTAACCATTAGTCCCATTGTAATGATTAATAATTTGCTTTTCTGATAGTCTTCCCTTTGAAAGATAAAGTAAGTAAAAATTAAAATGAAGATAAAAAATAATAACGGCAAAATTAAATAAAAGAAATATTGCGTAAATAGTTCTGAGCGATAGTCAACAGGAAAACTTATCAGTCTCCCACTACGTCTTACTAAAAGTTCCTCAGCGTCTTCAATCCGCATTTGTTCAATCACTGACCAGTGTTCACCCGTCGGCTCACCATCGATGTAAACAACCCGATCTCCTTCAATTAAATTATTTGCTTTCCCCCAACCTAACCGATGCAATTGCTCAATTTCAAATTGATTACCGCCTGTAGGATTTAACTCAATTCCGATAAAAGGTTCCAGATTTTGAATAAAGAAATAACCTTGTAAGAGTGTAGCGATAATAACGAGCATGATGATTCTTGTCTTATAATTAAAAGACTCTAAGCTTGGATTCATTTTACTCACATCCTGATTTTTCTTGTTTTTGGCGAACACTTAATTTGACCACATTTTTTATTATACATGAAAAAAAGCCCTGACTTATGAAAAGTCATGAGCTTTTTTGGATTCCCATTACCGGATTGTCGAAATATGCATTAGGGATGGTAATGTTCATATGTGTCTGATGACACGTTTTCTACATCCCTAGTGTAACATGAACAGAAATGATTGAAACCGACAACTTTTGCACGGCCTCCGACAACAGGTGGCGGTTTTACACTTTTCCCAATTATTGTTCACGCCGGAAGAATCCGAACACACCTGCTGTTTGCACTATATTCGTAAAGGCTTCTGGGTCTACCTCATGAATAATCCGCTCTAAATCATACAATTCATAACGGGTGATAACAACAACGAGCATCGACTTATCTTCTTTCGTATAAGCACCACGGGCAGGCAAAATCGTAATCCCGCGGACCACTTTTTGGTGAATTGCATCTGAAAGTTCTTCTGTTTTTTTCGTGACAATCATAGCCGTAACTTTCTCATGCCGTGTGTGCACCCCGTCAATAATACGTGTTGATACGTATAAGGCAAGTAGTGTATACAACGCATTTTCAGGCTCATTCAATAGCCCTGCGAAGAAGATAATTACACCATTAACAATCATTAAATACGTCCCAATTGGTTTATCTTTCATTCGGGAAAGTACCATCGCTAAAATATCAGAGCCCCCAGTAGAAGCCCCCCATTTTAAAGTGATCCCGACACCAAAGCCACCAAGCACCCCGCCGAAAACAGCGTTTAACATGATGTCATCCGAAAAACTATAAACAGGGATCACTTCTAAGAAGAAGGTAGACACCCCGACCGACAACATACTATAAAGGGTAAAATGTCGTCCTACTTTAAACCACCCCAGTAAAAATACGGGAATGTTTATGAGCAAAAGCCAAATACCCGTTGAAATAAAATCAATACTTAGATAGACACTAAATACTGTTGAGAGTAGCTGCGCTACCCCGGTAAAACCACTCGCATAAACATCCGCACTAATGAAGAAGAAGTTTAACGCAACTGCATTAATGATTGCACCAATAATAACAATTACGATCCGCTTAGCTTCAAAAATAAACACGTAAAACACCTCCAAACAAATTTCATCCGAACACGTCGGTCACATAATTATCGATACCCAGAATGCCGATAAGTTATGCCCGAAATGCAAAAACATCAAAATATCTTTTGACGTACACATCAAGTAACTATAAACTAGGAAGTAGCAATATGCAATCCTAACCGTTTATTTTTAAAAATTCTTGCTTGAAAGGACGATTATATATGACAGTACAAATCATTTGTGATTCAGCTTCAGATTTAGCAACTGCTGATATTGAAGCGCTTGATCTTATTCGAGTTAGTTTAACCGTTCAACTTGATGGAAATGACTACAAAGATGGACAAAATTTAGAGGCAAAGACAATGTATGACCGGATGCGCGAGGGAGCGAGCCCTAAAACGTCTCAAGTAACACCTCAAGACTTTGAGGATGCGTTTATGAAAGTCGCTGCAGCGGGTAAAGAGGCTTTGTATTTAGCTTTCTCATCAGAACTATCGGGTACCTATCAGTCCGCAATAATCGCAAGAGACGTGGTGCTTGAGAAATACCCTGAGACAAAAATTGAAATTGTCGATACATTATGTGCTTCACTTGGTTATGGTCTCGTTGTGAAAAAAGCAGCCGAGCTAGCCCAAGAAGGTTTGTCATTAGCAGCCATCACGGCAAAAAGCACCTATTATGCTGAACATATGGAGCATATCTTTACCGTTGATGATCTAGAGTACCTTTATCGGGGGGGACGGGTTAGTAAAACCGCAGCATTTATGGGCACATTACTTAAAATCAAACCGATCCTACACGTTGATGATGGTAAATTGATTCCATTAGAAAAAATACGTGGTACCAAAAAAGCCTACAATCGTATTTTTGACATTGTCGAAGAACGTGCCACTGATTTAACTGGCCAAACCGTCGGAATCAGCCATGGTGACGTTGAAGATGTTGCTTTAGAGCTGGCAGAAATTTTCAAAACGAGATTCGGCGTTAAAGAGGTCGTCATTCGCATGGTTGGTTCCGCGGTCGGGGCACACTCTGGCCCTGGAACAATTGCAATCTTTTTCCAAAACCAACTTTAAGTAAATGACGCATCAGCTAAACTTTTATACGTTTTGAAAAACACATGAAAAAGCCTTGAAGGTTAGTAGAAAATGTCTTACGAAAAGGCAATGCAGTTGATTCGCTGCATTGCCTTTTCTCTGTTTTTTTATTTTCTGTTTTTTATTTAAGGATAAAAACCCCACGGTAATCTACCAAATCCTAAGATAAGTGCAATAGCTACCATGACAACCAATTGTACAACGAATCCTTTAAAGACGCCGCCCCTTTTAAGACGATACAGGATCCATTCCATCATCACAACAGCCCATAAACCACTCAGGGTCTTCACGACCAGTTCTGGACCAAAATCACCCATCATATCACGTGTTATATAGCGATAGACTAAAATAATACCTGTTACCGCAATGCTTGCTAAAAGCACCCGTGTAACCCAATGAAAGAAAGCGGCGGGTTTATCTTTCTTATACCAATATAAGGCCCAAGCAAGTCCAAATGAAATAAATGCTAGCGCCCATGCCGCTACGTGAAGGTGTACAAACATATCGCTCACCATCCTTTTCAAGCTTATTATGCACAATTGTAATAATAACTGATACTAGTATATTTCCTTTAACTGATTGCCTTAAACCTATGCACCGTTAACGCATTCATTCTTGAACTGCTCACCACTTAACGCCCTTACAAGCTGTTTGAAGTGGGGGATTCCTAAGTAAAGATAGCTAACGGTATCTAAATAAAATTAATCACAAAAAAAGACACACCCGAAGGCATGCCTTTGTGCTCAAACTATTGTACGCGTCTAACATGTCCAGCAAATTTACTTGCCCAGTAACCTGACGTCATATCTGCAATCGCAACACCAGTTGAACTTTGAGAGCCAATAAACTTACCGTTTCCTAGGTAGATACCGACATGACCGTTTGTTTTGTATGTGTTGAAGAAAACAAGATCACCCGGCTGCATGTTAGCTGTTGATACACGTGAACCGGTTGATGATAAACCAGCTGTACTTGCTGAAATATGAATACCTTGTGTTCTAAATGCCCATGACACAAAACCTGAACAGTCAAAACGACCATTTGCTACATCATATTGAGAACGTCCCCCACCAAATACGTAGGTTGAGTTACCAATGTAACGATTTCCAACCGTTGTCACATTACCCACGCCACCCGTTGCAGCTTGTGCCGTAGTAGACGATGATTTTGACGTTGATGATTGCGCGTATTGTGTGATTGATTCTGCTGCTTCTGATTGTGTTGCTGCACGGTCTGCTTCTACACGAGCACGCGCATTTTCAATCATTTGTTGTAATTGTTGATCTTCTAATTGTAATTCACTAACCATTGCTTGACTCTTCGCTTTACGTTCATTTAGTGATGCCATGTTCGCTTCATGATCTTCTACTTGTGATTTAATTTGTGCTTGCATTAATACTAACTCTTCTTTAGTGTCCTTAAGCGTTGTTAAGGTATCTTCAACCGTTGCTTTTTTTGACTCTAACAACGCTTGCGCTTCAGCAATTTCATTCATTAACTTTTGATCTGACTTCGTAATTTTATTAATCATACCGACGCGATCAATAAAATCTAAGAAGTTTTCAGCACCAAACAACACTTCAATATAACTAATTGTGCCACCACTTTTTTGAAGGGCTACCGCACGATCCTTTAATATTTCACGACGTTTAGCAATGTCTTCTTCAAGCTCATTAATTTCAACTTCTAGTGTTTTAATTTCATCTGTTTTTGCTTGAATGTCATCTTCAGTCTCTTTGATGGTTGCTTCGTTTGCTTCAATTGTTTCAGTCATGCGTTCAATTTGCTCTTCTAACTCCACAATTTCTTGTTGTAAGGTTGCCAGTTCAGTTTCTTTTTCTGATAGGGCTTCTCTGACCTCACTGCGTTCTGACTCTAAGCTTGTTTCTGCATAGACAGCCGTTTGCAGTTGGGGAACGGTTACTAAAACTCCAGTTGTAATAATGGCACTCGCGATAATTTTTTTAAGATTCACAGGTATTCACGCTCTCTTCCATCAAAGTTTATATGTGTTTATTCGTTATGATTTTTATCGGTTTCTTTTTTCACGCAACGCCAGTATAACATCTAGAAGTGACAGAGAGATTTAACTTATATTACAGTTGTATTACATTCATGTAAATGATTGATGCTTTCGGTAGGAAGAAATCGTTTATTCTTGCTGGTTTTCCTTGTATACTTTATTCAGCACCGTTTATAACTGCTGGATGATAAGCGGTTGTTTCGACGAGGAACAGCTTTTGATTCACATCAGTGAAAAACTTTTACTGGTCACATTAGCCTATGCATCACTTTTTCAAGTGTCATTTGATGCGCTATTGAGAATTTCAGAACACTTCGACGTTTGTGGTGTTTCAAAGAGGCAATGGCTATCTTGCGCATTTATTTTAGCGGGTTTTTATTTTAGGAGGGCATATTATGAGCAAATGGGAACTGACAAAACAATTCAACTCTTCTTACGGTACAGTGAGGTTTGATGTCATCGGAGAGGGTCCGCCGTTAGTACTAATACATGGCACACCGTGGTCATCGTTCAACTGGCGACAAATTATACCTGGATTAAGTAAATGGTTCACGGTGTATTACTATGATCTTTTAGGTTACGGACAGTCCGAAAAAAAAGCGAATCAGGATGTTTCGTTAGGGATTCAAAATAAAATTCTAGTAGAACTCCTTCAGCACTGGGGCCTTGACTCCCCTTATGTAATAGGCCATGACTTTGGTGGAACAACCGCTCTGAGAACGAACTTATTGAATAATGTCCCCTTCAAAAAAATGGTCTTAATCGATCCTGTTGCGCTCGGTCCATGGGGTTCCCCTTTCTTTACTCACGTGTACAAACACCAAGCTGCTTTTTCGGGTGTCCCTGCTTTTATACACGAGGCCATGGTATCCGCCTACATTGAAGGTGCCGTTTATAACGACATGCATAAAGAAACAAAAGCAGGAATCATCCAATACTGGCTAGGTGAGCATGGACAAGCTGCTTTTTATCAACAAATGGCCCAAGCAAATCAAAGCTACACCGATGAGGTTGAAGCGCTCTATCATACCATTGATACCCCGACTTTGATTCTATGGGGAGAACATGATGCCTGGATCCCCATTGAAAAAGGACATGCGTTGCATGACATAATTAGCGGATCTCAGTTTCAGACCATTCCATGTGCTGGACATTTGGTACAAGAAGAAGCACCTGCTGTCGTCCTCGGTCATGTGCTAAAATTTTTAACGGAATCCTCACATGATGAGAAGGAATAACGGCACGGAAGACGCCTAAAGCTTGCTAACATTAAGCACCTGTAGGTATCGGTCGCACGAAATGGCGCCATAGCATTAGTCTTACAGCTGATTACTACGTTTATACAGATCTAATAAGCCAGTTGCGCTTTCAAAATCGCGTAACTGGCTTATTTTCGACTTGCTACTGGAGATTAAGATGGATCCACTTCGCTTAAGTGATTGATCAGATCAATCGCAACATCTACAGAAAGTTGGCCTGGCGCTGATTGGTCTTTTAACGTAGCAAACGTCACACTTGAGCCAAACCATTGACCACTGACCCGACTAATTGCCCCTAAGCGTCCCATTGCCATCGCAATGATTGGCATATTCAGTTCTGCTTTAATTTTCAAAACACTATCCATCAAACTTAAGACATCTGATTTGTGATGTGGCATGACGGCAAGCTTTAAAACATCTGCTTTTGTGGCTGCTTGTCTCCGAAACACGTCAAGCAAGTCCGCTTGTATCGGCGTGTGATTAAAATTGTGATAAGAAACAATGACTTGCGTTTGATATTGATGTGCCGCTTTAACAATGGCTTTATGATCGACAGGACGATTAAGTTCAACATCGATATAATCGACCGCTGCATGGTGATAAGCCATGCGAAGTAAGTCCGTATAAGCTTCCATGGTAATCGCCGCTTCGCCACCCTCTTCTTCTGTTCTAAAGGTGAAAATCAATGGTTTCGTTAATGTTGTTTGATATAAGGCTAATGCTTGGGGAATTGCCTCTTGATAATAATCCACCCGCCATTCAACGAAATCAATCCCCTCATGAGAATTAATCGTTTCAATCGCTAGCTCTAACTGACTCAATGTTTTTGCCATGATGGGTACACAAATCTTAGGTTTTCCTGAACGTTCTATCCTCACCCGTTATCCACTCCATTTCTTTGTTTCTTCTTTATCACTTTTTTTATTTTCACCGCTTTATTCAAGGGTTTAATTTTTTCAGGTTTTCACACACGTACCTCTATTATACAAAGACAAACACCGCTTCACAACGACGAGTTGCATTTGCTGACCCAAACATAGCGAGCACCTGTCTTTTAGAAAAAGACAGGCGCTCGTTGGACAGATAAACTTATTTAGCTTCCCGTAAACTATAGTGGGTGACTGTTGCGGTTAGCTTACCAGTGATCTCGACCTTATCTTCATGTTCATCAGGGTACATCCGCGTTGTCATGACATACTCCCCTTGATTGATAAACACCTCAAGCGATGAACGATCCACAAACAACTGCAATCCGGTTAATTGTTCAAGTTGTAAGGTGCGTTGTTTCCGGCCGTAGCCCGCTTCGTTCAACTGCAGGGTCAATAGCCCTTTTTCACTCTGGAAATGAATGTTCGTATCGCCTTTAATCTGCACCGATAACTCAGTTATCGTCTCAATGTCAACGATGATTTCTTGTAATTGTCCACTGAAATATTCATAGGTCCCATCTGTCACGTTCAATTCTCTCGTCACCGCTACATCTCTAAGTACTTGGTAGTTTTCATGTGGCTGTTGATAAAGCTTACCCGACCGTACTTCTAGTACACGCGGCAATGTCATCGCATGCTGCCACCCGAGTGGAACGGTCGGGTTTTCATATTCTGCATCAGGTAATCCCATCCACCCCCAAAGGATTTGACGACCTCTTTCGTCAGTGAATGTCTGTGGGGCGTAAAAATCAAACCCATAATCCAACTCCTGAAATGGTGTGTCCGGCGTAAACGTTACCGTTTCCCAATCGACGGACCCAAGGTAGTACCCAGACTGATAGATATTTTGGAATCGGTGTGGTTGTGCATCAATGCCTTGTGGGGAAACCAGTAGTACTTCTTGATCTCCTAATTGAAAGAAGTCCGGGCATTCCCACATATAACCCATATGAGCAAGCGGACCGAAAAAAACACCATGATAGACCCAGTCATCTAAGTTATCAGATCGATAGACAAGCACTTGGCCTTGGTCCGCTAAATCTCTGGCGCCGAGTACCATGTAATACGTTCCATTAATTTTTCTCACTTTAGGATCGCGAATGTGATTGCTCATTGACGGTGGATAATCAGCTGCTGCAATAACCACTTGTTGTTTCTCAATCGTTGCACCATTGTCCCGACTGATGGCATGAATGGTGTTTTGTTCACGGCCTGATGTAATATAATCATGATGACCTAAATGTTTCACATTCCCGGTGTAGAAATAATGAATCACACCGTTTTCGATAAAGGCACTCCCTGAATAAACACCATGTAAGTCATAAGGTTGATCAGGATAAAGTGCAACACCTTCGTCTTTAAAATGCACCAAATCATCTGAGCGCATATGCCCCCAATATTTAATCCCGCCTGCAGCATCATGCGGCGCGTATTGATAATACAAGTGATAGACGCCATCAATTTGTAAGGCACCATTAGGGTCATTTAACCAGCCCATGGGTGCCTCCACATGAAACGCTTGTCGCCAAAAATGTGTGGTGATTGTTTCTTTCGGCATGTTCATTTGTTCTTGATAATATTGTTGCAAAACGTCATGTAGTGGATTCATGTTATTGTCACCCTCTCTAGCTGTTCTCATTTAGAAATGCATGAACTTCCGCAATGGTTGGTAACGACTCAACCGCACCATTTTTTGTCGTTGTCAGCGCAGCAAATGCGTTACTAAAGGCTAGATAGTCATGCATTGCTTGTTCTGAAATTGCCGTCAGCGCCTGATCATCGCGCGATACTTGATAGAGCAAAGCCCCAATAAACGCATCACCTGCACCTGTTGTATCAATTGCCTCAACCTTAAAACCTGGATGACTAGCTTTTTTATCTTTCGTTAAAAACACTGCACCGTCTTTGCCCCGCGTATAAATCACCCAGGAAACATCTCCTCTAAATAACGATTGCAGTGCTGCTGCTTCATCTTCAATTCCGGTGATGAAATAAAGTTCTTCATCTGATACTTTCAAAATATCTGCGTAAGGAATAAAGGCTTGAATCGCCGCTTTACAAGCCTCTTCGCTTTCCCATAAAGGTAGACGCACGTTTGGATCAAAGCTAATACGAGCAAGTTCTCTTTTGGCGTGTTCAATCGCTTCAATATGCGCATACTTCACCGGAGCTTCGATGAGATCGACTGAGCAAAAATGAAGGAGATCCTTTGGCTCGAAAGGGAGGTCCCTTACTTCTTCTTTTGATAATAACATATCTGCACTTGGCTTACGATAAAAGGAAAAATCACGTTGCCCATCCTGTTTAAGGGAAACAAAGGCAAGACCTGTATTCGCCTCAGTTGTTTTTAATAAATGCGTGGTATCAACCTTAAAATGTTGTAACTGCTCGGTAATATGTTCGCCAAATGCATCTTCACCTCGTTTTGAAATAAAAGCACTTTGACCACCTAAGCGCGCGACGGCGACAGCCACATTCGCTGGTGCGCCCCCCATTACCCGCTTAAATGACGGGACATCTTTGAGTTGTGAATCGGTCACACTCGGAATAAAATCAATTAACGCTTCACCAATACTATATACTCTACTCATTTACTACACATCCTTCGCTTATCTTTATCTATGACTAAGCAACTTGCCCATTACTGGCTTTTGTTGTTACTTATTTCTTTACCCCGATTTTGGGTTGCTTACACTTTCCGTTTATCCGGTCGACATTCTTGAACTACTCACCACTTATCGCTCATGCGAGCTGTTTGAAGCGGGGGGTTCTCGCTTATTTTTAGATAAAAAGGGCACAGAGCAAGTTGCCCTATACCCTTATAAATTAAAGCTGATTCATTTTTATTGAATTTCTTTACTAATCACATTCGATTGGATTCTTACTAAGACAAAGCCAACAATAAATGCGACAGCAATAACAATAATGTACTGGGTAATCATCCAAAAGCTACTTGCATACAGTAATAGACCTGGCACAAACGTAATCCCCATACCTGTACCCGCTAAGCCTAAGATTGATGTAACCAACCCACCAGCTGCACCACCAATCATACCTGAAACAAAGATTCTAAAGTGGCGTAAGTTCACACCAAAGAGTAGGGGTTCGGTAATACCAAACAGCGTTGATGCTGTTGAAGATAAAGCATTGCTTCGTTTAATTTTATTCTTCATCAGTAATGCTGTCGCAATCGCAGCGCCGAATTGGCCTGCCATACTTGCCGTTCCTAATGTATTTAATACATTTCGACCGGTATCATTTAACAAGCTAATCTCAATAATTGATAATGAATGATGTAGACCTGTTATCACTAATAATTGCTGGAAAGCGGCATAAATAACATACCCAATGCCGAATGGTGCTTCAATTAAGAAAACAATTGATTCAATAACACCGTGTTCAACGGTTTGTAAGATCGGTCCTAAAATAAATAGCATAACTGCAATCGTAACGGTTAAACTAATAAACGGTGTGACAACTAAATCCATCATTTCCGGAACGAATTTTCTTAAGCCTTTTTCAAGTTTTGCGATCAAGTAACCGGCAATAATTGCTGGAATTATTGAGCCTTGATAACCGACTAAATCAATACCTAAGACGGTAAGTGCTTCTGCATCACCAGCCGCAACTGCCCAAGCATTCGGTAATTGCGGAGCAACCATCATCAGACCAACCACGATACCAATAATCGGATTCCCACCGAATTTCTTCGTCGAGCTATAAGCAATTAAAACTGGTAAGAATGCAAACGCTGTATCTGTTAACATCCCAAACAGTGCTAAGCCTGCACTATCAAACTCAACGCCAAGCTCAAGTAATAAACCACGAATACCCATTAGTAAACCGGTTGTAACTAAAGCTGGAATAAGTGGTACTAAAATATCCGCAAGTGTTCTTACAACTTTTTGTAAGGGACTTAAGTTTTTATAAACATCTTCTTTAAAATCACCATCCGAAGCACTACCCTCTGAATCACCCATCACTGTTTTTAAGTCTTCATAAACAGCGTTTACTCTTCCAGTACCAAAAATGAATTGGTGCTGACCCGTATTAAAGAAGTAACCTTTTGCGTCTGGAATCTTTTCAGCCTCTTCTTTATTTACCTTGCTGTCATCTTTCAAAATGATTCTAAGGCGCGTCGCGCAGTGTTCATAATTTTTAATGTTTTCTTTGCCACCGACAACTTCAAATAACTTATCGAGCGTTTGTTGATATTTCATTTCTTTAACCTCCTCATTTTTTAACACATAATCTATGATGACATTGCATGGGTTCCATGCATATGTTTCATCCCCATTCACGCAAAGCTGAAATCGATTTCATATCAGTTTAAAAAGGACAGCTTGTCCCTTTTAAACACTCCCGTATCTACAGGTGCTTCACACTACGTCGTTCTTTAAGTTGAAAAGAAGTCATTAATTGTTCACCTTTGTGCGCGTTGTTTTCGATTAAATCAAAAACAGCTTCGGCAGCCATTTGACCACTTGTCTTAAATGTATAATGCATCGTTGTCAGTGGTGGATTTAAATACTCAGCTAACTTAATGTCACCTATTCCAACCACAGAAATATCTTCTGGGACGCGATACCCCTGATCTAACAGTGCATGAATCGCACCAATTGCCAAGTGATCCGTGACAGCGAAAACTGCGGTAGGTTGGCTTTTAGCTAAAATCTTCTTCATCATCTTAAACCCTGTATCGATGTCAAAATCTCCAATTGCGATAAGTCCATCTGATCCATTAAGATTGTAATCGCTTAAACAATCGAGATAACCTTTCTTTCTTAACACACCCACAGCGTAATCCTTCTCATCAACGCCAATAAAACCAATTGCTTTATGGCCTTGATTAATTAAGTACTCGGTCATTTGGTAACTTGCATCGTAATCATTATGAATGATGGAAGTATAGCCGCTAACTTTTTGACCTAATATCACGATAGGAATTGTCAATTTATTCATCACTTCTAAATGACGATCCGTGACTTCTGTCCCCATCATAATAATGCCATCAACTGATTTGTTTGAAAGAAATTTCAAATACTTAATTTCTTCTTCAATGTCTAAATTGGTATTCGCAATCAATACTTGATACCCTGCCGTTTTTGCAACGTGGGTTACCCCCGCTACAACACGACTGGCTGTTTCTGTGCTGATTTTCGGGACAATTACACCAATCATACGAGACTTTTGGCTTTTTAAGGATTTTGCAATTTCATTTGGTTGATAATCAACCGCTTCAATTACCTCAAGCACAGCTTTCCGTTTATCCTCTTTCACATAACCATTATTATTCATCACTCGTGAGACGGTCGCAGGTGAGACCCCTGCGAGCTTGGCAATATCTTTAATTCGCATCTGCTTCACCTTATTGTTTCGTCATTGATGAAATACCTGAAATCGATTTCATATTCATATTATAGCAAATCTAAATTCGCTGTCAATAGGTTTTCCTTAAAAAATTGAATTCGCTTACACGGTTGTGCTTAAACACCAGGTGTTACCAGCTCGTCCGAATTAACCGTCTTTGTTTTTGAAGACAGCCCACGTTTTCTCGCGACCAAAAACGATCGTAACCGTCGTTAAATGCAACATAAACAAGCAATGAAGGTGCTTTCCCTTCACTGCTTGTTAATCTCACTTCATGTCAACTGTTTTATAAACATTAAAGTATTTAATCGCTTGTTTTTCCCAATCAAAGTTGGCGGCAAATGCTTGTTTGACATAAGTCTCCCAGACTTTTTTATCTTGATAGAGTTCATTTGCTCGTTTGATTTGTTCATACATTTCATGGGCATTATAATGGTCAAAGATAAAACCAGTCCCAGTTTCTTTTTCAAGATCGATATGGTTTACCGTATCATTGAGACCACCGGTTCGATTTACGATCGGTAGTGTTCCATACTTCAAGGCAATGATCTGACTTAAGCCACACGGTTCAACACGGGAAGGCATCAGAAAGACATCACTTGCCGCATAAATCTTTGATGCCATCTCATTACTAAAACGAATATGAATTGACGTTTGTCTCGGCCAACGATCCGCTACATACTTGAAGAACTCCTCATAGTGATACTCTCCTGTACCTAATAAGACAAGCTGTACATCTTCTTCCATGATATCTTCAATCATGCGCATCACGAGGTCAATGCCTTTTAGCTCAACGAGACGTGTCACCATCCCAATCGTTAACTTCTCGGGATCTAAATCATATTCTTCACAGAATGCTTGTTTATTTTCCTGCTTCCCTGCGAAAGTATCATAATTTTTGTAGAGCGCTTGATCGGTTTTTGGGTTAAAGAGATCATAATCAACCCCATTTAATATCCCACGCATCTTCCATTTCACATCACGAATGACACCGTCCAGTCCTTCTGCAAAATAAGCATGTTCCAGTTCTTCTGCATAGGTCGGTGAAACAGTTGTGACATAATCAGAATAGTAAATACCCGCTTTTAAAATGTTGATCGCACCGTTAAACTCAAGTTCACTGGTGATATCGTTTGGATATAGACCTAATAATTCAAACAGCGTCTCTGCGCCATAAACCCCTTGATATTTAATGTTGTGAATGGTCAGTACCGTTTTGACTTGATGACCACAACCGATGCCGACTTGTTTGTTCAACAGCATCGGAATCGCAGCGGTTTGCCAATCATTGCAGTGAATGATATTCGGACAAAAATCAAACAATGGTAAAAAGGTCAAAGTCGCTTTTGAAAAGAACAAGAAGCGTTCCGCTTCATCATAATAACCATAAAGCCCGCTGCGGCCAAAGTAGTAATCATTTTTAATGAAGTACCAAAAAACATTATCATGCTTCAACACGTATAATTCACACGGCTGATTTCTCCAATTTAACTGGACATCGAACTCCCCAATCTTCTCCATCTTCTCTTTATAATGTTCTGGAATATCTTTGTACAGTGGCATGACAGCGCGAATGTCGACATTATTTTTCTTTAATGTTTTCGGCAATGCACCAGCAACGTCCCCTAGTCCTCCGCTTTTCGCAAATGGAAAAGCTTCAGAAGTTGCATATAATATTTTCACCCTCACTCAGCTCCTTATTGTTCTTTTCGTTTAATTAAAATCGGTTCTGTCGTTGAGCTGGTAATGAATTGCCCCTTTTTCACGACAGCATTCTTATCCAAAATCGCATTCACAACAACCGCTTCTTCTTCAACAATTGCACCTTGCATAATGATACTATTCTTTATTTTCGCACCCTTTTCAATCCGTGCATTCCGGAAAACAATACTTTGTTCAACCGTCCCATTTACTACGGCTCCACTAGCCACCATCGCTTGTTTAACACTAGCATCTTTTCCATAAACGGTTGGGTGATTATCTTTTGCTTTGGTATAAATTTTTCGTTCATTTTTAAATAGTTCCCTGTGGACATCACACTCGAGTAGCTCAAGCGACGCCTCATAATAACTTTGAATTGAATTTATGATTTTTACATAGCCGGGAATTGCATAACCCATGACTTTACAGTCATCAAGGCAATGTTTCAATAAATCAATAAAATCAATCAACCCTCTTTTCTTCGCTTCATCTAAAATTTCCATGAACAAATTCTTTTTTATCACCAGGGTATCGATAAAGAGATCGCCTGACGTTTCACGCTCATGATTTTCAAAAATGTCAATGACTTTGCCTTCTTCTAAATCTAAATGGACTTCTTTATTCATGATCATCCCTTGATAATCATGTTTATACAACATGGTCACATCCGCATCATTACCTTCATGCGTTTCAATCACATGTTTCATATCAATATTGGCAATCACATTCGTGCCACTAATGACGATGTGTTCGACAGTATCTGGTAATTTATGAAAGAAGGCACTGTTGTCAATAAAGTCTTGAATAGAAATCCGACTGACTCGACCTATTTTGGCTGAACGATCCCCTTGCAAGATGAGTAAATCATTACTTTTACGGGAAAGGTTCCAGTCTTGACCTTGCTTCAAGTGATCGACGAGCGAACGATAATTATAAGAGCCCATCACACCGACATAGAGATCGGCGGTCATATTCACTAAATTGGATAAAGGAAAATCAATCAAACGATATTTCCCACCAAATGGAATCGTATGAATACTACGATATTGAATCAATTCATCCAAATCTAATTGGTTTGAGCTATTAACGATAATACCCACTGCTTTTTTCATGACGATGCCTCCCCTGTGTAAAGTGTGACATTTTCGGAATCTTTTTGTCCGACAATTTCGTTTTCATCGACAACCACGTTGTAAGAAACAATCGTCCGTGTCACAACCGCACCTTTTTTAATCCGAACATTGCCAAATAAAATCGCATCCTCGACGACAGCTCCTTCTTCAACAATGACATCACGGCTTAAAACGGAATGTTTAACTGTCCCAGCAATATAAGAACCATCGGCAATTAGACTGTTGGACACATTCGCTTCTTTTGTCACAAAGTGAGGTTCGCGGTTCTCATTATTTGAATAGACACGTAATTTGTCTTTGGTTAAATCTAAATCGTCGCGTTGGTCAAGCAAATCCATGTTCGCTTGATAGTAACTATCGACCGTTCCAACATCACGCCAATACCCATCAAATAAATAGGCGAAAATGTTTTTTTCTTCGTTAAGTAGACGTGGAATGACATCATGGCCAAAATCTTTTTGTGATGCATCATCGTAATGATCTTTTTCAAGTGCTTCCTTCAGAACAGACCATTTAAACACATAAATCCCCATCGAGGCCATGTTGTTTTTCGCATCTTTCGGTTTCTCTTGAAAGTCTACAATGCGCATCTCTTCATTTGTATCAACGATACCGAAGCGGAACGTCTCTTCCCACGGGACAGTTCGCACACAAATGGTTAAATCAGCATCTTTTTCCTTCGCTTGTTCAATCATTGGGCGATAATTCATTTGATAAATGTGATCCCCTGATAAGATGACCACATATTCTGGGTCATACATTTCGATAAACTCAAAGTTTTGATAGACAGCATCTGCTGTTCCTCGATACCATTCGGCATGGTCCTCACGCATATAAGGTGGAAGAATATATGCACCTTGATTAACTTTATCCAAGGCCCAGGCATTCCCGTTTCCAATATAGCGATTTAACAAAAGTGGTTTATACTGGGTCATGACCCCCACAGTGTAAATCTCAGAATGGAAACAGTTACTTAGACTGAAATCAATGATCCGGTATTTCCCACCGAACATGACACCAGGCTTTGCATTTTTTAAGGTTAAATCTTCTAAGCGTGTCCCTTGACCCCCTGCCAAGAGCATCGCAATTGCATCTGTCTTTTTCATAAGTTTAGCCTCCCCCAACTCATTTTGTGATGTTGCATCTATTTTACTCACAGGGCCAAATTAATGACGATGCGAGAAAAACACTAAGGAACTTCTCCCTTCAATTTCCACATGTGACGATTCAATGGGTTCTAAATGCTCTGCTAATATACACGCGCGCGTCGTTGGTCGACTTGTGTCAACATGTAGCTGCCACTGATACGGTTCCGGTAGCGTTGGCAATTCCAACATATGATTCTCCCAGTGGCTATTCATTGCAATGTAGCAATAATCATCCTTTTCACCAGTGATGTCACGTCCACTAAACATGACGCCATGCACGCGCACCGCCTCCCAATCTGACAAGTACCAAGCATCTACCCCATGTTTAGAATACGGAGGATAACCTGATTTGGCAGGCTGTGTTTGTCGTCTGAGGATTGGATGACTTTTCCTAATCGTGATCAGATGTTTAACAAAATTAACCATGTCTTGATTTTTTTCTTTTAAAGTCCAATCAACCCAAGAAATTTCATTATCCTGACAATATGCGTTATTGTTACCGAATTGAGTCCGTAAAAATTCATCGCCTTGCGTTATCATCGGTGTACCTCGGCTCATAAGTAATGTAGTAAAGGCATTTCTGATCATCCGATGACGTAATTTAATAACTCGAGGATCATCTGTTTCTCCCTCGATACCGCAGTTCCATGCATGATTATCATTTTCACCGTCAGTATTATTCCAACCATTTGCTTCATTATGTTTCTCGTTATAGCTATATAAATCATAAAGCGTAAAGCCATCATGACAGGTGAGAAAATTCACTGATGCCGAATTACTTCGTGATTCAGGTGGATATAAATCGACCGAACCAGCAATTCGATCACATACCGTGTGACTTAACCCTGGCTCACCTTTGAGGTATTCTCTCAAATCATCACGATATTTCCCATTCCATTCCGACCAGCGATTCCAGTCGGGAAAAGAACCGACTTGATAAAGTCCACCGGCATCCCATGCTTCAGCAATCAGTTTAACTTCAGATAGTACGGGATCAAAGGCTAAGTTTTGTAAGAGCGGTGGATTATTCATTGGTGAACCATCTTCATTTCGCCCAAGAATTGAAGCTAAATCAAAACGGAAACCATCGATGCGATACTCAATCACCCAGTGTCGTAAACAATCGATGATCATTCGCCTGACGATTGGGTGATTACAATTCAAGGTATTGCCACAGCCACTAAAATTAAAGTATTGACCATCTGGCGTTAACATGTAATACACACTGTTATCAAAGCCTTTTAAATTGATACTAGGGCCTTGCTCATTACCTTCTGCAGTATGATTGAAGACCACATCCAGAATTACTTCAATCCCATTATCATGTAATTTTTTAATCATTTTTTTTAGTTCGGTGCCTTCATGATTGTATTCAATGTCAGAATTATAAGCAGTATTTGGTGCGAAAAAAGAAATCGGATTGTAGCCCCAATAATCATATAGCCGTTTACCTTTATGGTTTCGCATGCCACTCATCTCATCAAATTCAAAAATGGGCATCAGCTCCACCGCATTTACACCTAACTCTTTAAGATAAGGAATCTTTTCCTTCAAGCCATTAAATGTCCCTGGATGTTTTACGTTGGAACTTTTATCTTTAGTAAACCCACGAACGTGGAGTTCATAAATAATTAGGTCCTCCATCGGTATGTGTGGTGACCGTGATTTCTTCCAGTCAAAATCACTTGAAACGACACGCGCTCGGTAGGTCATGCCATAGGGTGGCGTAACGCCCCACTCGCTTTGCCCAGTGACTGCTTTTGCATACGGATCAAGTAAATAATTGGAGTCATCGAATATTTGGCCTTTTCTCGGTTCATACGGCCCATCGACAAGATACGCATATTCAAAGGCTTCAATATCAACACCAAATACGATCATCGAATAGACATTACCGACTCGGTATGATTCTGGGAAGGGTAAGATCGCATAGGGTTCTTCAGCTTGCCGTTCAAACAGTGCCAATTTAAAGCTGGTCGCATGCTGTGAATGAACGGTGAAACTAACCCCTCCTGGAATAACCGTTGCGCCGTACTCATCAAAAAAACCTGGCCTAACTTTGAATCCTTCCAATTCATCGATTGGCCCTAATTTCTTCACATACTGATCAAGAAATAATTGATAGGGTTCAAATGTTTTTGTGTGCTTACTACTCATGAAAGCTCTCCCCTTCAGTCTGTCTATCTAACCATTAATGTGTTTTGAATTCTAAATCGTTATTTTCTAACGACTCGCTTCTTTTTTATGATCAATCCTTCCAAACCTCCTAGCGGCAAGACAATCGATTGTTTAAACCCGTGCATCGGTTTGGCTTCGGATTTTACATATTTATAATTTTTATTGCGGTACGGGTGGGTGGATGTATTAAACATGATCCGGTATTCCCCTTCATCCTTAACACCTATTCTAAATCCTTCATATGCGACTGGTGTGAAGTTAAGCACAACATGAATGTAATCCTCATCACTACTAAGTCGCAAGTAACTATAAATGCTCTGGTCACGATTATCTGCATCTACCCAGCGGAAACCATCAGGGTCGTGATCTTTAATAAATAAGCTTGGTTCAGTTAGGTATAAACGATTGAGCGCTTGATTAAATTGACGTTGTTCTTCGTGAATGGGGTAATCCAATAAGAACCATTCGACCGGCTCATAGTAACGCCATTCTAAAAATTGCCCGATCTCATTCCCCATGAAATTGAGTTTCTTACCTGGATGTGTGATTTGGTACATCATCAATAACTTCAATGTTTTAAACTTTTCTTCGTAGGTACCGAAAGCCTTATCAATCAGAGATTTCTTCCCATGAACAACTTCGTCATGAGAGAAGGGTAAAATAAAGTTTTCGCTATACCCGTAGTGCATGGAGAAGGTTATTTTGTCATGACTTCCTTTTCTAAACAATGGATCAAGTTCAATGTAATCAAGGGTATCATTCATCCAACCCATCTTCCATTTATAGTTAAAGCCAAGGCCACCCTTATCAACCGGATAGGTCACAAGAGGCCAACTGGATGATTCTTCTGCTGCCATGATCGCAAACGGATAGCGTTTAAATATTTCTTGATTGAGTTCCTTAAGGAACGCAATCCCCCATGAGTCTTCCATGCCACCCTCTTGATTTCGGTAGGGTTCATGGTCCATGCCAAAGTTCAACTGCAATATCGACGTTACCCCATCAACACGAATGCCATCAATATGGAATTTCTCGAAGAAGAAGCAAGCGTTTGAAATCAAGAAGTTTCGTACTTCCGATTTTTCAAAGTTAAATTTTTTCGTCCCCCAGTTTGGGTGGTCAATGCCGCCATATAATTCCGTGCCGTCAAAGTACATCAAGCCGTGTTCATCACGACAAAAATGTCCGGGTACCCAATCAAAGATTACCCCAATCCCAGCCGCATGGCATTGGTCAATTAAATACATCAAATCTTCCGGCGTACCGTAACGACTCGTCATGCTAAAGTAACCCGTGACTTGATAGCCCCAAGAGCCATCAAAAGGATGTTCAGTCAGTGGCAGCACTTCGATATAGTTATAGTTCATCTCTTTTAGATAAGGGACCAACTCGTCAGCAATTTCGCGGTAGTTGTAAAAACTGCTTGGATCCACTGATTTAAATGCTTCGTTATCAAACTTACCTTTTTCTTTCATCATCCAAGAACCTAAGTGGAGTTCATAGATATTAATCGGTGATTGATAAGGGTTAAAGTTTTGTCGCTTTTCAAGCCATTTATCATCAGACCAAGTAAATTGGTTAAGGTCAAACACAACCGACGACGTATCTGGCCTTACTTCAGAAAAGAACGCATAAGGATCTGACTTATAAATCGCTCGTCCATCTGCGGTGAAAATCTTATATTTATAAACTTCACCAGTTGTAATGTCAGGGAAAAAAGCACCCCAAACACCGGTATCGGTTACGCGATCCATCGGGTTAGCTTCGTCATTCCAATAATTAAAGGTTCCAACCAGTGAAACGGCCTCTGCACTCGGGGCCCATACCAAAAAAAGCACGCCTTTTTTTCCGTTTTGTTCAATTACATGCGCACCAAAGTAGTCATAACTGTTGTACAGTGCTTCTGTATGAAAAGCTTTTAATGCCTCTAGGTCTACTGTGTTATGTATATCCATAAATAATCCCACCTTTTGTTTAGTCTGTTTAGTGTAAAACTGAACCCAACAACAAAAACAGCAATTGCATTCACTTCTTTTTATACTTTAATGTAAAAAACCCAGGTACTTTCGAACCCTCAATAACTAATATTGTTAATTCTAGCGTTTTTTAGTCCTATTAAATTATCTCAATTGTATAATAATTTAAAAAACTTAACAATATTACCCCTCAAATTAAAATTAATTTATTAAGGCCATCCGTGTTGACAAGAAATCGCTTACTAAAATGATAAACACATACGACACTACAGGTAACTATAATTAGTTTATTCCCTTCCAACAGGCGTTAAAAACGCATTTCCTTAATCAATTTTATTTGTCACGCTATAAAAAGATTGTAATATCCACGTAAATGAAATCGCTTAAACATACACCGTCTATTCTTAAGCTAAATAAAACACCCCCTTGCTTTATTTAAAAGCAAGGGGGTGCATCATTATTGATTTCATTAGGTTATTTGTAGATTACTTTATTTCGACCACTTGCTTTTGCTTCATATAATGCTTTATCCGCTCGGTCAATCACTGCTTTTAGCGATTCTGCCTGCTGATACTCTGTAACCCCGATACTTACAGTTATATGACCGACACCAGAGAAAGAGTAATCTTCAATTGCACGCCGTAACGTATCGCAGTAAATCATCGCTGCTGATCGGTGCGTATGTGGCAACATAACAATAAATTCTTCCCCACCATGTCGAGCGAAAATCTCGTCGTTAGTTAATGTTTCGCACATGATTCGAGCTATCGCTTGTAAAACCTCATCCCCTGTTCCATGACCAAACTGATCATTGACTTGTTTAAAAAAATCAATATCCAAAATCGCAAAATAATGTTGCTTCTGTTTATGCATTTTCATTAATTTCACAACACGTTGGTAGAAGTAACGGCGGTTATACAAGTTCGTTAATGGATCTTTCCGGGCAAGCTCACGCATGGCTTTTTGACGTTGATGGAAGATGTAAACAAAAGCAGCGGCAAGTAAAAAGATTGCTGTAATGGTAAACACCGATATATTTCTTGTGGCCGCAATCGTACGCAATTCTGTCGTAGGTAAAATATAAGTGAAATAACCGACCGGGTCACCTTTAAAGTTCTCTGTTTCTGAATAAAAAATGACATAGTCACGTTTGTTATAATGAATCAATTTAACGAATGACTCTTTTGACAAAATAGGATCCTCAATTGATGACCGAACCAAATCAAGTAATTGATTGTCCTTATAATAAGACGCCTCTTCCTCTGAAATAAGTTCTGCCACTGCTTCGTCAACGACATAACCTTCGGCTAATAGTGATGGTTCGTAGCGTGATCGTTCAGTTTCAAATACCGTTGATTCCATCACTTCTTTTTCAATAATGAAACTACTGCGAACGCTAGGAAACATTTCACCTAAGATAGAAATAATGCTTTCCAGTGAAATAGACACTTCTACACTACCAACGTGCTCACCTAGAGAAAATAACGGATAAACAAACCGGTAGCCATTGAAGATACGACCTTCTTCAAACCCACGTGTATAACGTTTCTCAGTATTCGTCATTCTAACGGTTTCTCTTAAATCGAACAAATTATCGCCAAATTTATCTGGTGCATGCATTCGCAAAAAACTATCGCCATTCGGCAGATGAAAATGGAGTTGTCTAAAATCATAGTCACTCGCAACCTCATACATATCTTCAAATATTGTATACATTTCCATTCTAATCTTGGCCTGTTCTTCCTCTGATGCTTTTGTTGCTTGTTGCATCAAGGTTGTCACTTCTTCGGTATTTACAGCGGATTCAAAAATAAAATTTGAGAACCGTTCATACGAGGAAATAACAGAAGCCGTTGAGCGTTCCAACAGATTAGACCGTTCAACTAAAAATTGATGATGATTCTTTTCATATTCCGTTTGTACCGCCCATAGTGAAAGGAACCAAATGACAATAATCGTAAAACCCATGATTAAAATAAAGCGATTTCGTCTATACATGAATATACTCCTAACATGACATCTCATTTTACACACAATTTGTATCTTACCATAGCGGTGCACAAAATTGTTAACGAATGCATAAAAACAGAAGAATTCGATAGATTTTATAAACATTTCGCTCTTTAAATGTAAAAAAATAGTTAGTGCACTCCTTTCCCCTTGTAGGTAATGGCTATTTTTTGTATTAACAGACCTTTAGGTATGTTAATATATATAGGACATACTATTCATTATGTATCATACAATTAATTCATCTGTCGTTTAGGAGTTGTGAACACATGTTAGATCACTATCAATTGTCGATTGTTGGACTATCCGTCATCATTGCGATGACCGCTTCATTTTTAGCATTAAATATAGTCGCAAAGCTTGTTGATGCAAGCGTGAAAGCAAAACGATTTTGGCTTATTTCTGGTTCCTTAGTCATGGGATTAGGGATTTGGTCCATGCATTTTATCGGAATGCTTGCTTTTCATACGACAATGGCCGTCACATATGACCCTTTCATAACCTTCATATCAATGCTTGCAAGTGTTAGTGCTTCATATCTGGCGTTTATGCTAACCGTCCCTAAGCGCATTAATAAGCGCAGGTTATTGGCAGGCGGCGCTGCGATGGCGTCTGGTATCACTGCTATGCATTACTTAGGTATGGAAGCAATGGAAATGGAAGCCGTAATTCGTTATACACCTTTGCTTGTTGTCTTTTCCATTATCGTGGCTTTTATAGCATCGTACGTTGCGCTCTTTTTGTTCTTAAAGTTTCGTTCTCAACACGATGGTAAAGGGTTAAAGATTCTTGCGAGTGTTGTAATGGGTGTTGCGATTTCGGGTATGCACTATATCGGGATGGCTGCCATGACAATTGAGATGCACCATGGTGATGATTTAAATCAAGCCTCATCAAATCGCAACCTCTTATTCGCAGTAATTTTTTCCACGGTAACGTTATTGGTTATTTCGTGGGGGATGATGTTATTTGATCGTCGTGTTCTAAGAAAACTCGCCTTTAAAGATACCTTAACACCATTACTCAACCGCCACGCGATGAATCATTTCTTTGAATTCTTTGAGGGCGATTGTTTAACTGCCTTATTTGTTGACATTGATCGCTTTAAAACAATCAATGACACATTAGGTCATCAGTCTGGCGATCGGGTTATAAACCAAGTCGGAGCCATTGTTCAACAGTATGTCACCACCGGGGTTAGCGCCTATCGTATTGGTGGTGATGAATTCTTAATTCTAGTTGAAGATAATGATGAAAAACGCATTATTAGCTTTGCTGAAGAACTACGTGCCGATTTGAATCAACCTCTCCATCTTACAGATGCACCTGTTCTCATTTCCATTAGTATTGGGATTAGTTTCTGTCATCAGCGTCATGAACGAGGGATTCAGTTACTCGAGGAAGCTGATATTGCTGTTGATCAAGCCAAATTAAACGGTCGTAATCAATACGCAATTTACTCAGAAGCGATGGGACACGAACGTGTGCGGCGCTTGATGTTAGAACAAGATCTTCCTTTCGCTATCCAAAAGGATGAGTTCTACTTACAATATCAACCGAAAATTAATGCAGTTACTGGACGAATTGTTGGTGTCGAAGCACTTATTCGTTGGCAACATCCCAAAATCGGATTTATCTCCCCTGGTGAATTCATTCCTATTGCTGAGTCGACCGATTTTATCATTGCATTGACGACATGGACATTGGATCAAGCGATCCAGCAAATTAAACGCTGGCAAATTGATGGTTATCAGATACCGATTGCCGTCAACTTATCAATAAAATTTATCGAGTCCGTGCGGGTAAAAGATACCATCGCAGATATGCTTGCGCTCCATCACGTAAATGCTGAACTCTTAGAAGTTGAGATCACTGAGACAGTTGTCTACAATAACCTTGACGCTGTTGTCAAAGAAATTAGCGAGATACGTACGTTGGGGGTTAAAGTATCAATGGATGACTTTGGGACCGGTTACTCATCTATCTCCTTGCTCGATACACTGCCGATTGATACCCTCAAATTAGATAAATCATTTATCGCAACCATTGGGGAAGAACGAAAACAGGCAGTCATCGAAGGGATTTTGTTTATCGCAGAAAGACTTGAATTAGATGTCATTACTGAAGGCGTCGAAACGATTGAGGAGGAAACGATTCTTATGAACCTAGGGGCTTACTTAATGCAAGGGTTCTATTACAGTAAGCCGGTGCACCCCTTTGAAATCATTCAAATGGTTCAAGCCAGAAATTGAGCCATCGCCTAATGAATAGTGATTCTCGAATCGGCATTGCTTACTCATTCACCTAACCGCAAACACCACAGAAAAAGCCATCTCTATGATAAGATTAGGTTTTAAAAGAAACAAAGAAGTAAAATAGTACGCATTTTTAGCACAATAAAAAAACGACGTAACCATTGATATCACAATGATTACGTCGTTTTTCGGGCTATACAATATTCACTGGCACGATTTTTCTATTTGAATATAGAAAACAAGTGAGTTTCTCTGTAGAATTGGTTTTATCAAAACAAACTAGGAGGGAACTCACTTGTCTATATGTCATACTACACGATTGAGCTGAATGCATTTAAAACATCCAACGGATCTGGACCGCTTTTCATACCCCGAGCTAGAACGCTCTCGAAGCAATCGTTAAGGAAACAAAAGAGCCAAACATTGCTGGCTAGCTCAGAATATGTCTACTTCCCTAAGTAAGTACTTGCCGTACATTAAGATCCATTTCATCTGTCTGTTTAGCAACAGGTGGATCGAAGGAATGCAACATAAAATTATGGCATTAACCGTGTTGCCGATGGTTGTTGGAATATTCATAACGACAAATACCGTATGCTTCTACATATCAAATATAAAGCAATTGATCCGTGAAAGAGACAGGCACAAAATTACCCCCACGCTCCGACTGCTTAAAAGCACCGGAAACGTGTGATTGATCGGCTTAAACTAATCGCTTAGCGATTTTCTGCAACACTAATTGACGAAAAGCCGCAGTATGCAACCAAAAAAAGCCACCTCCCAAAGAGAAGATGACTTTAAATCTGTTAAAATCATTGAAATAAATGATTTTATGTAAAAGTGTAACAAAAAAATATAAAGCCAGTCATACCAATGCTTATAAGCATATTGGTGGAGACGGTGGGAGTCGAACCCACGTCCAGAGATATCGGCACTCAAGCGTCTACATGTGTAGCTGGTTCATTTAAATTCGTGAGCGATTATGCCAACCAACAGGCCTCCTCGTCACTAGTCTGATTAGGCTCTTCTAGCAGTCCGCAGACGGTGGATGCTAGCGTATCCCACTTAAGTTGAGACCCAAAATCCCGGCACATGGGCGATGCTGGGCAGGATCCTTTAGTAACTGCTTATGCAGCTGCTAAAGAGAAATTGTTTTGTTTGCCAGTTATTATTGGCGGGTAACGTTTTACGAGCCGTAACCTCGACATGCAACCTGAGCTCAAACTACCCCTGTCGAATCCGTAACGTCCCCATATAAAATGAGAAACTTACGAGAAAAGGGAATAGGTAAAACCCTCATATAAATTTCCTTACAACGTCTAATATACCATTTTAAAAAACTAAACTCAAGTTAAATACTTAGTAACGCTCTTTAACAGCACGCTCGATGTCGCGTTTTGCTTGTTTTTGTTTTAAGTCTTCACGTTTATCATATTTCTTCTTTCCGCGTCCTAAACCAAGTAACAATTTCGCATAGCCATCTTTTAAATACAATTTAATTGGTACTAGTGCATAACCTTCCTGTTGCGTTTGGCCCACTAATTTGTTGATTTGGCGCTTATGCAACAATAATTTCCGCGTTCGGGTCGGTTCGTGATTATGAATGTTTCCTTGTTCATATGGCGACACATGCATGTTATAGAGCAAGACTTCTCCCCGTTCTACCCGAGCAAAACTATCTTTCATATTAACTCGACCATTACGTATCGATTTAATTTCTGTCCCTTGTAAAACAATACCTGCTTCCATCGTTTCTTCAATAAAATACTCATGATTTGCTTTTTTATTTTGTGCGATTACTTTGCCTGATCCTTTTGGCATTACCTTCACCTTCTTTTTCTTCGTTCTTACATTTTAACAAGACTCACTACGAAACACAATTATTTTCCGCTTCAAAAAGACTAGACAACCGTTTTCAGACCGTGCGATAATATGACACAGCCGATCATTTCATTATATTTATTAAAGGAGCTATCTATGGAAATCATTCGCCCACTTAACTTATCTGACTATACGATATATCAACAAATGGATACTGGGATCGCAGATGACTACATGCTGACTGTTTTTGAGCGACTCGTTACCCCACCGAACAATTACTTATTCGGTATATTTGTTGAGGACACCTTGGCCGCCGTGACCGGTTATACCCATTTCCCTGGTGGGAATGTGATGCTTGGTCGACTTAGAAGTGAACGCACATTACGTAACAATGGTTATCCGACCCGATTACTCATCCATATCGTTGACCACTTAAAAAAACAGACCGACATTCAATTTCTTGGCGGCTACACCCAAGCAAGTAATCTTCCCGCGAAACGGTTACTTGAAAAGCTCAACTTTTCCTACATTGAAACCTTTCATAGTTTTGTTTGTCTCAACCTAAAAACAAGTGGTGGGGCAATCGGATCGGTGTGGCGTGAAGTTTCGCTGCAAAAAGAAAAAACGCACGTTCGTAATCACTTATCCACCCTGAATCTTGCAGCGTTTCCTTATGAAGCTTACTATCCGTTTCCTTATCATCAATCCCTTCTTCCTGATTGGAAATTAGCTTCAATGCGGATTTTTAAGCATCCCGTACTCGATCGCTATTTAATGATTGAAAATGATTATAAAGGCGAAAAACTCGCACATGTGCGGTACCCTTATGACGATCTCTTCACCGTGCCTGGGCTCATTGATACCGTCCAACATTACCTTGGTGATGAATCTGATCGTCTCCCGTGGTTTGACTTTACCATTCAACAGTACCAATCAATACCTAATCTGTCTGCTTTTCGAATCGAAGACCCTTGGGAATTACACGGCTATTCGCTGAAAAATAAATAAGCCTTTCGTTAAGTCTGATGACGACCGTCCATTATTCAGTCGGATCCGCGATTGTTTAATGGACGCTGTTTTTCCCATCCTACGATTCATTGCCAAGTAGTGTGTGCAACTGACAGCAACATTTAGTTCAAGCGGAAAATACTGAAGGCTTTTTATTTTCACACTGCTTCATACGGATCACTGCTTTAGTTAGGCTATGTCCGATGATAGCGAAAGATCTAAAAGCTCTCTATAACTTTTGATACGCTGATTAAAACAGAACAGGTCAACGTTACAGTAGCTGCAATTATAGCTGACTGCTCACTTCCACAAAAAACAACCACCAGCTCCTTCTAGTTAAGAGGACTGGTGGTTTAAACGCTTATTTTTTCTTTTTATTTTTTTTACTTGCCGCTTTCGGTGGAGCGGCGCGGCCTTTTTTCTTCGTTTTCTTCTCTTTTGCTTTTTGTTTCATTTTTGATTGCGTATCTAACTTTTTCTTCGGCGGTTTTGAACCTTTGCGTTCTGGTCGTTTACGTGTTGGCTTTTTCATACCCACAATCTCAAAGTCAACCGCTTGTTCTTCTAAATTAACTGCTTGGACACGAATCGTAATCATATCACCAATTCGGAAGACATTTCCGGTTCGTTCACCAATCATTGCATAGCTCTTTTCGTCGTAATTATAATAATCATCGGTCAGGTCGCTGACATGCACCAAGCCTTCGACGGTATTGTCTAATTCGACAAACAAACCAAAGCTTGTCACAGAACTGATGACACCTTCAAACTCTTCTCCGATCTTATCTTGCATATACTCTGCTTTTTTCAAATCATCGGTCTCACGTTCAGCATCTACAGCGACACGCTCACGTTCCGAAGTATGCTTAGCGATTTCCGGAAGTTTTTCTTTCCACTTACTTTGTGTCTTGCCATCTAATTTATTATTAATCAAATACGTCCGAATCAGACGATGAACAATTAAATCTGGATATCGACGAATTGGCGAAGTGAAATGGGTATAGAAATCAGTAGCCAAACCAAAGTGACCGACACTTTTCGGGTCATACTTCGCTTGTTTCATTGAACGCAACATTAATTTAGAGATAATCATCTCTTCTTGTTCACCTTTTACTTGATCAATCACCTGTTGTAAAGCTTGGGGGTGAATATCATTGGCTGTCCCTTTCACACTGTAGCCAAATTGACCAATGAACTCGAAAAACTTTTGTAATTTCTCTTCATCCGGATCTTCGTGAATCCGGTGGATAAAGGGCACATCCATCCAGTGGAAGTGTTCGGCAATCGTCTCGTTAGCTGCCAACATAAACTCTTCAATTAATCGCTCAGAAACGGAACGCTCACGAAGCGCAACATCAACGGCATGACCTGCATCATCAACAATCACTTTAGCTTCTTTAAAGTCAAAATCGATCGCACCACGTTCAAAACGCTTTTCACGTAAAACTGCTGCTAAATTCTCCATCATCTCAAACATCGGTACAAGTGGTGCAAATTGTTCCCTTAACGCTTCATCTTTTTCTACAAGTACTTGATTCACTTCTTTATAGGTCATGCGTGCATCGGTATTAATCACCGATTCAAAAATATCATGTTTGATTACTTGGCCTTGTTGATCAATTTCCATTTCACAACCGAGTGTTAAACGGTCCACGCCTGGATTGAGTGAACAAATCCCGTTTGATAACCGGTGTGGAATCATTGGGATAACGCGATCGACTAAATAAACACTGGTTCCGCGACTATATGCCTCGTCATCAATTGGTGAACCTTCGGTGACATAGTAAGACACATCAGCAATGTAAACGCCCAATAAGTAGTTACCATTATCAAGTTTTTTGACACGTACAGCATCATCTAAGTCTTTCGCATCGGCACCATCAATGGTGATGATTTGTTCTTGACGTAAGTCTTTCCGCCCTTTTATATCTGTCTCGTCAATCGTGTCTTTCGTTTCTTCTGCTTGTTTTAAAACGTCTTTAGGGAAATCAACCGTAATGTCATGTTTATGAATGATTGAAATGATATCCATACCGGGGTCATTTTTATGACCGAGAATTTCGACTATTTCCCCTTCTGCAGATTTTTGGCCTTCTGGAAATTGTTTGACATGGACAATGACTTTATGGCCTTCCACCGCGCCCATACTATCCTCTTTTTTTATAAAGATATCATTAGGAATGCGCTTATCATCAGCAACAACAAAACCAAAGTTACCCTTATCGAGATAATTACCAATGATCCGTGTACTGTTTCGTTCAAGCACTTTCTCAACCGCACCTTCAACCCGTACACCAGGATCACTTGACTCAGTTAAAGCACGTACCAATACGATATCATTATTCATCGCCCCATTTAAGTCATCTGGGTGAATGTACAAATCTTTCGTTTCTTCATCTTCAGGAATTAAAAAGGCAAACCCTTTTTTGTGCATTTGCACACGCCCTTTGAGGAGGCCGACACGTTCTGGTAAGACATACTTGTTTTTGCGAGTGAACAATAACTCACCCTCTGCTTCTAACGTGTTAAGGGCCTTCATTAAATCTTTTAACTCATCACTTGATAAAGCTTCCTTAAATAAGGCTGTTTTTAACTCCTCAACAGACAGTGGTTTTTGTGCTTCATCTTTCATTAACGTCATAATATCTTTCATTAATTGATCTTGCATACCTTCACCTTCTTCCACGTTAACGTCATCTGTTAACATAATTTATCGTCATTTTAGTTGTCCCAATCCAAGCTTTCCAAAAACTGATAGACATCTTCATGGACTGCTTCGCGTTTCGGACCAAGCGTGATCGCGTGACCCGCTTCTTCATACCACTTGATCGATTTTTGATCAGATTCAACATGGTCGTAAATATAGTTAGCACTCTTTGTATTGATCATACGATCATCTCGCGCTTGAATCACAAGCGTTGGTGTATAAATATGGTCAAGTGACTGATTCACTTCTTCAATCAACTGGTTTAGATCCTGAAACAAAGGCTTCGCATCCTCCACCAGTTGATCCGCTTCCTCTTCAGCAGCCACTTGTGATTTCCCTTCGTGTTTTTTATACTCTGTCGCAAAATAACGAAACCCTTTCGTCATTTGGTAATCATTATCAAAAAACATTGGTGAGCACATTGTTGAAACCCCAACAACTGGTTTATTTATTGACAACTTTAGCGATAAGACACCGCCTAAAGATAAGCCTAAAACCGCAATTTTTTGATACCCTTGATCTTTAAGGGATTGATACGCTTGCAGGACATCTTCATACCATAACGCTTTTGAACCTTCAAGTAAGGCTTCAGGGGCTTTACCATGCCCACGGTAAATCGGACCATGAGCCGTATAGCCTTTTTTCTCTAAGAATCGACCGAGCATGCGCATATCGGCGCTATGACCGGTAAACCCATGTAATAATAATACCGCTCTTTCTCCACCTTTAAACATAAATGGTTCAGGTTCTTTAATTTTCATTTCGATCGCCCTCTCCTTAGAAACCTACCTTTTCAGACGGTTAACTTCTCTTTTTATTTCACTGCGTTCGTCATTGATTCAGCCATGCGTATCCGCATTAGGGAGCTTCTCATCTATTAATAGTTTATCAAAACATTCATAAACCTGCATCTCTTTTGACCAATGGCTACCCTATAAATGGAAAAAAGACTTCTTCATAGAAAAAATGAAGAAGTCTTTTCATTAAAGAATATAAGCAACCGCAAATGTTAACGCAAAGAAAACAACCGCGGCAATAATTGTAGCTTTTTGTAATACTGCATCAACCCCACGCGCTTTTTTCTTGCCAAAGAGTTGTTCTGCCCCACCTGAGATTGCCCCAGATAAGCCTTCTCCTTTACCAGACTGCATCACTACAAGTCCAATAAGAACAAGTGCTGAAATAATAATTAATGTAATCGCAACAGCTTCCATCGTTGCCGACACCTCCTAAACGAACTTTATCAATCTTATCTAACCGACATCTTAAAAGACACTATCATTAATGTAGCATAGGGAGATGGTTTTACGCAAGTTTATTTTTATGATCCAGCCAAACTATTAAAACGGTTTCATCATCCCTTCGAGAAATTGATCGATTATTCGACTTTATGATTGTTTTTGGATGATTTTGATTGATTTTTTGACGGATTAAGCGTACACTTAAAGAGTAAACATCATGACTGGTAGAAGGAGGCATCATCTATGTTAACAGCTAAACGCCATGCCTTAATTATTGAGCAGTTGCACAAGCAAGCATCGGTTACCATTCAAGAATTAGTCAATCTCATGGATGCTTCAGAATCAACCATTCGCCGTGACTTAAGTGAGCTTGAAAAAAAGGATTTATTAAAGCGTGTTCATGGCGGTGCCATGCGCATCAATGATACACATGCAGAACCTAGTTATCAAGAGAAAGTCGGGCAACAAACCCGAGAAAAACAAAAAATCGCACAGGTTGCAGCTGATCAGCTTAACGACTTTGATGTTATCTACTTAGATGCAGGAACCACAACGCATGCGATGATCCCTTATTTAAAAGATCGCAACATTACGGTCATCACAAATGGCTTAATGCATTTGCCCGAGTTAGAACGCTACCAAATAAGAACCTACCTGATTGGTGGACAAGTGAAACACAAGACTGGAGCGATTGTTGGTACAGTTGCTTTAAAACAACTTAATGCGTATCACTTTGATGCAAGTTTTATTGGAACCAATGCAATTGATGAACGGTTCGGTTACTCTACACCCGATCCTGAAGAAGCAGAAATTAAACATAAAGCATTATTACAAGGAAAACGGCGCTTCATTCTAGCGGATGAAACAAAACTTAACACAAAAAGCAGTTATCAAATCGCTACACTTAATGAAGCAACATTCATTGTTGATAAGTTATCGAAATCCATGCGCACGCGATTAGAAAAACAAACAACAGTAAAGGTGGCTAAATCATGATTTATACGTGTACATTAAACCCGTCAATCGATTATATTCTTCATCTTGATCACTTTACAGCTGGAGGCTTAAACCGTGGTGAGAATCCTCACTATTTCCCTGGTGGTAAAGGCATTAATGTTTCACGCCTTTTAAAAACACTCGGTATTTCTTCGACTGCCCTAGGCTTTACCGGGGGCTTCACCGGAAGCTTCATCAAAGATGCCCTAGAAAGTGAAGCAATTAAAACGGACTTTATTGAGGTAGACGGTACCACGCGGATCAATTTAAAGTTAAAAGCAGCGGATGAAACTGAAATTAATGGCCCAGGTCCCGTCATTAGTGACCGAAATAAACAACAATTACTTGATCAAATCGAGCAACTCACCGACCATGATACACTCGTGTTAGCCGGTAGCTTAGCTAAAGCATTACCCGATGATTTCTATAAAACCATGGTGAAAACCGCCAATCAGCACGACGTAAAGATTGTTCTTGATACTTCATCAGAAGCATTAAAAGCAATGATTGGTTCGCCTTTATTCTTAGTCAAACCGAACCATCATGAACTTGCGGAATTGTATGATACAACGATTTCATCATCCGCTGAGGCGATTACTTATGGGAAAAAATTATTAAATGAAGGCATAACTCACGTGCTGATTTCAATGGGTGGCGCTGGAGCGGTCTATTTACACGATGACGTGGCATATACAGCGAAAGCACCTGTTGGTGACGTCCTCAACACTGTAGGTGCTGGAGATTCGACGGTTGCTGGCTTTTTAGCCGGTATTGAACAAGGGCTTTCCAATGATGAGTGCTTCCGTTTAGCTGTTGCTTCAGGCAGTGCTACCGCCTTTAGTCATGACCTTGCCACAAAAAAAGATGTGGAAGCGCTTCTTCCTAAGATTGATGTAGTAGAGACCACTTTATAACGCGCGAAACGCTTAAATTATTTATTTACAAACGAACGTGTTCATGGTATGGTACTAGTGTTTTTGACCATTCTTTCATTTCTTCCGTTACGATGCGGAAAAATAAAACGTTAAGTTTCTCTTTTTTTTAAGTCTTAAAGCTTGATATTTAGTGGTGTTAACCATTAAAATGAAAGTTATGGTATACTAAATATAAATAAACTAATATTACTAGGAGGTTTTTTTCATGGCAGCTGAAAAAACAATAACAATTACGGATTCAACAGGTGTACACGCACGTCCAGCAACAGTGCTTGTAAACAAAGCAGGTAACTTCGCTTCAGACGTTACTGTCGAGTACAACGGTAAGTCAGTAAACTTAAAATCAATTATGGGTGTTATGTCTCTAGGTATCCCTAAGGATGCTGAAATTAAAATCGTAGCTGAAGGTTCTGATGAAAACGAAGCAATCGATGCAATCTACGAAACTGTTAAAGAAACAGGACTCGGAGAATAATTAGTCAATGACTATATTAAACGGAATCGCGGCATCTAATGGTGTCGCGATTGCTAAAGCTTACACCCTTGAAGCACCCAATCTTTCTTTTGAGACGAAGAAAGTTGACGATGTCGACAAAGAAGTAAAGCGCTTAGACGACGCTCTTGCGGTTTCAAAAAAAGAATTAGAAATCATTAAAGAGAACGCACGTCGTTCCCTTGGTGATGAACATGCAGAGATTTTCTCAGCACATTTACTTGTGTTAAGTGATCCTGAACTGATTACACCGATGGAAGACAAAATCAAAAATGAAAACGTAAACGCTGAAGCAGCGCTTGATGAAGTTGCAACAATGTTTATTAATATGTTCAAAGCGATGGACAATGAATACATGCGTGAACGCGCCGCTGATATTCAGGACGTAACGAAACGTGTGATGGCCCACTTGTTACAAGTTACTTTCCCAGATCCTGCGCTTATTGATGAAGAAGTAGTGATCATCGCTGAAGATTTAACCCCTTCAGACACTGCACAGTTAAACAAACAGTTCGTCAAAGGGTTCACCACCAACATTGGTGGACGTACATCACACTCAGCAATTATGGCACGCTCTCTTGAAATCCCAGCGGTTGTTGGTACAAAAACAGTCACTGAAGATGTTAAAGATGGCGATATTGTTGTGGTCGATGGTATGGATGGTGAAGTTATCATTAACCCGACTGAAGAGCAATTAGCAACATACAAACAAAAACAAGTTGACTTTGAGAAACAAAAAGAAATTTGGGCAAAACTTAAAAATGAACCAACCTTATCAAAAGACAACACCCACGTTGAACTTGTCGCTAACATTGGTACACCGAACGATGTCGAAGGTGTATTAAATAATGGTGGTGAAGGGGTTGGCCTTTATCGTACAGAATTCTTGTACATGGGTAACAGCGATTTCCCGACTGAAGATGAGCAATTTGAAGCGTATAAATCAGTCTTGGATCAAATGGGTGATAAGCCTGTCGTTGTCCGTACGTTAGATATCGGTGGCGATAAAGAATTAAGCTACCTTGATTTACCGAAAGAAATGAATCCATTCCTAGGGTTCCGTGCCATTCGCTTATGTCTAGAACGTGATGATATTTTCCGTACACAGCTTCGTGCCCTTCTGCGCGCAAGCGTTTACGGTAACCTTAAAATCATGTTCCCAATGATTGCGACATTGGATGAATTCCGTCAAGCAAAAGCACTACTCCTTGAAGAAAAAGCAAACCTTAAAGGTGAAGGTGTCGATGTCTCAGACGATATTGAAATCGGAATCATGGTTGAGATTCCTTCAACAGCGGTGATTGCACGTCAGTTCGCAAAAGAAGTTGACTTCTTTAGTATTGGTACCAATGATTTAATCCAATACACGATGGCTGCAGACCGTATGAATGAACAAGTTTCATACTTATACCAACCGTATCACCCAGCTATTCTTACCCTCGTGAACAATGTGATTGAAGCAGCTCACGCTGAAGGTAAATGGGCAGGTATGTGTGGTGAGATGGCTGGCGATTCCATCGCGATTCCAATCTTACTTGGCTTCGGCTTAGATGAATTTAGTATGAGTGCTACTTCAATTCTTCCGGCCCGTACACAAATTAAAGATTTATCGCGTGAAGAGATGGCTTCTTACAAAGATGAAATCTTAAGCATGGGTACTGCTGACGAAGTTGAAGCATTTGTTCGCTCAAAAACAAACCAATAGTTATTAACGAATAGTTAAAGACTCATTATCGCTGCCGCGATAATGAGTCTTTTTTAGTTGTTAACTTGGCTTCATAGCCGTTTTAAGTCGTCTTCAGCACTTTCGGCCGCTTTTTATGCCCATATATCCTCGGCGCTAAATAACGGTCAATCACAGGGGTTAAAGCGTTCATAATAAGAATAGCAAACCCAACACCACCCGGGAAATTGAAAAGAATTCTAAAGAGAGCTGTTAGTACACCTAGTCCGATCGCAAATAGCGTCTTGCCATCAGGGGTTAATGGCCCTGATGAATAATCAGTTGCCATGTAGGTAGCAGCAAAAATTAGCGTCCCGCTTAAGACATGGGTCATCATATAGGTCAAATCAAAGCTACTATACAATCCAGTGACCACTGCGACCGTTACTACATACAATAACGGGATTTTGAAATTAATAATGCCTCTCACAACTAAATAGATAAGCCCTAATATAATGGCAAACTTAGACGTCTCCCCAACATTTCCCCCTAGCTCAAAGCCAAAAAACAATTGCATCAAATTGGGTACCTCTGCCGAAACGGATTTACTAAAGTGACCGATGTATTCCAGTGGGGTTGCTGTCGACACTGCATCAGCCCCAGGTGTAACCCAATCCGTTATCCAAGGGGTAAAGAATACCTTTAACATAACCCGAGCAGCAACGGCTGGATTCAGAGCGTTTCGACCAATCCCACCCGGTAATTGTTTAATAATCAAAATAGCGAAGGCTGTCCCGATGACTATCGTCCACAGCGGGGCAGTGACTGGTAAACTGAGCCCAATCAGCATCCCCGTTACAACGGCACTATAATCACTAATCGTGCTGGGTATGTTACGATATTTTTGGTACGCATATTCAAAGAAAACACTCGATACAACACCGACAAGAACCATTAAGAGGACACGAAAACCAAAGAAATAGGTCGCCGCAATGGTCGGAAATACCAAGGCAATGATCACTTGTTGCATAATCCAATCGCTTTTACGTCTAGAGAATAAATGCGGTGAAGCTGTCGTCGATAATTCCGCTGTGTTAAGTTTCATCACTTATTCTCCTTTCGTGCTTTAATTTCACCTTTAGCTTTACGAATATTTTCAAGCAAAGGAATATTGGACGGACAAATAAAGGAACAGTTTCCACAATCAATACAATCCATTGCACCTAATCGCTCTGCTTCGTCTATATCACCTTGTTCATATGCGTTACTAATCAGAATCGGTTGCAAACTCACCGGGCAGACATTTAAGCACTCCGCGCATTTTATACAAGGCGTCCGCTCGTCGGCAACCACTTCTTCTTTTGGCAAGAACGTAATGATTGTTGAGCCTTTTGTGATTGGAATTTGACCGGAATTAATGGGTTTACCCATCATTGGCCCACCGTGGAGCATCTTTCCTGGTTTACTTTGGAAACCATCACAAGCATCAATTAAGGTTTGTATGGGTGTCCCAATTCTCACTAAAAGATTCTTCGGATTCTTTACCGGTTCACCTGTTAAGGTCGTTACCCGTGACATTAATGGTGTGCCGTACGCGATCGTTTGATACACTTGTCGAATCGTCGAGACATTGGACACGAGTGCATGAACATCTGCGGGTAACCCTCCAGACGGCACTTCACGATCAACCAAATTTTTAATGAGTCGTTTTTCTGCACCTTGGGGATAGATTGTTTCAAGTTCTTTAATTTTGATGCGGCTATCGTCGCCAATTGCTGCTTCTAACGCTTCAATGCTATCATGAACATTCGATTCAATCGCTACATAGGTATATTTAATAGGATAGAGGTCAAGTAAGATTTGAATGCCTTTAACAAGTTCATCCGCATATTCAATCATCACCCGGTGGTCAGATGTTGAATATGCCTCACATTCTGCTCCGTTAATGATGAGGGTATCGATGGTTTTTCCTGGTGGTGGAGATAATTTAACGTTGGTTGGAAAGGTTGCGCCACCCATTCCGACAATGCCGGCATCCTCGATCAGCTTGATCCGTGCCTGTTTGTCTGTTGGGGCTTCACCTTGAAAAAGCGGTGCCGCTGGTGTGTCTTTATGATCGTTCTCAATAAATATACAGGTGCCGATTCCATGCATCGTCGCTGCCTCTTTAATGTCTGTTACCTTACCTGAGACCGAGCTGTGTATGTTAGCTGAAATAAAGCCATCTTTTTTTCCAATTAATTGCCCCATTTTTACCTTGTCGCCAACTTCAACAATCGCCTCCGCTGGTTTACCAATATGCATGGCTAATGGAAAAATAAGCAGATCTGGAACCGGTGCTTCTTCAATTGGTAGATGCTCCGTCCTCTCTTTTCTCTCTTCTGTATAGGCGCCTTCGCGTTTATATTTAAAAGCAAACATGTTTAATCGTCCCCTTTCTAAATATCTATTTACACCTTTCCTATACCTTTAAATGCCTATCGACTAAACCTGTTTTTTTAGCATTCACTCGCTTCCTAGCTGCTGTAAAGAACATTTAATAATGAAAAAAAGCTTCATCCCGAGGGATGAAGCTTTTTCATATTCACAAATATATTATTTGTTTAAGTTGTAGAATGCTTTCGTACCAGCATATTTAGCTGTTTCTACTAGTTCATCTTCAATACGTAATAATTGGTTGTATTTAGCAACACGGTCAGTACGTGAAGGTGCACCTGTTTTAATTTGTCCAGCATTTGTTGCAACAGCAATGTCAGCAATTGTAGTATCTTCAGTTTCACCTGAACGGTGTGAAATAACTGCAGTATAACCCGCTTGTTTAGCCATTTCGATTGCTTCAAATGTTTCAGTTAATGTACCAATTTGGTTAACTTTAACTAAGATTGAGTTACCAATGCCTTTTTCGATACCTTCTGCTAATTTCTCAGTGTTTGTAACGAATAAATCATCACCTACTAATTGAACTTTGTCGCCTAAGCGATCAGTAAGTAATTTGAAACCATCCCAGTCGTTTTCGTCAAGGCCATCTTCAATTGAGATGATTGGGTATTTAGAAACCATTTCCTCGTACCAGTCAACCATTTCTGCAGACGTACGAACAACGCCTTCGCCTTTAAGGTTGTATTTACCATCTTCGTAGATTTCAGAAGCAGCAACGTCCATTGCAAGTTTAACTTCTTCACCTGGCTTGTAACCAGCTGCTTCAATTGCTTCAATAATTGTTGCAAGTGCTTCTTCATTTGATTTAAGGTTTGGAGCGAATCCACCTTCATCACCAACAGCAGTGTTGTAACCTTTTGAAGAAAGTACTTTCTTCAAGTTATGGAAGATTTCAGCACCCATACGTAAAGCTTCTTTGAAAGTAGGCGCGCCAACTGGCATAACCATAAATTCTTGAATATCTACGTTGTTATCTGCGTGCTCGCCACCATTTAAGATGTTCATCATTGGTGTTGGAAGTACAGTTGCGTTAAATCCGCCTAAGTAAGTGTATAACGGCATACCTAAGTGATCAGCAGCAGCATGTGCAACAGCCATAGATACACCAAGGATTGCGTTAGCACCAAATTTAGCTTTGTTTGGCGTACCGTCTAAATCGATAAGCATTTTGTCAATAACAACTTGACGTGTTACATCGAAACCTAATAATTCAGGTGCGATAACTTCGTTTACGTTTTGTACTGCTTTAAGTACACCTTTACCCATGAAACGATCTTTGTCATCGTCACGTAATTCTACTGCTTCATATTCACCTGTTGAAGCACCACTTGGTACTAGAGCGCGACCAAACGCACCTGATTCTGTGTAAACTTCTACTTCTACTGTTGGGTTACCACGTGAGTCCATGACTTCGCGTGCATATACGTCTGTAATGTATGGCATAATAATTTAGTCTCCTTTTAATTTCGTAGTTTTTTTATAAAACATCTATTCCTAGATGGTTTATTTGATTAACGTTTTACCTGTCATTTCTTTTGGCTTTTCAATGTCTAATAAATCAAGCAATGTTGGCGCCAAGTCTCCTAGGATACCACCGTCACGTAATTCCGCACCGTCTCTTGTTACAATAACCGGTACTGGATTGGTCGTGTGGGCTGTCATTGGCTTACCATCAAGTGAAACAACTTCATCTGAGTTACCGTGATCAGCGGTGATGATAGCTTGTCCACCTTTTTCAATGATTTTATCAACAATCTTACCTAAACATTCATCAACTGCTTCAATCGCCTTGATGGTTGGTTCAAGCATTCCCGAGTGCCCAACCATATCTGGGTTGGCAAAGTTGAGCAGAATCGCATTTGTTTCACCTTCATCTAAATCTTTCAGTAAAGCGTCAGTCACTTCATACGCACTCATTTCAGGTTTTAAATCGTATGTCGCAACATCTGGTGAGTTGATTAAAATACGTTTTTCTCCGTCAAATTCTGCTTCACGGCCACCACTCATAAAGAATGTAACGTGTGGATATTTTTCCGTTTCAGCAATGCGTAATTGTTTTAACTTATTGTCTGCAAGAACCTCACCGACTGTGTTTTTCAAGTCAGTTGGAGGATAAGCAATTTTACTATCTACTGTATCGCTATACTTCATAAACGAGACAAAGAAAATATCTTTTGGTGCATCTTCGCCACGATCAAATGCATCAAAGTCATTGTTTGCGAACGTCTGTGAAATTTGAATGGCACGGTCGGGACGGAAGTTATAGAAAACAACGGAATCTTCTGATGTCATTGTTGCTACCGGCTCACCTGCGTCATTCGTCATTACGGTTGGCTTAACAAATTCATCAAAGATGCCTTCGTTATATGCGTCTTCAACCACTTTAATTGGATCTGTCGCTTTTGGACCTTCACCGTGAGCAATTGCGTCATAGGCAAGTTTAATACGTTCCCAGCGTTTGTCACGATCCATGGCATAGTAACGACCAGAGATTGTCGCAAATTCACCGACTCCAATGTCGTCCATGATTGTCTGTGCTTGTTTAATGTACTGTACAGCTGATTTTTGGCCAACGTCACGTCCATCTAAAAAGCCGTGTACATATACTTTTTCGACGCCTTTATCCTTAGCAAGCTCAAGCACAGCTTTCATATGGTCAATGTGTGAGTGAACCCCACCATCAGATAAAAGACCAAAGATGTGTAGTGCTTTCCCGTTTTCAGTTGCATTATCACATGCTTGGACCAATTGTTCGTTCGTGAAAAAATCACGCTCACGAATCGATAAGTTCACACGTGTTAATGATTGATAAACGATTCGTCCAGCACCAATATTTAAGTGACCAACTTCTGAGTTACCCATTTGTCCTTCAGGTAAACCGACAGCTTCGCCAGAAGCTTCCAGTTGGTTATGTGGATATTTACTCCAGTAACGATCGAAGTTAGGCGTGTTTGCTTGTTTAACAGCATTTCCAACCACTTCATCACGAATGGCATACCCATCTAAAATAATTAATGCGGCTAATTTGTTTTGACCCATTATTTACCCGCCTCCACTAGTTTAAGGAACGAGTCTGCTTCAAGACTTGCACCACCGACTAGGGCACCGTCAATATCTGATTGTTGTAGTAATTCATCAATGTTTGCAGGTTTAACACTGCCACCATATTGAATACGTACAGCGTCAGCAGCATCAGCTGAAACAGCTTCTGCAACGGTTTTACGTACGTGTGTACATACTTCATTTGCTTGTTCAGATGTCGCTGTTTTACCTGTTCCGATTGCCCAGATTGGCTCATAAGCGATAACTGTTTCTTTGACTTGGGCTTCAGTTAAACCGTCAAGTGCTTTTTTCACTTGCGCAGCTACTAAGTCCATCGTTTGATTTGCTTCACGTTGTTCTAACGTTTCACCAACACAAACGATTGGTAACAAGCCATAGTTAAAGGCAGCATGTGCTTTTTTGTTAACCGTTTCATCAGTTTCATTGAACATTTCACGACGTTCTGAGTGACCTAAGACAACATGGGTGACACCTAAGTCTTTAAGGACTGCTGGTGAAACTTCGCCTGTATACGCGCCACTTTCTTCGTAGTGCATGTTTTGTGCAGCAACTTTAAGATCTGTACCTTCTGTTTCTTTAACAAGTTCATAAAGGAACGGGTAAGGTGCACAGATAATTGCGTCTACGCTGTCACTTGATGGGACATTATTTTTCACATCAGCGACAAAGCCCTTTGCATCACTAAGTAATTTATTCATTTTCCAGTTTCCTGCAATAATTGGTTTACGCATCAAATCTTCCTTTCGTGTCGTGCGTTCATATAGTTAGATTGCATCGACTTGTTGTATTCTACCTTATTTATTGCTGATCGCAGCTAAACCAGGTAGTTCTTTACCTTCTAGATACTCAAGTGACGCACCGCCACCTGTTGAAATATGTGAGAAGTCATCAGCGAAGCCAAGTTTCATTGCTGCTGCAGCTGAGTCACCACCACCGATGATTGTTGTTGCCTCATCAAGGTTTGCAATGGCTTTACATACACCAATCGTACCTTGTGCAAAACTTTCCATTTCGAATACACCCATCGGGCCATTCCAAATGACTGTTTTAGCACCTTGAAGTTCATTTTTAAATTGTTCAACTGTTTTAGGACCAATGTCAAGACCCATGTAGCCGTCAGGGATTGCATCGGCATCAACTGCTTTAACATCGCCTTCTTCAGAGAAACCAGTGTTAACCGTTGTATCAACCGGAAGAATAATTTTACCATCTGCGCGCTCAAGTAAATCTTTCGCTAAAGCCACTTTATCTGCTTCAAGTAAAGAACTTCCGATATCCATACCTTTGGCTTTGTAGAAGGTATAAGCCATTCCACCACCGATTAAAATTTTATCGGCTTTACCCAGTAGATTTTCAATCACACCAATTTTATCACTAACTTTAGCACCACCTAAAATAGCAACAAATGGACGTGTTGGGTTATCAACTGATTCACCAATAAATTTGATTTCTTTTTCCATTAAAAAGCCTGCTGCAGATTCAAGGTTCGAAGCAATACCTACGTTTGAAGCGTGGCTACGGTGTGCCGTACCAAACGCATCATTCACAAATAAATCGCCAAGGCTTGCCCAGTACTTGCCAAGCTCAGGATCGTTTTTGCTTTCTTTTTTACCATCAATGTCCTCAAAGCGTGTGTTTTCAAACATTAAAACATCGCCATTGCCTAAAGCGTCAATCGCGTTTTCAAGTTTTTCACCACGTGTTTCAGCAACAAATGATACCTCTTTACCGAGTAATTCAGTTAAGCGCTTAGCAACAGGTTTCAATGATTTACCTTCTTTGTCCGCTTCTTCAGCAACACGACCTAAGTGAGAGAAAAGAATAACTTTTGCATCTTCAGCGATTAAATGTTTAATCGTTGGAAGTGCTTGAACGATACGATCATCGTTCGTAATGTTACCGTCTTTCATAGGTACGTTGAAGTCTGCACGTACAAGAACTTTTTTGCCTGCTACAGCTAAATCAGTTACAATTTTTTTCGCCATAATTAGATAATCCTCCTAGAAAAAATTAAAAAGCGGAAAGCGCGAACGCTTCCCGCTTATGTTATAGACTATACTATCGGATTTTACTAAACCTTATTAACTTACAGTTTAGCGAAGTATTCTAGCGTACGTACTAGTTGTGAAGCGTATGACATTTCATTGTCATACCATGCAACAGTTTTAACTAATTGTTTGCCACCAACTGACATTACTTTCGTTTGTGTTGCATCAAATAGTGAACCATAAGAAATACCGATAACATCTGAAGATACGATTGGGTCTTCAGTGTAACCATATGATTCGTCAGCAGCTTTTTTCATTGCTGCATTAACGTCTTCTACGGTTACTTCTTTGTCAAGTACCGTTACTAACTCAGTTAATGAACCAGTTGGAACTGGAACACGTTGAGCCGCTCCGTCTAATTTACCTTTTAGGTCAGGAATTACAAGACCAATTGCAGCTGCTGCACCAGTTGTGTTAGGTACGATGTTAGCTGCTGCCGCACGTGCACGACGTAAGTCTTTGTTGTGTGGTGCATCTAATGTGTTTTGGTCACCAGTGTATGCGTGAATCGTTGTCATTAGACCTTCGTGAATACCAAATTCTTTATTTAATGTGTTAGCCATTGGAGCTAAACAGTTTGTTGTACAAGAAGCTGCAGAAATTACAGTTTCGTCACCAGTTAAAATATCGTGGTTAACATTGTAAACAACTGTTGGTACGTCATTTCCACCTGGAGCAGAAATTACAACACGCTTCGCGCCACCTTTAAGGTGAAGTTCCGCTTTTTCTTTAGAAGTGAAGAATCCTGTACATTCTAGTACGATTTCTACACCTAAGTCGCCCCATGGTAATTCTTCAGGGTTGCGGTTAGCTAAAACTTTGATGTCGTTACCATTTACAGTAAACTTACCATCTTTAACTTCTACATCGCCTTTGAAACGACCTTGAGTTGTATCATACTTAAGTAAGTGAGCAAGTGAGTCAGCATCTGTTAAATCATTGATTGCTACTACCTCTACTCCTTCTACTTCTTGCATACGACGGAAAGCTAAGCGGCCAATACGACCAAAACCATTAATACCTACTTTTACAGTCATTCTTATTTCCTCCTTGTAATTTCTTAATTTATTTAAAGGATTAAAAATCCTTTATTAAAGCTTCAGCTGCTCCCTCATCCGTGATAAGAACAGTACTTTTCCCTTGTCTCAAATAAGACTCAATCGCTTTTGCTTTGGATTCTCCACCCGCCACTGCGACAACTGTCTTGATGTTCGACAAGTCTTCAAGTTGCATGCCTACGGTTCGAACTTTGTGGACGACTTGACCACGCTGATCAAAATAATACCCAAAGGCCTCACTAATTGCTTTTCCCGATTTAAGCTTCGTTAAAACATCACTTGATGCTTTTCTTCGCTCTGCCATCGTTAAGGCATCCCCTATCCCGTGCATAACAAGATCGGCTTGTTTAATCATATGTAAGGTTTCTTTCACACCTGGTTCCTCAATAATTGAGCGATAGGTTTCTTCACTAAGAGGATCAGGCACATAGAGCAAACGATAATCGCCTTTCATCTTGTTCGCCATTTCAGCGCAAATGGTGTTGGCTTGATTTTCAACACGTTCACCTAAACCACCACGTGCCGGAACAAACGTACAATCGGTTGATTTTTCTGTAGGTTGCATCACTTCGGCAACAGCCGCCATTGACGTCCCACCCGTTACTGCAATTGTTTGCTTCTTCGTAAGATTGGCTTGTAAAAATGCAACGGCCCGACGGCCGAGTTCATCTTTTACCCAGTGATCACGGTCACTGTCCCCAGGAGTAATTATAACACGTTGAAGATCAAAAGTCTGTTTAATTTCATCTTCTAGCTTTTGAAAATCATTGAAAGCTGCGAAATACGGGGTAAAGTCATCGATGACGGTTTGCCCTTTCGCTGTCACCATTACACCTTTTGCACTCACTGTTACAAGACCCAATTGGGTTAAAAGATCAATATCTGTTCTTGCTTCCCGTTCCTTCAAGTCCAACTGTAGCGCTAAATTACGGCGACCGATCGGTTGGCTATAAAGAATTGTGTGAAGCATCGTATAACGCCTTCGTATTACTGTTAACAAGTCGGGGCTCAACATCTTTTGCAATTCAATTAAGCGTTGCATGATTTAGACACCCTCCTTCGTTAGTTGCGGGATACTTTTGTCCCTGAGGTGCGAAAAACGTCCCAGTTAACTCAAAAAAATATCCAACACCAGTAATCATACCAAAGATTTGATCTTTTCACAAGGTTTTTCAAACCAATAATTATCCCTTAAGCTGAGCCAAAGGCTCACACTCAAGGGATAGGTTACTTATTTAAATGTTCAAATTCTTATACATATCTTTTAGTATGTTTGCCGAGTTTTCTAATTGTTCTTGCTCTAATTCTGATAGATTCAACCGTAAAATTTCTCTTACCCCATCAGCATTAACTACAGCAGGTATCCCCATATAAACACCATCAATGCCGTATTCTCCGCCAAAGTAAGTAGACACGGTTAAGATTGAATTTTCGTTATAAAGCAGAGCTTTTGTTAAACGGGCAAGGCCCATTCCAATGCCATAGTACGTGGCACCTTTACGTTCAATGATTTGATACGCTGCATCTCGAACATTTTCAAAGATGGCTTGCATATCACGATCCTCAAAAAAGTTATTGAGTTTCCCGTATACGTTTAAAGGCAACCCACCAATGGAGACGTGACTCCAAATCGGTAATTCTGAGTCTCCGTGTTCACCAACGATATAAGCATGCACGTTACGTGAATCAACATGGAAGTAATCACTAAGTAAATAGCGGAAACGTGCCGTATCTAAAATTGTTCCTGAACCAATGACACGCTCTTTCGGTAAACCTGATGCTTTAAATGCTACGTGTGTTAACACATCCACAGGGTTTGAGGCAACAAGTAAAATCCCATCGAAACCTGATGCCATGATTTGATCAACGATGCCTGTCATAATCTTTGCATTCTTAGAAGCTAAGTCAAGCCGGGTTTCTCCAGGTTTTTGGTTGGCACCTGCGGTAATCACCACTAGATCTGCATCCTTACAATCTTCATACTTTCCCGCTTTTATTTTCATCGGTGAAGCAAAAGGTACGCCATGGTTTAAATCGCGGGCTTCCCCGTCCGCACGTTCAAAATCCAAGTCAATTAACACAAGTTCACTTACCGTCCCTTGATTAACTAGTGCATATGCATAACTCGATCCGACAAAGCCAGTACCAACAATGGCTACTTTTTTTGTTTTGTTTAATTTACGATCCAAATCAATCCACTCCTTATAACAGAATCAACTTATCTTTAACAAGTCCTACTATTTAATATACCCAAAAGCAGAAAAAAGTATGTATCTTATTTAAAATTCCCGGTAAATGGTACAGAAGTTTTGTTAACGATGACTTTTTAATTGATTGCAGTTTGTATGATTTTAAAGTCTGCTCTCTCCTAACAATAAATAAAAAAAGATAAGAATCGCAGGCATTCTTATCCCATTTTACACCGATTATATATTTATATTCCGTCTGAATAAACGGCTAAACATTCGTTTATTCACTTGTTGATTAAGATCCAGCAAATAAAAGAAATAGCCACTCACAATCAGAACGGCACCATATTGGATGGTCTGTGAAAATCCAAAAATAGATTGCAGAGCCATGGCTTCCCAACTAACGACAAAAATAATTAACAACCACACGAACCATTTCATCATATTCAATACCTCTTTTTTTAAAACTTACCTTATTATAAGCTAGCTACCAAAAAAATCAAGTTGATTTTAACCCCTTCAAAATATTGAATCCGCTACCATCATGATGGTTACACCTTATTTATACCCTGAATTTTTTTCAATTCAAGCGTGTTTGAACACACCTTACCTACACCAGATCTGTCCACGGCTAAGTATTAATAACCCTGAACACTCCCCATATCTAGCAGAGAGTTGTAGACAACTCGAGACAAAAAGAAGCAACGGCAAACCATCGTAATGATGATTTGCCGTTGCTTTTATTAGCGCGCTCGGAGGGATTCGAACCCCCGACGCACGGTACCGGAAACCGATGCTCTATCCCCTGAGCTACGAGCGCATGTTTAATTCAGACAAAGATTATTATAACCGATATGGAGGAGAAATACAATGTGAGATTCACAAATGTTTTTAATGGCTCATCCGAGCGTTACAAGAAAAGGTCTGTTATAATATGATGGAACGACATGCCAATCACTACTAATCTTAAAATAAAGGTGTTTAATTTGACCTTTATTGACCTTTTAGGTACTATATAGGCATAGTCATATGGCGACATAATTTTTAATGAATCAAAGGAGGACAATACAATGAACTTAATTCCTACAGTTATTGAACAAACCAATCGTGGGGAACGTGCTTATGATATTTATTCACGTTTACTTAAAGACCGTATCATCATGTTAGGGAGTGCAATTGATGATAACGTTGCAAATTCAATCGTGGCTCAACTGCTATTTTTAGAAGCAGAAAGTCCTGATAAAGACATTTCAATTTATATCAATTCTCCAGGTGGCTCTATCTCAGCTGGGATGGCTATCTATGATACAATGCAATTCATTAAATCAGATGTTTCAACAATCTGTGTAGGTATGGCAGCTTCAATGGGGGCATTCTTACTAGCAGCTGGTGCTGAAGGGAAACGCTATGCTCTACCAAACAGTGAAGTCATGATTCACCAACCCCTTGGCGGGACACAAGGTCAAGCATCTGATATTCAAATTCACGCTAAACGTATCATTGAAATGCGCGAAAAATTAAATGCAATTCTAGCTGAACGTACAGGTCAACCAATTGATGTTATCGAACGTGATACAGATCGTGATAACTTCATGACTGCACAACGGGCACTTGAATATGGTTTAATCGACAAGGTTATGGAAAACAAAAAATAATTGATATTCACCCATTTAAAAAGAGAACAGCACACGCTGTTCTCTTTTTGTTTCATCATTCCGAAACCTTCTTCACCGGTTTTAACGAATAACGATGCAATACATGTAAAAAAACAAGAATAAGCCCTGCACATCAGCGATGCGCAGGGCTTATTTGAGCTCAAACTTATTCAGCGTGCTCAGCGTATAATTCTTCTAATGGCTTAGTAATTGTACGGCTAATGCCATTGATAAATTCGTTCACTTTTTGTTCTTCTTCCATCAAGTGAGAAATCGCTTCGTGTTGTTGAACGGTTTCTACGACTTTACGCGCTTGTTCAACTTCCTCTTCAGTAATTTCTTGGCCTTGCATTTGTTTTTGTTGTAGTTCGATTTGTGTGCTACGGAAATCATCAAACATTTTTTTAGCAATTTCGTCGTTCATTACTTTTTCGTAAGCTTCCTTAAGGTTGTTGAATTCTTCACTTTCACGAATGGCTTGCTCTAGTGCTTGTGCACTTTCTTGAATATTAGACATAAATTTAAATCCTCCTAAATAATTTAGTGACCGCGTTCGGGTCAAATTTATCACTTTCTAACTATAACAAACTTCGTTACGATATCCAAATGAAACCGGTTGGTCAGATATATTTCCTTTTAAATTCATAACCGATTCAATCTTTGTTATAATGAAAGAAGCCTAAAAGAAAGAGGAATAACAGATGATTAATCAGCTTAAAAAAATATTCACTTCACTTACTACTGATGAACACACCAAAAACAAAAAAGACTATTTATGGTTTAAAACCGATGATCATATTGTTTTTGGTATTCAAAAATCAGAATTAGATTCGAAAGAAACAACGTTGCTCGATTTGTTCCTAACACCATACAACGGCGCTTATCCACCCGTATCAAGACGCGAACAAACATGGTACGACTGGATTTTCGAGGGCACCGACGCGACCTTTAAAGCTGCGCCAAAAAGTTACCGCTATATCTACTTTTCATTATCTCAACCCCTTAGTGACCCTGAAGACTTTAGAGCGGCCATTAAAGGGTTATATGAAGAAGCACCTGCGGTGATTTGGTCATCAGAACAATCAGGCGTAATAATCGAAGAAAATCGCGCAGCTGAAGATGAACAAATCACCTATGATGAAATGGTCGAAGTATTTACAAGTGACTTCTTTATTGATGTTCACTTTTTCATCGGCCCTTATCTTACTGATTTACAACAAGCACAAGTTTACTTTCAATGGATGGAAACGTACTTTGATTATTTAAGTACCTTACAAATCAAACCCGTAATGACTTACATCCGAGCCGTTCCTTATCTGCTTAGTAGCTTTAAGGAAGACCATCATGCCCAGTTTCTTGTTCATGCTGTCTTAAAAGACACCATTCATGATGATGAGTTGTTACGAACGATTCAGATCTTTCTAGAAGCGAATTCAAATGCCTCACTTGCAGCGAAAGAAATGTATATGCATCGGAATAGTTTACAATACCGCATTGATAAATTTATTGAGCGGACCGAAGTCGATGTAAAACAATTTGAAGGCGCAGTAAGTATCTATTTGATTCTTCTCCTCAAACGCCAACTTGATTAGTCTTGGGCAATGTGCCTAAGGCTTTTTCTATCCGTTGTGCACATTGCCGAAACCCTTGCTATGACTCGCTTCAATCGTTCATTCTTCGAGCAAATGAAACCGTTCCCTTAAGTATATGTAAGCGTTGCACAAAGGCTGTGTTACTTCTTTGTGCAACCTGTCCATTTACCAACCACAAATTTTTTTGTACACTTGGTTCATGAAATAAAACGCTTTCAACTTTTAAGGAGGAACAAAAAATGGCAGAGTTAAGTTTAAAACATGTAGATAAGATTTATGAAAAAGACGGTGTTAAAGCAGTCGATGACTTTAACCTTGAAATTAAAGATAAAGAATTTGTTGTATTCGTTGGTCCATCTGGTTGTGGTAAGTCAACAACACTTCGTATGATTGCTGGACTTGAAGAAATCTCTGGTGGCGAATTCTACATCGATGACAAATTAATGAATGATGTTGCACCTAAAGACCGCGATATTGCGATGGTATTCCAAAACTACGCCCTTTATCCACACATGAACGTTTACGACAACATGGCTTTCGGGCTTAAGTTACGTAAGTTCAAAAAAGACGAAATCGATCGTCGTGTTAAAAACGCAGCACAAATTTTAGGTCTTGAACCTTTCTTAGATCGTAAGCCAAAAGCTCTATCTGGTGGTCAACGTCAACGTGTTGCTTTAGGACGTGCGATTGTACGTGATGCGAAAGTATTCTTAATGGATGAGCCTTTATCAAACCTTGATGCGAAACTTCGTGTTCAGATGCGTGCGGAAATCCAAAAATTACACCAACGTCTTCAAACAACAACAATTTACGTAACACACGACCAGACAGAAGCGATGACAATGGCAACACGCCTTGTTGTACTTAAAGACGGTGTCATCCAACAAGTTGGTGCACCTAAAGAAGTGTACGATAAGCCAGACAACGTATTCGTTGGTGGATTCATTGGCTCACCTGCAATGAACTTCTTCACTGGTAAATTAGAAGAAAACGGCTTCCGAGTTTCTCCTAAAACATTGATTGAAGTACCTGAAGGTAAAATGAAAGTCCTTCGTGATCAAAATTATATCAACAAAGATGTTATCTTAGGCGTACGTCCTGAAGATATCCATGATGAACCGGTATTTGTTGACGCTAACCCAGGTTCAACCCTTACTGCAGAAATCGAAGTAGCGGAGTTGATGGGTTCTGAGTCATACCTATACTCTAAACTAGATGAACAAGATTTTGTCGCACGTGTTGATTCACGTACTGACATCAACGGTGGCGAATCACTTAAACTTGCATTTGATATGCATAAATGTCACTTCTTTGACGTAGATTCAGAGCACCGCATTAAATAATTTGTGTATACCCCCTTATATACAAGGAGAGGCAAACGTTCACCGACGTTTGCCTCTCTTCTATTTTTCACTGCCAGTATCTAACGCAGCTTACCGCTAACCATTGTTCTCTATTGATTTACAGCAACCAAAAAGACATTGCGAAAAACAAGCAATGTCTTTTTGACTAACAATTATTCCACCATCTTTTTCGGATCAAGCAACCCGTCACAAGTCATTTCATCGAGCAACCCACGTTCGATTACGACTGCTTTTAATGTTTTGCCTTCTTGAAAAGCTTGTTTTGCTACGGCAGCTGCTTCTTCATAGCCAATCGCAGGTGTTAAAGCTGTGACAAGCATAAGTGATTGATCAACATTGTCTTGCATCACTGCTTCATTGATCGCAAGCCCACTAAGCGCGCGAATGGTAAAGGAATCAATCGCATCACTTAATAAATCAATCGACTGCATCACGTTATAAATAATTACTGGTTTAAACACATTCAATTGAAAATGTCCTTGACTTGCAGCCATGCCAACTGCTGTATCATTGCCCATCACTTGAACCGCCACCATTGTGAGTGCCTCAATTTGAGTTGGATTCACTTTACCAGGCATGATTGAACTCCCCGGTTCATTAGCTGGAATGGTGTATTCACCATATCCTGCACGCGGACCACTAGCAAGGAAGCGAATATCGTTACCGATTTTCATCATATTTGCAGCTAGTGCTTTTAAGGTGCCATGAAAACGTACCAATTGATCATGACTGGTTAAGCCGTGGAAATGGTTATCAGTTACTTTAAACGGTTGACCGGTATAATGACTTAGTTCCCGTGCCACTGTTTCACCAAATCCATCCGGTGCATTTAAACCCGTACCAACTGCTGTTCCACCAATTGCTAATTCCATCAGTTGCGCGACATCTTCTTTTAACAACGCTTCAATTTTTTCAATCATTGCACACCAACCACTAATTTCTTGGCTAACTTTTAGTGGTGTCGCGTCTTGAAGATGTGTACGTCCGATTTTTACCACGCCATCAAATTCAATTTCTTTTGCTTTTAATGTTTGTTTGATTCGTTTCAAAGCAGGTGTCAGTTTTTCTTCAATCGCAAGCACTGTTGCCACATGCATCGCGGTGGGAAAGGTGTCATTTGAACTTTGCGAACGATTAACATCATCGTTTGGATGCAGGGAAAGCTGATCACTTGAACCGATGAAGCTTAGCACTTCATTAACATTCATATTCGTCTGCGTGCCACTTCCCGTTTGCCAGACCGATAACGGAAAGTGCTGATAGTCAGGCGCATGTAACCATTGATCACAAGCAGTCACGATGGCGTCTGCTTTTTCTTTTGATAAGGCACCAAGCGTTAGGTTACTGCGTGCTGCACTGCGCTTTAACATGACAAAGGCCTCAATTAAACCTTTTGGCATCGTTTCTTCACCAATAGGAAAGTTTTTAAGACTTCGTTCTGTTTGTGCCCCCCAATACTTTCCCTCTGCGACTTCCAATTCACCGAACGTATCTTTGACAACTCTGACCATATATTTGCCCCCTGAACAATTGATTTATTATATGATTTCGATAATTCATTATAGCATATCTTTACTTTTAATAACCGTTTGATTGGTGCCGTTCTAATTTAATCACCATAGAAGCTCAGTCATCCGGCTGCCACCTCTAGCTGCAGTCATCCATAACCAAAAAAGCAGTTATCCCCACCAACAATGATTCCTCTGGTGTTGATACTGCTCATTATTTGGTAAACGCCCCCCACTTATTCCTCTTGCAGGCTACTGTTAGCGGGTGCTTCATAAGTGCGTTAAAAAACTAACATCTCGTCCTCATCATAGCTAAAACCCGGTCCCCAAGCTACTTCGAAGACATAACCATCCGGATCACTAAAATACCCATGATAGCCGCCCCAGAATACATCCGTTGGGACTTTTAAAAGTGTCGCACCTGCCGCTAGTGCCAAATCAATGACTGTATTGACTGCTTCTTTTTCTCGCACGTTAATCGCTAGCGTGAATCCGCTAAACCCTTGACTGACCGCTGGTGGATCTTCTGCATTAATATCTTGTCGTAAGTCATCCAAGGGGAACAGTTCAAACTTCGTACCAGTTGTGTTAAAAAAGATCACTGCCGGTGAATTATCCGTCTCGTTCGTTTCAAAACCTAAGCCATCACGATAGAATTTGATTGAAGTCTCCATGTCTTTTACACCTAAACAAATAATATTAATCCGGTTAATAGCTGACAATGTTCTCACGCTCCTTTCTATTTTCCTAGCACGTTGTGCTAGCTAACCACTTAATTCTCTTCTTCTTCGCTTCCAGGATAATGAAAACCGAAATATTCTTCTAAGGTGATCCCCCGATTATAAATATCTTCAGCAATTTCATTTCCAACATAACGCAAATGCCAGGGCTCATAACTATAACCCGTAATCGCTGTTTTCCCTTCGGGGTAGCGGACAATAAAACCAAAACGATGGGCGTTTTCTTTCACCCACATACCGGCATCGGTGCCGCCAAATCCCTGTTCTAATAGGACCGCATCATTTCCTTGTACTGAAACATCCATTGCCAGTCCTGTTTGGTGTTCACTCGTTCCCGGTTTGGCAGAATAACGATCGGCATGCGCTTGTCCATTATTGGCAACATTGCTTTCATAAATTACACGTTGTCTGTCATAGGTACGGTACCCTGAAACCGCAACAAGTGTATATCCCTCTTGATCTGCTGTTTGAAACATCTTCTCGAGTGCTGTTGCTGCTTCTTCACGCATTAAGCGCCGATTGTCGCCAACAGGGGCATAATATAACACATCTGCTTCTGTTAAATCTGGTGGTGCATATCCTTCAGGCAACTCACGCATTTTATTGACATAGACCATGATACTATCTGGGTTATCGACGATATACAAACCTGTTTCCGGATCAATGCCTTGACTATAAATATTTGTTTCTTCACGTCGAATCACTAGTTTTTCTTTTTTCACGAAGGTGGACCCTCGTTTTGGCGAGTGGAAACTTCCTTCTACCTGATTGGTTTCTGTTGCACAGCCAACCAAAATAGCTAAGAGTAATCCAACTGTAATTAGTGTTTTTTTCATTTTATTCACCTCATTTTTTCTCCTTATACTATATCATAACTGAAGGACGAGGTGAGTCATCATTTGTGTTCAAAAAAAGACTAGGACCTATGCCTAGTCTTAACGCGTGCTAATATTCTATGGTATAGTGATTATATGTTTTACTTAATTGTTCAAACGTTTCTTGATCGTTCTGATCAATGGCTGCGTCGATGGCTGCGTCAAAGCGAGCTTTGTTCCATGTTGAAACTAACTCATCTAACACCAACTGCGCATAAAGGCTGTTTTCAAAGGAAAAATCACGTTTGGCAATCATGTATTTGTTAAAGCCGCGGTGATAACGACGGATGTAATAACATACTTTTTGTTTCTTCATGGACACTCACTCCCTTTTCTCTCACGCCTATTCGACGTTGTTTAAATTTACTATTATATACCCTTGTGTAAACGGTTTAAACATATAGAAAGAAAATTAAAACGTACAACCCCATATTAAACGACGTCCCCCTCTGCGCGGGTCTGATTAATACGATTGGAGTGAATGGCATGCAAACGTACCATCAAATGAAACAAGGTGAACGGGGTGCGATGATTTCGATTACTGTCTACCTTGTGTTAAGTATCATTAAATTACTGGTCAGCGGTTGGAGTGGCTCGAGTGCACTTTTTGCCGATGGTTTGAATAACGCCACGGATGTTCTAAGTTCTGTTGCGGTACTGGTTGGTTTAAAAATCGCCCGTAAACCACCTGATCACAACCACCACTATGGGCACTACCGCGCCGAGCTAATCGCAAGCCTCGTCGCCTCATTTATTATGGTCACCGTTGGGGTCCAAGTGTTAATTAGCGCTACACAAACACTCTTAAATGGGACGTACTCAGAACCTTCTGCTCTTGCGTTTTGGACAGCCCTACTTAGTGGCGCAGTCATGTATCTCACTTATTTGTTCAATCATAATTTAGCGAAAAAAATTAACAGCAGCGGGCTTAAAGCAGCCAGTCTGGATAACCGTTCTGATAGTTTTATCAGCTTCGCCGCAGCAATTGGTATCCTGGCAAGCACTTTCGGCATGCCTATCTTAGACCCCCTACTCGCAGCTTTTGTCGGTGTGATTATTATCGTGACTGCATTTTCAATTTTCAAAACAACGAGCCACACACTAACGGACGGGTTTGATCGTGATACGGTCATGACCGTCAAAGATGCAGTCTCTCGTGCCGATGGTGTCCTCGGTATTCGTGATATTCGTGGGCGTAAGCTTGCGAATCAGTCGATTTTGGATATGATTATTTATGTTGATCCGACTTTAACCGTTAAAGATGCCCATGACATAACCGATAGAATCGAAATCATGTTAAAGCATCGTTTCGGCATTCAACACGTCACCATTCACGTCGAGCCGTCGGTCATAGAAGAAGATAAACCACCGAAACAGACAAAAGCACCACAAGAACAAGCGGCACCCGAACAAGACTAAGGACGGTGGCAACAAGGCCGGCACCCACGCCAATCCAGGGACGGTCTTGAACAACGGTTAAAATCCCAGGGAAAATTAGCGCGCCTAAGATGGCGTAAGGAATACCTTCTAAAAACCAGGTCAATCGCTTCGGGATAATCATCCGGTCCATTAAAAATGCTGGCAAAATCCGGGGAATGACAGTAACAAGAAATAAACTGACGAGAAGTAAGACTGGCATCACACTTCCCCCTTCTTAAAAACGTTTAATGTACTGGCTAGTAGTGTTGCTAAAATGAGGCTAAAGCCACTATTGATGACCAAGCTGAAACTATAGTTTAATACCATCGCAAGCACAGCAATCCATAAGTAACGCATTGCTTTCTTAACTGCTGGTACGAGCAGGGCAATAAACATCGCATATAAACTAACCCCAAAACTAATCCCCAGTTTTGACGGAATCAAGAGTCCAACAAAACCACCCAGTAAACTGCCGAACACCCACGCAAGGTATCCAGCCATGAATAAACCTAAGAAGAAGTGATAGTCCCTATCCTCATCAACGTCGGACAAACTAAAAAATGAAAACGACTCATCCGTTGTCTGTGCGCCGAGTACCAGTTTCACAAAAAACGGTGCCTCTTTTAACCGATGCATCATCGCAAAACTCATCACAAAATGTCGAAAATTTAAGACAAACGTTGCGAGAATAATTTCTATGTATAAACTGCTTGCTAACATCATGTTCACAATCATAAATTGACTTGCCCCGCCAAAGACGAACACACTCATCATTGTAATCTCTCTTACAGTTAAGCCCGCTTCAGTCGCAATCACACCATAGGCTAATGCAATCGGTAAGTACCCAATGACGATGGGCACTGCCGCCAACATCCCTTTTAAAAATGATTTCAACGCCTATCCCTCCCTCTCCTGTTTTCTCTTTTATCCCTACGCAAAAGATGAGCGTTCGCTCACCTTCTCACGGGTTCCTCTTTCTAGTTTTGTTAACAATCAATAGGGAATAAACGCAGACAATGAAGAAGGTAATCGCAAGCGGGTAACCCATCAATACAAACACATCCATGTGTTCAGCTAGACTAACTTCACCCCATTCAAGCCACATACGCAAACCCATCCCAAGACTACTCAGCAACAGACTCATGGTGACAATACGAAAAATTTGTTGATCAAACAGGGCACTAAATATACTTGCAACAACAAAATATGTATACGCTGATAAAAATAAAAAATACCCATCAAATCCCTTAAAACCAGGAATGACAAACGTAAAGCTGACACCTGCCATAAAAACTAACATGCATGCAGCAAAGATCATAAAATGTAATCGTTTTTCTTGAACACGGCGTGAAAATTGTTCACCAAACATTGCATTTCCCCCTTTCGTCTTCTCTCGCTTGAAGCCATCTGCCAGATATTGCTCGTTGACGAAATGGTTCTTACATAAACTTGAAATTTTGTTAACCTATATTGTATCACAATTATCTTTTTAGTCGTACCTTTCAACTAATCTGATGATGTTCATTTATTATCACTGATTTAAAAGTAGCCGGTAATAGCAACACCTTATTTTGATAATTATAACAATAGCCTTCAGGTTGATAAAAAAAGTAGTTAGCTCACGTTCAGCTAACTACTCTTTATCTTGTTCAGTTAAGATAAGTGGTTCATCTTTAGTGACAATCAACGTGTGCTCAAATTGGGCCGAGCGTCCACCATCTGTGGTCCGTGCCGTCCAACCGTTAGCATCCATCTTTGATTGCCATGTGCCTTCATTGATCATTGGCTCAATCGTGATCGCCATTCCTTCTTTAAGACGTGTGCCTTTATTGGGTTGACCATAATGAGGGATATGTGGCGGCTCATGAATCGTTGGTCCAATCCCGTGACCCGTAAAATCACGAACAACACTAAAACCTTCACTTTCTGCGTACGTTTGGATTGCGTGTCCAATATCACCAATACGGTTTCCCGCTTTCGCTTGTGCCATACCCAGGTACAAGGCTTTTTTCGTGACATCGAGTAACTTCTCGGTTTTTTCATCAGGTGTGCCAACAGCATAGGTCCAAGCAGAATCTGCTAAACCTCCTTTATATTTTACCACCATATCAATCGTGACAATATCACCAGCAACTAATGCCGCGTCACGAGGAAAGCCGTGACAAATCTCATCGTTAATCGATGCACACGTCGCATACGCATACCCTTGGTAACCTTTTTGTTCAGCAGTCGCCCCGTGTTTTTCAAGGTAACGTTCGACAAACTGATCTATCGCTTTCGTTGTTACACCAGGTTTAATCATTTTTTTAATTTCTTTATGCAGATTTGCCAGTAATTCACCAGCTTCTTTCATCATTTCGATCTCTCGTTTACTTTTACGTTGAATCATCGTCTTGTCCCCTTTCATCTCTCATACTATAACATATTTTTATTTGTCTACGCCATTGTCTAACAAGCAAAAATGTGCCTGATTTAAACACTCTAGACCTTTGTAAAGAGAAGAAGGGGTTCTGATCAAACTAAAATGGATCGTTAAGTACACGCATGCCTTATCACAGGCATTTAAAATGACGCTACCCTAAAAAACACATCAACTCAACAGATGAGGATGTGTTTTTATTAGGTTTCGTTTCACTAGATCTTTATACTTTCGTCAGTAGGCGAATCCCGTAGAACCCACCGGCAACGGTTTGTTGGCGTGAAGCTAGCGTTAAAGTGATGTGCGCTTTATTTTTCGTTAACGACGGTGGAATGGGGTAATCAATTTCTAATTTCTCTCCGGGGTGTGTTGACTGCAGGTGTTCAGTCGCAATCGGCACCCCATCAATTAGAAGATCAAATAAACGCGGATAGATTTCGCCGGCAACTGGCACCGGTCCGTCCCCTCCGAAATAAGTCATTCTTAAACTAAGCGGTTGATCATTTGTTTTCAATTGATAACGGATAAAGCCACCATCAAACGCATCACGCCAATGTCGATCTAACACATCCAGATAGCCCACACGTGAGCGTTCTGTTTCAACTTGATGATCCGTTTCAGGCTGCTGTTCGCCCGGTTGGATCTGATCAACCGTCCGTCTTAGAAGTTCACGGGCGTGTTCTGCTTGTTGATCGGAATGATTTTGATAAGCTTGCTCAGATAGATGGCGGAAATATATGGTATAGCGTTCATGGTGGATGGCATAAAACGGCACCAACAAGAAGCTTTCCCCGTGTGGCATCGCAACGGGCTTCGTTTGAAAGGTCAATTCACCGATCGCAACAGGCTCAACAAGTGCTGGCGATGGTAAGTTAGAAACCAACGGACCCACCTCAATCGCAGGGTAATGGTTATACACTTGGTGATCTCCGACCACGTCTGTGTTCGGGTAGTTTTCACGACCAAGTTTTGCCGCGAGAACGATCGGACCATAGCGATAGCTAATTAGTGATTTATCTTCTTTGTGATGATAGACATTCAGCCCCATCGGTAACTGGTAAGTGAGTGTGTCTCCTTCATACCAGGTACGCGTCAGTTTAATGTAACCATCCACGGCAGCTGTTGTTACCGGTTCACCGTTAATTTCTAGCCGCATGTCGTTCGCTAGCCATGCGGGGCGTCTAATGAAAAGCGACAATTCAACCGCATTCCCTGCCGTCACGGTTAATGCCCCTGTTTCTTCATAAGGAAAAGCTGTTGTTTGTTTAAATTGTATCGCATGTTGTTCTAACGTGATTGTTGAAGCTATAAAGAGATTTAAATAAAGCTCTTGATCCGTTGCTGTGTAGATATGATTGGTGTAACGGGCCGGATTTTCCATCCCACTTCCTGTACAGCACCAAAAAGCGTCTTCTTTATCACAATAGACTTTGAAATGGCCAGGATCTGTCGCAACAAAGTATGTTTTGCCCCCACTGTCTGGGTCTTGTGAAGCTAGAATATGGTTATACAGTCCTCGTTCATAGAAATCATTCAATCGACCACTTTTGTTCCACTGAAACATATACTCGACGAGCTTCAACATATTATACGTGTTACACGTTTCAGTCGTTAGCCTCCCTAACGGTTCGGTATCTGACTTACCGAAATGCTCGCCAATACTGTTGCCACCAATCACATATGATCGATGCGTGACCACTTGATTAAAGAAAAATTCAACGATCGCTTTATATTTTTCTTCCTTCGTCACTTGATACAATTTCGCTGTCCCAATCACTTTTGGAATCTGAGTGTTCGCATGTTTTCCAGCTAAATCATCAATTCCTTCTGCAAGTGGGTCTAAAATCACATGGTGTTGAAACCGTTTCGCTAATGTCAGGTAACGCGTCTCGCCTGTTAAGAGATAAATGTCTGCGAATACTTCATTCATGCCACCGAATTCACAGATTAACATCCGCTGAAACTGTTCATCCGTCAACTGCTTCAAATGACGTTCTGCCCAGTCACTTAAGTTGAGAACAATTGTTTTTGCTTTATTACAACCGGCATAATGATAACAATCGATCAGACCGGCAAATATTTTATGAATGCTGTACCAAGGCACCCAAGACCCTGCTAAGGAGAAAGGTTCAACGCTAAAATCTCCGGTGAAGACCTCGTCAAAACACGCACGGTTAAAACCACTCACATAGCCTTGATCGTCAAGGGCTTGAATGTCGCTAAGTTCCTCAATTGTATAATCGAGTCGTTCCTTAATGGTTTGATCTTTCGTTGATTGATACATGATTGCTGTTGCCGATAAATAGTGGCCCAGTGAATGGCCAGCAATCTCCATCGACTCCCATCCCCCATAACGTGGTTTTTTTGCGACTTGCCCTTGTGCTTCATAACAGGGCGCTAATAATCGATCTGGATCTAGCGCCAGTAAAAATGCTTTTCCTGTTTCTTGTGATTGTTTGAAAACACCTTCATCTAATTGGACGTGATCCATCAAATCATCCTTTCATTCTCCTACTAAGTCTCGTAGTTGCTTGTGTTTTAAGTATCCACAATCACTCATTAAAAAACCATATCAGTACTTCGCTAAAACCTATCTTTTTTTTAGGTGATTTGCTAAACTATCACTAGACAAGATTCATTGCTTTAGCCAAACAGGACAGGCAGAAAACAGAGGTGATACACCATGGATCCCATATCGATACGCACAGACCAATTACCGCTTGTGCAAGAGATTGGCTACTTAACTGATCCCCTAGGAGAAATCATTCATCCCGATCGTACATTTCTAACTATAGATGTCTTTTTATTTGTCGTTGAAGGTGCGATTGAAGTAGTTGAAGAGGATGTCGCAGTTACCGTTACAGCAGGGGAGTATCTTTTTCTTAAGGCAGGCTGTCATCATTTCGGGACGAAACCGTTCCAACAAGGGACACGCTGGTATTACTTGCACTGGTTCAGTCAAGAAACAGCATCACTCGAAGACTATCCGATCGAAGCTTCTTCTTTTTTTACAACGAAAGCAAGCTACAATAAAAAACTTAGCTTTGAACGCCAGGGGATTGTCACTCAACCACAATGGCTCATACAAACATTCAAACAAATTTTAAAACAAACGGAAGCAACAAGTCTAAAACAGAGCATTGCTGTCTTTGATATGCTCTATCACTTCTATTTACAACAACGTGAGCCCATCAAACCGAGAAACCAGCAAATCGTTGCGCAGGTTCTTCGTCTTATTGAAGACAAGCCCAAACAATTAAGCAGTCAAATGATTGCCAAAGCACTTCATCTCAATTACAGTTACATTTCAACCGTCTTTAAAGAAACAACAGGTAAAACCATTCGGCAAGTGCGCTTGGAGAAACAGGTTGCTCAAGCCATAGACTATTTTCACCAAACGGACTTAAATGTGAGTGAAGTTAGTGAAAAATTAAATTTCCCAAACCCTTATTACTTTAGCCGGGTCTTCAAACAAGTGACTGGCATGAATCCTCGTGATTATTTGTCAGGGCGTTACCACAAACGAAACAAGGACAACAGCTAAGTTTGGCTGTTGTCCTTGTTTCATCTTATAAGTTAACTGATCACTAACTGTCACGATCCTTGTTGCTGACTTAATCCATATAATCATGAATTGAATACGTCTCTCCATTTTTCAGGCCTTGTTCATCCGCTAACAATTCAACAATCACTTTTGCGACAACATCGGTATCTCGCAGTTGATCATTGTCTTTATATGCTTTAAAGGTATCCACCGCTTTAAACTGTGATTCGTTCGTCTCGCGAATACTTCCTTGCATGTTGGTATCCATGATACTTGGATCGAATAACACAACTTTGTGACGCTCATCACGTTCTGCCGTCTCAAGTGCAACCGTTTCTGTATAACGGTTGAGCCCTGCTTTCGTTGAGCCATATAAACTCCAACCGTAAGTTGAACGATTCGCCGCACCAGAGGTAATGTTCATAACAATGACTTGTGCATGCGCCTTTGTTGCTTGACTCAACAAGGCAGACGTTGTAATCATCGGTGCCGTTAAATTGGTATCGACATGTTTTTTAATTGCTTCAATCACATGTTTTTCAGCACGATCGATGGGATTGACCGTGGCGGCATTATTAATCAAATAAATGTGTTCGGTTGTTTGTTTAAAAACGAGCGCATTAATTTTTGCAAGGGCGTCTTCTAATGCTTCATGATTAGAAATATCCACATAGAAAGGATAAAACGGCACCCCAATGTCTTCACTGTAACGCAAGAGCTCCTTGTTTTTACTCCGACTTAACCCTAGAACTGCGACACCCTGATCAAGCATTCGCTTAGCAACCGACTCACCTAAACCACGTGAAACACCAGTAATAATTGCATATTTCATTTCATAGCCTCCTCAGTTTTTTAACGTCCTAACGCCGTTCTTAAAAGACTTAGGCTAGACAATTAACGCTTTTACAATCCCCACTTAAAACGCATTAGCGTCAAAGTGCCAGGTAAGCGATGCGTTAGCCCGTTACGCTCTCTAGTATACCGAATAACTGCAACAATTTTAAGTCATACCTCAAGCTATCAGAAAAATAACCCTTTTTTGATCCTACTAAACGCGATGGTAGCTAATCGCACGTACTTTATTCTGAATGTTTAAACATTCAAACCGTTTAAGCTTGCAAAACTGCTGCTTGATAGCGTAAAGTATTTACTAAAGAAACCGAAGGGATGAGTGAGAATGACCAAATCATTTGAAACACGTGCTGTACATATTAATCATGAGAAACCATTACCAACCAATAGTAAAGTCACACCGATTTACCAATCCAGTGCGTTTAGCTTTAAAGACCTTGATGATGTCGAAGCTTTCTATCAAGGTAAGAAAGACTATTTATACTCGCGCGTTGGGAACCCTAATCCTGATGAGCTCGCGGATAGTGTTGCTCAACTTGAGGGTGCACCAAGCGGGGTAAGTGCTTCATCTGGTTTAGCCGCCATCTTAATTGGCGTTCTCTCAATGGTTGAGGCTGGTGATGAAATCATTGCTTCGACGGATATCTATGGCGGTACCTATGAACTCTTTCAAACCGAACTCACTAGCTTTGGCATTACCGTCCATTTCGCTGATTTTAAAGACATTGACGCTGTTGAAGCATTAATCACCGATCAAACCAAATGTTTATACACGGAATCGATTACCAATCCATTGTTGTATGTTGAAGACCTTCAATCAATCGTTGCGTTAGCTAAGAAGCATCAGCTTAAAACGATGATTGATAACACCTTTGCTACCCCGTATTTGATTAACCCCTATTCAACAGGGATTAATCTCGTTGTTCATAGCGCTACAAAATATCTAGGGGGCCACAGTGACATTACGGCTGGTGTGGTGGTTGGTGATAGTGAGTTAATCCAAAAGGCAAAAACACGTGGGGTCAACTTAGGTACAACGCTCGCACCGATGGAAGCTTGGCTAACCGTGCGCGGCATTAAGACACTAGCCTTACGGATGGAGAAACAAGTAACCAATGCCCAAGCATTAGCGACGCGCCTCACCGCCCACGAAGGGGTTAAAACGGTTTACTACCCTAAACATGCGAGTGAAAAGGGAAATGGTGCCATTGTCACGATTGATTTAGCGGACCCGATTGATGTCGGTACCTTCTTTAAATCACTAGGATGGGTTAAAATTGTACCCACTCTAGCTGGAGTGGAAACAACGGTTTCATACCCTAAAACAACTTCTCACCGTGCCTTACCAACAGATGTGCAACAATCCCTTGGTATAACGGAAGGGCTTGTGCGGATTTCTGTCGGGATTGAGAACATTGATGACATCGAAGCTGCTTTTGTTCAAGCCATCAACGCAGCTAAAAAGTAACAAGAATATAGCCAGCAGAAATGCCGGCACAAGCATGGTTTTCATTCCATCAAAAAATGCATCGCCCGAGCTAACAAGGGCGATGCATTTTTTCATTATTTATTCATTAATACTTCTTCTAAAACAGCTAAATTTCGTTCCATTAAACTAAAATAATCTTCATTATTTGCTTCATCATCACTTGTTAAGGTAGAAATGTTGTGTAATTGTCTGACTTCAAGGTTCGCCTCTTCGGTGATCACTTCAGACACTTGTGACGTAATATTCTGTTCAAAGAGAATGTAGTTTAAATTCTGATTTTCAACAAGATCAAGAATTTCAATCAGCTGACGTTGTGACGGTTCATTTGATGGCGAAAGACCTGAGACCGCAATTTGTTCAATACCAAAATCACGTGCCCAATAGTTATAAGCCGCATGTGTCACGAGTATTGTTTTATCATCCAAACCATCAATCGTATCATGGAAATCCTGATCTAATGCTTCTAGTCGCACTTTTAGCGCTGCAAATCCTTCTCTAAATGCCGCCTCATGCTCAGGAGCTAACTCAATTAACGCTGTCATAATATTTTCACTCAGTTCAATCGAAGATGTTGGACTTAACCAGACATGACCATCTACATCCCCACCGGCGTCTTCATCGTCATGCGCATCATCGTCACTGTGCTCGTCTTCATCCTCGTGCTCATCTTCTGCGTGATCATCCTCATCGTCATGTTCATCCTCGTGATCATGTAAATAAGTAATCAATTCGATGCCTTCAGCTGCTTCTAAGAATGTTACCGATTCACCAGAAAGCGAGGCTTCAATATTTTCTGCATACGACTCTGACGTTTGTTCATTGTAAATAAAGAGATCGGCTTCTGCAATCTCAATCATTGTTTTTGAGGTCGGTTCATAGGTATGGGCATCACTACCAGAAGGTAAGATTGACGTCGCATTAATGTATTCTCCACCAATTTCATTGGCAAAAAAGGCAAGTGGATACAGTGTCGTGATAACGTCCAATCTGTCTTCATTCTGAGTGTCGTCGCCATCTGTTCTTCCGCGCGTATCTTCCTCTTCATCTGCTTGACAAGCGCTCACAACAAGTAGACCTACTAATACTAAGATGAAACCAAACCATTTCTTTTTCTTCATTCTAATTCCCCCTAATTAACCTGCTTAGTCATTTAATCTAATCGAATTATATCGTAATGATTACGCTTTGTAAATAGTAATCGTTACGTTTTGTTTAAATATGTCCTTTTACCTAGTCGGTAAAGCAGCAAATTAAACGTCTCGTTCGGTTTTTTGATGACGGCCCTTCCATCAAGCAAGAAAAGGATGATTATCGAAGCATTGCTTGTGAAAGCGCTCCATAAATAAACGAAAGATTTTCAAGATTGAAACAATTCAATGAATGTGGTATAGTAACTTAAGTTAAAATCATCTGTGCCGACAAACAACCCGGTAACCATGATTAGCCAAACTATTTCTGGAGTGAATGTTCATGACAAAAGGACAAATTGAGTCGAAAATAAACGAAGCAATCAGTAAGTTTGAAATTGAACAAATGGGACGTGGTCCCGAAAAAATCAAAACACTCATTTATCAAGATTTAATCATTATTCGATTACAAGGCTTTCTCAGTCAATCCGAGAAAAACCTTGCTGAAACGCTCGAAGGTGTCGAGTTAATCAAAAAAGTAAGAACTGCGCTTTTTGAAAAATCGCGAATAAGTCTAGAAAACGCCATTAAATCCGTCGTCGATGTTAATGTCGTAAGCACCCATTCAGATGTAAGTACAAAATCCGGAGAAAAGATGATCATTGTTGTCGTCGATAAAAACCTGGAAGAAACAATCAACTCATAACCATTGGAAGACAAATCGAAGGGTTACAAACCAGTCGATAAGTAAGCCAATAACACATGGTGCAGATGCGCCATGTGTTATTGGCTTTTTTTAATCGTTAGTTGGTCAAAGTCATCGCAGCTTTATGCGTCACTCAACAGGCGCTTAAACGCTTGTGAAGCTTAGTGAAAGTTTTTGTGTTCACGGATAACTGATTGACTTAAAAATTAAAGGAGCGTGAAATAGATGCAGGTATTTGCTAAAACGAGCACCAAAGGTGCTCCCCCATACAAGCGGTGGTTATTCATATTTTTAGGGATTATTATTATGATGTTTTTAGGGACCGTCTATTCCTATAGCGTCTTTAGGGTAGCACTCGAAGAAGAATTTCAACTCGGTGCATCCGAAAGTGGGTTACCTTATATGTTCGCCCTAACGTTTTATGCCGTTTTCATGTTGATTATCGGAAAATATATGCGCACCTTCCACCCACGCACGCTCATTTTATTTGGTGGCATGCTTGTTGCGACAAGTTGGGTTCTCGCATCATTTAGTCCTAATATCTATCTCTTGACGATAAGCTATGGACTGGTGGGTGGAGCTGGTGTCGGTATTGCATATGGTGTGATGATGAATGTGATTGCCCAATGGTTTCCCGATAAGAAAGGTTTGGCTTCTGGCTTAGTCTTACTCGGATTTGGTCTTTCCCCACTCGTTACTGCACCAGTTGCACGTCTATTAGTCGAACAATTTGGCGTCATGGATACATTTCTGATCATGGGCATCAGTTTTGCTGTTATCCTCCCCTTTTTAAGCGTGTCATTCAAATATCCGAACGCTGATGATGTGGCTCCATACCTTAATAAAACAGTAACCGATGACTTATCAGAAAACTTAACCTCAAACGAGATGTTAAAAACAAAAAGCTTCAAAGGCATTTATCTTAATTTCATTATTGGTACCTTAATTGGCTTAATGTTAGTTGGGATGACTTTAAGTGTTGGTGTTGAGTATTTTCATTTGGATGCGGCAACGGTTACTGGTTTGATGGCCCTGTTTGCTGTCTTTAACGGACTCGGACGTCCAACATTCGGTTGGTTAACAGATCATTACTCCGCTCGCTTTTCCATGTTACTTTCGTATCTGTTAATTATGACAGCGGCACTTAGTCTTATCCTCTTCCACCAGTATGCCATTGTTTATCCGATTGCTTTTTCTATCTTTTGGTTTAACTTAGGGGGCTGGCTGGCGATTGCACCAACCGCTACCTTAAAACATTACGGCATGTGGCACTATAGCCAGAACTACGGCTTAGTCTTTACCGCGTATGGAATTGGTGCAATTATCGGTGTCCTCAGTTCAGGCATGATGATTGACGTGTTTGGAAACTATCAATATATCTTTTATTATGTAATCGTGTTATGTGTATTAGGGATGGGGATTACGCGGAAATACATCAAGTAACCGAAACCCTTCCTCCGTCGTTCCAGCATCTGTTCACCGGTAGACAGCTGAGTGAATTCGGTGACAGATCTATTTTAACCAAAATAAAAAGCCTTAGTCATTCTTCACAATGACTAACGGCTTTTTACAAGTAATTCAACGGCATCTTCAACATATTTCTGTGGATCTTCAACGCCATTTGCTTCTGCATCAATCACACAGTTTACTAAGTTCGAGCTAACAACCAATCCCATTGTCCGGTCTATCGCTGTTCGAACCGCTGACATTTGGGTAATGACTTCTTTACAATCTTTTTCATCTTCCATCATCTTAAGAATGCCGCGCACTTGACCTTCAATCCGTTTCATTCTATTTTTAACTTGTGGTGTGTAATCCATTATGCTGCACTCCTTTTTTTATCTACGATGCAAATTCGGCAAGGTATTTTTTGCATCGGCAAGGATCATTAATAATCGAGTAACCTGCCACTCGGTGGCCAGATCGCTGCAATAATCGAATGCCAATGTTTCTCTCTACACGATCACTAGCTACAACGTAAATCTCACGTTGAGGTAATCCATGATGGTGCCGCTTAATATAAGCAATTGGTAACGCAATTGCACCGATAACAACTTCTTTAGCAGACTCGCTGTAATCTCGCAAATCAACGATCGTTGCCTTGTTTTTTAACTCTGTTTTGTTGACACATTTAACGCCTCTAACAGGAAAATAACGTGTATATAAAAGATAGCCAACCCAAACGCCGGCGAGGATTAACAAAACATACGGCACTTTTTAAACCTCCTCGATAAATAAGTCACTATTTATATTGTAACCATTCCAAATCGGAACGTCAAACAAAAACACTGGCTAATTCAGGAATGGCCTCATTTCCTAAACGAACCTCATCCACCTGAGGGCGGTCATCGCGACACTACAAGCCATCGTTATTTGCTTTAGCTTGTTACGCGTTTATTTCGAAATAAAACCCGTCCTCTGTTTCTTTAACCATGCGAAAGCCGGCGTTTCGTAACACGTGGTACGATGCTTGATTAGCTTTATCGCAATGTGCCGTCAGCATTTTAACACCTGGTTGTCGTTTCCCCCATGCCGTCATCGCTGTGACCATCTCAGTCGCCAGACCGCATCCGCGGTAACGCGGCATAACGCTATAGCCGATATCCATGCGACCCGCTGCATCAGGACCGCCTTTAAAACCAATATCAGCCATTATCGTGTTGGTTTCTTTCAAGATAACAAAGCATTCAAAGGCAAGCGCTTCAGGGTTAGCTGTCATGTGTTCAATTTTAAATGGAAACATTGCCAGGTAGTCTGCGGCTGGATACCCTGCTTCCACATTTACTTCAGCAACCTGTCGAAAGGCAGCTGGGCCCTTTATAGCAGCTCTCATCATTGCTAAGGTAAAGGGTTTAATCAATAGCCGGCTTGTTTCTAGCATCTCAACCACGCCCTTCTGTTGATTTCATTCTTCGTGTTGGTTTAACACCTTGTTTTCATTGAATCAAAATCATTGGATCCTGCTCATCCCTCGCTATCCCTGTCACCAGTGCAGCTAACACTCAGCACACGAAAGGATCACCCAAGTGGATGACCCCCAGTTCTTTCTCCTTATAAACAGAAACTAGCGGACTTAGACGTTCATATAAAAATCAATCAACGTCTCAATCCCTAAATCAAAATTCTTCAATGGAAAGCTTTCATTCGGTGAATGAAGCCGGTCACTTGGCGTCCCAAAGCCAAGTAATACAACAGGTATCTTAAAGATATCGTCAATCCACTCGACCACTGGAATCGAGCCACCCATACGCACAAAAACAGCCGTTTTATTAAACGCTTTTTCGTAACTCTGACTCGCTTGCACAATGAGTGGATGATCGGGGTCTACTTTATATGCCTTCGCTGAAAGTGGTTCACGCTTAATCGTGACACGTACGCCGGTCGGTGTGTGCGACTCAATATGATCAACAAGCAACTGTTGGATTTTTTCAGGGTCCTGACCAGGAACTAATCGACAGGTTAGTTTAGCTGTAGCTTTTTCTGGAATAATTGTCTTTGTCCCTTCCCCCTGGTACCCACCAAATAAACCATTCACCTCAAGCGTAGGTCGACCCATCGTGTGTTCAACAGCAGAATATCCCTTCTCTGAGACCGTTTCCGGAATATTTAATGTTGTCTGATAGTTCTCACTTGGCGCCGCTTGCATCAATTGACGTTCGAACTCCGTTAAGGGTTCAACATCCTCATAAAAGCCTTCAACTTTGACGATTTCATCGGTATCTTTCATTGAGGCAAGCAGATGACTCATAGCCATCAATGGATTTCTCACCGCGCCACCGTACAAGCCTGAGTGTAAGTCGTTATTTGGTCCAGTCACAGTGAATTCTAATCCCGTAAAGCCTTTTAGACCGTAAAGAATTGTTGGTTGATCTTCGGCAACCATTCCAGAGTCTGATACAATCGCAAAATCAGCATCAAATTGATCTTTTTTCTCGCGTAACCGTTGATAAAGATTCTCGGAACCAATTTCCTCTTCGCCTTCAATACAAATTTTAACGTTCAGTGGCAATTCACCCGTCGTTTTCATCATTGCTTCTAGCGCAACTAAATGCATAAAAACTTGTCCTTTATCATCGCTTGCCCCGCGTGCGTAGAGGCGACCTTCTCTTACCGTCGGTTCAAACGGTTCAGATGTCCATAATTCATAAGGATCTGCTGGCTGTACATCATAATGCCCGTAGATTAAAACCGTTTTTAAGGCAGGGTCTTTTACATACTCAGCAAAGACGAGTGGATGCTTAGCCGTTTCTTCAATACGCGCTGTATCAAATCCGATTCCTCTCAGGTAATCACGGACAAAAGATGCAGCGCTAGTCATCGCTTCTTGATGTGTTGGGTCGGTACTTACACTTTCAATTCGTAAGAATTGATCTAATGCGTTTAAGTGTGCATCTCTATGTGTTTTTGCATATTGCTTGACTTGTTCTATCAATTGTTTTCACGTCCTTTTCTACACTTGATCTTCACCAAAAACATGACGCCATTGGTCTTTTTTCGCTAACATCTTCTTCGCGTAAATTTTAGCATCGGGTAAGCTATGGTTTGCAGCTCGTCCGCACTGGGTTTCATTCGCGGCTGGAACTTCTTCCGCGTTGACACAATCGTCTAACGTTTTCGCAAAACCTTCAATGATCGCATCATACGAACTCTCATTCAGGACACTGAGATAAAAGCCTGTTTGACAACCCATCGGTCCGATGTCTAACACACCCTCTATGTGATTGCGAATATTTTCAGCCATTAAGTGTTCCAAGGCGTGTAAGCCAGGCATTTCTAAGTGATCGTCGTTCGGTTGAGTGAAACGCAAGTCATATTTATAGACCGTATCGCCGTGCGAACCTGTGGTTTCGCTAACTAAACGTACATAAGGCGCGACTACTTTTTTGTGATCAAGGTTAAAACTTTCAACGTTCATCTTCTTCATCGTTTACCATCCTCATCTCAATTATTGTTCGTCCTAAATCCTTTACTTAGGAATGCTTAGGAACGATTCATGACGCTACATCTAACATACCATAATTTAGTTTCTTCAACAATTTCGCTTTGTGACTTACATTTAGCATTAATTACCCGAACAAAAACCCAATCACTCCTGCTGATCTGGCGACAAATACGCTTGAAACACGTCAGCTGCTACTGAAGCCGGAATCACTAAGCCGACTTTTCCATAGGTCCTGTCATCACGGGTTGCATAGACAATACCTTCAACGGCCCCGTTCTCATTTATCACGGGGCTGCCACTGTTCCCCCGGTAGACTGGCGCATCCAAATAGTAGACCGGTGTATCGAGTGACGATCGTCCTTCACGTTCAATAAATGTACCGGCATTGGCAATCCGATTGAATCTTAATGGGTTTCCAATAAAATGCACTGGTGTGTCTAATGTCGGCACGGTTTCACTTAATGGTAAGACTACATCAAATGTTTGATCCACTTTAATTAACGCTAAATCAACCGCCGGCATTGCTTCAATAACCTCACCCGTCAGTAAACTTTGGTCATGCAGACCAATCGTCACGGTTGTCTCTTGATCTACCACATGGGCGTTGGTAATGATATAACCATCCCTAGCAACAACAAACCCGGTGCCCCGACCTGTTCCAGTATCTACAATGACGATTGCTTCCTTATCTTCTTTAATTACGGGATCGTTTGATAGTTCGTGAGAGGTGATTAAAAAATCAACCACTGGAATTGAAAAGGTTGTCGCCAGAAGCGCAACTGCCTGAATCACCATGAATAAAGCGAGTACAATCGCAAACAGTCGGTAGCGCCTCGGCAAAACAAACCGTGGTTTTTGACTCCCGTCTCCAGAAGAACGGCTTTGATGATTCTTCCGTGCTTCTTTAATAATGCCGCGCATGTCTTCATGGGTAATCGGTTCAAACAAGTCATCATCAATCATCGATTGTTTAACACGCGCTAAATATTCCTGTTCTTCTTGTTCGAATTGTGCTCGTTTTTGACGGTCATCCGTTTGACGCGTCGCATGTTCGCTCTTGGTTTGTTTTACCTCGTCGTCAGAATCATTTGGCTGCTGGTTTTGATCAGTCATGCCTTCACCTCAATTTCCCGGGAAATACTCCAAGTCAAAGGATATATCGACCTTGATTTAACTAAATATTCGGTTAACCCTTGATTTTACCCCGTCAGATACACTATGATATAAAAAAACATCTATATATATTTATGTTACAGTGCATTTTAATGAGAGGGGAATAAACATGTTACTTGATGATATTTTACAACATAACCACACGTTTGTGGAACAGAAAGACTATCAAGCCTATGTCACAAATAGTGTACCCGACAAACATGCTGTTATTTTAACATGTATGGATACCCGTTTAACAGAATTATTACCGAAAGCGATGAATTTTAAAAACGGTGATGTCAAAATACTAAAAACTGCTGGTGGGATCATTAAAAACCCCTACGGTTCAGTGATGCGCAGTATTTTAGTCGCTGTTCACGCCCTGCAAGCGGATGAAATCTACGTCGTGGGTCACCATGACTGTGGCATGAGCAACCTCGATACCGATCATCTCTTTGAACGCATGAAAATCAGCGGGATTCCAGCGGAAACCATTGCCAATTTAGACGTGGATGCCAAAGCGTGGTTTGAAGGGTTTGACCATGTCGAAACATCTGTCCAAAGTTCTGTCGATTTAATTAAAAATCATCCCTTACTGCCTGATGATACACCGGTTCATGGTCTTGTGATTGATCCGAAAACAGGCAAACTTGATTTAATCACAAACGGTTATGACGATTAATTAAGGCATCATCGCCCTGTATGTATTGAAAATAAATGGCAACAGCACGCTAAAATTAAACGTGCTGTTGCCATTTTGTATCTATGCGCTTTGATGTACCTTTTTCATTTACAATTGCGATGATTTTGATTTAGACGGCTTTTCATAGTGATGTATTTCTTCCAATACAGCTTGAATGGCATCTTCTGCATTAAAATGCTGCATCATTTCTCGGATATGATCCGTGTCACTTATAAACGCATCAAACGCCGTTAAGAAGCCTTCGCTGGTTAACGTGTCTTCATCGAGTACGTGTGCGTAGCCTTGCTTTTCAAATACATGGGCGTTTAATAGTTGATCACCACGACTCACCTTTTTAGACAACGGAATGAGTAACATTGGTTTTTTTAACGCTAAACACTCAAAAATCGCATTTGCACCCGCCCGTGAAATCACAACATCCGCAGCGTGCAGAATGTCCTTTAATTCCTTATCGACATACTCAAACTGCCGATAACTTTCTCGTCTAATCGTTTCGTCTAAATGACCTTTGCCGGTTAAGTGAACCACTTGAAAATACCGGGTTAAGTCATCTAAATGATTCCGAATGAGGTCATTGATTGTTTTAGAACCCGCACTGCCACCCATCACAAGAAGGACTGGCTTATCTTTTTTAAACCGTAAAAATTCAAGACCGCTCGCTTTATCTCCTGCAAACAACTCTGGACGGACAACCGGGCCAATAAAACGTGCTTTCTTTTGATCGACGTGTTCTAACGTGGCGGCAAAGGTCACTAAAATGCGCTTGGCGAATGGCATTGCAATTTTGTTGGCTAATCCTGGTGTTAAGTCTGATTCATGAATGATAGCAGGGGTCCGGGTCAGTCGTGCAGCAAGTAAGACCGGTACCGAAACAAACCCACCTTTTGAAAAAATAATTTGCGGGCGTTTTTTTCGGATAATACGGGCAGCTTCACTGACCCCTTTCATCACTTTGAACGGATCTTTAAAATTTTCAATCGATAAGTATCGTCTCAGCTTACCGGTATGAACAGCATGGTAGGTAACGTCTTTTTGCGGTTCAATCAGTTCTCGTTCAATGCCCTCTTTTGAGCCAATGTAGTCAATCGTATATCCGTCTTCTTTCAGCAAAGGAATCAGCGCCAAGTTAACCATGACATGTCCTGCCGTTCCTCCACCTGTTAAAATAATTTGTTTGTTTGGTTGTGCTTCTTTTTTCGTTGACATCGGTTTCCCTCGTTTAAAAGTATTTATTTTCCCTTGCAAGATTGTTCACTTCACTGATTTAGCAGCACCGTGCTCCTGGCAATCGATGGTTTTCATTACGACCGAATCGCTTCAGAAATTTCGACGAGATGCCGTTGCTCGATTGGGTATAACTCTTCTGCATCGTCTTCCCGCATGCCTTTACGGTACTCAATTTGATAAATGAGCGGTTGGTCAATCACGACAAGTTGTTGCACAAAGTCAGATTGATAAAAACACGCTTCCTGAACACCATTAACTTGAACAGTTTCTAATGTGGCACACGCCGTTGTCTCACCATCCTTTATTTGAATGGTTAATAAATCATTTTGATCAGAATAAAAGCTGAGGTCTAAAATCTCTACCCCATCTAAAAAATAGTGATCATATACAACATACGCAACGGGTATGGGTAATCTTTCGGGCAAGGTGGCGGTAAAACTTGCTTCTGCAAACGCTTTTTCTACTTCTTCGGTAGGATAGCGGTAGCCATCCACCTCAGGCGTTTCATCACCATCAGTCGATGCTGCGTCTTCATTACAACCTGATAGAATCATTACAGTACTAATTATTAAGAGCCCGATAATTTTTTTCATCATGTCTTGCCTCCCATTTCCTTAGTTTAACAAATGAAGGCCTGCTTGCGCTACCCTTTGAGCATCGTTCGTTTAAAAAACATCAAAATATAAACATACTCGTGCCCGTCAACCTGGTCGTGGAGAAAATGATTGCATGACTATCGGGATCGGTTGCCCTATTAAAAAAGTCTTCTCCTTCTGGTTAAAAAGGAGAAGACTTTCACATTAGTGAGCTTCAGTTAAATAATCAAGGGTCGCTTTTGCCATAACTTTCGCTCCATTTAATAGCGCCTGTTCATCAATATCAAACTTGGGATGGTGATAAGGATAGGTGAAGCCTTTCGCTTCGTTCGCAGAACCAGTGAAAAAATAAGCCCCAGGAATTTGACGGGTAAAGTAACTAAAGTCCTCCGCCCCCATATTCGGCGCCATCGCTTTAACATGTCCTTCTGGAAGAAGTGCTGTTGCAGCCTTGACGATAAGTGCGTTTACGTCCGGATCGTTTTTCGTTGCTGGATAACCAAATTGATAGTCGACCTCAACTTCTGCACCATACATTGCCGCCGTATGTTCGGCAACTTTTTTAACCCAATCGGCAAGTGCTGCTCGCACATCATCATCAAAGGTGCGAACCGTCCCTTCGATTGTCGCCTGGCCTGGAATAACATTGGCTTTCTCACCAGCTTTAAAGGCACCGACCGTTAACACCGCTGATTTTAATGGATCCACCTTACGACTAACGAGCTGATGTAAGTTCGCAACTAACTGGGCCCCGATTTGAACCGCATCAGTCGCATCTTGAGGAAAGGCGCCATGGCCCCCTTCGCCTTTTATCGTAATAAAAAAATCATCGCTCGCTGCTAGAATATAGTCAGGACTATGGCTCACATGATGAACGGGAAGATAATTTTCCATGTGGGTGGCGAAAATAATATCAACACCCTCAAGCGCACCGTCTTCAATCATTGCTTTCGCACCACCTGGGTCTTCCTCTTCAGCATGTTGGTGGATGAAAACCACATTTCCGTGCAAGTCATCTTTCACGGAAACAAAAGCCTTGGCCATTCCTAAAGCGATGGCGGTGTGCGCATCATGACCACAAGCATGCATCACCCCGTCAACGGTCGACGCATAAGGCACGTCATTTTCTTCCGTGATCGGCAACGCATCAAAATCAGCTCGAATTGCCACTGTTTTACCAGGGTACTTTCCTCTAAGCGTTGCAACCACACCGCGGGTCCCGACACCTTCCCTCACCTCAAGGCCAAGGTCGCGATGGTAGGCGGCGATGGTCTTCGGTGTATTTACTTCTTTAAATGATAGTTCTGGATACATATGAAAGTGACGGCGTAAGTCAACCATCTCGTCATATAAAGCAGTAATCGCATCAAGTAGTTTTTGTTCCATCATAATTCCTCCCTTTCTTTTAGGTAGCGACTTCATCTTGTGAAATCGTCTGGAAAACCGGGCACTATTTGCTCGGTTCGTATAGATTCATTCAGGCGCAAATACCCGTAAAAAAGATGCCGATACATGCACCGACATCTTTTTCAACAGCTATTTAGTTAGCAAATCTATTTTTCGTTTTTCGTTCAAAAATACCGAGCAGGAAATCAGCCAAAATGGCAAGTGCTGCCGCTGGTATGGCACCAGCATAGAGACGCACGTCATTTTGTAGGTTGATTCCACCAACGATTTCACTGCCTAAACCGCCCCCACCAATATAGGGGGCAATGGTCGCAACAGCAACGGCAATCACTGCCGCCACTCGCAATCCGGCCATTAAGAACGGTATTGATAAGGGAAACTCGACCTTCCATAATAACTGCAAGGGGGTCATCCCAATTCCGCGTCCTGCTTCTGTCACGCTTGCATCAACTTCTTTTAAGCCGACATACGTGTTACGGACAATCGGTAACAGTGAGTAGAAAAATAAACCAATCACCACTGTTGAGTTTCCAAGGCCAAAGTAGATGAGTAAAATCGCGAGCATCGCCAGGCTTGGAATCAGTTGCAAGATATTCACCAGGGATAAAATCACTGGGGCAGCTTTTTTAAATTTCGCCGCTAAGATTCCGAGTGGTATCCCGACTAACAACGCGAAGCCAATTGCATATAAGACCATCATCACGTGTTCGCCTGCAAGTGCGAGTAACTCACTCGAGTTTTCTAACATATAGGTGCCTAATTCGATTAAAAAATCCATTATTGGATCCCCACTTTATTTATTAGTTTAGTAAGCCTTCTGTTTCTAAGAACTCACGTGCAACTTCTTCCGTTGAACGTTCTTCTAAGTCGACTTGGCGAATCAATTCAGACATCTCTTCGGTTGAAACGGTTCCGACAAGCTCTAAGAAGATTTCTTCAACTTCTGGATAGTTTTCTAATACTTCATTACGCGCCACAAGTGATGCATCGTAAGGTGGGAAGAATTCTTGATCATCTTCTAGAATACGCAAATCATATTCAGCAATTTGTGGATCGACCGTGTAAGCTGTCACAACGTCAAGCTCACTGTTAGCAATCCCGGTATACATTAATGAAACTTCCATGCCACGTACGTCACCAAATTCAAAACCATAACGTTCTTGGAAACCACGGTAACCATCATTGTCACGCTCTACCCAGGTTGTGTCTGTTCCTAAGGTTAGATCATCAGCATGTGCTTCAAGATCTGAAATCGTGGTAATATCATTTTCTTCTGCAAAATCGCCACGAATCGCAATCGCATATTCGTTTTTGAAACCAATTGTATCAAACCACGTCATATCATATTCTGGACCAAATAAATCTTGGGCATTTTGAATGGTTTGTTCTGAGTTTGTTGAATAGTCCACATCATCAAAGTGATTGTTGTAGACCTCACCTGAATAAAGCATCGCAAAATCAAATTCTTCGCGCTCAATTGAAGCAAGAATTTGTGGACTTGCTTGAATGTCTTCCGTAATATTAACTTCGTGATCCGTATTTTCTTCTACTAAAATCTTAACCATTTGGGCAGCGATTTTCGGGTCCGTATACGATTGTGCTCCAAACTCAAACACTTCGCCTCCATCTGCTGATTCGTCTCCACCGCAAGCGGCAATAAATAGGACAGTCATTGCTAATAGGACTGCAAGTAATTTCTTTTTCATGTTAAAATCCCCTTTTCTTTTATTGTTTTTATATCGAACTTACACCAAAGATGTAAGGTTCATCATCACTTCATGTTTACGACGTCTTTATTTATCGTTGTCTTCTTGTTAAGTGACTTACCTCGCCTGTGTCTTTTTAAGAAGCACGGGTATGAGATAAGCGTTTTTCGACCAAACCGAACAGCGTATCAACAATTAAAGCAAGGCCAATTGCCATCACGGTGCCGGTAAAAATCATATAGGTGTTGTTTGAGCCAATGCCCGCCATAACCAAGTCACCTAAACCACCCGCACCAATAACTGATGCTAGTGTCGTCCAACTGATGATATAGACCGTCGTAATCCGAATCCCTGACATAATATAAGGGACAGCAATCGGCAGCTCTACTTTCATCAACCGACCAAATGTTGAGTACCCCATTCCTTTTGCTGCTTCGACGATGCCTTGATCAATCGATTCAACACCTGCGTAAGTATTACGTAAGAGCGGCAGTAAGGCATATAAGAACAAGGCAACCACCGCTGGTACAAAACCGATCCCGAAAAACGGAATTAAAATCGCAAATAAGGCAATGGTTGGTATCGTTTGAAAGAAGTTCGCTAAATTAAAAATCGCTTGCTTCAAACGTTCATTTTTCATTTTCGTCATCCATATTGCGAGCGGTACAGTTAAGACAATCGCCGCAACAATTGATACTGCCGCAATCGTTAAATGTTCCACCAAATAACGCATAATGTTTTCATAACGAATTGAAAAGAACTCGATGTACTCTTGAATTAAATTCATGACCTTACACCACTTTTAGGCTCAATTTTATCATGTAAGACGGCTAATAATTGATCTTGGTCTAAGACACCAATAAAGGTTTCATCTTCTTTAACAATCGGCGCGATCGTATCTTTACTCGCGACAAATTTCTCAACTTCGGCTGTTTCACGATAAGCAATAATATCAGGGTTCACTAAATCACGTAAGACAACATCATGTTTTCGCACCGCATCGTAGAGTGATACAATCCCTAAATACTTATCGTCATTATCAACAATCGGCATTTGATCTTTCTTATGTTTAACCATCACATCAATTAAGTCATCAACGGACTTTTCAACATTAACACTCGGGAAGTTCGCATCAACAAAAGCAGTCATTGGCGGTAAGCCTTGTGCTTTTTCTAAGCGTTCTTGTCCAATAAACTCTCGTACAAAATCATCTTTCGGGTTGGTTAAAATCTCGCGCGGCGTTCCTTTTTGAACGACCTCACCTTCACGCATTAAAATGATTTGGTCAGCAATTTTAATCGCTTCATCCATATCATGCGTGACAAAAATGATGGTTTTATTGATTTCCTGTTGTAACTGAACCAACTGATCTTGTAATTGTTCCCGACTAATCGGGTCAAGCGCACTAAACGGTTCATCCATAAGAATGATTTTCGGTTCAGCAGCTAGGGCTCTAATCACACCAATCCGTTGTTGTTGCCCACCACTTAATTCATTCGGGTAACGTTCGCAATAGACCTCTGGGTCTAAATCAACCATATTTAATAGTTCATACACACGGTCCTTTGTTTTTGCTTTATCCCACTTTAGTAATTTTGGTACCGTTGCGACGTTATCGTAGATTGTCATATGTGGAAATAGACCAATACTTTGAATGACATAACCCATTTGCCTGCGCAATTCAATTGGATCAATCTCAGAAATTATTTTTCCATCAATCGTTAATTCACCGTCGGTGTAATCGATTAAACGATTCAATAATTTCATCGTTGTTGTTTTACCGCAACCACTTGGTCCGATTAAAACATTCAGTTTGCCTTCTTCAAAAGTAAGGTTAATATTCTTCAATGCCTGAAAGCCATCTTCATATACTTTGTTAACATTCTTTAATTGAATCAATAGCTGTCCCTTCCTTCGTCGTCCTTTTTTATTACTTTTTAATTGTACATATAAACCACGCGAAAACAAAACCCGGTATACACTTTAAATTGCACAAACTTTATACAATTTAAAGTGTATGAATTGTATAGATTGTATCTTTCTTATAAATCCTCCCGATTACGAGCAAATCCTACCCAAACGTCCAATTGGGTTCACCAGTCATTTATGATACAGTAAAATCAAATGGATTGTTTGTAAAAATAAAACAGAAAAAGAGCTGATATTATTCATGGATCATAAAGAACAATTAAATCAAATAAAAAATCGCGTCAGTGAGCAAATTGCTGAAAACATGAAATCATATGGGTATCCGGCAACCATCGGCCGCGTGATTGCAGCTATTTTTTATGAAGGACGGGCGCTTGACTTGGATGAGCTCGCTGAGCATACCGGCATGAGTAAAACCCGCATGAGTCAAGTCATGCGTGAAATGACGCATTACAACATTGCAGAAAAAGCCTTCATGAAAGGCTCGCGCAAAGATCACTATACGGTGGAAGAAGATTACTACCAAACGTTTATTACCTTATTCACCGCTAACTGGCGCGAAGTTGTCATTCGCAACAAAAAGATTGAAGCCCGAATCACACAAGATTTAAACCAAATCATGAACGACCCAGAGGCGAGTGAGGCGATTAAAGAAGAAGCGCAAGTTTACTTAAATGACTCTGATGAATCTGTACGCTACTATGAATGGGTAGAAGAAATCGTTGAATTGTTTGAATCACATCGTATTTTTGAGATTGTCCCTAAAAAAGAATCTGATCACACCAAAAAAGCTTACCGTTTTAATAATTAAAACGGTAAGCTTTTTTCTGTCTTTCGGTATTCAGTTAGCCACTACCTGCGCGGTTACAAACCTTAATGCATTCCCGGGAAGCCTTGTTGCTTCATCACATCATAGGCAATGATTGCTGCGGTGTTTGATAAATTAAGCGAACGCACTTTATCGTTATCAGCCATATGGATTCTAAGGCAACGTGTTTCTTTACCGACAAGCAATTCTTTTGGTATCCCTGTCGTTTCCCGGCCAAAGACAAAGAACAGTGCTTTCTCAGCTTCACTAAAATCAACCTCCGAGTAATACTTGGTCCCAAAGTTTTCAATGTAGTAGTACTCACCCGTAGGGTGAGCTTGATACAAATCATCAATCGAATCATGATACTCAATCTTGACATCATGCCAATAATCAAGACCTGATCGGCGTAACATTTTATCTTCAGTTGAGAACCCTAGTGGGTGAATCAAATGTAAGGTTGCATTGACAGCTAAACACGTTCTGGCGATATTTCCAGTATTAGCCGGGATTTCTGGTTGAAACAATACAATATGAAGGCTCATCGTTCTTCTCCTTTATTCTATACAAATTATCCTAGCAAACCAGCTTCATAACTGATGCATGCACGGATTTAAGTGATTTGCACTTGCCTCTTAGTTTTGATAAACCAGCTCAAACGCTAAGCCTTTTTCCATTTCTGCTATAACTGCTTCATCCGTTTCACTTAGACGGGCTTGTTGAATCAAACGATAACTATCACGCCGGCCGATTTTACCAATCGCAAATGCGGCTGTTCCACGAATCACTGGACGTGGATCTGTCCGCATTAAGCGGTCAAGCTCTTCAACTGCACGTTCCTCTCGGTAGTGAGCTAATGCTAAAATCGCATTACGCTGCAACGGCTTCTTGCCCCGCCATGAGCCAGCCATGTGACCGAACGTTTCTTTAAATTCACGATTAGAGATTGATAACAGGGGCAACAATTCCGGTTTAACCTTGTCCGGTTCAGGTTCAAAGGCGTCATGAAGATGAAAATCAACACCTTTATTTTTCGGGCAAACCAGCTGACACGTATCGAAGCCATAGAGTTGGTTCCCTAATTTGTCTCGGTATTCATCCGGCAAAAAGTCTTTTGTCTGCGTCAGGAATGCGATGCAATTTTTCGCATTTAAGCGTCCCGGCGCCACTAAGGCACCCGTGGGACAGGCGTCCAAGCACTTGGTGCAATCGCCACATCCGTCATCGACGGGTACGTCTGAGGTAAACGGAACGTTGGTGATCATCTCACCTAAGTAAACGTACGATCCGAACTCAGGGGTGATAATCGCACAGTTTTTTCCGCTAAAGCCAATCCCCGCACGCTCAGCAACTGCCCGGTCCGATAGTTCACCGGTATCAACCATGATTCGCGACCTAAAACCGGGTACCAGGTTTTCAATAAAACGGTTCAGTTGATTCAACTTATCATTTAAGACGGTATGATAGTCCATTCCCCAACTTGCCCGGCAAAAATTACCCCGGCGCTCTCCTTTTTTGTTTACGGGACGTGCTTTCATTCGAGACGGATAGGCCACCGCAATCGCAATGATTGACTCCGCATCACTCACATGCAGTTTTGGTTCGGTTCGTTCGGCATTGCTGCCTTTTTCAAAACCTGATTGATAATTATCTGCTTGTTGCATCTTTAAACGTGCTTTCATTTCACTAAAAGGATCGGCAGCAGTAAAACCGATTTTATCAATACCAATCTGATGGGCATAATCAATAATCTTCTCTTTTAACTGTTCATTCGCCATCAAACATCCTCTTTTCTATAGTAAGTCCTTTATCCTAGTTATCACTTCATCGCTATCGCTTCAAAAATCATAAATAAAACGCAACACTTCGTTTTAAAATAAACGAAGCACTGCGTTAGTTAAAGTGATGGTATTGATTATAGCACATCTGTTTTAAAAAACAATGTTAATATTCTCCACACCCAACTATATCCCTATTTCTTGGAAAAATGTTTACGATCCGATCAAAAGGGAATGCTTATATTAGGCAGACACGTTGACGTTTCTAACAAAAAGGAGTGAGAATTCATGCTTTGGACAATAATTGGTATTCTATTATTATTATGGTTACTTGGCTTTATCTTTGAAATTGCAGGCGGCTTAGTCCATATTTTACTTGTGATTGCATTAATTGTATTTATCTACAATATGATCACAGGTAGAAAACGATAACCAACTGGCTTCAAAAACGATTTAAAGAGCACGCGGGCAGATTATGCCTGCGTGCTTTTTGTCGTTCATTATATCCTGACCGTCCTCCGCAAAGACCAGATAATCTGTTTTCCCTTTAGCATAGACGGATGTTGCCTGTTTTACTTAAATAAGGTGACCGTTTCTAACCAGGTCTTTGCCATCAGCTGATTGCCTGTGCTTGACATATGGACGCCATCAATCGTTAGCGGAACATCAAGACCGGTTGCCAACACATCTAAAAAGGCTTTGTGGGTTGGTACAAGGATGCATGCATATTTTTCCGCTAAGCGGTGGGTTGCTTCCAAATAAGCTTTTAATAGTTCATTGCCTCTTGAATGAATTTCTTCTTCAATAATCGTCGGTTCCATCAAAATAATCGTCGCATCTGTTTGATTTTTAACTTCTTTCAATAACTGGTCATAGATCCGTTCAAATTGATCTGGGTAGATCTGTTCCATATCGGGATTATCCAGTTGACGCCAAACATCGTTAATTCCAATTGAAATCGATAACCAATCAGGATTTAGAGCAATGACGTCTTCTTGCCAACGTTCAGCTAAATCACTAATTCGATTACCACCAATTCCTTTATTGATTATTTCAGGAAACATTTCTGGTGACTCAATTGCCAAAAGATCACGAATGATCCGCACATAATTATCCCCTAAGTCAAGCGGGTCTTCAAACCGTCCCCATTCTGTAATACTATCTCCAATAAAAACTAACCGTTGTTGTGTCATAAAACTTATCTCCCGTCTGATTGAATTGAAAACGCTCACTATTTTCCATTATGCCACAACATGGCGTTAGCGTTAAGTTATTTTTTTCAATAACTCAGCGACTGTTTGGTTGCATGATTATTTAACAAAACGTAAACAAAGCGAAAATGAAATAAATTAAACCCACACAAAAAACTCAGCACCAAAAAGGTCCGTTACAAACAGCTAAAAAAAGAAGGTAGGCTAGACTGACCAGTGGTCAACCGCCTACCTCTACCAACTTGCTTTTGTCACACCGGGAATTTGTCCTTTTAATGCCAAATCGCGAAAAGCGATGCGGGACATGCCAAACTTACGCATGTATGCACGTGGTCGTCCATTAACCCGACAACGGTTTGTTAATCGCGTCGGTGAACTATTCCGTGGTAACCGATTAAGTGCTTGATAATCACCACTTGCGCTTAACGCTTCGCGTGTTTCCCGGTACCGTTCAACCATCTGTTCACGTTTCTTTTGTCTAGCAATCATTGCTTTTTTAGCCATATGAACCTCTCCTTAAATCGTAATCATTCTACTTTATCATTATACAATACAGTGCCTGCTTTGTAAATAATAATGATTTCGATTTAGGTTTAGTCATCATAGGCATGAAAGATGGTTTTGTTTTTCCCGGTACGTTTTGCTTCGTATAAGGCGCGATCGGCTTGATTTAAAATCCGTTTCACATTACACGTTTCTGCTGTTGGCATAACAACACCAATGCTTACACCGACTGATAAATCATGATCATCCATGCGATACGTTGCCTGTAAGGCCTGTTCTAACCGTTCAATTACACGATAGACGCCAGCTTCCGTGGCCAGCGCAGGTAATAAAATAATAAACTCGTCACCACCCAGTCTTGCGACAGTATCAACGTCTCTTAATACATGTTGCAATCGCCGCGCAATTTCGACTATTACCGCATCACCCACTTCATGACCGTATTGATCGTTGATGGTTTTAAAATTATCAATGTCGAGCATCATTACCGCAAACGACGTTTGCTCCCGTCTGAATTGGGTGACGATTTGCTCAAGCCGGTTATTGAAAAGACGTCTGTTTGCTAAGCCAGTAAGAGGGTCTTGATAGGCTAACTGGGTGAGTTCAGCCTCATAGGCTTTTCGCTCCTCAATGTCTCGCGCAACGACGATCGTATGCACGTATACACCGACATCAAATACCGATTCAAATTGGCATTCAAACCACCGTGCCTCACCGAGTGCATCGACCAATTGGATTTCTTTTTTGACAGCGCTCGGGGTATCAGAAATCGCTGTTAACACTTCCTGAACCGCCGCCTTAAACGCCGCACTTGTGATGTCACAAAAGGTCTTTTGGTATAGCTCATCCAAATGATAATGGAGCCTTTGCGTATGGGAAGGCGAGAGATAAGAAAAGTGTTGCTTTTGATCAAGAACTTGGATTAAATCGGATGAATGTTCAGCAATTAAGCGAAACCGTTTTTCACTCTCAAGCAGCGCAGACTTGGCAAAGTATTCAGTTGTTAGATCGCGGATGATCACATAAATCCCATGGACATGATAATCAAGGCGCATCGGAATAAACCGAATTTCTAAATGCATCGGATGATCCGCTTTTGTGTGTACATCTGTTTCAACTGAACAGTGCTTTCCTTGTGAGGTCTGATAGAAGGATTCCCGCACTTCAGCAAGGCTATCGCCGTCCAATAGTTCAAAGAGATTTCGACTGAAATCCTCACCTTCGATGGTTTCCGCTAACGTTGTTAGCGCTTGATTCATTTTGACTAATTCACCTGATAAATTAAGATAACCAATTGGCGCCGTGTTGTTATCGAACAGCGATTTATAACGCTGACGACTGAGTTCTAACCGTTTTTTACTGATCAACGTTTGTTCATGCGCATATTTAACTGCAGTAATATCTCTTACAACCGCAACAATATGCGTGACGATCCCGTCCGTTATGATTGGTGTAAGGACGGATTCCGATACTTTTTGACCAGAAGAAACGAAATAATCATCTTGATAAGCACTCGCTTGTTGTTTACGCACAACTTCCATGTATTGATTTTTTAGAACGGTCGCTTTTGTCACTGGATTTACATCCTCAATTTCCTGATTCAGTGTCGCCGTCGTAAACCCTAAGACATCCTTTGCCACTTGATTAAACAGCTCATAATAAAAGCGATACGGATTTTGTTCTACACGCATAACAAATACCATGTCACGCATTGCATCAATGATTTGCTGACTAGGAAGTGACATTTTTATCACCTATTCTCTATTTAATTTCGATTAACTACTTATGCTTACCATAGCGTTCGTCACAATTAGAAAGATAGCTAAACAATACATAGCCTTTGATGATAAGTTTACATCTGACTTGACGGTTTGACAAGAAAGAATTGCCATGTATAGATGAAAAAGTCACCAGATTGCGGTGACTTTTTCTTAGTGGTAAGGGCTATGATTGTTTCTCTTACTTACTTATTAAAAACTTTTTGATAGATCACTTTAACAATTTCCATCATCAAGACGGCTGCAACGGCAAGGCCGGCAGAAATCAACCATTCATTGACACCAAACGCTGCTGGAATGGCGAAGATCGAACGTAAGAATGGCAAGATTGTCAACAAGTATAAACCGAAGCACAAGGTTACGGCACCCAATACATATTTATTCGTAAACAAACCGACACCAAAAATGGTTTGTTGATTCGAACGTGCAGCAAAGGTTTGTAAGGTCCGTGACAGAATCAAGGTCGTAAAGGCCATTGCTACCCCAATTTCAGGCGATGTATTCAGCCCAATTAAGTGTGAAATAATAACGGCAATTCCGATAAATGATCCCCGGGTAATCACTGAGCGTAACGTATCGCCCGCAAAAATCCCCTCATCAATCGAACGTGGCTTACGGTTCATCACATCTGGTTCCGGGTCTTCCATACCGAGCGCAATGGCTGGTAAGGAATCGTTCACTAAGTTAATGAACAATAACTGCAGCGCTGTAAATGGATTCGGTAGCCCCGCAATGACCGCGAATAAAATCGCAATGATTGCCCCTAAGTTCCCACTGAATAAGTAGGCAATCGCTTTTTTAATGTTATCAAAAACGGTCCGACCAACTTCAACAGCTTGAACAATCGAGACGAAGTTGTCATCGGTTAAGATCATGGCAGCGGCATCTTTACTGACATCGGTACCACTACCCATCGCGATCCCAATATCAGCTTGTTTAAGTGCCGGTGCGTCATTGACACCATCACCCGTCATCGCTGAAATTTGATCTTTTCGTTGCCATGCTTTAACAATACGAATCTTGTTTTCTGGTGAAACGCGGGCATAGACAGAAATATGTGCTAATTTCTCATCCAGTTCTGCCTCTGACATTTGGTCCAATTCTTGACCCGTCACAGCAAAATCATCATCCCCCATCAATCCGATATCCCGACCAATCGCTTCAGCGGTTGTTTTATGGTCACCCGTTATCATGACCGTTTTAATGCCGGCATGTTTCGTGCTTTCAATCGCACCATAGACAGCTTCACGTGGTGGGTCCATCATCGCTTGCAATCCGACTAAGACAAAGTCATGTTCATCCTCAAAATCAATGGTGCGTTTATCGTCCGCTAACTTTTTATAACCAAACGCTAGGACACGTAATGATTGTCGTGAATACGCCTCATTTTGATCAATGAGTTCTTGTTTTAATGCATCAGTTAAGGCAATTTCTTGCCCCTCTTTAAAGATATACCCTGCTCGTTCAAACATCACGTCGGGTCCACCTTTGATCATCAGGTATGTCGCCCCATTATAGTCATTTAACGTTGACATGAGTTTACGGTCTGAATCAAAGGGAACTTCATCGAAACGTTGGTGACGTGCACGAATGGTAAGGTAATCCTCCCCCAGCTTATTAGCAAAATTAATTAGTGCCACTTCCGTCGGGTCACCGATTTCATGTCCCTTTGCATCAATGTAACTGTCGTTACACAATACCGCAACATCAACGAGGAACTGCTCTGCCTCTGACATGGCACCGTAGGTGTCATGCTTTTCATTATTAAAGGTATGGTGATCGGTAATTGTCATTTTGTTTTGTGTTAATGTTCCGGTTTTATCGGTACAAATGACACTAGTTGAACCGAGCGTTTCGACCGCTGGTAACTTACGAATAATCGCATGTTGTTTCGCCATCTTGTTGGTACCGACGGATAAAACAATCGTCACAATCGATTGGAGCGCTTCTGGAATCGCCGCAACTGCGACCGCAACCGCAAACATGAGGGCTTCTAATAATTCGGTGGTGACATCGACCGGACCATCACCAAGCCAAATCCGGGCTGCTTGCAAGCCGAAAATCAACGCCGAAAGAATAAGTATCCAAAACCCTAAACGACGGCTAAAGACATCTAATTTACGCTGTAGCGGCGTTTGTTTTTGTTCAGCCGTGTTAATCATATCGGCAATCTTACCGATTTCCGTTGTTTTACCGATATCTGTGACGACAAAGGTACCGCGCCCGTTGGTCACGAGGGAACTACTAAAGACCAAGTTAATTCGGTCACCTAAGGCCACGTCATCTTCAATCGGTTCAATGATTTTATCAACAACCGTTGACTCCCCGGTTAACATCCCCTCATTAACCTGTAAAGAACCACTCTCAAGTAAACGCCCATCAGCCGGAATATAGTCACCAGCTTCTAAATAAACAATGTCCCCCGGGACCAACTCACGGGCCGGAATGTTTTGCTTGTCTCCCCCGCGTAACACCTTGGCAACGGGTGCTGACATTTCCCGCAGGGCATCAAGCGAGCTTTCTGCTTTTTTCGTTTGCACGACACTAATAATCGCATTCATAATTAAAACAATGACGATAACGATGGTCTCCACATATTCACCGAGAATAAGTTGGACCGTGGCAGCAATCAATAAGACGATGACCATCGCATCTTTAAATGATTCTAAAAAGAGGGCAAGTGTTGATTTTCGCTTACCTTCTTCAATCTCGTTATAGCCGTATGTTTCATGACGATTAACGACCTCTTGTTCACTTAAGCCCTGTTCCGTTGCGTTAAGTGTTTTTAAAACAGTTTCTTTTTCTTCTTGATAATAGGCCAAACCTGATCATCTCCTTCGTTAGTTGCACCATCCGAAACGCTCACTAGGTGTTGGTGGTAAGTATCTGTCCGTTTTCTTAGCGGTAAACCATAAGAAAAAGACCCTTACCAACAACAGCCATACCGATGGCGTATTATTGGTAAAGGTCTTGCTAGCAACCAATTGGTTACCGGTAGTGCCGGAGATTTAAAATCCTCGTAATGACGACACTATCGCGAGAGCTACTCCCCTTTAGTTATTCTTATCTTACACAGTAAAGCTATACTTCGTCAAGATAAAAGATAGCGAATTAATCAAAGCTTTACAATTGAACTTTTTGCTTTCGTTAACCGTTATGCTTTTAAATCGACCGTATTACCTAAGTCTGGATGACTCATTGGGATATCTGAAAGCATGTCACTCAATTGTTCTGTGTTCTGTTGAGCCATGTCCATCGTTTGTGACATGAGCTGCAGTGACATTTGGTTTTTTACAGCTTGTTGGGACATCAAGGTTGACATTTTTGCGATATCGATCACAATCCACTCCTTTACCTCTTCTATTGCTGGTGAACGGTTGTTAGTCTGTGTAACTGTATCTCCACCGATTATAACAAACAATCAGGTAGACGACTAGTCAAAGTTACTTGATCTTAGGTTTATTTATCCATCAAATGGGAAATAATATGATAGACTACTTTACGAAAGAAGGAAAAACAATGATTGATACAGTTGTTTTGTTATATAACCCTAAAGCTGGGGATGGCGCGATTAAAAACATAAAGACTAAGCTCGTTGATCAATTAAACGAAACATTTAAGCACGTTTCAAGCTTTGACCTTACGCATCACGATGATGAAGCCATTGTCAATGAAGTAAAAGCTAGCGATTACTGCATCATTGCCGGTGGTGACGGCACCGTTAATTACCTTATCAATTTAATCAGTCCACTCGAATCGCGACCCAAGCTAGCGATTTTACCGCTCGGCACCGCTAATGACTTTGCCCGGGCGCTGAATATGCCACTAAAACCACTGAAAGCGATTGAACAAATAAAAGCAGCCAACTTTACCAACGTCGATGTCGGTAAATGCAATGATGCCTTTTTCCTTAACTTCTTTGGCGTTGGCTTAATATCTGAAACCAAAGCACAACTCGAAACAAGCAATGACAAAGACACCTTCGGTCGCTTTAGTTATTATTTAAATAGCTTAAAAGCCGTCCAGAACCCTAGCGTATTTGAAGTGACCCTTCAGTTAGATGGTGAAACAATTAAAGACGAAGCGGTGATGGTGATGGTTGCCAATAGTGGCTACACTGGCGGTGTCCAAGCTTTCTTTAATGCCCCCGACTATGCTGACGGGGTCTTTGACGTTTTAGTCATTAAAGAAGCATCGTTTAAATCCTTTACGGAACTGGTTCAATCAAAAGTCAGTGGGAACACGGAAACCCTTGAGGGGGTCTATAAACGGACCGCCAAAAAAATCACAATTGAAACCACACCGAAACAAGCGATTGATTGTGATGGTGAGGATTACGGGTCCACCCCAGCCACGATTAGCGTCTTACCCCACCATCTAAGCTTTTGTTTTGTTGAAAAAGCACAGCTATTTAATACAAACACTGGCGCAGATGAAGGTTAAAGCGAGACAAAAGACGCCTTTTGAGACTCAGGTAGCCAAGCAATGAAAGCTTTGCGCAACAGAACGTCCGCAGTTGATTGTGGTTGGAACAGCAATTGACACTTCAAACGGCTCATTTATCAACCCCTTCCAACCAGCAGTAGCCTAAACAATGGTTACTGCTTCTTTTATTGAAGCAGGCGTAAGATTGCTTGGGGTTGTTGCATCGCTTGGGCAAGCATCAGCTGCGCAGCTTGACCTAAAATGTTATGTTTAGCCATTGCCATGATTTCTTTTGCGATATCGGCATCACGAATCCGTGATTCTGCGTGCGTTAAATGATAGGCTTGGTTGTCTAAATTACTGATCGTGTGACCGAGTCGATTTTCCGTCGCACCGAGACGCGACCGTTCCCGTGAAACGCGCATTAACGCTTCGTCCATTGTTTCCAACAACGTGTTCGCCTGCTCATGTGTCGAGACGTCAACATCCACCAGACCCAAACTTGAGGCGGTCATTTCATTAATCGATAAAACAATGGATTGGTTTTGATTAGCCCCAACTTGAAGCTTTTTATTAGTAAAACTGCCATCGAGTAAACCCATGGTATTAAATGCTGTCTGATGACCAATATCATCCAGTGCCCCTTGAAGTGCTGTTAGCTCCTCACTTATTCGTTCACGGTCACTGGTTGTATAGGTATCATTCGCAGCTTGGACGGTTAATTCGCGCATCCGCTGTAAGATTGCATGTGACTCATCTAAACCGCCCTCAGCTGTTTGAATCAGAGAGATACCATCCTGGGCGTTTCGTGATGCTTGTTGAAGCCCACGAATTTGTGCACGCATTTTCTCACTAATGGCTAATCCAGCTGGATCATCTTTGGCAGCGTTGATTCGTTTACCTGAAGCAATCCGTGTCATGGCAGTCATCATCTTGTTCTGGTGAATCCCAATTTGCCGAAAGGCAAATAAAGCCATCGTATTCGTATTAATTCGCATCACGAAACCTCCCTTCTTAACATCACGTGTATTGTCTATTAGTTTTTATTAAACCGTATGCTTTAAATGCGTTTTAAACATGCTACTACACTTTATATCGGCATCTTTCGCATGAATATGTATAAAAAGAAGATAGGCGCTAGGGCCTATCTTCGTTGATCAATCTTGTTATACTTCAAAACGATTAATGATGTCTTTCAAGTTTTTCACCATGCCTGATAGATCTTTCGCCCCGTCCGCAATGGTAACCATTGAGCCGTTCATTTCTTCAACTGACGCTGATGTTTGTTCAACCCCTGCTGCTGATTCCTCAGAAATAGACGCGACTTCTTCTACATTTGAAAGCAGTTGCGCTGAGCGGCTTGAAACACCGGCCAACGTATCAGCAATGGCTTCAATGCCTGCCGCAGCTTTGTTGACTGCCTGATTGATTTGACCGAAGGTCATATCGGTTGATTCGATTTGGGTTGTCCCCTCTTTAATCCGACCATAGCCGTTATTCAGTTCTTCTGTCACTTCTTTAGAACTTGACTGAATCGTGTCTACTGTTCCGGTGATTTCATTTACCGAATCCGATACTTGTTCTGCCAGTTTCCGCACTTCTTCAGCGACCACGCTAAAGCCACGACCATGTTCACCGGCACGGGCAGCTTCAATTGATGCGTTTAAGGCAAGTAAGTTGGTTTGATCAGCGATGTCTTGAATCACGGACACCATCCGTGAGATGTTTTGTGCATTTTGGTCAAGCGTTTCAACCCGGTCAACCGACGTTTTAATAATCTTATCAATGTCACGCATCATTTGAACCGACTGTTTCATTAATTTTTGACCATCGCTCGTTAAGGTAATGACCGCCTGTGTTTCTTGATTTGCTTCATGGCCTTTTTCTAAGGCATTGATCATATCATTGTTTAAGTTCTGCATGCCTTCTGATAAATCAGACGCATGCGTTGCTTGTGATTCCGAACCATCTGCTAATTCACCCATCGTAATAGAGATTTGATCAGCGCCATTACTGACTTCAATCGCTGATTGGGTTAAGCCATCGCTGTGGCGTTCAACCGTATCTGATACCTCATTTAACTCACGAATGAGTAAGTGCATTTGTTGGTTCATCTCATTGGTTGCGATCATCAATTGACCAGCCTCGTCACGAAGTCTCGTTTCAAATAATTCATGATCAAGCTTGCCTTCACTAATTAAGCGCATCCGTTCGGTTACCCGTTGAATAGGTTTTGTGATCATGCCACTCATAATAAAGGCAATCACTAAGCCAATCACAACAATGACTAAAGTAATGACGATTGATGAGTAGGTCATCACTTCTCCGGTTGAAAGGACGGTATCCCCAAGCTCTTCAATTCGCGCTTCTCGATTTGCAGATAGTTCAGAGAAACCTTCTACTAACGTCACTGAGACTGGTGCGACTTGATTTTCTAAATAACGACGGGCCTGATCAACATCCCCGTTATCATACATTTCAAACACTTGATTGGTTCGCGTTCCCCAGTCTACCTTCAAACTCAAGAGCGCATCGAGTTGTTCAGAATCACTTAAAGCGAGTGCTTGTTCCTCTAAGGCAATCGACTCCTCAAGACCTGCCTCAAAAGCTTCCCGGTATCCTTCACTTTCAAAAAAGACAAAACTATTTAAAAGGTTCGTCCGTTCGTGCATATTAATCGCAAGCTTTTCATTAACGATTAACAACGGTACTTCTTCCTCAATCATCTGTTTTGTTTCTTCGTTTGTATGTAACATTAACGAAATCATATACGTACTAAGTCCTGCGGTTAACACTAACACAACAATAAAGCCGAGTAATATTTTCGTCTTCAAACTTTTAAATCCTTTACCTTTCACTGTCTATCTCCCCCACTCTAAAGATTCAATCGCAAAGAAAAAACCAACACACAAGGTGTGCTGATGTTTCTATCATCTTCCTTATCTTTATATCGGTCGTAGTTGTCCAACCTTTAATTAAAACAAAAATAATATATTAATTGATGATAGGGTTCACTATGTAACTTGAAATATAAAGTCAAACGTATATATGCTTTTTAATCAATATTAAAATCCATGTAGATGCGCCATACTTATGAGTGACTAAATTAATAAGTTAGGAGCGCTCTAGACGACTCAACATCAATTTACCATATTAGGGCGCACACTCAAACAATCATCAGACAATAACAAAAGCCAACTTCAAAAAAATGTTCAGATCTGATCAATACACACAAAAAGAAGTGCCTGAAATATTAGTGATTAGCATATCGGCCAATTCACCTGATTTCGTACACAAGGCGAGTGAACAGTTAACACTGGTAAGAAAGTAAATACAACTTTATGATAGCTACTTTGCTGACGTGGGTGCATGTGTGTATAGAGAGAATCTTGAACGCGATCGTGCTAAAGAGATTGAAAATACGATCAGTATTAATTCAACATACTGTCGGAATCTTTTAAACCAACAAAAAGCGAGGTGAGTGTTCATAGCGTTGATACCGTTACTCATGCGTACCATGTATGAAGATAATATACAATCTTATTGATTAAGGTGTTCTTGACGTTAGAAATATTTCTTCACCTGAAAATAAGCCTTCGTCATCGGCAAAAAGACTAAGGACGAAACTGTTATTCTGACGTTTCTTTTTAAAAAACCACGACACTATGTCACGAAGAAGCTGCGAAACAGATCATATGAATACTTCTAAGATACAATATTTTGATTATGAAGCTTATTGCTCTTCAGAGTTTCAAAGTCATCACGATAGATAAAATATCAGCGTTTGCACCACTGAATAATATGGAAGACACCTTTAAACATATTGGCGTGAATTAGCTTATGCTTACGCTTCTCGGGGAAAAGGCTCGAATGATCGTCATAACGGTATGTTTGGTCAGTTCATACAGAAAGATTGTCACTTCGAGATTTGACTTACAAACGATCAGAACTATGCATAAACGCATTAAGGAAGAAGCCAAGACGTACCATGGATTCTGATTCTCGCTAAAAGCTATACAACCAGTAACCACCGTAAATCACACAGGTATTGTAATCCCATCACCCTAGGAGAGGTTTGCAGTCTTGGTAAGCATTACTTTCGTGGATAGAATAGGAAAAGTCCTACCTTGTGACGATACCCTCCGTTCTTATAGTGTACCATGCGTGGTTAAGCTCTTCTGAATTTTCATTCATTGGTATACTAAACCCAATAAATATATCACTACAAAGATATACTTAAGTTAAGAACAAGCTACAAGCCAGTAGCTAATATAGCATAAATATCAGGGATAAGTATCAATCAAAACACTATAAGTATAACTTTTTTGAGCATATTGAAATATCTTTCAAAAAAGTTTGTGCATTTGATCTTACAATTCAGGGCATATCATAAAATGCAAGCATTAGTCATTCTCTTTTATTTCAGATAAAAATAGACTTTCTAATATATTAGATGCTTTTACAACGTACGGTAAATAGTTATTATACATATTATTTACCAAGTTACTTCTGATCAATATATTGGGTTCTTTTGATAATTTTAATAACTTTTCAATCATTAGTTCGTGCTGTACCTTTATAGTTTTCACTATAAAGAAAGAATAAAATGCGTTCTTTTCCAATTTACTTCTGACTGCATCAATCTCTTTAAAATAGCATTCAAGAGCGCTGTTATCATCAGTATTCGATATCTTAACATTCAAATTTATTATATTGTTCAATTCAATTTTAAAATCATCTATCGCGTCATGTAATTTATTTAGTTTATTATGATAATTTAACACACCATATTTATTATTTCCCTCCCACCAGTTATCTTTATTAATTCCCTTTTTCAGGTCATCTTCAATTACATCTTCAATCGTCTTGAACTCTATTCCTTTAATCTTGGCGCCACCTTTTGTCGTGTTTATATATTGTCTATTATACATACTCGCAAAACGCTCTAAACTTTCTCGCATATTGTTAAAACCAAGATTTGTTTGTATGACATTGCCGTACACATCTTCAACATTTAATGAATTGTTCATTTCCTTTTCTTGTACGTTTGAATCAATAAAATTATAATCAATTCCTTCTGCATAGCGCCGATTATATAAGTACCCCAAGTTTTGACCAGCAAAAATAATTGGACCCATTTCAAGTTTGTTTACAATTTGAAAAGTCATTACAGCAATTGATGGTGAATCCAGAATTAATTCTTTTTTGAGAATTTCATCTCCCAATAGATATCTCGTTACCTGATCTTGGGAAGTAATAAAATGCATTTTTGGACCTTTATACAGATCAAGTAAGCGATACCCTACACTAGATCCGAATACCAATGGAATAGAATCTAAACCTTTAGCAATTAATTTCTCAAATACTTGATGGTTTTTAACACCTGGATCGTAGCTAAACACCGCATCTGGCAAAATATCTGCAGATACTAACGCATTGATTGCGGACCCAACTGAAAATAGATAAGCCAGTTTATTGTCTTTGATATAACGGATATGTTCAATATCCTGAGATAAAGAGGGACCGGCTGATATGATAACAACGGGTTTATTTCTAAACTGCTCAAAATCTACATGACTTACAATATTAGGTGTATCTAAAACATAACGATGATTCTTGATACTATTTTCCATCCAATTCAATTGAAATTTATAATTTGTAGCAAAAGTTACTCGTTTATTTCTTATTAAATTTTTAGTTAAGTCATACAATTGACTTATTTCTGCTTTATATAAATTGGCATATGTCGGTAATGCAATAATTTTAACCTGCTTACCGATTGACTGAGCTATTTTTGATATCATCTCTTCATAAGAAAACTCTTCTGCAACAAATAAGTATTTCAATTTAGTGTTAAATAAACTACTAAAGCTAATTTTTTCACTAACTTTTTCAAACACTTCAATGTTCGGTTCAATAACTGAATACTCTTTACTGGGATATTTTGAAATAAACGCTTTTATCGCATACCCATAACCCATACCAAAAAATATCACGTGCGAATCTTCATCGATATTCGCTTGTGTTTCTTTATGAATTAATTGTTCAGCTTCTTTTTCTGGAGAATAACTGCTGTGAAGGAAAACCTTTTTCTCTCCTACCTGAATCTTAGCTGTCATTGAATCATTTTTAGCTTTTAGTTCCTCAACGTTAATCCTTTCAATTTCAGGTAATGAGAGCATATACTTTCTAACTCTAGGAAAGTTCTCTCTAAGATAATTAATATTATCAATGTGCATAATCATCACCTTCTTGTTTTTTTAATATTAACTTTACCGATTCTTGTAATTTCTCGAACTCAGACTTAATCTCATAGTTTAAAATATCATAACTTAAAATACCATCCTCTTGTTCAAGTGCAAGAACCAATTCTTTAAATGATACAATTAATTTAGCTAAATCCTCTTTCAATAAATCAGAAATAAGCGGATTGATAGTTTTTAAGTTCTCCACAAACGTATTAATGAAATCGATTCCTTCACTCATATCCGTAACCTGCTGAAAAAAATCCGCTGTTAGTTCACCGTAGTTCGAAGTTATAACATTTTCTATGGCCGGAATTGCTCTTTCCAAATATGATCTAATCGAAATTAAAATATCTTTAGATATCTCTTCAGGTAATAGGGTAACAATTTCAATTTGATTGATTACGGTTTGATTTTCGCTAATGAATTCTTCTATACCGTTATAGATTTCAATATCATCAATAACTAAATGGCTAAATATCAGGTTATCCGTTGAAGTTATTTCAGCTATCATTCTTGATAACATCTCTAAAGCTTCATCATTTGCAGTTTGTTCCACTTTGTCTTTATGAATAATAATCATTGATTCACTTCCTCCATAAATTTTATATTATTTTAATTATAGCTATTATAATATGTATTTACTACAGCAAAACCTATGTTTAATTTTTTAGTTCTTTATAGAAAAAAGGTCTTAGCCTATTGGCTAAGACCCTCTATAATTACTTTATTAACCTAATAATTGAAGCACTGACTGTGGTTGTTGGTTTGCTTGCGCAAGCATGCTCTGGCTAGCTTGTGAAAGAATATTAGCACGCGTCATTTCCATCATTTCTTTAGCCATGTCAACGTCACGTACACGAGACTCTGCGGCTGAAAGGTTTTCAGATGAATTATCTAAGTTTGCGATAGTATGCTCTAAACGGTTTTGATTACCACCAAGTTTAGAACGTTCTGCTGAGACCGTTTCAATTGCATCATTAATTGATGTAATTGCTGCAGATGCAGCTTCTTGTGTAGAGACATTAACACCAATTTTAGCACTTTCATCAGCATCTAAAGTCACTGCAGTATCAGCATAATCTTGAACAACAGCAGTTGCACCAGCTACTGTATCTGTGTAAGCATCATTTTTAATAATTGAGAATCCGGCATCCTCACTAACACTTTCTAAAGCGGCAACTAAATCCTCCTTCGTAGCTGTAACTGTCCCAGAAGCATTTGTAGCTAAAGTTACTTCTGCTACGCCACTAGCATTTATTGTTGCTGTAGTTTCAGCGGTCCCAGAAGCACCAGACACGACGTTAATCTGAACATCTACTCCATCACGATTCATAACTTCAATACCTGATAAATTGGTAGTATCTAGATCAGCTGTATAAGCTTCTCCTTCTACTTTCAACGCTTCAGCACTCATGTCAGAAATTTCAAGTTTAATATCTTGTCCTTCATTGGCTCCAATATGGAATTTCGCTTCAAAATCCCCACCTAAAAGGTTTTGCGTATTAAATTCAGTTGTTTGAGAAATACGACTAATTTCCTGTGATAATTGATCCACTTCTTTTTGTAATTCAGCACGGTCAACTCCAACGTTAGTATCATTAGAAGATTGAACTGAAAGTTCACGCATACGTTGTAAGATATTATGTGTTTCGTTTAAAGCACCTTCAGCTGTTTGGATTAAAGAAATACCATCTGAAGCGTTACGGCTTGCTTGATCTAACCCGCGGATTTGACCACGCATTTTCTCAGAAATCGCAAGACCAGCTGCGTCATCCCCAGCTTTGTTAATACGAAGACCTGAAGATAATTTCTCCATTGAATTTTGCATTGCATTTTGGTTGATACCCATTTGACGGTGGGTATTTAATGCAGGAATATTACTGTTAATAATCATAATTTGTTTCCTCCTTGAGTATGTTTATTCCACATCCATGTGGAAAGATTTTTTAGCTGACGACTTTTGAAGCGGCCGTCTCCAGCAGTTATCAGCCTGTATTACTATTATCGGAGTTGGTTAGAAAATGTTAAATGCTTTTTGAAACTTTTTTAAAGTTTCTTTAAGATATCTAACGCATCCAGCTGTTGACTTGCTGCTTGGTTATTTTCATTAATGATTGCTTCATACACTTCATAGCGATGAACATCAATCGACTTTGGCGCCGAAATACCGAGTTTAACTTGATCACCATCAACGGATACCACTTTAATTTCAATGTTTTCACCGATTTGAATGCGCTCATTTGTTTTACGCGTCAGGACTAACATACTAGCCTTCCCCCTTTTCACGTAACCCGGTAAATATTAATTCTTTCGTTGTGTAATCTGATGCTGGTTGAATGTATTGTTTTGCTAAACCTTTTACTTGGTTGATAACAATCGGCGCTTTCAAGTTTGCTGTTGATGTTTTCACCGCATCATTCAAGGTGACAATTGACATGACTAAGACATCTTTTTCTTCGTTAATCTCTAAATGTTCCACCATTTGATCATCAAGTTCTAATTGGTAGTCGCTGACAAACTTAAACGGATCCACCACAATAAATGCTAAACCCGGTGTTTGTGTTGATTGTAACACCTGAAAAATAGCTTGTTGATCAAAGTTTAATAAGATAAAGGCCTTCTCATCTAAAAACCCAGGTAATCCTTGTCTAAAAACTACTTGATCCGCTTCATTAATTTCCACTTCACCAAAATACTTCGTATCGATTTGCACACAATCACCCTCATTTCTATTTTTCAACACACATCTGTCTTTTATCTATTGCTTTTAACTCATTGACTCTAAACTGAAAGTGATTCGTTAGAATCACCTGATCACAAATGCTTCTTTTTCCACTCACTCAGTGCATCAGCGACGAATGAATCCTCTTCCCTTTAAATCGATAACTCGTACTGTGGACCAACATATTTCACATTATCAAAATCAATCGTTATGTTATTTTGTTGTTCTAAGTATACATCAAATTGTGACGGTGTTACTTGCCGTTCAACCGGGCGTGTCTCTGCGTTAATAACCGGTTTATTTGCCTGATTGTTAATCGATACCTCGCTCGGTTGATAATCAATTTTAACAGCATTATAAGACGGGATCACGCTCATCACAAACGGACGAAGTGGCCGTGGCATCTTCTCTTTTGCAATTTGTGCGATTGGATTCCCACCATGTTCGATCTTCATTAACCGGTCACCTTCTTGTCGTCTCCGCCTTGTACCTTCCGCAACTTTTTGCTTGCCTTCTTGAGCATCTAGTCGGACCGCTTCCTTTACCGGGTATTGACCTAAATCGTGAAAGGCTTGTGACTGATCAATGGATAGTTTGCCCGGCCGCGTATCAATATTAACATCTGCCTGTGGCTGCTGAATACTAAGCTCTGCTGGTTGATGTTGCATTGTTACCTTCGCATCTTGCATAGTTATACCAATTTTCGCGAATTGTTGATCGATACGTAATTGTGGTAACTGCATCCGCTTCAGTCCTTTCCGTTAACGTTAAGAAAAAGCCTTACCATCTGGTAAGGCTAATCAATTATCTAAGAAAATCCAATAAGGTGGGTTGAATCACGCGTGACCCCGCACTTAAAGCGGCCCGGTGGACGGCTTCTTGCGTTGTTAAGTTCATGATCACTTCTTCAATCTCTGCATCTTCATTCGCCGACATCATACTTCTTGCCGCAATCGACTGGCCTTCGAGGCGGCTTTCAATTAACTCAACCCGATTTTGACGCGCACCTAAATCTGCACGTTCACTTACTGTATTATCAATATGGCCGTCAATGACAGCAATATATTGATCTAAATCTTGATCAGGGACGTCTGACTGTAACGCTTCAGAAAATGCGGTTATATCATCAAATAAATCCTGTGTGAAAACATTCGTTGGGTTAACATTTGCTTGAAGGCGTGTCCCTGGTGTCACCTCTAACATAACTGGGTTGTAATCAACTGCATCTAAATTAACCACCGTGTTACCAGCCCCGTCTACGGTCACAGGTTTTTTTAAATCAGCACCATCTGGTACACCGGTTGTCTGCGTGCCATTAAAAATAAACTTATTGTTTACTTTTGTATTAGCCGCTTCCATCAGTTGTGCTTTTAATTGGTCGACTTCTTTCGCAATCGCTGCGCGCTGATTTTCTTCATATGTCCCATTTGATCCTTGGACCGAAAGGTCACGTAACCGGTTCAAAATCTGTGTGGTTTCATTTAACGTATCGTCAGATGTGTCCATCCACGTATGCATCTCCGAGATGTTACGCTTAAACTGATCGACATTAGCCACTTCGGTTCGGTAACTCATCCCCTTCATCGCAATTACAGGGTCATCCGAGGGCCGATTAATCTTTTTCCCAGTCGAGAGCTGGTCCATATACTTATTCATTGAACTGTTACTCTTACTTAAGTTTGATAACATATTGTTAGATAACATACTTTGCGTAATCCGCATTTATCTCACTACCTTCCGACTAGTCCCATGTTGTTAATGACACGGTCTAAAATTTCATCAATTGCTGTCATCCCACGTGCCGCTGCGTTATATGCATGTTGGAACTTAATTAAGTTGGTCATTTCTTCATCCAATGATACCGCACTCACAGAATCGCGGTTTTCAGACACTTGTTGACGAAGCACGCCGGCATTGTCCTGCATCCGGTACGCTTCCTGAGTAATCACACCCATTTCACCAATCATTGATTCATAATAACTTTTGACCGATGTTTTATTGCCAAGTGCAGCAATACTGTTGGTATAGCTCTCAGCTAAATTCACTGCATTTAAACCGTCACCGGAATCACCTGATGAACTTGCCGCAATTAAATCTTTATCATTCATAATCGCCGCGTTAACCGACATGTTCATTGACGGTCGTCCGGCACCGTCTAAGACGAAGAAGTCAGCAATCCCTACATCACCATTTAAATCCGTACCTTCACTATGTGATTGATTAAATTCAGTCATAAACGCCGTTGCTAACTGATCAATCTCAGCTAACATCTCGTTATAAACACCAGTTTCATCTCCTGTGCCTGTTACATACCCGTTCATCTCCATGAGACCTTGCAGGGTTCCGCTTGCCTTGTAGTCATGAGCGGCAATTGACGTCGTTCCTGCTAAACCGGCAACATCGGCTTCGGTAAAGTCAGCCGGAAGGGCCGGATCAGCTGGGTCATAATAATGGAACGTTTCTGCGTTATTGTTGTCATTATAGGCAATCATTACATGTTTTTTCGAATAATCGTTGCCGTTTGTTAATTCAACCGGACCACTGCCACTGTTTAATGTCACTGTCGCTTTCCCCATCGCAATATCAGAAGGCATGCCTGAGCTTCGTTCATACTTAACAGTAATATCGGCAATCCCTGAGAGTTGATCAAGCAGACGATCACGTTCATCATACAAATCATTTGGCACTTGACCGTGTGGTTCAATCTCACCAATTTGGCGATTGAGCGCCGTCACTTGGTCAACCAGTGAATTCATCTCGGTTGTTTTTACATCCATTTGATTCTTTAAATCGCCTCGAATGGATTCGAGCGAGGTGGAGATATAGTTAAATGTGTCCGCTAATGCTTCCCCGCGCTGGGCCACAACAGCCCGTGCCCCTGAATCTTCCGGGTTCACTGATAAATCTTGCAGTGAATTCCAAAATTGATCGAAAATATGGGATAAGCCTTCTTCAGATGGTTCATTCATGATTGACTCCATCTGCCGCATGGCACTTGCTCTGTTTTCATAGTAAGTGGTTTTGCCGTTTTCTTTACGGTACTGCACGTCTAAAAACTGTTCGCGGATCCGTTCGATTGAGCCCGCTTCAACTCCGCTACCGACCGTATCCGTGACACCACCCGGCTCACGACTTGAGGTGAGGCCATTGATTGCTTCAAAATTAACACGCTGACGCGTATAGCCTTTGGTATTAGCATTGGCAATATTGTGTGAGGTGGTATACATTGCTGACTGTTGTGCACTTAAGGCCCGTTTGGCCATTTCTAACCCATGAAAGGTTGAGCTCATCTGATTTCCTCCTACGCTTTTGAATCAAACACGGACCGTTTTTGTTCCGGGTCGTGCGCTTGTTTTTGGGTGCCATAGTTAAAGCTATCAATCGTTGGCTTGACTAAATCCATTTGGAGTTGGACAAACTGTAACGATTGTTTTAATAACTGTTGATTCAAATCTTCTTGTTGTTTAATCGCTAAGATTAATGCGGCAAGCTGCGTCGCTTCCGCTTCTAAGTCTTGTTTAACCTGTTCCTCTGGTAAACGCTCAATCAGTAACGAAACAGATGGGGCGTCTTCTTCGATTGCTAGTGTTTTAGCCAGTTGCTTTGTTTCTACTTGCCGCAAACGTTCTAGCTTTTCTAGCGCTTGGACATGTTTTTGTTCAATCTTCAACAATTCATTGATTGCTTCCATGTCGTTGGCTTTTAATAACTCACTTTTTCTTACCGAGACTTGCAGTAAACTATCATGTATCCCAATCAATTGACGCATCACTTTGAGTAGTGGTTGGTCTGCCATCTGCTTCATCACTCCTTTATCATTTATTTTACCATAGAAAAAGGAAAGGCTACTGACTTCCTTAGCCTTTTCCTCATGACGAATTATTTACGTAAGAAATTCAACATACTTTTGGCTGTTTGGTCTGGGTTCACCTGGTAATTCCCCGTTTCAACATCTTGTTTAATCCGGTTCACTTTCGCCTCGCGACTCGGGTGAACACCGTCTGATTCTTGCATTTTCTTGGCCGCATCAGAAATCTGCAGTTGATCATTTATTTTTTTGCCATCGTGTTTAGCTTCGTGTTGTTTCTTTAATTGTTGTTGATAAGGATTAACTTTGACTTGGTGTGAACCATGTATTTTCATCCTTCTCACCTACCTTTTGCTTACAATTTTTATATCCCCGACTGTTTAAATGCCTGTTGTAATCTTTATATCGGCATCATCATTTAATTATTTAGTGGTATTTACCAATTTTATCACAGCGTTGTATGATTGTTAAGGTTTCCGTCTGCCTTTATCCACCGCAAAATAGGTTTGTGCTTTATTGTCCTCTTTTTCACGTTGTCTTTTTATTGATTCGATTGAATCCAGCTGTTTTAAATCACCGGTTAACTCTCCTGAACAACTGGCGCATAGCTTACCTTCTGCAATTTCTTTCCCACAGCGTTCGCATGGATACGTCATGTTAGGAAACTGAGAAACCCGTAAACGTTTCTCTTTAACAAATTTAATGATTAAATCTTCCTCCACACCGGTACCTTCAACGATTTCCGGAATCCGTGCTTCCCGGTTGACGCGTTTTTTCATAAATCGGTACACAATATCAAACTTCTCTTCTTCTTCTTTGTAACATTTCTGACAAACATCACGTGTTGTTTTCACAAATAAGTCCCCACAACGTGGACAGTTTTCTAATTGACCCATAGCGTTCCCACCTTACATTTTTTCAGTTAGCGTTTCTGTTCTCATTTATCTATACCCTACTAATCATTGGTTACCCCTATCGGCTACATTTATCTTGCATTACTATGCCGTCAGATAGGGGTTAACTTTTTTTGCTTCTCCTTTCATTATCGGCAACTTTTTAAAATCTTTAACAGGACTATCGTGCTAATGTGAAACTATAGATCTTTTCCACCCCTGCCGCGTGCAGGACTTCTGCCGCATGGTGCAAAGTCACACCGGTTGTATAAATATCATCAATCAAGAGCACGGTTGTTGCCGCGGGTGGGTGAGCCAACCGAAACGGATTCGAAGCAGCAAATCGCGCTTGTCTTGATTTCTTCGCTTGTTTTTCTGTCTCCATTCGGCTAAGGCACTGATCAATCTTTAAGCCGGCCATCTCGGCTAGAGCAAGTGCTTGGTTAAACTTACGGACATGGAGACGTTCCTGACTTAGTGGTACCGGCACAAGCACGACCGCCGTTTGTTCGTCCAGACAATCTTTAATCGCTGCTTGAACCAGTGACTGAAACCCTAAGATTACTTCATAATCATAACGGTACTTAAACCGGTAAATCACCTCGGTTAACCATGGGTTCCGTTCTGCTAAACTACGGTTCCAGATTAGTGGGCCTCCTTCCCAGGTAGCACAATCCGGGCATCGTTTCTCTTCCCCTTCAATTGTTAGTCCTCGCCCACAATGGCGACACAGCGGTGCTTTTATTCTCACGAAAGCGTCTAAACACGTCTGACAAAGGCCTGGGGTAACTTTGTCAATGCCTAAATATGTCCAACTGATTGGCCTTGCAAGCGAGTTGGCACAAACGCTACAGCGACTCATGGATGGCACCGCGCATTCATCGCTGTAATCGCCCGGATACTTCGTTTGATGGCCCGGGTGGTGCCCCTGTGATAAAAGATCACCATGCCTGTTGGATCATGCGGACTTCTTCCCGCACGACCAGCAATTTGGACGAGTGCTGCTTCATCAAAGACGTGATGATCAGCCTGAAAAACAAAAACGTTAACTGAAGGAAAGGTTACCCCGCGTTCTAAGATGGTTGTCGTAATCAACACGTCGGTGTGTCTAAGCCGAAACGCAGTTACTTTTTCGATCCGCTCGCAGTCATTGGCATGAACAGCGGCAATTGTCGTCTTCGGTAACTGCTTACGGAGCGTTTCTTCAACCACAGCCGCCACTGAAACAGTCGGAACAAAGATCAACAACTGTCGCTGGGTTAACTGGTGCTTGGCATAATCATGAAAGAAGCGCTTTGGTAGGTGGTGGGTGGTGAACGTGGCATAACGGCTATCAGGAACAGGAAGGGGATGATTGTGAAACCGGCTGGGGACAAATACAGTGGGCAGTTTTTCGTTGAGGTGGGCTTTTCGCGGGGTAGCCGTTAAGTAAATCATCGTCCCACTCGTTTTTAAAGCCCGTTTACTTAACTGAATTAAGACTGGATCATTATGAAAGGGAAAGGCATCCACTTCATCAATGACCAAAACATCAAACGCTTGCTTATACCGAATCAATTGGTGCGTTGTTAAAAGCGTCAACGGCGCTTCTTGGTCATGGTTGTTTGATCCGCCGTAGTGGCACAAGACATCGATTTCGGTAAAGACAGTGGTAAAGCGTGGATAGAGTTCACGGACCACATCTGCTCGCGGACTAGCGAGCGCCACCCGTTTACCGCTCCTTAAAGCTTCTAAGATCCCGTAAAACAACATCTCCGTTTTCCCTGCCCCACAAACGGCATAAACAAGCAGCTCAGGAAGTCCGGTTTGAATTGCTTCAACGATCCGGTCTGAGGCGAACTGTTGCCGTGGTGATAACTGACTCGCAAACTGAAACGAGACCCACTTTCCTTGTTTAATGGGGGTATCTTTAAGCTGCATCCCCGTACTGAACACTAGATTAGCCCCTTGAACCTGCACTTTCGCTTCATTCTCTCCGCTTTCTGAAGCATGCGTTTGCGGCCTGTCAGCGTGATGCTCACTGATATGGTAAAGCGTCGTGCACCGGGTGACGCGACCAAACACTAAACAATACTTACAATAAGCAACTGTATGTTCACAGACCGCACAAGGAAACTGACCAAATAATGCGCTGTCCGTGTTACCGCAGCGGTGACACTTGCGTTGCCAAAGTGATTGTGTAAGGCCCGGTTCGGCCGTGACGGTTAACTGAGAACCAAAGGCTCTGATGGCTGCTTCTACCGCTTGGTATTCATAATCAAGTAATAATCGCCCGCTAAAAGTCATTCCCGTAGCCGGTCTAGCTCTTTTGCTTGCTGCTACTTTTTCCATTTCCCGTTCATCTGCTTCTTTTTTTAACTCACGAAGCTGGTCTGACTGTTGATTATTTTCAGTTGTTATTCGCATCGCTTTGCTCAACTCCTTCTTTGTATACATCGCGACGGTCTTCCTTGGTCATGCTCTCTAACGGCCGGTAGTGTTACCGATGCCGTGGCAGTAAGTTAATCGCTCCTGATCGAACGTCTAATCGCGACCAGTGAAGGGACGTCACTCGCCTGTCGCAAGTTACCTACTCCGTCACCGGTGCCAGACTGTAACTTGTCCGTTGTGAGCTTATAACGTGCGCGAACGCCCCAGCGACCCACCTGCTTTTTTAGCATAACGAATCCAAAACAAAAAAACATGCCACCCTCTTTGTCTAAGCGTGACATGTTTCTGAAAAAGTGATCGATTCTCCTGCGGAAAATCTAAAAAAAGCGTGATAACGGGAAGTTCTATCTGAAAATAGAACGATTATTTTTTGTACCAGCCGAGACCGAGTGAGCCTTCCCCTAAGTGGGTACCAATCACCGCACCAAAGTAACTCATTGTGATTTCGACATTTGTGTACCGTTCTTTTAATTCACGAATCAACGTTTCCGCAAGCATGGGACAATTCGCATGAATGACCGAGGCCCGTAGCGGCGTCCCGTCTTTAGCATCCTCATCGATTAAATCAAGCAAGCGTTTGATCGCTTTTTTCTGCGTGCGAATCTTTTCAAAAGGCACAATCTTCGTATCAACAAAATGTAAAATCGGTTTCACTTGCAAGACGCTACCAACGAGCGCCTGCGCGCCATTTAACCGACCGCCTCGGTGTAAATGAACCAAATCATCGACTAAGAAATAGGCCCGCATCGTTTCTTTCATTTCATTTAAGCGTGCTAAAATCGCTTCCGGTGCTGTCCCACTTTCGGCAAGCTTTGCTGCTTCAACGGCATAAAAGCCTTGTGGCATACAGCTGATTTCAGAATCAAAGGTGTAAACATCAATCCCTTCAACCATTGAACCAGCCGTCTGCATCGATTGAAACGTGCCGCTAATGCCACTGGACAGATGTACCGCGATCACTGCATCATGATCTTCGGCTAATGTTTCAAGAAGATCAACCATATGACCAATCGCCGGTTGACTCGTTTTCGGTAAATCTTTTGATGCCTTCACCAGTTGATAAAATTGATCTGCTCCTAAATCGAGTTCTTCTTGAAAGGATTGATCATCGAAGGTGACGGTTAACGGAACCATGTGGATACCATATTCATCGCGGATATCTTTGGAGAGGTAAGCTGTACTATCAGTTATAACTGCTACTTTCATTTAATCGAACCTTTCTATGACTATCTATTTAACTTCTATTGGCGTAATATTCCGTCTTTACTATTCTACCTAATCTCTCGCTAAAATAACAGACCTTTTCGTGAACTCCCTGGGAATATCTTTTTCCCTTCGCTACCACTTTGAGGGACAGCGATGGGGAAAGAGGAGCGTAACGATAAAACCCACGTGCAGACAAAAAAGCCTAGCTTTCATGTCAGTTCAATGACACCAAGCTAAGCTTTTGCTTATTATAATACTTCAACCCAACCATTTTTAATCGCTGTTACCACCGCTTGGGTCCGGTCATTTACGTTCATTTTTTGTAAGATATTGCTGACGTGATTCTTGACAGTCTTCTCACTAATAAATAGCGTTTCAGAAATACCACGGTTACTCTTACCATCGGCTAAGAGTTGCAACACTTCACACTCACGGCGTGTCAGCAAATGAAGTGGCTTGCGGTATTCAACGCGCTCAAAACCTGTCGACGCTTGATTACTCATGCGCTGGAATTCTTTCACCATGTTGTGGGTCACTTTCGGGTGCAAGTATGCCCCGCCATCGCTGACGATTTTAATCGCTTGGATCAGTGATTCAGAGTCCATATCTTTCAACAAGTACCCCTGTGCACCTGATTTCAAGGCATGTGTAACATAATTTTCATCGTCATGGATCGATAAGATAATGACTTTAACGTCTGATTGCTTTTCGAAAATTTTCTTTGTTGCTTCAACACCGTTCATTTGCTGCATATTAATATCCATCAATACGATGTCCGGTTGGTATGTTTCTACAAGGCTTAACGCATCCGCACCATCATTACCTTCCGCAACCACATCAAAGCTATCTTCGAAATCTAAGATGCGTTTGATTCCTTCTCTAAATAAAACATGGTCATCAATTAAAACTATTTTTGTCGTCATATGTTCCCCTCCATTTGGCTCATTCTTTTACTTTATCTGTCAATCGATGTCACCGTTTGGTGAAGTATTAAACATTAAGTGTGATGTGTTGGAATTCTTAATAAAAAAATGACAAGCGTCAATATATTTCAACTTCATTTGTTTGACCCTAGTTACATTATACATAATTTTTTACAAAACATATACAATGAAATCGGATTTTAATCAAATTTTAATGAAAATTCTTTGTTATTTCAAAGGAATATTAAATAAAATCGTCGTGCCTTTTCCTATTTTTGATTGAATCGTCATTTTCCCTTGTAACATCTCGACGCGCTCACGCATCCCAACCAAACCAAACGATTGCTCTTTTTTCTCATTCAAGTCAAAACCAACCCCATTATCCTTGACACAGGCCGTAACCTTATCCTTTAAAACATGAAGTTTGACGTCAATTTCTTTTGTATTGGCATGCTTAATCGCATTTTGAACGGCTTCTTGAATTAAACGAAACATCACGACTTCATATTTCTCTGGGAGCCGGTCGATATCCATTTGTTCAACAAAATGTATCTCGACCTGATGGTAGTCCGCAAGTGTATGGGCATACTTCCGGATGGTTGGCACCAGCCCTAAATCATCCAAAGCCATTGGGCGTAAGTCGTAAATAATCCGTCTAACTTCATACAGTGACTGACGCACCATTTTTCGCATTGTTTTTATTTCAGTCATCGCCTCTTCGGGACTCCGTTCACGATAGGTCCGATCGACGATATCTGCCCGAATCAAAACATTTGCCATCATCTGGGCGGGACCATCATGGATTTCGCGCGAAATCCGCAACCGTTCTTCTTCTTGTGCCTCCATAATCCTCAAACCAAAGCTTTGTTTTTCATTCGCATTTTGAATTAAATCTTGCACTTCTTTAAAATCATCCATTAAATAGTTTGAAATAATTGATACTTTGCTGACCAATTGCTCGGCCCGTTCAATCGTCTGTTCTAAATTTTTCAAGCGGCGCTCAATGTCATCACGTTGACTTCTTAAGGTCGCTTCACGCTCACGCTTTAATTGTAATTCTGATTGACGCTCATGGGCCTCTTCATAGACTGCCCTAATTTCATCTTCTGAATGCACATTGAAATTTTCACTAACCTGGGCTAACCGTTGACGTGCTAACTTTTCTTTCCGTTCTAATAAATCGTTTTCTCGGATGATTTGTTCAATTTGCACCCGCAATTGCCGTAATTGCTTCTCTAAGTTCTCATATTCATCGCGGGCATCTTCGGTAATTTTAAAAATCTCATCTTTACTATGGTTAACGGTCTCCAACATATCATCGATGATGGCATCGAGCCCGTTTGAGTCGAGTGCCTTCTTTTCTTTATCCTTTGCTTGTTTTATCTTTTTATCCATTTTAAAACCCCATATAGTCATAGTGTTATGCTGAGTGATTGAAGACATGCATTTACGATTAGTGTCTTGCATCAATACGCACTCACGCTAAATAATCATTTCGTTTACGAATCCTCTGTTTCCATGGCGTTGGTATGTCCTCATCCCGCATGAATACGCATTTCTCAGCCTTTTCAAACTATCATATACCTTTAAGATTAAAAAGACAATCCTTACCCTATCAGACGTATGAACAAAGCGAAAGGATTCATGTTTTCTCATATTTAATCCATTCCCCTAAAAAAACAAGACTAATCACTAATCGTTATAGCCTGTTGAAAAAGATGTGTAAGCGCTATACTAAATGTGTAGGTAACCTAAATGGAGGCGACAACTATGAATGATAAAATATACCGCATAACAGAGTGGATTTCAAAACTTGCACTACTCAATCTCTTATGGCTACTAACCAGTGCGCTTGGACTCGTGCTCTTCACGTTCTTTCCTGCCACGGTTGCGATGTTCGCGACAGTGCGTGACTTTCTCACAAAAGATATTTCCACACCAGTTACGAAAACATTCATTTATCACTTTAAGAAAGACTTCCTAAGAAGTACCGGATATGGCGTGATTGTTCTCCTGATTGGCCTCATTGGTTATGCTGATCTGCTTTTCATTAATCAGTCCCAAGTGGTTGAAACAATGCTTTTTCATATTCCGCTTTACTTATTTTTAATTTTCGCCTTTCTAACCTTGCTTTATTTGATACCGATTTATGTGCATTACGACTTTCCTTTCTTTACTGTCATTAAACGAGCTTTTCTGACGATGTTAATTCATCCGATTCAAACCTTACTGATGCTTACAACAGTCGCACTTAGTGTTTACTTGATGACCTTTATCCCTGGTCTACTCTTTTTCTACGGCGGCTCGTTTATAAGTCTCGTACTGATGAGTATTAGTTTAACTATCTTTCAACAGTTATCAGAACGCCAAACAGAGAAAAATGCAACCCAAACAGCTGAACCCTCACATTAAGGGTTCAGCTCTTTTTGATTATCAAATCATCTGCTTTTGTTTCCTTCAAAAAACGCATCGCTTCGCTCACTGCAATACCTACAAAAGACTTGCTTTTCCTCGAACAATTGAACTCCCCCTCACGTAACGCACTTACGTGCTGTTTGAGGTGGGGGGACCTGCCTATATTTATATAAACAACATTCACCGGCTACATCACTCGTGAAGCCTCTCCTTACCTAGTCACATAATAACCACGTGAAGACGTAAACACGCAGTTCCCCCAGAAAGAATCACTGATCAAAAGACTAACCTAGCTATAGTTACCAAACTGACCCGTAGCGACTAACCATCCCCACCAGTAACCGGACAGCCTCACCGTTACCCGTCATCCAGGAACAAGGTTGTTGCACTCATCCGTTCGTAGTTGAGGCGTAGAACACTATCATGAAATACCCTTGACTCCCCTATCTGCTTTTAAGCATCTCCAAGAGAAAGCTTTTCTTCCGTGTCGCGCTCCTTTCAGGAACCCGTATTTAGGTCAACCAAGCAAAACATGGCCGCTAGGAACTGTTCTTTTTTCTCACATCGCGTCCTTGCCCCGTCCGTCAACCTAGTAAATTGTTTTCACGTCTGGCTGATTACTTAAGTACGACCACGCTCACGAAAAAGAGCGCTAGTGAACTTCACACCCAGCTATTCATTTCGGTGCTAGTCACTGAGGAGTTCCTAACTTAGGGTGAGAAAACGTTAACGGCAATAGCATACAATCCCCCTATCCCCACTCCTGTTCGTTTAAATAGGGCTAAGGCTTGTTTGCAGTCGATTTATCTAACGCTACAGTCACATGTCGACAATTCCCTTCTTCTCGGCAACTGCACGTTTAGTTCCTTTGTTTTTTTAGCGATGGTTCCAAAGTAAAAGCCACCCAGTCATATAGACTGAGCGGCATGGGGGAAACATAGATTAACCTTTAACAGAACCTGCTGCCATTCCTTCGACAATACGGTTACTTAAGAAGAAGAAGGCGATCAAGATAGGAATAATACTAATCATTAACGTCGCACCAATGGCACCCCAATCGGTTAAATATTGACCAATAAAGTTTTGGATCCCGACGGTTAACGTTTTGTATTTATCTGAGGATATGAATGTATTAACAAAGACAAATTCATTCCAGTTGTAGATCATATTAATAATGACAGTTGTTGATAATACCGGCATCGACATCGGTAACGCGATTTGTAAGAAAATCCGGTGGACAGAACACCCATCCATAATGGCCGCTTCCTCGATTTCGCGTGGCATCGTCCGGTAAAAGCCCATCAAAATCATAATCGTTAATGGTAAATTATACGCTGTATACGCTAAGATAATCGATAGAGGATTATCTATTAAATTCAATGTTTTATAAAACTGGAACAATGGAACAAGTGTTGAGTGAATCGGAATCATGTACCCTACCATAAATAGGAGCAATACGAAACCACTCATCTTCCATTTCATCCGGGTAATCGCAAACGTTACAAAACTTGCAAGAATAACCGTTAGAATAACGGATGTTGCGGTAATAAAGACACTGTTGAAGAAATATTGATTAATATTCCCATCTGTCCAAACCCGCGCATAGTTTTCAAATAACCAATCCTCTGGTAGGGCAAATGGTGACCGGCCGAAGATTTCTCGGTTCCCTTTTAATGAGAAGAAGAATAACCAGACAAGTGGATAGATCTGAAATACTGCAACGAGGCCGAGCACGGTATATAACGCAGTCATTGCGAGTCGTTTGACGCCTTTAGATTTTTCTTTTGTGTTTTCCTGCATGATGATCTCCCTCCCTTAAAATTGAATCGAATCGTTTTTCGATGCGGTTAATTTCTGAATGCCCCATGTTGTAATCAAGGCGAGAATTAGTAATGCAAATCCAATCGCAGAACCATAACCGAAGTTTTTAATACCGAAAGCTTGGTTGTACATATACGAGGCAATAACTTCACTGGCACCATTTGGTCCCCCGCCCGTCATAACGTAAATCAAGTCAAAGTATTTGAGTGAACCGACAATCGCAAGTACGATTGTTGTTTTAATAACACCTGAGATTAACGGCACTTTTATCTTGTAAGCAATTTGTATCGGTGTTGCGCCGTCAATTTCAGCTGCTTCCACTAATGAGGCTGGAATCCCTTTTAAAGCGGCACTGTAAATGATGATATAAAACCCTGCATATTGCCAAATAATTGCGATAAAGATAGCAACCAGAACCGTTTCACGCTGTGCAAGCCAGGCTGGTGGTGAGTCTACCCCGAGGGTTTGTAACAAACTATTTAACATCCCGTTATTCGGGTCATAAATTTTAATCCATAACTGTGCAATTGCTACTGAAGACAGTAACATTGGAATCAAGTAAATCTTTCTAAGTAATTCTTTCCCTTTGATCTTCCCTGCCAAGATTAACGATACCGCAAGGTATAGTATTAAACTTAAGGTCGAGAACAAGGCTAAGAAGAATGAGTTTCTTGCTGAGAACCAAAACTTAGGATCTTGCAGTAAGTTCATGTAATTATCAAGACCGATGAATTCCATCGCGCCAACGCCGTTCCACTCCATTAAACCGTAATATCCGGTTAAAAAGATTGGGATATAAACTAATCCTGCAAGAAGCAGCAATGATGGCAATACGTATAAAGCAATTATTTTTTTATTAGACATAACTTTATCCATCTTAAGCTTCACCCCTTCTATCTATCATATTTTTATTGATCATCTCTTATTGTGTCAATCGTGCTGCATTTACGCTTGATGAGATGAATCACTACTGTTTGATTTTAAAGAAAACGGCTACGGACTAAGAGACCGTTAGCCGTTTTCGTGATAATTCGTCATTAAGTTGTCTTGCTTAAACGCTTTCTTCCTTACTCTGCACGCAATGCTTCTTCGTGCGCAGCGGCAAACTCTTCTGGTGTTACCTCACCCATGAATAATGCTTGAATCATGTTTAAGTGTACATCTGCTGCTTCTGCTGACATTTGCACATCTGCATACAAGGTTAAGTTTGATGCTTCGTTTAAGTCATTTAAGATGTCAATGTACATTTGTGGTAAGTCAAGGCTTCCTGTGTCAACTTTCGTTGCTGGAATCACACCTGCATCGGTAACTGACATTTCACCCCAACGCTCAACAAAGTAACCAACAAAATCTTTTGCTTCATCTTTAACATCTGAGTTTTCTGCAACAAAGAGCCCAACACCAGGTCCACCTACGTAGCTATTGATGTCGCCTGCGCCACCTTCAACAGTTGGGAACTTGAAGTAACCAATTGAATCTCTAAATTCTTGTGGGTTATCTTCATTTGTTGTCCACTCTGGTAAGTCCCAAGTCGCCATTAAATACATCGCTGCTTGTTCATTAATGAAGTAACCTTTTGCTTCGTCATTACCTAAACCATTGGTTCCGTTAATAAAGGCACCCATCTCGACAAGTTCTTGCAATTCAGCTGCTGCTTGAATTAATGCTTCACTCTCAAATGAGATGTCACCACTAATCGCATCAGTAATGGTAGAAGGTCCACCAATACGGTCAGCTAAATACATGTACCACATTGAACCTGTCCATGCATCACGGTTACCTAAAGTAATCGGTGTCATGTCATTGTCATTTAAAGTGGTAATTGCTGCTTTTAATTCGTCTAATGTTTCTGGAACGTCGACACCGTACTCATCAAACATTGCTTGATTGTAGTACATTGGTGTGATGTTTAACTCAAGTGGTAAACCATAAGTCGCACCATCAACCGCATAAGCTTCAGTTGTTCCTGGTATAAAGATGTCTGTGTCTAACTCTGTTAAATCAGCAAACATGTTTCCGCTTACATAAGGGTTAATGAAACCGCCACCCCAAGTCATCCCAACATCAGGGAGATCATCACTTGAGCCAAGTACACTTAATTTTTCTTTGTATTGCTCATTACCTAAGATTTCCATCTCAACGGTAACGTTTTCATTTTCTGCTTCGAACTCATCAACAATGGTTTGAACAATCATGTTGTGTTGTTTCGAGCTACCTTCTGGCCATAAGTGCATGAAATCAATCACGACTTCTTCTTCACTTGAACCGTTGTCTCCTGATGAACCGTTATCTCCTGATGACGTATCCTCGTCATCACCACAAGCGACCAAACCGACGACTAACAACATTAATGCGAATAATAATCCTAAACGTTTCTTTAACATTTTTCCTTACCCCCTAAAAAATAGTGTGTAAATAACTTACACACTTAATTTATCACGCGAACGAAGTTCTGGTAAGGGACTAGTTTTTAGTCAAAAGTACACTATTTACAGAAAGCGCTTACACGTTTTTTCGGTAAGCGCCAGGTGTGGTCCCTTCAAATTCGCGAAAAACCTTATTAAAGTATTTAGGTGTATGGTAGCCCACTGCTTCGGCGACTTCCGTTACATTTAAATCACTTGTCAGCAATAATTGTTTCGCATGTTGAATGCGAATCCGAGTTAAATATTCAACAAATGATATCTTCAACTCATCCTTAAACAAGGTACTTAAATAACTCGCATTTAAATGAACATGATGAGCCACTTCCTTCAGCGAAATCGGTTGGTCATAAAAATCATCAATGTAGGTGATCGCCTCTTTAATTGACCGTGAAAAATGCTGGTGCTGATCATTAATTTTAAGGAGTTCATCATCTACAATCTCATTAATCATTGCCTGTTTCTTTAAGGTTGCTTGTTTTTCGAGTGCGGCTTCTGTTGCTTCGATTAACTCATTTTTCTTCACCGGTTTAACCAGGTAGTTAGTCACTTGCAAGCGCAGCGCTTCTTTTGCGTAATTAAAATCGGAGTAGGCCGAGACAACAATCACTGCCGGTGTTTCTTTTTGCGCGTCTAAAGCACTTACGAGCGCTAAACCATCCATTTCAGCCATTTGAATATCGGTAATGAGTAAATGCACCGTTTCTTGTTCAATAAAGCTGAGCGCCTCTTTCGCATTATCAAATAGATGGAGATCATATTGGCCTTCAGAGTAGGTAGAGAGGGTCCGTTTGATCCCCTCTCTTGCTCTCGGCTCATCATCTACAATTACAATTGTTTTTTCTATCATCACGACATCTCCTCTTTATATGGTATGGTAAAGCGCACCGTGGTCCCCACGTTTGGTTCACTAGTAAAGACAAGTTGATCCGCGTAGGTTTTTCCGTAGTAAAGTGCCAACCGCTTTTTGATGTTGGCAAGTGCCATGCCTGTCCCTTTTGTCGTTATTTTTGATTCTTCAGCTAAGGATTGATGTAATTTGGCTAAGTCTTTTTCTTGCATGCCTTTGCCGTTATCACATATTTCAATAGAGATAAGGTCTGCATCCGTAGGTACTACCCGCTCACCGTGTGCTGAATTCGCAGCGATTGTAAGCTTGACCACCCCGGCAGCTTCTTGTTCAGTTAACCCGTGTAAGATCGCATTTTCAACAAAGGGTTGAATCAATAGCTTTGGAATACGAACGGTTTCTAAATCGTGATCAACATCCAATATTAAATTGATATGTTCCCCGAAACGCATTTTCATAATGGTCATGTAATCCTTCAAGTGATTAATTTCATCACGCAACATGACCCATTCGTCATCTTTTGATTTGGTAATTGTATAACGAAACAAGTCAGACATCGCTAAAACCATGTCACTCAGTTCATCTTCTTCTTTCTCATCAAGCGACCAGTACAACGCGTTTAAGGTATTAAAAAGAAAGTGCGGATTGATCTGTGCTTGCAACGCCTTTAATTCCGTTTGACTTTTAATTAATTCCTTTTCGTAGACCATTTGAATCAAGTAATTCGTATGTTCAACCAATTGATTATAGGTATCATTTAATTCATTTATCTCATTCGATGCCACACTCTCTGGTGTTAATGTTAACACCCCTTCATGGGCTTTTCTCATGGTTTCTGTTAACCGATTGATCGGTTTGGTAATGTAAGTCGATAAGCCAAATGAGAAAATAAAGAAGACAACAATCCCTACCGAACCCGCAATTAATATAATTGTCCGCAAGACAGGTAAGCCTTCCGTTAAATGTTCGACTGGGGTAAAGACGCTGACCGTAAATCCGGTTGCTCGTGAGGTTTGATTAATCTCAATGTACTCCCCTTGACTTGCTGCCTCTTCTCGTAACTCCTCTAAACTCATCTGATCATTTTGATGATTGGTTGCAATGAGTGCCCCGAACTGGTCACGGACCACGGTTAATTGGTTCATGCCTTGATTAATCGGTTCAAAATACGGGCGCATGACCCGAATCAACATGTAGCCACCGTTAGAAAAATTATCATTGAGTAAACTGATGCGTCGCATTAAGAGAAAGTAATTATCATCATTCGGATCAACACCAACCCAGACCAATCGGCCTCGTGCTTCTTCAACCTGGCTAATCGTATCAACCGGAACTTGTCCATTTAAATTGGGTCCGTCTAGTGGAATAATGTTGCTTAAGTTTGGACCATACAAATCCACCCGGTAAATCCCATCAGCATTTGCTTGGATCCGGCTCGTAATTGAAATCAATTCTTGTTTTTCACTAAAACTAATTGCACCATTATTGGCTTCTTCTAGCATCAGTGCTTGGACGGTATCATTGGTCATGATTTGTTTGGTGACCAAATTGAGTTGTTCAAATAACGAATCGTAACGACCGACCGATTCTATCGCTGTTTGACGGATTTGTTCTCTTGCGTTATCTTTCAACATGCTTGCCACTTGATTAAAAATTAAGTAACTGACAATTGATAGGACGACGAGCATAGCAATTAAAAAGACTGCTAATATTTGATTTCTTAAGGTGTTATATTTTCTAAAGCGTTTCATCGCGAGTCACCCTCCCAGTTGTTAGATAACGCTTACACCAGATGAACTAAAACCATCATACCAGGCGGTAAAATGTTTGTCTATTCCCTAGACAAAGAATCTTCTGCCCTTTACCTCGCCACTGTTCCCACGTATAATTGATAAAGAAGAAGGAGTGACGCCAGATGTTAAAGCACTATCTCACCGTGAAAAATAATGGGCAAGCCGAAATAGAGATCCAAAAATCCCGTTTTATCGGTCATGTCAAACGATGTGAAACGGAAGAAGCAGCAAAAACATTTATTGACGAAATCAAAAAGAATCACCGTCAGGCTAATCATAATTGTTCAGCATATGTGATTGGGGAACGTGATCACATCCAAAGAGCGCATGATGACGGTGAACCTTCAGGCACCGCCGGCGTACCTATCCTTGACGTGATTAAGAAACAAGGATTAAAGGACACCTGTGTTGTTATTACCCGCTATTTTGGCGGTATTAAGCTTGGTGCAGGTGGATTGATTCGTGCTTATTCAGAAGCAACAAGTACGGCGATTCGTGCAACAGGTGTTGTTAGCCGCAAGTGGGTAGAAGAAATGATTGTAACCGTTGATTACGGGCTGCTTGGCAAGATTGAACATGCGCTGATTGATAGCGACTACCTATTAGATACGATTGATTATTTAGCAAACGTCACCCTACATATTTATGTAGAAGCTGACCAAATCAACCGCTTTAAAACATGGCTAACTGATTTAACCCATGACCAACTCACCATTGAACAAGGGAGCGCAGTCTACCTGGAGACACCGGTTTCTAACGGGTGATTGGTTTAACGCCTGATGTTTTGCTTGCTATGTGACAGGAACGTTGCCGCTACCACTCCCGTCGCTGGTGCTTCTTTTTATGGCGGGCACTGACCAACCAGACCGTCAGGCATGCCAAAAAAACACCAACCGCGTCAATGACAACATCACCTATGTACGGCGTTCTGTTTGGGGTCAGTCCTTGATGCCATTCATCAAAAAAGGCGTAGCTAATTGACAACCCTATCGCAAGCAGATAGCTGCTGGTACGATTTATCCGTATATTCCTTAAGGCAATAAACCATAAAATAAACAAGACATAAAAGATAAACAGATGGGCTCCCTTTCGAAGGAAGAATTCTATCATACCGTAGACGCCATGTGTGGCTAGACTGACTTCACGTTGATTGTAGCTGAAGCTGATTTGTTCAAGGATAGGTTCAAGTCCACTTAAATCAAGCCGTTCACGCATGAGCGGTTGGATATTCTGATCTTGGTATGGCATCGCTGAGGCGTAAAAGATCACCGCCATCCAAACGATTGGTATGACTAACCAACCGTAACGTTTCATTTGAGTCAGCACTTTAGTTTTTTTCACGTGCGTTACCGTCCCTTCAACGACACATCGTTCGATCATGTTTTTTGATTTTATCCAGTTAATTGTCTGCATTTACACCATCAATCTGATTTATTTGAGGTATACTTAAGATAGCATTTTCCATTATAACATAAACAAACACGCACGAATTCCCTAGAGGAGGCGCATGATATGAAGAAACTTGCAACATTATTGATGATGGTCGGCCTTGTTTTTTTAATCTATGGTGGTTATCAATATTTCACCGTTCAAGCGAAAGAATCTGGTGCTACACGTGAAGCCGAAGCACTTATTGCTGAACGTGCACAAGCACCCGAAGATAAGTCCACCGTGATGGCTGCATTTGATCCCGCACTCGGTGAGACGATTGGTTTACTCGAAATTGATAAAATTGATGCGCGCGTCCCAATCATTGAAGGTTCAGATGCAGAATCTTTAGACCGTGGCGTTGGTCATTATGAAACGACTGCTTTTCCTGGTCAAGGGGATCAAATTCTCTTATCGGGGCATCGAGATACCGTTTTTACAAAACTAGGTGAGGTCGAGGTCGGTGACATCATCACAATCGAACTCCCTTACGGGCGATTTGACTACAAGATGGTGGCAAGTAAAATAGTTGACGCTGATGACCGAACCGTTATCGGCTCGACGGCACCAAATGAAGAACTGATTGTTTCTACTTGTTATCCCTTCGGGTTTGTGGGCAGTGCCCCCGATCGTTATGTAGTTTATGCGGTGCCCGTCGAAAGTGAAGGTGAAGCTAAATGAGGAAAATAGTGACATTAGTAAGTCTTCTCTTACTGATAGGCTTAGTGGCTTGTAGTAACGACGAAGAACCGACTGACTTAAGTCCATCATCGGTCTTAGCATCATACAGTGAGGCCCAAGAAAATGGGGATTACGCAGCGATGTACGCCTTTTTAAACAGTAAAAGTAAAGCATCGATTGACCAAGAGGCATTTGTTGCACTCTATCAAGAGACTTACGAGGCACTCGGTACGACCGCAGTGACGATTGACTATACCTTACCTGACACAAACACTGACACCGAAGCCGACGAAGCAACGGCAGATAAAGCACCTGTTACCGCCACATTAAGTGTTAGTCAAGATACACGCGCTGGTCCTTATCAATTTGAACAAACACTTGAAATGATTCCAATTATTAATGATGAAAACATCATTACCGATTGGGTCCTCAATTGGCATCAAGGCCATGTCATTCCTCCCATTCGTGAGGGTGGTGAAATTGAAGTCATCACAACAGAGCCGCAACGTGGTGAAATACTTGACCGCCATCAAGAAGCTTTAGCAATGAACGGTGAGCTATTGCAAATTGGTGTAGACATCGGTAACTTTACTGACCGTACGACTGAAATTGAGGCGCTAAGTGTGGCTTTAGATCTATCGGTTGAAACAATTGAAGCAAAGCTCGATCAAAGTTGGGTTGAGGAGGGGTTATTCATCCCGTTAAAAGCTATCCCCGCTCACGACGAAGCCACACGGGAAGCACTTAGAAAAATTCCTGCCGTGTTGTCGCAAACCATCGCCGGACGCATATACCCTTATGGTGAAGCTGCAGCACATCTTGTCGGCTATGTCGGGACCGTTACTGCCGAAGATTTAGAAAATGATGCGTCAGATACGTTGGAGGAAACAGATATTATCGGTAAGCGCGGCTTAGAACAACGTTACGAGGATACCTTACGCGGTGAACCAGGCTTCCGACTTGTCGTTAACCGTGAAGGCACCAAAACGGGCATCACAGAAGTCGCTCCTAAAAATGGTGAGGATTTAACGTTAACGATTGATATCGACACCCAAATGAAGATTTTTGAGTCCATGCAAGGTGAAGCAGGACATGCCGCGGCGATTGATCCTAAAACCGGTGAAACATTGGCACTTGTCTCAAGTCCCGCTTTCGATCCGCATTTATTCACTTATGGCATCAGCAATCGGGATTACAGTCGTTTGGTCGATGATCCCCTTAACCCGCTATTCAATCGCTTTTCCAGTACGTATGCACCAGGGTCCAGCTTTAAACCCTTAACGGCGATGATTGGCTTACATGCGGGCACGTTCACCCCGGAAGATGGGTTGACGATTGAAGGATTGACCTATCAAGAACCGAGTTTCGGTAACTACGAGGTACGCCGAGTCTCTGAGAGTGACGGACCAGTTGATTTACACGATGCCCTCGTCCGTTCAGACAATATTTATTTTGCGCGTCGCGCCTTAGAAATTGGGGCAGACGCCTTTGTTGAAGGGCTCGCGCTCTTCGGATTCAACCAAGAAGACTTTGATTTCGCTTACCCTATCCAACGCGCACAAATTGCTAACGAAACGCTTTCCGGTGATGTGTTACTTGCTGACTCTGGCTACGGGCAAGGTCAGCTATTAATGAGCAGTCTGCACCTAGCGAGTAGTTATACCCCGATCATTAATCAAGGTAACCTGATAAAACCGATCTTGTTTACTGAAGAGGAAAAAGGACAAATTTATACCGAATCGCTCATCACCAGTAGCGATGCTGATAAGCTAAAACAAGCATTGTATGATACTGTTCATTCAGAAAATGGCACGGCAACAGTTGCCCAATCGGATGCGGTGACGATTCTTGGAAAGACAGGAACAGCTGAATTAAAATCAAGTGCAACTGATACAAATCAAGCTGAAAACGGTTGGTTTGTCGGTTTTAACCAAGAAGAAACGCACCTGATTAGTATGATGATTGAGGGCGTCAACGGCCGTGGCGGCAGTAGTTATACTGCCGAACGCGTGAAAGCTGCCTTTCTTGCCCTTCAACCATAGCCATATTTTAAGTTAGGAAGGACACTCATATGTTACAACTTTTAGAACGTTACATTGGCATCAGGGTTATTAAAACGGGGTTAGCCGTCTTTTTAACATCAACAATCTGTCTCTTTTTTGATTTACCGGCAGTGTTTGCCGTCATTACCGCAATCGTTACCATCGAACCAACGGTACAAGATTCAATCAAAAAGGGGCTGGTGCGTTTTCCCGCCTCTGCGATTGGCTCGTTTTATGCCGTCACGTTTATTTCCCTACTCGGGGTCTCACCGCTTACCTTTACCGGTGCAAGTGTGTTAACAATTATTACGTGTTATAAACTTAAACTCTATGACGGATTGCTCGTTGCCACCTTAACATCCGTCGCAATGATTTCCGTCATTCACGACGCTTACTTTCATGCTTTCTTCGTTCGGTTGCTGACAACCTCGATCGGTCTCGGTATCTCAACGTTGGTCAATTTGTTTATTTTACCACCGAACTATGTGAAACAAATCGATCGAACAATCACCTCGGTACTTGCGCTTGCTGGTGAAGATTTGAAACAGTTTGCTTACGCATTAAACGCGCATCATTTAGATCGCTTTCAAAAGCAAGCCGATGATTTGTTTAGCCGTTACCATAAAAACGTAGAAACGATTGAACGTCTGGTTCACTATCAAAAGTCAGAGTCACGCTTCCACCGGAAACACTATCAGTTAAAGACTGATATCATGCTTGAAGAAAAACAACTACAACTATTGAAGTTAATCCAATACCATATCGGCAACTTAAATGCTTCCGCACCTTCTTCCGTCGCCTGGGAAGAAGCAGATGTCGAGAACATTGTCGCAATTACTGAGCAGTTAGCCGGCTATTTAACGGGCACCATCGTCTTTGATTTAACGGATCATCAAACATACTTAAACCAATTGCATTTACAATTTGCAAAGTCCGCCAAGCAAGAAATGAATTCAACTTATTATTTTCATAAGGAAACTGTCATTCTTTATGAATTAATTTCTTTGTATCAACTTACAGAAGAGTATTTCAATTCAGAAGAAATACGTGACTAACTGCACCTAAACAAATCAAATCGCAATAGCTAGCCACGTAAAAAGCGCCTAAACAAACGATTGTTTAGGCGCTTTACTCTTTTATTATGATCTTATTTAGATTCTTTCTTCGATGTCAGCTTCTTCTCTTAACTGTTCAATCTCAGCTAAAAACGCTTCTTGTGTTTTACTTTGCGTGATTTGCGACTCAACTTGTGGTCTTACTTCTTCTAAAGCAGGTGCTTCTTCACCCATCTGCTGTTGCAACAATTCATAATATTCTTCAACTTCTGCATCCGTTACTTCGATTTCACCAATCTCTTCTTCAATATAATATTGTTGAAGCAATTGTGTTCTTAAAACGCTTCTAAATTTTTCTTCGGTGTAGGATAACTGCTCAAGAGCTGTCTCAAATTCTTCTTGCGTTTCGAATTGACTCTTCGTTTGTTCAATGGCTTCATCAATATCTGTTTCCGTTACCTCTATGCCTTTCGCTTCAGCATCTTGTGCTAATAGCGTTTGACTTTTAAGTGAAGCGAGTGCTTGTTCTTTCAACATATCAAGATCTGAAGTATCTTGACCATTTTGAGCTAAATAAGATTTTGTGTCAATGTATGAGGTATTATATGCTTCGCCTAATACTTCTTCACCATTAACCACTAATACAACCTCATCAGCTGCTACTTTTTCTTCTTCAGAAACCTCAACATTTGGCACATCAGTTTCTGAGCCCTCATCAGCAGCATCGTTCTCGGTTTCGGTATCATTTGAATCTGTCGTATTTTCTGATTCATCATTACCATCAGTATCCTCACTATCTTCTGAACATGCAACCAACAACATGGTTCCTAATAACAATACAATTAAAAATTTTAAATGTTTTTTCATCACGTTAAAATACCCCATTTCATATATTAAGCTTGCTTTGTCACGCTTCCTTGGAAACTACATGCTCCATTAGAACATGTTTAAAAATCGTTTTCAAGTGAAAATACCTCCAAAAGCAAAGTAAGTAAAAAGTAAGGAATGCATGCCACTTTTTGTAACCCTTACGTAACTTTTCAAACCTATCCTTAAATCATCCTTAAAGAAACGCAAAAAATTAAAGTGACCCGTAGATCACTTTATGCGAAAAGTATAATTATGATAATTTCGGTAACACTCTTGTTTCTTCGTGCATTGTTGAGCCACACAATGGACAATTTGGTTTTTCATCAAATGAATAGTTCGGCCGCATCCACCCTGGGCAATCCTCATTGTCGCACGTCCATATTTCTGTTTCTACTTCTTCTACCGGTTCTCGGCGATTATTATAATAAGCCATTTTGCATTACCCCTTTCATGGGTTTACTCTTTATTATACGCCTTTTTGACAAATAAAACAAAGTTAAAATCGAAGCTATAGGAAATTTATCAAAGAAAATAGTTCTTTTGTCTGATGAAAATCAACGATAAGTATCATATAATGAAAACGGTTACAATTTTGGAATATTTACTTCTTTACATTTGAATATCGGTTCAACTGTATCTGGAAGTAGCGTATTTTTCAAATTAGATTGTCCCCCTTATTGACACCCAATTCCGTATAATTGGGTGTATTTTTTTGCATTCTTTTTGTTTCCCACTTACACTTAACGGGAAGGTATATTTAGAAAAGGTTTCATAGACCACACATGACAAAGGAGACGATGATACATGCACTATCGTAAATTAGGGCGCACTAACTTAGCACCTTCAGTTATCGGGGTTGGCACATGGCAATTTGGTGGCGAATGGGGTGTCGATTTCACTCAAAAGGATGTCGATGCAATTCTTTCAACTGCCAAAGAAGAAGGCATTAATTTAATTGACACCGCCGAATGTTACGGTGATCACTTATCTGAACACTTTATCGGTGATTACTTAAAACGTCATCAGCGTGAAGACTGGATCGTTGCCACTAAATTCGGTCATCATTTCCATGATAACTTTGACCGTACGCGTCGCGTTGAGAGTAGCGATGTTCTAAAACAATTGGACGCTTCTTTAAAAGCCCTCAACACCGATTATATTGATTTGTACCAAGGACATTCGTTACGTGATCATGAGTTTGATAACGATGATTTATGGACGATGCTAGATAAACAAAAACAAGCGGGGAAAATCAAGCACTTAGGCCTGTCACTTGAAAATAACCCAAGTCTTGAACAGACCAAACACGCTCGCACAATTGGTGTGGATGCTTTACAGTTAATTTATAACCGTTTAACAACCGAACCTGAAGAGACCATCTTCCCGGTTGCAAAGGATTTAGACTTAGGCGTTCTTGCCCGGGTTCCCCTTGCAAGTGGTTACTTAAGTGGTAAATACAAACCTAATGACACCTTTAAAAGCAATGATGTCCGTTCACGTCACGACGACCAAGAACGCATCAAAAAGTTAGCGCTTGTCGAAAAGATTAAACAAGAGGAAGTCCCTGAAGGGGTGAACATGGCGACATGGGCGCTGAGCTGGTGCTTAAAACACGAGGTTGTGACCACAGTTATTCCTGGCTGTAAAACGCCTGATCAGGTAAGGAAAAATGCACAAGCAGCTGATTTAGCTGATTTGCATCATCCGAAAACGATAAAATAATCGGTCATGCCCACATACAAAAAGATCACGGCTACGTTGCAAATGCCGTGATCTTTTTATTGTATTTCTTGATCTAACGTCGAGCGGTAAAAGCAGTAATGATTTTTCTCGTTGTTTTTGACGTGATACATGGCTACATCAGCTTTACGGATTAAATCTTCAGCACGTTCACCATCTGTCGGATAGTAACTGACCCCCATACTTGTTGTCACCACTAGTGAAAGATCTTCGACAACAATGGGATTACTCATGACTTCTTGTAGGCGCCGAAACAACGCCACTTGTTCGTTCGGATCAAAGTCTGTGAGTAAAATACCAAATTCATCCCCTCCCAGGCGACCAACGGTTGCCGCTTGACCTAACACATGATAAATGCGTTCTGCCATCACTTCTAGAATGCGATCACCTACATGATGATTATAGCGGTCATTGATCCATTTAAAGTTATCTAAATCGACAAAAGCTACTGCAAGTTTATGCTGGTTGGCTATCTTTTCTTGGAGACGCAAAATAAAGGTACGGCGGTTGTAAGTCAAGGTTAAGCCGTCTATTTCCGCCAATATTTTTAAGCGTTTCCGCTGCTTATTTAAAGTAATCAATTGTTTTAGATGTTGTTGTCGAAAGAAATAGAGCACTGAAATAATGACGAGTGCAGCTGTATAAGAAATAATCCCAGGTAGTGCTTCTGTCGTTCCCGTTTGCACGGTATGACCTAAGGCTAAGATTAAACTGACTGTTATTAGCGAAAGGCTAAGGATAAAGGCACGGCGATAACCAATTAAAACAAGAAGGACTGAAATCAGTAGTTGCACTTGACCGAACACGCCACGGAGATAATCAGATTCCACATGAACAATAAGAACCATGAAAAATATGTAAGTCACGCTCAACAACATAAAACTAAAATAACGATAAGTGATACTGATTTTAATCCCCTCCTCGTTTCATAAAAAGCTTATATTTATCCATCATATACCAAACGAGAGCGATAATCCACCTCCAAACCATGACTTTTTAATGAACAATTCCTATTAGTGATAGGTCATTTATCACACGGTACGCTTGTATTCATTTTAAGTCTAGCGGGCAACTGGCTCTTTTATAACGGTAAGAGCAAGCATTTACAACAAGGCTGCTGCTTGCTCAGTAGCTGCCCTAAACAGCTGGAATCAAAACCCGACTGTCCTCTCGGGAACATCGGGTTTTGATTCGGCAAGCCTTCTGTCAACTACTGCTTTTCGCTCGCTCATCCCTTTTAAAAGCATTTCTCACATTATGGTTTAAATACTCGCGTAGCTTCTACTGCTTTTTTCCAGCCTCGATAGAGATGGTTCCGGGTGGTGTTTTCCATTTCCGGTATAAATTGATGATCTTTTTGCCAATGATTCAGTAAGGCATCTTGACTATCCCAAAAACCAATCTGTAATCCCGCTAAGAAGCTTGCACCGAGTGCTGTTGTTTCATTAAAGTAAGGACGCTCAACCGGCACATTGAGTAGATCACTTTGAAATTGCATTAAAAAGTTATTTTTTACTGCCCCACCATCGACCCGCAACGTTTTCACATCAATCCCTGAATCTTTCACCATCGTATCCAGAACATCTTTGGTTTGATAACAAATCGCTTCAAGCGTCGCTCGAACAACATGTTCTTTCGTGGTGCCCCGTGTCAAGCCAAACATCGCACCTCGTGCATCACTATCCCAGTAAGGGGTACCAAGTCCGACAAAGGCAGGGACAAGGTAGACACCATCGGTTGAATCAACTTTTGTTGCATATAACTCACTATCACTTGAGGTGGTAATCATTCGCAAACCATCGCGTAACCACTGGACTGCACTTCCAGCTACAAAGATACTGCCTTCAAGTGCGTAGGTCACTTTTCCATTTAGGCGCCAGGCAATTGTCGTCAACAAACCATGGTCCGATTGAACAGGCGCATCACCGGTCGGCATCAACATAAAACACCCCGTCCCGTAAGTGTTTTTCACCATCCCTTTTTCATAACACGCTTGGCCGAAGAGGGCGGCTTGCTGATCACCACATGCCGAGGCAATGGGTACTTGATAACCAAAAAAGTGGTGAGAGACCGTTGTGCCAAAATCACCACTCGTATCTCCCACTTCTGGCATCATGTCTTTAGGAATGGTGAAAAGATCTAATAATTCTTCGTCCCACGTTAGGGTATGAATATTAAAAAGCATCGTTCGCGAAGCATTCGATACGTCCGTTTTATGAACCTTCCCACCGGTTAACTTGTATATCAACCACGTATCGATCGTACCAAACATCAATCGTCCTTGATCAGCAAGCGCTCGTGCCCCGTCAACATGATCTAAAATCCATTTCACTTTTGTCGAAGAAAAATAAGGATCAATCAGCAGACCGGTACGTGATTTAATAAAGGACTGATAGCCATCTGCCCTAAGCTGTTGACAAATGCCTTCTGTTTGCCTTGATTGCCACACAATTGCTTTATAGATTGGCTTTCCATTATCACGATCCCAAACGACAGCTGTCTCTCGTTGATTGGTAATGCCAATGCCTTTAACCATTGACGCATCAATGTCTCCTTTTCTTAACACCTCCGCCATTGCCCCGAGGACTGACGTCCAAATTTCGTTGGCATCGTGCTCTACCCAACCGGGCTCTTGATAAATTTGTTCGAATTCTCGTTGACTCTTTGCGACCATTTCTCCGGCTTGATTGACTAAAAAAGCACGTGTACTGGTTGTCCCCTGATCAATCGTTAAAATATATCCCATGACAATTCGTCCTTTCTTTATTCATCAAAATCACTTAACTCTTTTTCTTCTAAAACCTTCAAAGCTGGTTAGAAAAGCGGTGACCACAAGCTGCTAAATGAACCGTGAATCTAAAAACTAATGACGTACGCTTTTTGATTATCCAGCTTTCTGTTCATTCCCCTTTCCCTCGTCATTTCAAACAAAAAAATACCTGTATCTTGTTTGATGAACAACACGTGTTCGATCAGACAAGATACAGGCCAATACTTGCGAAGGGATGCAGCTCGCTTGCTACAAGTACTATCATACCCAATTTTGTAAGCGTTATCAATACTTTTTTAAAATTTTTTTTTGAAAACATATACATCGACTTAAAAAAGATTGATTTGACAGGTGTCAGAACATTGGTTTTAACTTTACCGTGACGCATCATGATCCATATAACAAGACCCAAGACAGACAGCAGCAAATCCTTCTCGTCCATCGTCACGCTTCATTCGTGTTTTTGATCGCATATCGTTATGAATCACCTACTTTTTATGGTAAACTATTATCTAATCCGTATGATAGCGCTTGAAATGCGTGAATTTACACATTTTTCAGTTATTTCATGCGTTTTTCGTGTTATGATAGGATGTAGGTAGAACTAGCATATGAAGCTGAAGCTACATAGATGCACAAACATCAAGCAAGACATGCATGATGGATTAAAATCTTGAAAGGAAGTGATTCAATGCTACAACCAAACAACGAAAAATCAAACATCACATTAAATCAAGACGTTGAGTATTTAAACAATATCCTCGATGAAGTCCTACGCCATGAAGGCGGTGATGAGTTATTAAATACGGTGAAGTACTTTAGAAAACTATCTAAAGCGCTCCGTGATGATGACTCACCTAGTAATTTTGATCAATTAAATCAAGAGATTATGGACTTGGAACCCAATCTTCGCAAAAAAGTTATTCGTGCATTTAGTGTTAATCTTCAACTTTATAACATTGCCGAACAAAACTACCGCATCCGTCGTCGTCGTGAATATCAAATGCAAGACGATACGATTATTCAACCTCGCTCATTAGAAGATGGCGTCAATCAATTATATGAAAATAAAGTATCGGTTGATCAAGTAGAAAAAGCATTAGAAGATTTATCGCTTGAGCTTGTCATTACCGCTCACCCGACGGAAGCGACACGTCGGACGATGATGCGTATTCACCAACGGATTGCCGATTTATTAAAGAAATGGGAATTCACCTACACACGCTATGATAAAAAAGTCATTCAGGAAATGATTGAAAATGAAATCACCATCCTCTGGCAAACGGCTGAAATTCGTGAGAAGAAACCTTCAGTTATGAAAGAAGTGTCGAACGGTTTATACTTCTTCGATAAAGTATTATTTAATGTCTTACCTGTCTTACATCAAGACTTAGAAGATATTTTAGAAGAGAAATATAATCACCGTTTCCACGTTCCTGCATTTTTACGTTTTGGCTCATGGATTGGTGGGGACCGTGACGGTAACCCAAATGTTAAAGCAAAGACGACCCTGAATACCTTAAAAGAACAACGTAAATTAGTCTTAACGAAATACATGGAATCGATTGATTCTCTGAAAGAAAAATTAAGTCAATCATCGAAAAAAGTAAAGGTACGTGAATCACTTATTGAGTCCATCGCCAAAGACCGGTCTGAACTTGACTATAAAGGCTGGCACAAAGACGATGAAGTTTATCGTGTGAAATTAGGCATGGTGATGAAGCGATTGAAGTTAACGTCTGAAGATAAAGAAGGCGGCTATGTAGATGCGCACGCACTCCGTGAAGATTTATTACTTATTCAAGATTCATTAGAGTATCATCACCCAAATCAAACACCGATTAAATTGTTACGCCATATCATTCGTCAAGTCCAAATCTTCGGTTTCCACTTGGCAACGCTTGATATTCGTAATCATAGTGGTGAACACGAATCGACAATTACTGAGATTCTGCGTCAAGTCGGCATCACTGATGATTATAAAGCGTTAGACGAAGAAAAAAAACAGCGCGTCTTAAAGAAAGTATTAGAAGATCCGCGTCCGCTTATTTCTATCTATGATGAGTTTTCAGAAGCATCACAAGAAATGATTGAAACGTTCCGTACCATTAAAGAAGCAAAGGATACCTTCGGTGAACGTGCAATTGAAGTATACTTGATTAGTATGGCAGAAGCCGTCAGTGATGTTCTTGAAGTCCTTGTGCTCGCAAAAGAAGTTGGTCTTTACCGCGTCTATCCAGACGGTAACGTGAAGAGTCGTCTTCATGTTGCACCACTGTTAGAGACAATTGATGACCTTAAATTCGGACCAACGATTATCAAATCACTTTTTGATATTCCGTTGTACCGGAAACACTTAGAAGCACGCGGAGATTTGCAAGAAATTATGCTTGGCTATTCGGATAGTTCAAAAGATGGTGGAAACTTAACCGCTAACTGGGAACTTTATAAAGCACAAGAAGAAATCCACTCGATTGCATCAAGTTACGGCGTGAAGTTGAAATACTTCCACGGACGTGGCGGATCACTCGGTCGTGGTGGTGGCCCACTTTATTCTAGTTTATTATCACAACCACCGGTTACTTTAGGTGATGGTGTTAAAATTACTGAGCAAGGGGAAGTCTTATCTTCTCGCTACTTATTACCAGACATTGCTTACCGTTCACTTGAACAAGCCACAAGTGTGTTATTAACGTCAATTGCCGGTATTAATCAAACGGAAAAACATCGTGAGATGCCGACTGATAAAGCGAAAAGTGCAATGGCTAAGATTTCAGACGCTGCTCTATCAACTTATCAAGACCTTGTCTTCAACGATAAAGATTTCTTAACTTACTTTAACCAAGGTACCCCATTAAATGAACTTGGTGCCTTAAACATCGGCTCGCGTCCGATGAAGCGTAAAGGAAGCAATCGTTTCGAAGACTTACGGGCGATTCCGTGGGTGTTTGCGTGGACACAGTCCCGTCAGCTCTTGCCTGCTTGGTATGCAGCCGGTTCTGGACTAAAAGCTTTTCTTGACGAGACGAATGATATCCAATTGTTACGAGAAATGTATCAACAATGGCCATTCTTCCAGGCAACCATCAATAACTTACAGATGGCATTAACAAAAGCTGACTTAGAAATTGCCGATGCTTATACTGATATGATTGACGATCAAGAAATGGCAAATCGCATTTTTGATCAAATCAAAAAAGAACATAAAATCACAAAAGACATGGTCTTACTTATCGCTGAACAAGATGACTTAATGGATCACCAACCAAACATTAAAGAATCCGTTCGCTTACGTAACCCATTAGTTGATCCATTAAACTTGATTCAAGTTCAATTAATTAATCAACTACGTAAACTTGACACTGAAGACAGTCAATTTGATGACCTTCTAAGTGAAGTGCTATTAACCATTAACGGCGTTGCCGCTGGTCTACGCAACACTGGTTGATGGTTCAAGATAATAATCACAATTAAAACGCAGGGGATTCATTTACCCTGCGTTTTTTCACCTTTTAAATCTTTTTCCGATCATTGTGACACCTTTTTTTTTCGATGTTCTTATTTGATTGATTTTGATTGCTTTGTTTTTTTGATGAAAAACAGCCTGATAACCCTTTCATTCCTTTACTATTTGATTGCTTGTTACGCTTAGATTGCTTGTTCAATCTAACGAATAATTTTTGTTTCTTTGAAGTTTTTTGATAAAAAATGATTGAAAATGATTGATTTTTGTAAGCGTTTAAGTTATGATAAAAACATCAACAGCTTAGTCATTTGATTCGAGCTGTTCTATCAAATAGTTTTAGCTATTATTTTATATTCGCATTAAAAATATTTAGGAGGTTTGTCAAATGAAGATTACCGATTTGTTAAGTAAAGACACCATGTCCCTTAGCCTTCATGCCACAACAAAAGAACCTGTTATCGATGAATTGATTGATGCGCTTTATGGCGCTAACAAAATCAATGACAAGGTTCAATTCAGAAAAGATATTTTAGCACGAGAAGCACACACATCAACCGGTATTGGTGATGGCGTCGCTATTCCTCACGCAAAGTCAGAGGCAGTGAAAACACCAGCAATTGCTTTTGGACGCTCAAAACAAGGTGTTGACTACGATGCACTCGATCAAAAAGATTCGCACTTATTCTTTATGATAGCTGCACCCGTTGGTGCAAACAATGAACACTTAGATACATTAGCGCGCTTGTCAAGCATGTTGATGGATAAATCATTTAGAGAACAATTATTATCACTTGACTCTAAAGAAGAGATTCTTAAATTAATTGATCAAAAAGAAAAAGAACGCGAAAGCGAAGAAGCACCTGCACATGCAACTGGTAAACGTGTATTAGCTGTCACAGCTTGCCCAACCGGTATTGCCCATACCTATATGGCTGCAGATGCGTTAAAAGCTAAAGCAAAAGAAATGAATGTAGACATTAAAGTTGAAACACGCGGTTCAGGTGGTGCGAAAAACGTATTGACTGACAAAGATATTGAAGAAGCAGATGCCATTATCATTGCAGCTGACACAAATATCGATCGCGAGCGTTTTAATGGCAAAGTTTTAATTGAAGCTGGTGTAACTGACGGTATTCGTCGCCCAGAAGAATTGATTAATCAAGCACTTGCTGATAATGCACCGGTATTCAAAGGGTCTGGTAAATCAACATCAAGTCAATCAAAAAGCAATCAGAAAAATGCATTCTATCGTCACCTCATGAATGGTGTATCACACATGTTGCCATTTGTTGTCGGTGGTGGGATACTCATTGCACTAGGGTTCGCTTTTGGTATTGAATCACACGTTGAAGGAAACGAATCATACAACCGCTTTGCTGAAGCATTAAACACCATTGGTGGTGGGAATGCCTTCGGACTCATGATTCCTGTGCTTGCCGGCTTTATTGCCATGAGTATTGCCGATAGACCCGGGCTCGCCCCTGGTATGGTTGGTGGCTTTATGGCTGCTCAAGGTACAAGTGGTTTCCTTGGTGGTTTGATTGCTGGTTTCCTTGCCGGTTACCTTGTTGTCTTCCTGAAACATCTTTTCAAGAACCTTCCACAGTCACTTGACGGGATTAAAACGATTTTAATCTATCCTGTGCTCGGGATATTCTCTGTAGGGATGTTGATGTTCTTCGTTATTGAAACACCTGTTGGTATCTTTAATACCGCACTCGGTGACTGGTTACAAAACTTAGGTACAGGTAATGCTGTGATTCTCGGTCTGATCTTAGGTGGGATGATGGCTGTTGATATGGGTGGTCCAATCAACAAAGCTGCTTACACCTTCGGTATTGCAATGATCGCTGAAGGGTTCTTAACCCCACATGCTGCGATTATGGCTGGTGGTATGGTTCCACCACTTGGTATCGCACTTGCAACATTCGTCTTTAGAAACCGTTTCACAAGAGAAGAAAAAGATGCTGGTATTTCAAATATCATCATGGGCGCAAGTTTCATAACTGAAGGTGCGATTCCATTCGCAGCTGCCGATCCTGGTCGTGTCATTCCTTCATTAATCGTTGGTTCAAGTGTCGCTGGGGGACTTTCCATGCTCTTTAACATCGGTCTTCCTGCACCACACGGTGGTATCTTCGTTATTCCACTCGTTGAAGGTAATGCATTGCTTTACCTACTCGCAATTGCGATTGGTTCAGTAATCACTGCGATTATGTTAGGTCTCTTGAAGAAACCTGTCCAAGACTAAGCTAGACGCGCTATAAAGTAAATAGACGTACGATTTTAAACAGTTATAAAACACCTTGTTCATTTATTGAGCAAGGTGTTTCTTTACATTTTGCTATAACATGTTTTGAAAATATGATAAAATAGGACTATTCATGCTATGATTTATGGAGGTTTGTTTATGTCTTGTCCAAATTGCACCATCGCCGGTCAACAAATTACTTTCCGCTTACCACCTGCTATTATCGATGTAATTGAAGCACATTTCCACCATACGGAACAGGTCTTTACGGTTACAGATAACGAAATCACAACAAACGAAAAAGGCGCACGTGACTTGAACGATTTTTTAACTGAGATGGCACTCACTGAGAACGTCACCTTTAGAATCAATAAGTTCGACTGGTTAGATATTCATCAATTTAATGATTACCGTGATGCAGCATGGATTGACGGGTTGATTAGTGAACGGTTTCTCAAGATGCACTTTCAACCGATCATTAAACAAGACGGTACCATTTTTGCTTATGAAATGCTTGCGCGTTTTGTTGATCAATCAGGAACAATGATTTACCCAGATGTGATGTTCCCTGCAGCGAGTAGGCGCGGACGTACCTTCGCCCTCGACCGGATCTGCCGCATTCATGCAGTAAAACAAGTTAAACGACTTAAAACCCATCAAAAAGCTTTTATTAATTTTATTCCTACCGCTATATATTCTCCGGAATTTTGCCTAAAAACAACGACAAAAGTCGCTAAAATGTTAGATATCGATAGTTCACGATTCGTGTTTGAAGTTGTCGAAACAGAAAAAGTAAAAGACACCGACCATTTAAAGTCAATATTAAATTATTATCTCTCCCATGGTTTTGAATTTGCTCTTGATGATGTCGGCGCTGGTTATAATACACTTGACTTTTTAGCCACATTAGAACCGCCGTACATTAAGTTAGACCGGGATTACGTTGACGGGGTGGCGACCGATTTCGAAAAACAACGCATTGCTGATGAGGTGCTTAAAATCGCAAAACAATTTAAAGCGACCACTCTCGCTGAAGGGGTCGAATCTTTTGAAGATTTTGAGTGGCTGAAGGCTCGTGGCTTTGAACTATTCCAAGGCTATTTATTCGGTAAAGCTGAGCCAGACCCGTTAGCGATTGATGTGATTGATTTAAGTACGCTAAAAGGCTAGTGCGTCCTGCACTAGCCTTTTTCGATTGATCCTCTGGTTACTTTTTTCTAACCCCTATTGACGCGATCATCATTTTACGACTGCATGATTGTTTTGCCCCAGTTTTTGCTTTAGAAGACATTGCTCCAACCAACCGGTCAACACGTTTTTACAGCCATTGCTTGCCTTTAGACTTAAACACACGGTTGGCTCAATCTGTAAGCTTGAGCCAATCGTGTGTTTAGTTAATGGTCTTATTTATTCTGCGATAAACGCCTCAACCCGTTTCATCACACCTGCTTCGATTTCATTTAGCTTTGATTTTGTTTCAATTTCAGCGTCACCCGTTACACCAAAGTAAAATTTCACCTTTGGCTCTGTTCCTGATGGACGCACACAGAACCACGAACCGTCCTCAAGGAAGTATTTAAGGACATTCGATTGCGGCAAGGCAATCGGTTGAGTTGCTTGTGACTCAAGTGCTGTTCTGACACTTGCATGATAGTCTTCCACAGCAATAACTTTCTGACCAGCCACTGATGTTGGCGGGTTTTCACGGAAATCTTTGATTAAGGCGACAATTTGTTCGGCGCCGTCTTTACCTTTTAACGTCAACGACTGTAATGATTCATAATAATAGCCATATTTCTCAAAGAGAGCTTGTAACCCTTGATACAAGGTCTTGCCTTGGTCTTTATAATACGCAGCCACTTCTGCCGCTAACATAACAGCCTGGATAGCGTCTTTGTCACGTACAAAGTCACCAACAAGATAACCATAACTTTCTTCATAACCAAACAAGAATGTTTTATCATCGATGGATTCAAAGTTTTTAATTTGTTCTCCGATAAATTTAAAACCGGTTAGCGTATCAATTGTGTCTAGTCCGTGATAAGTAGCGATATCTCGTCCAATTTCACTTGTCACAATCGTTTTTAAAACGGTTAAGTCTTTACTAAAGGTCCCTTTCTTTTTCTTCGATTCAATCAAATAATCGAGCATCAACGCGCCCACTTGATTACCGGTTAGGACGACGTAGTCGCCTGCTTCATTCTTCGTTGCAACACCAACCCGGTCCCCATCTGGATCTGTACCGACTAAAATATCCGCTTCAACCGCTTGCCCTTGCTTGATCGCTAACGCAAATGCGTCATGTTCTTCAGGATTTGGTGATTTTACCGTCTTGAAGGTTGGATCTGGTTCTTCTTGTTCTTTGACAATCTCTACATCACTAAAACCCATCGCACTTAGTGCCTGACGAACCGGATGATTTGCTGTTCCGTGTAACGGTGTAAAAATGATTTTCAAGTCTGCACCGACACGGTCAATTAAATCTTGTTGCTGAATGATTGATTTTAATGCCGATTGATAGGCATCGTCTACTTCTTGACCAATGATTTCAATCCGTCCTTCGGCTTCTAAATCTGCTTTTTCACGGGCATCGACAATCAATTCATTTTCCACTTGATTAACTTCAGCAATAATCGCTTCTGCTTCTTCCGCTAAGACTTGTCCACCTTCTTCGTTATAAACTTTAAATCCATTATATTCTGGTGGATTGTGACTTGCAGTCACCATGATGCCACTGAAACAGCCTAAATGCCGAACTGCAAAAGACAATTCAGGTGTAGACCGCAATGATTCAAAGACATAGGTCTTAATGCCATGTGTTGCAAGAACTTTGGCTGCTTCCATCGAAAATTCTGGTGATTTAAAACGAACGTCATAAGCAATCGCAACACCCATTTCTTTCGCTTTATCTCCTTGTTTTTCAATGTAGTGCGCCAGTCCTTCTGCAGCTTTACGGATCGTATAGATATTTAAACGGTTGGTTCCAGGACCAAGCTCCCCGCGCATGCCGCCTGTCCCAAATTCTAGCTCTTTATAAAAACTATCTTCTAGTTTCTTCTCATCTGCTTCAATATCTGCTAATTGTTGTTTCAACTCTGGGTCCAAATCAGGAAAACTTGCCCACTTTTCGTATGTAACCTGCCAGCTCATCTCAATCGCCTCCGCATTATTTTTTTGTTAATTCTGACTTCATTATACCAAATTTCATCAGGACTTGAAATAACTTTTCGTATGCGTTTACTTTTACCGTTACGCTAAGAAAAAACGCCTGACTACTTATGCTTTAATAAGTAATCAGACGTAATATTCGTTCAGGTCGTTATTTCCTCGTTACGCTTGTTGCAGTCAGACTACTTTTGCTCAATTAATATCCGAACGCCATAGGCTGGCACAACAATGCGAGTTGCAACAAGCGCATGGCTTAGCGCATCACGTAGTCCGGTTTTAGCCGTTGCAAGTGTTTGATCGCTGTTATTGAAGTTCATGATGAAAAGATGACGCACCGTATCATTTTCACGTTTTTGGACCGTCACCCCGCTTGGTAAAGCTGTGTCCCACACATGAGTGAGCCCAAGCGTTTTTGCTAACTGCTTGTAAAAGACCCTTTGGAAATCTAAATCAAACCGAGCCGCTTGATAATAGGCACTTCCTGACCCTAACGTATTCTTAGTTAAGGCAGGATAGCCTTGATAGAAATCTTCGTCATAGGTCATTAATGTTTCCGCTGTTTCTGTGTGCGCAAGATCAGCTAACTCTTTTATTTTAAAGCGTCCATTTAATTGTAACGGGTTTCCTGGCTTTGCTGTTGCTTGATTATATTCGTTATCTGCTAAAGCATCAATTTCTTCAGACCATATCCCTAATGTCTTCCGAAGTGGACCTGGGAAACCACCGAGGTAAGTAAGATCGGTCTCGTTGACGATCCCCGACCAATAGGTCGAGACGAGTGTGCCACCCTGTTCAACAAAAGCTTCGATTTTTTCTCCAATACCCTCACGTACCATATATAGCATCGGCGCAACAACGAGTGTGTATGGCGATAACTCCCGGTCTTCACTAATGATATCAACCGGTACGCCTTGTTCCCAGAACGCGCGGTAATGTTCGAGAACCGTCCGTTCATAATAGACACCTGCATTCCGTGGACCTTCTGCATCATTAATCGCCCAGCGGTTTTCGGTATCAAAAATAATCGCAACTTCTGGTTTAACCGAACTACCGGCCAGCTCAGTTAATTGTTCGAGTGTTTGACCCACATCGCTTACTTCCTTAAACACACGGGTTTGACTGTGACCGACATGGTCAACGACCGCACCATGAAACTTCTCACTCGAGCCACGGCTTTTACGCCACTGGAAGTATTGAACGGAATCAGAGCCATGCGCGACAGCTTGTAGAGAAGATAAACGGTGCATGCCTGGCTTCTTCAACTTACTGAGCGGTTGCCAGTTAGTTAAACTTGGCGTTGATTCCATCAAAAGAAACGGTTGGCCATCTTTTAAGGCACGGAACCAATCATGATTCATTGCCGTATAGGCTGCCACTTCTTGGTCATCGGTTGCGTTGTGCCACGTTGGATAAGAATCCCATGAGACAATATCTAGATCGTCTTTAAACTTATCATAGTTTAGACCCTCAAACAGTTCCATAAAGTTTGCAGTCACTGGTAACGCTTGATTTTTTGCTTTAAGCGGTTTTACTTCATGACGGAAGAAATCGAGTGTTTGATCGGTGACAAATCGCTTCCAATCAAGTGTTTGACCGTGAACAAACTGTTCCCCGTGCGGCGCTGGTGACTCAAGTTGTGACCAGGCGGTGTACGTATGGCTCCAGAATGTGGTCCACCACGCTTGATTTAAGGCATCGAGCGTTTGATATTTTTCTTTTAACCAGTCACGAAAAGCAGCTTGACAAAGATCACAGTGGCATTCCCCGCCATATTCATTCGAAATATGCCAGCCAATCACACCGGGGTGATCGCTGTATCGCTCAGCTAATTTCTGATTGATAATGGTGGTTTTCTCACGGTAAATTGGCGAAGTATAACAGTGATTATGGCGCATGCCATGTAAGTTACGTACCCGTGTTTCTGATACCCGAAGCACTTCTGGGTACTTTTCAGACATCCAGGTTGGTCTGGCCCCGGTTGGTGTCGCAAGAAAAACCGATACACCGTTTTCGTATAGGCGATCGATAACCGTATCCATCCAGGCAAAATCAAATACCCCTTCTTCTGGTTCAAGCTTTGCCCAAGAAAAGATACCGACCGACATCACATTGACATGTGCTTCTTGCATAAGTGTTAAATCCTGTTCAAAAATTTCTGGATAATCGAGCCATTGTTCCGGGTTGTAGTCAGCCCCGTGTAACAGTTTAGGTAATTTTTCAGTTAATGGTTTAAACATCATAGTCATCCTCACATTCATATTATTTAACAAAACCGATAGATAATGTTTGATACTCATCCTAAGTATAGTGCCGAAATTCATTTGATTAAAGAGGGAAAATATTCGGATTCAGCTTCATTTTCTTAAACTTTTCTTCTTTTTTAGTGTCGTTAGGTTAATCTTTTTTATGCAGGTTGCGGTACTGTTTCGGTGTCATGCCTTCACGTGATTTAAATGTCGTTACGAAGTGACTAACAGCATTAAAGCCAACCTGATCAGCGATATCTTTTAATGTCAATCGCATATCTGTTAACATTAATCGTTTCGCTTCACGCATCCGCATTTGTACTAAAAAAGCGTAAGGACTCATACCAAAGGTATCATGAAACAATTTATTTAAATGCTGGGCACTAATCCCGGCTGCATCTGACATTTCATTTAATCCAATGTTATCGCCAAAGTGTTGTTCCAAATACTCGACAATCGGACGAACTTTACTATAGGATTGTTCATTCGATAGTTGTTCCCCTACCGTTCCATGTTTTTTTAAGTGCATTAGAAATTGATACAAATAACCTGACGCATCAAAATGCAAGTGAGGATCGCTTTGATCCTGTGCGCGGAGAACGGAAAAGACCGTTTTCATAAACTGGTAAAAGACGCCTGACGTGTTTTCCAGATAAAGACTCGAGAAATTTAAATTAAGCGTATCAAGAATTTCATCGATGGAATGCCCGCCAAACGTAACATAAACCGTCGACCAATTGTCTGTGACGGTATAATTGGGGTGATAGTTATGGGCTGTATAAGGCGTCAATAGTAACCCTTGCCCTTCCTTTAAAACAACGTGTTGATCTTTCAGTTCAATCACACCTTCACCTTCAATGGTTTGCAGCCAGTGATAGTAAGGGTAGCCCTCAGGGCGTTCAAAATCTAATTCTTGTGGATTATAACCAATGCTATCGAGATAGAGCGGCAACAATGCGTGTTGATCAAATGTATAGCGAATTTTCTCTTGCATGTCTTCACCACCTTAATTATCTTTCTTGTTTATTAAATAACTTTATTAAGTTGTTGTCTTCAGTGTAACATATTTTAGTATGCAGCGTGTATTAAAGTGGCCACTGCTTTAAAAGGGGGTTAATTTATCTAAATAGAGGCGAGAACCCCCGCACTTCAAACAGCTCGTAAGCGTGATAAGTGGTGGGTCGTTCAATCGTATTGGTTCGTAAAACGTCTGTCCTTCTTATCTGAAGTGTCTCCAACTCTTTTGAAAAGAATCAATAACCAACTAGTAATTCCACGTCATTTGTTTTACAATAAAACTAATGCATTGTAATCATTTAAAAGGGGCGAATGTGGTGTCAAACAAAAATATTAAAGATGAAGTAAAGGTATTTAGCTTAAGTTCAAATAAACCATTAGCTGAATTAATTGCAAAAAACTTAGGATTAGAGTTAGGTCAATGTTCTATTCAAACATTTAGCGATGGAGAAATCCAAGTAAATGTAGAAGAGACCGTACGTGGCTATGATACTTATATTATTCAATCGACCAATGATCCATCTGATCAGCACTTGATGGAAATCCTTATTTTACTTGATGCTTTCAAACGCGCATCAGCAAAAACAATTAATGTCGTGATGCCCTACTTCGGCTATGCACGTCAAGATCGTAAAACAAAAGCGCGAGAACCAATTACCGCAAAACTTATCGCTGATATTATTGAAAAAGCTGGCGCAAATCGCGTGATGGCCATGGACTTACATGCGACCCAGGTCCAAGGATTCTTCGATATTCCTGTTGACCATTTAAATGGCATGGCTATTATGGCCGAATATTTCTTAGCTAAAAAACTCGAAGATGTGGTTGTTGTTGCACCTGATCATGGCAGTGTCAAACGGGCGCGTAACTTTGCTGACAGCATTAATGCTCCGATTGCCATTTTAGATCGTCGTGGACCACGGGATGCGACAACCGATTCACAGTTATCTGTTGTTGGAGAAATCGCAGGTAAGACGTGTATATTACTTGATGACATTGTTGATACCGGTAGACGTGTATCCACCGGTGCACACGCCTTAATGAAATCAGGCGCTAAAGAAGTCTACGCCGCTTGTACCCATGCGGTTCTTTCTGGAATTGCCACGACCTACTTAAAAGATTCACCATTAAAGGAAATGGTCGTTACTGATACGATTGAAATTCCGACCCATAAACAAATCGATAAGTTAACCGTGCTCTCTACAGCTGATTTATTCAGTGAAGCGATCACGCGTGTGCACTTAGAAGAACCCGTTAGTCCATTATTCAACTATTAAACAACTAATTTTTCATGAGAATAGGCATGGTTTGCGTTTATCGCTAACCATGCCTTTTTTTACTTGATTTTTTTATAAATCTCTTTATAATGAAGAAGTTGTCGATTTCTAATCGCTACCGTGGTTCGTAACCATCCCACGCAAAAAAACTAGTAGAGGAGCATATCTATGTCAAAAACAAAATCGCTCGTGGCTAATGCACTCATTGCAGCATTATACATTGCCATTTCATTAGTTCTCGAGCCGCTAACATTCTTAAGCGTGCAATTTCGTGTACCTGAGATGTTTAACCATTTAGTGGTCTTTAATAACCGCTATTTCTTCGGGGTTGTGCTTGGTGTTTTTATTACCAATCTCTTTTCCCCACTCGGTATGTATGATTTAATCTTTGGTGTCGGTCACTCTGTGATCTCACTCGGACTATTAATCTTGATTAAACGTACCGTGAAAAACACGACCAAGTTAATGATCATCAACACGCTGATTTTCACTGTGACGATGGCTATCATTGCACTTGAGTTAACTTTAGCACTCGAGCTCCCTTTCTTCTTGACTTACTTAACAACAGCACTCGGTGAATTTGGCGTCATGGCCATTGGTATCCCGGTAATGCAGATGTTAAATAAAACAATGAAGTTCGAAAAGCTTGTGTAACAAATCAAACAAAAAACACGACCGAGAAGATGCGTTACTGCATCCTCACTGGTCGTGTTTTTTTATCCGCTATCTTTCTAACACTCGCTTAAACTTTAATAAAATAATTCATCTAAAGCAGCTTGATGATATGCGTTAATTTTTTCGGTTAAATCTGCGGAAATGTCATATGGATTCACATCACCTGCAGCTGCCGCTGCTTCAATATCACCATATTCACCGCCAAAGTATACTTCATCTAAGAACGTTTGGAAACCTGGCGCTGACGCTCCCCCTAATGGAATCGGGTGTTTTGAACGTGCTAGGAAATCATCATAGTAGTGTTCTTCTGGCAGTAAGGTACGTAATTCATCCCAAATGTCTTGATCTTTAATGATTGGTAATCCGTCTGGGTGATTAAAGACAAGCTCACCGTCTTCACGCGTAAGCGTTTGGAAGGCATCAAGTTTCGCTTCCCAGCCGTCACGTCCCCAACCAAAGAATTTAAGTAACTCATACGCTTCACGCGGGTGTTCAGTCGCTGCTGAAAGCGAACCAAAATCGATAAATGCTGGTTTATTTTGCGTGGTTGCATCATCACCTTGTGGCACGACGTATGGCACCCATTTAATTCCTTTATCAACAAACTCATCGGTCTTAAATAAGTCCACTGACCACCATGCATCAAATTGCATCGCGACACGTCCCGTTGACGCAGCCCATAATAGGCGGTCACCAAATGCAGCTTCTGCTTCATCCGTGTCAAAAAGTGGCGCATGGTTCCCATTACGAACAAGCTCTGCATGGGTTGATAACGCATCATCCCACTCACCCGTTAAGTCATATGTTTCACCATCCCAACCAAACTCACCATAAGCATCACCATTCACGATGGGTCCCATCGTCAAGAGCTTCGTAAATGTATTAAAACCATAAATACCTTCTTCTGGCACAGTCATTGTTTCAATCAAGCCAAGCATTTCTGACCAGGTCCAGTCAGGTGAAGGCATTTCCACGTTTTGCGCTTCAAATAAGTTCTCATCTAAAAAGATTGTATATGGCAAGTAACCTGCTGGAGCAGCCATCTTACGTTCACCATCAAAATACCCTTGTTCTTTTAAGGTGTCTAAAATATTATCTGATTCTGGATCGTTTTCAAAGAACTCCGTAAAGTCGCCGAGCCACATGTTCCGAATCGGTACATCGACATTCCCTAAGTACCAGAAAACATCCGGTAAATCACCTGTCGATGCTAAGTTAGTAAGGTGATCATTCCAACCTTCTTGCTCTAACTCATAAAGTTCAACGGTCACGTTTGGATATTTCTCCATAAAGGCATCAGCAAGCGCACGTTGAAGATCCATGTTCTGCCAAGATGCGTACGTTAAAGTAATTTCTTCATCCGTCATTGGTGGTAATGCAAGGGATGCCTCAGTACCTTCATCCGTCGTTTCTTCACCTGTTGTATCGTTACTTGCATTCGCTCCACTTGCGTCATCGTCACTGCTACACCCTGTAACGACGAATACCATTGCTAACACGACTGACAAGATCATTAACCAAGCTTTTTTGTTCATTTTCTTTCCCCCATTTCCTTTAATAACATGCATTTATACCACAAGGTGATTATTCACCCGTAATACCGGTATTGTCGACACTCTCAACAAAGTATCGTTGTAAAAAGAAATACGTAATGAGTAGCGGCAAGATGCTTAGCATCGTCCCTGCCATTTTAATGCCTTCATTGATTCGATTCGGCCCAGCCTCAGTTGATGGATAAAGGGCTTCGTAATTTTGTTCAAACGACTGTAACTGTAAGAGAATCGTTGTAATGTCTGTTGATGAACTGGTTAAAAAAAGTGACGTTAAATATGTTTCATTCCAGTACCAAACAAATGAAAATAGAAAAGCAACGATAAAAGCAGGAACAGCCATGGGAATGGCTATCTTAAAGAAACTAGTAAATTGACTTGCACCATCCACTTCAGCGGCTTCATAAAGTGAGGTCGGTGTCTGTTTAAAGAACTGATAAAAAATCAGAATAAAGATGGTGCTGTTAATGCCTTGCCCAAGCGCTGCTGGAATGGTAAAGGCACTTAATGAACCTGTTAAGCCAATTTCACTAAACAACCGATATTTTGGCATCATTAAAATTTGTGGTGGAATGATAAAACTAAAAATCATTAACGCAAACCATAACTTTTTAAGCGGGAATTCAAACCGAGCAAACCCATAACCTACTAGCGAAGCCACAATCACTTGCAACACGGTTGGGAATAAGGCGATCTGCATGCTTCCAATCAGCGCTGGTCGAATGTTCATCACCTGGTAGGCTTGATTATAATTATCCAAGTATACGGATGAAGGAATCCAATTAATCGCCATATCGAGCAAATCACTTAACGACTTCATACTCGTAATAAACATATACAGCATCGGATAGAGATACACAAAACCAATTCCTAACAATAAGGTATAAATCACAAATTTCAGTAAAAATCCTTTGCGATCATTAAAGCCAAAGAAGAAATGTTCCGCTCTCAGTCTAATTAAACGTAATTTTTGTTTCACATCTAAGTCTTGATTTTGAATGACACGTAAGACAGTTGTTGCGCCTTTATCAGCCATTTGATTCCCTCCTTCCTATCCGAAACGCTTTGACTTTCTTTCTCTAAAGACTAAGACAATCACCGCTAACATGAAGGTGATCAGTATTGCATACATCCAGGCCATCGCTGAAGCAAATCCATACCCTCTTGTTGCATTAAACATATTGGCATAAATGAGATCAATAATTGGATTTTGGCCACTATTCGCAAGTGAGATCAAGGTATAGACCAAGTTAATTAAAATAATCGGTTTAATCGTTGGTAAGGTAATCTTCCAGAAGCATTCCCAACTTGATCCCCCATCAATTTTAGCAGCTTCATAAAGATTCGGATCGATTTTTTGTAACGCTGCTAAGAATAAAAGAATTTGCACCCCTGAATACCATAAGATTGTAATGATTTGGTTAAATAAACCCCCAACAACTTCAGCTAAATAATTGGGCAGAAACATCGTTAAAATGTTCATCACGACATCTAAATTCAACATTGGAATAGCTGTTGCCCCTTGGTCAACTAACTGATTGATCACTGGACCGCTGGCCACAATAACCGGGAGAAAAAAGATGGTGCGAAACAACCCTTTAAATTTAACATCTTGATTCAGTAGCATCGCAATCACAAGCGCAAACACCACAATAACGGGAATGCGGATTAAGGTATCCACAGCAAATCCACCTAGCTCGGTAATAAAGAACATATCTTGGAGCCAAACATCTAAATAATTGTTAAAACCAACGTAGATAAACCGGAGCCCTGTTGGTGTAATTCGCATGCTATTCAAACTGTAGTAGAATGATTGAATCATCGGATAAAGCACTAACCCTAAAAACCCAACTAACCACGGGAGAATAAAGAAATAACCATAGAGTGTTTCACGTTTTAACTTCATCAATCATTCACCACCTTGTAAGACATTGCTGCAATTGTTTCACTGTCCATGTTTAGTTCGCTCTCACTGTAGTTAATGTAGACATGTACACCGTTATCATAGCTCACTTTTGTCACTTGTCCTTGACGAACGTAGTCGTCAATCATCGCACCAGCTGTCTGACTATACACCGCTTTGATGTGATGATAATAGTCACCCATCATTTCTTCATAACGGGCATATTCCGAACTATAAATGTGTGAAGAGTTTGTATTCATTAAATGCGCTGGGCTTTCCTCAGTTATTAAGAACGACGGCAACACACCTTGTTCAATCAACTGTAAGAAATACGCCGCCTGATTCGCTTGGAAATTGACGTATTCGGAATACATAGGTACAGATCCTTTTAAGGTTAAGGCAAGGAATGGAATTTCTTCATCGGTGAATACATAGTTCGATGAACGCACCGGCATATCAATCATTGCTTCTGTCTCATTCCATAAGTAACTGAACGGTTGTTCCAACAGTAAGTTAAGTTGCTCACTGTATGCTTCAATTACCGGTTGATAATAATTTTTCGTCGAAATTCGGTCAAATTCACGGTTGCCTTCGCTATAAGAAAATAACGTATTCGATATCCCACTAATTAACACGCGATCAATCGATGCGTCATGATAACGCGTTAACATCTCCTCCATCACTGTTGCCGTTGCTGACGGATGCAAGTAGTTAAAGGCTTGATATACTTTCCCGTGGACCGCTTCATCATGCGTCCGTTTATTAAATTTCTTCATGACCTTTTGTCTGGTTGTTCCTAATTCTTCTAAGTTAATTCTTAAACCATCATGGTAAAGGTACATCGGAACGTCAATGGCTTCGAGGTCACTTAGTAAACGCGTAAGGTTTAGCCCATCTGACAATTCATCCTCTGCATTGACTTTTCGGATCGGCATCCCTCCATACAGTCCTTTATCATTCCAACCTTTATACACACTAAGGATGTCTTCCATTCCCTTTCGTTTCATGTCGGCTAAAATATCATAAGCCTCTTGATAAGTGGTCATAGGCACAATCTTTTTAAAAATTAACCCTTGTTCAATTTCCGCCCCGAGGAGGTCTACCCTTAATTTAAAGGCTTCGTCTTTTTGCTCCAAATAGCCACCTTCAAGCAAATAGTTCCGGTATGTTTTAGCTAGACCGAGATAATTCGCCGCTTCTTCCGTGACGAATTGATAATTCACTTTAATGTTAAAATCATTACGGTCACGCTGTCTTACCACCATTGTTCCTGTATCCTGTGAGGTTGGTTGATTATAGACTTGGCGGTAAATGTATTTGGTTGTGATCCAGTTGTACGGTAAGATGGCACCATTGGGGTAAGCTTCAACCCGGGCACTGTACTGACCTTCTTCAATAATTCCTAAATAACCAATCGCCGTATCGGTATGTACCATACCAAAGACTGGCGCTAAAACATTTTCAGTATCATTGAAAGGATCCATATAATTAAATAACGAAAGCACAAAAGGGTCATCAACACCGGCATTATCGCCATAGATATTTGCGGTATAGGGTTGAGAATATTTACCGTCTTTATCGGTTAAGTTAATTAATGCACCTGCACCATCGGGGATCATCATATAGCCATCGCGCTCACCGAGTAGGCTATGTCCGAGAAACGGGTAAACATACAAACTGGCCATTTTATAGCGATCGCTTTCTTCAATAATTGAAGCTTTATCTACAAAAGCAGTGATGCCTTCATTGGTTAAGGTAACAGCTAAGTCAAAACCAATTTCTAATTCAGGGTAGTAGATCGTTGCCGTGAATCCGTCAGGCGTTGGCGTAACCGTCACATCTGGATTTTCACTATACATATCTGCGCGGTAAGTCACGATATTGGTACCGACTAAATATTCCAGCACAACGCCTGATTGCATGAAATTAGTCCATGATTCATTTCCACCCACCGGCGCGTCAACCGTTGAATACATCAGTGCCCCCGTTGTCTTATCGCGTAAGATTAACGATAAATTTTCTTCTTTTAGGTAAAGTTCAAAGGACGCATTTTCAACTAAGAAGTGATGATTGTTTAGGGTTGCTTGCTTTTCAGGGATAACAAGCGGTAGTTCGTTCGCTTCTTCAAGCGCTTCACCTAATGCATCATCACTGATTTCAACAACAGGTGGTGCGTCTTCAACCGGCACGTCAGGCGTTTCAACCGGTACGTCTTCAACTTCGGGTACTGAAGGTACAGCTGGTGTTGAAATATCAGCGGTTTCACTCTCACCTTCAACGAATACAAACCAGACGAGGCCTGCCAGGAACGCAACGTATACGATTGATTTAATGATCGTTTTCGGTTTCATCTTTTTAATTTTATCGATTTTCAAAGCGATACACCCCCTCGTTAAAGACACTGATGACAAATTGAAGCATTTGAACCACTAGAATGTATACAATAAAGAGTGATAGGACAACAATTAACATCATAAATAGTGTAATTAAAATAATTTTAATCGTTTCTCTAATCGTGTAGTCATTCATTTCTTTAATCATAATAAAGATTAAGACCGCGACCCAGGTATAAACAATTGTATTCGCTAAACTAAGTAAGTAGGCTTCATTATAAGTTAAGAAGTTGCTGATCAGAATAATAAACGGTTTAAACAAGAAATATGGCATAAAGGCATAAATAAAGCCGGTATACACATGTTTAAACGTGCCTTCCCCGTCATTAATGGTTGTAATCAGATAATTACTCCCCACAACAAGGGCAATCATGCCGAAGAACAGAGCGGTATCCATGCCGAGCTGGTACTCACCGTCTCTAACATAGCGGAAAATAAAACCGGTAAAGTATTTATCTACAATATAAATCAGATAAAGGATAAACAGCCAAAAACTCGCCGCTAAGGCGCTGCCTTTGTTTTCGTATTGGATGCTGTAATAGGTATCAATCGGGTGTTTAATCATGTTACGAATAAAGAAAATATCTTGTAAAAATTTCAAGCGATAGGTCGTTGTTAAATGTGTCGTGAACCGACGCATGAACCGATATTTTCGCTCGAAGTAACCCAACACTTTAACCAGTGCAACCAGTAAAACGATTGCAAAAATTAACGTCATGATGTGTTCGCGCATCCATACGTTTCTTACTTCCCAGTAAGCATCGGAATACCCTTCATGATACTTGGCTTGACGGAAGCTTTCTAACGCTTCATTATACTGTTCATCTTTGTAGAAGGCTTCGCCTAACCCTTGGTAAGCAAAGTCGAACAAGCTGTTAAGACGAATCACTTCTTCCCAAGGCGCTTTACTTTCAGCATAATCGCCGTTCTGATAGAGCAATAAGGCATCATGGACTAACTCAGCAAATTCAGTGGGTTGAAAACTTTGAATTTGATTACGATCTGAATCCAGGGCGTACAAAGTATCGTTTGCATCAACCGCAATCGCAGCTAAGCGTCTAAATAGTCCGACGCGCTGGCGCCCGTCATCTTGCCCACCGAAGACAAACAATAAATTCCCTTCACTCGTGTATTCGTAGATAAATCCTGTCTCACTCGCGACAAAAATGTTTTCTAAACTGCCGATTTCTATCGACGTTGGAAAATCATCTGAGACACGTGTATCTAAGATATTTCCTCCTGCAACATTTAATTTACGAATCGCTTCAACGCGCTCTCCTTGCGAGACGTTATAAACCAAGCCTTTTTCATCAATGTTTAAGTTCGTTGACGTTGCTGGGACAATATCAATCATTTTACTTAACTGTTCTTCTGTGAAGATGGCTCTTCTGAACACAGTAAGGGGTGAGACCGCTGTCGCATTGGGTGCGAAATAACCTAGAAATTGACCGGTATTTGCATTGATTTGGATGATCCCATTTGAGTTACCGCGTGAGATCACGTAAATGTTATCGCGTCGGTCAACCGCTACTTTAAGCGGCGTAAAGTTGGCTGTTTCACCAAATAAGATGCTGTCAGGACGACCGAATGTATTGATCAATGCTCCATCCGCAGTAAAGGCAAAGATTTTACCCGCAACTTCATCGGCAACATATATCACCTCATCATGTGAAATAAAAAGACCCGTTGGTTTTTTTAAGACATCTTCACCAAAGCTGCGGATAAAGTCACCCGTTGGAGTTCCGACTAGAATACGACCGTTGCCTGTATCAGCAACGTAAATAAAACCATTCTCACTAATTTTCATGTCTTGTGCTTGCGAAAATAATTCATCACCAAATTTAACGATTGTTTCTGCTACCGTATAGGCGGTTTGTGTTTCAACATAGCGACCGTAACCATCTTCAGTAAAGGTCTTGTAGGCGGTATTTGCCTCCACCACGTCTGCCGTTTGGGTGAAGAAAAGTAAGCCAATTAATAATAGCAATAGGTATGGGTGTCGTTTTTTCATTCGTTTCACCTACTTAAGTCCTGAATGTGCCATTGTATTCATAACCTTACTTTGTAGAATGACAAAGAGTATCAGGTTAGGTATAAACATAATCATCGAGGCGACGGCAGCCATCCCTTGACCAACAACGACGTTTGTTTGTGCAGCTAAGGTGTTCATAAAGAACGCGAGGGTTCGCATGTTTTCACTCGTTGTGTATAAATTCGATGTTTCCATATCATTCCAGACCAATTGAAAAGCTAAAATTGCAGCTGTAGCAATTGCTGGTTTAATGAGTGGTAAGATCACTTTCCAGTAAATCTTAAAATCATTAGCGCCATCAATCACGGCTGCTTCAATCAATGAGTCAGGAATTTGATCAATAAACTGCTTAATCAAAAACAAGCCGACTGGCATTGCGACAAGCGGAAAGATATGCGCAAAATAAGTATCTTCAATCCCCAGCGCTGAAACGGTTAAAAAGCGCGGAATCATGACGGCGATTGGAACAAACATTAAGGCGGTATTATTCACTTCTAATAAAAGTTTTTTACCGCGAAACTGCTTTTTCGATAAGGCATAACCCGCCAGGGTTGACAGGGCAAGCGATAAAAAGACCACAATGACGGTGACAAACACACTGTTAAACACATAGCGCGAAAGCGGGATTCCCGATTGTTCCGCAAGCTGGGCAAGGTTCTGGAAATTTTCCAAGGTCGGATTAATGACAAAGAACCTTGGGGGAAAAGCATAGAGTTCATCTAACGGCTTAAAGGCATGATTAAAAATAAAGATAATCGGCAAAGCCATAAAGATGGCGAATGGTACTAAGAAAATATAAAATTTCAATTGACTAACATGAAACTTGGCTGGGTTAATCCCACTGCTTTTAAAAGCCATTTCATCCTTCCTTTCTATGCTTCACTAAATAGTTTTTTCGCAACATAGGCAAACATATAAATTATCAGTAGCAGTACCACTGATAAAGCAGCTGCATAGCCCATCTCAAAGCGAATAAAACCATAGTCTTCGATGTGATTTACTATTAACTGACCGGCATACGATGGTGTTGGATTTGCGCCTGTCAGTTGTACGCCGATCGCACCAGCATTGAAAGTACCAACGATAGCCATCACGGCTCCAAAAAGCATTTGTGGTTTCATTGATGGAATGGTAATGTAAATCAATTCTTGAAAACGATTTTTAATGCCATCAATCGCTCCCGCTTCATACAGGGTATGATCAATGTTCAACACCCCAGACATCATCGCTAAGAACCCGACCCCCATCGAACTCCAGAGGGCTACGACAATCATAATAATTAAGATATAGCGCGTATCCTGGAGCCAAATAACGGGTTCAGTAATAATGCCTAGTGACATTAAGATGTGATTGGCATAACCTGACTGGTTTCCACTAAAGATCACGCGCCAGACAACTGCCATTGCAATCCCCGCTGTCATTGAAGGTGAATAAAAAATCAAAGCAAACAGGGTCCGTGGTACGGGTGTGAGTTGTGCAAGTACCCACGCAAGGACAAAGGATAATATATACCCCCCCGGACCGACAATGACGGCAAACAAAATGGTATTTGGTAAGACATATTGCATGAAAATTTCATCTTGTGTTAATAAGTTTATATAATTCATGAACCCTACAAATTCCGGTGCTTCAATCGTGTTAAAGTTTGTGAACGATAGGAAAATCGCCATTAAAACAGGGACAACGATAAACAAAGTAAACAATGAAATATAGGGTAGCAAGAACAGGTATGGACTTTTTTTATTCCCTTTCATGTCGATAACCCCCCGCTATTCTATGCTTGATAATTCAGGATTTGGATAAGGCTCAATCAGTTCACCCTCATGTATAAATCCGAATTCTTCAAGCTTTCTTTCTGTTTCACGATTCACACGTTTACTGGCCAAGTCAATCGCTGTTCTTAAGTTCTCACCATCTAAGACGATGGCGTTATATGCATTACTCAGCTCACGTTCAAGGAGGTATGAACCTGGTACCCTTGGCACTTCAGCAATCCATTCGGCTTGCTTTAAAATCACTTGTTTATGGTCGTTTGCCCAGGGAAGATCTTCATAAGCCTCTAAGTTTGCGGTATTCCACATGTATTCTGGTCCATAGGTGGTTTGTAACGTATTACCGAAAGCGACTTGCGTATCTTTATCTGCCCACCACTTCATAAATGCCCAGGCATCACTTGTTTTGTCAGTGTCTTTAAACATGATATTGCTTTCAGCACCACCGGTTGACCACCGTTCAATCTCTCCTGAGGCGTTCTCAATTCCTGGCACTAAGGCAATATCCCATACATTCGCAATTTCGGGGGCTGCATTTAAAATTAAGTTATACATGTAGTAATCTGAAATACCGATGGGGATTGAACCATCACGAAATTGTTGATAGAAGCTCGGTACATCATAAGGAATATTGTAAATCGTAAATAATTCCGTTAAACGGCGCATTCCTTCGATGGCTTCGTTTTCATTCAACATCGTCCGGTGGACCGTGTCACCGTATAGTTGGCCGCCATTTTGATAAATCAGTGGCATGGTTCCAGCAAAAATTTTCATGCCTGGCATACCTGCCGTTGGATAGAAGAAATTCATCCCGCGCCGCTGTAATTCCGGTAAGTATGAACGTACATCTTCAATGGTTTCTGGTATCGGTAGACCCATGTCTGCTAAAATATCTTTACGATAAAACATGACCCAAAAATTCATTGTATCTGGAAGAGCATAAACACCGTCTTGAATTGTTGCGGGTACTAACATCCCTTCCGAGAAGGCACGGGTTACCTCCTCATAATCATCAAAGACCGTTAAATCTTGTAAGGCATCTCTGATACCAATCTCAAATGGCAAGGCATAATTGACACCTAAAGCGACATCAGGTGCGTTTCCAGCCGCGTTCGCTAAGATCAATTTATTCTGATCAGGCATCATCGATAAATCAACCTTCACACCGGTCTCAGAGGTAAACGTTTCATCAATTAACCGCTGCATAATTTCGACATATTGTCGGGGCCGATTCACCCATACTTGTAAGTTTTCTTCATTTACATTACTGACATCATAATCTTGTTCACCAAAGGTATTGAAAAAACGCGTTACACTGCCGGCAATCCGACTAAAAACACTTGCCTTTTTAGGCAACTCAACATCCTCTTGGTAGAAATAAAACCGATCAATTCCGATGCCATTGTCATTCATCTCTTGCATTAAATTCCCTAAGTATGCCGTGACTGAGTTTGTTCCGGTTGATAATTCCCCTTTACGTCTGGCCAGCTCTCGTGGTTCTTCTGTTAAACTTCTAAGCTGGCTTTCGGCGACACGTAATGAGCTAAACGCTCCGACTTCATCACTTTTTGTATCATATTGGTTCATTTCTTGATAAATGTCTTGCATCTCATCTGCCCAACCATTAATTAAATCGATCACGCCTGGAATATAGGCCTCAACATTAATGTCACGGTAACGATCAACATCGGGTCCGACAAGGTTTGTTAATTCCAATGATAAATTTTGAATGTCATTTGTTAACCGTTCAATTTGTTCAAGCGCAGCTTTAATTGGTTGAATCGTCAGTTGAAAACTAACCGTATGCGTGCCAGCCGCTAAATAAATGACCATCGGTTCAAGCGCATCATCTGTCAAGGTGTACTGTGTATACTGATTTTGATAGAGGAATGGATAGTTTTCTAACAATTGATTTGGTATCTCACCATTAATTTCAACATTCATGAAAACTGGAAAATCAGCTTTCGCATCTTGTTGGTAATTTAGGCCTAAATGGTAATAACCTGCTTCTTCTACGTCAAATTGATAACTAATTTTATCTCCTGGGGTTTTAAAGGAATCCGGGTCTATATGATTGAGTACCCGTTTATCACTACTGTACGGCATTAAGTTCACGTTATATGAAGCATTGGCGCGAATCGCCGAATCATTTCTTAAATACAATTGACGCGCTGCTTCGATTTCAATAAAGGCATCCCCTGTTACCTCATGCGATTGGTACGCGTTAAGTTCGCGTCGAGGTGCTAGTTCGATTGCTTTAATTCTTAAATTACCTTCTGAAATCGTTATTTCAATCTCATTATCGCCTTGATCGAGACCAATCAGTAACGGTTCACTGGTGCGGTAACTGGCGTCAATTACATATTTAAAGAGCCAGTCGTCGTGCTTTATCGGTTGGGGAATGATTTCATTACCGTATTTATCTAACGGTATCTCACTTGGGTTCTCCCAAAGGTTTTCAAACACGAGATTTCTTAGCTCATAATAAGGAAAGCTGCCATTAACTTTCATTTCGAGTTGGGTAGGTAACGCGTTATCCCCATCAATCATGTAGTCAAAGCCTATGTAGTAATAGGCATCACGTGGTGCTTCAATCTGAAAAGTCACCGTCTCATCTTGATTGGCTTCGATTACCGTTTCTCCAGCATAAGTTGCCAGACTGTCGGCGCTTAATTGGGACAGATCATTAAACTGAACGACATCACCATCGTAAGCGTTGCTCATAGCGCTAGTTAAATATTCGCTATAACGTTCAGTTACAGGAAACTGACTATCTGAAACAACTTCTTCAATGGTAGTTGCTTCGCCACTTGCCGCAACAGAGGATTGCTCACTGCTTGAGCCTTCTGCCTGCACAGACAAATGATGCGCTGGTGTAACCATGACTACAAGTAACAAAAGATACATAATTATTTTTTTAAATCCACTAAGTTGCAACCCGATCACCTCTTAAAATTCATTGGATGTAACGCTAATTAAAGAACTAGGTTATCCGTATCATTTAACTCATCCGTTTCTCACTTATAAATATATACGTATATGTAAGCGGTGTCAATAACATATATATATATTATATAAAAATATTTTGGCATTTAGTTAACCTTTATGTTAATATGTTAGTGACAAGTGAAACACACGCACGCAGACTTCTATCAAAATCATTGGAGGATAATTTTCCCATGAAAATTAACATCGATCAATCATCCTTACCCGTCTATGAAGCATTAGCCAGTTCTGTACGGTTAAAGATTATCCAATACTTATCCGAAGAACAACTAAACATTAAACAACTGGCAGCGAAGCTTGGCTTAAGTAGCGCAATTGTTACCCGTCACGTCACCAAGTTAGAAGAGGCTGGCATTGTCAAGACTGAAAAAATCCCAGGAAAATCAGGCATTCAAAAATTATCGACCTTAGTGGTAGGCCATATCGCTATCGACTTTCCGACCAAAGTTCAAGCCGCCTACGCTTCACAAGAAACTTCGGTTCCTGTTGGTCATTTCACTGACTTTGATGTCCAGCCCTCCTGTGGTTTAGCTTCCAGTCGCGATTTTATTGGACCTGTTGACCAACCGAAATACTTTTTAGCGCCCGAACGTATGGATGCAGGTATTCTGTGGTTTACTGAAGGTTTTATCGAGTATAAGTTGCCCAACTATTTAGAAACGGACCAACGCATCCAACAACTTGATATTTCTTTTGAAATCTCATCTGAATTTCCCTTTGCGAATGCGAATTGGCCGAGTGATATTACCTTTTCGCTAAATGAAACAGAACTGGGTACATGGCAAAGCCCTGGAGACTTCGCTGATGTAAGAGGCATATTCACGCCAGATTGGTGGCCTGATGGTATAAACCAGTATGGTTTACTCAAAACGCTACGCATTACTACTCACGGGACATATATCGATGGAGATAAGCTTAGTGATGTAACGGTTGAAACATTTAGAGCACCAACAGATAGTTGGACCCTTCGCTTTGAAGTAAAGAAAGATGCTGAGCATGTTGGTGGTCTTTCCTTGTTTGGTAAGCATTTTGGCAACTATGATCAAGATATCCGTTTCAAAACTTATTATTTATAGTGAACCACTGAACTTGTACGGATAATTATTTAGAGACGCGAAAAAAATTTTCGCGGCACACTTGCAAGACATCTTTATTTCCTCAACACTGCAACAGTGACCTTAAAGCTTTTAATACGCGCAATCAAACTCAAGCCGATAACTGATAAGGCCCTCTTCCCAAGAAAAGGGGCCGATTGAGGGAAGGGATGATAGGCAACGCCGTCACTTGCAGAGGAAAGGGTCGCACCTCTGAAGGCAGCCATCCCTTCATTTCACTAGACTGAGACGATCAAATTGTTTACAAATTCACGTCATTTGCATAAAAAAGAAAAGAAAAAGAAAAAAAAGAAACAGCTGGCTCAGGTTATGATACCTAAACCAGCTGTTTCTTTCATCATCATTTTTTATTTAACACTGTCAACATCGTCAAGTTCTTCCATAAGAATCTTCATGCCTTCTTCACTTAAGATAACCTTACCATCACATAACACTGCGTTATCATCACTAATTTTTCCGGTGACCATACATTGTTTGATAGGTTTATACTTACTTAAGATAATTTTTTCACCATCAACAAAGATTTCTAACGGATCTTTTGTATCGATTTCTAGGGAACGACGTAATTCTTTCGGTAAAACGATTCGGCCTAAATGATCTGTTTTACGAACGATACCCGTACTTTTCATGGGGCAAGTCTCCTCATATAATGAATTTAATAATAATATTATACCATAACTGGTATCCTTTACAATTCTTTTGATTGAAACTTTTTACATATTGGTTATTTTTATCTGATAAGGTCTTACACCATCACTATACCCTTTTTCTAGGGTTAGAAACCTCTCTTCCATTGACTTTTTCTTGACGTTTGTTATGCTTAACTTAACATTAGTGAACACGTTCATTAAATAAACATGTTAATGGAGGGTGCCATGAACCAGTCAAGAAAAGACATTCAACGGATACGCATGTGGCAATATTTCATCGATGCAGCAACAGAAGTGATTGAAGAAGAAGGCATGGAGAACGTTACCATTCGCAAAGTAGCTGACTTAGCCGGTTATACCTCTTCGACCGCTTATAATTATTTCGAAGATTTATCGCACATGAAATTTTTCGCTGCCTTACGATTCATTAAACCTTACACGGAAGATTTACCACGCTACATTGAACAAGGAGAGAATACACTGGAACAGTGGCTTTATACTTGGAAGTGTTTCTTAAAGCATAGCTTTGAACGCCCGTTTATCTATCAAACAATCTTTCTTGATGATTTAGGGGATGCTTCTGATGAAATGCTTAGTAGGTATTATCAAATTTATCCAGAAGATTTAATTAGTGTTCCAACAGAACTGCAGGGGCTATTGAAAGAAGAAAGCTTCTCCAAACGGAGTGAAAACTTTATTTTCGCAGCAGCTGAAGAAGGGTTTATTGACCAACGTGATCTTGCTTCCTTAGCAGAAATCACCCACATGATCTGGGTAGGAGCACTCACACTTTATATTAACAAACGTAAACCGTGGACAAAAGAAGAAGCGATTGACTATGTATATACTCACGTGCATAAGACAGTTATGACCTTTGTCAAACCTGCTTTTAAAGACAAAATTAACATTCATCACTTATAAAAATGAAGGAGCTTTTATATGGTATTTAACATTCAAGATTCACCGAACAGAAACGTAAAAACCGACTTTGAACGCGAGGTCAAGAAAATGGAACATGTCAGTATCCCTATGCCCGATGGTGCGACCTTAAAAGCGCATATTTGGCTACCTAAGGATGCCGAAACAGATCCCGTTCCTGCTTTATTAGAATATCTTCCTTACCGAAAAAATGATTTCACAGCGATTCGTGATTCCGCGCGTCATCCGTACTTTGCCGGACATGGTTATGCCAGCATTCGTGTCGACATCCGTGGCAGTGGGGATTCTGATGGCATCTTACTCGATGAATATTTAAAACAAGAACAAGACGATGCCCTAGCTGTGATTGATTGGATTATTGCCCAGCCTTGGTCAACCGGTAAAGTCGGGATGTTCGGAAAATCTTGGGGTGGCTTTAATAGCCTTCAAGTTGCTGAGCGACAACATCCCGCCCTACAGGCGGTCATTACGTTATGTTCCACGGATGATCGTTATAGCGATGATGTCCATTACCGTGGGGGCAACATTTTAGCAAGTGACATGTTATGGTGGTCTTCAACCATGTTCGCTTACAACGCCCGGCCACAGGACCCTGCTGTTGTTGGCGATACTTGGCGCGCAAACTGGCTGAAGCGTGTTGAGGAGACCCCGCCATTTGTCAATGCATGGCTGAGCCATCAACGTCGTGATGCATACTGGAAGCACGGCTCAATCAATGAGAATTATGCGAACGTTGATATCCCGGTCTTTGCTGTCGGTGGCTGGCAAGATGCCTACACAGACACCATCTTCCGGATGCTTGAGCATTTACCGAATGCAAAAGGCTTAATCGGACCATGGGCACACGAGTATCCAGAAGTCGCAACACCCGAACCAACAATTGGCTTCTTACAAGAAGCGATACGCTTCTTTGATCACTGGCTCAAAGGTAAAGATACAGGGATGTATCAAGAACCTAAATTCCAAGCTTGGATTCAAGAATCAGAGAAACCACAGGTCACTTATGATGAGCGGCCTGGACGTTGGATCGGCTTAGACCAATGGCCCGATCAATCCGTTCATCAGCTTAATTTCTATCCAAGCAATCAAGATTTAACGACGCACGCCCCAGCAAAGCATGAGTTCCTTGTTGCTAGTGTGCAAGCGCATGGTTTCTATGCAGGGACATTTTGTCCCTTTGGTCAGCCCGGAGACTTACCCGCTGATCAACGACTAGAAAACGGAAAGAGTGTTGTCTTTACCTCAGCACCATTAGATGAAACCACCGATTTTCTTGGTGAACCTGTTTTTCATGCAACGTTGAAAGCAGATCAAGAAAACGCCATGCTTGCTGTTAGAATTATGGACAAAGCGCCAACGGGTGAATCCACCTTGATTAGCTGGGGAATGCTTAATCTAAATCATTACCAATCCCATGAGTTTCCCGAAGCACTTGCGATTGGCGAATATTATCAAATCGCAGTCAAATGTGATAGCTTAGGCCAACAAATCCCTAAAGGGCACCAAATTGAAGTTGCCTTATCACCAACCTACTGGACCAAAGCATGGCCAGCTCCGAAGCCAGTGACGTTGACGGTTCAGACGGGTGAAAACACTTACCTTTCAATGCCGAAAAAACAAGCCACTGCTCGTGATGCTGATGTAAGGCAATTTGCCGTTGCTGAGACAGCACCCATTATGGAACGTGAAGTCTTACGAAAAGAGGAACGTGACTATACCATCACGCACGAACCGATTAGTCAAACCTGGACCGTGACTGATTACTCCGATGAGGGATCACGTCGTCTCTTAACAAACGGTGTCGAACACGGCAGCATTAATAAAAACACCTATACCATTGTAGAAAACGATCCGTTATCTGCAACTGCCGAATGCGCTTGGGAACTTACGGTTGGTCGTGGGGATTGGCAGACAAAATTGATGACCTACAGTAAAATGACGAGTGATTTAAACCATTTCTATTTAGAGAATAAAATAGATGCTTATGAGAACGATCGTCATGTGACATCAAAATCATGGAAAGAGACAATCCCGCGTGACTTTAATTAAGAGCGTTAAAACTCGCTGAGAAAAACTTTCGTGACAAAGCTTGGTCATGCTTACAAAAAATACAGAAAAAAGGCTTACAGCAGATCGTTGCTGTAAGTCTTTTTCTCTTTCTTATTTATCACCTTTAACGGAAATTATAATTTGTAACAATCGGTTCCCGTCCTTGTTGTTGGTCATTAAAGTACTCATACAAACAGGTGCCTAAATAGGAGCCTGCAATGTTGTAAACATTATCGTAACCTAAGTTCGTTAATGCTTTCACCATATTGTAAGAACGTTGGCCGGAGCGACAGTGAACGTAAATGGGTTTGTCTGTTGGAATCTCATCTAAGCGTTGACGGAATTCACTTAATGGAATATTTATCGCGGTCTTAATATGGCCATGTTTGAATTCACCAGGTTCACGCCCATCAATGATTGTTGCCCCTTGTTCAACAAGCTCACGAACATCATTAAAACGCACTTGTTTAATCACACCATTTAAAATATTCAAACCTGCAAGGGCTGCAAAATTGACAACATCCTTTGCTGTCCCAAAGACAGGTGAGTAACAAAGCTCAAGTTCTTTTAAATCTTCGAGCGTTGCATGCATCATAATCATTGAAGCTATGACATCGATCCGCTTATCAACGTTACCTCGTCCTATCGCTTGGGCACCGAGCACCCGACCGGTTGGTTTTTCAAAAATTAATTTAAAGTACATTGGATTGCTGTTCGGCATGATCCCTACTTTATCCGATGGAATTACAAAGGCAACATCATAATCGTAACCGACTTGTTCACACGTCCGTTCATTAAGTCCAGTTGATGCCGCATTCATATTGAAGACTTGAATCGCACTCGAACCAATCACCCCATTGTTACGATGTGGGATCCCGTACATATCATCAGCGGCAGCACGTGCTTGACGTTGGGCGGGACCGGCTAGCGCTAACCGGGTTTTTTGACCGGTAATCTTGTGATGCACTTCAATCGCATCCCCGACCGCATAAATATCTGGTGCTGACGTCCGGTAACTATGATCAACTTTAATGCCACCTGTTTTTCCGATTTCAAGCCCCGCCTCTTTGGCTAAGCTCGTTTCGGGGCGCACACCAATTGCCATAATAACCGCTTGTGCTTTAACCGTTTTCCCCGAAGCAAGCACAATATGATCTGCTTTAACCGATTGGATACCATCACCTAGGATCAGATCCATCCCGTTATCAATCATCTCTTTATGCAAGATTTGAACCATGTCGTAATCAAATGGTGCCATCACTTGGTTTTGTGCTTCAACGAGTGTGACCTTTTTCCCAGCGTGAACCAGGTTCTCAGCAACTTCAATGCCGATAAATCCACCACCAATAACCACGACATCTTCAATCGCTTGCTTTGAAACAAAACCTTGCAATCGTTCAATGTCAACAACATTACGAACGGTAAAGACATGCTCACTTGTCACACCCTCTAACGGTGGAACGATTGGGCTCGCACCCGGTGATAAGACTAATTTATCATAAGCCTCTTCATACGTATCACCTGTGTCTAAGTTTTTAACGGTAATCGTCTTTTGCTCAGCATGAACAGCAATAACTTCTGAACGCGTCCGCGCTTCAATGTTATACTGGTTTCGGAAAACGTCTGGGTTCATCAATACCAACGTTTCACTCTCTTCAATTTCGCCACTTAAATAGTACGGTAACGCACAGTTTGAAAATGACACATGTGGTCCACGTTCAAACATAACAATCTCCGCATTTTCATCTAAACGACGGACACGTGCAGCGACAGATGCCCCACCTGCGACACCACCAACAATTAAAACTCTTTTTCCCATGGATAATTCCTCCTATAATTTAAATCGTCTAATTCATACGACACATACGTGTCAGCTAAGTGATTGATTTCACAGATATAACTATACCACCAGGGGTATATGTTGTCAAGTAGGAAACATAGAGATTGTATTGGTTTGACCGCGATTAAACACCGCGGTCTTGATGTACTTTTAAGCGTTTCTTCTTCACAGGAATGTTTTTCATTTGCTTTAAGACATGCTCACCTTTGTTATTTAGAATTTCAACCAACGTATAACGTTTATCAACCGTGATAACACCAATGTCATCAGCGGTGACATCTTTAATTGATGTTAAGGCCCCTAAAAAATCAAAAGCACGTAGTTTTTTATCTTTACCACCATTAAAATAAAGCGTCATGACATTCGTATCCACTTTTTCTTTACGTTTACTCGACGTATTTCCGAAAATATTCCAAGCCTCTTTCCGGTACGGGCGAATGGCATCGGTCATGTCGGATAGAATTATTCCTTCATTACGTACGGCTTGAAGTGTTTCTTGGTCGCGGTCTTCCACAAAGGAAATGACTTCACCACGGTTATCCATCCGTCCCGTCCGTCCCATCCGGTGCAAGTAAACATCTTTAGTTTCTGGGAAATCAACATTAATAATCAACGGTAATTGTGAGACATCAATGCCACGCGCCGCTAAGTTCGTTGCGACTAAGAAACGTTTATCTCCACGTTTAAAGGCTTCCATTGCCCGGAATCGTTCGGCCTGGTCATGATCGCCTTGCACACTGGTTGCACTAATATCCCTGCTTCTCAATAGCTCTGTAATTCGGTCGACTTCTTTTTTCTCCCGACAAAACAAAATTGCTTGTAATGGGTTTTTCTCAACTAATATGTTAAGCAGTAACTCATCTTTATCTTTCCCGTTCGCATCGACCATCAATTGATTGAACTTTTCGTTACGATCAATCTTTGGTGCCACAATCACGCGAACATAGTCAGGCACAATCTTATCAATAAACGATTCTACTTCAGCTGAAGTGGTTGCCGAGGTCATTAATGTTTGCCGTTTCTCCGGGAAGAAATCAATGATGTCTCTCACTTGCTGAATAAATCCCCGATTAAGTAATTCATCGACTTCATCAAGCACCAACGAGCGGATGTTCTCTGCATCAAACGTGCCTCGTTCAATGTGATCTAAAATACGGCCTGGGGTTCCGACAATCACGTGACTCTTTTGATTTAACAACAATGTTTGTTGATCAAACGACTGTTTGCCAATGAGACGAACAATTTTTAACTTTTTATACCGGGCAACCTCACGTGCGACACCTGTTACTTGATCCGCGAGCTCTCGGGTTGGCACAATTACCACAGCGCTGGGATTATTTTCTTGAAAATCAATTTGGTTTAAAATCGGTAGAAGGTAACTTAATGTCTTGCCACTTCCTGTTTCAGCTTGGCTTAACACGTTCGCTCCAGCGATTGCTTTCGGGATCATTTGGGCTTGAATTTCAGTAGCCGCTTCAATCTTTAAATCACTAAGTCCTCGTTGTAACGCTTCATCTAACTCATTAAATATTTGCATAGTTATTCCCCTTTAGTTTATTTAACTTGTCATTCAAACACTCGCTTAACGTTGTGTTGTCATCTAATCAGACAGTCCTATCACTATCCTTTCCTTTATTCTCTCACATCCATTGAAAAAAGCCCAATATGTTTGATAACATATTGAGCTTATGATTAATTTAGACAACTTGGAAACTTACCCATGTTTCAAATGCTTGTTTCGGTTCAACTTCAATTAACGCTTCTTTGCGATTAAGTTCGCCTGTTTTACGTGTCCATGGTTCAACACAGACGAACGATTGATTTTCTTCTGTCCAGAGTACCGTGTAACGAAACGCATTACCTAGTGTCATCTGGATGTCAAAATCACCCACGGTTGCATTGACGTGCTTATGGTTGTTTTCCAGGGCAACTGCTTCTTTTAAATGTGTCAGATCAATCTTTCCTGGATAGGGTTTCGTTTCATTGGTATTGTAGTCATGGTATGTGTCTTTTACGTGATCGACCGTTACAATTTTGGAGTCCGCTTTAAAGTATGGATGAAGACCTGGGTAAATCGGCATGATCGTCTCCGAATGGTTGCGGTACGTTTGATGAATATAAAGCTGGTTATCTTTTAATGTATATGTAAAAATCACTTCAAAATCAAAGGGGTAAACCGCTTTTGTACTCAAGCTACTTTCAAAGCGAATAGAAATAAAAGCATGGGTTTCATCACTAAACGTTTCAATGACTTCCCAGGGGTGTATTCTTGCCAGTCCATGATTAGGCATCGCATACGTCTTCCCCTCCCAATGATAGGCTTGCTCCTCGAGCTGACCAGCAATTGGAAAAAGAACAGGAATCCCGCCACGAATATTACGTTTTCGGTCAAACAATGATGCTTCATTAAGGTACAATTTTTCTTTTCCTTTTGTACCATACTCAATAATAATCCCACCACGCTCAGGACAAACCGTAATCCAACTTTCTCCGTTTGGACTTTTCAGTTGATACATTTTGAACATTTCTTTTTCAAAATTAGTAATTGTATACATGCTTTAACAATCCCCTTAACGCAAATTTTTTTCTGTTTCTACTGAACAGTCAACTAAACATTTATACCCACAACAGTTCAATTATACTAAATCTTTGCCGGATTGCCTACCCGTTTTCAGAAAATTCATCTGCCCTCTGATTGTTTTAAGCTGTTTAAAGAACAGGCATGGTGTGCAAAAGAAAACAGCCATCATATTATGACGGCTGTTTTCTTTTGCGTTTTTCTTAAGCATCACCCCACACCTCTTGAGCAATCTCGACCACATGTTTTAATTTATTCCACTGATCATCTTCAGTAAGCAAGTTGCCGTGATGCGTCGAGGCAAACCCGCACTGCGGACTAAGGCATAGCTGTTCAAGTGGGACGTAGGCACTCGCCTCTTTAATGCGTGCCTTAATCTCTTCCTTATCTTCAAGTTCAGGAAACTTCGAGGTGACAAGTCCTAGCACAATCCGTGGCCCATTTTCTGGAATGTGCGCTAACGGTTCAAAGTCCCCTGAACGTTCATCGTCGTATTCTAAGAAGAACCCGTCGACGTGTTCCTGTGCAAAAATCGTCGGAGCAATCAAACCATAACTCCCACCGAAGGCATACGTTGATTGGTAATTCCCTCGACAAATGTGGGTTGTAATCGTTAAGTCTTCCGGCTTATCTTCAATGACTTCATTGACCACACGTAATGCTAAGTTAATTAAATCCTCCCGTTTGTATGGCCCTTGATCAAAGCTGATGTCTGGTGAGGTGAGCACTGCAAGATAGACATCATCAATTTGTAAATAACGCACACCGACGTCATAAAACGCTTGTACGGCATCTTTATAGGCCGCAATAATATCCACCGCATAACTTTCATAATCGGGATAAAATTGCTCATTAATAATCGCTGCATGAAACAGTTGATTCGGACTGGGAATGGTTTGTTTTACAACGGCGCGACCATCCACAATCGCATGAAGTGCTTTAAAATCTTCTAAAAAAGGATGCTCACGATTAAAACTAATTTTCCCCGTGTTTCTCACGTCATAAGGCTCGGTTTCAACATCTTTAAAGAAATACCCATGTTCTGGCACATACCCTTCAAACCCATTTAAGTGTTCTAAAAAGTCAATGTGCCACCAATCGCGACGGAATTCACCATCTGTCACAACATCAAGACCAATTTCTATTTGTTTTTCAACAATGCGGGTTAGTTCTTCTGTTTCAATTTGTTTAAATGCGGATGCCGTTAATGTTCCTGCTTTCCATTCCTTTCTCGCCTTCTTTAAGCGTTCCGGTCTGAGTAGACTCCCGACATGTTCTGCACGATAAGGTGCTTGTTTCGTCATTGTTTCATCCATCCTTTATTGTCATTTTGTTTTATACGTCATTCCATTTACCCTTGCCATTATGTGTTGTTCGGTGACACAATCTGTTCTGCACGTTCGAGTGCTTGCGTGATGTCAGCAATTAAGTCTACACTTGCTTCAATCCCTACTGAAAACCGTAGTAACTTGCGGGTAATGCCGCGTTCGCTGCGCATCTGTTCTGGTATATCTGCATGTGTTTGTGTGGTTGGATACGTAATAAAGCTTTCGACACCCCCTAAACTTTCAGCAAAACTAATTAAGCGTAACTGTTGTAAAAACGGGGCAACTAACACCTCATCACGTACGCTAAAGCTAATCATCGCTCCTTGATTCGGGTAGCGAACGGTCGTTATAGATGGGTGGCGTTTTAAGCATGTAACTAATGCTTGGGCATTCTCTACCTGAGCCTTCATTCTTAGCGGTAACGTCTTCATGCCGCGAATAAGCAGCCACGAATCAAATGCCGATAAGACGCTACCACCGTTGTTTAAAGCTGCAGTCAGTAAATCTGCGGTTGGCTCATCCTTTGCGACAACTAGACCTGCCAAGCAATCATTATGACCTGCCAAAAATTTTGATGCACTATGGACCACAACGTCTGCCCCGAGCACTAACGGTTGTTGCAAGAACGGTGTCATGAACGTATTATCAACGATTAATTGTACATCATGCGTCTTCGCTAGTTCACTAATCACTGCAATCGGGGTCACTTCAAGTAAGGGATTAGTTGGTGTTTCTACAAAGATTGCCGCCGTGTTTGGTTGAATGGCTTGTTTTAGACGCGAAGGATCGGTTAAATCCAGATAGCTGACTTCAATCCCATAACGCTCAGTGTAATCGGCAAATAAACGATAGGTTCCCCCATAAACATCACGACTACAGATCAAGTGATCCCCAGAACGAAGTAACGACAGCACAAGCTGAATTGCGCTCATGCCAGATGCCGTCGCAAATCCTCTTACCCCACCTTCCAAATCCGCGATCGCTGCTTCCACGAGTGAACGGGTAGGGTTTTTGGTGCGGGTGTAATCATAACCCGTCGATACACCGAGCGTTTCATGTCGATAGGCGGTTGATAAATGAATCGGCGTACTTACTGCGCCTGTTTCTGTCTCACTCCGATTTCCGATTTGCGTAAATTGCGTTTCTAATTGATAGATAATCTTACACCTCCTAACGACGTTTGACATTTTGAAAAGAGGCATCAAAAAAGCCTTCTTCGATAAGAAGAAGGCCTAAATAGGTCACTATCCCTCTTATCTTCTAGGTGATTCACCTAATGGATTTAGCACCGTCCCAATCGCATGTGGGGGTTGCTGAGACTTCACAGGGCCATATCCCTCCGTCTCTCTTGATAAGATCTTACGTATATAATTTTAAGTCGTCCCTTAGGACTTGTCATTCATTGTAAATTGTTTTAACTTTTTTTGCAAGGCTTATTTTCAAAAAATTTGCATACGTTTGACTAATTCAGTCGAAAGTTAAGCTTAGCGATCGTCTGAATCAGCTTGTTTCGCTGCTCTTACTTCCGCCAAAAGGACGTAGTGTCTTTCTTTTCAGCGATGTTGTAACGAATCATCGCATCAATGAGTTGAAGATCTAAAGGCTCTTTCCATTTCACCCTAACAATTTCTTTCGCTGCTTGATAGCCCGCTTCCTGAATTTGATTAGAAAAAGCGTTAATCGTTACTGCTTCCGGGGCAATCGCCATATGTTGTTTACTCACACTAAAGGCAATGATAAACGTACCATGGTCGATAAACATCGGTTGGTTCCATTTAATCGTTGATTCAAGTGTTGGAAAAGTTGTTTTAATATGGTCAAACAAATAGACAAGGCGTTCACGTTTCGCTTCATCCTCAATCGTCGCTAAAAAATCAGCAATGGTTTCCATCGGTAATCTCTCCTTTAGGGCACGCTTTTACATTCATTGTACCGGGATTTATCTTAGCATACAACTTTTTTAAGCACATCGCTTCGCATTGACAGGGTTTAGCATGCCCTTTACAAACGACCCGTGAAAATAATCATCCATACCCACATCCACACCGACGTCGAAATGCACCAGATAGACATCGATCCAGGCAAAAAGATAAACCTTTATAAACCTATCTCACAGAAACACTCGCCTGTGTGGAAGAAAGTTACCCGTTACTTTTTTCCTCCGTCTGATTGATTTGTTAAAGTTAACCGAAATCGGGTATAGTGAAGGAAGGGAATAATGAAGACAAAAGGATAGCAGATAACGAAGGGAGTCTATGATTATGGATCATTATTTAGCAACACGCTACCATTTAAACGATTTCGGAAACGGAACAGAACCGCTATTATTTCTGCACGGGTTTGCCTCGAACCAAAACACCTGGGGCTGGATAACTCCTGCGTTTGAGCGCGATTACCGCATCATACAATTCGACTTTGTTGGCTCCGGAGCATCCGACCGGTCAGCCTATGATGCAGAACGGTATGACTCACTCGAAGGATATGCAGACGATGTGATTGATGTGTGCGATCGGCTTAACTTAAAAAATATTACTGTAATTGCCCACTCAGTTGGTGGCTTAATTGCTTTATTAACGAGCGCAAAACGTGAGGATCTGTTTAAAAAAATCATTTTGATCGGGGCCTCTCCTTGTTATTTAAATAAAGGGGATTACCATGGCGGCTTTACCGAAGAGGCTATCGAACACGTATTAAATATGATGGAAGAAAACTTTGTCGGTTGGGCGAGTTACCTCGCGCCTGTAGCCTTACCTAAATCTGAAGGGGCAGACAACACCGCTTTTATTGAAAAGAATTTTCAAATTAGTGACCCTGAAGTGACCTATAATTTCTTTAAAGTGACCATGTTAAGTGATTACCGCGCGATTCTCTCAACCATTCGCGTGCCAACGGTTATCATTCAGTGTTCCGATGACTCATTTGTTCCTTTAGACGTTGCCCACTATATGGATAACCAACTAGACAATAGTCAGTTGCATATTTTAACTGCGAAAGGCCATTACCCGCATGTTAGCCAACCCGAAGAAACCATTGAGGCATTAAGGACGTTCTTATGATACGATTTTCTGACGAACCACGTCTTAATGAAGCCGAATTTGGTCTAATTAGTCTTAATCAAACAGGAAACATCATTGACATTAATCGTAGCTTAACACAGTGGTTAGGCTACGATAAAGAAGAGCTGATTCATCAACACTTTGAAGAATTATTAAACTTAGGCAATCGGTTTTTCTATCATTCGATTTTATACCCGAAGCTGTTAACGACTGGCCATGTCAATGAAATGTACATGTCGCTTGAGACAATAACCAAACAAACGCTTGATTGCATTATAAACGCAAAAAAATTCGTCCATGACGATAAGATTTTTATTGATTTCTATATTGTACCGGTGGAAAAACGGACTTTGTATGTCAAAGAAATTCAAGGCATCAATAAAAAATTAGAAACAGCACTTAGCGAAAAAGACCGTTTACACCAAGCCCTGATGAAGAAACAAGAAGAACTTATCGATTTAAACGCGCAGCTTAAAGCACTGGCAGAACGCGATCCCTTGACACACCTTTATAACCGGCGTGTCTTTGTTGATTATTTGGATCACTATCAAGAACTATACGAAACCAATCACAATGACTTTTCATTAGCCATCATTGATATTGATCACTTTAAAAACGTTAATGATGACTATGGTCACCAAGTTGGTGACCATGCGTTAGTCTCGCTAGCAGAAGCCATGACTGAATTCTTTCCCGAACCTTATATGTCCGCACGTTACGGTGGTGAAGAGTTTGTCGTTTTGTTACCGGGGGTGACAAAAGAAGAAGCCATACTGCTCTGTGATTTATTTCGCGAGAAGGTGAAGCAAGAGGAATGGATTGAGATCCCAATTACGATTAGTATTGGCATCGCGACACAATCAGGACACGATACGGTTGACTCGATTCTGGTACGGGCTGATTATGCCCTTTATGCATCGAAACGAAACGGACGTAACCAAGTGACCCATGCCCTTGACTTAACAGACCTTTACAGCAACTAAGTCATTCTACTCATCCACGATCCACCACTTATAGGTTCCCGCTTTTCCAAGCTGACATCTGTATAAGGTTTCCCTTTTAACGAAACAAAAAGACGGCTCACATTCATATTCTGAATAAATGAGTCGTCTTTTTTATTGTTTATTATGCCTCTATTGGAAGCGGCTACGTTGTTCTCACTGTAACCACTTCTATAGCCGTATCTTGTTGCGCTTGCTTGTTTACGCTTCTTTAAACCAATGACGCGTCCGGTTTGCAATGTTAACAAGCATTAACATGACTGGTACTTCTACAATAATACCGACCGTAACCGCTAAAGCCACTGGCGATGAGACACCAAACAAACTAATTGCGACAGCAACAGAAAGTTCGAAAAAGTTTGAGGCACCAATCATGCCTGCTGGTGCGGCAATGTCATGCGCGAGCTTTAATTTCTTTGCAGCAAAGTAAGCGATAAAGAAGATAAAGAACGTTTGAATCGTCAGTGGTACGGCAATAAGCAGAATATGACTTAAGTTATTCATAATCGTCTCACCTTGAAACATGAAGATTAACACGAGCGTTAACAATAAACCAATCGTTGTCGTGTTTGAAAACTTAGGTAAGAATTGTTGTTCAAAATAGTCTACCCCTTTTTTGTTGACCAGCACGGTTCGGGTTAGTAATCCGAACACAAGTGGAATCACGACAAACAATACAATGGATAAGATTAACGTATCAAAAGGCACTTCGATACCTGACACCCCAAGTAAAAATGCGACAATCGGCGTGTATAAAAAGAGGACGAGTAAATCGTTAGTTGCAACTTGAACCACGGTATAAGCAGGATCACCTTTGGTAAGGTGACTCCACACAAACACCATCGCTGTACACGGTGCCGCTCCTAAAATAACAGCCCCTGCCACATATTCACGCGCTAAATCTTCAGGAATAAATGCACTAAAAATAAAATAGAAGAATAAATAACTAATCCCGTACATGGTAAATGGCTTAATCAACCAATTCACAACCCAGGTGACATAAAGACCTTTACGATCTTCACTGATTCGTTTGACACTTTTAAAATTCACTTTCATCATCATTGGGTAAATCATTACCCAAATTAAAATGGCAATCGGAATCGATATTTCTGCATATTCTAATCTGCCTAACATTTCCGGTAAAACTGGGATTAGGTAAGCTAAACCGACGCCAATCACCATACATAATAAGACCCAAACTGTTAAATAACGTTCAAAAAAACTAATGCCAGATTGTTGTTTACTCACAACAAACGCCCCCTTATTTTTCTATTTGACAATCAATTCGTTTGCCTGATTCGGTTAAGGATACAAGCTTATCTTGTTGCGATTCAAGGCGTACTAAAATAGCTTTAACTAGCGGATAATACTGATGCGTTTCATTCAAACTATAAAAGACCCATTGGCGACGCTTCACTTCTTTCACGATGCCGACGGCTTTAAGTTTACGTAAATGTTGACTGATGGCTGGCTGTGACATTTGGAATAGTTCAACAAATTCACAGACACAACACGCGTCCTCGTCTAATAATTTCATCATCCGTAAACGTGTCTTATCCCCTAATAATTTCAATATAAGTGCTGACTCCTCAATCGGTAACATGTCGCATTCCTCCTCACCTTTTTACAGTATATAATCAAACGCTTATATAATCAATCGATTATCTGCAATTTTACATTCTCTTTACATGCGCAAATTTTGCTACTATTCTCACGTTGCAACCTTGTGAAAAATGACGCATACTAGAGAGAGAGCACGTATTAAACCAAAGGAGTTAAATTATGAATAAAGTTAATCGATTTAGTTTTGGGGAAGAGTTGGCAAATGCGATCACCCATGGTGTTGGGCTCTTATTCAGTATTGCTGCGCTTGTGTTATTGATTGCGTTTAGTAGTATTTATGGCTCGTGGATCCATGTCGTTAGTTTTACCATTTTTGGGGTGACCATGGTTTTTTTATATACCTCATCAACATTGTTACACAGTTTGCCCCTCGGCCGAGGTAAAAACGTCTTTGAAATCCTTGATCATTCATCGATTTACTTCTTTATTGCTGGAACGTACACACCCTTTTTATTAATAGCTGTTCGTGGCACATTCGGCATTCAATTATTCATTACCATTTGGACGATTGCCCTGTTCGGTTCGATCTTTAAAATATTTTTCGTTAAACGCTTTGTCGTCGTATCCACCCTCATATATATTTTCATGGGTTGGATGATCGTCTTTACGTGGTCAGACTTAACTGCAGTCATTCCAACCCCTGGCATTATGATGTTGGCCATCGGTGGGTTGCTTTATACCCTTGGTGCAGTCTTTTACGTCTTTCGTTGGTTTAAATTCCATCACATGGTTTGGCATATCTTTGTTCTTGCGGCAACGATTCTACATTTTTTCGTCGTCTTGCTGTACTTGTTACCTATTTCAGTCAATTAATTACCGTGAAAGCTAACCTAAGGCCAGCTAGCGATGACGATGGTTTAACCGTTGTCCAAGTCAATCAATGACTTTCTCGTTAAACAGCTGGATGTAAAAAAGATAAATCAAAAAGCCCGTAATGATTTTTTAAAAATCATTACGGGCTTTTCATCTAAACCAGTTACGGGCGGTTAACCTTAACCTGCCTTTATGAAAGTTGAGCGACGACGTGACGGATTGCTTCCTCAGTCGGTGTAACAGGTCGACCGAGTACCTTTTCAAAATCATTGCTTTCAACGGCAAGTGTGCCTGCACGGATGCTTTGTTGAATACCGACAACAATTGGAAGCGCTGCTTCAGGAACGCCGACATTTCTCATTATTTCAGCATATGTTTCATCGCTAACCTGATTTACCGTCACGTCTTTGTTTAAGACATGACCTAGATGAGTAGCAAATGCTTCTTGCGTTAGCAGCGGACCGGAAAGCTCATACACACGAAACGCATGGCCTTCTCCTGTAAGTACCCTTGCAGCAGCTTCGGCATAATCTTTTTGCAATGCCCAGCCTACTTTTCCGTCACCCGCAGATGTGACCCAGTCAGCGCCCGCCATGACCCCTTGAATGCTGCTGATTTCGTTTTCTAAGTACCAATTATTTCGTAAGAACGCATACGGAATACCTGTAGCGATAATGGCTGCCTCAGTGGCCTTGTGTGGAGGGGCCATTAGGTTCGAGCTTTCGCTAGCATTTGCAATACTTGTATATGCGATAAACTTCACCCCTTGGTTTTTGGCGGCTTCAACGGCATTTTTATGTTGTTGAATTCTCGTTTCATTATCGCCATCTGTTGAAATAATTAACAAGCGATCAATTCCGGTAAAGGCTTCTGCTAATGTCTCCGGATAGTCAAAATCACCGCGGCGAACCTCCACCCCTTTTTCACGTAAATCATCTGCCTTTTCTGGGTTTCGTACACTGACAACGAGATCACGCGCAGGTATTAATTCCAATAAGGCTTCAACAACTTTTGATCCGAGCTTTCCTGTTGCACCCGTCGTTAATAGTTTCAATGTTATCCCTCCAAGTTCAATTTGTGTGTCTTTCTTCGTGTTTGAGCTGGCTTTTATTTGAAGTTACAATTAAACGTTTTCGTTACCCAACGGAACCGCTTATTTTTTCAACACGCGTTTACCACGGATTAATTCCTCTTCATAGAGAGGAACGTCCATCGCTTTTGTTAATCGCTTTAAATCTTCCAGTTCTCGTGCAGTGACAATTGAAATGACATCGCCACCCACAGACCCTAACCGTCCTGTTCGACCTGCACGGTGGATGTATTGATCGACCGTGCGTGGCACATCAAGCTCGACGACAACCTTTAAACCTTCAACATCAAGACCACGACTTGCAACATCCGTTGCCAGTAAGAGATCAAGTTCACCTCTTCTAAAGGCTTGAATCGCTTTTTGACGCTTCGTTTTATCGACATCACTATGCAACATCAATACGTTCAGTCCACGATAGTCTAGCTTTTCATAGAAGTTTGTGAGGTCGGTAATGTCTTGCATAAATGCAAGCATCGGTACTTTTTCAGCATGAGCCAACTTACGCAATGTATCATTTTTTTCACGTCGTTCAGTCAACATGTAACTATGGCGAACTACTGGTGTTTCAGCATCTTTACGATTAATGGTCACCTCAACCGCTTCTGGAATAAAGTCACGTGCTTCCTGCTTCGCATGTTCAGTTAACGTTGCTGAAAAACAAGCCACTTGTGTCTCTTTCGGCGTACTTTCAATGATACGCGCAATTTCCATATCGTGCTCAGGGACAAAGAGCTGATCTGCTTCATCTAGAATAATCGTTTTCACTTTATGCATTTTTAATTTCTTCTGATCAATCAATTGCATCATTCGTCCTGGTGTACCGACGACAATATGCGGTTTTTTCTTGAGCTTCTCAATTTGGCGCTTAATGTTGGCGCCACCGATCAACGCTTGCACCCGAATATCTGATCCTTGCTTATAGGTCTGAACCGTTTCAAATATTTGCATCGCCAATTCATGACTTGATGCCAACATGACCACCTGTAAGTCAACCGTATCGGTTTCTAGCTGGTCAAGGACAGGCAACAAATAAGCTAATGTTTTCCCGCTTCCTGTTGGTGACGTTGCGAGCACGTCTTTACCTGCACGCAACAACGGGAACACTTCTGTTTGAATCGGCATTAATTTTTCGAAACCTTCTTTTTCCCATTGTGCTTGAATAAACGGTTTGAATGTGTCTATCATGTATGAAAAACTCCTCTAATTATATTTGTTATCGACGCTATACATTACCTTACGCTTCACTCAGTATATCACAAAACAGCGTTAGATATTGACGCAAATGCTCTCCGGCTTATTCATACGTATAAGTTTATTTAAAAACCACAAAAACCATTGAGTTATCCGAATAAGAATATTATAATAAATGAAACGTTGACACAATTGAAAGGATGATGGTTATGACGTCAGTGCCGCGAAAGGAACGCCTCGCACAACGCGCACGGTGGCGATTATTTATTGTTGTATTGCTTTTTAGCATCAGTTTTTCCGGAACCGTTTCGGCAGATAATCCGGTCATCAAAGACCGCTATACCGCTGACCCAGCGGCACTGGTTCATGATGGAAAAATCTACCTCTATACAGGTCATGATGAAGCAACACCTGCAGATTCATTTTTCGTTTTGAAAGAATGGTCAATTTTCGCTTCTGATGATCTAGCGACCTGGACACACGAAGGTGATTTACCACGCACTGCTTTTTCTTGGGCGCGTGACGATACCGCTTGGGCTTCGCAAGCGATCGAACGTGACGGGACCTTCTATTGGTATACAACCGTTAAAAATAAAGATGCACGCACAAAAGGTTTTGCCATTGGTGTAGCAACAAGTGATCACCCGACACGCGGTTTTACCGATGCTCTTGGTCAACCGTTAATTGATGCAACCATGACCGAAGCACCAGCATCAATGGGCAATGACCCCTGGGATATGATTGATCCGACTGTTTTTATTGATGACGATGGCGATGCCTACCTCTACTTTGGTAACACCCACCTTTATATGGTGAAATTAAAAGATAACATGATCGAACGTGATGGTGACATTGAACGCGTTGAGATTAAAGCGATGCCCGGATCCTTTACTGAAGGACCATTTATCTTCAAACGCAACAACTTGTATTACCTCACCTTCGCATATAACTACCCTGAAGAACTTGCCTATGCAACAAGTGAGTCAGTAACCGGTCCTTGGGTGTTCCAGGATAAAATCATGGACCGTCTGCCGAACAGCGGGACCAGTCATCCCGCCGTCATTTCCTTTGAAAATCAATGGTACATCATCTATCATACGGCTTCACTTCCTGGCGGTGGTGAACACAATCGTTCAGTTGCTTTTGAACCTTTACACTTCTATGCGGATGGCGCAATCGCAAAAATCACCCCGACGGCGAGTGGGGTGACTGACGCGAGTGTTACGATAACGTCTTCACTGCATGCCTTAAGCTTACGCCAAGTCACCCATCAACTGACGCTTGAGGCACTGGATACGACAAATCATGATTTTCGTTTCCATGAAACAGAAGCACTCCGGCCATCTGGCGATGATTACGTCTCTTATCAGATCGATAATCATCCCGGTGTTTACTTAATCTTCGATGAAGAGAACACGCTTAGATTAAGAAGAAACACCGACAATGACGCAACGTTTAATTTACGGGCGAGTTTTTTAAAGTCACCCGCAGCTACCAATGACCAAGCCTTCACCTTACAACCTGCTTTTGATGAAAGCTATTTCTTACATGCCACTGAGCGGTTGCTTGATTTTACGCATACACCTCAAGCTGAGGCAGATGAAGCCATTCACTTTATCATTGAAGAACAAGACACGATTGTTCCTCGTCAACAACAGCCACTGAAGATGAAGCATTCCCTTCAGGCAACTGATAATGGAACCCGCACTAAAACTGAAAAAGATAAAAATAGCACACTTGACGACTCAGCACCCGTCACCGTTGGCAGATGGTGGTACCTATTCCTTGGTGCGATTGTCTTTCTTCTACTGATTAGGTTTGTAGCCAAAAAGAAAAAACAATAATCAATCAAGAAGAAGCAAGCCTACCTTAACGAACATGTAGAAGCCTGCTTCTTCTTTTAAAAACCGATTACCGATCCGGCTGAATGAGTGCCGTTAGTCCAACACTTTGTTCTGTTTCAAGTACAAATGCAATACCTTTTCCTGGCTGATTAAGACCACAATCCTCTTTAATGCCGTGTAGCACATCGTCTGTTTTTCCTTTTTCAATCAGTGTTAAGACGATGTCTTTCTCAGGTTCAATTAAAATATTGAACAGCTTTTGTTGTTCATGAACACCCGTGCCACGTCCGCGTATGATTGTGCCACCATCTGCCCCTTGTTTTTTCGCTGCTTCAATCACCGCTTCTGCTTCACCACTATTCACAATTGAAACAATTAAATCAAATCGTAACGCCTCCATGGATTGATTCGCTCCTTTTCTCGATACATCCGCAATGTCACCTGTATTTAAGCGCATAACTCCCAATACTTTCTTCACATCAATGACCACTGCAATCCCCGGGGTATCTTTCCCTAATACTGCGGTATCTTTAATGGTGAGTAACGTCTCCTTTAATATCTTTTCATCAACAACGGTAAAAATCACTTCCCGTTCTCGTTTAATCGGTAAACCAAACATGCGTAATTTATCTTGTTTACGTACACCTTCTGCAGGAATAATTGTACTACCTGTCACCCCTTTAAGGCGAATGTAGTGCACCACTTTTTTCGCGTGGCCTTTTTTTACAATGGTGACGATTAGTTTATGGTCGTCAAACGGCATCTGCATTAAACGCGCCCTCCCTTTGCCTGATAGAGTCTTCCTAAACTAAGCACAGATAGGATGGGTGCGAGCGCGACCAGCGCAATCATACCAAAACCATCTGTTAATGGATCACGTCCAGGCGTGACACCCGCTAATCCGACAAACAAACTGAGCATAAAGGTCGAAATCATCGGACCCGTCACAATGCCACCTGAATCAAACGCAATCGCGGTGAATAATTTACTTGTATCTTTAGCTAAATAAAAGCTTAACAAATATCCAGGTAAAACAACATACCAAATGGAAAAGCCGAGGAAGATTTTCAAGACTGAAATAACAATTGACAAACCAACACCGACCGATATTGTAACGAGCAAGAGCCGTTTTGGAATGGCTCCTGCGGTGATTTTATCCACTTGTTTAATCAAGACTTGAATGGCCGGCTCTGCATAGGCTGCGAAAAAACCAAGTAAGAAACCAATCGGAACTAATATGTAACGGTAACTTAAGGCTCCCATGATTTGACCCATCGCCTCACCAACCGGCATAAAGCCAATCGTTACACCTTGGAGGAATAAACCAAGTCCAACGTAAGTAAAGCCGAAACCAACTAGTGTATCCATCACTTTTTGGCGACGTAATTTCAAAAAGAAGACTTGAAAGAACAGAAAGAAAAGTAATAACGGAAAAAGCGCAAAGGCAACTTCTATTAGTACACTTGTAAACCCTTCAAATAAGCGACTCATCCGTAAATCACCCCTAACAATAACACGGCAATCACGGGCCCGATGCTACTTAGGGCAATTAAGCCAAAGCTCTCACCGCTGTTTGCTTTCCCACGTAACACTGCAGTGACCCCAACCCCTAGTGATAAAATAAACGGGACAGCCATCGCCCCTGTTGTTGCACCACCAGCGTCCAGGGCAATCGGTACAAACGTGTTCGGCGTGACTAAAGCTAGAACAAAAATAACGAGGTAGCCACTAGCTAAGAGTTTAACAAGCGACAGGTTAAAGACCAGTCGCAGCAAACTAAGCGCGACAAAAATCCCCACACCAAGTGCGACAAACAAAAGCAAAACAACGCCTGGGACCACCCCATCAGAGACAAACTCAACTTGATTGCTTAAAACTTGTACACCCGGCTCCGCTACTGTCACAACAAACCCAAGTAAAAAACCAAAAAATAAAACCAGTGAAAGTTTCCCTGTTTTAGACAAAGCTGAGCCAACCATTTCACCGACTGGTGACAAACCGACTTGAATACCGAGTAAAAACAGATAAATACCGACACTTGCCATCAGTGCGCCAAGTAAGAAATCAACAAACAGTTGAGTAGGTAAAAATACAACGGTAAATTGCAGCAAGATGATAATAAGAGAGAGTGGTAAAAACGAGGACAGTACTTCAATTAAGGTTTCTTTTAACATCGACACATCTGTATACTCCTTTCCATTGAAAGCATAGGGAATTCTTCTTTAGCACTATAACTAGTGTAGCAATCTTTGGCCAAATCTTCATCTTTTTTGATTGTTTTTAACGATACAGGTAGCCTTAACTAGTGATGGACTAAACATTGACTAAAATCGGCGTCCAGTAAATCTCTCTTAAACCAGAATGCAATGGCATCAAAAATGATCTTCAATAGGAGGAATAAATTAATTGTTTCTGACCAGTTTGACATCAATACCTTACTAAATCTACCGGTGTTACAAGTAGAAAAACCCATCCCTTTCGCATGTTGAAAGGGATGGGTCTTATTTAGGACTCGATCAGATTATGGACGTTTGTTACTTCTTCTTCGGGAATAATGTAGTAGTAGATGCCATCAATCATCGTGCCAGAACCTTGCATTTGATAACTATTAAAATTGTTCAATGTACTGCGGTAGTTCTGGAACAGTTTGGTCATATCATTAAATCTCATGTTTGTACTCATGTTATCACCTAAAATTTCAGTGAAACCAACGATCCGCGTCACGTTTTCAATGTTTGCACCTTCTCTAACAATGCCCTCAATAACTTTTCGTTGACGTTCTGTTCGACCAAAATCACCATTTGGGTCTTGCTTACGCATACGCACGTAGTTCATCGTCTGATCACCATTTAGCGTAATGGGACCTGTACTGAAGGTATCACCACCTTGAGAAAAATCAAGATGATTATCGACTGTAATTGGACCGACTAAATCAACCATCTCTGCCATGCCCTCCATGTTAATGCGTGCAAAATAATCAATTTCAATATCTAAGAAATCTTCAACCGTTTCGATTGATAAATCCGGACCACCAAAAGCATGGGCATGGTTAATTTTATCTTCACCGTGACCTTCAATTGAGGTACGTGTATCACGTGGGATGCTTATTAATTGTATCTCGTCTGTATCTGGTTTTAAATTCATAACCATTAATGCATCTGAGCGCCCCGTCACACTTGACTCTGAATCAATGCCTAACAGAAGAATATTAATCGCAGCTTTATCTTCTACTTTCTTTTCTGTCAAACTTGAATCAATGGCAGTAACTGATTCATACATATCCCGATCAACGCTTGATTTCACGCTATTAAAGACATATGCGACATAAATGCCTACCGCTAAAAGCAACACACCTATTAAAATAAGTGGCGCTAATACCCACCAATTTCTTTTTTTCTTTGTTTTACTTCGCTTGTTTGTCATCGTTCTTCATCCGTTCTTCTGAAAATTTCAACTCATACATGAAAGTATAGCAAAGATTTCACAAATTACAATCAATTTGTTATTTTTTACTATATGCTTTACCTCTTAAAAACAAAGGCGACCAACCATTGCTAGTCATCACAACAAGCGATCGTTGGTCTTCTCAATTTAGTCATCATCAACCGATTCTAAGTCATTTTCAGGCTCACTCTCTTCTGCCAAGGGCGGCCTATTTAATTGTGCTTGTCTAGCTTTCTCTTTCATCAATAACCGTTGATCAAGTCTTATTTCTTCTAACAAACGGTCATGTGTTTTCTGAAACAAGAGCGGTGTAATCGCTAAGCCTTTATTTACATCAAACATCGTATTGAACCAATGCCTACGTGCATATAAATCCAACATCGATGGTTTCCCTTGAGCTGATTCACTGAGCACCTCATAATAGAAATCATCTAAGTGACTTTGGTCTAACATATCGACATTGCCAATTGAAAATATTTCATAGTTTAAACTACGTGTTAATGCTCGTACTAGATCAAAACTAAGTGTTTGATGATTTGCTCGCTTTGGTATTAATGCCATCATTGATTGTTCACGGTCAATCCCTGATAAACCAAATGGCATTTTCGCCATCCGCCATAACCCCGTTTGTTCTGGCACCCAGGTTTTTAAATGGTTGACACCATAGCTAGGCATTTGAAACATGACGAGTTCTGACTGTTTAAGTTTTTCTTGACCGTAGGCATTCCAAATCGAATGGTTCGGATTAATTTCGCGTTCTTCTAAGCTAGCCACCGTATTCAACAGCTGTTGAAAGGGAGCGTCGTCATAAATGTATTGATAGCTCGCATTAAATGGGTAGCTGACTCTTAAACCATCTTGGATCAACGTTTGATTTGATTGATAAACGTCATAACCAGCCTCGTTCATCTGCGTCACCATTGCCAAATACCGCTTAGCGTCACTGATATAGTCAGACATGGCTTCTGGCTGTGATGGAAAGCCCATTGCTTCAAAAATATCGTGGCGATAATACGTAACAAACGGGAAAAAGTGAACCGGAAATGCATACATTTCTCCATTCATATTGGTATAACGGTCGAACAACGCATCTGGATAACTTGAATAAAAGGCGGCATCAAAGTAAGGGGGACGGCTTAAATCTTCAAATTGATCAAGCTCGGATAAGAGACCAACATATTCATCAGGCAGCAGTAACAGATCTGGGACTTCTTCTAAGGTAAGCGCATTGTAATAGCGATCAATCACTTCGATGCGATCGATTTCTTTAATTTTAAAGCGAATCGTCGGATGCCGTTTAAAAAAGAACGCTAGATTTTCCGTTAAGATATCTTCGGTTGTCCAAATCACCAGCTCATCCTCGCTAAATGTTACCGCTTCTGTTTGTTTTTCTTCCGGTGCGACATAGGCTTCAAAGTCGTGATGGCAGCCTGACAACAAACCCAGCATTATTAACAAGGTTAAATAAAGCATGCGCATCTTCATTATTAACACGCCCCCTTCCTCTTACATTCGCCAACTTTTTTATTCATCGCGTGCCTCTCTATGTTTCTTTTTCGCATGATACATCCGGTGATCTGCTTTTTGTAATAACTGATCAAGCGAGTCACCATCCTCGGGTGCAAAGCCAGCCCCAATACTTGCGGTAATTGTTAAGGGCTTGTCACTTACGTCAATCGGTTTATTAATTGTTTGCTCTAACACTTTTCGCATGTCTTCGTAGGTATGTTTCGTTGTTACTTCGAATATAGCGACAAATTCATCGCCTGCTAAACGGAAAAATTGGATCGGCATCAGCCCTTGGAGTGTCAAGAAGCGTTTCGCAATCACAACAAGCAAATCGTCACCTGTTTTATGACCGAACTGATCATTGATTTGTTTAAAATCATTTAAATCGATAAACAAGATAACGAACGGATAAGCCGCTTGGTCGAGATACTTCTCAACTTCTTGATAGAAGGTGCGCCGATTCGGCAACCCTGTCAACTGATCATGGTGCGCGACGTAATAGAGTTCATTCTCTGACTTTTCTAACGCTTTCGTTTTATCATGGAGTTGTTTATTTTTGTGGTTCAATTCGATAAATAACCGTTTGAGACGTTTGCTTACAAACGTTAAATCTTCGGATAACGATTGAAATTCAACGATGCGTGTTGGTTGTTCCTCGACGTAGGTGCCTTCAATCATCGCCACCGGAATTCGCTTGGCTTGTCTGTTGAGCTGGTTAATTTGTCGAGTAAGGAGTTGTTCGACAAGATAAGCGATTAAAAAGGATAAAAACATCACAATCATCATCAGTTGTTGAAAGCGGTACAAGGTGCTAATACTATTAATCACTGGTTCACTCAAACGAATAACATGTTGCACATAAAACTGATCTATCTGATGATTGGCAATATAATAGCCGTGATACCAATGCCTCACATCATTACTATTTCCCGAAAGCCAAAGTAGCTTGTTATCTGACAAATTATTGACATATCCGCCTTGTAAGACCTTATTAAACAAGGGGGCACGCATACTTCCAGTTGTTTGTAGAAACGGCTCTTCTGCTCCTTCGTCCAGATATAAATAAACGAAAGCTTCTCGTTCTCCGATGAACTGATCAATGGTTTCCGTAAATCTGGCACGATCAATCGCAGAACCAAGCTCTAACCGTTCACGTTCCATATCATCAAGCGATACCAAATGGTCTTCGATTAAAACCTCTAATGCTGTATGGCGCTCATTAAATGTTTCAATCATTTCGTCTTCTAAAATGTTGCTAGTAAGTGCAGTTAAAATAACAAGGGGCAAGACCGCGACACCAATGACACCATTAAAAATCAATTGGCCGTACTTTAATGGTCCTGAGCAGCGCGTATATTTTCTAATGTAAGGCAAGTAAGGGGAGTAAACTGCGATTAAATCGACAATTAAGCTACTCATTAGCAGTGTAATCCAGTAGGTCATTAAATTAATCAGTTCAAGCATCTCAACATCAGTGTCACCGATCGTATAACGTAAGGTAATACCACCAACCACATAACCTATCAGTGCGTAAAAAATCGTCCACGTGAATAAATCACGCTTAAAACGGTTATATAAAAACCCAATGATAATCATATGTAACACACTTAAACCATGCAAGAAAACATCTTGATCGATGCCAATATAAATGGCACTGAGGAGGATACTCATGACGATCGCACGTCGATACGGAAAGTATCGCAAAATAAAGAAATGCGCAACAAACGTAATCGGTAAGCGCATACCAAAGGTAAGTTGAATCGGCAAGGATTGAATCACTAAACCTAATATAATAAAAGCAAAGATTTGCATGCCATCTTTTGTCTTTAATTTCATCACTCTACACCTCCCGATCCGTCTTGCCTGCGCATCATACGCTTACATTTAAAACTAAACAGAAAAACGCCTGTCAGTGATAACTAGACAGACGAACACACCGCATTTATATGGGAGCCCAGCCATCTCAAAATATAAGACCTGAAACTTTGCGTCACTACTTTACAGTAGTTTTGCCTTTTCTTAGTCTAATCGTATCATATTATTAAGAAAAAGCCAGAATTTTATTAACTTTTAAGAAATTTTTTGTTCATTTATAGGTTTAATAACCTATAAATTTACCAGGAAACCGTCAAGTGTTTCGGTTACTCAGTCATATTTTACATCGATTCGACGTTTGATGTGGTTCATAATACATGCAGCAACATCAATGCCGGTTGCACGAGATACATTTTCAATATGCGCATTGGAATTGACCTCACAGATTGTTGGCTGGTTATCTTCATTAAATAGTAAATCAACACCACAAAAATCTAAGCCTAACCGGTCCGCGGCCGCAATGGCTAACTGTTTAAAAGCATCGTTAGGTTCATAGCGATGCATCACGCCACCATTGGTCACATTCGCCCGAAAATCATTCGTTGATTGACGTAAGACACTAGCAACCACCGCGCCACCCACAACATGAATCCGCACATCGCGACCGTGACTCGCTTCAATATATTGTTGATAAATATGGGGAATATGCACCCATTCATTGCTTAGCGCCAGTAACTGTTCTCTGTCTTCAATCAAGTGGACATCATAGCCAAATGAACCGAAACTTTTCTTCATGACAAGCGGAAAGCTTAACTGCTTAATGACTCTATCAATAAATGCTTGTGGCATCGTCAATTGATGTTGGAACAACAGCGGTGCGATGATTGTGTCGGGTTGGTTAAGTGCAGACGTAGCTAGGGTGTGATGCATCAACCCTTTGTCATCGCACACCGCAATTGCCGCTGAAGAATTAAACACTGGAATATGCATGGCTTCTAACTGCATGGCTAATTGAATATCTTTATCAAGAAATAGCACGAAGCTTGGTTTTTTTTGATTCAATAATGTGTGACGATTATCTTTTATTCCAATAGTTATTTCTGCATTACTCAGGGGCAAAAGCGTCATGCTTTCCCCTTTGGCTGCTTCAATGTACCGATGATGTATCGTTTGAAATTTTTCTGTTTGCATGCCCTGATTATATATCAACCAACCGTCCATCCATTATCTTCTCCTTTATCCATTCATCAACTAAAACAGTCCCAACATCCAACAAAAACATAGGTCCATTAAACTATTAATCTGAAAATTCCCTCAATCTCCTTCACTTAGTGCTTTATACTGACGAAATAAAACTATAGAGAAAGCCTGTCTGTTTTTAGGCAGACATGTGCTCAAGTTTTTAATTTCGAAGGGAGAAGTTTGTCGTGAGAAAGTTTAAGCAAATTAAGTTTTTATTACCGTTTTTTATGATTATTTTACTCGTTGTTCCGCTAGGTGTCACTAGTTTTATTTCTTATTCTAACACAGCGATCATTGAACGTGCGATTATTGAAAAGGAGGAATTGGAGGCGCTTGGGAGTGCGTATGAAGAAACGTTTACGGAATATGAAGCGAAAGTAAACGATTATCGGACGCGTGATGTGTTCGACTACACCCGTGTTGATCCCTCAGGTACTGAGGCTATTGATAGCTCACAACTACCAGCCGGCAATACTGATGAGCTCACCGGTTTCTATCAAGAAACCCTCGCAGACATCGCCGAAGATGATCCTTTTATTTTGAACCTATACTTAGGGACAGAAGATCGGGCTCTTTATTTACACAGCATTCCCGATGTTGATTTAACAGGCTATGACCCAACCACGACGGAATGGTACTCACTCGCAACAGAAGCGAATGACACGATTTGGACAGCACCTTACATTGATACCGCCACAGGGCGTCCCGTTATTACTGTCGCTTCCCCAATCAATGATGAAGCAGGTAACACCATCGGTGTTGTTGGCCTTGACTTTGACATGGCTGAACTTGCCGGAATGGTCCGTTCTGATATTTTAATTCAGAATTTAATTACCGCTGCCATTGCCATCATCATTGGCTTACTGGTTGTCTTTTATCTTGTTAAAAATATTAGCACAAACTTGGCACACATTCGCACAGAAATGAACGAAGTTGCCAACGGGCACCTCAGTCCGAATGATGTTGAAGTTAAAGGCGACAATGAATTTAAAGACTTAGCTGATAGTGTAAATCAGATGAAGACGCAGTTGCGTCAAATGATTGATCGCGTCAAACAAGCCACTAAAGATGTCGCCAACCAAAGCGATACCTTATCAATGGCATCTTCTCAAGTAAAAGAAGGCAGTGAACAAATTGCCGCAACCATGGAAGAACTTTCAAGTGGTAGTGAATCACAAGCAAATAGTGCGAGCGATTTAGCTGTTACGATGGAGAAATTTAACCAATATGTTAAAACAGCGACCACCCATGCGAATGATGTTGAGGGTGGATCCAGCGATGTTACGCAATTAAGTGAAGCTGGTGCTGTTAAAGTCTCAACTTCTGTCAAACAAATGACGACGATTGATCAGATTGTCAAAGACGCCTTTGAAAAAGTACAAGGGCTCGACAAAAAAGCAAACGAAGTCGGTTCAATTGTTCAAGTCATTCAAGAGATTGCTGAACAGACAAACCTTCTAGCACTTAATGCGGCGATTGAAGCAGCGCGTGCTGGCGAAGAAGGACGTGGATTTGCTGTGGTGGCTGACGAAGTAAGAAAACTTGCTGAACAAGTCGGCGCATCTGTCTCTGATATCACTGGTATCATTACCGACATCCAGAATGAATCTAAAACAGTAGCTGAGTCCTTAAGCTCCGGTTACAAAGCGGTTGAAGACGGCTCTAGTCAAATTAAAGAAACCGGCGAAGCTTTTGATACCATCAAACAAGCAATTGGGCAAATGGTTGATAATATCAATAAAGTCGTCAACGATTTAAACCAAATTGAAACCGAAACCGGTGAAATGCAAAAAGCAATTGATGATATCGCGGCTGTCTCAGAAGAATCCGCTGCTGCAGTTGAAGAAACAGCAGCATCAGCAGAAGAGACCAACTCATCAATGGAAGAAGTATCAAACAGTTCAGATCAATTACGTCATCTTTCTAATGATTTAGAAAATGAAGTATCACGCTTTAAATTATAAAAGTTTTAGAAGATCCCCCCTCGTTGTTAACACAAACAACCAGGGGGGATTTTGATTAACTGACAAAGCACAAAATTTGTAGTACAATGAAAGCGATATCAACTATAAGGAGGCTATTTTAATGAGTGATAAAATTAGATGGGGTGTCTTAAGTACAGCTGGCATCGCCCAACACGAGGTTATACCGGCAATGAAGCGCGCCGACAACGCTGAAGTTGTTGCCATTTCAAGTTTAAGTGGACGTGCGCAAGAGGTAGCTGAACAATTAGACATTGAAAAAGCATATGATAGTTATCATGAAGTCCTTGATGATCCTGATATTGATGCTGTCTATATTCCACTGCCTAATCATTTGCACAAGGAATGGGCAATTCGAGCAGCGAACAAGAAAAAACATATTCTACTAGAAAAACCAATTGCTTTAACAAGTCAAGATGTTCATGAAATCAAACAAGCAGTGATTGAAAATGGCGTGATTTTCATGGAAGCCTTTATGTATTATTTCCATCCGCAACATCACCGGGTGAAAGAACTGATTAAAGAAGGGGCAATTGGTGAGGTTAAACAATTTGAAGCTAGTTTTACCTTTCATTTAAATGATCGTGATAGTAATATCCGTATGGATCGAACACTCGGTGGAGGTAGCCTCTATGATGTGGGTTGCTACACGATCCATGCCATGCGTCATATTTTAGATGAAGAGCCGATTACTGTTAAAACAGAGGCAATCAAAGATGAAAAAACTGGGATTGATACGACAACAGTCTCTTACTTTACTTTTGCTTCGGGGAAAACAGCCGTTGTCACAAGTAGTTTTGACCAATTCGGCCGTGACAACTATCATGTTTATGGCACAGATGGCCATATCCATGTCCCACGTGCTTTTCGTCCCGATACACGTGGTGGTGAAGGACTGGTCGTCCTAGATCAAGGCTTTAAAACGTCGACAGAATCCTTCCACAATGATTTATATCGTGATGAAGTGGAACACATATCGTATTCAATTTTAAATGATCAAGAACCACTCTTAACATTTAAACACAGCTATAACAACATGAAAGCTATCGATGCCGCGTTACGCTCCATCGAAACAGGTGAAACGGAAGAGATTTAACAAAAAGCCCGTTCAAAATCAAAATTGATTTTGAACGGGCTTTCTTTCGTAATAGTCATTGGTCTATTCTTAAACCAAGTCTTCAAATACTTTGTATAAGCGGTCATCAATTGAATTTTCAGCTGAGAAAATTTCATCAAATGTATGATAGGTTATTCGATTTTCTTGCATGCCTAAAGCAACATTGTAAGTACCTTCTTCAATCAACTCAATCACACGGTGCCCCATACGGCTCGTGAAAACACGGTCAAATGCACTCGGAGTACCCCCACGCTGAATATGACCGAGTACGGTTGGACGTGTATCAAGACCGGTCCGCTCTTTAATCGCATTCGCAACATCTTCAGCATTGCCTGCACCTTCAGCAACAACAACGATACTATGTGACTTACCACGATCGAAGCCTGCTTTAATCTCATCGGCAATCTTATCAATATCATTGTTTACCTCAGGAATTAATATGGCATCTACCCCACTAGAAATTCCAGCTTGCAAAGCAATATCACCACAATTACGTCCCATTGCTTCAATTACACTGACACGCTCATGACTACTCATCGTGTCACGTAGGTTTCCAATCGCATCCGTCACCACATTCAACGTTGTATCAAAGCCGATGGTATAATCTGTTAGCGGAATATCATTGTCAATTGTCCCTGGTAACCCGTACGTTTGAATACCATGACGCGTCAGTGCTTGCGCACCACGATAACTACCATCGCCACCGATGACAACGACATAATCTATCTCACGTTTTTTTAAATTCGCAACGCCTTTGAGTTGACCTTCTTCCGTTTTAAAGGCTTCAGAACGCGCAGATTGTAAGAATGTGCCACCCCGATATAAGATATCACTTACTTCTCTCGAACCAAGTTCAATAAAATCATCGGCCATTAAGCCTTTGAACCCACGTTTAATGCCATACATTTCAAAACCATGTCGAAGTCCTGTTCGAACAACAGCACGAATTGCGCTGTTCATTCCTTGAGAATCGCCACCTGATGTGAGTACTGCAATCTTTTTCATTATTAAATCACCTTTCCTTCACTCTGAATAATTTCTTATTTGAACAGACTCAGCATTTGACTTTATCTGTTGCTGTCACTAGACGGATTAAAGTTATTGTTTAAAAAACGATAGTTTGTTTATCTGTTTGATTATAGCACAAAACAAGTTTACATTTAAAAGAAAGTGAAACTTTTTACATTCTTTTCTGCTTCTTTGCTCTCACCTTGATCACTGCAAGGCGTCCGTTTTTATAATCGCTTGATTAGATTTCACTTACCTACGTCGCAGGTGAATCACCATGTAAATCGTCCAGCAACACCAGCCTCACTCTATCTTTAGGCGCGGGTTTTTGGATTAAATAACCTTGCGCAATGTCGGCATGTTTTTCTTTCACAAAAGCTAATTGTGACTGCGTTTCAATACCTTCAGTGACTACATCAAAGTGAAACAACTTTGCCATATGAATGATCGATTCAACGAAAGCTGCATCCAAATCATCACCCGTGCTTGATCGAATAAACGATTGATCTATTTTTACTGAATCAAATGGAAAATTACGGAGTTGACTAAGGCTTGAATAACCCGTGCCAAAATCGTCTAACGCCACCTTCACACCGATCGCATGAAAGTCATCAATGATTTTTTTCGCATGTGCAACTTGACTAAGCGCAACATTTTCTGTAATTTCTATAAGGACATTCTTCGGTTTTATTCCTGACGTCTTAAGCATAGCCTTGATGACTTCAACAACATTTGCTTGATTGAATAAATGCTGTGACATATTGACAGAGATTACGAGATCGTCATAGCCAGACTCATGCCAATGCCGTCCAGTTGCAAAAGCTTCCGCCATTACTAACTGATCAATTTGGCTGAGTAAACCAAACTCTTCTGCTTCATTAAGAAAATGGTAAGGTGTTAACAGCCCTCGGGTCGGGTGATTCCAACGCACCAAAGCTTCTACCCCAATGACACGATGATCAGCTAGACATATTTGCGGTTGAAAATAGACAACAAATTGGTTCTTTTTCACCGCTTGATTCAACTCATGCATCAACTCTAGACGATTACTTGCATTGGGCTCCATGCCTTCTAAATAGAACTGATACGTATTGCGTCCGTTATCCTTTGAACGATACATCGCTTGATCGGCATACTTAATCAAAGCATCTATTTCTGTACCATCATGTGGATACACACTGATCCCACCACTTAGCGTTAAATAATAACGTTCACTTCCTACGATGAACGGGTATTTACGAACGTGGTGCATCAGTACTTCTATCTGTTTTACGATTGTTTCAGCATCATCAAATCCTGCCAAATACACTAGAAATGCATCGCCACTAAAGCGACTAACGACTGATTTATCCGGTAAGTATTGTTCAAGACGTTTGGCGACTTCACAAATAATTTTGTCACCATTGTGGTGGCCGAGCACGTCGTTGATGTATTTAAAGCGGTCAATATCAAATAGAGCAACGGCAAAAGGTTCACCTGCGCGCGCGGCAGAGGTCAAGACATCGTATAAGTACGCTTGATTCGGAAGCCCGGTTAGCCGATCATAATAAGCCAGTTGATGGACTTCTTTTTGCTGATTGACCTGTTCAGTGACATCACGCGTGATTGAGGTGTAATACGCTTGATCACCATGATGCACCGCGGTAATCGTTTGATCCGCATAATATAACTCACCATCTTTACGTCGATTAATCATGTCGCCCGTCCATGTACTATTCGCATTAAGCGCACGCCGCATCTCTTTATATTGCGATTTCGGCGTGAGACCAGACTTTACAATACGTGGTGTTCTGCCGACTAACTCTTTATAGGAGTATCCTGAAATACGTTCAAAAGCAGGGTTGGCGAGCAAGATGCGTTCATGGTGATCGGTGATTAAAAGTCCATCATTCATATTAAGAAAAAGATGCCAAACATTATCAACCTCTGCTGCAAACCCTTTGAAAATTTCTTCCATTTCCTTACGTGATTCCATTTAATTAAACATCCTCCTTACCTACCTTTATATGAAAGGTTACAGTCATCGATTTTTTTAAGCCAACTTACGATTATTTCACTTAATTCTGAGAAATCAAGTAAATAATTACCGCTAACGTTATAATTATAACACTGAAGAAGATCAAGGCAGCGACACGTGAGACACTGGCGATCTGCATTTCTTTCCAGTTGACCGGTTTAATACCAGTGATCCAAAAGACTAAGATTGCCGACAAAATAATGGCATGAATATTGACTAAGACCAACAATAGCGGCGTCATTACTAGTCCCCATTCACCCGCACCGATAATCATACCGAGAACAACCGCAGGTGGAAGTAAAGCAACAGAAACCATCACACCGACAAGCGCTTCACTCAATCGCTTTACAAAGGACAACGCACCGGCAGCACCAGCAGCTAAAGCAATAATAATATCCATTAAACCAACTTCTGTCCGTGAAAGAAATTCATCACTGTCCATCGGTGCACCAAACATGAAACCGAAACCAATCGCAATAGTTAATGGAATGAGCACACCCAGTAACGATGTCAGCAACGACCGCTTCATCAAGGTCATATCACCTAGCAATGCTGCAAAGCTTAATGAAGTGAATGGCCCAATTAAAGGGGCAATCACCATCGCTCCAATCACTACTGCTGCATTATCATTAGCAAGACCAGCCGCAGCAACAATCGCTGATAAGACAAGCATCCAGCGAAAATTAACAGTGAAGTAGCTTGATGATTCTACGACATTATACAGCTCCTGTCGACTCGCACGCGTTAACGCAATCTTCTTTTCTTCCTCTGTTTCCTCTTCAGATTCTGTCGCTTTTTCTTGCTTTTCTTCTTCTTTTTCACGTGGTAAGTAGGTTGAGATATCATATAAAAAAGCTTGTAGCGGTTCTCTTATGTCACGATCAGTTTCCAAAAAGTCCAAAATATCTTCTGCATTCTGCTTTTCAATCAATATTTTAAACAGACTAAATTGATCATTTGATCGACTTCGCCATAAGTTTACAACTTCAAAGTCTTTTACCTGTTCTTTAAAGTCTTCAATAATTTCATTCGGGACATATATTTCAATCATTTGAAGTTCCAATAAAATCCCCCCCACATCTATCTTTTCACTCTAATAACATTCCCTTTTTTATCATACTTTAGACACAAAAGCAATTTTAAATCAACTTAAAACAACGTACAGCACCCCTTTCATGGCAGTGCTGTACGTTGTTAGCTCATGCATTTTTTCACTTTTTCGACCGGCACTGGCCGGCTATAGTAATACCCTTGTCCAAAGATACACCCTTTTGCTTTTAAGTGCTCGAGGTGCTCAAATGTTTCAATGCCTTCGGCAATCACTTGCATCCCTAAGTTGGTTCCAATATCAATGATTGTTTTAACAATACTCTCTGAGCGCGGGTCATTAATCGTCCGCACAAAACTTTGATCAATCTTAATCGTATCTACTGGTAATTCTTTTAAGATGTATAGCGACGAATAACCGGTACCAAAATCATCAAGTGATAATTGAATCCCCATTGCCTTAAATGCTTGAATGACTGGCAGGACTGTTTCAACATCTTGCATGATGCTCTCGGTAATTTCTAATTCTAAGTATTTAGGCGTCAACTGATGACGCTTCAACATTTTTTTAACTTGATCAACAAAATCAAATTGATTAAATTGTTCAGCCGAAACGTTAACCGAGACTGGAAAATAGCCAAAACCTTCGTCTTGCCATTTTTTATTTTGTTTAATGGCGGCATTTAATACATAGGCACCGACCGCTTTAATTTCACCAGTTTCTTCTGCGATTGGGATGAACTCACCCGGCGAAATTAAACCAAGGCTAGGATGATTCCAACGCACCAACGCTTCATAGCCCACACATTCATGGGTAAGGATATTCATTTTTGATTGGTAATAGACCACAAGCTCATCATCTTCTACCGCGGTGCGCAGTTCATTTTCCAACAATAGCCGACGATCTAAGGCATGTTTTAAGCTGTCATCAAAGAAAATATATTGGTTTTTTCCTTGTGCTTTGGCTTGATACATGGCTGCATCTGCGTATTGGAACAACCCTTCACCTGCAGGGTTGTTGTCCGGAAACACACTGATTCCGACACTAGCTGAGATGTTTAAATTCGTTCCATGAAACTTCACGGTACGTTTTAATTCAGCCATCGCACTGTGCACAAACTGTTCAATGGTCGTTCTGTCTAAACCAAAGCCGATAAAAACAAACTCGTCGCCCCCGATACGGTACAAAATATAAGAGGCACTAATTATTTTTTCAAACCGCTTTGCGATTTTTTTTAAAACGTAGTCACCAGCCTCGTGACCGAGCGAATCGTTAATGGTTTTAAATCGATCGATGTCAATTAAGATAATTGATACCACTTTCTGATACCGTTTCGCTTTATTTAAAATAGTGGGTAAATCCTGAATCATGCTGGTTCGGTTACGCAGGTTCGTTAATTCATCATAATAAATGGCCCGTTGATAGTCATTAATCAAGCGTGAGTTACGTCTCACGACGACCAGTTGATGAATAATCAGGAGCACCATCAGTAAAAACACTGCAATTGAAAAGATATTCAATCCTAACGCTATTTGATAATAGCAATAGATGACAAAGCCTAGGATAACAAAGTAGGGAAACAAGCTATCTTGATGGTCAATCAAGCGCATCAAACGCCAATTTATCTCTTTCGGTTCTTGTTCTAACATACGTACGGCTGATAAAAAGCAGAGCAGCGCAAGTATCCACAAGACATCGGTCGTATTTCCAATCGTATAATTATCTAAAAGTCGTTGCACCACATATACACTCTCAGCCAGCGCTTGTATAAACAAACCGGACACAAAGAAAAATACCGTTGCTCGTTGACTTGTCTCGGTAGAGAGGAAATACAAAATCAGTCCTGCCCCGAGGAGTACTCCACTTAATAACGGTTCAGTAAAAAGAATCAGTACATGCCAAAATGAGTCATCATATGTTTCTATATATGGAAAAATCACATAGTGTAGCATAAATGTTCCGACAATAATGAAGAACGTTACAATCGTAAATAAGTGTTGAATAAGTTTATCTTTATTTTTTAATTGGATCAATTTGACTAACACAGCAGAACATAATAGCGGATAGACTAAAATCCAGAGACTAAACGACAAGGTCGTGGATACAATGGGTACACCACGAAGAAGATCAACAAACCAAATCAAATAGGAACTCAAATAAAAGAAAAAGCTAATTAACAACAAATAGAGGAAGATTCGATCTTCTCGCTTTTTATCTTTCAGTAAATTTAACAATTTCGCAATAATAACACTTGCTAAAGCAAGTGGAATAAAAATGGCCAGCAGTTGTCTAATTAACTGATAATCATAAAATAGCAGTAAGGTTGCTTGAAGCATAACGGCAATCACGATGTTACGAATTATATGACGTTGAACCACTTCGATTCCACCCTCTCTTCTCCACTACACGGATACCTTTAGTTTAACACAAAGCTTTATGCCATCTAAATGTGAAATTGAAAAAAATTTATATAATAGCTGTTTTTTACATATTTAATTGATATTAACTAATAAGACAATACAGTATTCATTATACCCTCTCCACAACAGAATATCCCCCTTTTTCCTAATTAACGGAAAAAAACCTTACTTCTCATCCAATGAAAAGTAAGGTACCTTAAATCCGTTTGATTTTATCGTACTAATTGGCACGTTATGATTAATCGCTTTAGATAAATAAGCTGCCGACGTAAACCAAAATACCTAACACAACAACATAACCTAAACAGAATTTCACTGTGCTCTTAAAAATGGTACCCTCTTGGCCAATTAATCCCGTTGCTGAGGTCGCGACGGCAATACTTTGCGGAGAAATCATCTTTCCGCCTGTTGCACCTGAAGTGTTTGCAGCGGCTAACCAATAAGGATCCACTCCAATCGATTCAGCGACTTCAATTTGTAACGGTCCAAATAAAATGTTAGATGACGTGTCACTACCGGTCACAAACGTTCCGAGTGTACCGAGCATTGGCGCAAAGAACGGGTAGAAAGAGCCCGTCACCATAACAAGCACCGTCGCAATCGAGACGATCATGCCGCTGTACCCCATAATCTTAGCCAGTGAAACTATCGCAATCACCGTGACTGCAGACTTAGTCAATTGTTTTAATGTTTTAACAAACACCGCGGCGATTTCTTTTAAGGTCGCGCCCTGAACCAAGCTACCGATAAGCGCCGCTAGAATAATCAAGACACCTGGTGTACCTACCCATTTAAATGTCGTCACCGCTGCGCCTGGTCCTTGATAGATTGTTACACTTGTTTTAATATGCGAAACAAACTCATAGATTGGTGGAAACAATGGGCTAGTGATAAGAATAAAGATAAGAATTAACAGATACGGTAACCATGCTTTAAAGCCTTCAGATGCAGTCACTACTTCTTTAGTTTTTGCTTTTTTATCTTTATGGAAAATAAGCGCCATTCCGATTGTGACGGCCATACTTGCCAAACTACCTACTAATGCCGGAAGCTCCGCACCTAAATATTTCGCAACAAAGATTTGCGGCAGGGCAAAAGCGATACCAGAAGCTAACGTAATGCCCGTCACACCCTTAAGCGATTTCCAACTCCCGCCTGTCATCATAACGAGAAGGAAAGGAATCACAATGATAAACAAGGTAAGTTGCAAGACGATCGTATAACTTAACGTTGTGACTTCAAGTCCAGTTACTTGGGCTAATGTCGAAACAGGTATACCTACGGCACCAAAAGCAGTTGGTACCGTATTAGCTATTAATGAAATAACAGCCGCAAATAACGGATTAAACCCCAGGGCTGCTAAAATACTAGCAGGTAGGGCTACCGCCGTCCCATACCCCGCAACCGCTTCTAAAAACCCACCAAAGCCCCAGGCTAAGATGAGTACTTGAATTCTTTTATCGGTCGAGATACTCGATAACATTTTATTAATGATGTCCATGCTCTTTGTATGTTGAGCTAAATTATAAGTGAAGATCGCCGCTACTATCACAATCATAATCGGCCAAATTGCTAAAGCAGCACCTTCTAATATTGCCGTAAAAATCCCGAAAGGCGTCATATCGAAGACGACTAAAGCCAGTACACTTGCAATGATAACACTCCAAATTCCTGCTTTGTACGCCGGTCGGTTATAAACACCTAACGATACAATTAAAAAGATAATCGGTATGAGTGCCAGTGCAAATAACAAATAAATATTCATTTCCTTTCTCCTCCAATACATAGTCAACGCTGATTTATCTTTCTCAATTTAACTCATTCTCTTACTTTGAACCACTTTTGTCAAGGGCTGTAAGACCGCGCTAAATCTAAGTTTTAGTGCTTTTTTTCTCTCCGATAAACAAACTGTAAGCGAAAACACCTTGCGCTATATCTGGATCTTTTGATCTGGTAAAAACGTGAACGTGCCATTTCAAAATTTTTCAATCTTTTTTCTAACACCCAGCCTTTTTAAGAGACCCCAATTCCCACGCTTTCACTACTATAAAATGCGCCTAAACCTACATTCGCTGAATAGCTTAAAACCTATATCTCCTAATCTTTTGTAATATCATTCACAATTCAATAGCCTTTGACATATAAAACGTGATACACTTTATGCATAATAAAGCTAACAGGAGGTTCTCTATGAGTTCAATATCGTTGATTGCAATACCTGATTACAAACGCGCAAATTTTTTGCCGCTTTTACTCGAAGCTGATCCTGCCGAACAACTCATCAATACCTACATTAAAGATGGTGACTTATTTTCAATCAGACGCGAACAAAAAATCATCGGTGTTAGCTTGTTTACCTTCCCTGAACAAGGTACGGTTGAGCTTAAAAACATTGCGATTAAGAAAACAATTCGTAATCAAGGTTATGGTAAAGCAGTCATTGCTCAAGCTGAGACTTATTACAAGGAAAAAGGCTATCGAACAATGGTTGTGAAGACAGCAAATTCCAGCATCGATAACATTGCCTTTTATCAAAAACTTGGCTTTCGCTTGATGGAAATTGAACTCGATTATTTCTTAAGTTATCCCGAAGCCATTTATGAACAAGGCATCCGGGCCCGTGACCGGCTTGTCTTTATAAAAAATTTAACGTAAGGAGCAACGACCTATGCAAAAGCAACATATTCTCGCCATCATTACGAGCATTTTAAGTCTTATCATTATCATTGCGCTTGTCTTTATTAACCAAAATCAAACCTTTCGCATTTTAACCGCGCAGTCGTCTAATCAACGAACAGCTGCACTAGCTCTAAAAAATTTAGATGACGCTGGTGCCACTGATTCTGAGGACGATGAGACAGATTTAGATGCTCAACTGCCGCTTGACCCGGAAGCATTTGCTACGCTCATAGATGAACATACCGTTTTTTACGTAGATGCTAGCAGTCTAAACATGCGTGAAGGTCCGAGTACTGATTATGAAATTACTGGCCACCTTGTCCTTAATGACGAAGTGTATATCGGACCATCCATCGATGACTCCGAATGGATTCCTATTCAATCTGGTGATAGCTATGGTTTTGTGAATGAAAGCTACATTTCTGCTGAAAAAAATGATGTGTACACACCAGAGACATCACCTGAGCAAAGCAGCACATCTTCACCTTCAACGACGGATACAAAATCAAACACGTCTACAACCACTAAGAAAAAAACAAGCACTCATACAACAAGTGAATCAACGACTTCCACGGACAAGGACGCAACAACAGATAAAAAGAAAGCCTCGTCTAGTTCAGAAACTTCAACCACAACTAAAGACGATCGTTCAAATGAAGAGGAAGAGGTAGAGGAAACCACTGAAACAGAGACAAATAGCAAACCAAGCGATACAGACACTCAGACCTCAGACACAACAACAGAAGAAAACACAGAGGTTTCTTCGGATACTTCTGAAGAGTAACGCTTGCGACGTAACCGTTCACAACGTTTCAACCGTCCTAAGCTAATACCGATTCACAAGGAGGCCCAGTGATGAACAAGAATACCTTGCTTCATATGTTACTTAGTGTCATTGTTTTTGCTGTTATTTTCATGCTCGTGTTACCTGGATTTCAATCAGAAGAACCCATCATTGCAACTGATTTAGAAACGCACGGTTATGCTTCTGTTAGCCGAGAATTACAAGTGCTTAATGAAAATTTTTTCGGTAGCGAGACACCGACCGAAGCCACTACCGATCAAGAGGCTGAATCTGACTCACTAGATGGAGGCTCAACTGACTCAATGACCGAGCTGTTCGCTACGACCGCTACCCGCTATGTTAATATTGACGGATTAAACATGCGTGAAGGACCTGGTACGCATCATGCTGTCTTAGATGTCCTAGCATTAAATCAACCAGTCGAAGTTAGTACAACGGCAACGAACGGTGCTTGGGTAGCGATAAAATTTGGCGACAAGCTAGGCTATGTCAACGACGCATACTTAAATAAGCAAGCTGTCGTAAAACAAGCAGAGCCCTCAGCAACAGCTAAGTCCGAAACAACAACCGAGAAAAAATCGAGCACCCCTGACCCGAACGTCGAAAAGAAAGCGACCGAACAACCCGATCCACCTGCCGTAAAAAATAAGGCCCAAGCATTAACAACGGTAGCTAATAACCAACAGCTTATTCTGGTTACTAATAAACAGGCTTCGCAAGTTAATGTTACAGTTGAAACCTTTGAACGCGATGCTAACGGTGATTGGCAACCTGTTTTTTCAACAAATGGCTACATCGGTAAAAGCGGCTTCAGCTTTAACAAAAAAGAAGGCGATGGCGCATCGCCAGCCGGTAAATTTTCCATTGGTACTGCGTTTGGTTCAAAGGGTAACCCTGGTACAGCACTTCCTTTCCGTGGAATTACTGATGATGATGTCTGGGTTGATGACCCTGAATCCAGTCTTTATAACAGCTGGCAGTCTAAAAAGAAATCCAGTGATCAATACACTAGTGCTGAAAACATGAATATTCCCTTGTATCGTTATGGCTTTGTTATTAATTACAACACGAACCGGACACCCTATCGAGGTAGCGCAATTTTCTTTCACATTGGCAACAGTTACACGTTAGGGTGTACAGCCGTGAGTGAAGCAAACGTTATCCGGCTTATCAAATGGTTAAACCCGAATAAAAATCCTACCATTATTCAAACGCCTGAGTCAGGACTCCGTAACTTTTAATAATCACGGCGCATGTAGCTACTACATGCGTCTTTTTATTTGGCAGTCTAGCCATACCAAGAACGCCTCAACCCTCTCGATAGCCCCCATGATTATCAACGCATTATTTCCTCGGAAATATTTTTGTAAGCCCTTCACTTTCACTTTGAACATGACGATATAGTATTTGCAGTCATTTTTAAATTTATGGCTACCTATTCAAAGGAGGAACAAATCATGCAAAAACACAAACTCATGCTAGGCTTATCAGCCGTGACTTTATTGATCATGGGTGCTGTTCATATCATTCACAACTTCAACCTGATTGAAATGATCAATACACACGGTGAAACGATGACAAAACCTAGCTACTATTCCCTTGTTTCACTAATTTTTCTTGCTCTCCCTATCATTCTTTTTGTGTTATCATTGATACTATTTAAATTAAAGCCGGAACATAAATCATTATACTTATTGATTACCCTAACGTTAACTTTTGCCAGCATCGCAACAATCATGGGTGGTGACGGTCGTGTTGAATATCACTTCTCACTCTTTATGGTTGTGGCCATGCTCGCTTACTACGAGAAAATTTATCTTGTGCTAACCATGACGACCATTTTTGTCGGGCAACACCTGCTTGGCTTTTTCGTTCCGGCTGTTTCAATATTTGTCTACGGTACCGATAGTTATACCTTCTCAATGGTTTTGATTCACGCCATCTTCTTGCTTGTCACGGCAAGCGCAACCCTCTTACAAATTCGTGCGAAAGAACAACAAGTGAAGTCACTTGAAGGGGTAAACGAAGGAAATGCAGACATCTTCAAGCGTGTCGTTCAAGAGTTATCTAACACGAGCGATCACGTTTACGACACTGCTAAATCATTAAATAACAATGGGAGAGAGACGACCGATGTTTCTCTAGAAATTGCGACAGCGATCCAAGAAGTAAAACTTGGTGCCAATAATCAGATTGCTGGGGCTGATGCGAGTATCGAAAAGATTGCTGATGTTACCGCAGCGATTCACCAAATTGCGACAAGTACAAGCTCAATTGTCGATGCCTCACGTTTAATGATGGATGAATCAAATGAAGGTCAAGGCATGTTAAAACAAACGGCAAGTCAGATGGCTAGCTTTGACACGACGTTCAAAGAATTATCGAGCGTCCTACATTCACTTACTGAGCGTTCGAAAGACATTGAAAACATCATTACCGTCATTACTGACATTTCTAATCAAACAAATTTATTAGCCTTGAATGCTGCAATCGAAGCAGCGCGCGCTGGTGAAGCTGGTAAAGGGTTTGCCGTTGTGGCTGATGAAGTAAGAAAGCTTGCTGAAGAAACTGAAAAATCCGCTGAAAAAGTAACGACCATCATCGCTGATATTCAAGACGATGCCAAACAGGCCAACAACTCAATGGAAGCCGGCACAGGTGAATTATCAAAAACTCAAACAGCTATTCAAGCGATTCGCGATAAATTTGAAAAAATCATCACCGCAGCAAAAGACGTCGATCATGAAGTAAATGAAACAGCCGCAACAACAGAAGAAATCTCTGCGAATGCGGATGAAGTCTTACAGAAGGTCGATCAATTGACTAAAATCGCAACGGAAACAGCCGGTTATGCTGAAGCTGTTGAAACAAAGGCATTGCACCAACATGAATTAATCGAAGAAACAAACAAAATGGCTGATTTCTTAAACGAACAAGTGAACCAGCTAAACAAACTCATCAACGATTTAAAACAGTAGTTCTTTTCATTGCTTAAAAACCTGTCATAACATTTAATTTGGCAGGTTTTTAATTGAGGTTAATTGGTATAGTTATCTAGTCATAATATTGTGCTTTATGGTGTTTTCTGTTAAACTATTAATAAAATGAAAGGGGTGGGGAGAAATGATTGATAAGCACTCTAAAATACCTATTTATTATCAGCTCGAAGAAGCTATTAAAACAGAAATAAGCGAGAATGGATTACAGGCTCATGATCCCCTCCCGTCAGAACGCATCTATGCAGAAAAACATGGCATCAGTCGCATGACAGTGAGACAAGCCATTAATAACCTGGTCAATGAGGGCATCCTCTACCGAGAGCGTGGCCGCGGGACATTTATTAATGAACAAAAATTCGAGCAAGATATTTCTCATCTCACCAGTTTTAGTGAAGACATGCGCCAACGTCAGTTAACACCTTCTACGCAAATCATTTCAATGAAACGCATTGATCATAAGACGAATATACATGATAAATTGGAACTTACTGATGAAGAATCAATTTATGAAATTGTCCGACTTCGACTTGCAAATCAACAACCCATCGCATTAGAAACAATCTACACGCCTGTCAAATTAGTTGGCAACTTAACTGAAAATGACGTTGAGAAGTCTTTTTATGATTACCTTGAACAAGATAAAGGGTACATTATCACCTCTGGTCAGCAATCGATAGAAGCAGCGCTTGCTAATAGTGAAGAAATCAGTCAGTTGAAATTAAAAAAGAATGATCCTATTCTCTTAATGCAGCGGATCAGCTACCTTAGTGATGCAAATAAAACACCGATTGAATATGTAAAAAGCGCTTATCGCGCCGATCGCTATAAATTTAATATTGAAATGAAACGAAAACCCGCTTTTTAGCGGGTTGTTTCTTTGTTCAAAAAGACTATTATCATTGCTATCCGCTTAAAACTTGTAGTGGATTTGGTCCTGATAAAGCGCTATGGCTTCTCGATTATGTTCCATGCCACCGTCGATGTTCGCGCTATAAAAAACCGGCAATGTCCCGTGATCTAACGGCCACTTTTTCACAACTTCACTAACCAGTGTGTTTACAATCGTAGCGCCAATCACCGTGGACGTTGGTGCTACTTTTTGTGCCGTTCCTTCTATCGTAATTGCACCATCTCCAACATCGCCATGATTATCAATTACGATATCAGCCACTTCATTCAATTTTAGGCCCGAGTGATGCCTTGATGTGACTTTTTTCGTATACTTAACATTAGTAATGGCAATTATTTTCACTCCTTGCTCGCTGGCTTTCATTGCAAGTTCAATCGGGACTGGATTCCGACCAGATACAGAATGAACAATTAATAAGTCTCCTGCTTGAAAGGGCACTTCTTTCGCTAACAACTCACCATACCCATGTAAGCGCTCAATCTGAGAGGTATGTGTAACTGGTTCAGTATCAAGCATCAGTTCTCTAGAAAAAATCGGATTAACAATCATTAACCCTCCCGCCCGGTAATACATTTCTTGCGCGATTAAACCGGCATGACCTGCACCAAAACAGAAAATACTTTTATGTTGTAAGCCTGTTTCAATCATCGATTCAACGACTTCATCAATTGAGGCATGGTCATGTTCTAATTCATCTAACAGCCTTCTTATTTCATCGATATATGCATACATGTGCTCACTCCATTTATCTATTTATTTGTCTAGTTCTACAATTTTCGTCCCATGAAACTCATCCGTATTTACATGACTCGCTAAATATTCTAGATTATCAAACGTAACCCCACCACCAACAACAAATGATAACCTGCCAGCAGCATAGGCAATATACTGATTAATCTCATCAATATTTGTTATCACATCTGTATGTTTCCCGTGTAGTAGAACACGTGTAACACCTAACGCAACCAATTGATCTATGGCAGTTTGTTTGTCGTCAGCTGGAATGAGATCAAAGGCCATATGAAACACAACATTACAACGCACATCACTGAGTAAGTATGTCATTGCGGCAACATCTAACTGGTTCGCCTCGGTTAAACAACCAAGAACAATCGCTTCTGCCCCCAGATCTTCAACTACTTTAATATCGGTTTTCATAATCTGTTGTTCTTCTTCATTGTAACAAAAATCACCTGTTCTTGGTCGAATCATTACCGCAACATCAATCTTTGTTTCTTTAGCTGCTTGAAGTGTTTGCTTGATTACGCCAATACTTGGCGTCGTTCCTCCTGCCGCTAAATAATCACACAACTCAATTCGGTGAATTCCTTTATTAATTGCTTCTTTAATTGCCGTATAGTTTTCTGCACAAAACTCTTTAATCATCGCGTCACCGATTGACACATCCGCACGATTGTATGTCTTTTCCCTCGTATCGCTGTTGAATAAGCAGTAATATTTTCGGGTATAGCAAGACCAGTGTATCCTGCATCACCTATATGATGAAGATCTGCACCAATCATTTTATTTTGAATAGCAAGTTGTTCAATAATTGACGTTTGGCTTCCTTCTTGACTTGTTCCAATCGCGCTCATAACCAGTTTACCTTGTCCATGGATTGCTTTCACCCATTTAGTCGCTTCTTCGATAGAAATGCCGGGTACCGTTCCTGGTGAAGGAATTAGAATAACATCCGCACCCTTTTCAATAAATTGTTCAATTGTTTTCTCAGCGAGTAAATCATCAAGAACGCCTGCATTATGCATTTTACCCGCAATGATAAACACATCTTCACCTAGGATCTGTTTAGTCAATTGAATTGCTTTATTAATTTGTTGATTGGTCACACCCGTTTTCGGATTTCCAGTAAGACAAATAAAATCCAGCTCACAATCCTTTAATTTTTCCAGGGTTTTTGCTACTGCCATCCGCCCCTCTGGTATTTTCATTACGTGGTCATCCGCCAAGGCATCTTCATCAACCGGCTCTAAATTCAGACCCACGAGTCGACCAGTCAACGCTCTCACTTCCTCGATATGTTGCCTTGCAGTTGATGCTTCAATCCCTGCGATTTGTGGATTAAACACATCAAACATATTAAGCAAGATAAGGTCAGCTCCAAAGCGAGCGACAATTTCTTGATTGGTCACACCAGAATAAAAGGCGGGGGCTGTGACTACTGTTTCTGACACGAGTGTCCGTCCTTCACTCAGTGAGATCGCGCGAAGTTTTTCACCTTTAGTCATCGTTTTAAAATCTGAGGCATAGCAATCCAAGATCCTCTTCATTTTACTCACTCCCTCTTCAACATTTTTATTTAGTCATTAAAGTAGTCAAGCAGTAAATGCGCGTGCACCTACCGCTTGACTAGCTTCTAACTAATTTAGTTTAGTTGTTTTTTCTAATTTTATGAATTTCTTCTGCAACAGATTCTACTTGTGTGCCCACAACGACCTGAATGTTATGATCATTGATCACATTAATCCCTGGAATCCCTGTTGATTTAATTTTAGCTTGATCGACTTGTTTCATGTCTTCAACTTCCAGACGCAGGCGGGTCACACAGTTATCTACAGTTCGTACGTTCGCATCACCACCAAGGGCTGTATAAATTGTTTCAGCCATTTGACGGTATTTATCTTCACCTGTTGATGAAGAAACCATTTCTTTCTCTTCGTCATCTTCACGACCAGGTGTTTTCAAGTTACGTGCTTGAATGAGTGCGCGGAAAATCACGTAGTAAAGCACTGCAAACACGAGTCCCTGCACGATTAGCATATACGGTTGGTTGGCGAGTGGTAAGCGTGAACTTAAGAAAAAGTCAACGAACCCAGCACTAAAACCAAAACCTGCTGTCCAACCAAACAGTGCGGCAATCATTAAAGATACCCCAGTAAGAAGTGCATGGACTAAATATAGACCTGGTGCAACAAACATAAATGAGAATTCAATTGGTTCCGTTACCCCAGTAAAGAAGGCGGCGAAACCAGCAGCAAACATTAAGGCTGCTACTTGTTTTTTCTTCGCTGTTTTAGCTGTATGATACATCGCTAAACAAGCGGCCGGTAAACCAAACATCATGACTGGGAAGTAACCTGCTTGGTACATACCCGTCACACCTTTAACACCTTCACCACTCCAGAAATTCGGAATGTCATTAATACCAGCAAGGTCAAACCAGAATACTTGATTTAACGCGTGGTGTAATCCCGTTGGAATCAGTAGACGATTAAAGAAACCGTATAAGCCAGCTCCAAACGCACCCATGCCGGAAATAAGTTCACCAAAACTTACTAACCCTTCAAATACAAATGGCCAAACAAAGAATAATACAACAGAAATCCCTAACATTGAAACTGCCGTCATAATTGGTACGGACCGTTTCCCACTAAAGAAAGCAAGTGCATCAGGTAATTTCACATGACTAAACTTGTCAAACATTGTTGCCGCTACTAATCCAGAAATAATCCCTATAAATGCGTTTTCAATATTGCCAAAGGCAATCGAAACATCTTCTGTTCCTTGTAATAATTGCACAGTTCCTGTAGATAGTAACGTTGTTGTGACAAGATAACCGACGAGACCACTAAGTGCAGCTGATCCATCTTTCTCCTTAGCCATCCCTAAAGCGACACCGACTGCGAATAAAATTGGAATGTTACCAATGATTGATTCCCCAGCTTTAATTAAGAATGCTGCTGCTGGGTTTCCACCACCCCATCCAGATGGGTCAATCCAGTAACCTATCCCCATTAAGACAGCTGCTGCTGGCAATACTGCAACCGGAAGCATCAACGACCGCCCTAATCTTTGTAAATAATTCATCATTGTAATTCCCTCCATTTCTTTAATTATGATACGCTTACATCCTAGCATATATAATTATAGTTGTCTATACCAATTTAGTAACAGTTTCACCTTAATTTTCGATTGGTTGTTTATTTATCCTTTTTTAAAATCAATTTTTCTTCCTTTGTATCCTCTTGTTTCTTTTCTGTTGCAAATTCAGTCGCAATTAAACTACACTATTAAAAAGGAGATGAAGCAAATGGTGCACCGTTGTCACTGGGTCACAAGTGACCCGATCTATATAGACTACCATGATAAAGAATGGGGAGAACCTGTAAGCGATACAAAAGCTTTATTTGAAGCCATGACATTAGAGGTTATGCAAGCAGGTCTTTCATTTTTAATTGTTCTAAAAAAACGCGAGCATATGCGAAAAGCTTTTTTTAACTACGATCTTAACCAACTTTCTCAGCATTCTGACCAACAAATTGAACAGTGGTTACAAAATGACGGTCTTATTCGTCATGAGCAAAAATTAAAAACCTTAAAAAAGCATGCGCAAATCGTTCAAGAAATTGAAAAAAATCAATCATTCTATAACTATTTAGTCACGAAAATTGAGGAAACAAACCTTGCTTTAGATCAAAAAGCTCATGCGCCGATTACTGCACACTTAGCAAACAAACTAAGTAAGCAATTAAAAAAAGAAGGGTTTAGTTTTTTAGGTCCTGTTACCTTATATAGTTTCCTTGAAGCCACAGGCTTCCTCAATAACCACGAAACAAATTGCTTTAAACATGAGGCATTAAGCAAATGACAGATTCTCCTTTCAAAAAAGATGTGCTTCAAATCGTTAAAAACATTCCTAAAGGAGAATGGATCAGTTACGGTGATGTCGCTCTCCTAGCTCAACACCCACGTGCAGCCCGAGCAATTAGCGCCATCTTAAAATCAACAAACGAACCGATCCCCTGGCACCGTGTTGTAAATAAACAAGGTCAGGTATCCATAAAAGATCCAGAACTTAGGCGTGAACAAATTAAACGGTTAAGAGATGAAGGGTTAACACTAACCGATTCCGGTCAAATCGTGCACGTACCACTTAGCCATTAGAAGGCTAAGTGGTTCTTTTAATTCGACTGCTAGTCCTATCACGCACAAGAATTCGGTCTATGATTTTGTTTCGTTTAGCCGCTTTTTTTCCTCTTTATAGTATCCTCGGATTAGCAGGACAACGCCATTGTGACGGTCACATGACTACCAGCATGTTAGCATCCTCGAATCACCCCTCCCGTTTAACTGCTCACCTAATGTATGCATTCCAATCACTTCGAGAACCGAAAGCAGCAACCGTTTCTATCCTCATTCATTTTTCATTAAGCAGTCCTTCATTTTTAAATGCTATCGTCCGTCTATTTCCAGTTATTAGCGTTTAAAAATATGAAGATTTAAGCGAATTATATTAACTATATTCTCTGGTGTAAGCGTTTTATAATAAAGGTATAACATATTAAAAGGAGTGGGGAAATGAAAAACAGATCGATCAGAAACATGTTTATTTTAATTATAACCGGCTTAGTTGTTTTCGGTTTCGCGCCGTCCGTATCCGCGGCAAACCTTATCACTAATCCCGGTTTCGAATCAAACTTTTGGGACGATGATAGTTGGCAAGTAGAGGCAAACAATTGGGACAATGTTGCGATAAATCATCATGAGAATGATGTTGAATTTGGCAGTTATCATTTCAATTACTTTATTGAGGCAGCAGCGGCTGGAACGCGTGAAATAACCGTTGCACAATCCCTTGCTTCTCTCCCTAGCGGTACATACGAATTAAGTGTGGCCTCGAGTGGCGGAACAATTGAAGCAGGTACCGCAGGCAATGTCTCACTCTTTATTGGTGAACAAGCTTATGACGCTGTCCCTACCAAAGGTTGGGGCGAGTGGGAAACCTTAAGTTACCAAGTGACGATTGAAGAAGAATTAACTAACGTAGCCGTTGGTGCAACCATCACAACTGAACCAGGCGGATGGGGATATCTCGATCAATTTTCACTCACACCGGTTACAACGGAAGATGAAAATACCGGTACCATTGAACCCGTCGAAGCTGACATTCACGTCGATCGGATCGAGGATTTACCTGAAGACTTTATTAATGGGGTTGATATTTCTTCTGTCATCGCTTTAGAAGAAAGTGGTGTCGCATTTTTTGATGAAGATGGCAATCCAAGAGATATTTTCGAACTGTTCAGTGAACGCGGCATTAATTATGTACGTGTGAAGATTTGGAATGACCCATATGATGCGAACGGCAATGGCTATGGCGGTGGAAACAATGACGTTGAAAAGGCCATTGAAATTGGGAAACGTGCAACTGCGGCTGGGATGAAATTACTTGTTAATTTCCATTACTCCGATTTCTGGGCCGATCCCGCTAAGCAAATGACACCAAAAGCATGGGAAGGGTTTAGTTTAGCAGAAAAAGAAACAGCTCTTTATGACTTCACCACTGCAACCTTGACCGAGCTTAGAAATGAAGGCATAGCTATTGGCATGGTCCAAGTTGGTAATGAAACAAACAATGGCGTTGCGGGAGAAACCGGCTGGGATAATATGAATCGACTCTTTAACGCCGGAACAAAAGCAGTCCGTGACTTTGATCCCTCAATTCTTATTGCGCTTCATTTCACTAACCCTGAGAAAGGATTATTTCCTCACTATGCTCAGTCGTTAGCGGAAGCGCAAGTTGATTACGATATTTTTGCGACCTCCTATTATTCTTTCTGGCACGGTACACCAGAAGATTTAACAGCGATTCTACAAGACATTGCCGTCAACTATGACAAAGATGTCTTAATGGTTGAGACGAGCTATGCTTACACCGATGAAGATGGTGATGGTCATGAGAATACGATTAAGGGTACCGAAAATAATCCACCTTACCCCTATTCAATTCAGGGGCAAGCAGATGCGTTACACGACGCCATTTCATCAATTGTGAATGTTGGCGAGCGCGGCATTGGCGTATTCTACTGGGAACCCGCTTGGTTACCCGTTGGTCCACCTGATGCCTTTGACAACAATCAAATGCTATGGGAGCGAGACGGTTCCGGTTGGGCTTCTAGCTATGCAGCGGGCTATGATCCAGATGATGCCGGTGTTTGGTATGGCGGAAGCGCGGTTGATAATCAAGCGTTGTTCGACTTTAACGGTCGTGCACTTCCAACATTAAATATTTTTGAATACGTTAAAACAGGTACCGTTGCACCACTTAACGTCACAGACATTCAGATTGCTGCAGTGGAAGCTTTCTACGGTGAGGCACCCGTTTTACCAAGTACGGTGACTTATCATTTTAATGATGGCTCAACAGAAATTGTTGCCGTTGATTTTCCTAATGCCGATGTCACTGATTTAGCTGTTGGTGAACATACGATTGAAGGTATTACTTCTGAAGGCGACACGGTTACAGTTACACTTACCATTTTAAGACCAAACCTTCTGACTGATCCTAGCTTCGAAGCATGGGGTGAGGGTTGGGCAATAGATTTCAATAACGAAGAAGGCCAAGGAGGATTTAATGAAGCAGCAGGTGATTCTAGAACCGGCACACGTCATTTTAACTATTGGTCTGAGACAGCGATCGATCTTCAAGTAAGCCAAACACTTACTGATCTTGAACCTGGTGTTTACCACTTATCGATGTACAATCAAGGTGGCGATCACTCTGATGCATCTCTTGCTTTATTTGCAGAGTCAGCAACTGGCTACCGTGCAGAAACTTCTGTTAACGGCTGGGCAAATTGGCAATACACTGAAATTCCTAACATTCACGTAACAAACGGAGAACTCACGATTGGCGCACATATTGAAGCAAACCCAGGCGCTTGGGGATCGTTAGATGATTTCTATCTGTATCGTGTCGGTGACTTGCCAGAGGACCCGACAGATGAAGATACAACTGAAGACGAGACACCACCGACAGACGAAAATGAACCGAATCCTGATGATGAACCTGAATCTGACGAAGAGAGCGAGGTCATCAGCTCAATCGACCAGTTTGAAACAACAGATACTGGCCTCAGCGTAACAACAAACAAAGACAGCGTTACCCTGACTGAGGCAGTCACAAATGCCTTAACAAATGAAACCGTAACAATCATAAAAGAACAGGTAGTGGTGACACTTCCAACAAGCGCCATCAAAGGAAAAGGTACGGTTCATTTAACCGTTACGCCAGTTTCTGTCACTACGGCACAAAACCTTAAGAGTAATGTCTATCAGTTTAGTTTAACAAACGCAGAAGGTAGCCTTTCCTTCGACGAAGCGATTGATGTCACCTTTCGTTTAAATGCTGATGTAACCGACTGGGATAACCTTGTGATTCACTATTTAGCTGAAGACGGTGAACTATTAGAAACACTTCTTCCAGAAGCGGTTGATCAAGAAGCAGGTACAGTTACTGTTGCACTTTCGCACTTTAGTTTGTATGCCGTTAGCGAGCTTGCTCAAACAGATGCACCGACTGATGCGGACAGCTCAAATGATTCTGATGAACAAGCGAACCAAGATGAACCAAGTGCAGACTCAAATGAAGAAGAAACAACGAATGATGCAAAGCCTACGAATGATGACTCGACCCAAGTAGAAAATGATGAAACAGATGAGGAGAGCGCCACCACCGGTGAGTCCCTCCCTGATACCGCTTCATCAACCTACAATTTCATCTTAATCGGTTTATTATTAATCACCCTTGCATTTATCAGTTTCTTCGGTCACCGTCGTTACAAAAAACAGTAACCACTGTGATTGATCGGTAGGTGAAGATTCACCTCTAACTATCGTGAAACAAAGACTAAATCGCCCACTTTGATTGCGCTGCATAAACGCATGCACAATCAAAGTGGGCGATTTTCCCCTATAAGAAAGTGGTGAGTAAGAAGACAACCGTTATCACAACAATAACTGCAAGAAAACCCTTAAAACCTAAGCCACTAACCAGTTCAGTTAAGCTTCCGGCGTTGCCACGCTCAAACCCATCACGCATAGCAGCGGTTGGGTCCTTTTTCCATTCTTCTTGCCGTAGCTTTTCCTTTGTCTGATTTTTCACTCCCACACCTCCATGCGACATATGTTACCCTCTACTATTCTTCTAGCGCATCTGGATAAACAATTGAATCATACACGTCGTTTGTTTCAGCATCGACGTATTCAATCGTAACCGATTCTTGGTCACTGCTTGTATCAAAAATTTGATAAAATACGCCACTAATCCCTAATCCCATTACAAACATGCCTTCAAAACCTTCTTCGAAATCTGCCCGGTCGACAGTAATCGTAAAGATCGAATAATCACCATTCGCTTCAATTGACGTTACCGAGGATATTGATTCATCCGAAACTATACCTTCAATCATCTCATCAATATCATCCGCTAATTCAGTCATCATTTCGTCATACTCAGCTTTTGGCATTTGATAGACAAAATCTCCATCATCGTTAATGGTCACTTCAGCATCATCGTCACCATCTACTTCTTCAATAATCTGTTCGACTTCTTCCTCAGAGAAAAACGAAGAAGGGATAACAATTTCTTCGGTTTGATTCCCACAAGCAACGAGCGGTAACAGCAAGGTAACGATAAACAATAGGCTTACAATCTTTTTCATGAGCTCCTCCTCCACAATTTTCAACATCTTTGAAAACTGTATTTACCAATTAATAGACAACTCCAGTTTAACATAAGCACATCCCTATACCCATATAAAGTTGCTCTTTTTTAATATTTTCTTCCTAATCACTAAGGCAAATCACTTAATTAGGCGTAACGCCGTGACACCTATTGGCGATTTAGCGCACATGCACGTGTAAGACGACTGATTTAATGCCAGTATTTTGAGCCTTTAACGAAACCGATTGCATAAAAAATCAATATCTTCCTGTCTAACAATCACAACTGTATCGATAACTTCTATTCATTTATTCTCTTAAATACAGAAGTTATATTATTTTTCTTGGATTTTATGCGAAATCGCTTTCATTTCGTTGCACAATCATGTATGATGAAAGTAGATATTTTTCACGAGGAGGATCGCCATGGGAGAACCAAAAGCAATATTATTCGATCTTGACGGTGTCATTGTTGATACTGCGAAACACCATTTTATCGCCTGGCGCGCATTAGCAGCTGAACTTGGGTTTGAATTCACCGAAGCTGATAACGAACGCTTAAAAGGGGTAAGCCGGATGGATTCATTGAACATTTTATTAGAAATTGGCGGCATCAACATATCAGAAGAGAAAAAGAAAGCACTTGCCGCAAAGAAAAACGAGCAGTATGTGAAAGCCATCCAACAGATGGACCGCTCAGAAATCTTACCTGGTGTGGAACGCTTTTTAACTGAGTTGAAAGAGAAAGGCGTACCCTTTGCTCTCGGCTCAGCAAGTAAAAATGCACCCCTTATTTTAAAACAAATTGACTTATATGATACTTTCGATGCGATTGTTGATGGCAACGTCATCTCAAAAGCAAAACCAGACCCAGAAGTATTTTTAAAAGGGGCTGAATTATTAAAGATTGACCCGAAAGACTGCGTTGTCTTTGAAGATGCACAAGCAGGTATTGAGGCGGGTAAACATGCTGGTATGTATGTGGTTGGTGTGGGTGACGCTGACATATTGACCGGCGCAGATGACTATATTCAAGACTTATCCGACATGCATTTCAGTCGGTTAGTCAAATAAAATTTTTTATATAGGGATGCAAGCGATTGCGCTTGTTATCGTGAGGAGGAACAATTTATGAAACCGTATTTAAAAGAACATGCTTGGTCCATTATTGAAGAAGGGTTTAACAAAACAAACCATGAAATTTCCGAAAGTGTCTTTAGCATCGGCAATGGTCACATGGGCCAACGTGCCAATTTCGAAGAAACGTATAGCGGTAGCTCGCTCCAGGGGAGTTATATGGCGGGTGTGTACTATCCTGATAAAACACGTGTCGGTTGGTGGAAAAATGGTTACCCTGAATATTTCGCCAAAGTATTAAACGCAACCAACTGGATTGGGTTAAACATCGTCATAAATGGTGAACCTTTAGACCTTCATACCGCGACGGTGAAAAACTTTAAACGTGAACTAAATATGAAAGAAGGTTACCTCTACCGTACCTTCATCGCTACCCTTTCAAATGGTAACGAACTAAAAGTAGAAGCGACCCGTTTTGTCAGCTTTGCGATGAAAGAAATAGGTGCGATTGAATACTTGATCACACCCCTTAACTTTGACGGGACCGCAGAAATTAGCTCTTATTTAGATGGTGACATTATCAATAGCGATGCCAACTATGATGAGAAGTTCTGGACAGGGATCACTCAAACAGCCGAAGGTAATCGCGCTGAAGTAACAGTCAAAACGAAAAAGTTAGACTTTGTCTATACCGCTATGAAGGAAACACACGTCTACCTTGATAGTAAAGCAATCACGCCGCGCTCGGTAAATACGCGTGAGAAGTATGCGGAAGTTGTCTTTGATGCACCGCTTAAAGAAGGCGTCACAACTGCGATTTATAAGTACGCCGCTAATGTGACTAACCGTGACCATCAAACCGATGCCCTAACAACGGTCGCAACCGATAGGTTAAATGCTGCTGTGGCGCTCGGCTTTGCCGAACTAAAAGACGCACAGAAACAAGCCTGGGCAAAAAAATGGCAAGATAGCGACATTGTTATTGAAGGTGATGTGAGTGCTCAACAAGGGATTCGCTTTAATATTTTCCAGATGAATCAAACGTATACGGGTGAAGATGCCCGCTTAAACATTGGACCAAAAGGTTTTACGGGTGAGAAATATGGTGGCAGCACTTACTGGGATACAGAAGCTTACTGTTTACCCTTCTATCTCGCAACAGCGGATCAAGAAATTCCGCGTAACTTGCTTGTCTATCGTCATAATCATTTAGAAAAAGCGAAAGAAAACGCTGCTAAACTTGGCTTTACTAAAGGTGCGCTCTACCCAATGGTGACAATGAACGGGGAAGAGTCACACAACGAATGGGAAATTACCTTTGAAGAGATTCACCGTAATGGTGCGATTGCTTATGCGATTTACAACTATGTCAACTATACCGGCGACCAGGCTTATATTGGTGAACGAGGAATTGAAGTACTCGTTGAAATTGCGCGTTTCTGGGAAGAACGGGTGCACTTTGTTCCCCGTAAAGGTGTCTATATGATGCACGGGGTCACTGGACCGAATGAGTATGAGAATAATGTCAACAACAACTGGTACACAAACCGGATTGCGTCGTGGACACTCGAGTACACGCTTGAAGCTTTAGCGCACCTTAAAGCGTCTGATCCTGACCGCTACCAAACGTGGATCAATCAATTGAACTTAACCACAGACGAAACGACGAAGTGGAAAGAAATTATTGAGAAAATTTATTACCCGACCGTCGAAGACTTGGGAGTGTTTGAACAAGCAGATAACTTCTTAGATAAAGAAATCATGACCGTCGATCAACTTGACGATAAACACTTGCCGTTAAACCAGAACTGGTCGTGGGACCGGATATTACGCTCTTGTTTCATTAAACAAGCCGATGTTTTACAAGGCATGTACTTCCTGAATCACAAATATGACTTAGCGACGATCAAGCGTAACTTTGACTTCTACGAACCAATGACGGTCCATGAATCATCATTATCACCATGCGTCCACGCCATCTTAGCATGTCAATTAGGGTACAAAGAAAAAGCCTATGAAATGTACTTACGTACCGCTCGGCTTGACTTAGACAACTACAATAATGACACGGAAGATGGGTGTCACATCACAAGTATGGCTGGGACATGGATGTCTGTCGTCGAAGGTTTTGGTGGAATGAAAGTCATCGACAACCAATTGTACCTTAACCCATTCATTCCAGGCCAGTGGACATCTTTCTCCTTCAAAATTGTATTTAGAGGCGCACGCTTAATGATTCGCGTCACCCAGGACAACGTTGAGGTGACCAACGAAACAAACGTTGACGTCACTGTAAACATTCATAATGAGGCTTATCCACTTACAGCAAATAGTACGACATCCGTCGCGCAATAAAAATTTAGTTGGATTAACCGGATGAAGCCTTCATAGAGACGTCCACCCCGCAAAAGCGACAGGGTGGACGTCTTTTCGATTAGTCATTTATCTATTTGGCCCTTCTGCTTCAACGAGGTCATTGCTCAGAATAAACTTTCATGAGCGAATGCTTAGCTTACGTACTGTTACAAATAGCGCTGCACAGCTCGCTTTAGAACTTGAGTGACGCTGGAGACCTTCCCTTAAACTGATAAGGTAGACCTTCCCCCTCTTATCCAATGGGTATGTGCCCAAATAAAAACGGTTGTACAATATTTGGTGTTGGTGAAGGGATTTTGATGCGTCAGTTATGACCCATTAAAATATATTCACTGGCACCATTTTTTCTGTTTAAATATAGAAAAC